>NZ_WVZN01000013.1 GCF_011772445.1 Hydrogenophaga sp. | reverse complement strand
CGGGCACACAAGGGCAATGCCGTACTCGTTTGTGGCTCTACTACGGTGAAATATCCGGGCTAACAGCTCGATCAGCGTGAAACCGCGATCCACGCGAGCACATCGGTCCAGCAGCGCCTCACCAGTTCGCATACGCGCTCCCATCGAGTGCGGTACCGGTGGACGAGGAACGCACGTCATACACGTCCGCGCCCGGCGCGGGTCGGTCCGGGGGAGAGGCGTAGCTGCGCAAACGCCATGTCTGTTCGGGGGACAGGTTCGCGTCAGCGAATGGATCGCGGGGAACCTGCCGCAGAAAGTACCAACGTTGGCCTCCACTCGCGGCGCGTGCGTCTGGCACGCCCTCAACCAGCGTCCGAAGACTGGCGGGATATCCGGACTCCGTGAGCCTGGCGTCGATCAGTCCCTGGTCGACGTGACGTTTGTAGGCGTCGACCGCGTCACGGATCTCCCACAGGGCTCGGCGCAATTCGCGCTCCTTCTGGGAGGTGACCAAGGCTTCGCCCAAAGGCATTACGGCGGCGGCGAGCACGCCCAGAATGCCCATCACTACGAGCAACTCGATCAGCGTGAATCCACGCGTGCGCGACCGGAGCGCTGTCGACACCTTCACGGTTCAACCTTCTGCGTGAGGCCGGAGCGCTGCAAGTCGGTCACCACGCCATTAGGGCCCTGCGCATCAGCCGTTTGCACTCGCCATTGCGCTTCGCCCGCGGCTTTGGCCCGCACCCGCAGCAGCACCGCCTCTCCAGTGCCGCGCACGCCCTGCGGCGCGTTGGACAGCAGACCGACACTCACCCGGCCCTCGGTCGGATTGACGGCGTGCGTGAAGCTGCTCGGTGCGGACGAACGTTTGAAGAAGCCTCCCTCGATCACGCCGAGGATCTCCAGGCGATCGGCGGGAAAACGCAGGTCCATGGGCAAGCCGGTGATGGCTTGCCCGGCGGCGACTTGAACGGCCACGGTGAACACATCGCCGACCTTGACTTGCTCGGGACCGCGCAGGCCGACGGTCACACCCGATGGCGGGGCTTGCTGCGGCTCGCTGGTGTCACGATCACGCGCCGCCGGTGCCTGGCCAGACGGCGAGGCGCTGGGGGCTGCCGCCTGGCGCATGGCATCCCTATCTGCGGCGGTCCGCAGCGCCGCCGGCAACTGCGGGCGTGTGAAGTTCTCCGTCCCCACCCACATCTCGGCGGAAGCCACGTCCACGCGAGCCGCGCTGCGCAAAATGCGCGGCGTGATGGCCAGCACGAGCTCCGTGCGGTTGGCGTCGTCCTTCTGGCTGGAGAACAGGCGGCCGGCGATCGGCAGGTCGCCCAGGCCAGGGACGCGGTTCGCCGTGCGCCGGTCCTCGTTGCTGATCAAGCCGCCCAGGATCTGCGTCTCACCATCGCGCAGGCGCAGCATGGTGTTGGCGTTGCGCGTGCCGATCTGATAGGCCAGCGTGCCGCCGGGGCTGCGCACCTCACCTGCCAGAGAGCTGACTTCCAGACCCAGCTTGATGGTCACCTCGTCATCCGGAGACACGATCGGCTCCACTTCCAGTTTCAGCCCCACGTCGAGATAGTTGACGTTCTCCGAGACGAAGCCACTGGACGCTGCCGTGGTCGTGATCACCGGCACCTTGTCGCCGATCAGGATGGTGGCCTTCTCGCGGCTGCGGGAGCGGATACGGGGGTTGGCGAGGGTGTTGAAGTCGCCCACCTCACGGCGCAGATTGATGAGCAAACCCGCCACGGACACGCCAACGCGGCTGGAGTTGATAGACCGCAAGCTGTCAACCGTCAGCGTCGTTTGCCCTGGCAGCGGCAACGGCGTGAGCGTTACCGAATTCGGGAAATTCAGCCCCAGTTCGGTCAGGCGTGTGGTCTTGACCTCCAGCACCTCGACGTCGAGCATGACCTCCGCCTCGCCCATGTCGTGCAGCGCCACCAAGCGCTCGGCCAGGGCGATGACCTCCGGCGAATCCCGCATCGCGATGAGGTTGGCGCGTTCGTCCACGAAGGGGGGCTGAACGCGCAACATGCTTTGCAGCAGCGTGGCGGTGGTCTTGGCCTGCGCGTGCGACAGGTGGAACACCCGCACCACCTGCTCGCGGTGCTCCTTGTGCTTCTCCATCGTGTTCGGATAAACAAGCACCGTGCTCGGGTCCACGATGCGGCGAGACAGGTTGAAGGCCGAGAGCACCAGATCGATGGCGTCTTCCAGACGCGCCGATCGGATGAAGATGCTGGCGCGTTGGTCCACCTTCACGTCGCGGTCGATCACGAAGTTCACTCCGCTGCCGTCGCGAATCGCCTCCAGCAACGCACCGAGCGGCACATTGCGGAAATCCAGGCTGATGGGACGCGTTTCGCCCAGGGAGAGCTTGATGGCGTGGCCGCCTTGCAAGCGCTCTTCCCGCTCGACCTCCCGTTTCAAGGCCAGCAGATCGGGCTCACGCGGCGCCAGGACCAAGGCGCGGTTCAGCGTATGCAATGCACCTACCAGGTCTGCGGCGGCGCGTTGGCGCTGCGCTTCCTGAAGGGCCGACTGCGCGGCACGCGATGCCTTCAGGGTCTCCAGCAGTTCCGCGATGCGGGGGCTACCGGGTTCTAACGACTGCGCCCTTTCGAGCGACGCCTGAGCCGCGTCGAAACGGCCGTCCATGCGCTCCTGTGTGGCCTGGGCCACCAGCCGGGCCATCGCCTCGGCGCGGGTAGAGGCCAGGCCGGCACGCAACAGGGCGCTCTCGGCGTACCGGTTGACACCTTCACTGAGCGTGGAGATGGCCGCCTCGTACTGGCCTTCGCGCATCTGGGCGCTGGCCTTGTCGCGCAGCATCTGTTGCGCGCAGCCAGTTAGCAACACGAGGCCCAACACGCCCATCCAGAGCCGGCAAGCAATGCTGCTATCCATTTGCCGCTCCATCAGCGTGTCTCAAAGCTTGGCTCAGGCGGCAGAAGCAACTGGATCACCGCGTGCGTGGACGGATGGACCAATTCGACGCTGGCGTCGCCCAGCCGCTCGACCACGAAACCCTGCCCCACCTCTTGTCCCTGTTTCAGCGTCGCCAAGCTGCCGTCCTCCCACTGCACCAGCACCGATAGGCTGCCGTCTGGCGACAGGACTCGACCGAGATAGGTGAGTTGCGGGGTGGGTGGCGTGACCGCCACAGGTGCGGCATACACAACCGGAGCAGGTGGAGGTGCTGGTGGCGCAGGTGGTGGCGCCACGACAGGCGATGCGAAGGGGTCCCGATCCGCCAACTCCAACGGAGCACGAATTGGCAGCGATGGTGGCCAGTGATGCTGCGAATCGGAGGACAGCCCGAGCTGTGGCGACGCTGGCACCACAGCCTTCGGCACGGACTGGGACTGAACACCAGTGAGACGAACGCCTGTCACGCCGGCAGCAACCAGCACGGCTACTCCCAACACCGAGGCCATTTGACCCCGCGATTGAAAGCGGCTCATGAGGTGCCAATCAGGGGGTTTCATACATTACCCAGGACATCCGAGCCTCCACGGCCTCACCGGCTCCATCTCGTGTCTGAGAGCGCAACTGCAGGTTCAACATGGCAATGAACGGGTCGCCCTGCTGCAAGTCGATCTGCCAACGCCGCAGGGCGGCATAGCTTCCTTGAGCTGACCAGTCCATCCGCACGCTACGCAGACGTTGCGGGTCGGGAGACTCGTGTGTTGCAGACAATGACCGAAGCGTCACGCGCTGGGCCGTGGCGCTTTCAAATAGTGCGTTAAAGCGCTGATCGAAGGTGCGGCTCCACGAAGCTTGGTACGCAAGACCTGACGAATTCGCCGCCACCTGCGGCACGCGTACCTCGTCGCTTTGGACGTGAAGGTGATCAATTCGCTCAGTCAGCTCGAGGCGCTGTTTGAAAGCCGTCCCGCCCAAAAGCATCAGTCCAATGACTGCGAGAGATATTGCGAGAGAAGTCATTTAATTGGAAATAATTCGGTCGGGCAAAAATCCGCAAACGACGACGACTGTCATTGACCAAGTACCACGGCGCAACCCCCAGTTGCTCATTCCTTATAAGCACTGACCGTCTCCACAAATACCGACGTCGCCCTCATATCAAACCGCACGACACCGTTGTCGGCGCGAAGGCGTACACGGGCTCCATCCTTGACCACAGCTAGATCCAATACCATATTTTTCCCCAAGCCCTCTAGTTTCACGCTTTGAACGTCTGTAGCACACAAGCGTATCTGCACTCGATTGAATCCTGAAGAGGACCATTTTTTTGGGGGGAAAGATGGAAAATCCTTTAAATCAAACCGCAGCAGCGCTCGTGGTCCGTCACGATGTAGGCATATTTCATGGAGATCTATGCCCTCAAGTGTGGGAAGGTGCAAGCCATATATCGCTTTTATAGGCGCTGCATCCCGCAACAAATCGGTCCAGTTGCTCATTTTCTATCCTTTGCCAGCTTAAAAAACCCACTCACTCCATACGCCAAGCCTATCAATGAGAATGCGACTACAAGATTTCTGCGTCACCGCGATGGTTAGTACGCGTGCATAGTTTTAAAAATTGGAAGCGCCCTTCTAGGAGTCCTGCTGAAAGCAATATTTCACTTCGCTCCAGTTCCTCCCCTGCACCTCAACTTTCATTCGATGCTCGCCGGCAGACGAAGAAAAGAAGTCCAGCAACAACCTGTCTTGAACATCCTCAGTCAAAAAAACGAGCACCCCCTCTGAATTGATGTCAAATCCAAAATTATACTTTATTGTTGAAATGGGACCTGCAAGATACACACCACACGCGTCAGTGCGAGGCGTCCATATATAGACAGCCGAAGGGTTTGCACAACACAGCCTTTTGATGAAATCCAAAAATTGTGCTGAGCATCGCTCTGAGAACGGCATCTCGAAAGACTGCAGCGGTTCCGGATCAATGACCTTCGCTGCTTTCTGCAATGCAGCCGGCTGCTCAATCGGGCCCAATTCCGCCACGGCCACCGGCGCCCCCACCAATGGGGCCAGCTCTTCCAAATATGCCTTCAAGTGCGCTCGCCTTTGAATCTTCCGTGATAAGGATTTCTCCAACATTAGCAGCCGACCTTGGATTTGTCGTTTATGAGCGCGGGTCGGCCGTAGCTATTCTGGCGTCCAGACCCCGAAACTGGATCAGTCTTAACTCGCCCGACTCGCATTGCGGCGGCGCTTATATTTCCAGAGATCACAAACTCACCTCCCTATATTGGGCCCAGTCTTTCCATGACATTAAACATTACGTCCACTCATGACCAAACAACCCTTGCACCATCGGGCCCAATGTACTCCATGGCTTCAGCCCCTCGGTAGTCAGCATCCCCAATAGCGACACAAATGTGTCGCCCGCTCGACATTATCAAACAGACTTCACCCTCAGTGGAAATTAACTCCGCCACTTCATCGCCGATAATATCTGCATCCGAGCCACCAACGACACGGTAGCCATTAAAGATGTTCAAAATTGAGCCATCACTTAAACAAAATTGAACATAGTCATGAACTGGCTCAAATTTCACAATGCGTCGGCGCAACAGCAACTTCCGCACAATGTCCATCTTCAACCCCTAATCAATGGAAAAATGACTTTGACTATTTGGCAAGGTGCGCCCTGAGTATGGATCCACTCCTTGCCCCCCACGATTTTCATATTTTATGTATCCATTGGGATATCCAGGGCTACTACCACGCGCGGGCGTGGGATTCATGATGCGCATGGTATCAACCTGTCCGTTGGCCCCACCACTACCTCCGGTGAAAGCGGTCCCTGTCGTTTTGCCGGCCGGATTTACGACCGGAGTAGGACCTTCAGCCCCCTTCGGGACAGGATATGCGGTACCCCTTGGAGACACGATGAAATCCGGCGCATCACTTCCCCCTCTTGCGGAACGCCCACCGCCGCCTGCTCCACCACCCGCACACATTTCAGGCCCACAAAGCGCCGCATTTCTCTGAAATCGACTAGCCAACTGATTGAAGAGGTAACCATAGGCTGCAGTTTCCACGCCTTTCCAGAAATTCCCGCCTGTGAGTTCAGCCCCCACTCCTCCTGCGAAGGAAACCGCCGCACCCTGAAGAATCAACTCCTCTAAGCCAGCGTTAGGCGCCGGTTCACCCAGATAGAAGCTGGTGAGTTTCCCAAACAAGGCGCTCGTCGCTCCGGTATCACAGGCCCCACCGCCGGCAATTGAAGATGCGCACCCGACCAGCATATGGGCACCGAAGTGCGCAAAGCTGTATTGCCCATATATCTCGCCGATCTTTCCTGCCCATCCAAACGCTTGGTAAGTTGCCATGATGATGGCACCCACCTTTGCCGCCTCCGACATGGAACCCGTGCGTTGATAGGTGTAGTACGACGCCCAGATCGCCCCCCCACACCCTCCACATGCCGCAGTGAACGCAGTCGCGGCTATCTGCCCGATCGAGTACGCCCACTCGTTCGTCATGATGAAGTTGTCAATCTGCGCCTGCCCCGGGTGTGCGGAGATGAACTTGAACAGGTTCTTGGCCGTCGGCGCACGCCAGAACTTGTGATGCGCCTTGATGAACTTCTTCAGACTGAAATAGCCACTGGGATCGGTATAGGCCAGCGGGTTGTTCAGCACATACGCATAGCGGTTGAAGCTCTGCAGATCGTCCGGATGCTGGATGAACGGGTCCGCGCTCATGAAGCGCCCGATCAGCGGGTCGTACAGGCGCCCGTTCATGTGGACGATGCCCACCTCGTCGAGGTGCTCATGCATGGTGTAGCCGCGGTCGGTGTGCACGCCATACAGCGCATCCAGCACGTCACTCTGGCCGTCGACGTTCCTTCGTTTGCCCCAGGGGTCGTAGGCCAAGCGCTCACTCACGGCACCGGTTTCATTGGTGATCACCGCCACCGACCCCAGGTGGTCGTGGTGCAGGTAGCTCACCGTGGTGGCGGGTTTGCCGTTGAGGCTGCCCTCGCGCTTGACGTAGAGCGCGAAGGTCATGCTGCCGACTGAGACGTAGTGCTTATGCTCGATCAGGCCGTTGGCTTGAACGGTCTTCTCGTAGGTCAGGCCCTGGCTGTCGGTGCCGTTGAGGTACCAGGTTGTGCCCGGTTCCATGTGGCTGGGCGCGGTGCTGGTCAGTTCGACCGTCTGGCGAACGCGTTGGTGTTCGGGGCCGTAGGTGAAGGTGAGCTTCCGGTCGGCGACCACGTTGGTGGGGTCGCTGCAGGTGTTGCCATTCAAGGCCAGACCGGCCGGACAGCTATAGACCGGAGTGGCCGCTTGCGTTTGGACTTGCGTGGAGGAGCCTTGGCACGATGCCCCACTCAAAGTGGTACCGGCAGGACAGGTGTAGGAGCTTGCGGCGGCCTGCGTCAAGGTTTGCGCGCATGTGGCTCCGCTGAGCAAGTAGCCTGATGGGCAAATCCGAACAACCGTGAACAGGCACTTGCCGATCTGTTCGCCTTCCCACATGCCCGTTTGCTCAAAACCGATTTGGGTGGCGCCGAAGTCGGCCGCCCAGATCGGACAGGCGCTCGGTGTCACCTCGCCTCGTTCGCAGCGGTTGTAGGTCGCGTTGTAGGTGGCGCCGGGAACCGCGCAGTGGACGGTACCCGCTGTTGTACTAACTGTGGTGCAGTTGGATCCGTTGAGCGTGTAGCCAGCTGGGCAGCTATAGACCACGGTCGCAGGAGTGCTGGTCGGCGTGACCACCGTGCGTTCACAAGAGGTGCCATTCAGTGTGAAGCCGGCCGGACACGTGTACCCCGTCAAAGTCGCGGGGGTGGGCGTCCCGGGGCTGCAGACAGACCCATTGGGAATCGAGCCAGAAGGGCAACTGTAGACCGGCATTGCCGCCACGGTATGAGTGGTCGTTCCCTGGCAAGTGTTGCCGGACACCGTAGCACCCGCGGGACAGCTGTAGCTGGTCACCGCTTCGGCTTGCGTCACGACGCTGATGCAGCTTGAGCCCGATAACGTCGTGCCAGCAGGACATGAGTAGGTGATGCGGGGCGCGACACGGACAGTCAGCCCGACATCTTCCACGATGACCCAACCTTCTTGTTGTCGATAGTTGCGCCAAATCACCTTGGCGGTGAGGTTCGACGCGGTGTAGGTGCAGCTCGGCTGCGGGCAGAGTTCCGTCGCTGTGGCTGGTGCGCTGGTGCTTCTGGTGCATGTCATGCCGGACAGCGTGAACCCGACAGGGCACCCGTATACCGGTGTGGCGGCGAAGGTAGTGGCCTCTGTTTTGGTGCAGTTGGTGCCTGCGAGTTGATAGCCGCCCGGACAGGAATAGCCTGACACGGTCGCTGGCTCACCGTCTTGACCCAGATTTGCCCACTGCAATTCGCGGGGCATGTTGAAACTGGTGTAGGACTCCCAGCGCACGGTGTGGCGGCCGTGCGTCTCGTCTTCGCTCACCGTGTACCAGAGGTTGCCGTTGCCCATCGACAGACTGGCGCCGTTGGCCTGGATGCTTCGTGCACCTGCACGGCTTTCGTCGTAGGCATAGGACAACGCACGCGTGCCGGTATTGGCCACCGTGACCGAGCCGACCGCGCTCCAGTTCGATTCGGGCGCCAGCGTGACATGGTTGAGTCGGTTCGGCCGTTGCACGTCGTAGTGGTAGTAGCCGACGTCGCTCTTGTATTTGAGGTTGCCCCTCGCGTCGTAGAGCGTTTGTACGGACTGTACGCTCGACAGGCCTCCGCCCAGGGCGGTGTAGAGACTGAGCCGATTGAGTGCATCGTATTGAAAGCTCTCGCTGACCCCTGTATTCAGGTCGGAGCGCGTGAGCAGATTGCCCACCTTGTCGAAGCCGTAGTTGTGGCTCAGGACGTTGCCGTCGCTCTGACCCTGCAGCGTGGCGCGCACGCTGTTGAGTTTGCCGGTGGGCTGGTCATAGGCCCGCACCGTGGTGACGTTGTTGCCCTGCCTGTATTGCGTCACGCGCCCTTGCGGGTCCATCGCGAGCACTTCGAGGCTTACGAGCTGCGCGTGACCTGCGACACCGCCCCCTTCGACTTTGCTCAGGAAGCCGGAGCTGGTGTAGGTGTAGCTCGCGCTGTAGCCGGTGGGCCAAGTCTGGCTCGCCACGCGGCCAGTGTTGGGTTCGTAGGTCTGGCTGACTGCGGCCAGGCTTGTCGAACTGTCCAGCGCGGTCTCTGTCCTGTCCGGGCGCCCTTGCGCATCGTAGCGATGCAACCGTCGGTAGCCGTTGTCGGCGGTGGCTTCGCACAACTTGCCGACACTCAAGCCACAAGCGGTGGCATCTGCCTTTGTGTCAAAGTACCAACGGCTGACCAGGTCGGGCTCATTGCGTTGAACCATGCGCCCCAGGCGGTCGTACGCCATAGTGGCCGTCTGCCCCAGGCTGTCTTGCTGCCAGACAAGCTCGCCGTGTACGTTGTAGGCATAGTCCCAACGCCCCATGGCGGGGTCTTCCATGCTGGCCTTCTGGCCTCGCTGGGTGTAGGTGATTCGGGTAATCAAGCCAGCTGCCGTGGTTTGCAGCAGCTGCCCCAAGGCATCGTGAACATAGAGGACTTCACCACCCAGGTGGTCCACCAGCTTGGCTACGTTGCCACTCGCGTCCTTGTGCGTGGTTTTGATCTGACCCAAGGGATTGGTCACCGAGCTCACAAGGCCGCTGTAGGCCATCTGTGTCACAGCGCTGCCCCCGCTGCCATCCGGACTGGTTTCCGTGAGTGGTCGACCGATGGCGTCGTAGGTCAAGGTCGTCCAGTGCGGGTTACCCCCGCTCAGGCGATAGACGATGGACTTCTTTTCGATCTGGCCCAGTGCGTTGTAGTGCGTGTCCTGGACCACATCCTGGCCGTGGAAGTCTTTGGTCTGCGTGCGGATCGGCCGGTCGAGGGCATCGTGGAACTGAAGCTTGAGTGGTTCCAGTTGCGCGCCGTCGGCTCCGTGCACGGATTCGCTGACGTACCACACCAGGGCATGGGGTCCAACCGTGGTGGGGCACAAGGGATCGCGCGCTTGACCGACCACTTGGCACAGCTTGTAGTCCCAAACTGAGTAAGTACCGTCAGAGCGTGTCTCTCGAGTCTTGCGACCCCAGTCGTCGTACGTCCAGTTCGTCGCCAGGCCATTGGGGCCGACGAGTCGGGTAACGCCCCCGTGCCGGGGGTCGAACTGCTTGCTCTCGGAGTGCCCCAATGCATTGGTCACCGACGTGGGGAACATGCCCGCGACGTTGCTCAGGGCCACGCCGCCCACCGTGACGGCATGCGCCTGAAAGCTGCCTGTATTCGTGCGAGCGGTACCAGCGCTGGAGACCGAGTGGCCACTGGCGCCTGCGCAAGCACTGACGCTGCTGGACACCTGGTTGCCGAAGGTGTCGAGCGCGTAAGTCGTCCGCAGGCAATCGTCGGGGCGATCGGGCTCGACTGTCTCCGTGATCAATGCACCTTCTTCGTCGTACTCAAAGCTGCTGACCCGGGTCAAGGTGCTGGATTGAGCCCAAGCGGAGTTGGTCGCACACAGCACCGCCAGCAGCGCGAATCGGCTGGCCACTTCACGAATCTTCTGCATCCTACCCCTCCGGTCCCTGAATATATGGGCGGTTCTCGCTGTCTCAGTACTGGCTACTGCTCACAGTGGCCTTCTTCAGGCGTCCTAACTGCCATTGGTTGCCGCTCGCTTTGGCGGGGTAATACTCATTGACCGTCTGCTTGCGGTGTTTGAGAACGCCCCCATGGTGGATGTCAACCGTGATCTGCGTGGGATCACCAAACTGCCGAGTCGAACCGACGTCGTCTGGATAGCCTCCATAGATGTGAGAGGTCGAGACCTGCGGCATTTGCGCACCATTGAGGTCCCAGCCTTCCTCGACCGCCAGTTGGAGTACTGGCGCGTACACCTTGCCAGCCGCCCAGCTGCCGCAGGGGGCCGTTGCACTGGCGGGCGGCGCGCCCCCGGCGACAGAGTGGCTCAAGATGCATCCGTGCGTATTGGTTGTTCGATTCAGTACACCGCCGCTGCCCGCCCCGACGAGGCGGGTTTCGCTTTTGACGACGCCGCCGATCGTTGGCCAGGTCTGCGAGTACTCGGTGTAGGCCTCGATGCCCGTGGCCAACTCCTTGGACTTCATCCAGCGAAAGCCCAACACGCCACGCCCACTGCCGGGGTGGGCGGCCGAAGCGTGCTCGGCTTTCAAACCCCCATAGGAATAGCTCATCGCGTTGACGCCACCCAGCCCATTGCTTCGGGAGCTGGTGGCGACCAGTGGAATGGGATAGGTTGGCACTGACAGGGGATAGGCTCCAGCGGGTTCCCGCGTATGTACCGAGGGCGAGCTTTGCGAACCGTAGGTCCACTGCATGACCGAGGCGCTTGACGCCGCTTGCGTCATCAATCGTGGCAAACCGTTGTTCTGAACGGTATAAAGGTTTGTGCTGAACTGGGCGACCTGATTGCACTCGTGGTCACCGCACACCCACTGCATCTTCTTGCCGTGCAGCACCATCTGCGTTGAACCATCGCCTCGATTCCCGATCGCCTGCAAGGTAAGCGACTGAGGGTCAACGTTCGCCATCAACTGCGGCTCACCGAACACCGACCAGTTGCGCACCACGAACAGGCCTTGCTCATCAAAGAAGAAGGGCAACATGTGCAATTGACCTTGGCTCTGACGGGTTCCATACACCATGACGTCCAGCCGGCCATCGTGATTGAAGTCGCCCAACAGCCAATTCCAGGCACTGCCCACCGGTTGACCCAACGCAAACCACTGCGCTGCCTTGGCTTCGTAGCTGCCTTCTCCTTTACGAATATAGACCTTCATGGTGAGCGCGTCTTGCACCGGACCAGCATTAAAGATGCTGTCGTTTCTCAAATTGGTGGTGAAAAAGTCGACTTGCCCGTCGCCGTTCACATCGGCCGCAACAGCGAGCCATTCAGCGAAACTCCCGCTATCGACAAGCTGCTCCGCTTGAACCGAGAACCCTCCACCTGGGAAACCATGCAGCTCACGCACGCGAAGCCCGCTGGCATCTGCCTTGTAGACCAACAGATCGGTGATTCCGTCGCCGTTCAACTCTGTGGGAACGAGTTCCCACCCCGTCATACTGGAGGCGATGTGGGTCACCTCTGACTGCATGGAGAACCCACCCACACCGTTGGACAACAAGGCCTTGGTGATAAGACCATTGGGGCCCAGGTAGTACATCAACAGATCAGAGCGACCATCGCCGTTCAGATCCAGAGAAAGCGGCGCCCCCAATGCCCAATAAGACGCGCCTGTGTGCAGTTGATGGGCGTGGTGCGTAAAGGCTCCCGACGAAGTTCCGGTGGCCACCATCGTCCGAAGCCCTACGCTTGACGACGCGTCGTACGCAATCAGGTCCGAAATACCATCGCCGTTGATGTCCCCCGTCGTCATGGCCGCGTATCGAAAATCGAGCTGCCTCGTATCGAAGCCAGCGCTGACATTCATGGGCACGAACCCTCCGATTCCATTGGAGAGCATCACGCGGTACTGAATCAGCGTCTCATATGTGATGCAACCACCTTCGTCGCATGGGATGGCGTACTCGGAGTTTGGGGTCAGGAAGAGCACCAGATCTTCCAAGCCATCGCCATTGAAGTCACCCCCGTGCACTCGCTGGTTGGGCTCTTTTCGTCCAGGCGCTGTGTGCACCACATTGAGGGCAGGACTCGAGGTCGTCATCGACAAGGCGGCCTGAGTGACCCCTGAGGCCGCTCCTCGGTAGCTCAACACCACCGGATCGGTGCATTGATTCGACGGTGTGCACTGCTGCAAGGAGGCCGGCAGCGAACCATAGACACTCGAGTGCTCCGAGTAGACAACCCGCCACTCCATGACCGGGGATTCATCGACGAAGGCACGAATCCGCATTAACCTCGCGTCCAGCGTCTGTTTCGCGCCGGCAATGTAGACAATGGAGATGTCTGGCCGGCTCTCATACTCGAACCGCACAGAACGGTTCGCATAGCTCACGCGTTCAAGGCGATGGATGCCTTTGATAGCGTCCTTGAAATAGGAAAAATCGATCGCGTTGCCCTTCACATCGCGCATGCGACTCACCGACCAGGCATGCACGGCAGACTTGCCCTGGGCTTCCATGCGTGCGTCCACAGTCCCGCCCAGCTCAAAGACCATCCCTTCCTTGGAGAAGACGTCAAAGCGTTCGGGCCCGTTGACGGCGTTCCCGCCAGCGCTTCCGACAGCCAGCACCTTCTTGAAGCTATCCACTTCTGTGCGGTATTCGCTTCCAGCACTGCCGTACGCACCAGCGACATTTATCAAACGCTGGCCGTCGAGGCAAAAGCGGTCTTCAACGTTGTATTGGATTCGTCCTCGCATGCCATCAGTCGGCATGGTCTTTGCGCAGCGCGTCACGGCAGACAGTCCTTCCAGACTCCAACCCGCCCCCATGAGACCATTCCCCGCGTGGCTGTTGTAGACCAGCGCCAACTGAGGCTTAACCCCCGCCACACCAGGCGGGACCTGTATGGGCACCCGGAAGATCGCCGCGCCCGTGGGCGACACACTGAACTCAGCACCAAGTTTTCCCGGTGTATTCGGCTGCGCCGAAACCAAGCTCGCCCACATGAAGGCCGATACACCAACAAGCCGGCGCACCCGTTCGCGCATGGCTGCGCCTGCCTTGCTTGGCAAGAAAACTGACATGGGGATCCCTCCGCTGATTCAACGCCTCACGCTTGTGGCCGTGGCTCGTCAGGCGCGCGACATGGTCGCATTCAGGTTTTTAAACGTGAAGGAATGTAAGAGAGCGCTACACCACATGTCAATCGTTGTTCACTCAGGGTGATCACGAACTTGTCACTGTGAAGCTGGAGGCAGCTGAATCCGGCTATTTGATGCTACGAATGAAGTAGTGTTGAAGCAGAAACGCTTGATCTAAAGAACACTATTTCTCGCTCGACTACGCTTCACTCACATACTTTTATCGCTCATGGCGAGACGCCGCGCCACCCGCTCGGCCTGCATCGCGATCGTGCGCAGCAGCCCACCCGGCTGGCGGATGTCGAAGCCGACGAAGTGCAGGCCGTCGAGCGGTCCCTCGCCGTGCAGCACCGTGGGCAGGCCGCGCTCATCGAGCGGCAGGGGGTGGTCGGGAAACAGGCCCTGCAGCAGGGGCTGGTAGCCGGTGGCGAGCAGGATGGTGTCGAAGGCCTGGCCGCGTCCGTCGGTGAAGCGCACGCCGCCGCGCATGAGCGTGGCGATGCCGGGGTACACCGGAATCTCGCCGCGCTTGATGCGCGCGAGCGTGCCGACGTCGATCACGGGCGTCTTGCCCTCATGGCGCAACTGGCGCAGCGGCGACACGGCCGGTGTGCGCAAGCCCCAGCGCGAGAGATCGCCCACGGTGAGATGGCGCAGCAGCGTGGCACAGGCGTCGCCGATGGGCTCGGGCAGCTTGGCCAGCGCGATGCTGGAGAGTTGCGTGGGCCGGCCCAGCACGTCGCGCAGCACGATGTTGACCGGCGAGCGCACCGACAGCGCCACGCCCACGCCCTGCTCGGCCAGGTCGAGCGCGATCTCGGCCCCCGTGTTGCCCATGCCCACCACCAGCACGCTCTGGCCCTTGAAGGGCGCGGCGTTGCGGTAGGCGTGGCTGTGCAGCACGCGGCCAGTGAAGGCGTCCTGCCCCGGCAGCACGGGCGTGCGCGGTTCGCGGTTGGCGCCGGTGGCCAGCACCAGGTGGGTGGCGGTCCACACACGGCCGCTGGCGGTGTGCACGCGCCAGCGCGCCACGTGCTCGGCGGTCGGCCCGGCGGTGATGCGCACCACCGTCTGGCCACCCAGCGGCTCGATGCCGTGGTGCCGCGCGTAGGCCTCGAGGTAGTCCACCACGCCCTGGCGGGGCACGTAGCGCGGCGCCGCGTCGGGAAACGGCAGGCCCGGCAGGGCCGAGTGCGATTTGACGGTGTGCAGGTGCAGGCGCTCGTAGTGCTCGCGCCAGGACGACCCGGGCAAGGCGGCTTCGTCGACCACGGTGGACGACCGCCCCAGCAGGCGAAGGCTGCCGGCAACCGCGAGGCCCGCGGGGCCGGCACCGACGATGAGCACGGGGTGGTGATCGGGCGGGGCGGCGGCGGGCTCGGTCATGGTGCCCGCAGTGTGACGGGGCGCCCCGCTGGCGCGCCATCGGTGTTCCCCCGTGGCGCAACTGCCCCGCAATCAGGCCATCATGCCGGGAGCACGAGCCCGAAGGCCAGGCCGCTGGCCACGCCCAGTGCCAGGCCGGCGGCCACGTCGAGCGGGAAGTGCGCGCCGGTGTGCACGCGCGCCCAGCCGGTGCCCAGGGCCACGGCCGCCATGGCGGCCATCAGCGCGCCGCTGCCGGTGTGCGGCAGCAGCACGCCCAGCACGGCGCCCATCACCAGCGCGTGGCTGCTGGGAAAGCCCGCGCGGCCACCGTGCCCCAGGTGGTTGGCGCACAGACCCATGGCGAAGGGCCGCTGCGCCTGCCAGCGCCGCGCCAGGCGCTTGCCCGCCAGCTGCACCAGCCCGGCCCAGGTAAGGCACATCAGCGCCAGCCACGGGCCCAGCCGGTGCGGCAGCGAGACCAGCACCACGAGCACCAGCAGCGGCAGCCAGCTCCAGTTCGCCACCAGACGCGCCAGCGCGAGGCCGATGGCCGGCCCGCGTCCCGCGCCGATGCGGCGGAACAACCACACGTCGAAGCGCAGCCAGGGGCTGGCGTGGGAAAGGGTCAGCGTCGGATCGGGCATGCGCGCACTGTGCGGCGCGCAGATGACGTGAACATTAAGAACGTGTTCACCGTCCCGGCGCGGGTCGGGACAGTGAACACGTTCTATGCGCGACCGGCGCGCGGCTGGTCCGACGGAGCGTCGCGCAGCGCGTCGGCGCGCTCGCGCATCAGGGCGCGGTCGGCCTCGTTCTCGGTGAGGCCGGCCGCGCGCTCGAAGGCCTCGCGCGCCTCGTCGGCGCGGCCCAGTTGCTGCAGCAGGTCGCCCCGCACCGCGCTGAGCCAGGGGTAGCGCGCGAGCGCGGGTTCGTCGAGCAGCGGCGCGAGCACGGCCAGGCCGGCGGCCGGGCCGGCGTGACGCGACACGGCCACGGCGCGGTTGAGTTCCACCACGGGCGATGGCGTGATCCGCGCGAGTTCGGCGTAGAGCGCGGCCATGCGCGCCCAGTCGGTCTCGTTGACCGAGGCGGCGCGCGCGTGGCAGGCGGCGATGGCGGCCTGCAGCTGGTAGGGCCCGGGCGATTCGGCGATCAGGTCGGCGCGCGAGAGCGTGTCCAAGCCGCGGCGGATGAGCAGGCGGTCCCAGCGGGCGCGGTCCTGCTGCTCCAGCAGCACGGGGCGGCCTTGGGCGTCGGTGCGCGCGGCGCTGCGCGAGGCCTGGATCTCCAGCAGCGCCTGCAGGCCCAGCACCTCGGGCTCGCGCGGCATCAGGTCGGCCAGCACGCGCGCCAGACGAAGGGCTTCGTCGCACAGCGCGGGGCGCATCCAGTCGCTGCCGCGCGTGGCGGTGTAGCCCTCGTTGAAGATGAGGTAGATGACTTCCAGCACCGAGCCCAGGCGCTCGGCCAGCGCGGGGCCGTGCGGCAGTTCGAAAGGCACGCCGGCGTCGCGCAGGGTGCGCTGGGCGCGCACGATGCGCTGCGCCACCGTGGGCTCGGTCTGGAGCACGGCGCGGGCGATCTCGTGCGTGCTGAGGCCGCCCAGCAGCTTGAGCGTGAGCGCCACGCGCGCGTCGGCCGAGAGCACGGGGTGGCAGGCCGTGAAGATCAGGCGCAGCAGGTCGTCGCCGATGGGGTCGCGGCGCGCGGCGTCGACCTGATCGGCCACGTCGGGCGCGCGGTCGGCCTGCAGGGCCACCAGGTCGGCGGCGATGTCGGCCTCGTGCCCCTCCCGCGTGGCGCGCTGGCGCAGGTGGTCGAGCGCGCGGTTGAGGGCGGTGCGCATCAGCCAGGCCCCCGGCTTGTCGGGAATGCCGTCCTTGGGCCAGTGCTCCAGCGCGGCCACCAGGGCGTCCTGCGCGATGTCCTCGGCCACGCCGAGGTCGCGCACGCGGCGCATGACGGCGGCCACGACCTTGGCGGATTCGAGGCGCCAGGTGGCGGCGATGCGCTGGTGGATGGCACTGTGCATCGGTCGACGCGCCTCAGGCCTGTCCGTCCTGCTGGGCCTGTTGCGCGAACGCCGCCTCGTCCATGTAGAAGACCTCCCACTGGTGGCCGTCCGGGTCGGCGAAGCCGTGCTGGTACATGAAGCCGTGGTCCTTGGCCGGGTTGGGCGTGCTGCCGCCGGCGGCCAGGGCCTTGGCAACGAAGGACTCGACCTCGGCGCGGTTCTCGCACGACAGGGCGTTGAGCATGGCCGTGGCCTTGGCGGGCTCGGCCACGGGCAGGTGGGTGAAGGTCTGGAAGTACGGGCGCACCAGCAGCATCACGTAGATGTGTTCGCTGATGACGATGCAGGCGCCCTCGTCGTTGCTGAACTGCGGGTTGAGCGTGAAGCCGAGGCCGGTGTAGAAGGCGCGGGCGCGCGGCAGGTCGGCGACGGGGAGGTTGACGAAGATCTGGCTGGGCATGGTGTGTTCCTTTTGAGGGTGTGAATGATGAGGGAGGCGAAGGGCGATGCCATCATGTTTGCAGCATCTGGCGGAAGGCTTCGACGCTGGGGCCGTCGGCCTGGATCTCGTCCAGGTCGACGAGCTGGCGCACCTCGACGGTGGCGGGCTTGCCTTCGCCCACCGGGTTGGGGAATCGGCGCGACCACTCGATGGCCTCGTCGCGGCTGCGCACCTGGATCAGGGTGTAGCCGGCGATGAGTTCCTTGGCCTCGGCGAAGGGGCCGTCCACGATGCGCGGCGCGCCCTGGCCGTGGCGCACCTGCCAGCCCTTGCGGCTGGGGTGCAGGCCCGAGGCGTCGAGCAGCACGCCGGCGCGGGCCAGCTCCTGGTGGAAGCGCAGCATGGCGTCGAAGACGGCCGGATCGGGGCTGGGCGTGGTCTCGGCCTCGAACTCGGGGATGGAACGGACGATGATCATGAAACGCATGGGGATCTCCTGATCGGTGCGGGCGACCCATTTCGCCCGCTTCATGCCCACGACGGTCCGGGACACCGGTTTTCGACGGGGTCGATCTAGGTGAAAACCCTAGCCCCTGGATGACGCACCCGCATCGCGCCCCGGGCTCATTCCTGCGCCGCCGAGTGCTCCACGGCTTCCAGCAGCTTCAGCAGGTGTTGGCCCCGTTCCACCGTTCGGCGCGCCCAGCCGTTGATCCACACCCGGTACAAGGGCGAGAGCGTCGGGTCGTCGGTGAAGCCCTGGCGAATGGCATCCGGATCCCATGAGCCGGACAAGGCGGCCCGGATCGCCTTCACCCGTTCCTCATACGCCTGGGGCGGCGAGATGGCCTGGAAGGCGTTCTCCCGCTGGGCGCTGCATTGCTCCAGCAGCTGGCGGCACTGCTGGAGCGAAAAATCGCTGCTGCGCGTCAGTGCGCCACGCAACGTCTGTTCACTGTCACGTTCAACGGCCTGCGCAACGAAATGAGCAGCGACGGCAAATTGGCTTTCCTGCATGCCCTCTCGTTGACTCGAGGTGTCCAGATGGCTCAATGTCTGCGCGAATGCCCTGATCTCGGCAAACCGCTTCGGCGATCGTTTCGCATCGAACAGCATCTGTCGCAGTTCGTCGTCGTGGCCGAGATCCAACTGCATCCACAAGCGCCGCTTGTCAATGGGCTCAGGTGCCTTCGGCACGCGGTTCCCGTCCTCATCCTCGAATACCCAGCCCTTGCGCGACAACTCCTCTAATTGAGGTTGCAGCGCCGTGATCTGATCTACGTGCAACACGATCACCGGAACACAGGCCGGCACATCGAATCCATCGAGCGTCCTGACGTCGCCCTCGCCGAAGCCGGCCCATTGGAGGCGAATGGCGCCCGGAATTCGCCCGTCCTTCACTGTCCAGGTGCGCAGATCCAATGTGCGCAAACCACTGTCGATGAAAGTCCTTAGGAACTCAGCCCGTCCGCCCGACGAGGCCAACACCTCGACATTGGCGAATCTCAGCGCGCTGAGGGGACAGTCCGGGTGTCTGAGCAACTTCGCCAGTTCGCGCCAGACCTCGCGGCCACAGTGGCCGGCACCAAATCCCAACTCCAGATAGGTCGTGCGAAATTCCGGCCACTGGAACAGCTGATCCGGGCTGCCAGCCACCTTCCTCTTGAGCAAGCGATCCCAGCACTGCTGCTGATACTTGAAGGCCCCTGCCTCGTTGAATCTCGCCAGGTCCTTCACGCGCAGATTCGGCAACTGGGCGCCACACGCCACGAGCGTATCGACGTCGTCGGAATCCCCCATCTCGGGTACGACCAGGTACAGCCCCACCGGTCGCAGCGCCAGGGCCGATGCCTGCTTGTCCACCTGCCGGGGACTCCAGTCCCGCAGCTCGACCACGTCCAGCGCGGGATAGCGACGGGGGCCCTTGTCCACCGGGCCAAAGATCCGATCGAGGTATGCCTTCCGTTCACTGACATGCAGGCCGAACAGGTGGAGGATGGTTTCGCACGGTGGCGGCAGCACCAGGGTTCGAACGGGGCAGGCCTGGCTGGCCAGCACCAAGGGCAAGCCCCGCCAGGGACGCCCCTGCTGGAGCATGTCGGCCACGTTCAGTTCGCGCATGTCCTTGAAGCGGGGATCGGCCAGAAGGGCATCCACCTCCTCGGCCGTGAAGCCGCCGCACAGCAGTTCCTCCCACGCGTCGCGGACCAGGGTCTGAACCTCCTGCGCGCTGAGGTCCGACGGTGCGAACTCGAGCTGCACGCCGAGTTCGCTCGACAGGTCCTGCCAGCCCTTCTCCTGCGCGCTCGGGCACGTTTGAGAGGCAATGACCACTTTCTGGAGTGGGTGCCCGCGGGTGTGGGATTCGCGGAACGCCGCCTGCAAGCGCTTCACCTGTTGGATGGAAGGCACAACATAGCGCTCCCCGACCCGTACTCGCAGCCGCGACAGGTCCAGGGTCTGCACGTATCGCGACCACGGGTGCCCGCACAAGGCCCGGACATCATCGACCTTGCCCAGCTTCAGGATCGGGACGCAAGGCGGTTGGTGATTCCACAAGCCCTGCAGCGCCCAGAACAGCCGATCGGTCGCCTGCTCGCTCAGGGCGTCTTGCTGCGACAGATCCAGCACGCCCGCGGGCAAGGTCTTGAGCAGGCTTTCGACTTCCCGCTGCCCGCCATCGGACTGCAACAGCCTCCATACCCGCTGGCCAATCTCCTGCACCGAGGGCGGTGGTTTCGGCCCCTCCCCCATTTTTTTTGAAACGCCACCGCTTCCCGACACGCCACGCATTCCCGGTCTCCAATGAACACAAGGCTGCTTGCGTGCGGCCTCGCCCCCTGGAGTTCCCTGGCCCCGCGCGGCGCGGCCAAACGACTGGCTACGCGGGTCTCAGGCGCGGCTCTCGTCGAAGCACGGCGCCAGCCCGCGCACCTCCACCGTGGCCCATTCGGCCGCCGGGCACTGGCGAGCGAGTTCGATGGCCTCCTCGCGCGTGACGCCGTCGAGCAGGAAGAAGCCGCCCACCATTTCCTTGGCCTCGGCGAAGGGGCCGTCGAGCCGGCGCGCGGCGCCGGGCGCCTGGCTCACGCGCACGGCGCTGTTCATGCCCTCGAGCGATTCCACCGCCTTGAGCTTGCCCTGCGCGCGCAGCGAATCGCCGAAGGCCTGCATGCGGGCGTAGACCTCGTGGCCCTGGGCCTCGGTGCGTTCGGCGCGCTGGCCGGTGGGTTCGATGATGAGCAGCATGTAGGACACGAATTTCCCCTGTGAATGGATCAACCGGCATCGTATGCGGGGAAAGCGCGCGCGCCTTGACGTGGCAGGTCAAGCCGCGCCGCGACGTGATCGCCGAAGGCGCGCACCTTGGCCGACTGGCGCCGCTGCGCGGGGCTCACCAGGTGGATGGGCAGGTCGGGCGAATACCAACCGGGCAGCAACTCGATCACCTGGTGATTGAGCGCTTCGGCGCCGAACAACCAGCAGGGCGTGTGCGCCACGCCCAGCCCGGCGAGCACGGCCTCGCGCACCACCTCGGAGTTGTTGCATTGCAGCCGCCCGGTCACGCCCACTGTCTGCTGCGTGCCCGGGGGCTGGCTCGCGCCCTGGCCCGCAGTGAAAGACCAATGGTGCCGCGTGGCCAGGCCGGTGTAGACGATGCACTCGTGCGCCAGCAGGTCCAGAGGCTCGCGCGGCGAGCCCGCCGCGCCCACGCGCGACAGGTACTCGGGCGCGGCGTACACACGCCGCACGGTAGTGCCCACACGGCGCGCCACCAGGCTGCTGTCGGGCAACTCGCCGATGCGCACCGCCACGTCCACGCCTTCCTCCACCAGATCGACGAAGCCGTCGTCCAGGCGCAGGTCCACGCGCACCTCGGGGTGCAGGCGCAGGAACTCGGGCAGCAGCGGCATGATGCACAGACGCCCGAAGGCCACCGAGGCGGCCACGCGCAACCACCCCTTCAGGTGCAGCGTGCCGTCGCGCAACTCGGCCTCGGCCTCCTCCACTTCGGCCACCAGGCGCCGCGCCCGCTCGAAGTAGCGCTCGCCCTCGTCGGTGAGCGCCAGCGAGCGCGTGGTGCGGCTCAGCAAGCGCGCGCCCAGCGTGCGCTCCAGCGCGGCCACCTGCTTGCTCACCGCGCCCTGGGTGCTGCCCAGTTCGCGCGCCACCGCCGAGAAGCTGCCGCGCTCCACCACGCGCACGAAAACCTGCATGCCGGTCAGGCGGTCCATGCTTGCTTCCTTTCATTCCAGACTGGAATTTGATTTAGGCGAAAGAACAGTCTACCGGCGGATTCAAGCATCAATCACAGTTCGATCCACGCCGCGCGACGCCCTTCCACCCGACACCGTTTCAGGAGATCGAGATGAACACCGCCACCACCGCCCTCTTCCACGTGCCCTCGCGCGACGAGGTCAGCCCCGTCAACCAGGCCCTCTTCGACAACCTGCAGAAGGGCCTGGGCAAGGTGCCCAACCTGTACGCCACCCTGGCGCACTCGAACCAGGCGCTCTCCAGCTACCTGGCGCTGCAGAACGCGAAGTCGTCCGTCACCGGCAAGGCGCGCGAGGTGATCAACCTCGTGGTGAGCCAGTACAACGGGTGCGAGTACTGCCTGGCCGCGCACACGGTCATCGGCAAGATGCATGGCTTCAGCGACGCGCAGTTGCTGGAGATCCGCTCGGGCCGCGCCAGCTTCGACCCGAAGCTCGATGCGCTGGCGCGCTTCACGCGCCGGGTCGTGGAGGCCCGTGGCCACGCCAGTGCCGAGGACCTGCAGGCCGCGCTCGACGCGGGCTGGACCCGCGAAAACGTGGTCGATGCGATCGTGACCATCGGCGACAAGGTGATCACCAACTACCTGCACGGCGTGACCCAGGTTCCCGTGGACTTCCCGGCCGCGCCGGCCTTGAAGGCCTGAGGCACATGGCCTGCACGAACGCGACCGCCGCGAGCCCCCTCGCGGCGCCCGTCACCGCAGCGACCGCGCCGTCCCTGCCGGGCGGTGCGGCGCCGGGCGACACGTCCACTCTGCGGCGCGGCATCGCCGTCGGCCTGGTGGCCGCGAGCATCGGCGCGCTCTATACCGTGTTCGCTCGCTGGGGTGTGGCGCAAGGACTGGCCGCGCAGGACATGACCGTGTTGCGCTTCGGCGTCGCCGGTCTGCTCACGCTGCCGGTGCTGTGGACCGCGCTGCGGCGCGACGCCGCGGGCCTGCGGCGCCGTTGGCGCGCCTGGCTGGGGGTGAGCCTGCTGGCCGGCCCGCCCTTCGGCCTTCTGATGTTCGGCGCGCTGCAGTGGGCGCCGCCCAGCCACGCGGCGGTGTTCCCCTTCACCGCCATGAGCGTGATGGGCACGCTGCTGGCCATCTGGGTGCTGGGCGAGCGCTTCACGGCGCGCAAGGCGCTGGGCATTGGCGTGGTGGTCGGCGGCCTGCTGGTGCTCTCGGGCGTGTCGCTGGGCAGCCTCACTCCGCGCGCCATGCTGGGCGATGCGATGTTCCTGCTCGCCGGCACGCTGTGGGCCGGCTTCGGCATCGTCATGCGCCGCGAGCGCTTGGATCCGCTGTTGGCCACGGCGGTCATCTCGGTGGTGGCGCTGCTGACCTACGTGCCGGCGTACTTCGCCTGGGCCGGGACCGAGCGGCTGCTGTCGGCCGCGCCGTCCGTGCTAGCGGTGGAGGTGCTGGTGCAGGGCGTGATCGCCGGTGCCGGCACGCTGTACACCTATTCGCGCATGGTGGCGCTGCTGGGGCCTTCTCGCGCGGCGGTGTTTCCGGCGCTGGCGCCGGGTATTGCGGCGCTCATGGCCTGGCCGGTGTTGGGCCACGTGCCCCAGGCCAGCGAATGGCTGGGCCTGGGCATCGTGATGGCGGGGCTGGTGATCACGGTGCGGCCGGGGCGGGGCGATCAGGGGAGGCGACGGAACCGCCGCCGCGCCGGCCGGGACTCAGGCGATTTGTTGCACTCCGAGTCACCATGCCGAAAAAGTCCGCGCCGTCATCCGCCACGCTCCCGCCCCGAACCCACCTCGCGCCAAGGATCCGGGTGCCTGCCACCCCCGTGAACCATGAGGAAAGCCCCTCGTCCGCATCGCAAGCCCGTATCCAGCTGCTGGAGCAGCACGGTCTCGTCGTGCCGGACCGACACACGGGGGGAACGACGGGGCTTTACCGGTTCATCGACAACGAACCCCTATCCCGCGACGACTGCGCAGAGCTGTCGGACTGGCTGAGGCAGGACCGGCCACAAGACATCGATCTGCTGCGAGCCATGCAAGCCATGGAGAGCAGCTTCGTTCCCGTGCTGGACCTGACACGCACGGGTGCCGATCACTCTCTCGACACGTGGGCCCAGCTGGCACAAGACAACGCGCAGCTGCTGATGGATGCCCAGCGATGCGAACTGCGCTTCGCCGTGCAGTTGGACGAGACACTGGCGTGCGGAGTCGCCTTGATTCTTGCGCAGGCCATGACAGACGAGCGGTCGAAAGCCCGCGTCACCGAACTCCGGTTCCCGTCACGACCGCCCCACGTGCACTACGAGGACGTGGACAAGGTGCTTCGCTACGCCATCGACCACTGCAAAACCCCGCTCTGCGTGCGCGGCACCCTCGACGTGCTGCGCTTGATCCATCGACCAGTTGCGCTCCTTGACCTGGTGGCATCCGACACCCAGTCCCACCAAGAGGAGTTGATACGCGTTCTGAAGCTGAGAAACGGAAGAATCATTTTCAGAAGCGACTATTCGCGGGCATTCCTGGCATTTGCCCGCTTGATCAAGGCGTTCAACGCCAGTCAGCCATTGCCGGATTGGGTGAACAGCGTCGAGCTGCACGGGCTGGACCTCTCACCCAATGACTTCCTGCTTCACCCAACCGACGTGTTCCTTGACGGCTCGGCACGCGATGAGATGCGCGAAACGCTAAAGTTGTTGTTGTCCACCAATCACCTTGACGAGCTGATCGTGTCCGAGGTGAGTTGGATGCAACTGGCGAGCGTGCAAGACATCGTGGACAGTGCACATCAGGGTTCGCTGCAAACCCTGTGCATCCAGTCCCGCGAAGGGCTTGACGATGGCGCCCACGATTTCGGCAATACGCTGCGTCTGCAGCGGGTGACGACGCTGCTGGAAGGCCCGCTGGCCAAGCGCCATGAGCGTGAATTCTGGATCACGTTCCGGACCGGTCAAGCGCTGTCGGTTGTGCTCACCCGCGGCCACGAGATCGATGGCCTCGCCGCCCAGATTGCCTGGGACTTCAGCGAAACGCCCACACGCCATGCCCTGGTCCTGGTCAGCAAAGCCACATTCCACGCGGCCAAGGCGGCCCGCCAGGAACAGAATCTGCTAACCAGCGGCGTCGACGACGGATCGGTCTTGCGGGTGTGAGGCCGTCGGCGGTGCTGCCTCCAGGCGCTTTCCTCAAGGCGCCTTGCGCAACCAGGCGTACCAGCCCATCACCACCCGCCCCTGCTCCTCGCGGATCGCGCCGGCCTCGATGGCCTGCACCGCCAGACCGTGCGCGGTGGCCAGGCGTTCGATGAGTTGGCGGGAGTGCGCATAGCGCAGGCTGGGGCGCAGTTGCAGCTCGCGGCCGGCGTCGGCTTGCTCCACGCTGAAGGCGAAGCTGCCGCCCGGCGCGAGGCGCGCAGCGGCGGCGGCGAAGACCTCGTCGAGCGGGCCCACGTAGATGAAGACGTCGGCCGCGACGATGAGTTCGGCCGGTGCGTCGCCGGCGCGCAGGAAGCCCAGCAGGTCGCCGTGCGCCACGTCGCGGTAGGCGCCGCTGGCGCGGGCGCGCTCGACCATGGCCCGCGAGGCGTCCACGCCTTCGACGGCATCCGCGTGCGGCGCGATGAGCCGTCCACACAGGCCCGTGCCGCAGCCCAGGTCCAGCGCCAGACCCAGGCGGCGGCCATCGCTCAGCAGCGGCTTGAGCAAGGTCTCGGGCGCGGTGTACTTGAGCTGCGCGAGCAGGTGGTCCTGGAACTCGTCGGCGTATTGGTCGAACAGCGCCCCGGCGTACACCGGCGGCGGTGGTGGCGGATCGCGCAGGTCCTGCACCGCGGCGAGGAAGTGGCGGTGCAGTGCGGGCTCGCCGCCGTGCTTCACGGCTTCTTCGTAGCAGCGCGCGGCTTCTTTCAATTGGCCGGTTTCGCGCATCAGGTGGCCGCGCTGGCTCCAGGCCTCGGGCTCGCGCGGGTCGATGGCGAGCGCGTCGTCGAGCGCCTGCAGGGCCTCGCGCGGGCGGTCCTGCCGGAGCTCGCACTGGGCGATGGACAGGAACAGACCAGGCACCTGCGCGCCCAGTGCGATGGCCTGGCGCAGCGCGTGCGCGGCGCCGGCCCACTGGCCTTTGGCCTCGCGGCTCAGTCCCAGTGCGGCCCAGGCGTCGCGGTGCGTGGGGTCGGCCAGCAGCGCGGCGTCGAGTTGTGTGATGGCGGCGTCCCACTCGCCCAGGCGGCACAGGGTGACGCCCAGGTTGGCCAGCACCGACGGACGGCCCGGAACGAGCGCGAGCGCTGCTTCGTAGTCGGCGCGCGCCGCGGCCAGGCGGCCGGCCTCGAAGTGCGCGTTGCCGGAGAAGAAGTGCGCCTTGGCGCGTTCGGTGGTGTCGTCGGACATGGGCGGGCCTGCGATGGAACAGCCGCGCATCGTAGGCGATGGCGCCGGTGAATCGGCCACCTTCTGCCCGACGCAGCCTCAGGCGAGGGCCATCACCTCGCGCACCTGCCGCGCCACCGTGTCGGCGAACGCCGGGTCGTTGATGTGCAGGTCGAGTTCGATCAGTCGGTGCGCCTCGCTCGCGGCGAAGCACCGGCGCAAGGTGTCGAACAGCGCGGCGTTCGCCTCGGGCGCGTGGAAGGCCTGACCCGGCGCATCCAGCATCGACAGGCCGCGCAGCGGCAGCAGCAAACGCACCGGCCCGCGCGCCCGGTTGAGCTGTTCGGCGATGCGCTCGCCCGCCGCGCGCAACTCGTCGGCGTTGCTGCGCATCAGCGTCACGTCGGGGTTGTGCACGTGGAACAGGCGGTCGCGGTGGCGCTCGGGAATGGTGTGGCGCGCGCCGAAGTTGATCATGTCGAGCGCACCGAGCGAGCCGACCCAGGGCAGGCCGTGGCGGGCGGCGGCGTCCAGGCGGTTCGGGCCCGCGTCGCACACGCCGCCGTGCAGGTGCTGGCCGACCTCGGTGGTGGTCAGGTCCACCACGGCGTTGAGCAGGCCGGCGGCGGCCAGCGCTTCCAGCGTGCGGCCACCCGAGCCATTGGCGTGGAAGACCTGGGCGTCAAAGTCGGCCTGCAGGATGGAGCGCACGGCCTGCACGCACGGCGTGGTGACGCCGAACATGCTGAGGCCGATGGCGGGCTGGTCCTGCGCGGCGTCGAGCGCGGGCGCGTGGTGCGTGAGCATGCCGGCCATGGCGTGCGCCGCGTTCGCCAGGATGGTGCGCGAGAGCCGGTTGAGCCCCGCGATGTCGGTCACCGGGTACATCAGCATCAGGTCCATCACGTCCACGTAGGGCGCCACGTTGCCCGAGGCCATGGTGGACACCAGCAGCTTGGGCATGCCGATCGGCAGGCGCCGCATGGCGGGCGCAATCATGGAGGTGCCGCCCGAGCCGCCCAGGCCCAGCATGCCGGCGATGCGACCGTCGGCCAGCCCGGCGAGCACACACAGGCCCAGGGCCTCGCCCATGGCGGTGACCGCCTCGCCACGGTCGCTGGTGCCGAACACGGCACCGGACCCGCGTGGGTGGTGCGCGGCCACGTCGCGCGCGCCCAGGTCGGCCACGCCCTCGGCGCCACGCGTGCCGATGTCCACGGTGAAGACACGCACCCCGGCCGCACGCAGCAGGCCGGCGACGTAGTCGAGCTCCGGCGCCTTGGTGTCGAAGGTGCCGACCACCCAGGCCGGCGCCGTTGCCACGTTCATCGCTTCGGGCCGAAGTGCGCGTCCACGCACTCGAAGAAGGTGCGGAAGGTGCCCTTCACGCGCTCCACGGCCTCGGCCTCCTGGTCGGCGGGCACGTCCCACTCGGCCCACCATTCGCCGAAGCACTTGTCGCCTTCGGTGATGGGCAGCAGGTGCATCTCGGCCACATAGTTCGTCCAGTCGGCGTCGATGTGCAGGATCTTGTAGCGGCAGCGGTGCGTGTCGTCGGACAGCGCCAGCAGTTGCTCGCGCAGGGTGCCGCCGCCGTCGCGCACGGTGAAGTGGCGCACGCAGCCCACCTGATCGGCGGGTTTGCCGTCCTCGATATAGGACTTCTCGAAGTACGGGTGGTATTCCCCGAGGCGACCGAAGTCACGCAGGTAGCCCCAGGCCTGCTCCAGCGTGGCGTTCATCACCGCGCTCACGTAAACCCTTGCCATGTGTTTGTCTCCTGTCTCGTGTCTTGTGTGTCGCGTTTGCCTTCAGCCGGCGGCCACCTGCCGAAAGCGCTCCACGTGGGCCTTGATCGCAATCTCGGTCGGCAGTCGCTCCATGCTGCTGGCGCCATAGAAGCCGTTGCAGTGCGAGCTGTGCTTCAGCACGTACGCCACGTCCTCCGGGCTGCTGATGGGGCCGCCGTGGGCGATCACGATCACGTCCTTGCGCACCCGGCGCGCTGCCTCACCCCACTCGTCGATGAGCTGGACACAGGCGTCCAGCGACTTCGCGGTGGTGGCGCCGATGGTGCCACCGGTGGTGACGCCCATGTGCGGCACGATGAAGTCGGCACCGGCCTCGGTCATGGCCACGGCCTCGGCGGCCGAGAACACGTAGGGCGTGGTGAGCAGGTCCAGCGCGTGGGCCTGGCCGATCATCTCGACCTCGGTGGCGTAGTTGATGCCGGTCTCTTCCAGGCTCTGGCGGAAGGTGCCGTCGATGATGCCCACGGTGGGGAAGTTCTGCACACCGGAGAAACCCAGTTCCTTGAGCTGCTTCAGGAACACCGGCATGACGATGAAGGGGTCGGTGCCGTTGACGCCGGCGATCACCGGCGTCTTCTTCGCCACCGGCAGCACCTCGCCCGCCATCTCGAGAACGATCTGGTTGGCGTTGCCGTAGGCCAGCAGACCGGCCGATGACCCGCGCCCGGCCATGCGGTAGCGGCCCGAGTTGTAGATGACGATGAGGTCGATGCCGCCGGCCTCCTCGCACTTGGCGGAGATGCCGGTGCCGGCGCCGCCGCCGAGGATGGGCTGGCGCGCGCGCACCATGGACTGGAACTTGTCCATGAGGGCCTGGCGTTCGAAACGCGGCATGGGGAACTCCTGTGTGTGACGAAGGGGAAGGTTCAGGAACGGCGGCGCGCCACGAAGGCATTGAACGCGCCGGCGATGCCGGAGCGGAAACAGAGCACGCACACCATGAAGATCAGGCCGGTGACCAGCGTCACCCAGCCACCGAAGGCATCGAGGTAGTACTGCAGCGCCACCACCAGCGCGGCGCCGATGGCCGGGCCGAACACCGTGTGCAGGCCACCGAGCAGGGCCATGAGCACCACGTCGCCGGAGAGGTGCCAGTGCACATCGGTGAGCGCGGCCACCTGGAACACGATGGCCTTCATCGAGCCCGCCAGGCCGGACAGGCCCGCCGAGAGCACGAACAGCATGAGCTTGTAGCGCTCCACCGGGTAACCGAGCGAGCGGGCGCGTGGCTCGTGCTCGCGGATGGCGACGACGACGTGGCCGAAGGGCGAATGCACCACGCGGTGGATGAGCCACAGGCCCGCCAGCGTGAGGGCCAATACCAAGTGGTACATCGCGAAGTCGCTGCGCAGGTCGATGAAACCCAGCAGCGCGCCGCGCGGGATCTGCTGCAGCCCGTCCTCGGCGCCGGTGAAGGGCAACTGCAGGAATATGAAATACACCATCTGCGCCAGCGCGAGCGTGATCATGGCCAGGTAGATGCCTTGGCGGTGGATGGCAAGCGCACCGAACACCGCGCCCAGGCCGGCGGCGAACGCGGTGCCCACGAGCAGCGCCAGCTCGGGCGGCAGGCCCCAGGTCTTGGCGGCCAGGCCGGTGAGGTAGGCCGCACTGCCGAAGAAGGCCGCGTGACCGAAGGACATCATCCCGCCGAAGCCCAGCAGCAGGCCGTAGGCACAGGCGAACAGCGCCATGCACAAGAGCTTCATCACGAAGACCGGGTACAGCAGCTGCGGCACCCAGGGCACGACGAGCAAGGCGGCGATCAAAACGATGAGGGCAATGGGCGTGATTCGCCGCCGGGCCGCCCCAAGGCGAATCGCACCCCCTTGGGGGGCAGCGACCCGCGCAGCGGCGGAGCGTGGGGGCACGGTGTTCATTGCGAGCCCTCCCGGCCGAACAGGCCCCGTGGCCGGAGCAAGAGCACCAGCGCCATCACCACGAAGATGATGGTCGTCGACGCCTCCGAGTAGAAGACCTTGGTGAGGCCTTCGATGACGCCGATGCCCAGCGCCGTGACGATGGAGCCGAACACCGAGCCCATGCCGCCGATGACCACGATGGCAAAGACGATGATCACCAGGTTGGAGCCCATGCCTGAGTTCACGTGCAGGATGGGCGCGGCCAGCACGCCGGTGAAGGCCGCCAGCGCGATGCCCGCGCCGTAAGTGATCGTGAGCAGCAACGGCACGTTGACGCCGAAGGACTGCGTGAGCGCCGACTTCTCGGTGGCGGCGCGCAGCCGCGCGCCGAGCGCTGTGCGCTCGATCAGCCACCAGGTGGCCCCGCAGGCCAGCAGCGCGGCCACGATCACCCAGGCGCGGTAAATCGGCAGCACCATGAAGCCGAGGTTGAACACGCCGCGCAAGGCTTCGGGCACCGGATAGGGCTGGCCCGATGTGCCATAGGCCACGCGCAGTCCGCCCTCGATGAACAGCACCAGGCCGAAGGTGAGCAGCAGGCCGTAGATGGGGTCCAGGCCATACAGCCGGCGCAGCAGCAAGCGCTCAAACGTGCCCCCCAACGCGCCCACCACCAGCGGGACCACGAGCAGGGCCATCCAGTAGCCCAGGCCCAGGTAGAGGTGCAACATCCAGGCCCCGAAGGCGCCCAGCGTGAAGAAGGCACCGTGCGCGAAATTGACGATGCGCAGCAGGCCGAAGATGACCGCCAGGCCCAGGCTGAGCACGGCGTAGAAGCAACCGTTGACCAGGCCCAGCATCACCTGGCCGGCGATCACCGGCAGCGGCAGGCCGAAGATTTCAATCATGCGAACCCCGCTTGCCTATCATGCGAGCGCCATGCGCAACCCTCATCCCGACATCTCCGTTGAGACCCATGTGATGGGCGAACACTCGGTGCAGACCGTGGTGCGCGCCGAACAGTGCGAAGCGCTCGCGGCGCGCCGCATCGCGCACGTGGCGGTGGTGGATGCGGCCGTGCCCTACACCATCGTGCGCACCCACCTGAGCGGCGCCTTCATGCAGGTGTGCCTGGAAGGCGAAGGCCGCACCTTCCTGGACGGCCGCTGGTACACGCACAAGCCCGGCAGCGTGAGCTTTTCTCCCGCGCACGTGCTGCATGCCTTCCACTGCGTACCGGGCCAGCGCTGGCGCCTGGCCTGGGTGCGCTTCATGCCCGAGTCGCCCTACTCCGTCGACGGCGCGCTCTCGCCCACCATCTCGCCCTTCGACGGGCGGGTGCTGGAGCACGCCATCCTGGGCCTGGCCAGCGAGATGGAGGGTGCGGCCGACCCCGGCACCTGCGGCGTGTGGGTCGATGTGATCGAGCGCTACGCCGCGCGCATCCTGGCGCCGCTGCAGCGCGAACCACGCCTGGTGCCGCTGTGGAACGCGGTGAAGGCCGACCTGGCGCGCGACTGGAACCTGGCCGAGATGGCCGCGCTGGCCAGAACCAGCGAGGAGAACCTGCGCCGCTTGTGCCAGAAGAGCCTGGGTCGCAGCCCGGGCAAGCAATTGGCCGCGCTGCGCATCGCGCACGCGGCGCACCTGCTGGCCACCAGCGAGGACAAGGTCGAGGTGGTGGCGCGCAGCGTGGGTTACGCGAACCCCTTCGCGTTCTCCAACACCTTCAAGCGGATGACGGGGTTTCGCCCCTCGGAGTACAGGCGGCGGCCGCAGGCGACGTGAGTGCTTCATCGCGTCAAACACCAATACGCGACGCGATCGCGTCGAAATCGCGCCGCATCGTCGCGGCGTCGAAACCATCGACCACGCGGCCCGAGGCCATGAGGTAGTGCCGGTCGGCCAGGTTGGCCGCGAAGCGCACGTTCTGCTCGACCAGCACGATGGTGTAACCACGGCCACGCAGTGTGGCGATGAGCTCACCGATGCGCTCCACGATCACCGGCGCCAGGCCTTCGGTGGGCTCGTCGAGCAGCAGCACGCGCGCACCGGTGCGCAGGATGCGTGCGATGGCCAGCATCTGCTGCTCGCCACCCGAGAGGTGTGTGCCGGCCGACGCGGCGCGCTCGGCCAGGTTGGGGAACAGCGCGAGCAGTTCGGCCTCGCCCATGCCGCCCTCGGCCACCACGGGCGGCAGGCGCAGGTTCTCGCGCACGCTCAGGGTGGCGTAGATGCCGCGGTCGTCCGGGCAATGGGCGATGCCCTGGCGCGCGATGCGGTGCGGCGCCAGGCCGATGAGTTCCTGGCCGCGCAAGCGAATCGCACCCTCGCGCCGCCCGACCAGGCCCATCACGCTGCGCAGCAGCGTGGTCTTGCCCGCGCCGTTGCGGCCCAGCAGGGCCACCACCTCGCCCTCGTTCACGTAAAGGCTGGCGCCGTGCAGGGCCTGGCTGGGGCCATACCAGGCGCGCAGCTCGCGGATGTCCAGCAGCGGCTCAGCCATGGCCGGCCTCCGTGGAGACCGCGGCGTGCGTCTGCGTGTGCGTGCCCTGGCCCAGGTAGGCCTCCACCACGCGTGGGTTGCGCGAGACCTCGGCGTAGTCGCCCTCGGCCAACACCTCCCCGCGCGCCAGCACGGTGATGCGGTCGCACAAATCGGCCACCACCGACAAGTTGTGCTCAACCATCAGCACCGTGCGCCCCCGCGCGGCGCGGCGGATGAGCTGCGCGGCCTGCGCGATGTCCTCGGCGCCCATGCCGGCCATGGGCTCGTCGAGCAGCAGCACGCGCGGGTTCAGGGCCAGCGTGGTGGCCAGCTCCAGCGCGCGCTTGCGGCCGTAGGGCAGCTCGGCGGCGGGCGTGGCGGCCCACTCGCTCAGGCCGACCTCGGCCAGCAGCTCGTGCGTGCGCTCGTCGAAGCGTGAGAGCACCCGCTCGCTGCGCCACCAGTCCAGCGAATGGCCGCGCTCGCGCTGCACGGCCAGGCGCACGTTCTCGAACACGCTGAGCTGCCCGAACACCGCCGAGATCTGGAACGATCGCACCAGCCCGTCGCGCGCCACCGCGTCGGCCTTGCGGCGCGTGATGTCTTCGCCCTGGTAGCGGATGCGGCCCGCCGTCGGATCGATGAAGCGCGTGAGCAGGTTGAAGCAGGTGGTCTTGCCCGCGCCGTTGGGACCGATGAGCGCGTGGATGCTGCCCTCGGCCACCGACAGGTTCACGTCGCGCACGGCGTGAAACCCGTTGAAGCTGCGGCTGAGCCCCTGCGTGTCGAGAACGGCCCTCACTTCTTGACGAGGTAGCAGGTGCTTTGCGACAGCGGCATGAAGGCCTGCTCCGCCGGTATCGTTTTGACCGGCTTGAGGTAGTCCCACGGGCCCTTGGATTCGGCCGGGCTCTTCACTTCCCACAGGTACATGTCGTGCACCATGCGGCCGTCGGCGCGGATCTTGCCGTTCCTGGTGAACATGTCGCTGATGGGCAGTTCGCGCATCTTGGCCGACACGGCGTCCGGGTCGTCGCTGCCCGCGGCCTGAACGGATTTCAGGTAGTGCATCGTGGACGAGTAGTCGCCCGCGTGCGCCATGTTGGGCATGTGGCCCACGCGCTGCTGGAAGCGGCGAGCGAAGGCGCGCGACTCGTCGTTCATGTCCCAGTACCAGGCATTGGTGAGTTGCAGGCCCTGCGCGGTCTGCAGGCCGAGCGAGTGCACGTCCTGGATCCACAGCAGCAGCGCGGCCAGCTTCTGGTTCTTGGTGACACCGAATTCCTGCGCGGCCTTGATGGCGTTGATGGTGTCGTTGCCGGTGGAGGCCAGGCCGACGATCTTGGCCTTGGACGCTTGCGCCTGCAGCACGTAGGAAGAGAAATCGGTGGTGCCCAGCGGGTGGCGCGCGGCGCCGACCACGCGGCCCTTGTTGGCGCGCACCACCTCGCTCACCTGCTGCTCCAGGCCGATGCCGAAGGCGAAGTCCACGGTCAGGAAGAACCAGGTGTCGCCGCCGCCTTCGGCGATGGCCTTGCCGGTGCCGTGCGCGAGCGAATAGGCGTCGTAGGCGTAGTGCACGGCGTAGGGTGAGCACTGCGCGTTGGTGACGCCCACGTTGGAGGCGTTGTTGACGATGACGTGGCGCTTCTTCTCCTTGGCCACGCCGGCCACGGCCAGGGCCACGCCGGAGTTGGCCAGGTCGTTGATCATGTCCACGCCGCCGGTGTCGAACCACTCGCGGGCCTTCGCGGCACCCACATCGGCCTTGTTCTGGTGGTCGGCGAAAACCACCTCGATGTTCTTGCCGAACACCTTGCCGCCGAAGTCCTCCACGGCCATCTTGACGGCCTCGACCGCGCCCTTGCCCGAGATGTCGGCGTACACGCCCGAGATGTCGGTGAGCACGCCGATGCGCACCACGTCGTTGGACAGCGTACCCGACTGGGCCTGCGCGCTACCCACGCCCGCGGCCACCACGCTGGCGGCCGCCCAATGCAACAGTTTCTTGCCCATGTGTCTCCTCTTGGATGGTCAGCCCCGAACCGGTGTTCGAGTGGGGCGAATCCTAGGAAGGCGGGGCCGCGTGAACCATGGGCCGAAGGCACAGGCGTCTACTCAAAACCCACATTCCTTCGGGTCGTCCCGATGCGGGTTATCCCGCACCGGCGGTGGGCGGGCGAACGGTCCATCGTGGGGGCGTCCTCGCGCACAGGCGCTGGGCGGCCCGCCGGCGACGGCCACAATAGCCCGCATGGAGCTCGTATTCATCCATGGCCCTGTCGCCTGCGGCAAGCTGACCATCGCCAGGGCCTTGGGCCGCACAACCGGCTACGCCGTTTTCCACAACCACCTGATCGTCGATGCGGTGGCGGCGGTCTTCCCGTTCGGCAGCGAGCGCTTCGTCAGGCTGCGCGAGCGGTTGTGGCTCGACCTGCTGCGCGAGGCGGCCGAGGCGCGGCGCTCGACCATCTTCACGTTCGCGCCCGAGCCCACCGTCGCCGACGGCTTTGCGCAGCGCGTCGCCGAGGCGGTGAAGGCCGCCGGGGGCCGCACGAACTTCGTCCAACTGACCGTTCCGGCCAGCGTGCAGGAACAGCGCCTGACGGCCCCCAGCCGGGCGGAGTTCGGGAAGCTGCGGTCACTGGAGCTGCTGCGGGAACTGCGCCCCCAGTTCGAGGCCTCGGAACGTGCGATGCCGCGCGCGCAGCTGGTCATCGACACGGCGGTCCTCGACCCCGAAGGCGCCGCGCGCGCGATCGCCGAAGGCCTCGGCTTGCCACGGTCAAGATGAAGCCGCGCGCGGCCACCGCCGGCCCTCACAGGGCCAGGTGTACATCGCCACCACCGTTCCCTTGTGCCGCTGCTTGGCGCGCGAAGGGCAGTCGAGCCCGACCATGCCGGTCAATGCACCGCTGTCGTCGAAAGCGCCCCAGAAAGGCACCGACACCGACGCCAGGCGTTGCCGAGACTCCTCCGGTGGTCGTGAGCGCTCGGTCTGCCAGTCGGACGTAAAAGCCTCGGGGTGCTCACGCAGCGCGCGCAAGCGCAGTTCGCGGTACGCGGCGGCGTCGTCGGGCGTGAGGCGGCGGATGGGCATCGGGGCCAGGTCGTGAACGCGGGCATGGGTGTCTGGGCCCGCTCGCGGCATCGCGCCAACGCAGCCCCATGTCCAGCCGGCTATCCTACGACCCGCCATCTCGGGACAGCCTGTCCAGCCAGACTTCAGGAGCCTTGTTTTGAACTTCCATCGGTCTTGTTCCCTTTGCGTCCTCTCGCTGGCGGCTTGGTTGACCGGCTGCGCCAGCACCCGCCCGGACCCCGCGCCCGCCAGCCAAACCGCCCCCGCCGCCACCCAGGCCAGCGCCCCGAAACCGGCCGCCGGCCAGTGGCGCGTGCCGATGCTGCGGGTAAAAACGGACTGCGGCAGCTGCGAGGTGAGCGAGACCGTGCGGGGGTACATCACCGACGCCTATGCCCGGATGGCCGCTGAGGAGGGGGCGCAGATGTCCAGCACCGACGTGGCCACCCTGACCATCAAGTCCTACACCGCGCGATCGGGTTTCGCCCGCCTCACGGCCGGGGCCCTGGCGGGTAAGGACGAGATCAAGGCGACCATTGAGCACCAGGGCAAGTCCCATGAGGTCGAGGACTACTACCGCAACGCCTGGCAGGGCATCGGCCAGGTCGCGGAGAACATCGGCGAACTCGCCTACAGCAAGTTGAAGCAGCCGAAGTGATCGGGCGGGCCGGCGGCGTCTGCCGGCCCCGCCCGTCCTCGCTCAAACCTTCGAAAAATCCGGCTTGCGCCGCTCCATGAAGGCGCCAAAGGCCTCCTTCGCCGCCGGTTCACGCAGCATGCGCCCGAAGCTCTCGCCCTCTTCGGCGATGGTGCGCAGCACGCGCTCTTCCTGCCCCTTCTTCATGAGCCGCTTGGTCTCCACCAGCGAGCTCAGCGGCTTGGCCGCGAGCTTCTTCGCCACCGACTGCGCGTAGTCGTTGGCTTCGGTGGGCGGCAGCACGCGGTTGACCAGGCCCACCTCCAGCGCGGCTTCGGCCATGAAGGGCTCGCCCAGCAGCAGGGCCTCGGCGGCACGGTGGTACCCCAGCATCTGCGGCACCAGCAGGCTGCTGGCGGCCTCGGGGCACAGGCCCAGGTTCACGAAGGGCATGGAGAAGGCGGCGTTGTCGCCTGCGTAGACCAGGTCGCAGTGGAACAGCAGGGTGGTGCCCACGCCCACCGCGGGGCCGCACACCGCCGCCAGCAGTGGCTTGGGGAAGGTGGCGATGCCCTTGAGGAAGCGAAACACCGGCGAGTCCAGGCCGGCGGGTGGGTTGTTCAGGAAATCGCCGATGTCGTTGCCGGCGGAGAACACGGTCTCGTGGCCCTGCAGCAGCACCACGCGCACAGCGGGGTCGTCCACCGCGCTGGCCAGGGCGTCGGCCATGGCGCCGTACATGGCCGAGGTGATGGAGTTCTTCTTGTCGACCCGGTTGAGGGTGACGGTGCGGATGCCGGCTTCGGTGTGGACGAGGATGTCGCTCATGGTCGTTCGCTGGAAGGGTTGAACACAGCAGCCGGGCAAGTTACCACGAAGGCCCCCGGGGCGCCCTAGACTTGCCTCCCTCGACCTGTCTCTCACACGACGCTCATGCGCCTTCGTCTGCCCCGTCCGTCGCGCTTGCCGTTCCTCCTGCTGCTGTGTTTCCTGTTGCCGGGCCTGGGCCTCGCGGTCGCCCCGGCGCACGCCCAGGACAAGCTGCCTCAAGCCCGGGAGGCCACCGCAGCCCAGGCGCCCCTGCCCCCGCAGCCGCGCCCGCGCGTGGCGCTGGTGCTCTCGGGCGGCGGCGCGCGCGGCTTCGCGCACGTGGGCGTCATCAAGGCGCTGGAGGCCGCGCGGGTGCCGGTGGACCTGATCGTCGGCACCTCCATGGGCGCCATCATCGGCGGCCTGTACGCCAGCGGCATGACGGGCGAGCAGCTCGAGCGCGAGATCCTGTCGGTGGAGTGGAACGGCCTGTTCAATACGCGCCAGCCGCGCCAGATGCTTTCGCAGCGTCGCAAGGAGGAGGACTTCGAGCTCTCGCCGGTGCTCCTGCTCGGGTTTCGCGATGGCGAGTTCCGCCTGCCCACGGGCGCGGTGTCTTCGCGCTCATTGGAGATGCTGCTGCGTCGTTACACCCTGCCCACGCGCCACCTCAGCAGCTTCGACGCGCTGCCCACGCGCTTTCGCGCGGTGGCCACCGACATGGAGACCGGCCAGGAGGTGGTGATGGACCGCGGCGACCTGGCCGCGGCGCTGCGCGGCAGCATGTCGGTGCCGGGCGTGTTCTCGCCGCTGGGGCTGGACGGGCGCATTCTGGGCGACGGCGGCCTGGTGAACAACCTGCCGGTGAGCGTGGCGCGCGAACTGGGCGCCGAGGTGATCATCGCGGTGAACATCGGCACGCCGCTGGCCGGGCGCGAGACGCTGTACTCGCTGGTGGGGATCACCACGCAGATGGTGCACATCCTCACCGAGCAGAACGTCAAGGCCAGCATCGCCATGCTCACGCCGCGCGACCTGCTGCTGACCCCGCCACTGGGCAAGCTCACCTCGGCGGACTTCGACCAGGCCGCGGAGCTGGTGCGCCTGGGCAACGCGTACGCGCAGACCGTGGGGGCCGCGCTCGAACGCTTCGCGGTGGATGAGCGCCAGTACGCCGACTGGACGCAAGCCCGGCACAGCCAGAGCGAGCTCAACGCCACCCGCGTGGGCACCATCGCGGGCATCCGCTTCGAGGGGGTGGACGAGGCTCGCGCGCAGCGCCTGGGTGTGGGGCTGGAGCACCTCAAGGGCCAGCGCGCCGACGTGGACGTGATCGAACACGACATGGAGGCCCTGGCCGCCAGCGGCGACTACGAGCGCGTGGACTACCGACTGGTGCGCGACCCCGACAGCGGCGGGGAAGACCTGGTGGTGGGCCTGCGCGAAAACAACTGGGGACCCAACTACCTGCGCGTGGGCATCGACCTGCGCACCGACTTCCGTGGCGAGGGCGCCTTCAACCTGCGCATCAGCCACAACCGGCACTGGCTCACGCCCAGCGGCACCGAATGGCGCAACCGCGTGCAGCTCGGCGAGACGCTGGGCCTGTACTCCGAGATCTACCAGCCGCTGGGCCTCTCCGGCGAGACCTTCGTGGCGGGCTACGGCGACATCACCGTGCGCAAGATCGACCTGTACGACAGCGAAAGCCGCCCGCTGGCGCGCATCCAGCGCGAATCGCTGCGGCTGGGCGCCGACATCGGCTGGCCGATCGGCCGCCAGGGCTCGGTCGGCGAGATGCGCCTGGGCGTGCTGACGAGCGCGCGGCAGTCCGAGCTGGAACTGGTGCAACCGGGCTTCGACATCCTGCCCGGCGTGCTGAACGTGCATTGGCGCGAGGCCGGGGTGCGCGCCGCCGTGATGGCCGATCAGCTCGATTACGCCAACTTTCCCTCGCGCGGCTACCGCGCCTTCGGCGAGGTGGTGGTGGGCCGGCGCGAGGTGCGCGGCGGCGAGCGCAGCAGCTTCGCGCGCGTCGAAGGCTCGTTCACCGGTGTGCGCAGCTTCGGTCAGCACACCTTCAACGTGGGCCTGCGCTTCGCGCACGCCAACAACATCCCGATCGGCGCGATCGACGAGTACTCGCTGGGCGGTTTTCAGAACCTGTCGGGCTTCCGCTCCGGGCAGGTGGCAGGCAACTACCTGGCCTTCGGCCGCCTGACGTACTACCGCCGCCTGCCCTGGGATGTGGGCATCGCGCGCGCGCTGTTCGTGGGCGGCTCCCTGGAGGCGGGCAACGCCTGGCTGGACCGCCGCGAGGTGTCCTTCAGCGACCTGCTGGCCGGCGGCAGCCTGTTCGTGGGCGCGGACACGGGCATCGGCCCGCTGTACCTGAGCGTGGTGAGCGCGCCCAAGGGCTTCACCGGGCTGTACCTGTTCCTGGGCCGGCCCTGAGCGGCGGGGCGGTTGGACGACCCTACGAACAGAGCGATAATCCGGCAATCTGCCGTACGCCTCCTCTGCCAAACCATGCGCTCAACCTCATCCACCGCCCGCCTTGAGGCCCGGATCAGCACGAACCTGCATCTGATGCTCAAACGGGCCGCCGAACTTCAAGGACGGACGATGACGGATTTCGTGGTGACTGCCGTTCAGGACGCCGCGCAACGCGCCATCGAGCAAGCCGACGTCATGCGTTTGTCGTTGGCGGACCAGGCGTGCTTCGCCAAGGCGCTGCAGTCACCTCCGAAGCCCTCGCCGGCCTTGAAGCGGGCCATCGCCCACCGCCGCAAGCTCTTGCGCGCGGAATGAGCCGCGCGCCGTTTCGCCTGGCCTTGCTGGACGGGGCGCATGACCGTGCCGCATTCGACAGTGGCTCACCCGCGCTGGACCGCTACCTCAAAGAACAGGTCACCCAGGACATCCCCCGACGCGTGGCCACCTGCTTCGTGGCGCTGGCCGATGAGTCCCGCATTGCGGGCTACTACACCCTGGCATCGGCCAGCGTTCTGCTGGCCGATCTGCCCGCCAGCACCGGCAAGAAGCTTCCGCGCTACCCCTCTGTACCAACCGTGCGCATGGGGCGTCTGGCCGTCGACGCGAACTTCAAGGGGGAAGGTCTGGGCGGTGCACTGCTCGCGGACGCACTCGACCGCGCGGCCCGCGCCGAGATCGCGGCCCACGCGTTGATGGTGGACGCGAAGGACGAAACGGCGGCCGCGTTCTACCGTCACCACGGTTTCATCGCATTGCCTGACTCGCCGTGCACCTTGTTCCTGCCGCTGGCCGGCGTGCCGGCCAAGCGGTGACGATGCGCCCGGCGTTGCCGCACCCCACCGGCAGCACCTATTCCTTGTAGTAGACGACCTGGTGCGTGGTGGCCAGCAGCGCCCCCGCCTGGCTCCACACCTGGGCGCGCTGGTCGAAGTAGCCGTTGCGAAACGCACTGGCCTCCGCCTGCCCGATGAGCCAGCCGTCTCCCACCGCGGCCAGTTCGGCGCTGCCGGCGTGGAAGTAGACCGTCATCGACACGGTGCCCGCCGGCACGCGCGTGGCGCGGCGGCGCCAGACGCGCGGGTAGAACACGTCGCACAGCGCGGTGAGGCTGGCGAAGTCCAGTGGCCGCGGCGGCTCGTCGCGCACCCACACGGTGGTCCGGCTGTTCTCGCCCTCGCCGTCCCACACGCGCGGGATCGGCCCTTCGGCGAAGCGCAGGTCGTAACGCTTCACCCATTCCACCAGGGCCGCCATCTGCGGCTTGCCCAGGCCCGCGGGCGACAGCACCTGCGGCGGACGCAGTTCCTGCGCGCCCCAGGTCTCGCGCCGCGTGGCCGTCAGCGCGGTGGCGGTGAGCACGGTCTCGCCCCCCTGCTCGATGCTCACCGCCCAGTGCTGCGTGGAACGGTTGGTGCGAACCGCCTGCGCCTCCACCTCGAAATCGCCATCGGCCAGCGCCGAGCAGAAGTTGACGGTGAACGCGACCGGCTCGCCGAGGCGGTCGGCGTGCTGAAGGATGGCATTGAGCGCCGTGGCCGCGGTGATGCCGCCGAACGGCCCGACCATGTTGGCCCAGGCCGGATCGGTGTGGCCCCCATAGCGGCCGGGAGCGAGGGTGTCGAGCGCGATGGCCTGATCGAGTGGGTGCGAATTCATCTCCGGCAGTGTGCACCAGCCGCGTGCACGCGCACGCGACTGTCGGCCAGTTGACAGTCACACGCTGTTGCTTGCGCGACAGCCTGGCACCTGGAGTGGCAAGCGCGCTGGCGGCCAAGCTTGCAATAGCCTGAATCCATAGCAAGCCATCGATGCCCCGTGGGGTTTCCCCTCATTCTTCATATGGGTGGCATGCCCACAATGCCCCTCCTACATGGCAACGAACACCCCCACCGACTGCATTCTGGAAGCCCGCGGACTGGTCAAGGAGTTCAAGGGCTTCGTTGCCGTGAACGACGTGAACCTGCGCGTGCAGCGCGGCCAGATCCACGCCCTCATCGGGCCCAACGGCGCGGGCAAGACGACCGTCTTCAACCTGCTCACCAAGTTCCTCATCCCCACGCGCGGGCAGATCCTCTACAACGGCGAGGACATCACCCCGCAGAAGCCCGCGCAGGTGGCGCGGCGCGGCATGGTGCGCTCGTTCCAGATCTCCGCCACCTTCCCGCACCTGAGCGTGCGCGAGAACGTGCGCATCGGCCTGCAGCGCGCCACCGGACAGTCTTTCCATTTCTGGAAATCGAAGAAGGCGCTCGACCGCCTGGACGCGCGCGCCATGGAACTGCTGGAGACCGTGGGTCTGGCCGAGTTCGCCGACTGGGTGACGGTGGAGCTGCCCTACGGCCGCAAGCGCGCGCTTGAGATCGCCACCACCCTGGCCACCGAGCCCGAGCTGATGCTGCTGGACGAGCCCACGCAGGGCATGGGCCACGAGGACGTGGAGCGCGTGACGCAACTCATCAAGAAGGTGTCGGCCAACCGCACGGTGCTGATGGTGGAACACAACATGAACGTGGTGTCCAGCATCGCCGACACCATCAGCGTGCTGCAGCGCGGCCAGGTCATCGCCGAAGGCGACTACGCCACGGTGTCGGCCAACCCGCAGGTGCTGGAGGCCTACATGGGCAGCGCCGAAGCCGAACTGCAAGGAGCCCATTGACGTGACCCCCCACGCTCATCACTTCGTGTATTCGCTGCCCCCTCAGGGGGTGCGGACCTTCCTTGGGGCGGCCCGGCGGGAGACCCAATGAGCGAAGAACTGCTCAACCTCAGCGGCGTCAACGCCTGGTACGGCGAGTCGCACATCCTGCATGGCGTCGACCTGCGCGTGAACCGCGGCGAGGTGGTGACGCTGCTGGGGCGCAACGGCGCGGGCCGCACCACCACCCTCAAGGCCCTCATGGGCATGGTGGGCAAGCGCACCGGCTCCATCCGCCTGTTCGGCCAGGAGACGGTGAACATGTCCACGCACCAGGTGGCGCGCCTGGGCCTGGGCTACTGCCCCGAGGAACGCGGCATCTTCGCCAGCCTGAGCTGCGAGGAAAACCTGCTGCTGCCGCCCGTGGTGGCCGATGGCGGCATGCCGCTCGATGAGCTGTACGAGCTGTTCCCCAACCTGAAGGAACGCCGCAACAGCCCGGGCACGCGCCTGTCGGGCGGCGAGCAGCAGATGCTCGCGGTGGCGCGCATCCTGCGCACCGGCGCCAAGCTGCTGCTGCTCGACGAAATTTCCGAAGGCCTGGCGCCGGTGATCGTGCAGACGCTGGCGCGCACCATCCGCACGCTGCGCGAGCGTGGCTTCACCATCGTGATGGTCGAACAGAACTTCCGTTTCGCGGCGCCATTGGCCGACCGCTTCTACGTCATGGAACATGGCCGCATCGTCGAGGGCTTCTCCGCTGCCGAGCTCGACGCGAAGATGGGCATGTTGCACGAGTACCTCGGTGTCTGAACAACGCCGGTGGGTCTTTCCACGTTCACACTGACTGAAGGAGACGACGACATGAAGAGGATGACGACGAAGCTGCTGGCCACCGCCGCCGCGGCGCTGCTGACGGCGGGGGCTGCGCAGGCGCAGATCTCCGACGGGGTGGTCAAGATCGGCGTGATGAACGACATGTCCGGGCTGTACGCCGACATCGGCGGCCCGGGCTCCGTGCTGGCCGCGCGCATGGCCGTGGAGGACTACACCGCCACCAACAAGGGCCTCAAGGTCGAGGTCGTCTCGGCCGACCACCAGAACAAGCCCGACGTGGGCTCCACGGTGGCGCGCACCTGGTACGACGTGGAGAAGGTTGACGCCATCTTCGACGTGCCGACCTCTTCGGTGGCCCTGGCCATCAACCAGGTCACCAAGGAAAAAGGCAAGGCATTCGTCAACACCGGCGCGGCCAGCTCCGACCTGACCGGCAAGCAGTGCAGCCCCAACACCGTGCACTGGCTCTACGACACCTGGATGCTGGCCAACGGCACCGGCAGCGCGATCGTGAAGACCGGCGGCGACACCTGGTTCTTCCTGACCGCCGACTACGCCTTCGGCCACGCGCTGGAGCGCGACACCGAGGCCGTGGTGCTGAAGAACGGCGGCAAGGTGCTGGGCAAGGTGCGCACGCCCTTCCCCGGCAGCGACTTCAGCTCCTTCCTGCTGCAGGCGCAGTCGTCCAAGGCCAAGATCATCGGCCTGGCCAACGCCGGTGGCGACACCATCAACAGCATCAAGCAGGCGGCCGAGTTCGGCATCACCAAGGGTGGTCAGAACCTGGCTGGCCTGCTGGTCTTCCTGCCCGACATCCATGGCCTGGGCCTGAACACCGCGCAGGGCCTGATCTTCACCGAGACCTTTTACTGGGACCTGAACGACCAGACCCGCGCCTGGAGCAAGCGCTTCGCCGAACGCAACGGCGGCAAGTACCCCAGCGCCGACCACGCGGGCGTCTATGCCGCCGTGCTGCACTACCTGAAGGCCGTGGAAGCCGGCAAGACCGACGACGGCACCAAGACCATCGCCAAGATGAAGGAGCTGCCCACCGACGACCCGCTGTTCGGCAAGGGCACGATCCGCCCCGACGGCCGCAAGATCCACCCGGCCTACCTGTTCGAGGTCAAGAAGCCCTCCGAATCGAAAGGGCCGTACGACTACTACAAGCTGCGCGCCACCATCCCCGCCGACCAGGCCTTCCGTCCCCTCAAGGACGGCGAGTGCCCCCTGGTGAAGTAAGCGAGAGGATGTCCAGAGCATGACCGAGATCTTCGGCATTCCCACCGCGGCCCTGTTCGGGCAGTTGCTGATCGGGCTGATCAACGGCTCGTTCTACGCCCTGCTCTCGCTGGGGCTGGCCGTGATCTTCGGTCTGCTCAACATCATCAACTTCACGCACGGCGCCCAGTACATGATGGGCGCCTTCGTGGCCTGGCTGCTGCTCAACAAGCTGGGCATCGGCTACTGGTGGGCGCTGCTGATCGCGCCCATCGTGGTCGGCATCACCGGCGTGCTGATCGAGCGCCTCATGCTCAAGCGGCTGTACAAGCTGGACCACCTCTACGGCCTGCTGCTCACCTTCGGCATTGCGCTGATCATCCAGGGCCTGTTCCGGCACGAGTACGGCTCCTCTGGCCAGCCCTACGCCATTCCGTCGCAGCTCATGGGCGCGCAGAACCTGGGCTTCATGTTCCTGCCCAACTACCGCGGCTGGGTGGTGGCGGCCTCGCTCATCGTGTGCCTGTCCACGTGGTTCGTCATCGAACGCACCAAGCTCGGCGCCTACCTGCGCGCGGCCACCGAGAACCCCACGCTGGTGCAAGGCTTCGGTGTGAACGTGCCGCGCATGATCACCCTCACCTACGGTTTCGGCGTCGGCCTCGCCGCGCTGGCCGGCGTGATGGCCGCCCCCATCTACCAGGTGAGCCCGCAAATGGGCTCGGACCTCATCATCGTGGTGTTCGCGGTGGTGGTGATCGGTGGCATGGGCTCCATCATGGGCGCCATCCTCACCGGCTTCGGCCTGGGCATCATCGAAGGCCTCACCAAGGTCTTCTACCCCGAAGCGTCCAGCACGGTCATCTTCGTGATCATGGCCATCGTGCTGCTGATCCGGCCCGCGGGCCTTTTTGGAACCGAGAAGTGAAGCCGCGATGAGCAGCACGACCACCACCATCGCGCACGCGGGCAGCGCCCACAAGGCCCCCGCCGGCAACTCGTCCCTGGCCATCGCCTTCGCCATCATGGCCGCGTTCTTCCTGATCGCGCCCACCGTGGTGTACCCGGTGTTCCTGATGAAGGTGATGTGCTTCGCGTTGTTCGCCTGCGCCTTCAACCTGCTCATCGGCTTCGGCGGCCTGCTCTCCTTCGGGCACGCCATGTTCCTCGGCGGCGCGGGCTACGCGTCGGCGCACGCGGCCAAGGTCTGGGGCTTCACACCCGAGCTGGCGATCCTCTTCGGCACCTGCTGCGCGGTGCTGCTGGGCGTGGTGGTCGGTGCCCTGGCCATCCGCCGCCAGGGCATCTACTTCGCCATGATCACCCTGGCCCTGGCGCAGATGGTGTTCTTCTTCAGCCTGCAGGCGAAGTTCACCGGCGGCGAGGACGGCATCCAGGCGGTGCCGCGCGGCCATCTCTTCGGTCTGATCGACCTGAGCCAGCCCCTGGCGATGTACGCGGTGGTGTTCGTGATCTTCTTCGCCGGCTTCCTGCTCATCTGGCGCGTGGTGCACTCGCCCTTCGGCCAGGTGCTGCAGGCCATCCGCGAGAACGAGGCGCGCGCCACCTCCCTCGGCTACGACACCGACCGCTACAAGCACCTGGCCTTCGTGCTCTCGGCCGGCCTGGCCGGCGCGGCCGGCGCCACCAAGGCCATCGTGTTCCAGCTCGCCTCGCTCACCGACGTGCACTGGAGCATGTCGGGCGAGGTCGTGCTGATGACCTTGCTGGGCGGCATGGGCACCCTGTTCGGGCCTGTGGTGGGCGCGGCCATCATCGTGTCGATGCAGAACTACCTGGCGCAACTCGGCGCCTGGGTCACGGTGGTGCAGGGCGTGATCTTCGTGATCTGCGTGCTGGCGTTCCGCCGCGGGGTGGTGGGCGAGATCGCGAACCTGATCAAGAAGCCGCTCTGAGCTTGCGGATGCCTCAGGCCGCGGCCTTTGCTCCGGCCGCCGATGCGTGAAGCTGCAAACCCAGCGCCGAAATCACCTTCATGATGGTGGCGAACGCCGGATTGCCTTCTGGCGACAGCGCCTTGTAGAGGCTCTCCCTGCCCAGACCCGTTTCGCGGGCGACCTGGGTCATGCCCTTGGCGCGCGCGATGTCGCCCAACACAGCGGCAATGAGCGCCGGGTCGCCGTCGGCCAACGCGACCTCCAGGTAGGCGACCATGTCTTCCTCACTGCTGAAGTGCTCGGCAGGGTCCCAGGGGTTGGTGATGGGTTTGCTCATGCTTGACTCCTATAGCTGGCGCGCCAGCGCCTTGGCTTCACGAACATCGCGGACCTGGGTGGACTTGTCGCCGCCCGCCAGGAGGAGGACGAATGTCGCTCCCCTCTGCAAAAAGTACACGCGATAGCCGGGCCCGTGGTCGATCCGCAGGTCAGAGATGCCATCGCCCACGGCTTTCACGTCTCCCGCGTTGCCCAGGGACAAGCGCCGAATGCGGATATCGATGCGCGCTCTGGCTTGTCGATCACGAAGGCCGGCAAACCACTTGGCGTAGACGCTGGTCTGGCGAACCTCAAGCATAGCAGCGGATGTATTTCATAGGATACACCGATTGCCGGGTCGACATCCTATCTGCTCGCCCATCCTGGGCACCTTGGGGGTATCGCACGCTCCCAAAAAAAGGGCGCCCCTTGGGCGCCTTCTTTGGATGCCATTGGAATCACACGCGCTCGAAGATCCCCGCTGCGCCCTGGCCCATGCCCACGCACATGGTCACCATGCCGAACTTCTTCTGGTGCCGCTGCAGCGCGTGCACCACGGTGGCCGAGCGGATCGCGCCGGTGGCGCCAAGGGGGTGGCCCAAGGCAATGGCACCGCCCATGGGATTGACCTTGGCCGGGTCCAGCCCCAGGGTGTTGATGACCGCGAGCGATTGGGCCGCGAAGGCCTCGTTGAGCTCGATCCAGTCCATGTCGTCCTGCTTCAGGCCGGCGTAGCGCAGCGCGGCGGGGATCGCCTCCACCGGGCCGATGCCCATGATGTGCGGCGGCACGCCGCGGCTGGCGTAGCTCACGAAGCGCGCCAGCGGCTTGAGGCCGAAGCGCTTGACCGCCGCCTCGCTCGCCAGGATCAGCGCGCCCGCGCCGTCGCTGGTCTGCGAGCTGTTGCCCGCCGTGACCGAGCCGCGCGCGGCGAACACGGTGCGCAGCCTGGCCAGGCCTTCCAGGCTGGTGTCGGGGCGCGCGCCTTCGTCCAGGCTCACGGTGCGCGTGCGCTTGCTCACCTCGGCCGATTCCAGGTTCACCTCACGCTCGGTCACTTCCACCGGCGTGATCTCATTGGCGAACTCGCCGTTCTTCATCGCGATCAGCGCGCGCTGGTGCGACTGCAGCGCGAATTGATCCTGCGCCTCGCGCGAGACTTTCCACTGCTGCGCCACCTTCTCGGCCGTGAGGCCCATGCCGTAGGCGATGCCGTACTGCTCCACGTCCTGCGTGTTGGCGAAGATGGCGGGCGACAGGCTGGGCGAGTTGCCCATCATGGGCACCATGCTCATGCTCTCGGTGCCGGCGGCGATCATCACATCGGCCTCGCCCACGCGGATGCGGTCGGCCGCCATGGCCACGGCCGACAGGCCCGAGGCGCAGAAGCGATTGACCGTGATGCCGCCCACGCTGTTGGGCAGGCCCGCGAGGATCGCGCCGATGCGCGCCACGTTCAGGCCCTGCTGGGCCTCGGGGATGGCGCAGCCGCAGATGATGTCTTCGATGGCCTTCGGGTCCAGCCCGGGCGCCTGCGCGAGCGCCGAGCGCAGCGCGATGGCGAGCATGTCGTCGGGCCGCAGGTGCTTGAACGAGCCCTTGTGCGAACGGCCGATGGGCGTGCGCGTGGCGGCGACGATGTAGGCGTCTTGAACTTGTTTGCTCATGTCGTGGCTCCTCAGTTGCGCACGGGCTTGCCGGTGTTGAGCATGCCCAGGATGCGCTCCTGCGTCTTGGGGTTCGTGATGAGCGCACAGAAGGCCTGGCGCTCCAGCGTCATGAGGTATTCCTCGCTCACCAGCGTGCCGGGGTCCACGTCGCCGCCGGTGACCACGTTGGCGATCAGGCTGGCGATGTGGAAGTCGTGCTGGCTGATGAAGCCGCCGTCGCGCATGTTCACGAGCTGGCCCATGATCGTGGCCTTTCCGTCGCGGCCGGCCACGGGGAACAGGCGCTTGTGCGGCGCGCGATAGCCGGCGCGGAACATGGCCTTCGCTTCGTTGAGCGCGACGAACAGCAGCTCGTCCTTGTGCGGCACGATGAGGTCGGACTCGAGCAGGTAGCCGATGCTGCGCGACTCGATCGCGCTGGTGCCGACCTTGGCCATCGCCGCGGCGGTGAAGCCTTCGGTGAGGAAGGGCAGCAGGTCCTTGCCTGTGGACGCCTGGGCGTTCTCGGCCGCGCGGCGCGCGATGTAGGTGAGGCCGCCGGCGCCGGGGATCAGGCCCACGCCCACTTCCACCAGGCCGATGTAGCTTTCCATGTGCGCCACGCGCTTGCCGCTGTAGACGGCCAGCTCGCAGCCGCCGCCCAGCGCCATGCCGCGGATGGCGGAGACCACCGGCACGTTGGCGTAGCGCAGGCGCAGCATGGTCTGCTGCATGAAGCCTTCGGCGTCTTCGATGGCGGCCACGCCCACGGCCAGGAAGGCGGGCAGCATGGCCTGCAGGTCGGCGCCCACGCTGAAGGGCTCGTCGCCCGACCAGACCACCAGGCCCTGGTACTGCGCCTCGGCCAGTTCCACGGCCTGCATCAGGCCCTCGCAGACCTCGGGGCTGATGGCGTGCATCTTGGTCTTGATGCTGGCGATCAGGACCTCGTTGTCCAGTGTCCAGAGGCGGACCGCGTCGGTCTCTTCGATGGTGGTGCCCGCGTCGGCGAAGCGCGGGCCGGCTTCGCCGAGCAGCAGCTCGGGGAAAGGCTGGCGCTGGTACACGGGCAGTTCACGGCGCGGCTCGAACACGCCCTTGCCCGGGTTCCACGAGCCCTGCGCGGTGTGCACGCCGCCGGCCTCGGCCACCGGGCCCTTGAACACCCAGTCGGGCAAGGGCGCCTTGGACAGTGCCTTGCCCGCGTCGATGTCCTCCTGGACCATCTTCGCCACCTCGAGCCAGCCGGCTTCCTGCCACAGCTCGAAGGGGCCCTGCTTCATGCCGAAGCCCCAGCGCATGGCCAGGTCCACGTCGCGCGCGGTGTCGGCGATGGAGGCCAGGTGCACGGCTGCGTAGTGGAAGCTGTTGCGCAGGATGGCCCAGAGGAACTGGCCTTGCGGGCCGGTGCTGTTTCTCAGCAGCTTCAGGCGCTCGCCCGCGGGCTTCTTGAGCATGCGGCCATAGACCTCGTCCGCCTTCTCGCCGGAGGGCACGTACTCGCCGCTCTCCAGGTCGAAGCGCAGGATGTCGCGGCCCACCTTCTTGAAGAAGCCGGCCTTGGCCTTCTGGCCCAGGTGGCCCTTCTCCAGCAGCGCCTTCAGCACGGGCGGCGTGCCGAAGCTGGCGTAGAACGGGTCGGTTTCGGCGCTCAGGTTGTCCTGCAGCGTCTTGATGACGTGGGCCATGGTGTCCAGGCCCACCACGTCGGCGGTGCGGAAGGTGCCGCTGCTGGCGCGGCCCAGGCGCTTGCCGGTGAGGTCGTCCACCACGTCGAACGTGAGGCCGAAGTTCTCCACCTCCTTCATGGTGGCCAGCATGCCGGCGATGCCGATGCGGTTGGCGATGAAGTTCGGCGTGTCTTTGGCGCGCACCACACCCTTGCCCAGGCCGCTGGTGACGAAGGTCTCGAGCTGGTCCAGGATCTCGGGCTGCGTGGTGGGCGTGGCGATCAGCTCCACCAGCGTCATGTAGCGCGGCGGGTTGAAGAAGTGGATGCCGCAGAAGCGCGGCTTGATGGCCTCGGGCAAGGCCTCGCTCAGTTTCGTGATCGACAGGCCCGAGGTGTTGGATGCGACGATGGCGTGCGCGGCCAGGTGGGGCGCGATCTTCTGGTACAGGTCCAGCTTCCAGTCCATGCGCTCGGCGATGGCCTCGATCACGAGGTCGCACCCGCCCAGCAGGGCCATGTGCTCTTCGTAATTGGCGGCGACGATGAGGTCGGCGTCGGCGGCCACGCCGATCGGCGAGGGCTTGAGCTTCTTCAGGTTCTCGATGGCCTTGGTGACGATGCCGTTCTTCGGGCCTTCCTTGGCAGGCAGGTCGAAGAGGACAACGGGCACCTTGACGTTGACGAGGTGGGCCGCGATCTGCGCGCCCATCACGCCCGCGCCGAGCACGGCGACTTTTCTGACGTTGAATCGGTTCATGTGGTTTCCGTGAATGGCTGGCGGTGTCACTCGACGCGGTGCCAGACTTGCGTTCGGAAGAAGGGGCCGAGGTAGCCACGCATTTCGAGTTGCGCCCCGCCGTTCACCGGCTTGAGGCGCGCGCGGTAGCTCTTGCCGTTGTTCGGGTCGACGATGGTGCCGCCCTCGTACACGGCCTTGTCGTTCTCGCCCTGGCGGATGCCACGCAGGATCTCCAGGCCAAGAATGGGCTTGTCCTTGCGGTCGTCACTGCACTTGTCGCACACCGCTTTCTGGTCGGTGGCGGGGTCGAGCAGCTTCTCGATGCGGCCGCTGAAGACGCCGTTGCTCTCGGTGATGCGCACCAGCGACTTCTCCTTCTTCGAGTCGTCGTCGATGGTCTTCCACAGGCCCGTGGGCGTCATCTGGGCGTGGGCCGGGCCGGCGAGGGACACGGCAAGAGCAAACACATGCATCTTCATGACTGTCTCCTTAGAGTGAAGGGAAGTTGTCGCGGAACACCGAGGAACCGGCTTTGCCGGGCCTCAGGTGTTGTCCCCCTTCAGGGGGAAGACGCGAAGCGGCGCAGGGGGTCATGCCAAAGCTGCGTCGGTGTCCATCAGCACCTTGCTGCCCGAGCGCGCCAGACGCATGAGCGTGGCCGTCTCGGGGAACAGCTTGGCGAAGTAGAAGCGCGCGGTCTGCAGCTTGGCGGTGTAGAACGGGTCGGTGCTGCCACCGTCGATGGCGCGCTGCGCGGCCTGGGCCATGCGCGCGAAGAAGTAGGCAAACACCAGATGGCCGGCCACGCGCAGGTAAGGCACGGCGGCCGCGCCCACCTCGTCGGGGTTCTGCAGGCCCTTGAAGCCGATCTCGGTGGTGAACTTGGTCATCTGCTCGCCCAGGTAGCCCAGGGGGTTGATGAACTCGGCCATCTTCTCGTTCACGCCCTCTTCTTCCACCAGCGCGGCCACGAGCTTGCCGAACTTCTTGAGCGTGGCGCCGTTGTTGCCCAGCACCTTGCGGCCCAGCAGGTCCAGGCTCTGGACCGTGTTGGTGCCCTCGTAGATCATGTTGATGCGGGCATCGCGCACGTACTGCTCCATGCCCCATTCCTTGATGTAGCCGTGGCCGCCGAACACCTGCATGCAGTGGTTGGTGGCCTCGAAGCCGTTGTCGGTCAGGAAGGCCTTGGCAATGGGCGTCAGCAGCGCAGCGAGGTCGGCGCAGTCCTTGCGCACCTTCTCGTCGGGGTGGTGCAGTTCCTTCTCGAGCAGCAGCGTGCAGAACATCAGCAGCGCGCGGCCGCCTTCAGCGTAGGCCTTGGCGGTGAGCAGCATCTTGCGCACGTCGGGGTGCACGATGATGGGGTCGGCCGGCTTGTCCTTGGCCTTCACGCCCGACAGGCTGCGCATCTGGATGCGGTCCTTGGCGTAGACGAGCGCGTTCTGATAAGCCACTTCCGTCAGGCCCAGGCTCTGGTTGCCCACGCCCAGGCGGGCGGCGTTCATCATCACGAACATGGCGGGCAGGCCCTTGTTGGGCTCGCCCACCAGGGTGCCCACGGCACCGTCGAGCACCATCTGCGCGGTGGCGTTGCCGTGGATGCCCATCTTGTGTTCGAGGCCGCCGCAGTGGATGCCGTTGCGCGCGCCGATGCTGCCATCGGCCTTCACCTGGTACTTGGGCACCAGGAACAGGCTGATGCCCTTGCTGCCCACGGGCGCGTCGGGCAGGCGCGCGAGCACCAGGTGCAGGATGTTCTCGGCCAGGTCGTGCTCACCCGCGCTGATGAAGATCTTCTGGCCGGTGAGCTTGTAGGTGCCGTCGGCCTGGGGTTCGGCCTTGGTGCGCAGCAGGCCCAGGTCGGTGCCGCAGTGGGGTTCGGTCAGGCACATGGTGCCGGTCCACTCGCCGCTGGTGAGCTTGGGCAGGTAGAGCTTCTTCTGCTCGGGCGAGCCGTGCGCGTGCAGGCATTCGTAGGCGCCGTGCGACAGGCCGGGGTACATGGTCCAGGCCTGGTTGGCGCTGTTGAGCATCTCGTAGAGGCACTGGTTCACGATCAGGGGCAGGCCCTGGCCACCGAACTCGGGGTCGCACGAGAGCGCGGGCCAGCCGCCTTGCACGTACTGCGCGTAGGCTTCCTTGAAACCCTTCGGCGCTTTCACCTCGTGCGTGGCCTTGTCGAGCGTGCAGCCTTCTTCGTCGCCACTGATGTTGAGCGGAAAGGTCACCTCGGCCGCGAACTTGCCGCCCTCTTCCAGCACGGCGTTGATGGTGTCGGCGTCGATGTCGGCGTGATTGGGGCAGGCCTTGAGTTCGTCGACGACATTGAAGACCTCGTGCATCACGAACTGCATGTCGCGCAGCGGCGGGGTGTAGACGGGCATGGGTGGGTTCTCCTGTGGTTTCGTCGAAGTGAAGAAAAGAAAAGTCAGCTCTTGCGGCCGGCGGGCAGGCGCGCGCCATTGCGTTCGAGGATGGCGCCGAAGCCGCGCCACGCGCGGTCGATGCAGCCGGGGCTGCGCAGGAAGCGCGCCTCGTAGTGCAGGGCAAGAATCAATCCGTGGATTTCGAAGGCGACCTGTGACGCGTCCGTGTCGGCCGACAGGTGGCCCTCCTCGATGGCGAGCTCGATCGACCGGCGCAGCGCGTCCTGCCAGGTGCTCACCGAGCTGGCCAGCGCGTCGCGCACGGGGCCGGGGCGGTCGTCGAACTCGACCGCGCCGCTGATGTAGATGCAACCCGAGTCGATCTCGACCGAGGTGCGCTTCATCCAGTTGTCGAACAGGGCACGCAGGCGCGGCAGACCGCGCGGGGCGTCCATGGCGGGGTAGAAGACCTCGTCCTCGAAGCGCGTGTGGTACTCGCGCACCACCGAGATCTGCAGCTCCTCGCGCGAGCCGAAGTGCGCGAACACGCCGGACTTGCTCATCTGCATGACCTCGGCGAGCGCGCCGATGGACAGGCCTTCGAGTCCGATCTGCGTGGCCAGGCCCAAAGCGGCGTCGACGATGGCGGCCTTGGTCTGCTGGCCCTTGGGCTGGGGCTTGGCCATGCCGCCATCGGTGGTGGCGGCGCGGCGGGGGCGGCGGGCGGTGGTGTCGCTCATGCGGGGCCTGGGTGGATCGGCAGGGGTATCGGCCGAAAGAAACGAACGGTCGTTCTATTTTTACCCGGATTTCGTTGATCCACACAAGCAGGAAGCCGAATTCACACCCTCCGGTTTAGAGCCAAGGCTCTAAGGCCGTCGCAGTAGTGCGATACCAGCAGGTGGTATTTCGCCCGCCTTGGTCAGTTATCAGGAAAGGATTTTTTCGAAGTCGAACAGCCTTGCGGCCGACGGCGAAACCGCAACAAGCGGGCGCCACAGGGAGCCACCACCAGACCAGGAGGCACCATGCGCGTCGGTTCACTCTCCCGCTCCTCATCGACCCCACGACTGTCCACGGACTTGCAAGAGCCGTCGCCCAGTCCTGGCAGGCGGCTGGAAGTGGCTCAGGTTCGCTTCAAGGCGCTGGAAGAAGAGTGCCTGGGGTCGTTCCACGAGAGGCATGACGAGTTCACCCTCAAAGACAGAGACCTGTGGCATCTGCTGGAGCAGTTCGCCTTGCACGGCGGTGTGGTGCTGGACCTCCGTGCGCACGGTTTTGCATTGGAGCGTGTGCCACCCGAGGTGATGGACGCGCTGGCCGACATCTGCCGTGACATCGAACCGTCGCCGCGGGAACTTCTGCTGCCCCCGCTGAAGAAGTTGCCCTTCAGGGTCGACGCCCTTCCCGCGCTGCAACGACTGAGCGTTGAGGGATTCTTCGGCCGTCGACTGGACTTGCGCTCCTTGCCTCGTCTGCAACACCTCGACCTGGGCTGTGTGCCGATCAAGCGCATGACGCTGCGGATCCCGAACCATTGCGTCGTCGCCGCGACTCACGCCGACGGCCATCCGGCGAAGTTCGTCGCCCAGGCGGCGGACGATCACCGCGTGCTCCGACTCCGCCCTCGCGGCCTGAACTTCAATGGCGTGGCCAGGTTCAAGGGCACCACGGTCGACATTCTCTGCCGGCACCTGTCGTTGACGATGCTGCGCGCATGGAAGGAGTTCGAGTGGCGCCCGGCCGTTTTCGACGACCTGGACAGCCCGCTGAGCTGGCTGGGCTCGCCGTCGGCGATCCAGCAGAACGTGTCGCCCGAATCGGAAACCATCTGCAAACAACTGATCGACCGTCCGAAAGACGCTCACTTGGTGGCCGAGGAGGAATGGGACCGGTTCGTGCAATGGCAGTTCGACCGCATGCGGCGCGAAGGCAAGACCAGCGGCTACGCCATGGTCTCGACCAACAACCACGCCATGGCCATCAAGTTCGACGCCAGCACGCCCGGCCAGGAGCTCATCCAGTGCTTCGACCCCAACTTCACCACGGAACTCGTGCGCAGCGGGGCACCGTTCGAGATGGACACCTTGTTTCACCAGTCGGCCCGCGTCAGGTCCGCCTACCTCGGCACCCAGGATCGACCGCTGGGCGCGGCGGGCCATCTGCGGGTCACCATGATCGAAAACCCCTTCGATCTCGAGGGCAGCATCGCGTCCCAGCGCAGCGAACGCTCCTTGTCCACCGCATTCGCGCGTTTGCCGCAGCGCTGGCACCCGTCCATCGTGAAGGAACTGATGGAAGGCGGGTTCGTCGAGTCGCTGGACAGCCTGCCCCTTTGGCTGGAAACCGCCGACGTGACGGCGGAAGAGTTCAAGGCGTTCGTGGTCAGCGCCGATGCCCACGGCTATTCGTCTCTCTACCTGGGCTGTGAACTTGGGCATGCGCAAGCCATGCCCGTGCTGAAGGCGTGCCTGTTGGTCGGTGTGCGGCGCGGGCTGCTGACAGAAAAGGACACCGTAGGCGTACTGACCGCCCAGACCCCTTTGGGCAAAACCGCGCTGGAGATCGCGTTTCGCAACAACCACACAGAGGCGGTCAAAGCCTTCGGTGCCCTGGTGCTGGACCTCGCCAAGAGAGGCCTGCTCTCGCCCAAGTCCGTGTACCAGTTGATGCGCGCGAAGACGCCCGCAGGCCTGTCGCAGGTGAGCGGCATTCACTCCAACAAGCTTGCAACCGCCTTTGGCGACACCATCGGCAAGCTGTACAAGTCCGGGGCCCTCACGAAGGACGCCTTCCAGGATCTGCGCGAGGAGCTGAAAAGTGTCCGCGAGGACATCGCCCTCGACAAGGTCAAGCGCAAGCAAGCGAAGAAGGCCGCGAAGGCCGCGCTCATCTGAGTCTCGCGCGAGGGCGGTAGGCACCACACTCAATGCCTACTGCCAAGGAAGCCCCCGCCTTCCAGCCATCCGATCCGGACCGGCATGAATCGCATGGGTTTGGTGGACCCGATCACCCGGGCTCAAGCTGGCTTCCATGGACCACACCACCGCGCTACCGAGCGGCACGGGCACTGACGAGGAGACCGACATGTTCACCGATCACCGTCCCATCGAACGCGCCCGCCCCACTCACCGCCCCATGACCGCCAGACAAGAGACTCCCGAAGCGACGGCTCGAGAGACGTGGCGCAGCCGCTTCCTGGCCTTGCAGCTCATTGGCCTGGACTCGGAAGCTTTCACCCTGGCCGACTTCGCGCTCTGGCACACGCTGGAAGAGCACATCTGCCACGGCGGCGAGGTGTTGGACCTGAGCGCTCACGGTGACGCGCTCGGCCGTGCGGCCGACGAACTGATGGAAGCCTTCGCCGATGCCTGTCGCCTGTTCGAGCGGCGTGCGAAGGTGCTTCACCTGCCGGCCGGCTTGTCGGCCCTGCCCTCGTGGGTGGACGCCTTCCCCTGGGTCGAGCGAATCATGGCGCCCGGCGCGGTCGACGCGCCCACGCCGCAGGACGCCTGACCCGCCGGCTCAGCCCCGCCCGCCCGGCAGCAGCAGCGCCAGGCTGTGCTCCAGGCTTTCATTGGGCGAGCGCTTGAATCCGCTGCGCGCGAAGCGCTGCAGCCGGCCCACGCAGAAGGCCGTGATGACCGAGGCATCGGCCTGCGCATCCACGGTGGGCGTGGCGGCGCCGCCCAGCGTGGCGGCTTCCCGCAGGTTCTGGCGCAGGGTGGCCTCGATCTTGTCGAAGAAGAGGTTCATGCGCTGCTGCAAGCGCTCGTTCTCGAAGACCAGGGCGTCGCCGACCATGACGCGCGTCATGCCGGGGTTCTTTTCGCCGAACTGCAGCAGCAGGGCCACGAGCTTGCGGCAGCGCACCAGCGCGTCGGACTCGCGCTCGTCGAGCTGGCCGATCAGGCCGAAGACGGTCTGCTCGATGAATTCGATCAGGCCCTCGAACATCTGGGCCTTGCTCGCGAAGTGGCGGTACAGCGCCGCTTCGCTCACCTCCAGCCGCGCCGCCAGGGCCGCGGTGGTGATGCGCTCCGCACCGGGCTGCTCGAGCATGGTGGCCAGGGCCTGAAGGATCTGCACGCGCCGCTCGCCGGGCTTGGGGCGCTTGCGGCCAGGGGTTTCGGCTGCCTCGGCCGCGGGCGCAGTGTCCAGCGTGTCGTCGTCGGGCATGGGCATGTCGGGCGCGGCAGCAGTGGTCATGGTCGATGGTCCGTGAGGTGGCTGTCAGTCCGGTGGACTCGGGGCACCCGATGGGGCCCGGGGTATTCCCCGCGGCATTCTCGCACAGCCGGCTACATCTGGTTACCCAGCATCGGCGCGGCTCGCCCGGCTAGTGGGCGACCGCATCAAAGGCCACCCGCACCCGCAAGCCCCGCCCCAGGGCGCCCGCGTCGAGCTGCAATTGCGTGCGGTGCACACGCGCGATGCCGTCGGCGATGGCCAGGCCCAGGCCGTGCCCGCTGCCCCCGGTGCCGGGCACGCGGTAGAAGCGCTGTAGCACGCGCTCGCGCTCGCCCGGCGCGATGCCCGGGCCGTCGTCCTCCACCTCGATCCAGGCCGCTGCCGCGCCCTCGCCCTGGCCGCAACGCAGGGTGACGCTGCCCTGCGCCGGCGTGTACTTGATGGCGTTGTCCACCAGGTTGATCAGCAGCTCGCGCAGCAGCCAGGTGTGGCCCCGCACCTGAGCGGGGCTGGCTTCGAGTCCGAGGTCGATGCGGCGGGCGCTCGCCGCGTCCAGGAAATGGGCGAGCACGGTTTCGCAGAGTTCGGCCAGGTCCACCGTCTCCAGAGCCGCATGGTCGTCGCGCAGCGCGTCGGCGCGCGACAGGGCCAGCAACTGGTTGGCGAGCTGGGTGGTGTTGCGCGTGGCGTCTCGCAGGCGCAGCACCTGCTCGGCGCGCAGGCTGAGCAGGTCGCCCGCGCCCATGCTGCGCGCGGCCTGGGCCCAGGCCTCCACCTGCGCCTGCAGGCCGGCCAGGGGGGTGCGCAACTGGTGCGCGGCATCGGCCACGAAGCGGCGCTGCGTATCGCTCTGTTCGTTGACGCGCGCGAACAGGCGATTGAGCGCGTCCACCAGCGGGCGCACCTCGGCCGGGGTCTGGCGCCCGTCGATCGGGCTCAGGTCGCGCGGCGAGCGGCGCTCCACCGCCTGCTTCAGTTCCATGAGCGGCCGCAGCGCCCGCGTGACGCCCCAGCCCAGCACGCCGGCCGCCACCGCGAAGAGCGCGAGGTTGGGCAGCAGCACGCGCAGCAGGACGTTGCGCAGCCAGTGCTGGCGCGCGTCGCTGCCGTCGGCCAGCACGAGGATGAGTTCGCCCGCCTCGGTGGCTGCGCGCTGCACCACCACGCGGTGCGTGACGCCGCCCTCGACCACGCTCACGTACTCTGGCGCTTCGGTGGTGGGCAGCAGGACGGGCAGCCAATCGGCGCCGAACAGGCGCTCACCCTGCGCATCGAACACGCCCACGGCGGTGTGGCCTTCGCGGTCGGCCAGGAACTCCTGGATCGGTGGGGCCATGAGCAGCGTGAGGCTGGGCGCTTCGCGGGCGAGGTCGCCGGCCACCGAGGGCGCGTCGCGTGGCACCAGCACCGAATCGGCCAGCATGGGCACCAGGCGCAGCAGGCGCTGGTCCTGCTGCAGGGCGGCGGTGCCCGCGGCCTGGTAGTGAAAGGCCACCGTGACCGCACCGATCACGGCGATGGTGGCCAGCAGCATCACCAGCAGGCGCCGCCGCAGGCCGCCGATCGTGTCGCGCGGTGCGCCCGGCTCAGGCGGCGTCGGCGCGGCCGGCGGCATCGGCGCATTCCAGGCGGTAGCCGAAGCCGCGAATGGCGCGCACGGCAATGCCCGCGGGCTCGAGCTTGGCCCGCAATCGCGACACGTAGACCTCGATCGCGTTGGGCGTGATCTCCTTGTCCCAGCCGGTGAGCGCGGCCAGCAGCTTGTCCTTGGCGATGGGCTTGGGCGTCTGCATGAGCATGTACTCGAGCACGGTCCACTCGCGCGGACCCAGCTCCACCGGCTGGCCCGCGAGCGTGACGCGCCGGTGCGCCGTGTCCATCTCCAGCGCGCCAAAGCTCAGCACGGCGGAGGTGGCCGCCTGCGAGCGGCGCAGCAGCGCGCGCAGGCGAGCCAGCAGCTCGGGCAGCTCGAAGGGCTTGACCATGTAGTCGTCGGCGCCGAGGTCCAGGCCCTGCACGCGGTCCTGCAGGGCGTCGCGCGCGGTGAGGATCAGCACCGGCAGCGCGAAGCCGCGCGCGCGGATGTGCCGGGTGAGCGCCAGGCCGTCGCCGCCGGGCAGGCCGATGTCGAGGATGGCGGCGTCGAAGGCCTCGCGCTCGAGCACCTGCTCGGCACGCTCGGCGCTGCCCACCCAGTCGACGGTGTACCCCGCGTCCGTGAGGCCCAGCTTGATGCCGCTGGCGACCATGACGTCGTCTTCGACGAGGAGCAAGCGCATGGTGTCAACGCGGTGGTTTCGCCGCCGCGCAGCGGCGTAGCGTGGCGGCCGTCACGACTTGATCATGGTGCCGAAGGGCTCGTTGCCCAGCACCTCGAGCAACAGGGCGTGCGGCACGCGGCCGTCGATGATGTGCACCGCGTTCACGCCACTCCTGGCGGCGTCCAGCGCGCCAGCGATCTTGGGAATCATGCCGCCGGAGATGGTGCCGTCGCGCACCAGCTCGTCGATGCGCTGGGGCGTGAGCTCGGTGAGCAGCTCGCCGTTCTTGTCGAGCACGCCGCGGATGTTGGTGAGCATCAGCAGTTTCTCGGCCTGCAGGACGGTGGCCAGCCGGGCGGCCACCACGTCGGCGTTGATGTTGTAGCTCTCGTTCTGCTCGCCATAGCCGATGGGGCTGACGACGGGGATGAACTGGTCGTCCTGCAGGGCCTTCACCACCGCGGGCTCGATGCCCACGATGTCGCCGACCTGGCCGACGTCGTGTTCACGCGCCGGATCGGCCTGATCGGCCAGCCGCAGCTTGCGCGCGCGGATCATGGCGCCGTCGCGGCCCGTGAGGCCCACGGCCTTGCCGCCGGCCTGGTTGATCAGGCCCACGATGTCCTGCTGCACCTCGCCGGCCAGCACCCATTCGACGACTTCCATGGTCTCGGCGTCGGTGACGCGCATGCCCTGGATGAACTCGCCCTTCTTGCCCAGGCGCTTGAGCAGGGTCTCGATCTGCGGGCCGCCGCCGTGCACCACCACGGGGTTGATGCCCACCAGCTTGAGCAGCACCACGTCTTCGGCGAAGTCCTGCTGCAGGGCCGGATCGGTCATGGCGTTGCCGCCGTACTTGATGACCATGGTCTTGCCGTGGTACTGCCGGATGTAGGGCAGCGCCTGGGCCAGGATCTCCGCGCGGTCGCGCGGGGCGATGGTGGTGATGTCGGGGGCGGTGGTCATGCGCGGCTTCTTCCGTGAGGAGCAAAAGCCCGGATTCTAGGGATGCGCCGCGACCGCTCAGAAGTGAATCCCTCGCATCATCTGCTGCATGGCGATGGCTTCGGGCGACAGCTGCGGCTTCGCGCCCTTCTCGCCCTTGGCCGCCGCGGAGTCCGGGAACATGCGAAAACTCGTGTTCATCACGATCTGCGCGATGCGCGGCACCAGCGCGTGCATCACCTGGCCGGTGATGCCCAGTCGCGTGGCGATGCGCACCGGCTTGTCGATGCAGGCCTGCGCGATCATGTCGGCGGCCTCCTCGGGGCTGAGCGTGGGCACGTTGTTGTAGATCTTGGTGGGCGCGATCATGGGCGTGCGCACCAGGGGCATGTTGATGGTGGTGAAGGTGATGCCCTGGTCGGCGAACTCGCTGCTGGCGCAGCGCGTCCAGGCGTCGAGCGCGGCCTTGCTGGCCACATAGGCCGAGAAGCGCGGCGCGTTGGTCAGGACGCCGATGGAGCTGATGTTGACCACGTGCCCCCGGCGCCGCTGCACCATGCCCGGCAGCAGGCCCATGGTCACACGCAGGCAGCCGAAGTAGTTGAGCTGCATGGTGCGCTCGAAGTCGTGGAAGCGGTCGTAGCTGCCCTCGATGGCGCGGCGGATGGAGCGGCCCGCGTTGTTGATGAGGAAGTCCACGCCGCCGTGGTTCTGCACCAGCAGTTGCGTGAAGCGGTCGCAATCGGCCATGTCGGCGATGTCGGCCGGGTAGGCGATGAACGCGTAGCCCTTGGCCTTGGCTTCCTTGCAGGCTTCGTCGAGCTTGTCCTGGTCACGGCCGCAAATGATGGTGGTGGCACCGGCCTGGGCAAAGGCATGCGCCGCCGCCAGGCCGATGCCCGAGCTCCCGCCCGTGACCAGGACCACCTTTCCCGCGACGGTCCCCCGCAGGCTGCGGTCGCGGTGCAGGTCGGGGTCGAGGTGGCGCTCCCAGTAGTCCCACAGGCGCCAGGCGTAGTCTTTCAGGTTCGGGCACTCCACGCCGCTGCCCTTGAGCGCGGCCAGTGTGGCGCGGCAATCAAAGCGCGTGGGGTAGTTGACGAAGGTGAGCATGTCCTCGGGCAGGCCCAGGTCCTTCATCACCGCGTCGCGCACGCGTCGCACCGGGGCCAGGGCCATCAGGCCCTTCTTCACGCTCTTCGGAATGAAGCCCAGCAGCGCGGCGTTGACGAACAGGTTCATCTTGGGGGCGTGCGCGGCCTTGCTGAAGATGTCGAGCACGTCGCCCACGCGGTAGCCCACCGGGTCCACCAGGTGGAAGCACTCGCCGCCCTTTCGCTCGCCATGGGCGATGTGGTCGAGCGCGTTGACCACGAAGTCCACTGGCACGATGTTGATGCGCCCGCCTTCGAGGCCGATGCTCGGCATCCACGGCGGCAGGATCTGGCGCATGCGCTGGATGAGCTTGAAGAAGTAGTAGGGCCCGTCGATCTTGTCCATCTCGCCGCTCTGGCTGTCGCCCACCACCATGGCGGGGCGGTACACGGTCCAGGCCAGCTTGTTCTCGGCGCGCACGAGCTTCTCGCTCTCGTGCTTGGTCATGAAGTACGGGTGGTCGATGTTCTCGGCCTCCTCGAACATGTCCTCGCGGAACACGCCTTCGTACAGGCCGGCGGCGGCGATGGAGGAGACGTGGTGGAAGTGGCCCGCGCCGATCGCCTTGGCCAGCTCCAGCGTGTGGCGCGTGCCGTCGATGTTGACGGCCACCTGGCTGTCCTCGTCGGCGCCGAGGTCGTACACCGCGGCCAGGTGGAAGAAGTGGTCGATCTGGCCTTTCAGGGCCTTGATGTCCTCGGCCGACACGCCGAGCTTCTTCTCGGTGAGGTCACCGAACACCGGCAGCGCGCGCGTGGGCCCCACGCCCCAGTACTCGCGCAGGGCCGCCACCTTGGCTTCGCTCTCGCGGCGGATCAGGAAGTGCACCACCGCCCCCTTGCGCTGCAGCAGCTTGCGGACGAGGCGCTTGCCGATGAAGCCGGTGGCTCCGGTGACGAAGTACTGCATGGGGGGCTCCTGCGTGTTGTGGTTCGGGTGCCGCGAGGCGGCATTGCTCGCGATTCTGTTGCACGCCATCGGAGGGCCCATTCCGCAGAAACCCGCGGCCGGTTTTAGTCGCCGTCCCCTACACAGGGCCGGCACGGGCGGCCACCATGCGCGGCAATGGCGGTGCCTCGCGCGCCACCAGCGCATCCGCAGCAACCACCACAGGAGCCCCGCATCATGGTCAAGAAGATCCAGAAGAAGGGCGGCAGCGCCCGCGCATCCGCCTCGAACGGCACCGCCGGCTCGCCCCTGGCCGGCGCCATCAAGGACTCGGCCCAGCAGATCTGGCTGGCCGGTCTGGGCGCTTTCGCCAAGGCGCAGGAAGAAGGCGGCAAAGCCTTCGAGACCCTGGTGAAGGAAGGCATGAGCATCCAGCGCAAGACCCAGACGGCGGCCGAAGAACGCATCAGCGAGGCCACCAGCCGCGTGAGCAGCATGGCCAACGAGATCCAGAGCAAGGCCGCCGGCCAGTGGGACAAGCTGGAGAGCCTGTTCGAGGAGCGCGTGGCCAAGGCGCTGGGCAAACTGGGCGTGCCCTCGGCGCGCGACGTGGAGGCGCTGATGGAGCGCATCGACGCACTCAATCAGCAGGTGCTCAAACTTGGCGGCGTGGGCGTGTCGGCCGGCAAGCCCGCGCGCAAGGCCGCCACCCGGTCCGCCGCAACCAAGGCCGCTCCCCGCAAGGCGCCCGCCAGGCGCGCCCCGGCACGCAAGGCCGCCGCGAAGAAGGCCCCGGCCGCCTGACGCGCGCTGCTGCACCGCAGCAGCGCTGAGCAGGGCCGCGCCCTACACTCGATCGAATGAGCCGCACCCGCCCACGCACCGCCACCACCCAGCGCGCGCCGCGCATCGCGCTGGCCCTCGCCGGTGGTGGCCCGCTGGGCGCCATCCACGAGATCGGCGCCCTGTGCGCGCTCGATGACGCGCTGGATGGTCTGGACCTCAATGCCTGCGACCACTACGTGGGCGTGTCGGCGGGCGGCTTCATCGCTGCCGCGCTGGCCAACGGCATCAGCCCGCGTGAGTTGTGCGAAACCTTCATCGAGGACCGCCCCCGGCTCGATGGCTTCGACCCCGCCTGGCTGATGCAACCCGCCTGGGGCGAGTTCGCGCGGCGCCTGCGAACGCTGCCGCGGCTGGCCGGCGAGGCCGCCTGGTTGTGGCTGGTTCAAGGCAAGGCCTTGAGCCAGGCGGCCGAGCGGCTGGGGGCCGCGCTGCCGGCCGGCGTGCTGGACAACGAAACCATCCACCGCGAAATCGCCCGCCTGTTCAGCCTGCCAGGGCGCAGCAACCGCTTTGGCGACCTGCGGTCGCGCCTCACCCTGGTCGCCACCGACCTGGACTCCGGCGAGGCCGCCCCCTTCGGCCAGCCGGGTTGGGACCACGTGCCGATCTCGCTCGCCATCCAGGCCAGCGCCGCCCTGCCCGGCCTGTTCCCGCCGGTCGAGATCGATGGCCGCCACTACGTCGACGGCGCGCTGCTCAAGACGATGCACGCCTCGGTGGCGCTGGAGGCAGGCGTGGACCTGGTGCTCTGCATCAATCCCCTGGTGCCCTATCACGCCACCCCGGACGCGACGCACGAAGGCCGCATCCCCGCGCTGGTGGAAGGCGGCCTGCCGGTGGTCATGAGCCAGACGTTCCGGTCGATGATCCACTCGCGCCTCGTGCTGGCCTTCGAACGCTACGAGCGCACCTACCCGGACACCGACATCGTGCTGATCGAGCCCGACCAGCGCGACGCCGAGCTGTTTTTCGCCAACACCTTCAGCTACCGCCAGCGCCGCGAAATGGCCGAGCACGCCTACCAGCGCACGCGCGCCTTGCTCAAGCTGCGCGCCGGGCGCCTGGAACCGCAGCTGGCGCGCCACGGCATCCGCATCAACCACGCCCTGCTGGCCGATCCGGCGCGGCGCCTGATCGACACGCGCTGGCAACCCGCCGACAGCGCCGCGGCCATGCGCCTGCACCGCGTGCTCGACGAACTGCAGCGCCGTCTGCCGACCGCTGCCCCGTCTCGGTGAGGACAACGCGCGCATGCCCAAGAAAGCCCCCCGCCGCACGGCCGAGCGCATCCTCGAGACCACGCTGGCGCTGTTCAACCGCTTCGGCGAACCCAACGTCTCCACCACGCTGATCTCGGCCGAGCTGGGCATCAGCCCGGGCAACCTGTACTACCACTACCCGGCCAAGGACGAGCTCATCAACTCGCTGTTCGAGCGTTATGAGCGGTCACTGGGCGAGCTGTTGGGCGCAGCCGAGGGTGTGCGCCACGTGGAAGATGCCTGGTTCTTCCTGCACTCGCTGTTCGAGCGCATCTGGGAGTACCGCTTTCTCTACCGCGACCTCAACGACCTGCTGTCGAAGAACCGCCTGCTGGAGACGCGCTTTCAGGGTTTGCTGGCGGCCAAGTCACGCGCCGTGCGCGGCCTGCTGGGCGGCCTGGGCCGCTCGGGCGCGATCCAGATCGACAGCCGCGAACTGGAGCCCACGGCGGACAGCATGGTGGTGCTGTTGACCTACTGGCTGAGCTTTGAATACGTGCGCGATCCGCGCCACGCGCTGGAGCCGGACCACGCACAGGCTGCGCTGCTGCGTGGCGCGCAGCACGTGCTGCACCAACTGGCGCCCTACCTGGAGCCGGCGCAACGGCAGCACCTCATGGCGCTGTCATCGGCATACCAGCGGTGAACGGCATCCCCAGGAAGCGCGCCGCGCTGCGGATGGCCGGCTTCATGCTGCCGATGTGCAGCCACAGAAAGTAATTCGCCGCGTCGAACGGGCTGGTGAACACCGAGGGGCGCAGCCGGCGCCCGCGCTCGGCGTAATACACCAACCACACATCCCCCTCGTAGTGGATGCACCAGCCGCCCCGCGGAAAGGCATCGGGCACGCCCAGCATCTTCACATCGACGCCGACCCGCAAACGGTCGAGTTCCTCCGCCAGATCGTCGAATGCCCAGGTCAGCGGCAATTCCCGTCGGGGCAGAGGCAACTCGTAGTACGGATCCCACTCGATGTTCATGATTCCTCCTGAGGTGGTTGGCCAGCGAAGTACGCCGCCTGCCATTGAACGCCGGGAGCGCCGGGAACGGATTCAGGACCCGAACGGAATCACGCATCGATCACAAACGGGGCGCACGCTCACCCCGCCAGGCCGTCCACGGCCTGGAACAGTGCCTGGCGCGCCTGGCTCACGATCTGCCCGCGCCAGGTGTCGGTGTCGGTATAGAACGCGTCCTTCACGCGCTGCTTGATGGCGGCCTGCAATTCGGCGGGCGCGTCAGGGTGCTGGTGCAGCCAGTGGTCGCCGCGCAGCGAGCCGATCACCTCGGCGATCGGCACGGTGCCGTACTCCAGCGCGATGCCGGTGTACTCGGCCTGCGGGCACTCCGCGTACACGGCGGCCCACATCATGCCGGTGAGCCTGGCGGAGGTGGACGAGCCGTCGTAGATGGAGGTGATGGGTGTGGCGCCGTCGCCGCCCCACCAGGCCTTGGCCCGCTGGAAGGCGGCCGCGTCGTCGCGGCAGGCGAAGATGCGCTCGCCCAGGCCGCTGGGGCCCAGGCCGGTGTGCAGGTCGATCCACGCCACGCGGCGCGCGTGGCCGGCCTGCTCGCGCAGCACCTGGCGCACGGTGGCGTTGTTCCAGGTGGGCACGGTGCCGCCGAAAAACAGGCCGTCGGCGAAGCGGTGCTGGCCGATGGTGATGGCGGCCTGGAAGGCGGTCATGCCATGCTCGGCGATCCAGGCCTGCACCGCCGCCTCGTTCCCGGCTGTGGGCGGCCACGTCTCGGGCAGCAGCAGGTGGTGCAGTTCCGCATAGGCCTCGTTCACCGGCAGGGGTTTCGAGAAGTCCTGGAAGTTGCGGTTGAGGTCCACGTTCTCGTGCGTCACCCGGCGCAGCCACGAGAAGCCGTGCGGGTTGAGCGCGTGGATGTAGAGCACCGCCACGCCCGCGTCCCGGGCCTTGGCGCGCCACTCGGCGTCGTGCGCGGCATACACCTGCACGCCCGACCCGCAGAAGCCTTCGACGCCGTGGCAGGCGCTGCTCACGATCAACAGGTTCTGCGCATCCGGCGAACCGTCGAGCGCCGTGTCCATGGCCAGGGTTTCGCCTTCGCGGCCCTTGAGCGGGTGCTCGTGGCTGCGAATGGCCATGCCCGCCGCGGCGGCGGCTTCGAGGAACTTGATGCGGGCCCGGGCGTAGGAAGGGGAGAAAGCGTCGCGGATGTCGATCACGCCGCACCCCCGGTGGCGCGCGGCCGGGCCAGCCATTTCTCGGCCAGGCGCACCCAATAGGTGGCGCCCAGTGGAATGAGGTCGTCGTTGAAGTCGTAACTCGGGTTGTGCAGCATGCAGGGGCCTTCTCCGTGGCCCATCTCGCGGTGGGTGCCGTCACCGTTGGCGATGAACACGTAGCAGCCGGGCCGGGCCTGCAGCATGTAGGCGAAGTCTTCCGCGCCCATCGTGGGCTCCTGGGCGAGCACGCGCTCGGGCCCCACGATGTCGGCCAGCACCTCGCGCGCGAAGGCGGTCTCCACCGGGTGGTTCACGGTGGGCGGGTAGTTGCGGTTGAACTGGAACTCGCAGGTGGTGCCGTAGGCCGCGCACAGGTGATCGGCGATTTCCTTCATGCGACGCTCGATCAGGTCGAGCACCTCGTAGGTGAAGGTGCGCACGGTGCCGCGCAGTTCTGCGCTGTCGGGCACCACGTTGTTGGCCTCGCCGGTGTGGATCATGGTGACGGAGATGACGCCCGCGTCCACCGGCTTCTTGTTGCGCGAGATGATGGTCTGGAAGCCCATGACCATCTGGCAGGCCACCGGCACCGGGTCGATGCCGTTGTGCGGCATGGCCGCGTGCGCGCCCTTGCCGCGGATGGTGATGGTGAAGTCGTTGCTGGAGGCCATGACCGGGCCGGCGCTGGCTGCGAAGTTGCCGGCGGGCAGGCCGGGCCAGTTGTGCATGCCGAACACCGCCTCGACGGGGAATTCGGTGAACAGGCCGTCCTTGATCATCTCGCGCGCGCCGCCACCGCCCTCTTCGGCCGGCTGGAAGATCAGGTAGACGGTGCCGTCGAAGTTGCGGTGCTCGGCGAGGTGCTGGGCCGCGCCCAGCAGCATGGCGGTGTGGCCGTCGTGGCCGCAGGCGTGCATCTTCCCGGCGTGCTGGCTGGCGTGCGCAAAGTGGTTGTGCTCCTGCATGGGCAGGGCGTCCATGTCGGCGCGCAGGCCGATGGCGCGTCCGCTGGCGCCGCCGTCGCGCCCGTGCACGATGCCGACCACGCCGGTGGTGCCCATGCCGCGCCGCACGGGAATGCCCCATTCGGTGAGCTTGGCGGCCACCAGGTCGGCGGTGCGCACCTCCTCGAAGCAGAGTTCGGGGTGCGCGTGGATCTCGCGCCGCACGGCCGCGATGCCCGCGGCCTGGGTGACGATGGAATCGATGAGTTTCATGACCGGTCTCCGAAACCGGGCATGGTATCGGTATCAGACCGGGCCGCGCGCGCCGGGCGCGACAGCCCCGCGCGGACGTCGGGCAAGGCCCCGACGCGGGCCGATCAGCGCCGGATGCGCCCGTCTTCGGTCAGCAGAGTGAGCTCGACGAACCGGGAGCCGGTGTGCTTGTTCGGCCCGAAGTCCACCGGAAAGCCGCCCAGGTCCAGGCCCTTCATGCCCTGGATGGCGGTGATGAAGCCTTCCCGGTTGACGCTGCGGCCGGCGCGGTTGAGCGCTTCGCTGAACACCTTGGCGGCCACGTAGCCCTCGATGCCCGAGTAGTTGGGCGCGCGGCCCTGCTTGGCGCGCACCGCGGCCAGGTACTCGCCCGACAGCGCCGTCGCCGGGCTGTAGGGGAAGGGCATCACCTGGCTCACCGCCACGCCGCGCGCGTCCTTGCCGAGTTCGTCGAGCAGGGCCTGCGTGCCCACGAAGGACACGTTGTAGAGGTTGCCGGCGAAACCGGCCTTGCGCGCTTCACGGATGAAGGCGGCACAGGACTTGTAGGCGCTGATCTGCACGATGGCCTCGGGCCGGCCGGCCATGATGGACTTGATCGACTCGGCCACGTCCACGGTGTTGCGCTCCACCGTGCCGGTGGAAGCCGGCTCCATGTTGAGCGCCTTGAGCGCGCGCGTGACACCCTCCAGGCCGGCCTTGCCATAGGCGTCGTTCTGGTAGAAGACCGAGATGCGCTTGATGCCGACCTGGGTGAGCTGGCGCACGATGGCGGCCGTCTCGTCGAAGTACGAGGCGCGCACGTGGATGGCGTAGCGGTTGAACGGGTTGCGCAAGGCCTCGGCGCCGGTGAAGGGCGCGAAAAACGGGACCTTTGCCTCGGTGGCCAGTGGCAGGGCGACCACGCTGGTGGGCGTGCCGATGTAGCCGAACAGGGCGAACACGCCCTCGCCGATGAACTGCTTCGTGTTGGCCACGCAACGATCGGGCTCGTAGCCATCGTCCAGTCGCTTGAGTTCGATGCGCCGGCCGTGCACGCCGCCCTTGGCGTTGAGTTGCTCGAAGAAGAGCTGGGCGCCCAGGTGGAACTGCAAACCCAGCTGCTCGGCCGCCCCGCTGAAGGGAGCCGACTGGCCGAGCACGATGGCGCTGTCGGTCAGGCCGGCCTGGGCGTCGGCCCGCCGGGGCAGCAGGCTCAGGGCGGGCAGAACGGCCGCGGATCCGGTGGCGGTCAGCAGGTGGCGACGTCTCATGGCGGTTTCCTCGTGGTGGACCGGGCGCTGATACCCCGCAAGGGTATAAACAGCTGTTCATATGTGGGCTGGCGCATCCGCCAAGCGGCGCCCGGAGCGGGGCCAGCGCGGCGGCCTATGATCCCCCCGCCACACCGGTACCCGTCATGACCGAAGCATCACCCGTTGTTCGCGGCGCCTGTCCCCACGACTGCCCCGACACCTGCGCCCTGCTCACCACCGTGGAAAACGGCCGCGCCGTGCGGGTGCAGGGCAACCCCGCGCACCGCCACACCGATGGCGTCTTGTGCACCAAGGTCTCGCGCTACGCCGAGCGCACCCACCACCCCGACCGCCTGCTGCAGCCGCTGCGCCGCGCCGGCCCCAAGGGCAGCGGGCGCTTCGAGCCCGTGTCGTGGGACGAGGCGCTGGACGACATCGCCGCGCGCCTGAAGGCCATTGCCGCGCGCGACCCGCAGGCCATCCTGCCTTACAGCTACGCCGGCACCATGGGCCTGGTGCAGGGCGAGGGCATGGCCGCGCGCTTCTTTCACCGCCTGGGCGCGTCCTTCCTGGACCGCACCATCTGCGCCTCGGCCGGCAGCGAAGGCCTGACGCAGACCTTGGGCGGCAAGGTGGGCATGAAGGTGGAGCACTTCGCCGAGGCGAAGCTGATCCTGATCTGGGGCAGCAACAGCATCGCCAGCAACCTGCACTTCTGGAAGCTGGCCCAGCAGGCCAAGCGCGAGGGCGCGCGCCTGGTCTGCATCGACCCGCGGCGCAGCGAAACCGCCGAGAAGTGCCACGAGCACCTGGCCATCCGCCCCGGCACCGACGCGGCGCTGGCGCTGGCGCTGATGCACGAGCTGATCGCGCACGACTGGCTGGACCACGACTACATCGAACGCCACACCCTGGGGTGGGAAGGCCTGCGCGAGCGCGCCCTGCAATGGCCGCCCGCCCGTGCGGCCGAGGTTTGCGGCATTCCCGAGCAGCAGATCGTCGACCTGGCACGCGCCTACGGCACCACGAAGCCGGCCGCGATCCGCCTGAACTACGGCATGCAGCGCGTGCGCGGGGGCGGCAACGCGGCGCGCGCCGTGGCCTGCCTGCCGGCGCTGGTGGGCGCGTGGCGCCACCGGGCCGGCGGTCTGCTGCTCTCCAGTTCCGGCCAGTTCCCGGTGCGCAAGGCCGAGATGCAGCGCCCCGACCTGCTGGCCGGCCGCGCGCCGCGCACCATCAACATGACGACGATCGGCGACGACCTGCTGCGCGAGGCCTCACCCGACTTCGGGCCCAAGGTGGAGGCGCTGGTCGTCTACAACAGCAACCCGGTGGCGATCGCGCCCGACTCCAGCCAGGTGGTGAAGGGCTTCGCGCGAGAGGACCTGTTCACCGTGGTGCTGGAGCACTTCCAGACCGACACCGCCGACTACGCCGACTACGTGCTGCCGGCCACCACCCAGCACGAACACTGGGACATCCACACCGCCTACGGCCACACCGACGTGCTGCTCAACCGGCCCGCCATCGCCCCACAAGGCCAGGCGCGCAGCAACACCGACATCTTCCGCGCCCTGGCCGCGCGCCTGGGCTTCGACGAGCCCTGCTTTGCCGAGGACGACCTCACGCTCTGCCGCACGGCCTTCGGCGATGACATCGACTTCCAGCAACTGCTCGACGTGGGCTGGGCCACGGTGCCGGTGCCCGAGGCGCCCTTCGCCGAGGGCGGCTTCCCCACGCCCTCCGGCCGCTGCGAATTCCACAGCGCGCGCCTGGCCGCCATGGGCCTGGACCCGTTGCCCGACCACCTGCCCAACGCCGAGCCCGGCGGCACGCACCCCGACTTTCCGCTGGCCATGATCTCGCCGCCCGCGCGCAACTTCCTCAACAGCAGCTTCGTCAACGTCACCAGCCTGCGCGACATCGAGGGCCAGCCGCGGCTGGAGATCCACGCCGACGACGCCGCGCCGCGCGGCATCGCCACCGGCCAGATGGTGCGCGTGTTCAACCAGCGCGGCGAGTACCGCTGCGTGGCCGAGGTTTCCTCTCGCGCGCGCCCGGGAGTGGTCAACGGCCTGGGCATCTGGTGGCGCAAGCTCGGGCCCTTTGGCACCAACGTCAACGAGGTGACCAGCCAGCGCCTGACCGACCTGGGCCGCGCGCCCACCTTCTACGACTGCCACGTGCAGGTGGCGCCGCTGGAGGCCCGCCACTGATGCGCGCTACCGGCCTGGCGCTGCTGCTCGCGGCGACGGCGCTGGCCACTGGTTGCGCGCGCACGCAGGGCGCGGGCTACTACTGGCAGTCGGTCACGGGTCACGTCGACCTGATGTGGCGGGCGCGCCCCGTGGACGACTGGCTGGCCGACGAGGGCACGCCAGCGGCGCTGCGGCAGCGGCTCGAGCTGGCGCGCCGGCTGCGCGCCTTCGCCGTGAGCGAGCTGGCCCTGCCCGACAACGCCAGCTACCACCGCTACGCCGACCTGGAGCGCAACGCGGCGGTCTACAACGTGGTCGCTGCGCCGCCGCTGTCGCTCACCCTGCAGACCTGGTGCTTCCCGGTGGCCGGCTGCGTGGGCTACCGCGGCTACTACCGCGAGGCCGACGCGCGGGCCTTCGCCGCCAGCCTGGGCGACGAACTGGAGGTGGGCGTCTACCCCGTGCCCGCCTACTCCACCCTGGGCTGGATGAACTGGGCCGGTGGCGACCCGCTGCTCAACACCTTCATCCGCTACCCCGAAGGCGAGCTCGCGCGCCTGCTGTTCCACGAACTCGCTCACCAGGTGCTCTACGCGAAGGACGACACCGGTTTCAACGAGTCCTTCGCCACGGCGGTCGAGCGCATCGGCGTGCAGCGCTGGTTCGCGCAGGCGTCCACGCCGGCGGCGCGCGTGGAGTACGAGGCCTTCGACCAGCGCCGCCGCGCCTTTCGCGCGCTCACGGCCTCGGTGCGGGAGCGGCTGCAGGTGGTGTACGGCGACGCCACGCTGGACGATGCCGCCAAGCGGGTGCGCAAGGCACAGGTGATGGCCGACTTCCGCCGCGAGTACGAGGCGCTCAAGGCCTTCTGGGGTGGCTTCGCGGCCTACGACCCCTGGGTGGCGCGCGCCAACAACGCTCTGCTGGGCGCGCAAGGCGCCTACGACCAGCTCGTGCCGGGCTTCGAGGCCCTGTTCGAGCGCGAGGGCCGCGACTTCACGCGCTTTTATGATGCGGTGCGCACCCTCGCCGCCCTGCCCAAGGAAGAACGGCACCAGCGCCTTCAGGCACTGGCGATCACGCGCTGACCATCCGGAGAAACCGCCCCATGGCCGACATCCACATCGAACGCGAGCACACCCTGGGCCTTCCCGCCGCGCGCAAGCTCGCCTGGAAATGGGCCGAGCAGGCCGAGGAAGAGTTCGACATGAGCTGCACCTACGAGGAAGGCGCGCGCGAGGACGCCGTGGAGTTCACGCGCTCCGGCGTCAGCGGTTGCCTTCAGGTGACGGCGAACCGCTTCGTGCTCGACGCGAAGCTCGGTTTCCTGCTCGGCGCCTTCAAGGAACGCATCGAGGCCGAGATCGTGAGCAACCTGGACACGCTGCTGGCGGGCAAGAAGCCCGCTGCAAAGAAGACAGCCACCAGGAAGAAGATCAGCTGAGGGATTCGATGAGGTCGATGTACTGCTGCATCGCGTCATCGGATGAAGCACCCTTGAAGCCGTTCCACGCGTCCCACTTGGCGCGGCCCACCATGTCGCTGAAGCCGGGTTTCTTCTCCGTGTTGTCACCCGCGGTGGCCTGCTTGTACAGGCCGTAGATCTTCAGCAGCGTGGCGTTGTCGGGCCGCTCGCTGAGCTTCTTGGAATTGGCGACGGCGGTCTCGAAACGGGCTTTGAGGTCGGACATGGGGTCTCCTGAGGATGGACACCGCGGGGATGGCGGTTTGTCCCGGTATCTTACGGAGCGTGGCCTGCCCACAATAGAGAACCCACCCGAGGAGACACCATGGACCACCGCGTCGCGGCCGTCACGCAGGCACTGAGCAGCACGCTCGGCCTCCAGGGCGAGCGCATGAGCAAGGTCGACACCGCCTGGCTGCGCATGGACTCGCCGGCCAACCTCATGATGATCGTGGGCGTCTGGGTGCTGCAGCCGGGCGTGGCGCGCGAGGCACTGGCCCAACGCGTGAGCGAACGCTTGCTGCCCTACCGGCGCTTCCGGCAGATCGCGCGCGAGGACGCGGCCGGCGCGGCGTGGATCGACGACCCGGACTTCGATCTGGCCCGCCACATCACCACCCACCGCCTGCGCCGTCGCCGCGGGCAGAGCGAACGCGAGGCGCTGCAGGCCCGGGTGGGCGAGCTCGCCGTGCAGCCGCTGGACCACCGCCACCCGCTGTGGCAGTTCGAGCTGATCGAGCGTTACGGCGGCGGCTCGGCGCTGATCGCGCGCATCCACCACTGCATCGCCGACGGCATCGCCCTCATCAGCGTGATGATGAGTCTGGTGGACGGCGGCGAAGCCCCGGCGCCACGCGCCCGACGCGCCAAGGCCTCGGCCAACGGTGCCGAGGACTGGCTGGCCGACACGCTCATCCGCCCGCTGGGCGACATCACCGCGCGCGCGCTGGAGGTGGCGGGCGGCGGCGCGGCGAAGTCGCTCTCGCTCATGGCCGCTCCGCAGCAGACCCTGGCGGGCACGGTGGATCAGGCGGTGGACCTGGCCCGCATCGGAGCCCAGCTCGCCAGCGACGCTGCCGCGCTGGCCCTCATGCCTGACGACTCGCCCACGCGGCTCAAGGGCACGCCCGGGGCCGTGAAGCGCGTGGCCTGGTGCGAGCCGGTCCCGCTGGATGCGGTCAAGGCCATCGGCCGCGCCTTCGACGCCTCGGTCAACGACGTGCTGCTGTCCTGCGTGGCCGGCGCCATCGGCCAGTACCTGCGCGGCCACGGCGATGACACCGCCGGCAAGGAAATTCGCGCCATGGTGCCGATCAACCTGCGCCCGCTGGAGGACGCCTGGAAGCTCGGCAACCGCTTCGGCCTCGTGCCGCTGCTGCTGCCTGTTGGCCTGGCGAACCCGGTGGAGCGGCTCTACGCCGTCCGTGCGCGCATGCGCGGGCTCAAGGGCAGCCTGCAACCCCTGCTGGCCTTCGCGCTGCTGTCGGTGGCGGGCCTGCTCATCAAACCCGCGCAGGAGGCCCTGCTCAGCCTGTTCGGTCGCAAGACCACGGCGGTGATGACCAATGTGCCCGGGCCCGGCAAGAAGCTGCAGTTCTGCGGCAGCACGCTGGAGCAGACCATGTTCTGGGTGCCGCAGACCGGCAGCGTGGGCCTGGGCGTGTCGGTGCTGAGCTATGGCGGCGGCGTGCAGTTCGGCGTGATCGCCGACACCGCGCTGTGCCCCGACCCGCAGGCCATCATCGACGGCTTCACGCCAGCCTTCGAGCAGTTGCTCGCCCTGACGCTGATGCTGCCCTGGGGACCCGAGCCCGGTTAGTGCTCAGGCCATCGCCAGGCGCTTGCTGGCGATGTGCAGCAGGCCGTCGAAGATCAGGCTTTCGACCAACTCCACTTCGGTGGACATGGACGGCGCCATCTTCCAGCCCGCCCCCCCGGTCATGTAGACCTCGGGCGTTTCGCCGCAGTGCTGGCGCAGGTTCTCCACCATGCGTTGCACCGCACCCGCGATGGCGAAGGTGCCGCCGCTGGTGAGCGCGTCACTGGTGTTGGTGGGGAAGTCGCGCACCTCGCCGGTGGGCACGTGCAGGCCCGCGGTGCCCGATTCGAGCGCCCGCAGCATGATGCCGTGCCCCGGCAGGATGAGGCCGCCCAGGAACTTGCCCTCGGTGTCGATGGCTTCGACCGTGACGGCCGTGCCCACCATCACCACCACGCAGGGCCGCGGCCGCCCGTGCGACAGCAGGCGCTGGCGGGCGCCGATCATGGCCACCCAGCGGTCGGAACCCAGCCGCGCGGGGTGGTCATAACCATTGATCACACCGGCCTCGGCGTTGCCCGACACCACCCACTGGGGCGTCACATCCCACATCTCCAACTGTTCCTCGACGCGGCGCTTGACCGCGTCGCCGGCCACGATGCAGCCCAGCACCCAGCGCGGCGTGGGCAGCTGGCTCCAGTCGCCCTCTTCCAGGGTTTCGATGTTCTCGAGGAACTGGGCACCGTGCGTGATGAGCCGGGCACCGACACGCGGTTCTTCGTACAGCGCCCACTTCAGGCGCGTGTTGCCGACATCCAGGGCGAGAAAGGCCATGGGGCGCGATTATGACAACGGCTTGACCCACCCGCGGCGGGGATGGATCAGATCAAGCCCAGCCAGCAGGCCCGCTGCACAGCCCCCAGCTTGTTGTCCGTCTGCAACTTGGACATGGCATTGGCCAGGTGGTAGTTCACCGTGCGCTCCGAGCAATCCATGCGCAGCGCGGTCTCGCGCGCCGTCAGGCCCTCGAAGGCAAGGTTCAGGCTTTCGAGCTCGCGCGGGCTCAGGCTCACGCGCTGCTCGGCCAGGGCGCGCTTGAGCATGGGCCACACATTGAAGACCGACCAGGCCAGCGTGGCGGCCTCCAGTCGGCTGTCGTAGGCGCGGGGGCTGAACATGAAGCATTCGAAAGCCCGGCCGGCCGGCAGCGGGAAGGCCACGCGCACCAGGCTTTGCTGACCGTGGGCCAGAAACAACCGACGCCAGCGGCTGGAGTGCTCGGCGGCCGACTTGGAGATATCCTGCCAGGCGACCAGGGGCGCGTCGCTCTCCCTCCAGCTCGCACCGAAGTCCGTGCTGGCGGCCAGCGCCTCGGCGGGGGCCAGCATGCGGGGCGGGTGGACAGCCAGCAGCTCGCGGCGCTCACTGGGTCCCAGCGGGTCCGGCCCGAGCACCAGAACGACCTCGACGCCCTGTTCGCGCAAGGCCATGAGCCAATCGGCCAGGATGCTGTCGACACCGACACTGTCAAAGTTGACAGGGAGTGTCATGGGCGCCTTGGCTCACAAGGTTGCAGAATGCGCGCAACTCGGGCGTCGACGATGACATCCGTTAGCGTCCAGTCAGGACAGGAGACCATATTGCGGCTGAACCGGTTGCAGTGGAAAAGCGGGTGGGCAAGGTGGCGGCAGTGGTTGCTCGACGAAGTCGTGCACACGCCGCTGGAGCCCATTTTGCACCCATCGCCCCGCCGGCTGGTGTGGATCGGCTTCTTCACGTTCAGTGGGCACCTGCTGATCTACTGGATCTGGGCGCACGCCGTGCCCCAGCCCTACGAGAACCTGGGCGCCCGCCTCATCATGGCCCTGCTGGCGCTCTTCTACCTGATGCCGGGCCTGCGCCGCGACCCGACTTCCGCCATGAGCGGGCGCCTCTTCAGCCTGGCCACCTGGATCCAGCTGCCCTGGTTCTTCAGCTGGATGTACGCCATGAACGGCGGCAACCAGGCCTGGCTGGGCAGCGTGGCAGCCATGGTGCTCATCTACTACCACGCCACCGACTGGCGGCTGGCCACGCTGGGCTTGCTCTCGGGCGGGGCGGCCGGCCTGTACTCCGCGCACCTCATGGGCGCCTCGCCGGTCGGTCCCGACCAGCCCATGGCCAACGTGGTGGTGATCGCCTTCGCCTGGACCATGGGCCTCATGCTGGGCATCTCCAGCGCCAACCTGCGCCGCGCGCGGCTGCTCAACACCCTCTCGACCATGGGCGTGATGGCGCACGAATTGCGCACGCCCCTGGCCACGGTGAACCTGATGGGCGACGTGTTGCGCAACCTCTCGCAGCACGACGTGAGCGACGCCAAGCGCAAGAAGTTCGAGGAACTGGCCACGCGGCTGCAGAATCTGGTGCGCAGCATGAACCGCCAGATCGATACCCAGATCTCCAACGCCCAACTGCTGCGGCTGCCGCGCGAGCACAGCGCCATCCAGGCGGCCGAACTGGTGCAGGAGGTGGTGGCCAACTACCCCTACCGCAGCTCGCGTGAACGCGACTGCGTGCGCGTGCAGGTGCAGCAGGATTTCTGCTTCATGGGTTCGCGCTCGCTGTTCGCGCAGGTCGTCATCAACCTGCTCAAGAACGCCCTGCACGCCCTGGCCGCGGCCAGCCACGCGCCGCAGCCCGGCGACCTGCGGGTCGACGTGGGCATCCACCACGGCAAGGGCCGCATCGCCGTGTCCGACGATGGCATCGGCATCTCGCATGAACTGCAGAGCCGCATCTTCGAGCCCTTCTATTCCTCGCAAGCCGGTGCCGGCAACGGACTGGGCCTCACGTTCTGCAAGAACGTGGTGGAGGGCGCGCACGGCCGCCTCAGCGTGCACTCCGAACCGGGGCTGGGCGCCGTCTTCATGATCGACCTGCCACTGACCACCACGGCGCCCGTGCGGCCCGCCGCCACCGCGCAATCCCAATGGCTCTGACACTTTCCCTATTCCAGCGGCCGGGGGGCGTCCTGTTCCTCGACGACGACCCGGACTACCTCGACATGCTCGGCATGGTGGTGCCGGCCCAGACCCAGGTGGAGTTGTACGCCCGGCCGTCTGCCTTCCTGACGCGCATGCAGTCCGAGCCCGCGCACTGGGAAGCCGATGCCGCGCTGCAACTGCAGATGGTCGACCGCTGGCGCCAGGGCCAGGCCCTCATTCCCCAGGTGCTGCGCTACTGGGCCAGCCGCCCCGAGCGCTACCACCTGGCCCAGGTCTGCGTGGTCGACTACGCCATGCCCGGCACCGACGGGCTCACCGTGCTCAACACCCTGCTCGACTGGCCGGGTGCGCGCGTGCTGCTCACCGGCCAGGCCGACGAGCAGATCGCCATACAGGCGTTCAACAATGGCCTGATCGACCAGTTCGTGCCCAAGCAGGCCACCGACATCACGCGCCACCTGCTGGGCGTGCTGCGGCGCCTGGCCCAGGCGCCGCACCCGCGGCTGAACACGCTGTGGCGCGGCGTGCTGCGGCCCAACCAGCTCTCGCTGCTGCAGATCCCGTCGGTGGCGCAGTGGCTGCGCGACTACACCCACCACCACTGGGTGGAGTACGTGGTCATCGGCGAGCCCTTCGGCCTGATCGGGCTGGACATGGCCGGCCAGGTGCACTGGCTGCAACTGGAGCCCACCTCCAGCCTGCCTGACCTGGCCGACCTTGCCGCCTCGGCCGCGCTGGGCATGGACGTGGTGCAGTCCATCCGGTCCGGCCAGCGGCTGGCGGCAGTGGAGCTGCACCAGCAGTTGGCCCTGCCCGGCAAGGTGCGCACCGCACCGGCGATTGCCATCGGCGAGGACGGCCTGCTCATGGCAGCGCCCTTCCAGCTCGAGTCTTCCGAGCTGCAACAGCCGATCTACCCGTACCGCAACTTCCTGCAGGCCGAGAACCACCGGACGGTGCAGGACGGCTGATCCCCGGCGGGAGCGCCACCGGGGCTGGCCGCGCGCTTCAGTCGGCCGCGCCCGCGCGGGCGCGGCGTGCGATCGGCCACTCCCAGGGCTGCACGATCGGCGCCACCTCCCGCAGCACGGCCTCGATGTGCTCGATCTCGGCCTCGGTCAGCGCGGCGCTCAGCGTCAGACGCACCATGGCGCGGTTGCGGCTGGTGGCCGGCGCGCAGAAGATCGCGCCGAACACGCCGCGCGCCTCCAGCTCGTCGCGCAGGCGCATGGTCTCGGGCTCGGTGCCGGCCTCCAGGGCAATGATCTGCTCGGTGCCCTGGTGGATGGGGTAGCCCATGTCGCTGATGCTCGCGCGCAGCCGGCGCGTGATGGCCATCAGCCGCTCGCGCTGGGCGTCGGCGCGCTGCAGCACGCCCACGGTGGCGCGCAGACCGGCCACCTCGTGCGGCAACAGGCAGGAGCTGAAGATGTTGGGGAAGCTGGAGCTCAGCATGTAGTAGCGCATGCTGGCCGGCATGGTGAAGAAGCCTGCCCGCCCGGCCATGGCCTTGGCCAGGCTGGCGGTGATGAAGTGCACGCGGTCGGTGAGGCCCAGTTCGGCGCACAGGCCGGCGCCGCGCGGGCCGTGCGTGCCCAGCGAGTGCGACTCGTCCACCAGGATCATGGCGCCGTGCTTTTCCACCACCTCGACCATCTCGCGCAGCGGGCAGATGGCCCCCGTGGTGCTGTAGACCGAGTCCACCACCACCACGCCCGGCCCCTTCTTGGCCAGCACGCGGTCCAGGTGGTCGGGATCGTTGTGGCGGAACGGGGACGCCGGCGCGCGCGCCGCGTGCGCGCCTTCCCACAGCGAGGTGTGGGCCATGGTGTCGATGTAGACCGGGGTGTCGGCGTTGGCGATGGCCTGCAGCAGGCCCACGTTGGCCGAGTAGCCCGACTGGCAGATCAGCGCGTCTTCCTTGCCGACCCAGCCGGCCATTTCCAGTTCGAGCGCGCGCGAGGGGTGCTGAGCCAGTACAAATACCCCGGACTGCACCACGAACTCGGTGTTGCGGGTCAGGGCGGCGACCTGGGCCGACACGATGTCGGGGTGTCCGGTGACGCTCAGGTAGTCGTTGCCGTCGAGGCGCACCGCGTTCGGACCGGGTTGGCTGCCGTGCAGCACGAACTTGCCCCCCCAATGGCCTTCCCAGCGCGGCACGAAGTCGCGCTGGATGCGGGCGCGCAGGGCGGGGTTGAGCGGCGGGTCCTTCGGCGCCGCGAGTTCGAGCATTCCCAACGTAGTCATGGAGTTCCTTTAGAAAGCCTTTAAAAGGCCCGAGGGCTCCATTGAAAAAAGGAATGTGTGACGGATCGCACAAACCCTGTCAGGATTGACAGGGGGTATGACGCTTTCGACTCATATTTGAGGCTGCAAAACCGACCAGTGGTCGGATGAGCTCAGCGTCTGAGCAACATTTTGTGGCTGGTTTTCCGTCCCGTTACTGCCCCCAGGCGCCGCGCCGGCCCTGCTGCGTTGCAGCAGCACCAGATCGGGGCATCGCTTCGACTGCCCCCGCTAGCCCTGTTTGGTCGCGGCAGGCCGCCCACTTCGCATGATGAAAGCCTGAAGAATTTCAGCTTCGCTTTCAAAAAAATTCATGCCCCTCTTCCCCCTCATCTTTCCCGTCAGGAGAAGGCGGACGAGAAGCTGACACCACCCCTCCCGCTCGGTGAAAACCCTGTCTTGGTAAGCATGCACGCGGAAGGATGATCCCCGCTCCACCTGAACCCTCACTGGAGACAAACCGATGTCCGAGAAGAAAACCGTCACGTCCCGCCGCGGCGTGCTCAAGGGTGCTGCGGTCGCCACCGGCGCCATGGCCGTGCCCATGGTCGCCACCGCGCAAACCACCACGCTTCGCTTCCAGTCCACCTGGCCCGCCAAGGACATCTTCCACGAGTACGCCAACGACTTCGCCAAGAAAGTCAACGACATGGCCGGTGGCCGCCTCAAGATCGAGGTGCTGCCCGCGGGCGCGGTGGTGCCGGCTTTCCAGCTGCTGGAAGCGGTGTCCAAGGGCACGCTCGACGGCGGACACGGTGTGATCGCCTACCACTACGGCAAGAACTCGGCCCTGGCGCTGTGGGGCTCTGGCCCGGCCTTCGGCATGGACCCGAACATGGTGCTGGCGTGGCACTACTACGGCGGTGGCAAGGACCTCGTCGAAGAGATCTACAAGTCGCTGAACATGGACGTGCAGTCCTTCCTGTACGGCCCGATGCCTTGCCAGCCGCTGGGCTGGTTCAAGAAGCCGGTGGCCAAGGTCGAAGACATGAAGGGCCTGAAGTTCCGCACCGTGGGCCTGGCAGTGGACGTCTTCACCGCCATGGGGACGGCGGTCAACCCGCTGCCCGGCGGCGAGATCGTGCCCGCCCTGGACCGTGGCCTGATCGACGCGGCCGAGTTCAACAACGCCTCGTCCGATCGCGTGCTGGGCTTCGCCGATGTGGCCAAGAACTGCATGCTGCAGAGCTTCCACCAGAGCGGCGAACAGTTCGAGATCCTGTTCAACGGCGCGAAGTACAAGGGCCTCAACGCCGAGCTCAAGGCCATCATCGACTACGCCGTCCAGGCCGCCAGCGCCGACATGAGCTGGAAGGCCATCCACCGCAACAGCGAGGACTACATCGAGCTCAAGAAGGCCGGCGTCAAGTTCTACAAGACGCCCGACCCGGTGCTGCGCGCGCAACTGGCCGCCTGGGACACGACCATCGCCAAGAAGGCGGGCGAGAACCCGCTGTTCAAGAAGGTGCTCGACTCGCAAAAGGCGTTTGCCGCGCGCGCCGGCCAATGGCAGAACGACTACACCGTCGACTTCAAGATGGCCTACAACCACTACTTCGGCCGCGGCGCGAAGAAGAGCTGATCACCGCTGACAGCCCAGGAGAGGGCGCCCCTGTGGGCGCCCTTTCTGTTTCCCGGAAATCCTCATGCAAAAGCTTCTCTTGACGGTCGACGCGATATCAACCTGGTTCGGCAAGGCCTGCGCCTGGACGGTGGTGGCCCTGACCCTGCTGATCAGCTGGGAGGTGTTCTCCCGCTACGTGCTCAACGACCCGCACGCCTGGGTGCTCGACGCCCAGATCATGCTGTACGGCGTGCTCTTCATGACCGCGGGCGCCTACACCCTGGCCAAGAACGGTCACGTGCGCGGCGACGTGCTCTACGGGTTCTTCCAGCCGCGCACGCAGGCCTGGATCGACCTGACGCTCTACATCCTGTTCTTCCTGCCCGGCATCGTGGCGCTCACCTGGGCGGGCTGGACCTTCGCCAACGAATCGCTGGCCATCCGCGAGCAGACCTTCAACGCCGACCCGCTACCGGTCTACCCCTTCAAGTTCTTCGTGCCCATTGCCGGCGCCTTCCTGCTGCTGCAGGGCATCGCCGAAATCATCCGCTGCGTGATCTGCATCCGCACGGGCGCCTGGCCCAGCAAGGAAGAGGACGTCGAGGAAGTCGACGTCGACAAACTCAAGGAGATGGTGCACGTGAAAGACGCCGACATCGAGGCGCTGGACCAGAGCCTGGCCAAACAGAAAGGCGGCCAGTGATGACGATCCGCAAGGAACTCTGGTTCGGCTTCATCCTGATGGGGATCATTCTGGCCGGCGTGGTCGGCATGGTGATCAGCGTCGACACGATGACCAACGGCCACTACGGCCTGCTCATGCTGTCGCTGGTGGTGGTCGCCATCATGCTGGGCTTCCCTACCGCGTTCACGCTCATGGGAATGGGCATGATCTTCACCTTCTTCGCCTACCACTCCGGCAAGCAGACAGCCGGTGGCGCGATCACCCAGACGCTGGACCTGATGGTGCAGCGCGCGTTCTCGGTGATGGCCAGCGACGTGCTGATCGCCATTCCGCTGTTCGTGTTCATGGGCTACCTGGTCGAGCGCGCGAACCTGATCGAGAAGCTGTTTCGCAGCCTGCACCTGTCGCTCGCGCGCGTGCCGGGTTCGCTGGCAGTGGCCACGCTGGTCACCTGCGCGGTGTTCGCCACGGCCACCGGCATCGTCGGTGCGGTGGTCACGCTCATGGGGCTGCTGGCGCTGCCGCAGATGCTCAAGGGCGGCTACGACACGCGCCTGGCCGCGGGTTCCATCACCGCCGGCGGCTGCCTGGGCATCCTGATCCCGCCCTCGGTGCTGCTCATCGTCTATGGCGCCACGGCCGGCGTCTCGGTGGTCAAGCTGTACGCGGGCGCCTTCTTCCCCGGCCTCATGCTGGCGGGTCTGTACATCGTGTACGTGATCATCCTGGCCAAGCTCAAGCCGGCCTGGGCCCCGCCCCTGACGGCCGAGCAACGGCAGGTGCCGCTGCCCGAACCGCTGCTGAAGATCGGCGCCACCGCCGGCAAGTCGGCGCTGCTCGGCCTGCTGTCCGCGCTCAAGGGGCGCAACAACCAGGGCGTATCCACCGGCTACCTGCTGCGCCAGCTCGGCGTGGTGCTGCTGCCGGCGGCGCTGTTCGTGGCCGTCGCCGTGCTCAGCTACCCCAGTGCCAAGCCAGTGGCGGCCGACGTGCCGGCCGGGCTGGTGCCCCTGGGCCTGGGCAGCCCCTCGCAGGACGCGGGCACAGGTCTGGCCGAACCCCCCGGGGGCGAGGCGCAGGGCCTGGCCGAGCCCGAGGGCGGCCTGAGCGAGCCCCCCGGCGACGAGGGCGGCGCGGGCCTGGCCGAACCGCCGTCCGGGGACCAGCCCGAGGCCCTGGGCGAACCCGAGCCCGAGCCCGCGGGTGGCCTCGCGGAGCCGTCGGGCTCGCCCGCCAGCCCGGACGAGGGCCCGACGGATGCCGACACGGCCGTGGGCGGCGCGGGCGCGGGCTACTGGATCGGCGTGGCCGTGGGCGCACTGGCGCTCGCGGTGTTCTACGCACTGTTCAGCTACGCGCGGGTCGAAATCTTCAAGATGCTGCTGTCCAGCTTCTTCCCGCTGATGGTGCTCATCCTGGCCGTGCTCGGCTCGATCGTTTTCGGCCTGGCAACACCCACCGAAGCGGCAGCCGTTGGCGCCTTCGGCGGCTTCCTGTTGGCCGCCGCCTACCGCCAGCTCACCTTCAGCGTGGTCAAGGAGAGCGTGTTCCTCACGGCCAAGACCAGCGCCATGGTGTGCTGGCTCTTCGTGGGCTCGGCCATCTTCTCGGCCGCGTTTGCGCTGCTGGGCGGCCAGGAGCTGGTGGAGCAGTGGGTGCTGGGCATGAACCTGTCCAAGACGGAGTTCCTGATCCTGTCGCAGATCATCATCTTCATCCTGGGCTGGCCGCTGGAGTGGACCGAGATCATCGTGATCTTCATGCCGATCTTCATCCCGCTGCTGGACAACTTCGGCGTCGACCCGCTGTTCTTCGGCCTGCTGGTGGCGCTGAACCTGCAGACCGCCTTCCTGAGCCCACCGGTGGCCATGAGCGCGTTCTACCTGAAGGGCGTGGCGCCGAAACACGTGACGCTGAACCAGATCTTCGCCGGCATGATTCCCTTCATGGGCATCCAGATCATCGCCATCGTGCTGCTGTACCTCTTCCCCGAGATCGGCCTGTGGCTGCCTTCGGTGCTCTACAACTGATCACCGCTCATCCCGCACGGGGGCGCTTCGGCGCCCCTTTTTCATGGTTTGCCGCTACCATTGACGTTTACGTTAACGTCAATTCAATGGTGCCCGGTCAGGGTATCTGCCGCTCCCCCACCAAGCCCGCCGACATGCCCAATTCCCGCGACGCCCGCCTGCCCTTCGACGCGTCGGTGCTGCGCGCGCCCAAGGGCGCCCCCTGGCGCGACTGGCAGATCGACCCCGAGGCGGCCAGACCGAAGGTGTCGCTCGACGCGCTGGACCCTGGCGCCAAACCGTTCTCCGGCGGGGACAAGGCAGCCGACAAGGAGGCCGTGGAACGCCTCGCCGGCGAGATCGACGCCCTGCAGAACGTGTTCCACCCCGATCGGCGCTACAAGCTGCTGGTGGTGCTGCAAGGCACCGACACCGCCGGCAAGGACGGCACCGTGCGCGGCGTGTTCGGCCGCACCAGCCCGCTGGGCGTGCGCACCGTGGGCTGGAAGGCGCCCACCGAACCCGAACGCGCGCACGATTTCCTCTGGCGCATCCACCAGGCCATGCCGGGCGATGGCGAGATCGTGGTCTTCAACCGCAGCCACTACGAGGACGTGCTCGTGCCCGTGGTCAACGGCTGGATCGACCAGGCGCAAACGCAGCAGCGCTACGCGCACATCAACGACTTCGAGCGACTGCTGGCGCAGACGGGCACCGTGATCCTGAAGTTCATGCTGCACATCGGCTTCGAGGAGCAGCGCCAGCGCCTGCAGGACCGCATCGACGACCCCGACAAGCACTGGAAGTTCAGCCTGGGCGACCTGGAGGTGCGCAAGCAATGGCCCGCCTACCAGAAGGCCTACCAGGCGCTGCTGGAGGCCACCAGCACGCCCTGGGCGCCCTGGACCGTGGTGCCCGCCAACAGCAAGACCCACCGCAACCTGATGATCGCGACCATCGTGCGCGACACCTTGAAGCGGCTGGAACTGCGCTTTCCCCCCGACGACCCCGCGCTGAAGAACCTGCGCGTCGAATGAATCCACCCGAGAGAGACGAGCCATGACCCAGTTGAGCGCCGATTACCAGGCCCTGACCCAGTACCGCCCGAAGCACAAGGTGCGCTTCGTCACGGCCGCGAGCCTGTTCGACGGGCACGACGCGGCCATCAACATCATGCGCCGCATCCTGCAGGGCATGGGCGCCGAGGTGATCCACCTGGGCCACAACCGAAGCGTGGACGAGGTGGTGACGGCCGCCCTGCAGGAAGACGTGCAGGGCATCGCCGTCAGCAGCTACCAGGGCGGCCACGTCGAGTACTTCAAGTACATGGTGGACCTGCTCAAGCAGCGCGGCGGCGAGCACATCCAGGTGTTCGGCGGCGGTGGCGGCGTGATCGTGCCGAGCGAGATCCAGGAGCTGCAGGCCTACGGCGTGACGCGCATCTACAGCCCCGAGGACGGGCAGCGCATGGGCCTGCAGGGCATGATCGGCGAGATGGTCATGCGCTGCGACCAGGACCTCTCACCGCACGCACCGACGGCTTTGAAGGCCATCCAGGGCCGGGACGAGGCCCAGTGGCGCGCGCTGGCCCAGCTCATCACGGTGATCGAGAACGGCCAGGCCGACGCCAGGCTCGTGCAGGCCGTGCGCGACGCGGCCGCCGCTACGAAGGTGCCCGTGCTGGGCATCACCGGCACCGGCGGCGCGGGCAAGTCCTCGCTCACCGACGAACTCATCCGGCGCCTGCGCCTGGACCAGGGCGACGCGGCGCGCGTGGCCGTCATCAGCATCGACCCCTCGCGGCGCAAGAGCGGCGGCGCGCTGCTGGGCGACCGCATCCGCATGAACGCCATCGCGCCCTGGCAGAAGGGCCCGCGCGTCTTCATGCGCAGCCTGGCCACGCGCGACTTCGGCAGCGAGATCAGCGCCGCCCTGCCCGACGTGATCGCCGCCTGCAAGGCCGCCGGCTTCGACCTGGTCATCGTCGAGACCTCGGGCATCGGCCAGGGCGACGCGGCCATCGTGCCGCACGTGGACGTGCCGCTGTACGTGATGACGCCCGAGTTCGGCGCGGCCAGCCAGCTCGAGAAGATCGACATGCTCGACTTCGCCGACTTCGTGGCCATCAACAAGTTCGACCGCAAGGGCGCGGCCGACGCCCTGCGCGACGTGGCCAAGCAGGTGCAGCGCAACAAGGAGGCCTGGGGCAAGCGGCCGGACGAGATGCCCGTGTTCGGCACCATGGCCGCGCGCTTCAACGACGACGGCGTGACCGCGCTGTACCAGGCGCTCAAGCCCCGCCTGGGCGAGCTGGGCCTGGCGCTGGGTGAAGGCTCGCTGCCCGTGGTGAGCGTGCGCCACAGCACCAACCAGACGCCCATCGTGCCGCCCGCACGCACGCGCTACCTGGCCGAGATCGCCGACACGGTGCGCGGGTACAAGCGCGGCGTGCACCAGCAGGCCAGGCTCGCGCGCGAGATCCAGCAACTGCGCGCCAGCGCCGGGATGCTGCGCGTCGACAAGCCCGAGCGCTCGCGCGCCGCCGAGGCCGTGATCGATCTCGCCCAGGTGCGTGAGCTCGACCAGGACCCGGGCGCGCGCAAGCTGCTGGCGCAATGGCCCGACATGCAGAAGGCCTACGCGGGCGACGAGTACGTGGTGAAGATCCGCGACAAGGAGATCCGCACCGCGCTCACCACGAAGAGCCTGTCCGGCACCGTGATCCGCAAGGTCGCCCTGCCCCGCTACGAGGACCACGGCGAGTTGCTCAAGTGGCTGATGCTGGAGAACGTGCCCGGCAGCTTCCCCTACACCGCCGGCATCTTCGCCTTCAAGCGCGAGGGCGAGGACCCCACGCGCATGTTCGCCGGCGAAGGCGACCCCTTCCGCACCAACCGGCGCTTCAAACTGCTCTCCGAAGGCATGCCGGCCAAGCGCCTGTCCACCGCCTTCGACTCGGTCACGCTCTACGGCAACGACCCCGACCAGCGCCCCGACATCTACGGCAAGGTGGGCAACTCGGGCGTGTCCATCGCCACGCTGGACGACATGAAGGTGCTCTACGGCGGCTTCGACCTGTGCCACCCGGCCACGTCCGTCTCCATGACCATCAACGGCCCGGCGCCGTCCATCCTGGCCATGTTCATGAACACGGCCATCGACCAGAACCTGGAGAAATTCCAGGCCGACAACGGCCGCGAGCCCACCGCCACCGAGGCCGCCAAGATCCGCGAATGGGTGCTGGCCAACGTGCGCGGCACGGTGCAGGCCGACATCCTGAAAGAAGACCAGGGCCAGAACACCTGCATCTTCAGCACCGAGTTCAGCCTGAAGGTGATGGGCGACATCGCGAGCTACTTCGTGCACCACGACGTTCGCAACTTCTACTCGGTCTCCATCAGCGGCTATCACATCGCCGAGGCCGGCGCCAACCCGATCAGCCAGCTCGCCTTCACGCTCGCCAACGGCTTCACCTTCGTGGAGGCCTACCTGGCGCGCGGCATGCACATCGACGACTTCGCGCCCAACCTGTCCTTCTTCTTCAGCAACGGCATGGACCCGGAGTACACCGTGATCGGCCGCGTGGCGCGCCGCATCTGGGCGGTGGCCATGCGCGAGAAGTACGGCGCGAACGAGCGCAGCCAGAAGCTGAAGTACCACGTGCAGACCAGCGGGCGCAGCCTGCACGCGCAGGAGATCCAGTTCAACGACATCCGCACCACGCTGCAGGCGCTGATCGCGATCTACGACAACTGCAACAGCCTGCACACCAACGCCTACGACGAGGCCATCACCACGCCGACCGAGGAGTCGGTGCGCCGCGCCATGGCGATCCAGCTCATCATCAACCGCGAGTGGGGCCTGGCGAAGAACGAGAACCCCAGCCAGGGCAGCTTCATCATCGAGGAGCTGACCGAGCTGGTGGAGGAGGCCGTGCTGGCCGAGTTCGAGCGCATCGCCGAGCGCGGCGGCGTGCTGGGCGCGATGGAGACCGGCTACCAGCGCGGCCGCATCCAGGACGAGTCGATGCACTACGAGACGCTCAAGCACACCGGCGAGCTGCCCATCATCGGCGTCAACACCTTCCGCAACCCGCACGGCGACCCGATCCCCCAGTCTCTGGAGCTCGCGCGCTCCACCGACGAGGAGAAGCAAGGCCAGTTGAAGCGCCTGCAGGACTTCCACGCGCGCCACGCCGCCGAGTCGCCGGCCATGCTCGAGCGCCTCAAGCGCACCGTCATCGACAACGGCAACGTCTTCGAGGTGCTGATGGACGCGGTGCGCTGCTGCTCGCTGGGCCAGATCACCAACGCGCTGTTCGAGGTGGGCGGCCAGTACCGGCGCAACATGTGACGGCACCGCCCGCTTAGGACCTGGTGCGCGCCGTTCTGTTCAACCCCAGCGCCCGCGCCGGCCGGGCCGCTGCATTGCTGCCCGCCCTGCGCAGCGCCCTGCCGGCCGACGTGGCGCTGCACGTGCCCGACAGCGCCGAGGCCGCGCTCGCGCTGTTGCAGGCCCTGCCCCGCGGCAGCCGCGTCGTCGCCGTGGGTGGCGACGGCACCCTGCACCGCTGGCTGCCCGCGCTCATCGAGCGCGACCACGAACTCGGCCTGGTGCCGCTGGGCAGCGGCAACGACGTGGCGCGCGCGCTCGGCCTCGACCACGACACGCCGCTGGCCTGGCTGTCGCATGCGCTCAATGCCCCCGCCGGCTTCATCGACCTGGGCCTGGCCCTCTGGCACGACGACCAGGGCCGCGCGCACGAAAGCCATTTCATCTCCAGCCTGAGCGCGGGCTTCGACGCCGCCGTGGCGCGCCGCGCGCTCGACGGCCCGGCCCGCCTGCGCGGCCTGCCGCGCTACCTGTGGGCCACGCTGCGCGAACTCGCGGCCTTGCGCACCTGGGCGCTGGATATCACCATGGACGGCGAGCACCTGCACAGTGGCCCCGCCCTGTTCGCCGCCAGCCTGAACACACCCACTTTCGGCGGCGGCATGCCCGCCACGCCGGGCGCACGCACGCACGACGGCCTGCTCAATCTGTTGCTGGCGGGGCCCTTCACGCGCGGCGGCGCGCTGCTGATGCTGCCGCGCCTGCTGCGCGGCAGCCACCTGGGCCACCCGCGCATCCGCACGCAGGCCTTCGAGGCGCTGCTGATCCTGGCCCGTGGTGATCTGCCCCTGGCGGCCGACGGCGAATGGCTGGGCCTGGCGCGCTCGGTTCAGGTGGTGGTGCGGCCGTCGGCCTTGCGCGTGGTGCGCAAGGGCTGATCGGAAGCCGTCAGGGCGCGGACTGCAGCGCCCCGGCCACGCGGCTGCCCCCGCCGATGGCGCGCAGCACGAAGGGGCGTGGCGTGTCGTTCACGTAGGTGGCGTCGGGCACGCCCGACAGGCCGATGCGGGCCTGCAGGGTGGCGTTGGGCCAGAAGTTCGGGGCGCTCACGTTGGTGGCGCCGGGGATGTTGGCCGCCACGTCGAACACGTTCTGGCTCTGGCTCACGTTGCCGCTGGCGAAGCCGCCCGTGATGAGCGCCGGGCTGGCGGTGCCCGCGAACAGGTTCGCTGTGAGGCTCACGCTGCTGGCGCCATTGGCCACGTACAGATAGCCGCCGCCCGTGCGTGTGCTCACCAGGGTGTTGTGCACCAGGTGCAGTGATCGCGCGGGGTTGGAGTAGCCCTCGAAACCGTAGGCGACCAGGTAGGCGTTGTCCGCGTTCGGGCCCTTCTGCAGGAAGTTGCCGCGCAGCACGACCTGGCCGCCGTTGGGGAAATCGGTCTGGTAGCTGGCGGTGCCGCTGGGGCCGTCCATGAAGTAGCTGTTTTCGATCAGGCTCTCGCGCGCGCGGCTCTTGAGGTTGTGCCCGATGCGGGCCTGGCGGAAGAAGCTGGCGCGCACCACCAGCCGATCGATCTGGCCGACGTAGAGGTTGTGCGTGTAGCCGTCGCCCCGGCCGTTGCCGGCGAACTCGGAGTAGCTGATGTCGATGCTGCCGTTGCCCGCAGTGGACAGCAGGCCGTTCTCGTTGTCGTAGAAGCCGCTGTTGACGATGCGCAGCGTGCCGCTGGTGTGCTCCGCGCGGATGCCGGCACCGTTCTGGTCAGGCACGGTGGCGTTGTGGAAGGACACGCCATCGACCGTGACGTTGGCGCCACCGATGACCCAGATGCCCTTGCCGCGCGCGTTCTGGCCATCGGCGTACAGGCGGGCATGGCCGCCCACGCCGCAGATCGTGAGGTCGCTCGCCGTCCACTGCGCCACGGCGGCCGAGCCCCGGTAGTCGCCCGCGCTGATGCGGATGGTGTCGCCGGCGCGGGCGGCACCCGCGGCGGCACTGGGCGAGGCATACGCCTTGCCGGGTCCGACCTCAAGCACCCGGCCGGCGGGATTGGCGCAGGCGGCCCCCAGACCGGGGCCGGCGCCCGGCGGCAGGGGCGTCACGCCCGACGGTGGCACGGGCGCCGGACCCGGGTTCTGGCTGGGTGGGGCCGCCCCTCCGTCTGCGCCGCCTCCACCGCCGCAAGCGGCCAAGGCAACAACGAGGGAAGAGAGCAGGAGCAGACGATGAGACATGAAACAGCACCAAGGCCTGCACGCACGCAAGGCCGGAAAAGACAAGGGGATGGACTCAGTATCCGACGCTCCCCGCCACCCGCCGGCCCCGCGGGCGGTAGCGATTCGTAAAAGTCGCGCCGAGAATGCGCCCATGAACACCTCCATCCGCCTCATCGGCGTGCCCACCGACATCGGCGCTGGCGCACGCGGTGCCTCCATGGGTCCCGAGGCCCTGCGCGTGGCCGGCCTCGCGGCCGTGCTCGAGGCGCAGGGCCTCTCGGTGACCGACCTCGGCAACCTCGCGGGGCCAGCCAACCCCTGGCAGCCGCCAGACAAGGGCTACCGCCACATCGACGAGGTGCGGGCCTGGAACCTCGCCCTGCACGGCGCCGTGCTCGCCGAACTGCGCGCCGGGCACCTGCCCATCGTGCTGGGTGGTGACCACAGCCTGGGCCTGGGCTCCATCAGCGCCGTGGCAACCCATTGCCGCGAAAGACACAAAAAGTTGCGGGTGCTGTGGCTGGACGCTCACGCCGACTTCAACACCGCCGCGCTCACGCCCAGCGGCAACCTGCACGGCATGCCCGTGGCCCTGCTGTGCGGCCTGGGGCCGCCCGAGCTCACGGGCATCGGCGGCCATGTGCCCGCCGTGCAGCCGGCGCAGATCCGCCAGATCGGCATCCGCAGCGTGGACGCGGGCGAGAAGCGCCTGGTGCACGAGCACGGGCTGGAAGTGTTCGACATGCGCTACATCGACGAGATGGGCATGCGCCACACCATGGAGCAGGCCCTGGACGGCGTGGACGCGGACACCCACCTGCACGTGAGCTTCGACGTCGATTTCCTCGACCCCGAGATCGCGCCCGGTGTCGGCACCACGGTGCGCGGCGGCCCCACCTACCGCGAGGCGCAACTGTGCATGGAGATGATCGCGGACACGGGCCGGCTGGCCTCGCTGGACGTGATGGAGCTCAACCCGGCACTGGATGTGCGCAACCGGACGGCTGAACTGGCGGTGGATCTGGTGGAAAGCCTGTTCGGGAAATCGACGCTGATGCGCCAAGCGTAGCGCGGCGCGACGCCCGGATCATGTCCACCGCCTTCTCGGCGATCATGATCACGGGCGCGTTGGTGTTGCCGCTCACCACACGCGGCATCACCGAGGCATCGACCACGCGCAGACCCCGCACGCCGTGCACGCGCAGCTCGTGGTCCACCACCGCGCCTTCGCCCGGCCCCCCTGCCGGCCCCATTCGGCAGGTGCCCACGGGGTGGTAGATGGTGTCGGCGTGGTTGCGCACGAACTGCTCGATCTGTGCCTCGCTTCGGGCCTCGGCCGAGGCGCGCGATTCGACGCCGCCGAAGCGCGCGAGCGCGGGCTGGCCCAGCAATTGCCGCATGAGCTCAAAGCCGCGCACCAGGCGCGCGGTGTCGTCCGGGTCCCGCAGGAAAGCGGGGTCGATCAGCGGCATCACCTGCGGGTCGCGGCTGGCCAGGCGCAGCGTGCCGCGGCTCTTGGGCCGCAGCAGGCACACGTGGCAGGAGTAGCCGTGGCCAAACACCGTCTTGCGCCCGTGGTCCACCAGCTTGCCGATCACGAAGTGCAGCTGCAGGTCGGGAACGGACTCGTCGGGCGCGCTGCGGATGAAGCCACCCGCCTCCGCGAAGTTGGTGGTCAGCGGGCCGGTGCGCGCCCGCCGCCACTCGGCGATGCCGCGCAGCGCCGACCACACACCCTTGAACGACAGGCCGAACAACTCGGTTGCGCGCGGCGCATTGACCACCTGCACCACGTCCACGTGGTCGTGCAGGTTGGCGCCCACGCCGGGCAGGTGGTGCAGCACGCGGATGCCGTGCTCGCCCAGGTGATCGCCCGGCCCGATGCCCGAGAGCATGAGCAACTGCGGCGAACCGAAAGCGCCCGCGCTGAGCACGACTTCGCCGCTCCCCTCCTTGCAGCGCAACAGTTGCAGCGGGCCGCGCCCGCCATTGGCGCGGTACTCCACCGCCACGGCACGCGGTGCCTGGCCTTCTTCCTCGTCCACCACCACGCGGCACACCAGCGCGTCGGTGACGACCGTGAGGTTGGGCCGGCCCAGGTGCGGCGTGAGGTAGGCCTTGGCGGCGCTGAAGCGCTCGCCGTTCTTGTGCGTGACCTGATAGTGGCCGATCCCCTCCTGTCCGGCGCCGTTGAAGTCGGCGTTGATCGGGTAGCCCGCTTCGCGCGCCGCCTGAATGAAGTGGGACACGAAAGGGTTGGGACTGGTGAGGTCGCGCACGTTGAGCGGCCCGCCGGTGCCATGGAACGCATCGGCGCCGCGCTCGTTGTGCTCCGCCCGCTTGAACAGCGGCAGCACGTCGGCCCAGGCCCAGCCCGGGTTGCCCTCGGCGGCCCAGGCGTCGTAGTCGCCGGGCTGGCCACGGGCGTAGATCATGGCGTTGACCGAGCTGGAACCGCCCAGCACCTTGCCGCGCGGCTGGTAGCCGCGCCGCCCGTTCAGGCCGGGCTGTGGCACGGTCTCGTAGCACCAGTTGGCCTGGCCGTTTTTCGCCAACACGGCCAAGCCGGCGGGGCAATGAATGAGCACGCTGCGGTCGGGCGGGCCGGCCTCGATGAGCGCCACGCGCAGGGCCGGGTCTTCGCTGAGGCGGCCGGCCAGAACGCAGCCGGCCGATCCGCCGCCCACGATGATCACGTCGTACATGCTGTCTCCTGCATTGCCGCAGACGCCCGGACGGGTACACGACAATCGGAGGCCAAGGTATCAGGCGCCCCCCTCGTGGTGTAGGCAGGCGCGCCTAGCCGAGACGCCCGCGCGACGCGGGTTTCCCCTCATCCCACTCCCTTCTCGACGAGGTTTTCGCATGAGCAGCAACAGCATCCAGACGGTCGGCATCATCGGCTCGGGCACCATGGGCAACGGCATCGCCCAGGCCTGCGCCACCAGCGGCATCCGCGTGGTCATGGTCGACATCGCGCAGACCGCGCTCGACAAGGGCCTGGCCACCGTCGCGGGGAGCCTGGACCGGCTGATCAAGAAGGAGAAGATGACGGCCGAGGCCAAGGCGCAGGCGCTGTCGCTCATCAAGGCCAGCACCCACTACGACGACCTCAAGGGCGCACAACTCGTGATCGAGGCCGCCACCGAGAACGAGCCCCTGAAGATCAGGATCCTGCAGCAGCTCGACGCGCTGCTCGCGCCCGAGGTGATCGTCGCCACCAACACCAGCTCGATCAGCATCACCAAGCTGGCCGCCGCCACGAAGCGCGCCGACCGCTTCATCGGCATGCACTTCTTCAACCCCGTGCCCATGATGGCGCTGGTGGAAATCATCCGCGGCCTGCAGACCAGCGACGCCACGCACGCCACCGTGAGGGCCCTGGCCGAGGCACTGGGCAAGACGCCCATCACCGTGAAGAACGCGCCGGGCTTCGTGGTCAACCGCATCCTGGTGCCCATGATCAACGAGGCATTCTTCGTGCTGGCCGAGGGCCTGGCCACGGCCGAGGACATCGACGCCGGCATGAAACTGGGCACCAACCAGCCCATCGGCCCGCTGGCGCTGGCCGACATGATCGGCCTGGACGTGTGCCTGGCGGTGATGAACGTCTACGTCGAGGAATACAACGACAGCAAGTACAGGCCCGCCCCGCTGCTCAAGGAGATGGTGGCCGCGGGCTGGCTGGGGCGCAAGACGGGGCGCGGGGTGTACACGTACTGAGGCGTCAGGCCCGGGCCCGCGGATGTCCGGGCGCCCCGGCCTGCCTCATCGCGGCTACTCGTCTTCGCAGACCCTACCAGTGGGATAGGTGGTAGTGGTGCCGTGCAGGGCACCCATGTAGGCCAGGTAGCGCTCCGCGCGCTCGGGGGTGTTGGCGGTGATGGCCTGGAGCTTGAGTGTGATCGAAAACCCGACCTTACCTGCTTGGCTTTGTTGCTCCAATGGCAAACCCATCTCGGCAGACTCTGACATGCATGCGGTCGCAGCCATACTGGCATCGGCCAGCGCCATCAACGCAGCACGATCGTTCAAGTCGATGGTTGCGATCCTCTGCTGCACGCGAGCCCTCTGCCTTGCCGCTTTTTTGACCGCATCGCTCACCGGCAGTGCGGCTATGTAGACATCGATGTCATCGCGAATGCCGTTGTTATCGGCATCCGGTCCAGCGACGTCAGTGGAGCGGTCAAGTTCCGGCAGAACGCCCTGCTTCTCCAGTGCGTCGAGTTGGTCCTTCATGCTGGGTTCGGCTGGCCGCGTCACGGGTTCGGTGGACACAGGTGCGGAGGCGGACGGTGACGAAGACTTGCCACCACCGCAAGCGGACGCCAACAAGGCGAGGATCGCGAGGACGAGAGGTCGAGTGAAGCGGACAGTCGATGTGAACATGGGTGCCTCCTTGTGTCGTGGGTGATCAGAGCGCATCGAGCGCCTTCGTGACGAACTGACGGATCTGGGCGCGCACGGGGCCCGCCTCGTCCAGGTAGGTGGCGAGCAGCTTGTGGCCCGAACGGTCCTGGCTGTTCACCGGCAGGCTTACGTTGGACACCGGCAGATAGGTGCCGTCGACCCGCCGCAGGCCGTTGATGACGACGTCGCTGTCGGCGAGCACATAGGGGCCGCGCAGCGTGGGGGAAGCGGGCGCGATGTGCACCACCTGCGCCGCGACGTAGCCGGTGTCCTCGCCCACCACCTGGCCGGCCCGCCGCGAGTGCGCCAGATAGGCGTCGTAGGCCGCGTTGACGAACAGGTTGCCCTGGGAATGGGCCACCAGCACGGCGCGCTCGGCCCGCTGCCCCGCCCGGATCAATTGCGCGGTGTGCTCGGCCGTGTCCTGGGCGGTGGGCGGGTCATCGGCCAAGGCCGTGCTCAGGGCGGTGATCTTGGCCAGCGTGGCGTTGGCCAGTCCATCGAACCAGCTGGACAAGGCCTTGTCGCTGCGCACCACGCGGGCCACCAGTCGTTGGGTAAGCGAACCGGCCTGGTCGCTCTGACCGGTGACTTGGTCCCAGAAATACTCCCATCGCCGTGAGAGCAGGCCGTCCATTTCGGCGCTGCGCTGGCGGAACACCTCGGCCACGTCCTGCAGGCACACGTCGTCGGCCCTGCGCTTGCAGCTCTGGTTGTAGAACAGCTCGTAGCGGATCGGTGCGTCGCGCCAGTTGCGGCCAAGAAAGTCCTGCTTCTTCATCACCTCCAGCGAGCGCTCCGCTTCTTCTCGCGTATTCCAAACCCCATTGAAGAACCCCACCAGATAAGCCATCGTGTAGCAGGGATACTGAAAGTCGCTGCCGAATCCGATGCTTTCAAAGGTGCCGCGATGCTGAAATCCCGGGCGGCCATCGTGAGGCCAGACCCTGTAGAGGTCGTAGCGGACCCAGAAGGGAAACTCGGAAATCACATCCACTGCGGGGTTCGTCACCCAAGGCCGCGTCGTTTTGCTCAGCTCCGGCGTCTGGTCCGTCAGATAGGACAGGCGCGCAACCGCATAGTCGTCCCATCCACTGCTGTCCTCCGGACAGGGCTCTCCCTTGATATGCCCGTCACCGCCGCAATCGACGAAACCCGGTTCACACTCAGGAGGCCCCATGCGCGCCTCGAGAAATGGCAGATCACAGGTGAGTCGCCGGGTGCCTTCGACCGTTCGCTGATCCGGCCGGGGCGGGTAGCGGAAGTTGGTCTCGATAACCTGCCGCTTCATGCGAACGTCCCCACACAATTGATAGGGCTTGGCGGCGGCAGTCAGGCTGGCCGCGAAGAACACAAAAGGCATCACTGCCCACGCATAACGGGTGCACACGGCTTTCTCCCTGAAACGGCCATGGCGCGGGATGTCCATGGCGCGGCGGCAGCTTAGGCCGCAGCGTTCATGCATACCCTCCGGGAGTGGTCAGCAGACGACCAACCAAGGCCCTTGAAGCGCGCAGGGAACTGGAGGAAGGACCGGCGGCACGCCACGCGCCTGGCCTACCATCACGGCCATGAGCGACTACGACTTCGATCTCTTCGTCATCGGCGGCGGCAGCGGCGGCGTGCGCGCCGCGCGCATGGCCGCGCAGCGCGGCCTGCGCGTGGCCCTCGCCGAGGTGCTGGGCACGCAAGGCCTGGGCGGCACCTGCGTCAACCTGGGCTGCATCCCCAAGAAGCTGTACAGCTACGCCGCGCACTACAGCGAAGCGTTCGAGGAAGCCCGTGGCTTCGGCTGGCAACTGGGCGAGACGCGCTTCGACTGGGCCACGCTCAAGGCCAACCGTGCGAAGGAAATCGCCCGCCTCAACGGCGTCTACGCCAACCTGCTCAGCGGCTCGGGCGTCACGCGGTTCGACGGCTTCGCGCGGCTGGTCGGCGACCACGACATCGAGCTCGCGACCCTGCACGCCGACGGCTCGCCCGGCCACCAGCGCTTCAGCGCCGCCCACATCCTCATCGCCACGGGCGGCACGCCCCATGTGCCGCATTTCAGCGGGCGAGAGCACGTGATCACCAGCAACGAGGTGTTCGACCTCGAGCCCTTCCCGAAGCGCCTGCTGATCGTGGGCGGCGGCTACATCGCCTGCGAGTTCGCGTGCATCTTCAACGGCCTGGGCGCACGGGTCACGCAGCTCTACCGCGGCGAACAGGTGCTGCGCGGCTTCGACGACGAGATCCGCCACTTCGCGTCCGCCGAAATGGCCAAGGCCGGCGTGGACCTGCACCTCAACGCCGGCGTGGTCGACATTCGCAAGACCGACGACGGCCTCGTCGTGCGCTGCGAGGACGGCAACACCCTCACCGTGGACGCCGCGCTTTACGCCACCGGCCGCGTGCCCAACACCGAGGGGCTCGGGCTCGAAGCCGTGGGCGTGGCCCAAGGCGCCAAGGGCGAGGTGATCGTCGACGAACGCTACCGGACCAACGTCCCTCACGTCTTCGCCGTGGGCGACGTGACCGACCGCGTGCAGCTCACACCCGTGGCGCTGGGCGAGGCCATGGTGGTGGTGGACGAGATCTGCGGCCCGGCGCCAGGCAAGGCGCCGCGCGACATGAGCTACGACTTCGTGCCCACGGCCGTGTTCACGCACCCCAGCATCGGCACCGTGGGCCTGAGCGAAGCCCAGGCGCGCGAGCGCTTCGGCGATGTGACCATCTTCCGCAGCGAGTTCAAGGCCTTGAAGCACACGCTCTCCGGCCGCAACGAGCGCACCTTGATGAAGCTGGTGGTGGACACGAAGACCGACCGCGTGGTGGGCCTGCACATGGTGGGCGCCGAGGCGGGCGAGATCGTCCAGGGCTTCGCCGTGGCGCTCAAGGCCGGCGCCACCAAGGCGGTGTTCGACAGCACCATCGGCATCCACCCCACGGCCGCCGAGGAATTCGTGACGATGCGCGAGCCGGTGAAGCGTGCCGCGGCCGGCTGAACAGACCGCGCGGCATCCCCGCAGGCGAATCGTGCATTCGCGGTATGGCATGGAGAACTCGGTAGGGTGAGCATGCGGCTCCTTCCCAGGATGCCCCATGTCCACCCGCACCAAGCCCACCCACTCCGATTTGTTCCGGCTCCTTTGCCTGGCGCTCTGTACCCTGGGCGCCCTGCTGCTCACACTGACCTTGCTGCCGGGCTGCGGGGGCGGCCTCGCCACGCCGCCGACCACCGGTGCCGTGAACAGGAATGCTCCGCCGCCCGGTGCCGAGCCCTCACCCATCGAGCTCACCGCCTCACTGGCCACCGTGAAGCGGCTCACATTGAATTGGTCCTGGTCCGAACTCGCGTCGGTGCAACGCGCGCTCATCCTCGAAGACCCGGACGGCGATGGTCCTCTGCCTGCCACGCCACTGGCCGAGGTGCCCGCGGCCGCCGGCAATGCCACCGTCGAGATCTTCTTGCCCATCGCTCTCCAGGCAAGCTATCGGGTCGCGCTTTGCGATGGCGAAGCGTGTACGTCGTCCGGCACTCTTCGCCTCCAGGGCAGCCTCGAGGAAACCATGGGCCGCTTCAAGGCAGACGCACCGCTGCAGAACGCGGAATTCGGCATCTCCGTCGCTCTGTCGCAAGACGGCTCGGTCATGGCGGCGGGCGACATCACCGGCGCGGTGCACCTGTTCGAGCGCTCGGGCCCCGGCTCGTGGACGTCGCGCGGGCCAGTGGAGGCGCCGAGCCCCGCCCCTGGCCAACTGTTCGACCGGGCTCTCGTCCTGTCGGCCGATGGCAGCGTTCTGGTCTTCGGCTCCATCGGTCTCAACGCCGCAGGTGCGGCGTACGTCTACCGCCGCCAGGGTGATCGCTGGCTGTTCGAACGCCACCTGCAAGGCAGCGAGCTCGGCCCGAACGACCAATTCGGCCACAGCCTGGCGCTGAGCGGTGATGGCCGCACACTGGCGGTCGGTGCACCCACCGACGACGGGCCCGCCGACAGCCGCCTGGACGACGGCGCCGTCTACGTCTTCACAGAAAGCAATGGCCTTTGGACGGAAACGCTGCTGCTGCGCGACGGCAGCGGCGCGCAGGAAGAGTGGTTCGGCGCCTCGCTGACGCTCAACGCCGACGGCACCGTGCTGGCGGTGGGCAGCGCGTACAACAACGCCTCGGGCCTGGGCGTGCATGCATTGCCCATCGACGATGTCAATGCGCCCGGCTCCGGCGCGGTCTACCTGTACACACGCACGCTGGGCACCTGGTCCCTCGACGCGTTCATCAAACCCCCGATGGACCTCGGCACCGGAGCGTTCGGCTCCGCCGTCGCACTGGACGCCCGGGGCAAGACATTGGCCGTGGCCGCCCGCGAGGCCGACCTGGACGCGAACGGCCTGGTGTCCAGACCGGCCCACTCGAACAGCGGCAGCGTGCACGTCTTCGTGCGCTCGGAGGGCGGGCCATGGGCGCCCCACGGCGCGCCCTTGCGCAGTCCCGTGCCCCGCAGGTCCGACGAATTCGGCCGGGCCCTGGCGCTCAGCGCGGACGGCCAGACCGTGGTGATCGGCACGCAGTACAACGACTACAGCGGTCTTGGCGTGTCAACCGCCGAGTCGCCGATCGTGACCACCGATGCAGGCTCGGCCTACGTCTTTCGGCGCCAGGCCAGTGGCTGGGAAAGCGCCACCATCCTTCAGCCCAGCGACCACAGCACCACCGGCGACCGGGACGTTCGCCTCGGCAGCGCGGTGGCCATCAGCGGCGACGGGCGCACCGTGGCCGTGGGCGCCCGCTCGCACGGCGGCCCCGGCTCGGGCGTGAGCAGCGATCCGGCGATTGCCTACGGCGACGACCCCGCTTTCGCCTTGTCCGGGGCGGTCTTTCTCTATTGACCGGCACCCGCCGGCGCGGCTCAACCCATCCACGCCAGCAGCCCCACGCCGAGCAGCGTGTGAAGCCACAAGCCGGGCGCCAGCCATCGCAGGTAGGCCCAGCCGCCCGACGCGCCAGCGGTGACCGACTTGCTGCCCGCGTGCACCAGCAGCACCAGCATCAGGGCCTGCCGCCCCGGCGCGCCGGGGGCGGCGTCCGAGAAGACGGCGGCGGCGGAAGCGTGCAGGTCGGCCAAGGCGCCAATCACCGCGCCCGCGAGCAGGCCCGCCTCGCCCAGCCAGCCCTGCAAGCCGTGCACCAGCGCCTGGATGGCCGCCAGCAGCACCGCCACGGCCAATGCGCCGCCCAGGCTGAACATGCGGTCCTCGCGCGGCGCGGGCAGCGCCTCGGTGCGCGGCGTGGCGCCGGTCACGGCCACCTCGGCGCCATCGCGGTGCACCAGCCACCAACCCCAGGCCAGCGCCAGGGCCCCCGCCGCCAACGCCGGCAGCCACAGCACCGACAACCAGGCCGGCCGAACGGCGGCGGCCACCATCAGCAACTGCAACTGCGTGGACACGCAGGACAGCAGGCCACCGCCCGCCATGGCCCGTGCGCGCGCGGCGTGCGGCCGAACCGCCAGCCCCAGGCTCGCGATGGTGGCCGTGCTCGACACGAATCCCGAGGCCAGCGCCGACAGCGCCACCGCGTGCCGCGTGGCCAGCAGCCGGCGCGCCAAATGGGCCGCCGATTGCAGCGCCAGCAGCAAGGCCAGCAGGGTGCCGATCGCACGCGGATTGAGGGCCTCCCCCCACAGCGGCCGATCGGGCAGCAGCGGCAGGGCCAGCAGCACCAGGGCCGCCAGCAAGAGGCCATCGCGCAGCTCGCTGGGTCGCAACCAGTGCGTCGCGAAGCGGTGGGCGCGTTCGCGCACCGCCAGCACCACCGTGAGCGCCACCGCCAGCCCCGCTGCCAGCGCGGCGCTGTGCGCGCTCAGCACGCCCACCAGATAGGTCAGCAGCAGCGCCACCTCGGTCGTCACGCCGGGGTCATCGGAGCGGTCCTTCAAATAGGCCACCACACCCAGGCCGGCGATGAAGGCCGCGCCCGCCACCACCACGCCATTGAGCCCCGTGAGCATTGCCGCGGCGCCCGTGACGCAGGTGAGCGCGAAGCTGCGCAGGCCGGCCAGCGCGCGCGCCGGCCCCTGACCCTTGCGCCGCTCGCGTTCGATGCCCACCAGCAGGCCGCAGCCCAGCGCCACGGCCAGCGTGGCGGCCGCGTGGGACAGGTCAGCAGAATTCAGGCCGTTCACTCCACAATAGCCGCATGCAAAAGACGCCCGAATTTACCGCCCCCCAGCGCTTCGACGACCCGGACGCCGCGCTCGCGCAGGTGCGCCGCATCTACCAGAACAGCGTGGAGTTTCTTCGCCAGGCACTGCACGACTACGTGGACGGTGCCGACTTCCACGACGTGCGCGTGCGCGCCTGCTACCCCTACGTGCGGCTGGTTAGCCACAGCAACCTGCGCCTGGGCGAAGGCGCCGACGAACTCGGCCGCCAGCGCCTGAGCTATGGCTTCGTCGCCGGCCCGGGCCGATACGAAACCACGCTGACCCGGCCCGACCTGTACGGCGACTACTACCGGGAGCAGTTCCGCCTGCTGCTGGCCAACCACGGGGGCGAGATCGAGGTGGGCACCAGCACCCAGCCCGTGCCCATCCACTTCTCCTTCGCCGAGCACGACCACGTCGAAGGCCAGATGAGCGTGACGCGCCGCGCCTTCATGCGCGACGTGTTCGACCTGCCCGACCTCACCGCCATGGACGACGGCATCGCCAACGGCACCCACGAGCCAGGGCCGGGCGAGGCGCACCCGCTGTCGCTGTTCACCGCGCCGCGGGTGGACTACTCGCTGCAGCGCATGCGCCACTACACCGGCACCTCGCCCGACTGGTTCCAGAACTTCGTTCTGTTCACCAACTACCAGTTCTACATCGACGAGTTCATCAAGCTCGGCCACGCCGAGATGGAGAACCCCGACAGCCCCTACGTGGCCTTCATCGAGCCGGGCAACGTGGTCACGCGCCGCGCGGGCCTGCCACACGTGGCGGGCGACGAACTCGGCCACGCCCCGCCGCGCCTGCCACAGATGCCCGGCTACCACCTCATGCGCGAAGACCGCAGCGGCATCACCATGGTCAACATCGGCGTCGGTCCGGCCAATGCCAAGAACATCACCGACCACATTGCCGTGCTGCGCCCGCACGCCTGGCTGATGCTGGGCCACTGCGCCGGCCTGCGCACCACGCAGCAACTGGGCGACTACGTGCTGGCCCACGCCTACGTGCGCGAGGACCACGTGCTCGACGAGGAGCTGCCGCTGTGGGTGCCCATCCCGGCATTGGCCGAAATCCAGCTCGCGCTGGAGGCGGCGGTGGCCGACGTCACTGGCGTCGCCCCGGGCGAGCTCAAGCGCATCATGCGCACCGGCACCGTGGCCAGCACCGACAACCGCAACTGGGAGCTGCTGCCGAACAACATGCCGCAACTGCGATTCTCCCAGTCGCGTGCGGTGGCGCTGGACATGGAATCGGCCACCATTGCGGCCAACGGTTTCCGCTTCCGCGTGCCCTACGGCACCCTGCTGTGCGTGAGCGACAAGCCCCTGCACGGCGAGATCAAGCTGCCCGGCATGGCCAACCACTTCTACCGCGAACGCGTGGACCAGCACCTGCGGATCGGCATCCGCGCGGTGGAGCTGCTGCGCGAAGGCGGCGTCGACCAGTTGCACAGCCGCAAGCTGAGGAGCTTCGCGGAGGTGGCGTTTCAGTAGCGGGCTTCTATTTGTCCGAAATACATGCTATTTTTCGGACAAATAAGCGCTTTCCACTCCATGCCCCGCGCCGCTTCGCCCCACAGTCTGGACACCCTGATTTCGCGCCGTGTGCAACGCTCACAGGCCGGCGCCGTGTTCACGCCCGATGCCTTCGCCGCCATGGGCAGTCGCGCGGCCATTGACAAGGCCTTGCAGCGCATGGTCCAACGAGGCGAACTGCGCCGCCTGTCCCGTGGCCTCTATGACAAGCCGCGCCACGACGCACTGCTGGGCGTTCTGTGGCCCTCCGTCGACGCCATCGTGAAGGCGGTGGCGGGCAAGGATCGCATCCGCACCCAGCCCACAGGGGCGTATGCAGCCAATCTGCTCGGTCTGTCGGAACAGGTTCCTGCTCAAGTGGAATTCCTCACCGATGGCATCAGCCGAAGGGTGCAAGCCGGCCCCCTGAAGCTCAGTTTCAAGCGCACCACGCCACGCCAGATGGCTGCGGCCGGCCGCTTGAGTGGCCTGTTGATCCAGGCCTTCAAGAGCCTGGGGGCTCCCCACATCAGCCCTGCACGCATTCGGCACCTGCGCGAGACACTACCGGTCGAAGAGCGGGCAAAGGTGCTGCAGGACCTGGCACTGGCCCCTGCCTGGATGAGACCCCTGTTGCGCGAAGTCGCGCGCACAGATGAAGCACCTGCACAACTTTCTGCAGGGAAAACACCGCATGCCCTTCGCTGAACAGTTCCTGTCCTTGTCGGCGGAACGCCGCGCCCTGGCCTTTGAACAGGCGGCCGCTGGCCGGGCAGGCCAGTCGGTCATCCTCGAAAAAGACTTCTGGGTCTCCTGGCTGCTGGGCCTGCTGTTCTCGCAGCCCGAGCTCGCGCCGCACCTCGTGTTCAAGGGCGGCACCTCGCTGTCCAAGGTGTATGGCGTCATCGACCGCTTCTCCGAAGACATCGACCTGTGTCTGGTGCCCGAGTTCGTGGGCGCCGACGCGGCTGGCTTCGACACGCTGGGCAGCCGGGTGAAGCGCGACGCGGCCATGCTGGAGATGCAGCGCCTGTGCGCCCACAAGACGCAGGAACTGCTGATGCCGCTGCTGGAGCGGCGTATCACACAGGCGCTGGGCCAGGCGCCCAAGGGCACATGGCTGCGCTACGAGCTGGACACGGACGCGAAGTCGCCCATCGTGTACTTCCGCTACCCGAGCGCGCAAGCAACCGACTTCGCCTACCTGGCCCGGGAGGTGAAGCTGGAACTGGGCACGCTGACGGATCAGCAACCGACCGAAAATCGCCCGGTTCGCCCCCTGCTGGCGGACGCGTTTCCTGCACTCTTCGGCGACTGGACCTGCGAAGTCACCACCCTGGCCCTGCAGCGCACTTTCTGGGAGAAAGCGACGATCCTGCATTCGGAATTCCATCGCCCACCCGACTCGCCCACGCCAGACCGCTACGCCCGCCACTACTTCGACACGGTCAAGCTCCTGGGTCATCCGGATGCCATCCGTTTCCTGGCCGACAAAGTGCAATGCGAGCGCGTGGTCGATTGGAAAAGCCGCGTCTTCGCGCGCGGCTGGGCGCGCTACGACCTGGCGCGACACGGCAGCTTCCGGCTGGTTCCAGCCGACCAGCGCCAGCGCGCACTGGCGCAGGACTATGCAAGGATGCGCCCCATGTTCCTGTCCGAGCCGCCGCCCTTCGATGACCTGATCGGGCGGTTGGCGAACGCAGAGGACGCCATCAACCGATCCTGAGTTCGCCATGGCCACCACCCGACGCAAGTTCATCCTAGGCACGCTGGGCGTCACCGGCGCCCTGGTCATCGGCTGGAGCCTGATGCCGCCGCGCCAGCGGCTCACCACCTCGCGGCCACTGCCCACCAGTGAAGGCGAGGTTGCCTTCAACGGCTGGGTCCGCATCGCGCGCGACGGCACGGTGACGGTGACACTGGCCAAGAGCGAGATGGGCCAGGGCGTGGTCACCTCGCTGTGCATGCTGCTGGCCGAGGAGCTTGACGCCGACTGGTCGCGCGTGCGCTGGCAGCAGTCACCCATCGACAGGATCTACAACAACATCGCCAGCGTGGTGGATGGCCTGCCGGTGCACCCAGACACCGACCACCCCGGCATCGACACCTTGAAGTGGCTCACCGCCAAGGCCATGCGCGAGATCGGCGTGATGATGACTGGCGGTTCGTCGAGCGTGAAGGACCTGTGGATGCCCATGCGCCAGGCCGGCGCGTCCGCGCGCGAGATGCTGGTGGCCGCCGCCGCCGCGCAGTGGGGCCTGGCACCCGCCGACTGCCAGACCGAGAACGGCGAAGTGATCGCGCCCGACGGGCGCCGCCTGGGCTACGGCGCCCTGGCCGCCGCCGCAGCCCAGCAGCCGCTGCCGCGCGACCCGGCGCTGAAGGAACCCGGGCGCTTCAAGCGCATCGGCCAGCCCACGCGCCGCCTGGACACGCCCGGCAAGATCGACGGCAGCGCGCGTTTCGGCGTCGACGCCCTGCCCCAGGGACTGCTGTACGCCAGCGTGCGCCTGTGCCCCACCCTGGGCGGGCGCGCGCAGCGCCACGACGACGCGCCCGCGCGCGCGCTGCGCGGCGTGAAGGCCGTGACGGCGGTGGAACCGCTGCGTGGCGGCACGGGCGGTGTGGCGGTGATCGCCGACCACCCCTGGCGCGCAAGGCAGGCCGCCGACCGGCTGGACGTGACCTGGGACCACGGCGCGCTGGCCGAGTTCAGCAGCGCCGCCGCGATGCAGCGCCTGGCCGACGCCGCGCGCAGCGAGCGGGGCTACGCCTTCTACGAAACCGGCGAGGTGGACGCCGCGCTGGCGGGCGCGGCCAAGCGCATCGACGCCGAGTACCGCGCGCCCTGGCTCGCGCACGCGGCGATGGAACCGATCAACTGCACCGTGCTGTTCGAGGGCAACAAGGCCACGGTGTGGGCGTCCACCCAGGTACCCGGCCTGGCCCGCGCGGCGGCGGCCGAGGCCCTGGGCCTGCCAGACGAGGCGGTGACGGTGCACGTGCTGATGCTGGGTGGCGGCTTCGGCCGGCGACTGGAAACGGACTTCATCGCGCAGGCCGCGGCCATCGCCAAGGCGGTGCCGGGCCAAGCCGTGCAGACGATGTGGAGCCGCGAGCAGGACACGCGCCATGACCTGTACCGCCCCGCCTGCGTGGCGCGCTTCGAGGCCGGCTTCGACGCCGACCAGCGCCTCGTGGCCTGGAAGAACACCAGCGCGGGCCAGGCCATCGTGCCGCAGGTACTGAAGCGCGCCTTCGGACTGCCCGGCGGCGGACCCGACAAGACCACAAGTGAAGGCGCCTTCGACCAGGCCTACGAATGGCCGGCCGCGCGCATCGCGCACGCGGCGGTGGAGCTGCCGCTGCAGGTGGGCTTCTGGCGTTCGGTGGGCCACTCGCACCAGGCCTTCTTCAAGGAAGGCTTCGTCGACGAGTGCGCGCACGCGGCGGGCGTGGACCCCTTGGCCTTTCGCGAATCGCTGCTGCGCCAGCACCCGAAACAGTTGGCCGTGCTGCAAGCCGCGGCGAAGGCCGCGAACTGGGGCACGCCCTCGCCGCCCGCGCCCGACGGCGCCCGGACCGCGCGCGGCATCGCGCTGCACGACTCCTTCGGCTCCAGCGTGGCGCAAGTGGCCGAGGTCTCGCTCGGTCCCGACAAGGCCATCCGCGTGCACCGCGTGTGGTGCGCCATCGACTGCGGCTTCGCGGTCAACCCGGCGGGCATCCGCCAGCAACTGGAAGGGGGCGTGGTGTTCGGCCTGTCGTCCGCGCTGCACGGCGGCGTGGACATCGTCGATGGCCAGGTGCAGCAGAGCAACTTCCACGACCAGCCCATCCTGCGGCTCAACGAATCGCCGCGTGTGGAGTGCGTGATCCTGCCCGGCAACGGCCACCCCGAGGGCGTGGGCGAACCCGGCGTGCCTCCCATCGCGCCCGCCGTGGCCAACGCGCTCTTCGCGCTCACGGGCCAGCGCCTGCGCAGCCTGCCGCTGAAACTTGCCTGAGGAGTTCACCATGACCACCACGCTCAAGGTCAACGGCCGCGAGGTCACCGTCGACGCCGACCCGGACACGCCGCTGCTGTGGGTGCTGCGCGACGACCTGCAGCTCACCGGCACCAAATTCGGCTGCGGCATGGCGCTGTGCGGCGCCTGCACGGTGCACGCCAATGGCAGCGCCATCCGCTCCTGCGTCACGCCGATCGCAGCGGTGGCGGGGCAGGACATCACCACCATCGAAGGCATCGAGGGCCCCGAGATCGCCGCCCTGCGCGCGGCCTGGACCACGGTGGACGTGGTGCAGTGCGGCTACTGCCAGAGCGGCCAGCTCATGAGCGCCTGCGCGCTGCTCAAGGCCAACCCACGGCCCGATGCCGACGCCATCCGCGCCGCCATGAGCGGCAACCTGTGCCGCTGCGGCACCTACCAGCGAATCGAGGAAGCCATCGCCCTCGCCGCAACACCGCGCTGACCGCCGCTCGCCCGCCAGGGCGTCCGGCCCCGGACATTCATCCAGAACGCAGATGAATTGATCCGAACAATCGAATTCACAGCAGGTGCCGCCTGGCCTAGATTCGCGCCAGGAGACCCACATGACTGAGCGTTCGAGCCTGATGATCGGCTGCGCGGCCGGCTTTTCGGGGGACCGCACCGACGCGGCCCTGCCGGTGGTGCGCGAGCTGATCGCACGGGGACAGGCGTCCGTGCTGATATTCGAGACCCTGGCCGAGCGCACCTTGGCCCTGGCGCAGCTGGCGCGCCGCGGCAACCCCGACCTGGGTTACGAGCCCTTGCTGGACGAGCTGCTGGCCCCCGTGCTGGCGCTGTGCCTGGCGCACCGCATCCGCATCGTCAGCAACTTCGGCGCCGCCAACCCGCTCGGCGCGGCGCGCCGCATCCGCGCCCTGGCAAAGGAACTGGGCCTGCGCCGCCCGCGCATCGCCGTGGTACACGGCGACGACGTCAGCGGGCTGCAGCACCGCGCCCTGCTGGAGCGCTCGCTCGGCCAGGCCATGCCCTGCGAGCCGCTGGTGAGCGCCAACGCCTACATCGGCGCCGCGCCCATCGCCGAGGCGCTGACGGCGGGGGCCGACATCGTGGTCTGTGGCCGCGTGGCCGATCCCTCGCTGGTGCTGGGCCCTGCGCTGGCGCACTTCGGCTGGCGCCAGGACGACTGGACCCGCCTGGCCCGCGCCACGATGGCGGGTCACCTGCTGGAGTGCGGCGCGCAGGTCACCGGCGGCTACTTCGCCGACCCCGGCTACAAGGACGTGCCGGGCCTGGCCTCGCTGGGCTACCCGATCGCCGAGATCGAGGACAGCGGCGACTGCACGATCAGCAAGCCCGAAGGCAGCGGCGGCCGCATCGACGAGCGCACCGTCAAGGAACAACTGCTGTACGAACTGCACGACCCCGCGGCCTACCTCACGCCGGACGTGGTCGCCGACATCACCACCGCGCGCGTGCGCCAGATCGGCCCCGACCGCGTGCGGCTCGAGGGCGTGAGCGGCCACCCTCGGCCGCCGACCCTCAAGGTCAACGCCTGCTTCGAAACGGGCTGGTTCGCCGAGGGCGAGATCTCCTACGCCGGCGCGCGTGCGGTGGCGCGCGCGCGCCTGGCCGCGCAGGTGCTGCGGGAACGCCTGGCCGACGCCGGCCCCCTGCGCGTGGACCTGATCGGCGTGACCAGCGTGCTGGGCGACGACAGCAGCCGCTGGCTGGACGACCCGCTGGACGAGGGCGTGCGCGACGTGCGCCTGCGCGTGGCCCTGCAGCAGCGCGATCGCGCGCAGGCCGAGCGCCTGGTGCGCGAGGTCACGGCCCTGTACTGCTGCGGCCCCGCCGGCGGCGGCGGCGTGCGCACCGCGATCCGCCCGCGCCTGGGCATGGTCTCCTGCCTGGTGCCGCGCGAGGCGGTGTCGGTGGGCCACGCCATGGTCGACGAGTCGCGGCAGGAGGCCCAGCCATGAAGACCAACCAAACGACCGTGCCGCTGTACCGCGTCGCGCACAGCCGCACCGGCGACAAGGGCAACCGCTCCAACATCAGCGTGATCGCCTGGCACCCGGCCTTGTGGGACCTGCTCGTCGAGCAACTCACCGAAGACGCCGTGGCCCGCCACTTCGCCGCGCGCCGGCCCAGCGCCGTGCGCCGCTACCTGCTGCCGCAACTGCACGCCATGAACTTCGTGCTCGACGACGTGCTCGACGGCGGCGTGAACGACTCCCTCAACCTCGACAGCCACGGCAAGGCCTTGTCCTTCCTGATGCTGGACCTGCCGGTCGCCGTGCCGGACGCCTTGCGCACCCACCTCGCGGGCGGCCCCTGAGCCGCCCCGGGTTTTTCACCCACCGACCCAGGAGACAGACACATGAACACCCCTTTCACGCGCCGCCACGGCCTGCTGGCTTGCGCCCTCACGGCCCTGCTGGGCGCGGCCCCCGCCTGGGCCCAGGCGCCGGCCTACCCCACGCGCCCCATCACCTTCGTCGTGCCCTTCGCGGCGGGCAGCGCCACCGACCAGCTCGCGCGCGCGCTGGGCCAATCGGTCAGCAGCGAGACCGGCCAGCCCGTGGTGATCGAGAACAAGGCCGGCGCCAGCGGCGCGATCGCCGCATCGGCCGCTGCCAAGGCCCCCGCCGATGGCTACACGGTGCTGATCACCACCAACACCACGCACGCGGCCAACGAGCACCTCTACAAGAAGCTCAGCTACGACCCACTGAAGGACTTCGCGCCCATCACCGCGCTGGGCAAGGGCGGGCAGGTGATGGTGGTCACCACCGGCTCACCATTCAAGACCGTGGGCGACGTGATCGCCGAGGCACGAAAGTCACCGGGCAAGCTCAACTTCGGCAGCGGCAGTTCATCGAGCCGCATCGCTGGCGAGCTGTTCCAGCAGATGGCCAAGGTGCAGATCCTGCACGTGCCCTACAAGAGCAACCCCAACGCCATCACCGATCTGCTCGGCGGCCAGATCGACATGATGTTCGCCGACATGTCCACGGGCGTGCCGCAGATCCAGGGCGGCAAGCTGCGCGCGCTCGGCGTGACGGCCAGCAAGCCCTCGCCAATGCTGCCGGGCGTGCCCACCATCGCCGAGGCCGGCGTGCCCGGCTACGAGATGGGCTACTGGTTCGCGGCCTATGCACCCGCGGGCACGCCCGCCGCCGTGGTGCAGCGCCTGAACGAGCTGCTGGTCCGCGCCACGGCCAGCCCGGCCGCCAAGGGCTTCTTCGAGGCCAGCGGCTCGGAGGCCTTCACCAGCACGCCCGACGGGCTGGCGCGCTTCCAGGCCGCGGAGACCCGCAAGTGGGGCGACATCATCAAGGCTGCGGGCATCCAGGCCGAGTGAGCCCCTGAGCCGGCCCGCGCCGGCTCAGCCCCTTCCCCACTTCCCCAGCACCAGGCACGACGCCGGGGCGCGTGACACCGCCCCGGGGAGGCGTCGTCGCGCCTGCGCGGCCGTGCCCCGCCCATGCGGCACGGCGCTGCGCCCGGCCACCCAGCCGGACGGCCCCCACGCAGAGGCGCCGAAGAAGCCGCCCTGCCCCATCCCACCACGACAAGAGGAGACAGACATGACCACCACATCCATTTCGCGACGGCCCGCCTGGGGCGGCCTTGCACTGCTCACCCTGCTCGCGGCCTGCGGCGGCGGCGGCGACGGCGGCACGGGCGAAGGCCCCGCCGCACCACCACCAGCGCCACCCGAGCGCCTGGCGCGCGCCTGCACACCCGAGGCCTTCGCCGACCTGCAGGTCCCCGGGGCCGTGCTGAAGACGGTCGCGCCCATCGCGGCCGGCACGCACCGCGGCCAGGCCAACCTGCCGGCCTTCTGCCTGATCACGGCCAGCGCGCACCCCACCAGCCGATCGAACATCAACTTCGAACTCTGGGTGCCCGAGGGCGAGGCCTGGAACGGCAAGCTCGTCACCACGGGCAACGGAGGCTACAGCCCCTCGCTGAGCTACGGCGACATGGCCTACGCCCTGCGCCAGGGCTACGCCACCATCGGCGGCGACACCGGGCACCAGACGGAAGACATGCTCTGGGGCGTGAACAACCCCGAGAAGATCGAGGACTGGGGCAGCCGCTCGATCAACAGCATCACCGTGGCCGGCAAGGCCCTGCTGGACGGCTTGCGCGCGAAGCCCGCGCAGCGCGCCTACTACCTCGGCTGCTCCACCGGCGGCCACCAGGGCTTCGCCGAAGCGCAGCGCTACCCGGACGACTTCGACGGCATCATCGCCGGCGCCCCGGGCAACAACCGCACGGCGCTCAACATCGAGTTCATGTGGCGCTTCCGCTCCAACCGGCCCGACAGCGTCAACAACGTCACCTACCTCAACAACACCAAGCTGCAGCTGCTCACCAGCCAGGCCGTGGCGGCCTGCGACGCGCTCGACGGCGTGAGCGACGGCGTGATCGACGACCCGCGCCAGTGCACCACGGCGCAGTTCGACCCCGATGGCCTGCTGTGCGCGGGCGCCGACGCACCCACCTGCCTCACGGCCGACCAGCTCAACGCGGCGAAGAAGATCTACCAGGGCCCGCGCAACCCGCGCACCAACGCGCAGCTCTACCCGGGCTGGCCGGTGGGCAGCGAATCGGGCTGGGGCAGCTACATGGGTGGCACCGAACCCACGCGCGCCGACTTCTGGCGCTACTGGGTGTTCGACGACCCACAGTGGAACTGGTGGACCTTCGACTTCGACCGCGACGTGGCCTACGCCAACGCCAAGATCTCGCCGCTGGTGGACCAGACCAACGCCGACCTCTCGCGCTTCAAGGCCGCGGGCGGCAAGCTGCTGGTCTACCACGGCTGGAACGACCCCGTCGTCAGCGCCCACGACAGCATCGGCTACTACGAGCGCGTGCGCACCTTGCAAGGCTCGCAGGCCGCCACCGACACGTTCTACCGCCTCATGCTGGTGCCGGGCATGGGCCACTGCTCGGGTGGTGCCGGCGCCGGCACGCTGCGCGCGGACGGCACGCTGATTCCGCTGGACCCCAGCCGCGACCTGCTGGCCGCGATGGACCGCTGGGTCGAGCAGGGACAGGCGCCCGACGACTTCGTTGCCTCGCGCGTGTCGGGCGGTGCGGTGCAGCGCACGCGGCCCCTGTGCAGCTACCCCAAACAGGCCGTGTACAGCGGCGCGGGCGACACCAACAGCGCCAGCAGCTACCGCTGCCAATGAGCGGGGATGCGCCCGGCGGGCGCGTCGCGAGCGTCAGGCCCGCCGCGGCCTGACCTTCGAGGCCGCGAGCTTGGCGTTCTCGCGCGCCCGCTCCACGTCCGTGTGGCGCGCCAGGGCCACACCCATGCGGCGCTTCTCGAAGCTCTCGGGCTTGCCGAACAGGCGCAGTTCGGTGCCCGGAACGCGCAGGGCTTCGTCCACGCCGTCGAAGGCGATGCCCTGGGCCTGCACGCCGCCGTAGATCACGGCGCTGGCGCCCGGGCTCCGGAGCGTGGTGTCCACCGGCAGGCCCAGGATGGCGCGCGCGTGCAGCTCGAACTCGTTCTGCCACTGCGTGGCCATGGTGACCATGCCGGTGTCGTGTGGACGCGGGCTCACCTCGCTGAACCACACCTGGTCGCCGGCCACGAACAGCTCCACGCCGAACAGACCCTGGCCGCCCAGGTTGTCGGTGATGGCCTTGGCGATCTCGCGGCTCTTTTGCAGCGCGGCGGCGCTCATGGGGTGCGGCTGCCAGCTCTCCACGTAGTCGCCCGCCACCTGCACGTGGCCGATGGGGTCGCAGAAGTGCGTCTCGGCCTCGCCGTTGGCGCCCAGCGCGCGCACGGTGAGCAGGGTGATCTCGTAGTCGAAGCGGATGAAGCCCTCGACGATGATGCGGCCGTGGCTCACGCGGCCACCGGCCATCGCGTAGTCCCAGGCTTTCTTCACGTCGTCGGGGCCGTCGATCTTGCTCTGCCCCTTGCCGCTGCTGCTTATCACCGGCTTGACGATGCAGGGGTAGCCGATGCCGCTGTCGATGGCAGCCTGCAGTTCCTGCAACGAGTCGCAGAACTGGTAGGGGCTGGTTGGCAGCTTCAGGGTTTCCGCGGCGAGGCGGCGGATGCCTTCGCGGTCCATGGTGAGCCGGGCGGCGCGCGCGGTGGGGATCACGCGCACCACGCCCGCGGCCTCGAGCTCCTGCAGCATGGGCGTGGCGATGGCCTCGATCTCCGGCACCACCAGGTGCGGGCGCTCGCGCTCGATCAGCGCCTTGAGCTGGGCCGGGTCGCTCATGGCGATGGTGTGCGCGCGGTGCGCCACCTGCTGGCCCGGCGCGTTCTCGTAGCGGTCCACCGCGATGGTCTCCACACCCAGGCGCTGCAAGGCGATCAGCACCTCCTTGCCGAGTTCGCCGCTGCCCAGCAGCATGACTTTGGTGGCCGAGGGCGACAGCGGTGTGCCAAGCGTGGTCATGTCGTGATGTCCTGATGAAGGAAGGGATTCAGCGCGCCGCGCCCATGGCCTCGCCCAGGCGCACGGCGCGCGCGGCGGCCCAGTCGGGGTTGAAGGCGATGGTGTCCGGCGGCCACAGCAGCACGACGGTGGAGCCCAGCAGGAAGCGGCCCATCTCGGCGCCCTTGTCCAGGTGCACGGGGGCGTCGTCGTAGCGCCACTCGCGCACGGTGCCGGGGCGCGGCGGGTTCACCACGCCGTGCCACACCGTGGCCATGCTGCCCACGATGGTCGCGCCCACCAGCACCAGGGCGAAGGGCACGGTGCGATCGCCCACCGGCATGTCGAACACGCACACCACGCGCTCGTTGCGCGCGAACAGTCCCGGCACGCCCGCGGCCGTGGCCGGGTTCACCGAGAACAGATCGCCCGGCACGTGCAGCATGCGGCGCAGCGTGGCCGCCGCGGGCATGTGGATGCGGTGGTAGTCGCGCGGACTGAGGTAGACGGTGGCGAAGCTGCCGCCCTGGAAGGCCTGCGCGAGCGCGGCGTCGCCGCCCAGCAGGGTGCGCGTGTCGAAGTCGTGGCCCTTGGCCTGGAAGATGCGGTCGCCCTCGATGCGGCCGAGCTGGCTGATCGCGCCGTCCACGGGGCAGACGAAGGCCGCATCGGCCAGCGGGCGCACGCCGGGCTTGAGGGCGCGCGTGAAGAAGTCATTGAACGTGTCGTAGGCCCGCGGATCGGGGTTCGCGGCCTCGGCCATGTTCACCTGGTAGCGCGCGATGAAACGGCGGATGGCCCACTGGGTGACGGCCCCGGCGCGTGCGCGGGCGAAAGCCCCCGCCAGGCGCGTGAGCGTCAGCTTGGGCAGGAAGTATTGGAATTGGACGGCCAGCGACATGGGTGGCGGATTGTAAAAGTGGAACCCGTGGGGGTTTTCCAGATGGGCACAATGGCTCGCATGAACTCCCCCCTGTTCGAAGCCGCCGGGCTCATCAAACGCTACGGCGAGAACACGGTGGTCAACGGCGTGGACTTCGCCATCCACCCCGGCGAATGCCTCGGCGTGATCGGTCCCAACGGCGCCGGCAAGACCACCACCATCCGCATGTGTCTGGGGCTCACCGCGCCCGACGCGGGGCACATCCACGCCTTCGGCATGGACATGCCGCGCGACGCCATGGCCATCAAGGCGCAACTGGGCGTCGTGGCCCAGATGGACACGCTGGACCCGGACTTCAACTGCGCCGAGAACCTGCTGGTCTATGGCCGCTACTTCGGCCTGAAGGACGCGGTCATCCGCCCGCGCATCCCCAGGCTGCTGGAGTTCGCCGCGCTCACGCACAAGGCCACGGCGCGGCCCGGCGAACTGTCCGGCGGCATGAAGCGCCGCCTGAGCCTGGCGCGCGCGCTGGTGAACGACCCGCGCCTGCTCATGCTCGACGAACCCACCACCGGCCTGGACCCGCAGGCCCGCCACCTGATGTGGGAGCGCCTGCAGGTGCTGCTGCAGCAGGGCAAGAGCATCCTGCTCACCACGCACTTCATGGACGAGGCCGAGCGCCTGTGCTCGCGCCTGCTGGTGCTGGACCACGGCCGCAAGATCGCCGAAGGCCGCCCGCGCGCGCTGATCGCCGAGCACCTGGAGCCCGACGTGGTGGAGGTGTACGGCCCGGGCGCGCTGGATCTCGCGCAGCGCGACGAGCACGCCCCGCTGCGCGCCCTGGCCGCGCGCGTGGAAGTGAGCGGCGAGACCGTGTTCTTCTACACCGCCCAGGCGCAGCCCCTGCTGGCCGCACTGGGTGAACACCACCAATTGCGCACATTGCACCGGCCCGCGAACCTCGAAGATCTGTTCCTGAAACTCACCGGCCGGCAAATCAGGGAAGACGGTTAAGCATGTGCCCCCACGCTCCACCGCTGCGCGGGTCGCTGCCCCCCGAGGGGGCGCGTTTCGCCTTGGGGCGGCCCGGCGGCGANNGAAACCCATTGGTAAGCACCCATGTCAACACTCACGATCAACCCCTGGTCCCCGCCGCGCCTGTCCTGGCGCTGGTGGCCGGTGTTCCTGCGCAACCTCCTGGTGTGGCGCAAGCTGGCCCTGCCCAGCGTGGTGGCCAACATCGCCGAACCCCTCATCTGGCTGGTGGCCTTCGGTTACGGCCTGGGCGCGCTGGTGGGCACGGTGAACATGGGCACGGCCGGTGGCGGATCGGTGGCGGTGCCCTACATCCTGTTCCTGGCCAGCGGCAGCATCTGCATGAGCGCGATGAACGCGGCCACTTTCGAAGCGCTGTACTCGGCCTTCTCGCGCATGCACGTGCAGAAGACCTGGGACGGCATCATGAACGCCCCCGTGCGGCTGGACGACGTGGTGCTGGCCGAGATGCTGTGGGCCGGCTTCAAGTCGCTGTTCACGGTGACGGTGATCCTGCTGGTGATGCTCGGTCTGGGCATCACGCACTCGCCCAAGCTGCTGGTCGCCTGGCCGGTGCTGGGGCTCGTGGGCATCACCTTCTCGTGCGTCGCGCTGGTGTTCAACGCCCTGGCCAAGGGCTACGACTTCTTCAGCTACTACTTCACTCTGGTGATCACGCCGATGATGTTCCTATCGGGCGTCTTCTTCCCCCGCGAACAGCTGCCCGCGCCGGTGCTGCTGTTCTCCGATCTGCTGCCGCTGACCCACGCCGTGCAACTGGTTCGACCGCTGTTCCTGGACCAATGGCCCAGCGACGCGGCGCTGCACCTGGCGGTGCTGGTGGTGTATGCGGTGGGCGCCTTCTGGCTGGCCCTGGCCCTGACGCGCAAGCGTTTCGCGCGCTGAGGGGCCGCCGCCAACTCAGTGCACCGCGCTCAGGCCGGGCTGCGCCTCGGCGTAGGCCTCGATGCCGCTGTCCATGAATTCCTCTTCATCGATCGCGGCGTCGAACTCGCGGATGGTGGTGTTGAACAGCGTGGGGATCAGCGGCTTGTCCAGCGGGCGGCAGACGCGGCCCCGCAGGCTGCGCAGCGGCTGGCTGCTCTCCATGGCGTTGATGACGGCTTCCGGGTCCAGCATCATCACGAAGGGGTTGGTGCGGTTGGCGAAGGAGTTCATGGCGGGCTTTCGGGATTCGGGTGAGACGGAGGGTGTGTCGATGGAAACAAACTGTATCGATGCCCTCCGGGGGCGTTAAGTCGGCGCCCTGCCATCCGGTGTGTAGGAAATTCCCCGACAGGTGTCGGGAATCCTCCACCTTTGCGCTTGTGACGAAAGTCACGCCCATTTGCGCGAGCGGTCGGTAGCGCTCCCTGGCCGGTCAAGCTACCCCCGCCCCGTATGTCACTTTCCCTGCACCCATGATTCGCGCCGCCCGCAATGGGCGGATGCAAATCAAGGAGCGGAAATGAGCGTATGGGTGAAGTGGTCGCGCACCACCAGTGTGTGGATGGCGGTGGCATTGAGCGCCTGTGGCGGTGGCGGTGGCGGTGGGGGCAGCGAAGTGGGGGTTTCCGAGAACCCACCACCCGCCGCGGCATCCGCAACCCGCCTCACAAACGAAGGCATCTGGGGCTGGGAGTACAGCGACACGTTCAGCGCCGTCTTCGTCGTCCCGGCGCAAGGTGACAGCTGGGGCTTGCTGATCGACAGCACATCCGGCTCCCTCGTGCTGGAGGTGGCGCGGGGTCCGATGCTGGCCTTCCAGGGGCAGGCGATCAGCAGCCAACTCAGTGCCGTCGGCGCGGTGCCAGCGCAGAAGCGCGCGATCGGCTTGAATGGCGGCTTCACGCCCATGGCCAGCATGAACCTTACGCTGACACCGAACAACTACACCGGTGAACTGCAATACGACCCAAGCTATGACGTCGTTGTGCCTTTGTCCGGCGTGGCCACGACCTACGAGGCCGATCTCTACGCCGATGGTTACAAGGACAGCTTCGAAGTGAGCGTCGCTTCGGATGGCACCGTTGCATTGGCCAGCGTCACGCCCGGTTTCGAGCACTGCACGGGCAGCGGCCGACTACAGCCCCAAGGCAGCACGGCCATCTTCGCGACCCGGCTCGACTTCACGGGTGCCGGATGCCTTCTGCCCGACGGCGTCACCATCGAAGGCGTTGCCCAGTACGACGGCGTGCTGCGCAAGCTCATCGCCTTCGGCATGGACCGCGACGCCAGCGTGGCCCTGCTGATGGACGCCAACCGCTGATCCTCACGGCCCGTGCCGCAGCGCCTCCACGCTGGCGCGCACCACCGCCTCCACGCTGCCGCTTTCCTTGTAGCGGTTGCGCAGGAAGCTGGCGTGGTTGCCCACGTGGGCGGCCGTGCGCTCGATCTCGTCGAGCGCGCCCAGGCTGTTGAGCGCCAGCGCGTGCGGCGTGAGCTCGCGCAGCGTGGCCAGCACGTCCTCGCGGATGCTGATCTGCTCGCGCGTCTTGGGGTTGACCATCATGCCGTCCAGGCCGAAGCGGCAGGCCTGGAAGCGGTTGTACGTGTAGACGAGGTAATCGTCTTCCTCCGGCGGCGGCTCGCTGCGCTCCAGCAGGTGGCGGCACAGGGCCTGCAGGTAGCAGGCCAGCGCGGCCGCGCGCTCCACCGTGAGCGGCGTGTCGCACACACGCAGTTCGATCGTTCCGTACTCGGGCTTGGGACGGATGTCCCAGTAGAAGTCCTTCATGGACTTGACCACACCCGTGCTCTCCATCTTGGTGAAGTACACGTTGGCGAACTCGTCCCACTTGAGCATGAAGGGCGCGCGCCCGCTCAAGGGGAAGGCAAACACGGAATTCAAACGCGCCGAGTCGAACAGCGTGTCCACACCCTGTGAAAACGGAGACGAGGCCGACAGCGCGATGAAGTGCGGCACGTAGCGGTTGAGCGAGTGCAGCAGGAACAGCGCCTCATCGGGCGAGGCGCAGCCGATGTGCACGTGCTGGCCGAACACGGTGAACTGCTTGGCCAGGTAGCCGTACAGGCCCGAGAGCTGGTGAAAGCGCGGCTTGGAGAAGATGCGCTGCTCGAACCAGCGCTGGAAGGGGTGGGTACCGCCCCCCGCGAGTTCGATGTTGAGCCGGTCGCCCGCGGCCACCAGGGTGTCACGGATCTGCTGCAGTTGCTGCAGCAACGGGCCGTGTTCGGTGTGGATGCCGGTGGCGATTTCGATCATGCTCTGCGTCATCTCGGGCGTGACGACGCCCGGGAACGGCTTGCGCGCCAACAGCTCGAGCAAGTCGTTGGCGCTGCTGGAGAGGTCGTGGTCGTAGCTGTTCACGAGCTGCAGCTCCAGCTCCACGCCCATGGTCAGCGAGTCCGAGGCCTTGAAAGTTTCCAATGGCATGCGCCAGCTCCTTATTCCTTGGTCACGTGGGTCTCGTGCGCGGCCATCAGGGCGCGCTGCGTGACGACGGGGCCCAGCAATTCCTGCAGCAGCATCATCCCGGCCATGGCGGCGAGCACCTGCACCGCGGGCTCGAAGCCGTAGAGCCGGGTTTCCTCGATGAGCAGGATGGCGAAGGCCGACATGGGCGTGAGCGCCAGACCCGTGAGCAGACCCTTGCGCTCGGAGATGCCCGACAGGCGCGCCGCCGCCACATTGCAGACCACCTTGCTGGCGGTGCGGATGAGGATGAGGACGATGCCCATCAGGAAGGTGGTCGGCACGTCGGTCCAGGTGAGCAGCGAAGCGATGTACACGAACAGGAACACCGACAGCAGGTCGCCCGCTGTGCCGAAATCGCGTTGCGCGCTGGTGAGGTGCACGCGCCTCTCGCGCGCGACGATGCCGAACGTCAGCGCCGCCAGCAGGGGAGACAGCTTCAGGCCATAGGCGGCGGTCGTCAGCAGGATGACGGCCAGCGCGAACACCACCGTCACGCCGTCCTCATGCGATACACGCAGACGCAGCAGCCACGGCACCGCGACACCCAGAATCGCCCCCACGGCAATCGACGTGCCCACCACGTGGATGCTGCCGAAGGCCGCGAGCGCGAAGTCGCCCGAGGTCGACAGCGTCCAGTAACCCACCACGAGCTTGAGCGTGAGCACCGCCATGAAGCAGTTGATGGCGCTCAGGTGCAGCACGCGCTCGGTGGCCTGGCCAGAGCTTCGCAGTTCGTGCGCCACGCGCAGCACGCCCGCGGGAGAGGCCGCCATGGACACCGCCGCGATCATCAGCCGCTGGTCGGTGGGCAGCGTGAACCAGCCGGTGGCCCAGTACACCACGCCGAAGGTCACCAGGGACTCGATCACGCCCAGCAGCAGCACCCAGTAGTTGTGGCGGAACCAGCGCAGGTTGATGCGGTAGCCCAGCTCGAACAGAACCAGCGCCAGCGCCACGTTGGCCAGGAAGGGCAGGCCGGCGATGTCGGGCGTGAGCCCGGGCAGATTGATCAGGCTGGCCAGCAGGCCCACGGCCACGTAGCTCGTCACACGCGGCAGATGCCAGCGCTCATGAAGGCCCTCGGCCAGGAACCAGGCCAGCAGCAGCACGAGCGGCCAGGCGATGGCCTGCAACAGAAAGGCGATGTCGGTTGGAATCACGAAAGGACTCTCCTCGCTGACGCCGTCGGATCGGTGGCCGGCGGGGCCGGCTGTCGTCGGGCGTCGTGACCCCGGGTGGGGGCCATCGGTTCATCGGAGTGGCGGCCTGTGGGGCCGCCGCGGATCGCGGCCTTCAGGCCGCGAAGCGGGTCTGCATCGCTTGCAGGCCGAACTGATCAAGCACCTGCAGCAGTCGCTGGCGGGCGCGTTCGCGCTGGCCGTGGCGATCGTCGGGCATTCTACGGGCCAGGATGAGCTCGTTTTTCATCGAATGCTCCCATCCGACGAGTTCGGTAACGGTCACGTCGTAGCCGCTCGCTTCCAGGCGCAGACAGCGCAGCACGTTGGTGATCTGGCTGCCGAACTCGCGCGTGTGCAAGGGGTGCCGCCACAGCTCGGCCAGCGGCGTCTGCTTGAGCGCGAAGGCCTTGTGCCGGCGCATCACACCGGCCACCTCGGCCTGGCAACAGGGCACCAGCACCACATGCCGCGCCCCGCGCGCCAGCGCGAAATCGATGGCATCGTCGGTGGCCGTGTCGCAGGCGTGCAGCGCGGTCACCACGTCGATGCGCTCGGGCAGGTCGGCGTGTTGCATGGCCTCCTGCACCGTGGCGGCCAGGAAGCGCATGCGCTCGAAACCCAGGCGCCGAGCGAGCGCCTGCGAGCGGTCCACGAGTTCGGCGCGCGCCTCCACGCCGATCACGCTGCCCTGCCCGCGCGGCTTGAGCACCAGGTCGTAGAGGATGAAGCCCAGGTAGGACTTGCCCGCGCCGTGGTCGGCCAGCACCACGTCGCCCGAATCGGCGAGCACCTGAGCCAGCAGCGGTTCGATGAACTGCACCAGGTGATAGACCTGCTTGAGCTTGCGCCGCGTGTCCTGGTTCAGGCGCCCTTCGCGGGTCAGGATGTGCAACTCCTTGAGCAGTTCGATCGACTGGTCCGCGCGCAGCTCGGGCAGTTGGGCGTGAAGGTCCTGGGCGGGCCTGGACCCCGGGGCGGATCGGGAAGCGGAGGGCATGCGGCGATGATAGGTGAGGGTCGCGCGCGGGCACCGGACAATCGCGCATGACCATGCCCACCCCGCACCCCTTCGACGCCCTGACCCCCGACGCCGTGCTCGACGCGCTCGACACCATCGGCCTGCGCGGCGACGGCCGCCTGACCACGCTCAACAGCTTCGAGAACCGCGTCTACCAGGCGCACCTGGAGCGCCCGGTGGACGGCCACGAGCTGATCGTGCTCAAGTTCTACCGGCCCGGTCGCTGGAGCGACGCGCAGATCGCCGAGGAACACGCCTTCGCGGCCGAGCTGGCCGCGGCCGAGGTGCCGGCGGTGGCGCCTTTGGCCGTGGCCGGCGCCACCCTGCACCACCACGCCGGCTTCGCCTGGGGCGCCTGGCCGCGGCGCGGCGGGCGCCGGCCCGAGCTCGACGACGTCGAGGTGCTCGAATGGATCGGCCGCTTCCTCGCAAGGCTGCACACCGTGGGCGCGGCGCGTCCCTTCGTGCACCGGCCTGCGCTCGATGCCGCCAGCTTCGCGCGCGAGCCGCGCGACTGGCTGCTGGAACACGAGGTGATCGCTCCCGAGGTGCGGCGGGAATGGTGCGAGACGCTCGACGAGGCCCTGGCGCTGATCGAGGCCCACCCGGTGCTGCGCGCCGGTGGCCCCGGCGACCCCGATGGCATCGCCCGCCTGCGCCTGCATGGCGACTGCCACCCCGGCAACGTCCTGTGGACGCCCGAGGGCCTGCCCGGGGCGGGCCCGCACTTCGTGGACCTGGACGACGCCCGCATGGGCCCGGCCGTACAAGACCTGTGGATGCTGCTGTCGGGCGAGCGCCGCCAGCAGACCCTGCAACTGTCCGCCCTGCTCGACGGCTACGAGCAGTTCCGTCCCTTCGACCGGCGCGAGCTCGCCCTCATCGAGCCTTTGCGCACGCTGCGCCTGGTGCACTACAACGCCTGGATCGCGCGCCGCTGGGACGACCCGGCCTTTCCGATCAACTTTCCCTGGTTCGGCGGGCGCGACCACTGGCGCGGCCAGGTCGATCTGCTGCGCGAACAGATCGAGGCCATGCAGCAGCCTCCCCTGGTCGCCTGAACGCAAACCCTCCGGGGTTAGCGCCAGCGCACCCCTCTAAGCTCCGCCGCGCCGCGCGCAACGGCGACCGAAAGGCCCTGCTCCGACAGTTGTCTTTTGATCAATTCAATTGCACACAATTTAATTTCGCCTCACACTTCCCGCCATGGCATCGACGCCCACCCCTTCCTCCAGCGACCTGCTCAAGCTCGACAACCAACTGTGTTTCGCGCTGTACTCTGCTTCGCTGGCCATGACCAAGCTGTACAAGCCCTGGCTCGACGAGCTGGGCCTGACCTACCCGCAGTACCTTGCCATGCTCGCGCTGTGGGAAGAAGACGGCCTGACCGTCTCGGCCCTGGGCGAACGCCTGCACCTCGATTCCGGCACGCTCACGCCACTGCTCAAGCGCCTGGAGGCCATCGGCTTCGTGGCGCGCCTGCGCGACGTGCAGGACGAGCGGCGCGTGCTGGTTCGCCTGACGGCCGCCGGCCGCCGACTCAAGACCCGGGCGGCCCGAATCCCGTCGTGCGTGCTGCAGGCCACGCAATGCACCGTGCAGGAGGCCATCGCCCTCACGCGCGACGTGCGCCAGTTGCGCGACCGCCTCAGCGCCTGACCCGTTTTCCGTTCCCACCACCGCTGTCACCAGCACCTACCCCAGGAGAAACCACCATGCCCACCGCCCTCGACAAAGTCGTCTACACCGCCCGCGCCCACACCACCGGCGGCCGCGAAGGCAGCTCGCGCACCGACGACGGCCTGCTGGAAGTCAAACTCACCCCGCCCAAGGCCATGGGCGGCGCCGGCACCGGCACCAACCCCGAGCAGCTCTTCGCTTCGGGCTATTCCGCCTGTTTCATGGGCGCCATGAAGCACGTGGCGGGCATGAAGAAGATCGCCGTGCCGGCCGACGCAGCCATCGACGCGGAAGTGGACATCGGCCCGATCCCGCAGGGCTTCGGCATCGCCGTGCGCATGACGATCCACCTGCCCGGCATGGACCGCGCCGTGGCCGAAGACCTCGTGCACACCGCACACCAGGTCTGCCCGTACTCCAATGCCACGCGCGGCAACATCCCGGTCACGCTGACCGTGGCGTAAACAGGATCACCCCCGCCGCGCTTTGCGCGACCCCCTTCCGGGGGCGACACCTGCGGCCCGGCGAAGCCGGTTCCGCGGTGTCTCTGGACTGGCGGGTTTGGCGTTCAGCGATTGGGCTTGCTCGGGTCGTAGATCGTGGTGCCGGTGCCCACACCAACACCCGCGCGCACCCCGCTGTTGCCGATCTCCGTGCTGGTGCCCACGCCCACGCCAGCGTTCACGCGGCCACCCTGGTCCACGCCAACCCCAACGCCCACCGGGCCGACACCCGTGCCCACGCCCAGGCTCACGCCGTGGTTGCTGGCGCCCACGCCGATGGACACCGGGCCCACCGGAATGCCGAAGCCGACACCCACGCTCGAACAGCCCCCCAGAACGGCGACAAGAGACAGGGCGGCGAGCGAACGGGGCAGGCGGTGGGTCATGAAGGTCTTTCCGGGACGGGGCATTCGATTGTGAGCCGATTGCGGCCTTGAAAGTGCCCCACCCAGGTGACCATTTGTCACACCAGCAGCGCGTTCACCCGACGCACATAGGCGGCGGGATCCTCCGGCAGGCCACCCTCTGCCAGCAGGGCCTGGTCGAACAGCACGTGGGCGAGGTCTTCGAAGCGTTCACTGCCGTCGAGCTTTTTCACCAGCGGATGGCCCGCGTTCACCTCCAGGATGGGCTTGACCTCGGGCGCCTGCTGGCCCGCCTGCTTGAGCAGGCGCGCCAATTGCATGGAGTAGTCGCCGTCTTCCACCACCAGGCAGGCCGGCGAATCGACCAGGCGCGAGGTCACGCGCACGTCCTTCGCCCGGTCCTTGAGCGCTTCCTTCAAGCGCTCCAGCACGGGCTTGAAGCCCTCGGCGGCTTCTTCGGCGGCCTTCTTCTCGGCCTCGTCCTGCAGGTCGCCCAGGTCCACCGCGCCCTTGGCCACGCTCTGCAGCGGCGTGCCGTCGAACTCGGGCAGGAAAGACAGGGCCCACTCGTCCACCCGGTCGGCCATCAGCAGCACCTCGATGCCCTTCTGACGGAACACCTCCAGCTGCGGGCTGTTGCGCGCGGCGGCCAGGGTGTCGGCGGTGATGTAGTAGATGGCCTTCTGGCCTTCCTTCATGCGCGACTTGTAGTCGGCCAGCGAAGTGGGCTCGGCCTGCGTGCTGCTGGCGAAGCGCAGCAGCTTGGCCAGCTTCTCGCGGTTGGCGAAGTCCTCGCCCAGGCCTTCCTTGAGCACGGCGCCGAACTGGGCGTAGAAGGCGGCGTACTTCTCGACGTCCTTGCTCAGCTCATCCAGCATGGCCAGCACGCGGCGCGTATTGCCCTCGCGGATGGCCTTCACGTCGCGGCTTTCCTGCAGCAGCTCGCGGCTCACGTTGAGCGGCAGGTCGCTCGAATCGACCACACCTTTCACCCAGCGCAGATAGGCGGGCATGAGCGCCTCGGCCTCGTCCATGATGAAGACGCGCCGCACGTAGAGCTTGATGCCGGCCTTGCGGTCGCGGTTCCACAGGTCTTGCGGAGCCTTGGCCGGGATGTACAGCAGTTGCGTGTACTCGGTACTGCCCTCCACGCGGTTGTGGCTCCAGCTCAGCGGGGCCTCGGTGTCGTAGCTCAGGTTCTTGTAGAACTCGGCGTACTGCTCGTCCGTGATGTCCTTCCTGGGCCGCGCCCACAGCGCATTGGCCGAGTTGATGGTGGTCCATTCGTCCTTGAGCCGGTACTCGCTCTTCTCGGCGTCCCACTCCTCTTCCTGCATGCGGATGGGCAGGCTGATGTGGTCGCTGTACTTGCCGACGATGGACTTGAGCTTCCAGTGGTTGAGGTACTCGGTCTTGTCCTCGCGCAGGTGCAGGATGACGCTGGTGCCGCGCGCGGGGCGCTCGATCGCCTCGACCTCGAAGTCGCCGCTGCCGCCGCTGGTCCAGCGCACGCCTTCGCTCGCCGGCAGGCCCGCGCGGCGGCTTTCCACCACGATGCGGTCGGCGACGATGAAGCCCGAGTAGAAGCCCACGCCGAACTGGCCGATGAGCTGGGCGTCGGATTTCTGGTCGCCCGTGAGCCGGCTCATGAAGTCGCGCGTGCCGCTCTTGGCGATGGTGCCCAGGTTCTCGATCGCCTCCTGCGCGCTCATGCCGATGCCGTTGTCGGTGATGGTGAGGGTGCGCGCGTCCTTGTCGAAGGCGATGCGCACCTCCAGCTCGGGCGCGTCCTCGTACAGGGCCGCGTTGTTCAGCGCTTCGAAGCGCAGCTTGTCGCAGGCGTCCGAGGCGTTGGACACCAGCTCGCGCAGGAAGATGTCGGGGTTGGAGTACAGCGAATGCGTGACCAGATGCAGCAGCTGGGCCACCTCGGCCTGGAAGGAATGGGTCTGTTTGCTCATGGCGGAGTGATCAGGGAAAACGACACAAGGAATTCAGCCGGCCGGCATCTGGGGGCCGGCGGCGGGATTTCAAGAGGGGGGCTCAGAACGGCTCGCCTTCGGCCAGGTAGCGCCACTGCCCCGGCGGCAGCTGGCCCAGCAGCACGCGGCCGATGCGCACGCGCTTGAGGCCCACCACGTGCAGGCCCACGGCCTCGCACATGCGGCGGATCTGGCGCTTCCTGCCCTCGGTGAGCACGAAGCGCAGTTGCTCGGGGTTGAGCCAGTCCACCTGCGCCGGCTTGAGCGGCTGACCATCGAGCGAGAGTCCGTGGCGCAGGCGCTGCAGGCGCTCGGCGGGGAAGGCCGCCTGCACGTCCCGCTCGACCACACCCGGGCCCTTCGGCCCCTCGGGCGCCCACACCACACGCACCAGGTACTCCTTCTCCACGCCGCTGTCCTCGCCGATCAGGGCGCGCGCCACGCGCCCGTCCTGCGTGAGCACCAGCAGGCCGGTGGAATCGATGTCGAGCCGGCCGGCCGGCGCCAGGCCCTTGAGCTGGGCGGGGGAGAAGCGGCGCGGGCCGCGGTCTTCCTTCCAGCGATTGCCCGGCTTGAGCAAGACCACCGCGGCTTCGTGGCCGTCCTCGGGCTGGCCACTCACGAAACCCACCGGCTTGTGCAGCAGAAAGGTGGCGCGTTCGTCCTGCGCGGCCGTGGCCTGGGGCAGCACCTTGATCTGCGCCTCGGGCGTGACGGCCTGGCCCATGGCGGCCACACGGCCGTCCACCAGCACCCACCCCCGCGCGATCCATTCGTCGGCCTCGCGGCGCGAGCACAGGCCCAGCTCGGCCAGGCGCTTGTTGAGGCGCGTGCCCTCGCGAGGGGCGGCGGGCGTGGGGCGCGGGGCCGGACCGGGGAGGGGGGGCTTGTCGGGAGCGCTGGCGCGGGGCCCCCTGGCGGTGGCCGCCGGCTGCAGGGGCAGCTCGTTGCGTTGCGCGTCGCTCAAGGGACGGGCGCGGGCCGGGCCACGGGGGCGCACGGGCGGGCGGCGGGGCGCGCGCGGGTCGACAGGGGGCTTGGGGGCGGCGGGCTTGAGCTTGAGGGTGCGTTTGTCGGGTTCGGATGCCATGCGGGCGATTGTCCCCCGTACTTCACACGCAAAAAACCGCCCCGAGGGGCGGTTTCAGTCATCGGCGAAGCGCCCCGATCAGCCCTTGCCCTTGGCGGCCTTCACGGCGCGGTCGTGCTCGGCCTTGGCGTCGGCTTTGCAGACCTTCTCGGCGTCACCCGCCTGGTCCTCACACTTCTCCTTGGCGATGTCGTAGGCGGTGTCGGCCTTCACCTCCTGCACCTTGCGCGCGGTGTCCGCCGTGGCCTTGTACCGGTTCTCCAGCTCGGCCTTCTCGACACGTTCCGTGCCCTTGGCCTCTTCCTGGCACACGTCCTTGGCGTTGTCCTTCATGGCATCGCAGGCCTTCTTGGCGTTCTTGTGGTTCATCTCGATGCGCTCCTTGGCGGCGTCGTATTCGGCCTTGGTCATGGTCTGGGCCATGGTGAAGGCGGAGGCGGCGCACAGGGCGATCGCGGTGGCGGCTTTGAGGGTCGTGTTCATGTCGGTTCCTCCAGAAGGTTGGTAGGCCCTCCATTCTTCGCAGCGCGGCGGCGCCGCGCGTAGGAGCCGAACGTCGCGCCCTGTAGGACGACGCCCAGGCGCGCGGTCAGCCCAATTCACCCGAGCGCAGCGCCTGCAGGTCCAGCACCCGCAGCCCGCCGTACTCGATGCGGATCCAGCCCTTCGCCTGCAGGGTGCGCAGCGCCTCGTTCACGCGCTGGCGCGACAGCCCCACCAGGTAGGCCAGTTCCTGCTGCGTGATGCGCAGGATGTCCCCCACGTTGGGCGAGAGCAGCGGGTGGAACAGCGCCGCCAGGTTGCGCGCCACGCGAAGGTCGGGGCTGGTGAGGCGGTCCACCTCGCGCGCGGCGATGAACTGGCCCAGGCGCTCGTTGAGCTGGTGCATCACGAAGCGGTTGAAGCCGATCGAGTGGTCCAGCAGCCAGTCGAAGGTCTCCACCGGCAAACCCGCGATCAGGCTCTGGCGCAGCGCCTGGATGTTGTAGCGGTACTGCTCGTGCTTGAGCACGGTGCCCTCGCCGAACCAACCGCCCGGCGCCACGCCGGTGAAGGTGATGGCCGGGCCGCTGGAGTCGTCGTTGGTCATCTTCAGCAGGCCATCGACCAGGCCGAACCAGTACGTCACCGGCCGCCCGAAGCGGCACACGTAGTCGCCCACCTCCGCCTCGCCCACCTGCAGGGCGTCCAGCGCGCGCTCGCGCGCCTCGCCCACCAGCGCGGGCAACCAGGGAATGCCGGCGAGTTCGGCGTCGGTGGGGCGTCGGGCGCGTTCGCGGATGGCGCTGCGGCGGGCAACGAACATGGGGAAAGTCCTAGCAGGGTTGACCCGCAATTGTCGTCACACAGACAACATGGCGTCAAACCGCGGCCTACCATGCGCCCCATGAACCGGCCCGTTTCCCCCTGGAGACGAGAACGTCGGGACCACAGGAGACACGGCATGCAGACCACCTTTCCGCGCTTGCTGCGGGACCATGCGAAGCAGCGGCCCGAAGCCCCCGCGATGCGGGAGAAGGCCTATGGCATCTGGCAGACCACGAGCTGGTCGCAGATGCTGTCGCAGGTGCGCGACCTGGCCTGCGGCCTGCACCAGGCGGGCCTGCAGCGCGGCGAGCACCTGGTGGTGATCGGCGCCAACCGCCCCCGCCTGTACGCCACCATGCTGGCCGCGCAGTCGCTGGGTGCCATCGCCGTGCCGCTGTACCAGGACGCCGTCGCCGGCGAGTGCGTCTTCCCCATCAACAACGCCGAGGTGCGCCTGTGCGTGGTGGAAGACCAGGAGCAGGTCGACAAGATGCTGGAGATCCGCGCCCAGTGCCCGCAGCTCGCGCGCATCTGGTACGACGACCCGCGTGGCCTGCGCAACTACGAACAACCCGGCCTGCAGAGCCTGGACGCGCTCGCCGAGGCGGGGCGCGACTTCGAACGCGCGCACCCCGGCTTCTTCGACGCCGAAGTGGACGCCGGCAGCCCCGAGGACGTGGCCGCCATGTTCTTCACCAGCGGCACCACCGGCAACCCCAAGGGCGTGGTGCACCTGCACCGCACCCTGCTCGACCGCGCCGCCGCCGGCGCGCGCTTCGACAGGCTGGGCCCGAACGACGAGGTGCTGGCCTACCTGCCGCCGGCCTGGGTCGGCCAGAACATCTTCTCCTACGCCCAGTGGCTGGTCACGGGCTACGTGGTCAACTGCCCCGAGAGCAGCGGCACCGTCAGCATCGACATGAAGGAAGTGGGCCCCACCTACTACTTCGCACCGCCGCGCGTCTTCGAGAGCCTGCTCACCAGCGTGATGATCCGCATGGAGGACGCGGGCGCCATCAAGCGCCGCATGTTCCACGCCTTCATGGCCCTGGCGCGCCGCGTGGGTCCCGACCTCATGGACGGCAAGCCCGTCGGCGCGCTCGACCGGCTGAAGTACCGCCTGGGCGACTGGCTGGTCTACGGCCCGCTGCGCAACAACCTGGGCATGAGCCGCGTGCGCGTGGCCTACACGGCGGGCGAGGCCATCGGCCCCGACCTGTTCAGCTTCTACCGCAGCATCGGCATCAACCTGAAGCAGCTCTACGGCTCCACCGAAACGGCGGTGTTCGTCTGCCTGCAGCCCGACAACCAGGCCCGCGCCGACACCGTGGGCGTGCCCTGCGACGGCGTGGAGATCAAGCTCAGCGACAGCGGCGAGATCCTCGTGCGATCGCGCGGCCTGCTCAAGGAGTACTACAAGAACCCGCAGGCCACGGCCGAGGTGCTGGACGCGGACGGCTGGTACCACACGAGCGACGCCGGCTTCATCGATGCCGACGGCCACCTCAAGATCATCGACCGCGTCAAGGACGTGGGCCGCATCCGCGGCGGCGCGCACGACGGTGCCATGTTCGCGCCCAAGTACGTGGAGAACAAACTCAAGTTCTTCGCGCACGTCAAGGAAGCCGTGGCCTTCGGCGACGGTCGCGATCGCGTCTGCGTGATGGTCAACATCGACTTCGACGCCGTGGGCAACTGGGCCGAACGGCGCAACCTGCCCTACGCCGGCTACACGGACCTCGCCGGCAAGCCCGAGGTCTACGAGCTCATCCAGCAGTGCGTGGAGCAGGTCAACGCCGACCTGAGCCGCGACGAGCGCCTGGCCGGCAGCCAGATCAGCCGCTTCCTGGTGTTGCACAAGGAACTCGACGCCGACGATGGCGAGCTCACGCGCACGAACAAGGTTCGCCGCGGCTTCATCGGCGAGCGTTACCAGGCGCTGGTCGATGCGCTCTACGCCGGGCGCAGCGAGCAGTTCATCGAGACCCAGGTCAAGTTCGAGGACGGGCGCACCGGGTCGGTCAGCGCCACGCTGCAGATCCGCGACGCAAAGACCTTCGCCCCCGTGAGGGCCGCCGCATGAGCGCCGTGGCCACCGTCCGGGCCGAGCTGGTCGAAGCCCCTTCAAGCCAACAACGCCAGAGCCCTTCGGCAAGCTCAGGGCCAACGGGAGTTGCCATGCACGGCAAGAAGATCGGCGAGGTGATCCTCGACGTGAAGAACATCAGCCTGCGCTTCGGCGGTGTCAAGGCGCTCACCGACATCAGCTTCGACGTGCGCGAGCACGAGGTGCGCGCCATCATCGGCCCCAACGGCGCCGGCAAGAGCTCCATGCTCAACTGCATCAACGGGGTCTACCAGCCGCAGGAGGGCTCCATCAGCTTTCGCGGCCAGACCTTCAAACACATGAACAGCCGCCAGGTGGCCGAGATGGGCATCGCGCGCACCTTCCAGAACCTGGCGCTGTTCAAGGGCATGAGCGTCATCGACAACCTCATGAGCGGGCGCAACCTGCGCGTCAAGAGCGGCCTGCTCGCGCAGGCCTTCCGCAACCCCTTCGGCATCGGCGGCGCGCAGAAGGAAGAAGAGCAGCACCGCGCCTTCGTCGAGAACATCATCGACTTCCTGGAGATCCAGGCCTACCGCAAGACGCCCGTGGGCACCCTGCCCTACGGCCTGCAGAAGCGCGTGGAGCTGGGCCGCGCCCTGGCCATGGAGCCTCAGCTGCTGCTGCTCGACGAGCCCATGGCGGGCATGAACCTGGAGGAGAAGGAGGACATGAGCCGCTTCATCCTCGACGTGAACGACGAGTTCGGCACCACCATCGTGCTGATCGAGCACGACATGGGCGTGGTGATGGACATCTCCGACCGCGTGGTGGTGCTCGACTACGGCAGAAAGATCGGCGACGGCACCCCGGACGAGGTGCGCAGCAACGAGGAGGTCATCAGCGCCTACCTCGGCACCAGTCATTGAGGCGGCAACATGGCGTTCTTTCTTGAAACCCTGCTCGGCGGCCTGATGGCCGGCATGCTCTATTCCCTGGTGGCGCTGGGCTTCGTGCTGATCTTCAAGGCCTCGGGGGTGTTCAACTTCGCGCAGGGCGCCATGGTGCTGTTCGCGGCGCTGGCGATGGCGCGCTTCTCCACCTGGCTGCCCGAGTGGCTCGGCATCGAAAGCAAGCTGCTGGGCAACGTGCTGGCCTTTGCGGTTGCCGGGGCGCTGATGTACGTGGTGGCCTGGGCGATCGAGCGGCTCGTGCTGCGCCACCTCGTCAACCAGGAAGGCGTGACCCTGCTCATGGCCACGCTGGGCATCACCTACTTCCTCGACGGCCTGGGCCAGACGCTGTTCGGCTCGGACATCTACCAGATCGACGTCGGCATGCCCAAGGACCCGGTGTTCCTGCTGGACGGCGTGTTCCAGGGCGGCATCCTCGTGAACCTGGAGGACGTCTACGCCGCCTGCATCGCCGCCCTGCTGGTGGCCTGCCTGTCGCTGTTCTTCCAGAAGACGGCCACCGGCCGCGCGCTGCGCGCGGTGGCCGACGACCACCAGGCCGCGCAGTCCATCGGCATTCCGCTCAACCGCATCTGGGTGATCGTGTGGTTCGTGGCCGGCGTCACCGCGCTGGTGGCGGGCGTCATCTGGGGCTCCAAGCTGGGCGTGCAGTTCTCGCTCACCACCGTGGCTTTGCGCGCCCTGCCCGTGATCATCCTGGGCGGGCTCACCTCGGTGCCCGGCGCCATCATCGGCGGCCTGATCATCGGCGTGGGCGAGAAGCTCGCCGAGGTCTACCTCGGCCCCTTCGTGGGCGGCGGCATCGAGATCTGGTTCGCCTACGTGCTGGCGCTTGTCTTCCTTCTCTTCCGGCCGCAAGGCCTGTTCGGAGAGAAGATCATCGATCGAGTCTGAGGGGCTGACACATGTTCTACAGGGAAAACGGTCAGTTCAAGACCTCCTACCGCAGCGACCAGCAGATCTTTCCGATCGCGCAGGACCGCTGGGCCATTCTCACCATCATCGCCTTCGCCTTCATCGGCGTGCCGCTACTGGCCGACGAGTACCTCTTCCGCGCCATCTTCATCCCCTTCCTGATCCTCGCCCTGGCGGCCATCGGCGTGAATATCCTGGTGGGCTACTGCGGCCAGATCAGCCTGGGTTCCGGCGCCTTCATGGCCGTCGGCGCCTACATGGCCTACAACGCGCTCATCCGCGTCGAGGGCATGCCCCTCATCGCCGCGCTGCTGATTGGCGGCTTCTTCGCCACGCTGGTGGGCATCTTCTTCGGCATTCCCAGCCTTCGCGTGAAAGGCCTGTACCTGGCGGTGGCCACGCTGGCCGCGCAGTTCTTCTGCGACTGGGCCTTCCTGCGCATCGGCTGGTTCACCAACCACACGGCCTCGGGCTCGGTGTCGGTCTCCAACCTGCAGGTGCTGGGCTGGCAGATCAACACGCCGGTGGAGAAGTACCTCTTCTGCCTGGGCTTCGTGGTGGTGTTCGCGCTGCTGGCCAAGAACCTGGTGCGATCGGCGATCGGCCGCGAGTGGATGGCGATCCGCGACATGGACGTGGCCGCCGCCGTCATCGGCATCCGGCCGATGTACGCCAAGCTCAGCGCCTTCGCGGTGAGCAGCTTCATCATCGGCGTGGCCGGCGGCCTGTGGGGCTTCGTGCACCTGGGCTCCTGGGAGCCCGCGGCCTTCTCGATCGACCGCAGCTTCCAGCTGCTGTTCATGGTGATCATCGGCGGCATGGGCTCGATCATGGGCAGCTTCTTCGGCGCGGCCTTCATCGTGGTGCTGCCCATCTTCCTGAACCAGTTCCTGCCCTGGGCCGGCGGCCTGGTCGGCCTCTCCATTTCCACCGCCGCCGTCTCGCACACCGAATTCATGATCTTCGGCGCCCTGATCGTGTGGTTCCTCATCGTGGAGCCGCACGGCCTGGCCCGGCTGTGGAGCATCGGCAAACAGAAGTTGCGGCTCTGGCCCTTCCCGCACTGAGCGCGGCGGCAACGCCGCGCAGACAAGGGCCCACCGTCCGGTGTTACGTGTTCGACATTCAACCAGGAGACAAGTGATGAAACTGCGCAATCTCGTTCTGGCCGTGGCGGTGGCCGCCACCGGTCTGTCGTCCGCGCTGGTCGCCCCCAGCGTGATGGCGCAGGCCAAGGAACAGTTCTTCCCCGCGCTGGTGTACCGCACCGGGCCCTACGCGCCCAACGGCGTGCCCTTCGCCAACGGCTACGTGGACTACCTCAAGCTCGTGAACGCGCGCGGCGGCATCAACGGCGTGATGCTGAGCTGGGAAGAATGCGAGACTGGCTACGCCACCGACCGCGGCGTGGAGTGCTACGAGCGCCTGAAGGGCAAGAACGGCGGCGCCACGGTGTTCCAGCCGCTGTCCACCGGCATCACCTTCGCACTCACCGAGAAGGCGCCCACGGACAAGATCCCGCTGATCACCGCCGGCTACGGCCGCAGCGAGTCGGCCGATGGCGGCGTGTTCAAGTGGAACTTCCCGATCGCGGGTACCTACTGGGTCGCGGCCGACGTGCTGGTCCAGCACATCGCCAAGAAGGAAGGCGGTCTGGACAAGCTCAAGGGCAAGCACATCGCGCTGATCTACCACGACAGCCCCTTCGGCAAGGAACCCATTCCGCTGCTGCAGGAACGCGCGGCCATGCATGGCTTCAAGCTCAGCCTGCTGCCCGTCACCCACCCGGGCGTGGAGCAGAAGGCCACCTGGCTGCAGATCCGCCGCGACCGGCCCGACTACGTGCTCAACTGGGGCTGGGGCGTGATGAACTCCACCGCGCTCAAGGAAGCGCAGGCCACGGGCTACCCGCGCGAGAAGATGTACGGCGTGTGGTGGGCCGGTGCCGAGCCCGACGTGAAGGACGTGGGCATGGGCGCCAAGGGCTACAACGCCGTGACCATGCAGCACGGCACGGAAAAGAACGCCGCCGTGGTGAAGGAAGTCCTGGAGAAGCTGCACGCCAAAGGCCAGGGCACCGGACCCAAGGAAGAAGTGGGCGACGTTCTCTACATGCGCGGCCTCATCAGCGCCATGTTCGGCGTCGAGGGCGTGCGCGCCGCGCAAGAGCGCTTCGGCAAGGGCAAGGTCGTGAGCGGCGAGCAGGCGCGCTGGGGCTATGAAAACCTCAACCTCACGCAAGCCAAGCTCGACGGCCTGGGCTTCAAGGGCGTGCTGCGCCCGGTCTCCACGAGCTGCCAGGACCACATGGGCGCCAACTGGGCCCGCGTGCACACCTGGGACGGCAGCAAGTGGGAATTCAGCAGCGACTGGCTGCAAGCCGACGAGCAGATCATCAAGCCGATGGTGAAGGCCGCGGCCGACAAGTACGCGGCCGAGAAGAAGCTGACCCGCCGCGCCGCTTCCGACTGCGGTTCCTGATCCACCCCCGCCGCGCCTCGTGCGCGGCGTCATCTGCAAGGGCGGCGCGCTGCCCTTGCACATGGTCCCGAAGGAATCTTCATGAGCACCGACTCCCCCATCGTCCTCAACGTCAACAACATCGAGGTCATCTACGACCACGTGATCCTGGTGCTCAAGGGCGTGTCGCTCACGGTGCGCCAGGGCCAGATCGCGGCCCTCCTCGGCGGCAACGGCGCCGGCAAGACCACCACCCTGCGCGCCGTCTCCAACCTGCTCAAGGGCGAGCGCGGCGAGGTCACCAAGGGCAGCATCGAGCTGCGCGGCGAACGCATCGAGAACCTGTCGCCGGCCGACCTGGTGCAGCGCGGCGTGGTGCAGGTGATGGAGGGGCGCCATTGCTTCGCGCACCTCACCATCGAAGAGAACCTGATGACCGGCTCCTACACGCGCACCGACAAGGCCGAGGTGGCGCGCAACCTGGAAAAGGTCTACACCTACTTCCCGCGTCTGAAGACGCGGCGCACCAGCCAGGCCGCCTACACCAGCGGCGGCGAACAGCAGATGTGCGCCATCGGCCGCGCGCTGATGGCCAACCCCAGCGTGGTCTTGCTCGATGAGCCCAGCATGGGCCTGGCGCCGCAGATCGTGGAGGAAGTCTTCGAGATCGTGAAGGACCTCAACCACAAGGAAGGCGTGACCTTCCTGCTGGCCGAGCAGAACACCAACATGGCCCTGCGCTACGCGGACTACGGCTACATCATGGAAAGCGGGCGCATCGTGATGGACGGGCCCGCCGCCGACCTGCGCAACAACGAGGACGTGAAGGAGTTCTACCTGGGCATGGGCGGGGGCGAGCGCAAAAGCTTCAAGGACGTGAAAAGCTACAAGCGGAGGAAACGGTGGCTGGCCTGATGAACGATTTTTTCGACGCGCTGGAGGCGCGTTCGCCCGACCAGCGCGAGGCCGAGCAGATGGCCGCGCTGGCCAAACAGGTGGCGCACGCACAGGCGAACAGCGCCGCCTTTGCCGAGATCCTGCGCGGCGTGGACGCGGCGTCCGTGAACAGCCGCGCGGCCCTGGCGACGCTGCCGGTCACGCGCAAGAGCAGCCTGCTGGAGCGCCAGCGCGCCCGGCCCGGGGGCGACGCCTTCGGCGGCTTCAGCACCCTGTTGCGCGGGCCGCGCATGACGCGCCTGTACGCCTCGCCCGGTCCCATCTACGAACCCGAAGGCGCCACGCGCGACTACTGGCGCACAGGTCGCGCCCTGTACGCGGCGGGCTTTCGCGCCGGTGAGCTGGTGCACAACGCCTTCAGCTACCACATGACGCCCGGCGCCTTCATCCTCGAATCGGGCGCCCACGCCGTGGGCTGCACGGTGTTTCCCGCCGGCACCGGCCAGACCGAACAGCAACTGCAGGCCATGGCCGAGCTGAGGCCCGAGGCCTACACCGGCACGCCCAGCTTCCTGCGCATCCTGATCGAGAAGGCCGCCGAGACGGGCGCCGACATCCGCTCGTTGAAAAAGGCCGTGGTGGGCGGCGAGGCCTGCCCGCCCAGCCTGACCGCCTGGTTCGCCGAACACGGCGTGGCCGTGTACCAGACCTACGCCACCGCCGACCTGGGCCTGGTGGCCTACGAAACCGAGGCCCGCCAGGGGCTGGTGGTCGAGGAGCAGGTGATCGTCGAAATCGTGCGCCCGGGCACCGACGACCCGGTGGCCGAAGGCGAGGTCGGCGAGCTGGTCGTCACCTCGCTCAACCCCGCCTACCCGCTGATCCGCTTCGGCACCGGCGACCTCTCGGCCGTGTTGCCCGGCCCCTGCCCCACGGGCCGCACCGCCCCGCGCATCAAGGGCTGGATGGGGCGGGCCGACCAGACCACCAAGGTGCGCGGCATGTTCGTTCATCCCTCGCAGGTGGCCGACATCGCGCGCCGCTTCCCGCAGATCCGCAAGGCCCGCCTGGTGGTCAGCGGCGAAATGGCCAGCGACCAGATGTGCCTGCGCGTGGAGGCCGAGCCGCGCGGCGAAGCCGCCGAAGCCCTGCGCGAGAGCATCGCCGCCGCCGTGCGCGACGTGACCAAGCTGCGCAGCGAGGTGGAGCTGGTGACGCCGGGCAGCCTGCCCAACGACGGCAAAGTCATCGAGGACGCCCGCAGCTACCGGTGAGCCGAGACGATCGGCCCGCGCCCGGGCCGGCGCGGGCTGGGGTTTCTCCGGGTGACTCACTACGTATTTCCCGCGATTCGGGGTAGCGGGTCGGGTCATAGCATCCGCGGGTCAACCCCGCAACCTCCTTCAGGAGACAACCATGAAACAGCTCTTCACCCTGGCGCTGGGCGCCACCCTGGCGGCCGGCGCCTTCGCGCAGGCCTTCCCCAGCAAGCCCGTCACCTTCGTGGTGCCCTTCGCCGCTGGCGGCCCCACCGACCTCGTGGCGCGCCAGCTCGCCGAGGCGATGCGCAAGCCGCTGGGCGACAACGCCAACATCGTGGTCGAGAACACCGCCGGTGCCGGCGGCACCATTGCCGCCACGCGCGTGGCACGCGCCCCCAAGGACGGCTACACCCTGCTGGTCTGGCACATCGGCATGGCCGCCACGGACAGCCTGTACAAGAAGAAGCAGTTCAACGCACTGGAAGACTTCGAGTACCTGGGCGCCATCAACGACGTGCCCATGACCCTGCTGGGCTCCAACAAGCTCAACGCCAACACCTACCGCGACTTCGAGGCCTATATCCGTGCCAACGGCGGCAAGCTCAACATGGCACACGCCGGCCTGGGCTCGGCTTCGCACATCTGCGGCCTGATGTGGCAGCACGCGATGAAGCTGGACAAGTCCATGACCACCATCGCCTACCGCGGCACCGGTCCCGCCATGAACGACCTCATCGGCGGCCAGGTGGACGTGATGTGCGACCAGACCACCAACACCACCTCGCAGATCGAAGGCGGCCGCGTGAAGGCCTTCGCCGTGACCACGGCCAAGCCACTGTCCTCGCACCCCACCCTCAAGCACTACCCCTCGCTGCAGGAGATGGGCCTCAAGGACTTCAACCTGACCATCTGGCACGGCATGTACGCCCCCAAGGGCACGCCGCCCGACGTGCTGAAGAAACTCAACGACGCCCTCAAGGTCGCGCTGAAGGACCCCAAGTTCATCAAGAGCCAGGAAGAACTGGGCGCCATCGTCGTCAACGACAACCGCGTCACACCCGAAGGCCACAAGAAATTCGTGGCCAACGAGATCGCCAAGCTGAAGGTCGTCATCGACGCCGCCGGCCAGTACGCCGACTGATAGAGAAGCACCCCCCGCGGCGCTTCGCCGCGCCTTGCAGGCCGCGGCTTCGTCGGAGCCGAAGCCTCTTCGGGCCGTCCAAGCCTGCGCAGGCAGGCTTGGAGCCGCGGCCCTCAGCCCCCCTCAAGGGGGGCGACACCTGCGGCCCGGCGAAGCCGGTTCCGCGGTGTCTCTGGACGGGGGAACCTGCGCGCGGCGCGGGTGTCTCTGGGCTGACACCTGCGCTCGTCAGGTGGTGGTCCTCCGGTTGACTCCTCGCTCGATCACGATAGGCTGGCGGCCACTCACCGCATCCATCGAACAGGAGACACCCGCATGCGTTCTTCCCTCACCCGCCGAACCCTGGTCGCCCTCGCCGCCGCGCTGGCCCTGCCCGCCACCGCGCTCGCGCAAGGCGCCTGGCCCACCAAGCCGGTGCGCATCGTCGTGCCCTTCGCGCCCGGCGGCACCACCGACATCCTCGCCCGCACCATCGCGCCCGAACTCAGCAAGGCCTTCGGCCAGAGCTTCGTCGTGGAGAACCGGGGCGGTGCGGGCGGCAACATCGGCGCCGAGGTGGTGGCCAAGTCGCCCAATGATGGCTACACCTTCCTGATGGGCACCGTGGGCACGCACGGCATCAACAAATCGCTCTACAGCAAGCTGCCCTACGACCCGCAAAAGGACTTCGCGCCCGTGACCCTGGTGGCCGGCGTGCCCAACGTCATGGTCATGAGCAGCAAGCGCGCCCAGGAGCTGGGCGTCAACAGCGTGGCGGACTTCATCCGCGTGGCCAAGTCGCAGCCGGGGCGCCTGAACATGGCCTCCAGCGGCAACGGCACCTCCATCCACCTGGCGGGCGAGCTGTTCAAATCGCGCACCGGCATCTTCATGACGCACATCCCCTACCGCGGCTCGGGGCCGGCCATGACGGACCTGCTCGCGGGCAACATGGACGTGATGTTCGACAACCTGCCCTCGGCCATGCCCCACATCCAGGCCGGCAACCTCAAGGCCTTCGCCGTCACCAGCGCCGTGCGCTCGGCCGCGCTGCCCGACGTGCCCACCGTGGCCGAGGCCGGCAAGCTGCCCGGCTTCGAGGCCAGCTCCTGGTTCGGCCTGCTGGCGCCCGCCGGCACGCCGCCCGACATCGTGAGCCGCGTGCAGCAGGAGACCGCGAAGGCGTTGAATTCGCCAGCGGTGAAGGAACGCCTGCTGGCCCAGGGCGCGATCCCCAGCGGCAACACGCCGGCCGAATTCGCCGCGCTCATCGACGCCGAAATCAAGAAGTGGGGCGCCGTCGTGAAGGCCTCCGGCGCCAAGGTGGACTGAGCCACCCGGCCGCGTTCACACCCCCCAGACGACCTCGGCGCGCTCCTTGTGGGCGCGCTGCAGCATTTCGATGAAGGGCGTGCTGCGCATGCGCAGGCTCACGCTCTCGACTGGCGGCTTGCCTTCGCCCTTGGCCTCGGCTTCGTCTTGAAGGCGCTTGTGCTCGGCCTCTTCGGCCAGCACCGCCGCGCGGATGGCATCGATCGCGCGCGGCATGTCATCGGGCAACAACACCCCGGGACTGTCAGGGTCCTTGCCGAGGATCTCGAGCAGGCGCTTGCCGTGGGCCGGCAGCATGACCAGATCCCCGGTTTCCCGGGACTTGAAGCGGTACACACTCATACAGGTTCTCTCACAACGTAACGCCGACCTTACTCCCTTGCCGAGGCGCGCGCCAGCCCGCCCATGTAACACATGGCGCCACCGATGAGGGTTTACCCGGTTGAAGGGCTTTGTTTCAGGTCTAAACTAATTAGACATGAAAACCTCCCTGCAACGCATCCTGTGCATCGGCGGCGGCCCGGCCGGGCTGTACTTCGCACTGCTGATGAAGCAGCGCCAGCCCGCGCTGGAGATCACCGTCGTCGAGCGCAACCGGCCCTTCGACACCTTCGGCTGGGGCGTGGTGCTGTCCGACCAGACGCTGGGCAACCTGCGCGCGGCCGACCCGCAGACGGCGCAGGAGATTGGTGACGCCTTCAACCACTGGGACGACATCGAGGTCTTCTACAAGGGCCGCAGCGTGCGCAGCGGCGGCCACGGCTTCTGCGGCATCGGGCGCAAGCGCCTGCTCAACGTGCTGCAGGCGCGCTGCCAGCAGCTCGGCGTGAACCTGGTGTTCGAAACCGAGGTCACCGACGACCAGGCCCTGGCCGCCCAGTACAACGCGGACCTGGTGATCGCCAGCGACGGACTCAACAGCCGCATCCGCACACGCTACGCCGCCACCTTCGAGCCCGACATCGACACGCGCCAGTGCCGCTTCGTGTGGCTGGGCACCAAGAAGACCTTCGACGCCTTCACCTTCGCCTTCGTGCAGACCGAACACGGCTGGTTTCAGGCACACGCCTACCAGTTCGACGCCGACACCTCCACCTTCATCGTGGAGACGCCCGAAGCCGTGTGGCAGGCGCACGGCATCGACCAGATGAGCCAGGAAGACGCCATCGCTTTCTGCGAGAAGCTCTTCGCCCCCTACCTCGACGGCCAGCGCCTCATCAGCAACGCCTCGCACCTGCGCGGCTCGGCCATCTGGATCCGCTTTCCCCGCGTGATCTGCAAGACCTGGGTGCATGAACAAGACATCGCCGGCCGCCGCGTCCCCATCGTGCTCATGGGCGACGCCGCCCACACCGCGCACTTCTCCATCGGCTCCGGCACCAAGCTCGCGCTGGAGGACGCCATCGACCTGGCCACCGAGTTCGAGCGCCACCCCGAGGCCGACGTGGCCACCGTGCTGCAGGCCTACGAAGCGCGCCGCAGCGTGGAGGTGCTCAAGATCCAGAACGCCGCGCGCAACTCCACCGAGTGGTTCGAGCACGTGGACCGCTACACGGCCATGGAGATCGAGCAGTTCGCGTACTCGCTGCTCACGCGCAGCCAGCGCATCAGCCACGAGAACCTGCGCCTGCGCGATGCGAAGTGGCTGGAGGGTTACGAAAACTGGCTGGAGCGTCACAACCCCCACGCTCCGCCGCTGCGCGGGTCGCGGCCCCCCGAGGGGGCTGATCCGGCTTGGGGCGGCCCGGCGCCGGATCGCGCCGCACGACGTCCCACCCCCCCCATGCTGCTGCCGCTGAAGGTGCGCGGCGTCGAACTCAAGAACCGCATCGTCGTTTCGCCGATGGCGCAGTACAAGGCGGTCGACGGCGTGGTGGGCGACTGGCATTTCGTGCACCTGGGCGCGCGCGCCGCGGGCGGCGCGGCGCTGGTGATGGTGGAAATGACCAGCCCCACGCCCGAAGGCCGCATCACCCCCGGCTGCCCCGGGCTGTGGAACGACGAGCAGCAACGCGCCTTCGAACGCATCGTGCGCTTCGCGCATGAGCAGGGCAACGGCGCGAAGATCGGCCTGCAGCTCGGCCACAGCGGCGCGAAAGGCTCCACCCAGCTGGGCTGGGATCAGATCGACGAGCCCCTGCCCGCCGGCAACTGGCCCCTGCTGTCGGCCAGCGCCGTGGCCTACGGCGAGCAGAACCAGGTGCCGCGCGCCATGACTCGCGCCGACATGGACGCCATGACCGACGCCTTCGTCGCGTCGACGAAACGCGCCGCCGCCGCCGGCTTCGACTGGCTCGAACTGCACTGCGCGCACGGCTACCTGCTCTCGGCCTTCATCAGTCCGCTCACCAATCAGCGCAGCGACGCGTACGGCGGTTCGCTGGAGAACCGCTGCCGCTACCCCCTGGAAGTCTTCACGGCCATGCGCGCCGCCTGGCCCGTCGACAAGCCCATGAGCGTGCGCATCTCCGCGCACGATTGGGCGCCCGGCGGCACCACGCCCGACGACGCGGTCGCCATCGCGCGCCTGTTCAAGGCCGCGGGCTGCGACGTGATCGATGTGTCGTCCGGCCAGACCACGCGGCAGGCGAAGCCGGTGTATGGCCGCATGTACCAGACGCCTTTCGCCGACCGCGTGCGCAACGAGGTGGACATCCTCACCATGGCGGTGGGCGCCATCAGCGAGGCCGACCACGCCAACAGCATCATCGCCGCCGGCCGCGCCGACCTGTGCGCCGTCGCCCGGCCGCACTTGGCCAACCCGGCCTGGACCCTGCACGAAGCCGCCAAGCTGCAGACGCGCGCCATCGACTGGCCAGCGCCCTACCTCAGCGGGCGCGACCAGCTCTACCGCGAGATCGCCCGCCAGCAGGCGATGACGGCCAAAGAGGAAGAGGAGGCCAGCAAATGAACGACGTCGAAACACTCGACCTGGAGGCGCGCGCGCACAGCGAGCACGCGCACGAGCTGCGGCTGTGGTTGCGGCTGCTCACCTGCTCGCAGCTCATCGAGAAGCGCGTGCGCGCCGGCCTGCGTGAGCACTTCGACACCACGCTGCCCCGCTTCGACCTCATGGCGCAGCTGGAGCGCCACCCCGAGGGCCTGAAGATGAAGGAGCTCTCGCACCGGCTCATGGTCACGGGCGGCAACGTCACCGGCATCACCGACCAGCTGGTGGCCGAAGGACTGGTCGAGCGCACCGGCGTCGAGGGCGACCGGCGCGCCTTCCGCGTGCGCCTGACCGACCGGGGCCGCCGCGCCTTCACGCAGATGGCCGAGCAGCACGAGCACTGGATCGTGGAGGCCTTCGAGGGCCTGTCGCCGCGCGACCTGGAGCAGCTCTACAAGCTGCTCGGCAAGGTGAAGCAGCACCAGCTCGACCTCAACCAGCGCCTGACGGACGGCATCGAATGAAACACCCCATCCCTGACCACAACCCCATGCGCGGCCAGTACGCGCCCGCCCCCGCATCGCCGAGGCACTTCGCCCTGTCCATCGCCAACGGCGTGGCCACCGTCACGCTCAACCGGCCCGAGCGCAAGAACCCGCTGACCTTCGACTCCTACGCCGAGTTGCGCGACTGGTTCAACGGCCTGCAGCGCGCCACCGACGTCAAGGCCGTGGTGCTTACCGGCGCGGGTGGCAACTTCTGCTCGGGCGGCGACGTGCACGAGATCATCGGCCCGCTCACCACCATGACCATGCCCGAGCTGCTGGCCTTCACGCGCATGACGGGCGCGCTGGTGGCCGCCATGCGCACCTGTCCGCAGCCGATCGTGGCCGCCATCGACGGCGTGTGCGCGGGCGCTGGCGCCATGATGGCCCTGGCATCCGACCTGCGCCTGGGCACGCCGCGCACCAGCACCGCCTTCCTGTTCACCCGCGTGGGCCTGGCCGGTGCCGACATGGGCGCCTGCGCGCTGCTGCCGCGCGTCATCGGCCAGGGCCGGGCCAGCGAGCTGCTGTTCACCGGCCGATCCATGAAGGCCGAGGAAGGCCTGGCCTGGGGCTTCTTCAACGCGCTGCACGAGCCGGATGCCCTGCCCGAGGCGGCGCTCAAGCTCGCCGCCTCGCTCGCCGAAGGACCGACCTTCGCGCACGGCATGACCAAGACCATGCTGCACCAGGAATGGGCCATGACGCTGGACCAGGCCATCGAGGCCGAGGCGCAGGCCCAGGCCATCTGCATGCAGACGCAGGATTTCCGCCGCGCCTACGAGGCCTTCGCCGCCAAGCAGCGCCCCGTCTTCCAGGGAGATTGAGGTGGTGGCGTTTGACCGTCCCCACGGCATGACCCCACCGCAGGCGCAGTGGGAGCTTCCCTTCTTCACCGAGCACCACCGCGCGCTGGCGCTCGGCCTGGCCGACTGGGCCGGCGCGCAGCAGGTCGATGAATCCGACGACCGCCGCGCCTGCCGCGAGTGGGTCCACAAGCTCGGCGAGGCCGGCTGGTTGCGCTACTGCGTGCCCGCCGCGCACGGCGGCGCGCTGGACAAGCTCGACTCGCGCGCGCTCGTGATCCTGCGCGAGACCCTGGCCTTCCACTCGCCGCTGGCGGATTTCGCGTTCGCCATGCAGGGCCTGGGCAGCGGCAGCATCACGCTGGGCGGCAGCGAGGCCCAGCGCGAGCAGCGCCTGCGCGCCGTCTCGCAGGGCCGGCAGATCGCCGCCTTCGCACTCAGCGAGCCCGACGCTGGCTCCGACGTCGCGGGCATGAAAACCCGCGCGCGTCCCGCGGACGGCGGCTGGGTGCTCGACGGCAGCAAGACCTGGATCAGCAACGGCGGCCTGGCCGATTTCTACGTGGTGTTCGCCAAGACCTCGCCCGACGCGGGCGCGCGCGGCATCAGCGCGTTCGTGGTACCGGCCGACGCGCCGGGCCTGGACACCTCCCAGCACATCGACGTGATGGCCCCGCACCCGCTGGCCACGCTGACGTTCACGAACTGCCGCGTCGGTGCCGATGCGCTGGTGGGCGCGGTCGACGGTGGCTTCAAGCTGGCCATGCAGACCCTGGACATCTTTCGCGCCTCGGTGGCCGCCGCCGCGCTGGGCATGGCGCGCCGCGCCTTCGCCGAGGCCGTGGCCCACGCCAGGCGGCGCGAGATGTTCGGCCAGCACCTGGCCGACTTCCAGCTCACGCAGGCGCGTCTGGGTGAAATGAGCGCGCTGATCGACGCCGCCGCCCTGCTGACCTACCGCGCCGCGTGGATGCGCGACGAAAGTCCCACGCAAGGCGCCGGCACGCCCGCCTACACGGCCGCGGCCGCCGCCGCCAAGCTCACCGCCACCGAGAACGCGCAGCGCGTGATCGACATGGCCGTGCAGATGTTCGGCGGGCGCGGGGTGCGCGTGGGCGAGGTGGTGGAACACCTCTACCGCGACATCCGTTCGCTGCGCATCTACGAAGGCGCCAGCGAGGTGCAGCTCCTCATCCTCGGCAAGAACGCCTTGCGCTGAACCACGGAACACCGATGACCTCCGCCCAGACCGACCGCTTCGTGCACGACCGCCTGCCGCCCCGCGAGCAGTGGCCCGAGCTGCGCTTCGACACGCCGGAGCTGCAGGCCATTCCCCCGCAAGTGAACCTGGTGCAGGCCCTGTTCGACCGTGCCGTGTCCAACGGCCATGCCGATCGCCCCTTTCTGCGCAGCGACGCGCGAACGCTGAGCTATGCGCAGGCGCGCGAGCAGGTCAACCGCATCGCCAACCTGCTGGTGCGTGAGCACGGCCTGGTCCCAGGCAACCGCGTGCTGCTGCGCGGCGGCAACTCGGTGGCCATGGCCCTGGCCTGGCTGGCCGTGGTGCAGGCGGGCCTGGTGGTGGTCGCGACCATGCCGCTGCTGCGCGCCAAGGAACTCAAGGGCATCATCGACAAGTCGCAGCCCGCGCTGCTGCTGTGCGACGCCAGGCTCACCGCCGAGCTGGAGGCCTGCGGCAGTGCGCTGCCGCTGCTGCGCTTCAACACCGACGACGCCGACAGCCTGGAAGCGCTGGCGGCCCGGCAGGCCGCACAGGCCACGCCCTGCCCCACCGCGGGCGACGACATCGCCCTGCTGGCCTTCACCTCCGGCACCACGGGCGTGCCCAAGGCCGCTGTGCACACGCACCGCGACGTGCTGGCCGCCTGCGAGTGCTGGCCGCGCCACGTGCTGCGCGCCACGCCGGACGACACCGTGGTCGGCTCGCCGCCGCTGGCCTTCACCTTCGGACTGGGCGGCCTGCTCATCTTCCCGATGTGGGCCGGCTCCTCGGTCTATTTCCCCTCCATCGCCTACACGCCCGAGGCCATGGTCAAGCTCATTGCCGAGAAGGGCGCCACGATCTGCTACACCGCGCCCACCTTCTACCGGCAGATGGCACCCTTCGCGCAGCAGCACGGCATCGGCAAGCTGCGCATCTGCGTGAGCGCGGGAGAGGGCCTGCCCGACGCCACGCGCCAGTTGTGGAAGCAGGCCAGCGGCATCGAGATGCTCGACGGCATCGGCGCCACCGAGATGTTCCACATCTTCGTCTCGGCCGCGCCCGAGGCCGTGCGGCGTGGTGCCATCGGCACCGTGGTGCCGGGCTACACCGCGCGCATCGTGAACGAGCAAGGCCAGGCCGTGCCGGACGGCGAGATCGGCCGCCTCGCGGTGATCGGCCCCACGGGCTGCCGCTACCTGGACGAGCCGCGCCAGACGCAGTACGTGCAGGGCGGCTGGAACTACCCCGGCGACGCCTTCAAGCGCGACGCCGATGGCTACTACTTCTACCAGGCGCGCACCGACGACATGATCATCACCGCCGGCTACAACGTGGCGGGCCCGGAGGTCGAATCTGCGCTGCTGGCGCACCCCGCCGTGGCCGAGTGCGGCGTGGTGGGCCGCCCCGACGACGACCGCGGCCAGGTGATCGTGGCCTATGTGGTGCTCAAACCGGGCCACACCGGCGACGCCGCCCTGGTGAAAGCCCTGCAGGACCACGCCAAGAACAGCATGGCGCCCTACAAGTACCCGCGCGAGGTGCTCTTCGTCGAGCGACTCCCCCGCACCGAAACCGGCAAGCTGCAACGCTTCGCTCTAAGACAACAAGTATCCCGAGACAAGGCCTGAGACCATGCTGCAACAACTCCACCCCGAGGGCTGGCTGCCCGCCAAGGGCTACGCCAACGGCATCGCCGCGCGCGGCACGCAGATCTTCGTCGGCGGCCAGATCGGCTGGAACGGCCAGCAGCAATTCGAGAGCGACGACTTCATCGCCCAGACGCGCCAGGCCTTGCAGAACGTGCACGAGGTGCTGGCCTGCGCGGGCGCCGGCCCCGAGCACATGGTGCGCATGACCTGGTACATCCTCGACCGCGACGAGTACAACGCGCGCCTGCGCGAACTCGGCGAGGCCTACCGCGCGGTGATGGGCAAGCACTTCCCCGCCATGACCTGCGTGGAAGTGCGCCGGCTGGTGGAGGCGCGCGCGAAGGTGGAGATCGAGGTGACGGCGGTGCTGCCCGACGCGCCGCCTCGGGGCGCCTGAGCGGCGCCCCCGGGCTCAGGCGCCATCCGCCCTGTCGTGCGGCAGCGTGAAGCTCACGCGGCAGCCCTGGCCCGGCGACGACTCGCAGCGCATGCCACCGCCGTGGCGCTCGATGATGCGGCGCGCGAACGCCAGTCCCGTGCCCAGTCCGTCGAATTCAATCCCGTGGTGCTGGCGCTGGAACAGCATGAACAGCTTGTCCGAGGCGCGCCGGTCGAACCCCACCCCGTTGTCGTGCACGTGGAACACGCGCGCACCGTTCTCGCCTTCGTGCCAGCCCAGCTCGATCACCGGGCGCTCCACGCCGCGCGTGAACTTCAGGGCGTTGTCCAGCAGGTGGGAAAAGACCTGAGCGAGCAGCACGGGGTCGCCACGCACGCCGGGCAGTCTGTCGTCGATGCGCCAGTCGACCGTGGCCGCATGGGCATCGCGGCCCAGCTGGGCGAGCACCCCCTGCACCAGAGGTCCCAGGGGCACGAACCGCAGGTCCAGCGGCACGCGGGACAGGCGCGCGAATTCGAGCAGCGCGTTGATCATGCCGCTCAGCCTGTCGATGGCGCCCAGGGCCGATCGGGTGTACTCCCCCGGCGGGGAATCGTCGGCCCTCCCGCTGTGCTCGCCCATCAGTCGCAGGTAGCCCCGGGCCTGGCGCAGCGGCCCGCGCATGTCGTGCGACAGGATCTGCGTGAAGGCATCGATGTCGCGCATGGCCACGGCGTGCGCGTGCATGCTGCTTTCGAGACGCACACGCAGGTCCTCGGCGTGCGTGTAAGGCACGAGCGCCTCGCGGTCCTGCCAGCGCGACAGGTCGAGCACCATGGTGTCGAAGCCCAGGTACAAACCGCTGGGATCGACGAGGGGCATGCCCATGAGCAATGCCGAGAAGTGCTCGCCGCCGTGGCGGTGCAGCGCCAGCCGCAGCTCACGCATCTGGCCGGTCCGGCGCATGCCTTCCATGAACGCATCGAGTTCGCCCGCGCGCTCGTCGTGGTCGGGGACACCCAGGAAGTGCGCCAGCGGGGTCATGCCGTGAGCCTGGCCGTCGAACCAGGCGTGCGCCGTGGTGTTGGCGCTGTGCACCATGCCATCCGCGGTGATCAACAGCAGCGCGCACGGCAGGCGATCTCCGGGCGGCAATGGCCACTCGGCCACCGGCAACACGGAGAGCAGGGGTCGGTTCGACACGGCAGGCAATCGTTCAGCGCAACACGCCCTGGCGCGTGTTCGTTGCATGATGCAGCGTTCGCTCACGCGGCGCCAGCCGGGGCGCCGCCTCACCCTGTCAAGACTGTCAGGTGCGCACGCGGCCGTCGCCAGTGAGCATCGACAGCTCGGCAAAACGCGAGGCCACGTGGTTGTCGGCGCCGAGCGAAATGCTGAAGCCACCAAAAGTGGTGTCGCCGATGGCCTCGAGGCCATTCACCAGCGAGTCGGCGTTGAGGCGCCCGGACGCGCGGCGCGTCCCCTCGGCGAACAGCCGCGCGGCCAGGAAGCCTTCGAGGCTGGAGTAGTTGGGCTGCACCTTGTTGCCACCGCGCGCGATCGCGTCGAGGAACTCGCGCGTGACGGGTCGCGTGGTGGAGAACGGATTGGGCACCACCTGCGAGATGGCCACGCCCGCGCCGTCCTTGCCGAGTGCGTCGGCCAGCGCCTGCGTGCCGACGAAGGACACGTTGAAGAAGGTGCCACCGAAGCCGGCCTTGCGCGCCTCGCGCACGAAGGCCGCGCAGGAGGCGTAGGCGCTGATCTGCACGACGGCCTGCGGCTTGGCCGCGACGATGGCGGACACGGCCTTGGCGACGTCCACCGAGTTGCGCTCCACCGTGGCGGTGGCCTTGGGCTTGAGCTTGCGCTGCTCGAGTGCAAGCGTCACACCGTCCAGGCCAGCCTTGCCGTATGAATCGTTCTGGTGGAACACCGCGATGTCGTTGAGGCCCAGGCTGGTGAGCTGGCGCACGATCAGCGCAGTCTCGTCGTTGTAGGAGGCGCGCAGGTGGAACACCAGGCGATTGAATGGCTGGCGCAAGCCCATGGCGCCCGTGAAGGGTGCGATGAAAGGCGTGCCGTCCTTGATGGCCAGAGGCAGCGCCGCCAGGCTGGTGGGCGTGCCGATGTAGCCGAACAGCGCGGTGCAGCCGCGCGAGAGCAACTGGCGGGTGTTCTCGGCGCAGCGGTCGGGCTCGTAGCCGTCGTCGAGCTTGACGATCTCGATGCGCTGGCCACCCACGCCGCCCTGCTGGTTGAGCTGATCGAAATAGAGCTGTGCGCCCGCGTTGAACTGGATGCCCAATTGCGCGGCCGGTCCGCTGAACGCGGCCGACTGACCGAGCACGATGCGGTTGTTCTGCGCCAGCAGCGCCGGTGCGGCCAGGCTGGCGGCCCCACCGATGGCGGTGGCCGCGAAGGCACGGCGGGTCAGGCCCGTGGCAAGGGCGTGGGGGGGCGTAGGGCGCATCGGGCTGGACCTCCTGGGATCGGGCTGCAAGCAGGACAAGCGGATACCGGGTGACGGTATCCAGACGTTGCGCATGCTACCGATCGTTCGCGCCGGCGCGACCACGCTTGCCCGCCCAGGGCCACCGTTGATCGCGAGGTCGCGCGAACCGTGCCTAGAACCGCCGCGTGAGCTCGATGCCCGCCGACAGCGAGCGTCCCGCGCCGGGCTCGAAGAAGCGGCCATTGCCCTCGTTGACGATGACCGATCCCGCGTGACGGCGATCGGTCAGGTTGTCCAGACGCAGGAACTGCCGCCAGGTCCAGGGGCCGGTGCTCTGTTCGAAGCGTGCGCCCAGCGCGAACAGGGTGTAGGCCTCGGCCGCATCGGTGTTGAGGTCGTTCACCTGGACGCGCCCGCTGCGCCGCGCCTCCAGCGTGAACACGCCCCCCACGGTGGCGGCCCAGCGCGGTGTCCAGGCCACTTGCGCGAAAAACTGCTGCGCCGGCAGGCCGGGCAAGCGGTTGCCGGCGGGAATGGGCGTGGGCGGGTTGACGGTGGGACACAGCGTCGCAGTGCACGTCAGGAAACCGTCGCGGTAGCGCGCGCTCATCGCCGTGTAGGCGCTGGTCAGCGTGAACTCGCCGACGCCCCATTCGCCCGCGAGTTCCAGGCCCTGGCGTTCGGTTCGGCCCGCGTTCTGGAAGGTGGAGCGTCCGCCCGTGTTGTTCTGCACCACGATCTCGTCGCGCGTGCGGATGTCGAACAGCGTGGCGGACCACAGGCCCGCGGCGTGGCGGCCGCGCAGACCGATCTCGGCGCTGGTGCTGCGCGCCGCGTTGAGCTCGGTGTTGAGCCCCGCGCCGCCGCTGCTGCGGTAGGCGGCCTCGTTGAGCGTGGGCGTCTCCAGCCCGCGCCCCACGCTGCCGAACGCCTGCAGGCCTGGCGCAAGGCGCCAGCGCGCGCCCACCACGGGCAGCGTGCCGCTGTAGCGCGCGCTGCCGCTGTCATCGCCGTTGGCCAGGAACCGGTCGTTCGATTCGAAGCGCGTGCGCACGTGGCGCACGCCGCCTTCGAGCGTCCAGTCCTCGCGCGTCCAGGCGGCGCGCAGGTAAGGGTCCAGCGAGTCGGCGCGGTTGGTCTCGTCGCGCCGCAGCGGGCCCTGAACGCCCAGCGTGGTGCCGACGAAGTTGTTGTAGCCGCGGCGCGCGTCACTCTGGCGGTCCATCGCCAGGCCCGCGCTCAGGTCGAGCTCGCCGCCCTGCCATTCGCGCTGCAGCCGCCACCGCGCGTTGAAGCCCCAGTAGTCGCGGTCCAGGTCGATCACGCCGCCCGAGCTGCCCGGCGCGGCCTGCGCACCGGTGGGGATCGACTGGAACTGCACCACGCGGCGCTGGCCTGCGTAGCCCATCAGCTCGACCCGGTGGCCGCCACCGAGCGACTGGTCCCAGGCCAGGCCGGCCTGCGTCTGCGACACCGACTTGCGCGTGTTGAAGTTGATCGCCGCCGCGTCGGTCTGGGTGGGGTCGGCGTCGAACTGCGCGCGCGTCAGCCCCAGCGGGTCGAGCGAGAAGCCGCTCTGGCGGTTGAAGACGAGCGTGGTGCGGCCCCCCTCGTGCGCGCGCGACAGCTTGGCATTGGCCGTGCTGCGGTGCGCGGCCGACTGCGGGCGCTGGCCGTCGGTCTCGAAGCGGCCCACGTCCAGCGCATACGACCAGCCCGGCGATTCCACGGTGCCGGTCTGCCCGAGGACCTGGGTCGACAGGCGCCACAGGCCGTCGGGCCCGGCGGCCAGGCCGGTGCGCCATTCACCCGGGCGCGTGCCGTCCTGCGTATAGAGCAGGATGGCGCCACCGCTGGAGGCGCCATAGAGCGCGGCGAACGGCCCGCGCACGACCTCGATGCGGTCGGCACTGCCGAGCGGGAAATTCGCGGCCTGGCCCGATCCGTCGGGTGCGCTGGCCGGGATGCCGTCCACGAAGAGGCGCACGCCGCGCACGCCGAAGGTGGCGCGCGAGCCGTAGCCGCGAATGGACACCTGCAGGTCCTGCGCGTAGTTCTCGCGTTGGCGGATCACCAGGCCCGGCACGCGGCCCAGGCCTTCGGACAGGTTGATCTGCAGCTGGCCTTCGCGCAGCTCCCGGCCATCGACCACGTCGACGCTGGCGCTGCCCAGCCAGCGTTGGGCGGCGTCGGCGCTGCCGCGGATGACCACGGGCGCCAGCGCGCCGCCCTCGGGGGAGGCGGTCTGGGCATGGACGGCGGTGGCGGCAAGCGCGCCGATGAGCGGCAGGTGGGCGGCAAGTCTCATGGGTCTCCTCGGGTTCTGTCGGCAGGCGCCGTGCGCGCGACTGCCGGGCCATTGTGGGAGGGATATTTCCCACGCTGCAGGGATCCATGCAATAACCAACCCCACCCAACGTTATGCGTCACGAAATGGAACACGGCCCCCGCCCACCCGCAGGCCTTCGGCGACGCGCCGTGCTGGGCCTGGGCCTCACGGCCTGCGCGGCGCCGGTGAGGCCCGCACCGGCTCAGGTCCAGGCCGCCGACGCGCCGCTGCGCCGCCCGATTCCTGCCACGGGCGAGGCCATCCCCGCCATCGGCCTGGGCAGCTGGATCACCTTCAACGTGGGCAACGACCCGCAAGGCCGCGCGCGGTGTGCCGAGGTGGTGCGCGCCTTCTTCGCCGACGGCGGGCGACTGATCGACAGCTCGCCCATGTACGGTTCGTCGCAGCCGGTCATCGGGCAGGCGCTGGCCTCGCTGGGCGGGCAGGCACCGGTGTTCTCGGCCGAGAAGGTCTGGACGGGCAGCGCCGCGCGCGGTCCGGCGCAGATCGAGGCGTCGCGCGACCACTGGGGCGTGCCGCGCTTCGACCTGCTGCAGGTGCACAACCTGCTGGGCTGGGAGGACCACCTGCCGATGCTGCAGCGCATGAAGGCCAGCGGCCGGTTGCGTTACGTCGGCATCACCACCTCCGAGGGCCGCCGCCACGACGAGCTGGAGCGCATCCTGCGCACGCAAACGCTCGACTTCGTGCAGCTCACCTACAACCCCCTGGACCGCGAGGCCGAGCAGCGACTGCTGCCGCTGGCGCAGCAGCGCGGCGTGGCGGTGATCGTCAACCGCAGCTTCCGCGAAGGCCAGCTCACGCGGGCGCTGGCGCGCCACCCCCTGCCCGGCTGGGCCGGCGAGCTGGGCGCCACCAGCTGGGCCCAGCTCATCCTGAAGTTCGTGCTCGCCCACCCGGCCGTCACCTGCGCCATCCCCGCCACGCGGCAGGTGGCGCACGTGCGCGAAAACCTGGCCGCCGCGCGCGGGCCGCTGCCCGACGCGGCGCAGCGCGAACGCATCGCCCGCGCGATCGGCGCGCTGTGAGGGCCCGCCAATGAACGAATGGTGGACCTACCGCCCTTCGGACTTCCTGATGTTCGCGCCCGACACCTACTGGCGCCTGTTCGAGTTGCACAACGCCGCCTGGTGGCCGCTGGGGCTGCTGGCCAACGTGCTGGTGCTGGCCCTGGCGCTCGCCTTGTGGCAAGGACACGAACACGCCGCGCGGCGGGGCATGGCGCTGATGGCCGCGCTGAGCGCGCTGGTGGCCTGGGGCTTCGTGTGGCGGCTGTACGTGCCCATCAACTGGGGCGCGCAAGCGCTGGCGGGGTTGTACGCGCTCGCGGCGCTGGGCTGGCTGCTGCTGAATGGCACAGGCGGGCGGGTGCGGCGCTCGCGCGCGGGCAGCGTGTTGCTGCTCATGGCGGCCCTGTCATGGCCATTGCTCGCACCGGCGGACGGCCGGCCCGTCGTGCAGGCCGAGTTCATCGGCCTGGCGCCCGACCCCACGGCGGTGGCAGGCCTGGGCCTGCTGCTGCACACGCGCCCGGCCTCGCGCGCGGGGCGCTGGCTGTGGTGGGCGCTGCTGGGGCTGGGCACCTTGGCCTGCCTGGTCAGCGCCACCACGCTGGCGACAATGGAGCAGGCCCAGGCGTTCGCGCCGCTGGCGGCGGCGGCGATCGCGCTGGGCGCTGCGATCAGGCGGCGGGCGTAGCGGACCGTTCGCTCTGGCGGCGGCGGCGCACCAGGCCGGCGACGGCGCCCAGGCCGGCCAGCAGCATGGCGTAGCCCTCGGGCTCGGGCACCGGGCTCGCGAACGAGGTGCGGCCAGGGCTGCCGATGTCGCCCAGGCTGCTGGCCCAGGAGCCTTCGATGTCACCCACGGACGAGAACACCCACTGCGACACGTCGTTCGCGCCCAGCGCGTCGGCGCCGGTGGCGCGCCCGCTGATGCCGCGCGTGCGCGGGTCGCTGCCGTAGGTGAGGCGGTCCACCAGGTTGCCGGCGCCGTCGAAGAGGTTGATCTCGTCGCCGTTGCCCAGGTTGTTGGTATACGGGCCCCAGACCTTCACGCTGGCGTCCAGGCCCCAGGCGCTGCGGAAGGCGCTCGCGTTCATCTCGGTGATGATCACCGACTCGCCCGGCGCCACGATGCCGAAGGCGGAGAGCGGAAAGGCGCCCGAGAGGCGCGAATCGTCGTCGTAGCTCCAGCCGGTGAAGTCCACGGCGGTGGGGCCCAGGTTGGTGAATTCGATGAACTCACGGTCGGTGCTGCCAGCGCCCTGGTACATCCATTCCGTGATCACCACACCGCTGGTGGCGGCGAACGAACCGCAGGCGGTGAACGCGGCCACGGCGAGGGCGGCGAGTTGCTTTTTCATGCTCAGGCTCCTGTTGATGGAAGTGACGAAGAACGGGGATCAGGCCTTGCGGCGGCGCGCGGCGCCGGCAACGGCGAACAGGCCGGCCAGCCACATCGCGTAGGTCTCGGGCTCGGGCACCGGGGCGGTGAGGATGTAGACGAAGGGCGATTCGTCGGTGATGAAGATCGTGCCGTCGGCGGCGATGGTCACGCCCTCGGCAATGCCGCTGATGGTGGTGAAGGCGAAGGCGCTGAGCACCTGACCGGTGCGCGTCACCTCCAGCAGGCGCTGCGATTCCTGGCTGTAGATCAGCAGGTGGTCGGCGAAGCTGGCGCCGGTGAAGCCGCTGAGCACCTGCACGTCCGACAGGTCGGCCACGCCGAGCTTGGGCGTGAACAGAGGGCTCATGGTGTGCGTGCCGTTGGCGAAGTCGATGCTGCCGACCTGCACGGCCTGCGGGTTCTTTTCCTTCACCGCCACGAACTGGCCACTGGCCCGGTCGTAAGAGAGGCCCTCGATGCCCTCGTTCCCCACGGTGGCCCCCAGGGAGACGGACTGCAGCGAACCGCGCGAGGCGTTGCCGCCCGCCTGGTAGCTCAGCTTGTAGACGTCCTGGATGCGCTCCTCGCCGATGACGAACTCGCCATTGCCGATGTAGGTCAGCGCCTCGGTGTCGTCGAAGCCGCTGAGGCTCATGCTTCCGATCACCGTGCCGTCGCGCGCCACCTCGGTGATGAAGTCGCCCTCGTCACCCACCACGAACAGGGTGTTGGTGTCCCAGTTCCAGGTGATGGCCGAGGACTCCGAGGCGGTGCCCGGCAGGGCGAAGCTCGAGGTGAGCGTGTAGCGCGACAGGTCCAGGGCCTGGGCTTGCGCGGCCACGGGGGCGAGGAAAACACCCAGGAGCGCCATGGCCGCGGCCACGCGCTTGAACGAAGGGGAGGGCATGGTCTGGTCTCTCTGTTGTGTCCGGGAAAGGTCCCCGAGCGATTCTGGAAACCGAACATGAACAGATGAAACAATCGAGGCCTCTCCGAATGGTCCCATCGGACCATGGGCAGGAACTTGCAACATGAGCCTCCATCCCCCCCGCGTCCTCAGCATTGCCGGCAGCGACTCCGGCGGTGGGGCCGGCATCCAGGCCGACCTCAAGACCATGAGCGCGCTCGGCTGCTTCGGCATGTCCGCCATCACCGCCATCACCGCTCAGAACACGCAAGGCGTGCGCGCCATCCAGGCCCTGCCTGCGCCCCTGCTCGAACAGCAGATCGACGCCGTCGTTGAGGACATCGGCGTGGACGCGGTCAAGATCGGCATGCTGCACGAGCCCGAGGTGGTGCGCGCGGTGGCGCGCGCCATCGACCGCCACCAACTGCAGCGCGTGGTGCTCGACCCCGTGATGGTGGCCACCAGCGGTGACCGGCTGATCGCCCCGGACACCATGGCCGTGCTGGTGGCCGAACTGTTCCCGCGCGTCACCGTGATCACGCCCAACCTCGACGAAGCGGGCTGGTTCGTGGGCCACGCCATCCCCACGGCCGACGCGCTGGAGGGCGCCGCGCGCGAGCTGCGCGCCCTGGGCGCGCGCGGCGTGTTGCTCAAGGGTGGCCACCTCAGCGGCCCGGTGCTCACCGATCTGTTGCTCGATGCCGATGGGGTGACGCGCTGGGCCGCAGAGCGCATCGACACCCCCAACACCCACGGCACAGGCTGCACCCTGTCCAGCGCGATCGCCTGCGGGCTGGCACGCGGCCTTCCCCTGGCCGACGCCGTGGCCCGGGCGCGCGACTACGTGCGCGCCGCCCTTTACGCATCGGCCCAGTGGCGCCTGGGCCGCGGCCACGGGCCGCTGAACCACGGCTTCTCGCCCCTGCCCACCACCGTGCACACGCAAGAGCGCTAAGCTTTCGCTCTGTCACCCGTTCTCATCAAGGAGCCCCCATGAGCAAGAAGACCGCCAAACCCGTCATGGCCGTGAACATCGGCATCAGCGAAAAAGACCGCGCCGCCATCGCCAAAGGCCTGAGCCACCTGCTGGCCGACACCTACACGCTGTACCTCACCACGCACAACTTCCACTGGAACGTGACGGGCCCCATGTTCAACAGCCTGCACGACATGTTCATGCAGCAATACACCGAGCTGTGGAACGCGGTCGACCCCATCGCCGAGCGCATCCGCTCGCTGGGCCACGTGGCGCCCGGCAGCTACGCCGAGTTCGCCAAGCTCAGCTCACTGCCCGACGCGCCCGCCACGCCGCCCAAGGCGCTGGAGATGGTCGCCATCCTGGCCAAGGGCCACGAGGGCGCGGCGCGCACCGCGCGCGCCATGTTCGATCTGGTCGACAAGGCCAGCGACGAACCCACCGCCGACGTGCTGGTGCAGCGCCTCACCGTGCACGAGCAGACGGCGTGGATGCTGCGCTCGCTGCTGGAGGAGTAAGCCGGACGATCCGCCGCCGGGCCGCCCCGAGGCGGATCAGCCTGCGACCCGCGCGGCGGCGGAGCGTGGGGGCTCATGGGCGCCCCACCACAGGGCCAGGCCCATCAAGGCCACGCCCGCCATCTGTGCTGGCGCGAGCCAGCGGTCGTAGACCAGCGCGTCGCACACCAGCGTCGCCCCCGGGTAAACGAACTGCAGCAGGGCGGTGCGCGAGGTGGCCAGCCGCGCCATGCCGCCGTAGATGAGCACGTAGGCCAGCCCCGTGTGCACCACGCCCAGCGCGGCCAGCCAGCCCCAGGCCGGCCCCCAGGCGGGCCAGCCGGCCGACAGCACCCAGGGCCACAGCGCCAGCGCGCCCACGGCGCATTGCCACCAGGCCAGGGCCAGCGGCGGCACCGGCGTGCGGGCGCGCAGCAACAGGCCCACCACCGTCTGCCCCACCACGGCCACCAGGCACAGCGCCACGCCCACCGCCGACACCACCGCCCCGGCAGCGCCCAGCAAGCCCGTGGCCAGCGACAAGCCGAACAGGGCCAGCCCCGCCGCCGCCAGGCGCGCGCGCGGCAGCGGCTCGCCCAGCCACCAGGCGCCGGCCAGCATCAGGCACAGCGGTTGCACATGAAAGACCACGGTGGCCAAGCCCACCGACAGGCGCTGGATCGCCGCGAAGAAGACGACCCAGCTCAACACCACCAGCGCCGCGGCCAGCACGACGCGCCACAAGGTGCCGGCCGGCAGCCGCCACAAGGGCGCGCGCCGCGCGGCCCAGGCCCACAGCGTGAGCGCCAGCAGCCCGAAGGCGCAGCGGAACCACGCGGCCGAGGCGGGGTCGCTGCCCGACTCCAGCAGGAACACGCCCAGCGTGCCCAGGATGAGTCCGCCCAGGGCCATGCGCCAGGCGGCCAGGCGTTCGTTGCGTGCGTCTTGGTCCATGCCCGCACTGTGGTCGCCCCATCAACTTTCGAGAAGCGGATAATTCGCATGAACTCCATTCGATAACCGGATTCATGCGCGCCGACGACCTGCAGATCGACTGGCTCAAGTGTTTCGTCGCCGTGGTCGACGCGGGCTCGCTGTCGGCGGCGGCGCCCGAGGTGAACCGCTCGCAGTCGGCGGTGAGCATGCAATTGCAGAAGCTCGAGCGCGCGGTGGGCAAACCGCTGCTGCTGCGCGGCCCGCGCCGGCTGGAGCTCACGCCCGACGGCCAGTCCCTGCTGGGCTACGCGCGCCGCCTGCTCGACCTGCACGCCGAGGCGCAAGCGGCCATGCGGCCCGACACCCTGCTCGGCCGCGTGCACCTGGGCGTGCCCGACGACTACGCCGCGCGCTACCTCACGCCGGTGCTCAAGCGCTTCGCGTCGCGCCACGCGGCGGTGGAGATCGAACTCGATTGCGAACAATCGACCCGGCTGATCCCGCGCGTGGCTCGCGGCGAGCTCGACCTGGCCCTGGTCTCGCGCGACCACGCGCAGCGCGGCACGCTGCTCTTCCACGAGCCGCTGGTGTGGGTGGGCTCGCCGCAGTTCGACGTCTGGCGCCGCGACCCCTTGCCCATCGCCGTGTACGAGGACGCGAGCCTGGCGCGCAAGCACGCGCTGACGACGCTGTCGCTGCAGGGCCGGCGGCACCGGGTCGTGTACCACAGCTCCAGCCTGCCGGGGCAGATCGCGGCGGTGGAAAGCGGCCTGGCGGTGGCCGTGCTCACGCAGTGCAGCGCACCCGCGCACCTGCAGGTGCTGGGGGCCGAGCATGGGCTCGGCCCGCTGGCGCCGATGGCCGTGGCGGCCTACCGCAGCCGCGCCTCGCGCGGCGCGCCCGCGGTGGACGCACTGCACCGCGTGCTGGTGCAGACCTTGCGTCAGGCGGCGTGAACAGGGCCTTCACACAGGCCCGCCACAATGACGCCGGATGACCGAAGCCTCTCCTGACAAGCTGCCACCCGTGCTCGCGGGCCCCGTCCTTCGCCGCGTGCAGGCCCGCCGCATCGCCTGGTGGATCGCCTGCAGCCACGCGCCCGCCCAGGTGCGCGTGAGCCTGCTGCCCGATGGCGGCGCACCTTCCACCCACTCACCCACCGTGCACACCCTGCGCGCGGGCGAGCACCTGGCCCTCCTGCTGATCGAGCTCGAACTCGACACCGATCTCACCGCCGGCCTCTGGACCGGCTACCGCTTCGAGTTCGCCGACGCCGCTGGCGGCTGGACGCCGCTCGACGACCCCGCGCTCTGCTACCCCGGCCGCGACACGCCCGGCCTGCGCTTCGCCCCCGGGGTGCGCGCGCTGCTGCACGGTTCCTGCCGCAAGCCGCACCACGCCGGCGGTGGTGACGGCCTGGCCCGTGCCGACACGCACCTCGACCATCTGCTGCGCGACGCCGCCAACGACATCACCCAATGGCCTTCCGCCCTCGTGCTCAGCGGCGACCAGGTCTATTGCGACGACGTGGCCGGACCGATGCTGCGCGCCATCCACGGCCTCATGCAGCGCCTGGGCCTGCGCGAGGAAGCCATCGCCGGCGCCGACGGCAGCGAGGTGCGCGGCACCAGCGACCTGCTCGCCCACCCCGACACCTACTACCGGCGCGAGCAACTGCTGCCCCGCACGCCCCGCAGCGAACGCCTCATCGATCTGGTGTTCGAGGGCGTCAAGAAGCCCATCTTCACCACCGACAACGCGCACAACCACCTCATCACCCTGGGCGAGGTGCTCGCGATGTACCTGCTGGTGTGGTCGCCCCTGCCCTGGCGCGGCCTGGACCTGTCGCCCCCGCCCGGCCTGAGCGACGAGAACGCCGAGCGCTACGCCCGCGAGGCGCGGGCCATTCACGACTTCCGCCAGGGCCTGGGTGCCGCGCGGCGCGTGCTCGCCCACCTGCCCGTGGCCATGGTCTTCGACGACCACGACGTCACCGACGACTGGAACCTCAGCCGCGAATGGGAAGACGTGGCCTACGGCCACCCCTTCTCGCGCCGCGTCATCGGCAATGCGCTCATCGCCTACCTGCTCAACCAGGGCTGGGGCAACCGGCCCGAGGCCTTTGGCGGCGCCGCCCTGCTCGATGCCGTGCAGGCCGCGCTCGACGAGCCCGGCGGCACAGCGCACGACGCCCTCATCGAACGCCTGCTGCACTGGCGCGACTGGCATTACGTGTGGCCCACCACGCCGCCGCTGATGGTGCTGGACAGCCGCACGCACCGCTGGCGCTCCGACCGCTCGCCGCGCCGCCCTTCCGGCCTGATGGATTGGGAGGCCCTCACCGACCTGCAGCAGGCCCTGCGCGGCCACCCCGCGGTGCTGCTGGTGGCCTCGGCGCCCATCTTCGGCGTCAAGCTCATCGAGACCGTGCAGCGCATCTTCAGCTTCTTCGGCCACCCGCTGCTGGTGGACGCCGAGAACTGGATGTCGCACCCCGGTGCCGCCAGCGCCATGCTCAACATCTTCCGGCACCCGAAGACGCCACAGACCTTCGTGGTGCTCTCGGGCGACGTGCACTACTCCTTCGTCTACGACGTGGCCTTGCGCCCACGCGGGCGGCGCCAGTCTCCTCTGGCGGATCCCGCGCCCAGCCCGCACATCTGGCAGATCTGCAGCAGCGGCCTGCGCAACACCTTCCCGGAGGGCCTGCTGGAGAAACTCGACCACCTCAACCGCTGGCTGTTCTCGCCGCGTTCACCGCTCAACCGCTTCACGCGCCGCCGCCACATGAAGGTGACGCCGCGCAAACCGGAGGGCACGCCGCACGGCCGGCGCCTGCTCAATGGCGCCGGCATCGGCCTGGTGCACTTCGACGAACGCGGCGCGCCGGTGCGCATCCGGCAGCTGCTCAGCGACGGCCGCGAGGTGGACTTCGTGCCGCGCGAGGCGGAAGCGCGCGAGGATTGAATCCGGGCGCCGGCCCTCCGCCGATCCGCCGGACGCACCCCGTGATCCCCTTCACGGGACACCGTCCGCCCACTGCGCTAAGGTCAGCGGCTCCATGGAAAACGCCTTCGACAAGCTCGTCGCCGTCTGCGAGCGCATGCGCCACCTCACCGGCACGCTGGAGACCATCCGCAACCTGCTGATGGCCGACGTGATGACCAGCAGCGACGACACCCGCGCCGCCATGGGCGACACCCAGGAAACCGCGCGCGGCCTGTTCATCCACGCCATGGGCCTGCGCCAGCGCGCCGGCACCGACCTCGAGTCCACCGTGCAGCTCATCGCCGCCGACACCGCCTCCGAACACTCGGCCCAGCGCCAGGAGTGGCTGCTGCTGTGCCGCGACCTGGCCGGCACCTTGCAGGGCATCGACGGCGTGCTCACCGAACTCGAACAACACTTCCGCCGCTGAACACGTGCACGGTTCGCCATTTTGGTGAATAATGGTTCGCATGTGTGCATTTCCGCAAATTGCAAAACTGAGCGATCGCCCCGGCTCCCCCGGTCATCGCCCGGGGAGGCGGCCGTGCACGACGAACTGAAAGATCCCGCGCGCGCGCTGGCCTGGGCCGTGGAGGTGCTGCGCCCGCCGCGCATGCCGATCGAACGCATCTCGCTGCACCTGAGCACGCGCCCGCACGACGCCAGTGGCGAGGTGGTGCAGGGCCGGGGCATGCCCGATGCCGCTGCGCCGCGCGAGGCGCGCCAGTCGGTGCTGCGCCTGTACGCCGAGTCGGTGCTCTTCCTGGTGGTCGAACTGCGCGCGGAGCCCTCGCGCCGCCTGCCTGGCCGGGTGCAGCTCTCCCTGCCCGACCTGGACGCGCGTGGCACCGCCGCCCTGGGCAACGCCGCCTGGGTGGTGGCGCGCCGCGCCATTGCGCACCACGGTCAGCTTTGCGGCACCGTGGCGCCCGCCGCCCCTGCGGCCGACGGCCCGGCGCGTCCGCTGGAGCCCGGCGGCCCGACCATCCAGCTCGAACTGCAGCGCCTGCTGGCCTTCGAGGAACTGGGCGCGCGCATCGAACAGGCCGCCGCCGATGGCGACCCGCAGGAAGTGCACTGGCGCTACGAACGCAGCCGCCTGCAGGACGTGTTCCGCCGCTACCCCTGCCCGCCCGATCTGTTCGAGCAGTTGTGGGCCGCCTACCGCTCCTTCGTCGAGGGTCTCGGCCCGGTGGCCAGCTTCGAGCAGTTCTACACCGCGCGCATGTGCGCCGGCGGCTTCCTCGAAATGCGCGCCAACAGCGCCTTCGGTCTGCTCGAACCGCTGCGCGCCTGAGCGGCGCGCCGCCCATCCGACAGCGGCGGCCAACGAAGGTCGGCGCTCACTAACTCACTTTGTTGAAGCTAAACTCCGCAAAGTGTGAAATACCAATGACACCCTGGTCGAGGGCCGCGCCCCGGCCCCACGAGACATGAACGCAAGCACCCTCAAGCGACCCCTGGTCGATCTGTCCAAACCGCGCTCGCAGCGGCCCATGATGGGACTGGACATCGAGGAATGGCGCGGCGAGCACAACCTCTCCAAGTACGACGCGCAGTACGCGCTGGGGTTTCGCAACTCCAACCACTACAACAGGATGTGCGCCCTGCCCCTGCTGCCCGAGGCGCTGGAGCTGCTCATCCGCCTGTACGAAGAGGTGCCGCGCGAGCGCGGCTGGGCGCGCTACTCCATCAAGGAACTGTTCCACCTGATGTACGACCCCGCGCTGGAGCCCTTCGTGGGCACCGAGCTGGAGACCTGGGCGCGGGTGGACCTCGGCACGCGCTTTGCCAAGATCTTCGGCCGCTCCTCGGCGCGGCAGTACCAGTGGCTGTCCGACGACCGCCGCCGCAACGACACCGACCTGCCCGCCTACGCGGTGATCGAGTGCATCCTGAGCAAGCTCAAGCAGGTGGACGACCCGCGCGAGGTGCTCGAACGCGTGGCGAAGAAGGTGTGGGCGATGCGCGGCGTCGACCTCGACGTGGCGTACCGTGTGCCCACGCCCGACTTCCCGCCCACGCGCGAGAAGACCGGGCGCAAGCCTGGCGTGAAATCGAAGAAGGCCGCCGCGCCCGTGCGCAAGGCGGTGGCCCGCAAGGCCTGAACGCGGCACGGCAACAGGAGACCGCCATGGTGGCCAAGCAACGCGACATGATCCAGCTGTCCTTCCTGGCGCACACGCGCGACGTGCCGGAGCGCATCCGCCTGCGCGACTGCAGCCTGGCCTTCGCGGGCCACAACGCCGAGCTGTCCATGGGGCTCATCACCGGCGTGTACGGCGGCAGCGCCAAGCAGGCCGCGCTGGTGGCCGCGTCCAGGTGGACGCAGGAGCATCAGCGCGCGGCGGGGCTCAACCGCGTGCTCATGGTCGACCTGAACTACCGCGTGGACAACTTCCACCTCACGCGCGAGCAGGCGCGTCGGGACACGGTGGCGGAAACCGGCTGGATTCACTTCGACCGCATCGGCGCGGCGCTGCGCGACGAGCTGCGCGACCAGTGGGTGGAGTGGATCGTGCGCGACACGGGCGCGCGGCGGGCCTCGGTGGCCGACGAGTCGCTGGTGGACCTGGCCCTGAAGTACCCCGACTGCGTGGCCAAGACCTTCCAGCACGAGAAGGCGGTGCGCTGCATCGTGCACCCGGTGAACCCGGCCATCGACCCATCCATCGTGCTCTGGGCGGCCACCCTGCGCTACGACAAGAAGCGCTTCGAGGACGCCAGCGTGCGCTTTCTGCCGCACATCCAGATCCAGCTCTGAGGGGGGCGTTGGTGTTTTGCGCGGCTTCCTCGCGCTGGTTTCTCGTTGAGACCTCGCGCTGACGGCTGGCGTGGTCCGCGTTCTCCGGCCCACGCTCGCGCAGATGTCCCCGGGCGCTCCACCGGGCCTGCGTCAACACCGTGATTGGCGCGCCCCCTCTGTGGCAAGCGCGAATGGGGCCTGCGCCCGCGAACCCCACCATCCGTCGAGAGTGACGCCCGAGCGCGCCACGAGGAATCCGGGCTCCCCTTATTGGGGTCAGATTCCATTTAATCGCTGAGCGAAGGGAAGTCCGGTCTTCTATGGCCGGCCAGCCCGCTACTGGGGTCGATGGTGCGGGTGTCCGGGCGTAGGCCCCATTCGCGCTTGCCACAGAGGGGGCGCGCCAGCCGCGGTGGTGACGCCAGCCCTGTCCGAGCGCTTGGGCGCCTCTGCGCGAGCGTGGGCCGGAGAACGGGCACACGCACCAGCGGCCCTCGCGAAGCAGAGGCGCGAAAGGCGGCGCACCCAGAAACGTCCACCCCAAGCCGCACCCCCGACACCGTCAGGCCGGCCGTCCCAACCGCTCATCCCGCCAACGCCGATTGCGTCCGGCGCGTCGCTTGACGGGTCACCTGTCCATATTACGATTCGCGACTATACATTTCCACAAATCACAAATAGCCCGTCCAGGGAGCGCCCTTGAACCCGTCGATGCTTTCCTCCATCCACGCCAGCCTGCAGCAGATGCAGACGGCGCAGGCCCAGCTCGCCGACGTGCTGCCCTCGGGCGCGGCGCAGGGGCCTTCCTTCACGCAACACGTCGGTGGCCTGCTGCGCGCCGCCGACGACAAGGGCCACGCCGCCCAGGCTGCCGTCAGCGCCGTGGAGAGCGGCCGCAGCGACGACCTGGTCGGCGCCATGCTCAAGAGCCAGGAAGCCAGCCTCAACTTCAACATGATGATGCAGGTGCGCAACAAGGTCGTCGGCGCCTTCGACGAGCTCATGAAGCTGCCGATCTGAGGCACCGATGGCCCACACGCCCCATATCCTTCCGCCCGCCGCCGGCGCGCGCCTCACCGCGCTCGACCCCTGCGAACTCGGCCGGCCCATCCACGCGCTGGACTCGTTGTTCCAGCTCACCCAGCAGGACCTCGACCACGCCCTGGCCACCGCCTTCCCCGGCCGCGTGGGCGCGCCGGTGCGCCTGGGCGGCGTGTCGCATGGCCGCACCAACCCCATCGAAACCACCCTGCGCTGGGCCACCTACCGCAGCGGCGTGGGCCGCAGCGCCTTCGCCATCGAGCGCTCGGCCCTCACCGCGCTGCTGGCGCGCCGCTATGGCTCCACCGACTGGGAGCTGGGCGCGCGCTGCGTGCCGCCGCTGGAAACCGCCACCGAGCAGCGCCTGGCCGCGCAGCTCGGCCAGTTGCTCAGCCAGGCGCTGATGCGCCGCATCGGCGCCCGTGAGCCCACGGCCGACGGCGAATGGGCGCTGCAGCTCGAACAGGACCTGCCCACCGCACGCTGTCCCCTCAGCGGGCCGACCATGTTCCTGTGGGCGCAGGTGCTCGCCGGTTCGGCGCCGCTGGGCCTGGTGGTGTTCGCGCTCGACAGCGACACCCTGGCCACCGCGCTGCGCCAGCTCGCCCCGGCGCGCCGACAGTCCGCCGCGCGCGCCGCCGACGGCGCCAGCCTGCGCCGCGCGCTGCCCTTGCGCCTGGACGTGCGCCTGGCCCAGAAAACCTTGCCGCTGGGCGAGTTGCTCGGCCTCAAGCCGGGCGACGTGCTCGCCATCTCGCTCGACACCGCCACCGTGCGCGTGCAGGACAAGCCCGTGCTCAAGGCCATGGTGGTCGAGAACAAGGGCCGCCTGTGCCTGACCAACCTGCAGGAAGTCTGACCATGTCCACCGACAGCTCCACCTTCGACCCCCTCGCCACCGCGCCCGGCACCGACGACGCCTTCGCCGCCGTGATGCAGGAGATGGCCAGTGCCACCGAGGCCGCCGCCCCGGCGCCCGCGCCCGCCGCGCCCTCGCTCGGCCTGGGCCGCCTCATGCGCCGCATCCCCGTCACGCTCACGCTCGAACTCGGCTCCGCCAAGGTCTCGCTGGAAGACGTGGCCCACCTGCGCCCCGACAGCGTGGTGGAACTCGACGTGCTGGCCGGCGAGCCGCTCACCATGAAGATCAACGGCGTGGCCATCGGCAAGGCCGAGGTCGTGGTCAGCGGCGAGAACTACGGCCTCAAGGTCATCGAGGTCAGCGACCTGGACCTGGACAGCTTCACGTCATGACCCTCGCCCTGCGCCCGCGCGGCGCGGCGCGGCTGGCCGCCGCGGCCGGCGCCGGCCTCGCCCTCGCCACCCTCGCCTGGCCCGAGGGCGCGTTCGCGCAGGCGGCCAACAGCGCCGGCGCGGCCGCGGGCGGCGGCTTGCAGATCTTCAGCAGCACCACCACCGGCAACACCACCGACTACACCGTCAGGACGCAGATCCTGATCATCATGACCCTGCTGGGCCTGCTGCCCGCCATGGTCCTGATGATGACCAGCTTCACCCGCTTCATCATCGTGCTCTCGCTGCTGCGCCAGGCCCTGGGCCTGCAGCAGGGCCTGCCGGCGCGCGTGCTCACCGGCATCGCGCTCATCCTCACCATGCTGGTCATGCGCCCCGTGGGGGATCGCATCTGGACGGAGGCCCTGCTGCCCTACGACCAGGGCAGCATCGGTTTGCAGGAGGCACTGAACCGCGCCGAGGTGCCGCTGTCGCGCTTCATGCTCGCGCAGACCAGCCAGGCCTCGATCACGCAGATCGCCACGCTGTCGGGCGCGCCCGCCGTGAGCGATCCGGCCCAGCACCCCTTCACCGTCAAGCTCGCCGCCTTCGTGCTCAGCGAGCTCAAGACGGCCTTCATGATCGGCTGCATGCTGTTCATCCCCTTCCTGGTCATCGACCTGGTGGTGTCCTCGGTGCTGATGTCCATGGGCATGATGATGCTGCCGCCGGTGGTGATCTCGCTGCCGTTCAAGCTCCTGCTGTTCGTGCTGGTGGACGGCTGGACCCTCACCGTGAACACGCTGGTGACCAGCGTGCGCGCCATCTAGAAAGGCGATGCGATGACCCCCGAGATCGCCGTCGAACTGGTGGCCGAGTGCCTCAAGCTGGTGGTGCTGATCGTCGTCGTGCTGATCACGCCCAGCCTCATCGTGGGCGTGCTGGTCAGCCTGTTCCAGGCCGCCACGCAGATCAACGAGCAGACCCTGAGCTTCCTGCCGCGCCTGCTGGTCACGCTGGCGGCCATCATCGTCATGGGCACCTGGCTCACCGGCAAGCTCATGGACTACGCGCGCGCCATCTTCGAGCGCGCGGCGCAACTGGCCCTGTGAGCCCCGCGCCATGGAACCCGTCTTCGGCCAGATGCTCGCCACGCTCATGGCGCTGTGGTGGCCCTTCGTTCGGGTGCTGGCCATCCTCACGTTCATGCCCGTCATCGGCGAGAACATGGTGCCCGTCACCGTGCGCGTGCTGCTGGCGCTGACGCTGGCGGTGGTGCTGCTGCCCATCGCGGCGCCCGCGCAGCCCATCTCCCCGTTCTCGCTGCTGGGCATCGTCACCACCATCGAGCAGGTGGCCATCGGGCTCATCCTCGGCATCGGTTTCCAGATGATCATGGCGGTCTTCGCGCTGCTGGGCTACATGGCCTCCAGCCAGATGGGCCTGGCCATGGCGCAGATGAACGACCCCGTGAGCGGCGCCTCGTCCGACGTGGTGAGCGCGCTCATCTACATCCTCACCATCCTCATCTTCTTCGCCGTGGACGGCCACCTGGTGTTCAGCGGCGTCATGGGTTCGAGCTTTCGCGCCTGGCCGGTGGGCGCGGGCATCCCCGAGCAGGCGCTCACCGTGCTGCCCCTGCAGGTGGGCTGGGTCTTCTCGGCCGCGCTGCTGCTCTCGCTGCCGGTGATCTTCTCGGCCCTGGTGGTGCAGATCGGCTTCGGTTTCCTCAACCGGGTGGCGCCCACCTTCAACCTGTTCTCGCTGGGCTTCTCGCTCATCATCGTCTTCGGCCTGTTCATGCTCGGCGGCATGCTGCAGCTCATTCCGCAGCAGTACGTGAACCTCACCACCCGGGTGCTCGAGATGCTGGAACAGTTGATGCGGAACTGACATGAGCCAGGACCAGACCGGCGACAAGACCGAAGCCGCCACCCCGCAGAAGCTGCGCAAGGCGCGCGAGCAGGGGCAGGTGGCGCGCTCGAAGGACCTGGCCACCGCCGTGGGCCTGGTGGTCTGCCTGCAGGCCATCGTCCTGCTGGCGCCCGGTTACCTGGCCGACTTCCGCCGCCTCTTCACCCTGGGCTTCGTGGTGGCCGAGGGCGACGGCGCGCTCGACAAGCTGTTCTCGCACGCCTTCGTGCCCGTGATGCTGCTGCTGGGCAAGATGCTGCTGCCGCTGTTCATCGTGCCGCTGTGCGTGCTGGCCGCCTCGCTGTTCCCCGGCGGCTGGATCCTGAGCACCGAGAACCTCATCCCCAAGCTGGAGCGGCTCAACCCGATGAACTACTTCCAGCGCATCACCAAGGCCAAGCACCTGGCCGAGTTCGCCACCACCGCGCTCAAGGCCTTCACGCTCTTCGGCGTTCTGTACGTCGTCATGAACGGCAGCATCAAGGGCTTCCTGCGTGTGACCGCCCTGCCCCTGGGCGAGGCGCTGCCGCAGGCCCTGTCGCTGGCTCAGGCCGCCGTGTTCTCGCTGGTGGCGGTGTTCGTGCTCTACGCCCTCATCGACGTGCCCATCCAGCGCCTGGTCTACCTGCGCGAGCAGCGCATGAGCAAGCGTGACATCAAGGAAGAGCACAAGACCACCGAAGGCCGGCCCGAGGTGAAGGCTCGCATCCGCCAGATCCAGCAGCAGATCGCGCGGCGCGGCGTGCGCAAGACCGTGCCCACCGCCGACGTGGTCATCGTCAACCCCGAGCACTACGCCGTGGCCATCAAGTACGACGCGCACAAGGCCGACGCGCCCTACGTCATCGCCAAGGGCCTGGACGAGATGGCGCTGTACATCCGCCGCATCGCCGAAGACGCTGGCGTGGAGGTGCTGCGCGTGCCGCCGCTGGCGCGCGCCATCTACAACACCAGCCAGGTGCGCCAGCAGATTCCCGCCACGCTGTACCAGGCCGTGGCCGTGGTGCTGCGCCACGTGCTCGCGCTCAAGGCCTTCCGCCAGGGCCAGCGCCGCAGCGAACCTCACCTGCCCCATGACCTCGACGTGCCCGTCCACCTGAGCGGCGCCGGACCGACATGAACCCCATGAACTCGCTGTTGAACGACCTGAAGAAGCTGCGCGTCGCCGCGCCGCTGCTGCTCATGGCCCTGCTGGCCATGATCATCCTGCCGCTGCCGCCGCTGCTGCTGGACGTGCTGTTCACCTTCAACATCGTGCTGGCGATGATCGTGCTGCTGGTGGCCGTGAACGTGCGCCGCCCGCTGGACTTCTCGCTCTTCCCCACCGTCATCCTGGGCGCCACGCTGCTGCGCCTGATGCTCAACGTGGCCTCCACGCGCGTGGTGATGCTGCGCGGTCACGAAGGCACCGACGCCGCCGGCTCGGTGATCGAGGCCTTCGGCCACTTCGTCATCGGCGGCAACTTCGTGGTCGGCATCGTGGTCTTCGTCATCCTGGTGATCATCAACTTCGTGGTGGTCACCAAGGGCGCGGAGCGCATCTCCGAGGTCGCGGCCCGCTTCACGCTGGACGCCATGCCCGGCAAGCAGATGGCGATCGACGCCGACCTCAACGCCGGCCTGATCAACCAGGAAGGCGCGCAGGCCCGCCGCAAGGAAGTGGCCGGCGAGGCCGACTTCTACGGCGCCATGGACGGTGCCTCCAAGTTCGTCAAGGGCGACGCCATCGCCGGCATCCTGATCCTCATCCTCAACATGGTCGGCGGCGTGCTCATCGGCGCGCTCATGCACGACCTGAGCCTCGGCGAGTCCTTCAAGCTCTACGCGCTGCTCACCATCGGCGACGGCCTGGCCGCGCAGATTCCGGCGCTGCTGCTGTCGGCCGCGGCGGCCATCATCGTCACGCGCGTGAGCGACGCGGGCGACATCGAGAAGCAGGTGGGCCAGCAGCTGCTGGCCTCGCCCAACGTGCTGTACGGCGTGGCCGGCCTGCTCATCGTCCTGGGCCTGGTGCCCGGCATGCCCACGCTGATGTTCCTGGCCTTCGCGGGCGTGCTGGGCTACGTGGCCTGGCGCCTGGGCCAGCGCCAGGCGGTGGCGCCACCGGCCGCGCCCGATGCGCTGCAGGCCGCGCTGGTGACCGAGGCCGCGCCCGACATCGACTGGAAGAGCCTGCCCGTGGTGGACCCGCTGGCCGTGGCCGTGGGCTACAAGCTCGTGGGCCTGGTGGACCCGGCGCAGGGCGCGGTGCTGACCAAGCGCCTCAAGGGCGTGCGCCAGACGCTCAGCGAATCGCTGGGCATCGTGCTGCCGCCGATCCGCACACGCGACGAGCTGGGCCTCAAACCCACGCACTACCAGGTGCTGCTGCACGGCAGCGTGGTCGCCTCGGCCGAGATCTTTCCCGAGCGGCTCATGGCCATTCCTTCGCCCCAGGTGTATGGCGAAATCGACGGCATCCCCGGCGCCGACCCGTCCTTCCAGATGCCCGTGGTGTGGATCGAGCCCGCGCACAAGGCGCACGCCCTGGGCATGGGCTACCAGGTGGTGGACGTGCCCACCGTCATCGCCACGCACGTGACCAGGCTCATCCGCGAGAACCTGCCCGAGCTGTTCCAGCACGAGGACGTGCCCGCCCTGCTGGAGCGCTGCGCCGCGCAGGCCCCCAAGCTGGCCGCCGCGCTGGAGAAGGCCTTCAGCCCCAGCCTGCTGCTCAAGGTGCTGCGCACCCTGCTGCAGGAAGGCGTGTCCCTCAAGGACGTGGTGCCTTTGGCCACCACCCTGCTGGAGAACGCCGAGACCACCAAGGACCCGATCCTGCTGGCCGCCGAGGCGCGCCTCACCCTGCGCCGCCAGATCGTGGCGCAGGCCTGCGGCCAGGTCGGCGAGGTCAAGGCCTTCAGCCTGGGCAACCAGCTCGAGGACCTGCTGATGCGCGCCCTGAGCCAGGCCACGCAGACCGGCAAGGCCGCGTTGGACAACTTCCCCATCGAACCGAATCTTCTTACCCAACTGCAATCGCATTTGCCCATGGCGCGTGAGCAGATGAAGCAGATGGCCGCGGCCCCCGTGCTGATGGTGCTGCCGCAGCTGCGGCCCGTGATGGCCCGCTACGCGCGCCTGTTCGCGCCCGGCCTGAACGTTCTTTCTTACAACGAAATGCCCGACAGCCGCAGCGTGGTGGTGGTGGGCTCAATTGGTTGACGTCGCAACCGATATACACCTGTTCCAACCCGGAGTCTCTCGAATGTTCAAGAACGTCAACATCGGTCCCCGCCTCACGATCGGCTTCGCCATCGTGCTGGCCCTGCTGGTCGGCACCACCGCCCTGGCCTGGATGGGGCTCAACGCCGCGCTGCGCGCCACCGAGAGCATCGTCTCGGTGCAACAGCGCCTCAACATGTCCCAGGAGTGGGCCGCGCAGACCACGCTGAACGTGAACCGCGTCATGGCGCAGGCCATGTCGCGCAACGACCCGCGCGTGGTCGACCACTTCACGCCGCTGATGGCCCAGTCCGCCAAGGACGTGGCCGCCCTGCAGAAGGAGCTGGAGACCCGCATCGTCAGCGAACAGGGCAAGACGCTGCTCGCCAGCATCGGCCAGAAGCGCGACGCCTACCTCGCCGTGCGCAAGCGCTTCTTCGACGCGCTGCAGATGGAAGACTACGGCGGCGCACAGGACATCCTGAACAAGGAACTCGCCCCCGCCGCCGAGGCCTACAGCGCCGAACAGCAGAAGATGATTGGCGGCCAGCGCGCCCTGATGGAGCAGACCGCCGCCGACTCTCGCACCGCCGTCAGGCGCCAGATCACCCTGCTGATGGCGCTGGCCGCCATCGCCGTCGCCATCGCCGCCTTCGTGGCCTGGGCCATCACGCGCTCTGTCACCGAGCCGCTGAAAGAAGCCCTGAGCGCCACCGACGCCGTGGCCGAAGGCGACCTGACCCGCGAGGTGCACGTCGACCGCCAGGACGAACTGGGCCGCCTGCTCGGCGGCCTGGCCCGCATGCGCGAATCGCTGGTGAAGACCGTGGGCCAGGTACGTTCCGCCACCGACAGCATCAACACGGCCTCGGCCGAGATCGCCACCGGCAACCAGGACCTGTCGGGCCGCACCGAGCAGACCGCCAGCAACCTGCAGGAAACGGCGGCCAGCATGGAACAGCTCACCAGCACCGTGCGCCAGAGCGCCGACGCCGCGCGCCAGGCGAATCAGCTGGCGGCCAGCGCCGCCGAGGTGGCCGCGCGCGGCGGCTCGGTGGTCTCGCAGGTGGTCACCACCATGGACGAGATCAATTCGAGCTCGCGCAAGATCAACGACATCATCGGCGTCATCGACGGCATCGCCTTCCAGACCAACATCCTGGCGCTCAACGCCGCTGTGGAAGCCGCGCGCGCGGGCGAACAGGGCCGCGGCTTCGCCGTGGTGGCCGGCGAGGTGCGCAACCTGGCGCAGCGCAGCGCCGAGGCGGCCAAAGAAATCAAGGGCCTCATCAGCGCCAGCGTGGACCGGGTCGAAGCGGGTAGCCAACTGGTGGCCAACGCCGGCGAAACCATGACGCAGATCGTGGGCTCGGTGCAGCGGGTGACCGACATCATGGGCGAGATCTCGGCCGCCGCCGGCGAGCAGAGCGACGGCATCGGCCAGGTGAACACCGCCGTGAGCCACCTGGACCAGATGTTGAGTTGCAATAGGTTGTTCCCGGAGAGCCGGGAGGCCGGAGGCTTGTAGCCGAGGGCC
>NZ_WVZN01000003.1 GCF_011772445.1 Hydrogenophaga sp. | reverse complement strand
GGCTTGGTGGCCGCAATGGCCACTTTTCCGGGCAGGGGCTGCTCGTGGTACTGCAGCGCGGCGCGGCGCAGTTCGGCGCGTTTGTCCTCAGGGGTACTGGATGCGGTCATGCATGTCTCCGGCCGTTGGTTTTCTGCCATGCGAAAGGCGAATTCGCATTCTAAGTCGGGCACAGGGAAAACCCGAGCGCGCGCGCATGGCTTCCCGGGTGAAGGGCTTGTGACTGCGGCGAGGGGAATCGGTTCGCCCGGCGCGCGCCAGGCGCGGGATCAGGCGCGCTCGACCTGGCGGGCCTGTTCGGCGGTCTGCAGTTGCAGGTGGGCCACCACGTGGCCCGGGGCGCATTCGGAGAAGACCGATCGGGCGCACCCCTCGCATTGGCCGCATTGCGTGGCCACGCCGAGCTCCAGCTGGATGTCGTCAAATGCCATGCCGGACCGCGCGCACTGGGCGATGGTCTTGTCACTGACGCGATGGCAAACGCAGACGATCATGGGGCTGGGTGGCGAGAAACTCCTGCAAATGATAATGGATCGCATTCATCGCACAAGCCCCCGTGAAGGCCACCCGACGGGCGGCTGGTTCCGCGGGTCCGGTCAGCTCACCGAGCCCATCTGGCTCTGCAGGTAGTTCTGCAGGCCGACCTTGTCGAGCAGATCGATCTGGGTCTCCAGGAAGTCGATGTGCTCCTCGGTGTCGTCGAGGATTGTCTGGAGCAGGTCGCGGGACACGTAGTCGCGGACAGTCTCGCAGTGAGCGATGCCTTCCTTGATGGTGGCCTGCGCGCCTTGCTCCAGGCCAAGGTCGGCGCGCAGCATCTCGGGCACGTCTTCGCCGATGTGCAGCTTGCCGAGATCCTGCAGGTTGGGCAGGCCATCCAGCGTGAAGATGCGGTCCATCAGCTTGTCGGCGTGCTTCATTTCGCCGATCGACTCCTCGTATTCCTTGGCTGCAAGCTTGTCCAGGCCCCAGTGCTTGAGCATGCGGTAGTGCACAAAGTACTGGTTGATGGCGGTCAGCTCGTTCTTCAGTTGCGCCTGCAGGTGCGCAATCACTTTCTCGTCGCCTTTCATGTGAGCTCCTTGTCGTTGTTGGTGAGGGCCTGGGGATTGTGGACCGATGACATGACGGGGAAAGCGCCTGGCTCTTTGCAAATGAGAATTGTTCTCATATGATGTGCTGCCTGTCACCGCTGGAGCACCCCATGAATCCCCCCTTTCCGACCCACGCCGACGAGGAATACAGCCTGCCACCCGTCGAAGCGCTGTTGGCCGGCACGCTCGCGCTCATGACCGGATGCGCCCAGCACAGCGGCCCGGTCTGCCAGCGCGAGTTGATGGTGGGCAAGGTGGTGAGCAACCTGACCGAACTGGCGCAGCACCCGGCGCTGTCCACGCCCATGCGGGTGCTGCTGGGGCGCTTGAGTTCGCGCTGGTTGCTGGAACTGGGCAGCGCCGCCGCCCCCACGGCGGGCATGATGCCCCTGCCGGAGCACCGCACCCTTCAGTGAGGGCGCGCGCTCAACCCCGCATCAGCGCCTCGATGGCGTCGGGCGCCACCGGCACGTCGCGGGTGATCAGCTCGCAGCCGGTGTCGGTGACCACCGCGTCGTCCTCGATGCGGATGCCGATGTTCCAGAAGCGCTCGGGCACGCCTTCGGCCGGCCGGATGTAGAGCCCGGGCTCGATGGTGAGCACCATGCCCGGTCGAAGGATGCGGCTCGGGCGGTCCTTGATCGTTTCGCCCGACAGCGGGTCCAGGCGCTCACTGACCTGGCCGACCTCGGACGGCTCCACATAGCTGCCGCAATCGTGCACGTCCATGCCCAGCCAGTGGCCGGTGCGGTGCATGTAGAAGGCGAAGTAGCTGCGGTTGGCGATCACGTCGTCCACCGTGCCGACCTTGTCCTTGTCGAGCAGGCCCAGGTCGAGCAAGCCCTGCGCGAGCACCTTCACCGTGGCTTCATGCGGGCCCACGAAACGCGCGCCGGCCCTGGTGGCCGCCACGGCCGCGTCCTGGCTCGCCAGCACGAGTTCGTAGACCGCGCGTTGGGGGCCGGTGAAGCGGCCATTGGCCGGGAAGGTGCGCGTGATGTCGCTGGCGTAGCCGTCGAGCTCGCAGCCGGCGTCGATCAGCACGAGCTCGCCGTCGCGGATGGGCGCGGCGTCGGCCCGGTAGTGCAGGATGCAGGCGTTGGCGCCCGCAGCGACGATGCTGCCGTAGGCCGGGTACTGTGAGCCGCCCTGGCGGAACTCGTGCAGCAGCTCGGCGTCGAGGTGGTACTCGCGCACGTCCTGCCCGGCGCGCAGCATGGCGGCGCTGCGCTGCATGGCACGGATGTGGGCGCGGGCGCTGATGCGCGAGGCGCGCCGCATGATGTCCAGCTCGTGCGCGTCCTTCACCAGGCGCATCTCGTCGAGAAGGGTGCACAGGTCGCGTTGGCCCTCGGGACACAGGGCGCCGTAGCGCACGCGGGCGCGCACCTTCTGCAGCCAGCCGTCGATGCGGCCCTCCAGCCCGGCGTGGGTGGCAAAGGGGTACCAGACCACCGCCCGGTTCTCCAGCAGCTTGGGCAGCCGCTGGTCGAGTTCGGCGACGGAAAACGCCTCGTCCACGCCCAGCGCGGCCGGGGCCGCCTCGGGGCCCAGGCGGATGCCGTCCCAGATCTCGCGTTCCAGGTCCTTGGGCTGGCAGAAGAGGATGGTGCGGCCTTCAGCGGTGATCAGCAGCCAGGCCTGGGGCTCGGCGAAGCCGCTCAGGTAGTAGAAGTAGCTGTCGTGCCGGTAGATGAAGTCGGTGTCGCGGTTGCGCGGGCGCTCCGGCGCGGTGGGCACGATGGCGATGCCACCCGGGCCGAGTTGCGAGGCCAGGCGCGCGCGGCGCTCGGCGTAGAGGCGGAAGTGGGTCGAGGCGTCCATCGCGCCATTGTGGCGGCAAGCGCCCGACCACGGGAGCTCAGCGGGCGTTGAGTTCCTGGAGCCGTTCGGGAGTACCGACATCCGTCCAGGGGCCCGGATAGAGCTCCGCGCTCACCCGTCCCGCGTCCATCGCGCGCCGCAGCAGCGGCGCCAGCGGTTCGGCGCGCCCTTGCGGGTTGCCGGGCGGGATGTCGAACCACGGCGTCTCGAACAGCGCGCGCCGGTACAGGCCGATGGTGCTGTAGGTGTAGCGCACCTCACCCCCGTTGAGCGCCAGGCCGTCGGGGCTCAGGCCGAAGTCGCCGCGCGGGTTGTGGTCCGGGTTGGGCACCAGCCACAGGTGGGCCAGCCGATCGCCGCGCGCGAAGCGCGCCAGCGCGTCAGGGTCGAAGGGGAAGCCGGGGGCGAAGACGTCGCCCGCCACCACCCAGAACACCTCGCCCAGCAAGGGCAGTGCGCGCGCGATGCCGCCGGCGGTTTCCAGGGCATAGCCGAAATCCTCGCCCTCGGCCGAGTAGGCGATATCGATCGGCAAGCCGTCGCTGCTGCACGGGTGAGGGCCGAAGTGCGCGGGGATCTGCTCGCCCAGCCAGGCGGTGTTGATGACCAGGTCGACGCAGCCAGCGTCGGCCAGCGCGTCAGCGTGCCATTGCAGCAAGGGCTTGCCTTGCACGGCCAGCAAGGGCTTGGGAACCTGGTCGGTCAGCGGCCGCATGCGGTTGCCGCGGCCGGCGGCCAGGACGATGGCGTGAGCGGGGTGGGCCATGGTGGGTGCGCGAAGCCCCGACTGTAGCCGTCCCGTGGCGCCTCCGAGGCCGGCGCGGGCGATGGGGCCGCCGCCACGGGTACGGCGCCGCTCGCGGCGGCGGCCGATACCCCCCGCGCGACCGGCCGGTGCGGGCCCAACCGGTAAAATCCGGGGTTTTCCCCAGGCTGGGCGGCGCCACGCGCCCACGCCGCGCCCCACCCCACCCGAGGTCTTCATGAGCGACTCCGCTGTCGTCACCGTCTCCCCCCTGGTCATGGCCAACGCCATCCGCGCTCTGGCGATGGACGCGGTGCAGGCCGCCAATTCCGGCCACCCCGGCGCGCCCATGGGCATGGCCGACATGGCCGTCGCGCTCTGGGGCCGCCACCTGCGCCACAACCCCGTGAATCCCCACTGGGCCGACCGCGACCGCTTCGTGCTGTCCAACGGGCACGGCTCCATGCTCATCTACTCGCTGCTGCACCTCACGGGCTATGCCCTGCCGCTGCAGGAGCTGAAGAACTTCCGCCAGTTGCACAGCAAGACCGCCGGCCACCCCGAGGTCGGCATCACCCCCGGCGTGGAAACCACCACCGGCCCGCTGGGCCAGGGCATCAGCAACGCGGTGGGCATGGCCCTGGCCGAGAAGCTGATGGCCGCCGAATTCAACCGGCCCGGCCACACCATCGTCGACCACCACACCTACGTGTTCCTGGGCGATGGCTGTCTGATGGAGGGCGTCAGCCACGAGGCCGTGGCCCTGGCCGGCGCCTGGAAGCTCAACAAGCTCATCGCGCTCTACGACGACAACGGCATCTCCATCGACGGCAAGGTCACCCCCTGGTTCATCGACAACACGGCCCTGCGCTTCGTCGCCTGCGGATGGAACGTCATCGGCCCCATCGATGGCCACGACGTGGACGCGGTGGACCAGGCCATCGCCCAGGCGCGCCAGCACCCGGAACAGCCCAGCCTGATCGTCTGCAAGACGCACATCGGCAAGGGCAGCCCGAACCGCGCCAACACCGCCAAGGCGCACGGCGAGCCGCTGGGCGCTGAAGAAATCAAGCTCACGCGCGAGGCCCTGGGCTGGGCGCATGAGCCTTTCGTGGTGCCCGACGAGGTCTACGCCGCGTGGGACGCCAAAGCCGCGGGCGGGGAAGCCGAGGCGGACTGGCACGCGCGCTTCCGCGCCTACCGCGCGGCCCACCCCGAGCTGGCCGCCGAATTCGAGCGCCGCATGAAGGGCGATCTGCCAACGAACTTCGCCCAGGTGGCCGTGGACGCCGCCGTGCAGGCGCACAGCAAAGCCGAGACCGTGGCCAGCCGCAAGGCCAGCCAGCTCGCGCTGGAGCACTTCACCGCCGCGCTGCCCGAACTGCTGGGCGGCAGCGCCGACCTCACCGGCTCCAACCTCACCAACACCAAATCCACGCCCGCGCTGCGCTTCGACCTGGCCGGCAACCCGGTGCGCGACGAAGCCGGCCGCCTGGGCCGCCACATCAACTACGGCGTGCGCGAGTTCGGCATGGCCGCCGTCATGAATGGCGTGGCCCTGCACGGCGGCTACATCCCCTACGGTGGCACCTTCCTCACCTTCAGCGACTACTCGCGCAACGCCATCCGCATGGCCGCGCTGATGAAGCAGCGCGTGGTGCACGTGTTCACGCACGACTCCATCGGCCTGGGCGAGGACGGCCCCACGCACCAGCCGATCGAGCACGCCGCCAGCCTGCGCCTGATCCCCAACCTGGACGTCTGGCGACCGGCCGACACGGCCGAGACCGCCATCGCCTGGGCCGTTGCGCTGGAGAACAAGGACAAGCCCACCGCGCTGCTGCTGTCGCGCCAGAACCTGCCCTATGCGCCCAAGAAAGACCTGAGCGACATCTCCAAAGGCGCCTATGTGCTGTCCGAGCCCGCCGACCTGGGGCTGAAGAAAAAGGCCCAGGCGGTGATCATCGCAACCGGCTCCGAGGTGCAGCTCGCGCTCAAGGCGCAGGAGCTGCTGGCCAAAGAGCACGGCGTCGCCGTGCGCGTGGTCTCCATGCCCAGCACCACCCGCTTCGACCGCCAGAACCCGGCCTACAAGAAGGCCGTGCTGCCCGCCGGCCTGCCGCGCGTCGCGGTGGAGATGGGCGTGACCGACTTCTGGTGGAAGTACGGCGTGTCCGCCGTGGTCGGCATCGACAGCTACGGCGAGTCGGCCCCCGCGCCGGTGCTGTTCAAGCACTTCGGCTTCACCGAGCAGAACGTGGCGGACACGGTGCGCGCCGTGCTCGCGCAGCAGTGATTCCTTTCGACATCAAACCCCTGGAGATGACAGCATGACGATCAAGGTCGGTATCAACGGTTTCGGGCGCATCGGGCGCATGGTGTTTCGTGCGGCGATCGCCAACTTCAAGGACATCGAAGTGGTCGCCATCAACGACCTGCTCGAGCCCGACTACCTGGCCTACATGCTCAAGTACGACAGCGTGCACGGCCGCTTCGACGGCGACGTGAAGGTCGAGGGCAGCCACCTCATCGTCAACGGCATGAAGATCCGCCTGACCGCCGTGAAGGACCCGGCCGAACTGAAGTGGAACGAAGTCGGCGCCGACGTGGTGATCGAGTCCACCGGCATCTTCCTGGACAAGGCGGGCGCCGAGAAGCACCTGGCGGCGGGTGCGAAGAAGGTCATCATGTCCGCGCCCAGCAAGGACGACACGCCCATGTTCGTCTACGGCGTGAACCACGAAACCTACGCCGGCCAGGCCATCATCAGCAACGCCAGCTGCACCACCAACTGCCTGGCGCCGGTGGCCAAGGTGCTCAACGACAAGTGGGGCATCAAGCGCGGCCTGATGACCACCGTGCACGCCGCCACCGCCACGCAGAAAACCGTGGACGGCCCCAGCAACAAGGACTGGCGCGGCGGCCGTGGCATTCTGGAGAACATCATCCCCAGCAGCACCGGCGCGGCCAAGGCGGTGGGCGTGGTCATTCCCCAGCTCAACAAGAAGCTCACCGGCATGAGCTTCCGCGTGCCGACCAGCGACGTGTCGGTGGTGGACCTGACGGTGGAGCTCAACAGCGCCGCCACCTACGCCGAGATCTGCGCCGAGATGAAGGCGCAGAGCGAGGGCAAGCTCAAGGGCGTGCTGGGCTACACCGAAGACAAGGTCGTGGCCACCGACTTCCGGGGCGACGCCCGCACCTCGATCTTCGACGCCGACGCCGGCATCGCGCTCGATGGCACCTTCATCAAGGTGGTGAGCTGGTACGACAACGAGTGGGGCTACTCCAACAAGTGCCTGGAGATGGCTCGCGTGGTGGCCAAGTAAGGCCTGCGCCCCGTTTCGCCTGAAAGGCGCCTTCGGGCGCCTTTTTCATGCACGCTGTTTCAGTGTGCGCTGCTCGTCGAGAACAGGTTGATCACCAGCACGCCCGCCAGGATCAGGCCCATGCCCAGCAGCGCCGGCATGTCCAGCGTCTGGCGGTACACCACCCAGCCCAGCACGGAGATCAGCACGATGCCAACGCCCGACCAGATGGCGTAGGCGATGCCCGTGGGAATGGACTTGAGGGTGAGCGAGAGAAAGTAGAACGCCACGGCGTAGCCCAGGACCACCGCCACGCTCGGCCAGAGCCGGCTGAAGCCCTCGGAGGCCTTGAGGGCGGTGGTGGCGGCGACTTCGGCCACGATGGCGATGCCGAGGTAGAGGTAGGCGATTGAGTTCACGGCGGCGGTCTGCGGACCGGGCAAGCGGTGCGCCCGGGCCACGCATTGTCGTCGCAGGCCGTCTCGGGCGTCGCGCAGACGACAGCTTGAGTCTCCGGCGTCATTGACCCTAGACCGATCGGTCTAGACAATGCCTCGCATGCCCGCCCCACCACCCGTCGAACCCGCCCGCGACCGCCTGATCGCCGCCATGACCGACGCCCTGCGGCGCAGGGGCCTGCACGGCATCGGACTCACCGAGCTGCTGCAGGCGGCCCAGGCGCCCAAGGGCGTGCTGTACCACCACTTCCCGGGCGGCAAGACCGAGCTGGCCGTCGCCGCGATCGACCAGGTGGTCGAGCGCATGACCGCCGGCCTGGACAAGCTGCTCGCCACCACGCCGGACCCGCTGCAGGCCATGCGCCGCTGGATCGCCGGTGCCACCACAGGCCTGCAGGACACGGGATTCGAGGCCGGCTGCCCCCTGGCCACGGTGGCGCTGGAATCCGGCCCCGAGGATCGGGCCCTGCGCGAGGCCCTGGCGCGCGCTTTCGAGCGCGTGCGCGAACGAATCGCCCAGGGGCTGACCAACGCCGGCCTGCCCGCCGAGCGCGCGTTGGGCCTGGCCGCGCTGATCGTGGCGGCCTACGAAGGCGGCCTGCTGCAGTCGCGCGTGGCGCACAGCGCCGAGCCCATCCAGCGCGCCACCGACACCCTGCTGGCCCTGCTGTCGGCCAGCCCTCCCTGAACGCCCGCCAGGAGCCATCACCATGAACCCCTCCGCCCCGGACACGGCCGATGCCGTGCGCATCGAGCCGCTCACCCTCACCGCCGCCGACGGCTACCCGCTCGCAGCCCACCGCTACCGCAGCCCCGTGCCGCCGCGCGCCCACCTGGTGGTGGGCGGCGCCACGGCGGTGCCCCAGGGTTTCTACAAACGCTTCGCCCAGCACGTCGCGGCCCAGGGCATCGACGTGCTGACGCTCGACTACCGCGGCATCGGCCGGTCTGCGCCCAAGAGCCTGAGGGGCTTTCGCATGGACTACCTCGACTGGGGCCGTCTCGACCTGGCCGCCGCCGTGTCCGCCATGCGCCGGCCCGGCGTGCCCTTGTGGCTGGTGGGCCATTCCTACGGAGGCCATGCGCTGGGCCTGCTGCCCCACCCCGAGCACGTGGACGCGGCTTACACCTTCGCCACCGGCGCCGGCTGGCACGGCTGGATGCCTCCGCTGGAACGCCTGCGCGTGCAGCTCATGTGGAACCTCATCGGCCCCGTGGCGACGCGCGTGGCTGGCTACCTGCCCTGGAGCAAGCTCGGCATGGGCGAAGACCTGCCGATCGATGTCTACCGCCAGTGGCGCCACTGGTGCCGCTTCCCGCGCTACTTCTTCGACGACCCGCAGATGCGCGAGGTGACCGCGCGCTTCGACGCCGTGCGCTTCCCCATCGTGGCCGTCAACGCACTCGACGACGCCTGGGCGCCGCCCGCCTCGCGCGACGCCTTCATGGCCGGCTACCGCAACGCGCCCGTCCGGGCCGTGACGCTGGATTCGCGCCGCCAAGGCCTGGGACCGATCGGACACATGGGCTACTTCCGCCCGCGTGCCCAACCCCTGTGGAACGAGGCCCTGGCCTGGTTCGACGGCCTGCGCGCACGACCGGCCGTCTGCTGATGACGTATCAGTTGCAACCGTCTGGGTAACTGCCCCGGGAAACCGGTCTTTATGGGGCCAACGCGCGTGCCAGCGCGTGCTACAACCCCCCAATGTTTGCCAATTTGTTGCGCGCCGGGGTTCTGGCACTGATCGGTTTGGCGGCGGGCGGGTCGCTCGCCGCGCCGCCCGTGGCCGGCGGCGAGCCGGTAGGCTTCGGCCTCATCGTTGGCTACCGCGAGGGCGTCAACCCGCTGAGTCGGGAAGAGACGGACCGCGGTCCCTGGGCCGATCGCCGCGCCCGCATGGCCAGTGCCTGGCAGCGCGCCACCCAGCGCTCGCGCGAGCGCACGCAACAACTGGCGCGCGACACCGGGGTGCGCGCGGCCTCCGTGGGCGAGGCGGGCCGCGCCGCGTTGTTGCGCTTCGACCGGCCGATGAAGGGCCAGGACCTGGCCGACGCGATGCGCCGCGTGCGCTTGCACCCCGATGTGGCTTGGGTGGAGCCCAATGTGCTGGTGCAGCGGCAGGCGGTGCCGAACGACGCGGGCTACGGCAACCAGTGGTATCTGCGCGGCCCTGCAGACGCCATTCCCGAGGTGGCAGGGCTCAACCTGACGCCCGCCTGGGATCTGCATACCGGCCTCAACTCCACCGTGGTCGCGGTGGTCGATAGCGGTGTGCGGCTGGACCACTCGGACCTGGCCGGCAAGCTGCTGCCCGGGTACGACTTTGTCAGTGAGTTGCACGTGGCCAACGACGGCGATGGCCGCGACGCCAACCCCAGTGACCCGGGCGATTGGGTGTCGCCCACCGAGCGCAGCAACAATCCTCTGTTCGCGGCTTGCGAGGTGGGTTTCAGCTCCTGGCACGGCACCTTCATTGCCGGCCAGATCGCGGCGGCGACAGACAATGGCCAGGGCGTGGCGGGCGTCAACTGGCAGGCGAAGATCCTGCCCGTGCGCGTGTCGGGCAAGTGCGGCGCGCTGGTGTCCGATCTGCTCGACGGTGTGCGCTGGGCCGCTGGCCTTCCGGTGGCCGGCGCACCCGCGAACCCCAATCCCGCGAAGGTGATCAATCTGAGCTTCAGCGGCGGCGCTGCTTGCAGCGCGGCCTACCAGGACGCAGTGGACGACGCGAGCGGCGCCGGCGCCCTGCTGGTGGTGGCTGCTGGCAATCAGTCGGCACCGCTCACGCGCCCGGCCGACTGCGACGGCGTGATGGCCGTGGCGGCGGTGCGGCGCGATGGCGCCAAGGCCGACTATTCCAGCTTCGGCAGCAAGGTAGCCCTGACGGCGCCCGGTGGCTCCCTGGAGAACTTTCCGAACAATCTGCTCTACGCCACGTCGGACTCGGGCTTCACCAACCCGGGCGTCGAGACCTATGGCTACAAGCAGGGCACCAGCTTCTCAGCGCCTTTGGCCGCAGGCGTGGCCAGTCTGATGCTCGCCCGCAATCCCGCCCTGACGCCCCGGGCCCTGATGGAACGGATGCAGGCTGGCGCGCGGCCGCACCAGCAACCCCTGGGGCCGGCGGGGCCTGTCTGCAGTGCCGTCAACACTCAGGTGTGCCATTGCACACCGGACACCTGCGGTGCGGGTTTGCTGGACGCCCATGCCGCGATGCAACTTGCGATCGGTCCGGCTGCGGTCATCCAGCCTGTGGGCACCGTGGTGCCGGGCGCCGTCATCACGCTCGACGGGCGCTCCAGTGTGGCGCTGGGGGGCGCGACCATCGCGAGCCACCAATGGTCACTGGACAGCGGTCCTGCGGTCGTGATCCCGAACGGAACGCAGGCCCTTACCACCCTGCAACTGCCCTCGGTAGAGGGTCGCTGGGTGTTTCGCCTCACGGTCACCGACAGCAATGGCGACGACGGCAGCGACGCCATCGTTGTGCGGGCCGTGGCGCCTCCGCCTCCGCCTGCTGCGGCGGGTGGCGGCGGCGGCTCCTTCGGTGGCTGGTGGGGATTGGCGCTGATGCTCTGGAGCGCCAGCCTGATACGGGCGAATCGCCGTCGCTGAAGCGCGGCAAGGATCAAGCGCAGCGCTGCAGGCTGCGCCCCGCCATCGCCGGCCCCAGACCCTCGATCCGCGCGCGCAGCGTCTCTCCGATGGCCGGCAGTCGCAGCGAGTAACTCACGCTCTCGGCCCGTTCCTGCACCACGCGCGCGGTGCGCACGTTGCGCCGTTCGGCCTGCTGCAGACCTTCCTGCGCAGCCTCCTCGCTCGAGAAAGTGCCCAGCGCAATGCCGGGTGCCAGGCCGCTGGTGTTCACGTCGCGAAAGTCGATGCCCAATCCACGCAGCTCGGCCTTCTTGCGGTTCGCCTGTTCGGCGTTGTCGTAGCGCCCCATGTAGACGATCCAGCGGCCGGGGGTGCGGATCTCGCTGAGTTGCCAGTCGCCCGTGCCCAGCCCGAGCAGGCGCAGCTCCGCGCGCAGCAACTCGGCCTGTTCGGGGGTAAAGCCGTTGGCCTGCCAACAGGCGCGCGGCTCGTTGGTGGGGGACGGGCTGGCGGGTGCCGATGCCGTGGCCGGTGCGGGGGCTGGCGCACCCGCGGGTGGGGGAGCAGGCGGGGCTGCCGGTTCGACGGTGGGGCTCGGTGCCGGTGGCGCGGGCGGCGCAGGGCGCGGTGGCACGTTCGCCGGCGGCTCGGCGCCGCGCGGCCCATTGAGCAGGCGCACGTTCTCCGGCGCGATCTGCTTCGTCAGGCGTTGCGGTTCGCGCGGGTCGCTCGGCGGCGGAAAGCCGATCGCCCCGAGATGGCCCTGCGTCCACGCGAAATACAGGCCATTGGCCACCAGCAGCACCGCGACCGCCCACCTCAGCATGGGCGCACGCTCACTTCCGCGCTGTCCACGCGGCGCAACTGGCCGTTCACGCGCACCAGCAGCGCACCGTCCTCGGCCACGCCGCAGGCGGTGCCTGTGGTGCCGTCGCTCAGGCGCAGCTCGCGGTCCTTCAGCGCGTCGCGTGCGGCGTAGCGCGCCGCAAAGGGCGTGAAGCCTTCGGCTGCGAATCGCTGCACGTCGCGCACCAGGGGCGGCACCAGACGCGCGAGCAACTCGGCGGCGGTCACGCCCATTTCCACTTCGGCCAGGCCGGCTGGCGGCATGGCGCCCATCGGGCCGGCCGGTGCATGGGCCAGCGCGGCCTCGGCCGGCCGCGCCACGTTGATGCCCACGCCGATCACCACCGATCGCGGGCCCCCGCGCTCATCGGCGTGGCCCGCCGTCTCCACGAGGATGCCGCCGAGCTTGCGGCCCATGAGCCAGAGGTCGTTGGGCCACTTCAGCCGCACGTCCGCGTGCAACTGCTCGGCCAGGCTCAGCCCCACGGCGAGCGACAGGCCCGACCAGCTGCGCGGCGCGAGCGACAGACCCAGCGAAAAGGTGAGCGACTGGCCGGCGCGGCTGTGCCAGCCCCGCCCGAGGCGGCCGCGTCCGGCGGTCTGGCGCTCGGCCACCAGCAGCACCGGGTCCAGCGGCGCGGTGCGCGCGCGGCGCATGAGTTCGGTGTTGGTGGAGTCGATCTCTTCCACCACTTCGACAGTGAATCCGGGCAGGTCGGGCACCACCGCCTGCCAGATGGCCTCGGCGCCTCCCGCGAGCGAGGCCACGGCGGTCATCTGTCAGCCCAGCTTGGTGGCGCGCCCGCCGCGCTTGGGCGCCAGCAGCGTGCCCCGGCACTTCTTGGCACCGCACCAGCAGGGGTACTGCGCCTTCAGCTTGGGCGTCAGCGGTTCGTCGATGACGAGTCCGTAGTCGTAGAAGAGTTCTTCGCCGGCGGCGATGGCGCGCAGCGAGCGGATGAACACGCGCCCGTCTTCGATGTCGGCTTCGCAGTTGGGCTTGCAACTGTGGTTGATCCAGCGCGCCGAGTTGCCGCCGTACTTGGCGTCGATCACGTGGTCTTCGTCGATGTGGAAGTAGAACGTGTGGTTGGGGTCGCTCGGGTCGTGCGGGTGGCGGTCCAGCGCCTCGGCCCACGTGATGATCTCGCCGGTGTATTCGATCAGCGTCTCGCCCGGGGCCAGGTCCACCAGCGCGAAGACGCCCTTGCCGTGCACGCCCGAGCGGCGGGTCTGGATGCGGCGCGCGTCGCCGGTCTTGGCCGCGGCCGGCTGGCGTGCCGATGGTTTGCGAGCGGTTTTCGTCACGTCGATTTTCTTTGGTAAGGTTGTTTTGTGCGGGTGCGCGCGTGGGTGCGCGCACGACAAGCGCGCGCACGTGTGTGTGCGCGCCCGCGTGTATGGGAGCGGATTGTAGAGATGAAAACCCTGGTCATTGCCGAGAAGCCGTCCGTGGCGCAAGACATCGTCCGCGCCCTGACGCCGGTCGCGGGCAAGTTCGACAAGCACGACGATCACTTCGAGAACGATCGGTACGTGGTCACGTCCGCCGTGGGCCATCTGGTGGAAATTGCCGCGCCCGAGCAGTTCGACGTCAAGCGCGGCAAGTGGAGCTTTGCCCACTTGCCGGTGCTGCCGCCGTACTTCGAACTCAAGCCGATCGACAAAGCGAAGTCGCGCCTGAATGCCGTGGTCAAGCTGGCCAAACGCAAGGACGTCACCGAGCTCATCAACGCCTGCGACGCGGGTCGCGAAGGTGAGCTGATCTTCCGCTTGATCGAACAGTACGCGGGTGGCCTGAAGGGCGGGCAGTACCAGGGCCTGGGCAAGCCGGTGCGCCGCTTGTGGTTGCAGTCCATGACGCCCGCCGCCATCCGCGAGGGCTTCGAGCGCCTGCGCAGCGACGCGCAGATGCGCGGCCTGGCCGACGCGGCGCGCAGCCGCTCCGAGGCCGACTGGCTGGTGGGCATCAATGGCACGCGCGCCATGACGGCCTTCAACTCGCGCGACGGCGGCTTCTTCCTGACCACCGTCGGCCGCGTGCAGACGCCCACGCTGTCCATCGTGGTCGAGCGCGAGGAGAAGATCCGCGCGCACAAGCCGCGCGATTACTGGGAGATCCACGCCAGCTTCCTCGCCGAGGCCGGCGAGTACCCGGGCAAGTGGTTCAATCCCGACTTCAAGAAGCCCACGGGCGAGGATGCCGACGCCGACCTGCGCGCCGACCGCGTGTGGAGCCTGCAGGAGGCGCAGGCCATCGTCGACGCGGTGCGTGGCAAGGCCGCCAGCGTCAAGGAAGAGAGCAAGCCCACCACCCAGGCCTGCGGCCAGCTCTACGACCTGACCAGCCTGCAGCGCGAGGCCAACGGCCGTTTCGGTTTCTCCGCCAAGACCACCTTGCAACTGGCGCAGAGCCTGTACGAGCGCCACAAGGCCCTGACCTATCCGCGTACCGATTCGCGCGCCCTGCCCGAGGACTACCTGGGCACGGTGAAGGACACCTTCGAGATGCTGGCCGGCAGCGGCATGGGGCATCTGGCACCGCACGCGAAGACGGCGCTGAGCAACGGCTACATCAAGCCCAGCAAGCGCATCTTCGACAACAGCAAGGTGTCGGACCACTTTGCCATCATCCCCACGCTGCAGGCGCCGCACGGCCTGAGCGAGGCCGAGCAGAAGCTCTACGACCTGGTGGTGCGCCGCTTCATCGCGGTGTTCTTTCCCAGCGCCGAGTTCCTGGTCACCACGCGCATCAGCTCCGTGCTCAATCACCACTTCAAGACCGAAGGCAAGGTGCTGGTGAAGCCGGGCTGGATGGCCGTGTACGGCAAGGAAGCCGCCGAGGACGTGGAGGGCGCGCAAGCCGGCGACAAGGGCCAGAACCTGGTGCCGGTGCGCGAAGGCGAGACGGTTCGCACCGAGTCGGTGGAGCACAAGGGCCTGCAGACCCGGCCGCCCGCGCGCTACAGCGAAGCCACGCTGCTGGCCGCCATGGAAGGCGCGGGCAAGCTCATCGATGACGAAGAGCTGCGCGAAGCCATGCACGAGAAGGGCCTGGGCACGCCGGCCACGCGCGCGGCCACCATCGAAGGCCTGCTGGCCGAGAAGTACATGCTGCGCGAAGGCCGCGAGCTCATTCCGACCGCCAAGGCCTTCCAGCTCATGACGCTGCTGCGTGGCCTCGAGGTGGAAGACCTCTCCAAGCCCGAGCTCACCGGCGAGTGGGAATACAAGCTGGCGCAGATGGAGCACGGCAAGCTCTCGCGCGACGCCTTCATGGCCGAGATCGCGGCCATGACCGAGCGCCTGGTGAAGAAGGCCAAGGAGTACGACCGCGACACCGTGCCGGGCGACTACGCCACGCTGTCCACGCCCTGCCCCAACTGCGGCGGCGTGGTGAAGGAAAACTACCGCCGCTTCGCCTGCACTGGCGCCAACGGTGCCAGCGAGGGCTGCGGCTTCTCGTTCACCAAATCGCCCGCGGGCCGCACCTTCGAAACAAGCGAGGCCAACGATTTCCTGCGCGACAAGCGCATCGGTCCGCTGGAGGGTTTCCGCTCCAAGGCGGGCTGGCCCTTCGTGGCCGAACTCGCGCTCAAGTACAGCGAAGAAGACCGCAACTGGAAGCTCGAATTCGACTTCGGCGACGACCGCAAGGACGAGGAGACCGGCGAGCTGGTCGATTTCTCCGGCAGCGAATCCCTGGGCGCCTGCCCCAAGTGTGGCGGCGCGGTGCACGAGCACGGCGCCAACTACGTGTGCGAGCGCGCCGTGCCCACCGCGCAGCAGCCCACGCCGAGCTGCGACTTCAAGAGCGGCAAGGTCATCCTGCAGCAGCCCGTGGCGCGCGAGCAGATGAGCAAGCTGCTGGCCACCGGCAAGACCGACCTGCTCGACAAGTTCGTCTCCATGCGCACGCGCCGCCCGTTCAAGGCCTTCCTGGCCTGGGACGCCGAGGCCGGCAAGGTGAACTTCGAGTTCGAGAAGCGCGATAGCAAGTACCCGCCGCGCAAGGGCGCCCCGGCGCGTCCCGCGGCCAAGGCCGCCGCACCCGCGAAGAAGGCTGCGGCCAGGAAGGCCCCGGCCGCCAAGAAGGCGCCCGCCGAGAAGAAGGCCCCGCGCAAGACCACGGCCGTAACCGGCAAGCAGCCCAGTGCCGTGCTGGCGGCAGTCATCGGTGAAGGCCCGGTGTCGCGGCCCGAGGTGGTCAAGAAGCTGTGGGACTACATCAAGGCCAATGGCCTTCAGGACCCGGCGGACAAGCGCCGCGTCAAGGCCGACGCCAAGCTGCGCCCCGTGTTCGGCAAGGACGCGGTCACCATGTTCGAGATCGCCGGCCTGGTCGGCGACCACCTGAGCTGAATTCAACCCAAACCTGGAGACGGACCCAATGAGCCTCAAGCTGTACTACGCGCCCGGCGCGTGTTCCTTCGTGCCGCACAGCGCCCTTGAACTGGCGGGTGCCAGCTTCGAGCCCGCGCTGATCAAGCTGCACAAGGCCGAGCAGCGCGCGCCCGAGTACCTCGCCATCAACCCGCGCGGCCAGGTGCCGGTGCTGGTGGATGGCGACGAGGTCATCACGCAGATCCCGGCCATCGTGCTCTACCTCGATGGCAAGTTTCCCGACGCCGGCCTGCTGCCCGCCTCCGGCGTGGCGCGCTCGCGCGCGCTGCAGACCCTGGCCTGGATGAACAACACCGTGCACCCCACCTTCACGCACGTGTTCATGCCGCAGAAATTCACGGCCGACGAGGCCGCGCAGAAGGCCGTGAAGGCGCACGCGGTGGAGACCTACCGCGGTCTGCTCACCGAAATCGAGGCGCTGGCGCAGAAGGCCAGCCCCTGGCTGAGCGGCGACAAGCCCGGCGCGCTCGACGCCTACGCGCTGACACTGCTGCGCTGGGGCGGCTTTGCGGGCATCGACCCCAACAGCCTGCCCGCCACCTGGGCGCTGGTGCAGCGCTTCGCGGCGCTGCCGGCGGTGGCGCGCGCGATCGAGCGCGAGCGACTGGAATTGAACGTCTACAAAGGCTGAAGCGACGCCCGGCGGGCGGGCCTCACTCGCCTGCCTGCTTCGCCACGAAGCGCACCGACACGCGCAGCCCCGGGCGGGCGCGCTCCGGGTGCGCGTCTTCCATGTGCACGGTGGCGCCGTGCTGCTGCGCGATCTCCTGCACGATGGCCAGGCCCAGGCCCGAGCCGTCGACGTCGGTGCCCAGCGCGCGGTAGAAGGGCTGCATCACCAGTGCCCGCTCGCTCAGCGGGATGCCCGGGCCGTTGTCCTCCACCTGCACGAGCTGCACGCCGCTGAAGCGGTCCACGAGCACGCGCGCCGTCACCACGCCCTTGGGCCCGCCGTAGGCCATGGCGTTGTCCACCAGGTTGCGCACCATCTCCTGCAGCAGCGTGGGGTTGCCGGTGAGCTGCAGTTCCTCGGGCACCTCGCTGTCGCCTTCCACGCCGAGGTCGATGCCCTGCTCCAGGGCGCGCGGCACCGTGTCGCGCACCACGGCGGCCACCAGCCGCGCCAGGTCCACGCGCGCGCTGGGCAGGGTGCGGCCCGTGGTCTCGGCCCGCGCCAGGGCCAGCAACTGGTTCACCGTGTGCGTGGCGCGTGCGCTGGAGCGCGCGATCTGCTGCAGCGAGCCGCGCAGCCCCGCCGGATCGGACTCGCGCTGCGCGAGCTCGGCCTGCATGCGCAGGCCGGCCAGCGGCGTCTTGAGCTGGTGCGCTGCGTCGGCGAGGAAGCGGCGCTGCGTGGTCAGCGACACTTTCAGCCTGGCCAGCAGGTCGTTGATGGAGGACACCAGCGGCGCCACCTCTTGCGGAATGTCGGCCTCTTCGATGGGGCTCAGGTCGTCCGGACGGCGCGCGCGGATGCGCTGCTCCAGGTCCGACAGCGGGCGGATGCCGCGCACCAGCGCCAGCCACACCAGCAGCACCGCCAGCGGCAGGATCACGAACTGCGGGACCATCACGCCCTTGATGATCTCGTTGGCCAGCGTGGAGCGCCGCCCCGTGGTCTCGGCCACCTGCAAGAGCACCGGGCGCAGCGGGTCGGGCCGCGCGAGCCAGGTGTAGGCCACGCGCACCGCGTCGCCGCGCAGCACGTCGTCGCGCTGACGGATGCGGCCGGCCTCCGGCACCTCGTCGGCGGGTGGCGCGGGCAGGTCGAATTCACCGCTGACGAATTGGCCTCGGGCGTCGGCGAGCTGGTAGTACACGAGATCGGAATCATCGGCGCGCAGCAAATCGCGCGTCTGCGGGTCGAGCGCGAAGCGCAAGCTGCCTTCCTCCACCACCACCAGCTGCGCCAGCGCCTGCAGGTTGTATTCGAGCGCCCGGTCGAAGGGCTTGTTGGCAATGCCCTGGGCCACCACCCAGGTAAGCGCGAGCGACAGCGGCCACAGCAACAGCAGCGGCGTGAGCATCCAGTCCAGGATCTCGCCGAACAGGCTGCGCTGCTCGCGCTGGAACAGGCCGAAGGAGATCGGGGTGGTGTTGTGGCGCGCCGCGCGTTCGTCCGGCGCGGGGTGGGTCACACCTTCTCCAGGCAATAGCCCAGGCCGCGCACCGTGGCGATGCGGATCGGGCCCTTCTCGATCTTCTTGCGCAGGCGGTGGATGTAGACCTCGATCGCGTTGGTGCTGACCTCCTCGCCCCATTCGCACAGGCGCTCGACGAGCTGGTCCTTGCTGACCAGGCGGCCCGCGCGCTGCAGCAGCACCTCGAGCAGGCCCAGTTCGCGCGCCGACAGCTCCACCAGCTTGCCGTCGATGGTGGCCACGCGGCCGGCCTGGTCGTACTCCAGCGGGCCGTGGCGGATGAGGTTGGTGCTTCCGCCCATGCCGCGGCGCGTGAGGGCGCGCACGCGCGCCTCCAGTTCCTGCAGCGAAAAGGGCTTGGCCATGTAGTCGTCGGCACCGACGTCCAGGCCTTTGACGCGCTCCTCCACACTGTCGGCCGCGGTGAGGATGAGCACCGGCATGGCCGAGCCGCGCGAGCGCAGGCGCTTGAGCACTTCCAGGCCGTGCAGGCGCGGCAGGCCCAGGTCGAGGATGAGCAGGTCGAACTCGTTGTTGGTCATCAGGGCCGCGTCGGCCTCGGTGCCACTGGCCACGTGATCGACCGCCGCACCGGCCGCGCGCAGGCTGCGCAGCAGGCCGTCGGCCAGCACGTGGTCATCCTCGGCGATCAGGATGCGCATGGCTTGTCTCCTCAGGTCGTGGCGCATTGTAGGGACGGCGCCCTGTGACGGTGGGGCGCATCAGGCCTGCGCATAGGCCTCCAGACCGATGGCCACCACCGTGGCGACCTCCTGGCCCACCTGGGCGGCGAACTCGGCCTCGGCCCGGGCCACGGCGCGGCGGAAGGCATCCAGCCAGAGCAGGCCATCGGGCGTGAAGGCGATGCGCCGGGCCCGCGCGTCCAGGGGGTCGTTCTCGCGCCGCACCAGGCCCCAGGCCTCGCACTGTGTGACGAGGTCGCCCATGGCCTGCTTGCTCATGCCGGCGGCCTGCGCGAGTTCGGTGAGCCGCGAGCCGCGCAGCGACAGGTGCCGCGTGATGTGCACGTGCGCCGCGCCCACCTGCTGGCGCGCCGCCAGGTTGGACAGTGCCAGCGGCACCTCGGCGTCGTGCGCCATCAGGTGCAGCACGCGGGCGTCGAAGCGGCGCAGGGCTTCGCCCAGCAGGCGGCCCAGGTGGCCGCCCCGCCAGCGGTCGTCGGGTGAGGAAATCATGGTGATGGATTGTCAGGCAAACTGACCAAAATTTGCCTTGCCGGCAAGCAATGAACCGCTAAACTGCTGGGCATGCATCCAGTACTGGATGTGATCACAGATCCCGGAAGTCAACACCCACTCACCGCTCAGGAGCCATCAATGGACGCACCCGTGAAAAACGCCGCCCTCAACAGCGAAAAGGCCAAGGCCCTGCAGGCCGCGCTGGCCCAGATCGAGAAGCAGTTCGGCAAGGGCACGATCATGAAGCTCGGCGAAGGCGAGCAGATCGAGGACATCCAGGTTGTCTCCACCGGCTCGCTGGGCCTGGACATCGCCCTGGGCGTGGGCGGCCTGCCGCGCGGCCGTGTGATCGAGATCTACGGCCCGGAATCGTCCGGCAAGACCACGCTCACCTTGCAGGTCATCGCCGAGATGCAGCGCCTCAACGGCACCTGCGCCTTCGTCGACGCCGAGCATGCGCTGGACGTGCAGTACGCGCAGAAGCTCGGCGTGAACCTGCCCGAGTTGCTCATCAGCCAGCCCGACACCGGTGAACAGGCGCTGGAAATCGTCGACTCGCTGGTGCGCTCCGGCGCGGTCGATCTGGTCGTCGTCGACTCGGTGGCCGCGCTCACGCCCCGGGCCGAGATCGAAGGCGAGATGGGCGACCAGCACCCCGGCCTGCAGGCCCGCCTGATGAGCCAGGCCCTGCGCAAGCTCACGGGCACCATCAAGAAGTCCAACTGCACGGTCATCTTCATCAACCAGATCCGCATGAAGATCGGCGTGATGTTCGGCAACCCCGAGACCACCACCGGCGGCAACGCGCTCAAGTTCTATGCATCGGTGCGCCTGGACATTCGTCGCACCGGCACCATCAAGAAGGGCGACGACGCCATCGGCAACGAGACCAAGGTCAAGGTGGTGAAGAACAAGGTCTCGCCGCCGTTCAAGACGGCCGAGTTCGACATCCTCTTCGGCGAAGGCATCAGCCGCGAGGGCGAGATCCTCGACCTGGGCGTGGTGCACCGCGTGGTCGAAAAATCCGGCGCCTGGTACGCCTACAACGGCGAGAAGATCGGCCAGGGCCGCGACAACGCGCGCGAGTTCCTGAAGGAAAACGTCGAGCTGCGCGTGGAGATCGAGAACAAGGTGCGCGAGGCCCTGGGCGTGCCGCTGCTGCCGGTGGACGGCGCAGCCGGTGCCGAGGAGGCCGCGCCGGCCAAGGGGCGCAAGTCGAAAGCCAAGGCCGACGCCGCTGACGCCGAAGCGGCCGACGCCTGAGCGCCGTGGGCTTCGAAAAGCCCTCGCTCAAGGGCCGCGCGCTGCGGCTGCTGGCGCAACGCGAGCATTCGCGCGCCGAGCTGCAGCGCAAGCTCGCCGCGCACGAGGAATCGCCCGGTGAACTCGCGCGGGCGCTCGACGAACTGCAGGCCAAGGGCTTCATCGACGAGCGGCGCGTCATCGAATCGGTGATCCACCGCCGCGCCGCGCGCCTGGGGGCCTCGCGTGTGCGGCAGGAGCTGCAGGCCAAGGGCCTGCCAGCCGAAGCGGTGGCGCAGGCGGTGGGCGAGCTCCGCGGCAGCGAGGTCGAGCGCGCGCGTGAGGTCTGGCGCAAGAAATTCGGCCGCCCGCCCACCGATGCGACGGAGCGTGCGAAGCAGATGCGCTTTCTGGCTGCGCGCGGCTTCGGTGGCGAGGCGATCCGCCGGGTGGTGACGGGCGCCGACGATGACCTGGCTTAAAGCCCCAGCATGAGCTTGAGGTTCTGCACCGCGGCGCCGCTGGCGCCCTTGCCCAGGTTGTCCAGGCGCGCGATGAGCAGCGCGTGGCGATGGGCCTCGTTGGCGAATACGCGCAGCTCGATCAGGTTGGTGTCGTTGAGCGCGGTGGCGTCGAGCTTGCCGTCCTCGGTGGGCGGCAGCACCTTCACGAAGCCGCCCGCGGCCGCGCTCGCGGCGTAGTGCTTCACCAGCGCATCGTGGAGGTCGGCGGCCTTGGGCTTGCCGGGCAGGCTGTCCAGGTGCAGGGGCAGATGCACCAGCATGCCCTGGCGGAAATTGCCCACGGCGGGAATGAAGATGGGGCGCTGCTTGAGGCCGGTGAGCGCCATGATCTCGGGCAGGTGCTTGTGCGACAGGCCCAGCGCGTAGGCCTCGAACAGGGGGGCGGTGCCTGCCTCGTAGGCCTCGATCATGGAGCGGCCGCCCCCCGAGTAGCCGCTGACCGAGGGCAGGGTCAGCGGGAAGTCGGTGGGGATCAGACCGGCATCTACCAGGGGCCGGATGAGCGCGATGGCGCCCGTGGCGTAGCAGCCGGGGTTGGCCACGCGGTCGGCCTGCTGGACGGCGGCCGTTTGCGTGGCGGTGAGTTCGGGGAAGCCGTAGACCCAGCCGGGTGCGGTGCGGTGCGCGGTGGAGGCGTCGATGATGCGCGGCTTCTTGCCGCTCAGGCCATCGACCATCGCGACCGACTCGCGTGCCGCGTCGTCGTGCAGGCACAGGATCACGAGGTCGGCTTGCGCCATCAACTCGCGCTTGGCCTCGGGGTCCTTGCGGCGCTCGGGCGCGATGCTGAGCAATTGAACGCCCGGCTCCTTCACGAGCCGCTCGCGGATCTGCAGGCCGGTGGTGCCGGCTTCGCCGTCGATGAAGATCTGGTGGGCCATGCGCGAATCCTGTGGCGATGCGGGTCGGCGGGCCTCGGGACGGCGCCCGCCGTGAACCGGTTTGGTGCGATGCACCATGATACAGTCCCCGGTTGCTCCGTCCGTGAGCCCGTCCATCCGCCGCCGCTGCCGCGCCGGACACACGATCCATCCCTGAGAGAGACCTCATGAAGATTCACGAATACCAAGGCAAGGAAATCCTGCGCCAGTTTGGTGTGCCCGTGCCGCGCGGCATTCCCGCGTTCACGGTGCAAGAGGCGGTGGAAGCCGCGCAGAAGCTCGGCGGACCCGTGTGGGTCGTCAAGGCGCAGATCCACGCGGGTGGTCGCGGCAAGGGCGGCGGCGTGAAGGTGGCCAAGAGCATCGATCAGGTGAAAGACCTGGCGGGCCAGATCCTGGGCATGCAGCTCAAGACCCACCAGACCGGCCCCGAGGGCCAGAAGGTGCGTCGCCTCTACATCGAAGACGGCGCCGACATCCAGAAGGAGTACTACCTCTCCGCCGTGACCGACCGCGGCACGCAGAAGGTGGCCTTCATCGCCTCCAGCGAGGGCGGCATGGACATCGAGGAAGTGGCGCACGCCACGCCCGAGAAGATCGTCAAGGTCTTCGTCGACCCGCTGGTGGGCTTCACCGACGCGCAGGCCAAGGAACTCGCCCAGGGCATCAACCTGCCGGCCGACTCCGAAGCGCAGTTCGCCGACATCTGCAAGAAGCTCTACAAGTGCTACATGGACACGGACGCTTCGCTGGTCGAGATCAACCCGCTCAACCGCGACAGCAAGGGCAACATCATTGCCCTGGACGCCAAGTTCAACTTCGACTCCAACGCCCTGTTCCGCCATCCCGAGATCGTGGCCCTGCGCGACCTCGATGAAGAGGATCCAGCCGAGATCGAGGCCTCCAAGTTCGACCTTGCCTACATCAGCCTCGACGGCAACATCGGCTGCCTGGTGAACGGCGCCGGCCTGGCCATGGCGACCATGGACATCATCAAGCTGTTCGGCGGCGAGCCGGCCAACTTCCTCGACGTGGGCGGCGGCGCCACCACGGAGAAGGTGACCGAGGCCTTCAAGATCATGCTCAAGAACGACAAGGTGAAGGCCATCCTGGTCAACATCTTCGGCGGCATCATGAAGTGCGACACCATCGCCACCGGTGTGATCACCGCCTGCCGCGCGGTGAACCTGAGCGTGCCGCTGGTGGTGCGCATGAAGGGCACCAACGAAGAACTGGGCAAGAAGATGCTGGCCGAATCCGGCCTGCCCATCATCAGCGCCGACTCGATGGCCGAAGCGGCCCAGAAGGTCGTTGCCGCCGTCAAAGCCTGAGGAGCCAACATGTCGATCTACATCAACAAAGACACCAAGGTCATCACCCAGGGCATCACGGGCAAGACCGGCCAGTTCCACACCGAGAAGTGCCAGGAATACGCGAACGGCAAGCACTGCTTCGCCGCCGGCGTGAACCCCAAGAAGGCGGGCGAGTCGATCTTCAACATCCCGATCTACGCCTCGGTGAAGGAAGCCGCCCAGCAGACCGGCGCCACCGTGTCGGTGATCTACGTGCCGCCCGCGGGCGCCGCCGCCGCCATCTGGGAAGCCGTCGAGGCCGACCTGGACCTGGCGATCTGCATCACCGAAGGCATCCCCGTGCGCGACATGCTGGAAGTGCGCAACAAGATGAAGGCCAAAGAAGCCAAGGGTGGCAAAAAGACCCTGCTGCTGGGCCCCAACTGCCCCGGCCTGATCACGCCCGACGAGATCAAGATCGGCATCATGCCCGGCCACATCCACCGCAAAGGCCGCATTGGCGTGGTGTCGCGTTCGGGCACGCTGACGTATGAAGCCGTGGCCCAGCTCACCGAGATCGGCCTGGGCCAGTCCAGCGCGGTCGGCATCGGTGGCGACCCCATCAACGGCCTCAAGCACATCGACGTCATGAAGGCCTTCAACGACGACCCCGACACGGACGCCGTCATCATGATCGGCGAGATCGGCGGCCCCGACGAGGCCGAGGCCGCCATGTGGTGCAAGGCGAACATGAAAAAGCCCGTCGTCGGCTTCATCGCCGGCGTCACGGCGCCCCCCGGCAAACGCATGGGCCACGCCGGCGCGCTCATCAGCGGCGGCGCCGACACGGCCGACGCCAAGCTGGCCATCATGGAAGAGTGTGGCTTCAAGGTCACGCGCAACCCGTCCGAGATGGGCAAGCTGCTCAAGTCGCTGATCTGAGCGGCCTGAAGGGATGTGCAAAAGGCAACGCGCGCGTTGCCTTTTTTTTTCGGCTGTTGCGCGCAACGTGACGCTTGTCACCGATGCTGCTTGTCCTGCCCCGGGTGCTTGAAACAAAATGCAACACCTGTCGGGCGGCGTCTGCCGCTTGTCCTTCCAACCCTGCGTGAGGCCGATGATTCGACGGCTCGCACGTCGTCGCGAGTCTCGTCTGGAACGCCTCCGTGTCTGCCATTGAACCGCCATCTCCTGTGGGCCGCTTCCGCCTTCGGCGCACTCAGCCCCTGCGGTCGTCCGCCGACGAACGCCCCTCCATCCGCCCACCGGTATAACGCCTCGCACATGAATTTCGAGTTTCACGCCCTGACCGATCCTGGTCTCGTCAGGGACAACAACGAAGACTCGGTGGCGCTCGACCCCGACAACAGCCTGGCCATCCTTGCCGATGGCATGGGCGGCTACAACGCGGGCGAGGTTGCCAGCGCCATGGCCACCACCTTCATCAAGACGGAGTTGGGGCGCTGGATCGCCGAGGGCGGCTTCGAGGCCAGCGCGCGCGAGTTGAAGCGGGCGATGGAGATCTGCATCGACAACGCCAACCGGTCGATCTTCAATGCCGCCAATGCCAACCAGCAGTACGCCGGCATGGGCACCACGCTCGTGATGGGCGTCTTCCTCGACGGGCGCGTGATGATCGGCCATGTCGGTGATTCCCGCTGCTACCGCTTGCGCCGCGGCGAGTTCGTGCAGATGACGCGCGACCATTCCCTGCTGCAGGAGCAGATCGACGCCGGCCTCATCTCCATGGAGCAGGCGCAGTTCGCCACGCACCGCAACCTGGTGACGCGCGCACTGGGCGTGGAAGACACCGTGCTGCTCGAAGTCAATGAATACCGCGTCGAGGACGGCGACCTCTACCTCTTCTGCTCCGATGGCCTGAACGACATGCTCAGCGACGAACGCATCGCCGCGCTGCTGGTCACCGCCGGCACCTTGGAGGAAAAGGCAACGGCCCTGGTGGAAGCCGCCAATGGCGCGGGTGGGCGCGACAATATTTCGGTGATACTGGCGTTTGCCCGCGCCCGAGCCACCCGCCGCGGCCTGCTGTCGCGCATGCTGGGTCAATAATCGCTTCGATCCCAAATCAAGTCCAACAGGAATCCCGAGGAGTCGGCCATGCCGAAAATGATCGTTTCCATCGACGGCGTCGTCATCAAGGAGGTGCAGCTCACCAAGGACCGCACCACGCTGGGCCGCCGTCCGTACAACGACATCGTCATCGACAACCTGGCCGTCAGCGGCGAGCACGCCGTCCTTCAGATGTCCGGGGCCGACGTCTTCCTCGAAGACCTCAACAGCACCAACGGCACCTACGTCAACGGCAAGGCCATCAAGAAGCAGCAGCTGCAGGGCGGCGACACGGTCGAAATCGGCAAGTACAAGATCAAGTTCGTCAACGACGCGGCCGACTCCTACGAAAAAACCACGGTCATCAGCGGCGGCGCGGTGGTTTCTGCCGCGGCCGAGCCGGCGGCGGCCGTCAGCCTGGGTCCGGCCGCGATCAAGGTCATCAGCGGCTCGGCCGCCGGCCGCGAGGTCGCGCTGACCAAGGTCGTCACCACCATCGGCAAGCCGGGTGTGGCGGTGGCCGCCATCACCCGCCGCCCGCATGGCTACGTGGTGGCCATGGTCGAAGGCACGGTCAAGCCCACGGTCAATGGCATGCCGCTCAGCACCGACGGCATCGATCTCCACCACGGCGATCTTCTGGAGCTGGCCGGCACGCAGATGCAGTTCGTGCAGCAGTGAGGGCGTATCCCCGCACGCCCGTCCTCGGGGCTGCGCGGCTGGGTCACACGCTGGCCGGCGCCGAGAAATAAGTCACATCGCCTGCAAACCGCGGGGGGTACGCTCGGAGCCCCTGATGTTTTCCAGCCGCTGCCGATGAGGGTTCGCGTACTTGGGTGCTCAGGCGCCATCGCCCAAGGCTGCCGGACCACCGCTTTCCTGATCGACGACGACACGCTCATCGACGCCGGCACCGGCGTGGGTGATCTGAGCATCGACGAGATGCTGCGCATCAACCACGTGCTGCTCACGCACGCGCACCTCGATCACGTGGCCTCGCTGCCGCTCATGCTCGATGCGGTGGCCTCGCGCCGGCTGGCGGATGGCCGGCCCGAGCTGGCGGTGCACGCCCTCCCCGGCACCATCGCTGCCCTGCGGGCGCACATCTTCAACGACGTGATCTGGCCCGATTTCTCGCGCATTCCCTCCGAAGCCGCGCCCTTGATGCGCTTCGTGCCGTTCGACGTCGGCGATGTCGTGAGAGTCAACGGCAAATGCTTTGAGGCCTTGCCCGCCGTGCACACGGTCCCGGCGGTGGGTTTTGCCGTGGCCCGAGAGGGCGGCGGCCCGCATTGGGTGTTCAGTGGCGACACCGGCCGTAACCCGGCCTTCTGGAGCCGCGTCAACCAGTTGGACGTGGCGCAACTGGTCATTGAAACGGCTTTCAGTGACCGCGAGGCCGAACTGGCGCGCCGCAGCCAGCACCTGGCCCCGGTTCTGCTGGCCGAGGAGCTGCGCCACATCGCGCCGGGCAGCCGGTACCCGATCCACATCACCCACACCAAGCCAGCGGAAACCGATCTGATCGCCGACGACATCCGGAGCATGGCCCTGGATGCCCCGCGCGACATCCGCTGGCTAAGCGCGGGGCAGGTATTCGAGATCTGACAAATTCTGTCGCTCCAGGGTGGGGCGACAAATTTTGTTCCATCCGAAGTAGTCCAAAAGGCCGTAGTTGGGCGTCCGTGGGCCGGTCATCCACCCAGCCGACACGCTCATCTGTCACAGCCGGCTGGCACGCCATCTGCACAAGGGGATACGTCTCAACCCCAACCCCCCTTCTGGAGGAGTTCTCAATGAAGCGTACGATTCAAAAAGGTTTTACCCTCATCGAACTGATGATCGTGGTGGCCATCATCGGCATCCTGGCGGCGGTGGCGCTGCCGGCGTATCAGGATTACACCAAGCGGGCCAAGATGTCGGAAGTGATTCTGGCCGCGTCGGCTTGCCGCACCAGCGTGACGGAAATTTACCAATCGCGTACGGGGGCTTCCATGCCCGTTGCAGGCGCTTGGGGTTGCGAGGCGTCTGTGTCGACGTCCAACTACGTTCAACGGATCGCCACGAACGCCGCCGGTGCCGTGCAAGTGACCTCGCAGAACATCGGTTCTGGTGCCAACGGTACTGTGTTCTTGGTGCCGCAGATTTCTCCCGGCGGGGACACCGTTACGGCCTGGGTGTGCGGGCCGGGTACGGTGGACGCCAAGTTCCTTCCGGGATCTTGCCGAGACACCACGGTTGCAGCCACCGCTGGCCCTTTCGTCGCCACCACGCCGTAATTTGACGCCGCGAGAAAAGTACACAACGCTTGAATCAAGACGCCCCTTTGACGGGGCGTTTTCTTTGTGATGCCATACACACTCTTGCCCCTGTTCTTTCTGGCGGGTTGGGGTACCACCACCCATATTTCGCCTTGGGTCAGTTGGCACGCGGAGCTTCCGTTCTTTGTGGGGGCCATATTGATCGCATGGCTGCAAACCGGACGTCAGTGGAATTCAGGCGTATCGGGAGGGTTGATCCTCCCAGTGACCGTATGGCCGTTTGTGATCTTGATTCTGGCGACACTGGGGCAGTGGGCTGCGGGTAGGCTTGCGTACGCTGGTACTGCCTTGGTGGTGGTGCTGTACTTGGGATTGATGCTTGTGTGTCAGGTGATCGGTCGCAATGCGGATGTACGCAATGATCGAGGCGCAGGCGGCGTTGCAGCGTCGCAACTCGCGACCATTCTGGCCGGCACGCTGCTGGTTGCGAGTATCGCTTCCGTCGCACTTGCATTGGCTCAGGTCACCCAGGTTTGGGAGGGCAGTGCCTGGGTGCTTCGCACGGCGGGTATTCGCCGTCCTGGGGGAAACCTTGGACAACCCAACCACTTGTCCACGCTGCTCATGATGGGCATGGCTGCAGTTGCCTACTTTGGCGCCACGAGTCGTCTGTCGAAACTCACGGTCGCGTGCATTGTGGGCTTTCTCTGCCTTGGCTTAGCCATCACAGAATCTCGGACCGGTTTGGTTTGCTTGGTGGTGCTTTCGTTCTGGTGGGCTTGGAAGCAGCCGATGGTGGCCCCGAATGTCCCTCGCTGGATTCCGATTCCCTTTGTATCGGGCTATCTCTTCGTATTGATGATATGGCCTGAGGTCTACGAAGCTCTTGGCGGCGTACTGTATGAAGGGGCTCGGGTCGGCGCAGAAGGTGCCATTGGCGATGCGCGAATGACTATCTGGCCCCAATTGTGGAAAGCTACGGCCGCGTTTCCATGGTTAGGTTGGGGCATGCGAGAGACGACGGAGGCGCATGCGTCCGTTCTTCATGCATACGCATCAAGTCTGCCCCTCGCATACAGCCACAACATCATTCTTGATCTCGCCTTGTGGACCGGATGGCCCTTAACTTTGGCGCTGTTGCTGTTGTCCCTCTATTGGTTGTGCATGCGCACCTCGGCGATCGACGGCCCATTGGCCTGGTTTGGCATGGCCCTGGTTCTTCCGCTGGCGATACATTCACTGTTCGAGTTTCCGTTTGCCTATGCATACCTCTTGGCTCCGGCCATGCTCGGCATGGGATTGGTCGAAGCGAATGTCCCGTCGTCGGGCCCGCGACTGCGCATCCGCGCCGAATATATGGCCTTGTTGTTGGCGCCCCTCTCCGCTATTGGCGCTTGGTCTGCTATCGACTATCTTCGACTCGAGGAAGATTTCCGCGCCGCGAGATTTGAAATGCTCAAGATTGGTGCGCCGACCTCTGCGCACCAACGACCTCCGACGGTGATTCTGACGCAATTGGAAGCCGTAGTGCGCGCAGCGCGAATGAATTTGCATGACCGCATGAGCCTTGACGATCTAGAAGCGCTACGGATCGCCTCCACCCAAACCCCTTGGTCGGGCTTGCGCTACAAATATGCGCGAGCGCTGGCGCTGAATCAGCAACTGGACGCTGCGGCGAAACAACTTCAGCTTATTCGAGTTCAGTACGGCGCAGAAGTGCAGGAGGCGTTCCGTCGGCAGTTGACGGAGGATAATCGCAAGCTCGGAGTTCGAGAGGAATTACCGCAATATTGATTCAGTTCATGATGTCGATGATGCTCTTAATGGCTGCTCCCAGCGGAACCCCTTGGCGTTTCAAATTGGCAAGGGCCACTTGCTGCTCAGCCTGTTGGTAGTTGGTGCCGTGGCCTATGGCGTTCTCACGCTTTAGTACACACAGCCTTATAGGCGTGAAAAGAGTGGCAACGCGTCATGGTGATCCTGATTGTGTTGCAGGTGCTGGCGCTCGGTCATGGGCTTTGTTCGGTTTTCGTGGCGCGCCCGGTATTTGTGATCTACGAAATAGATCGATTCAGAGATATTCACGCAAACGACATTCCCTTGGAACCCATGGAAAAGGTCCATATGGGATTGGACGCGTTGCCATTGACCAGCCCCGCGCTGCCGCTGTTTAGCCGTACCAGACCGCGCAGGAGAGAGCGGAATTTACCTTTGCCGCAATTGTCGGTGTGCACAGCGGCGCGCGCTTGGACCTGCTGGTGGCGTATGCCCACTCGACAGAGGCGGTCAGACGCGCGGCGCTCCCGCATTAGCGGCTGGTGGCATCGCACCCTCAGGCTGGAGTCGCCCGAAAGGTGTTGTCTTCCGTAGAGGAGCCCGTCATTGGCTCAGGTTGGGTACCTTCCCGTCGTGGGGCGGACCTCCGGAGCACTACAGGATTGCCTTCCTTCGATCCGAAGTGATTGTGCGGGCGCTGGCAATCAGAAACTTGCTTAGCCAGTGGGGCCGGGCTCGAACGCGAACTCCCCACTCTTCCCCCCCCGCTTCTCCCTCAACCTCACCCCCCCAATCACCATTTCCCGATCCACCGCCTTGCACATGTCATAAATCGTGAGCAAGGCCACCGACGCCGCTGTAAGCGCCTCCATCTCCACCCCCGTCTGCCCCGTGCACTCCGCCGTCGCTGTGCACAGCACGCTGTGATCGGCGGCTTCCACCGTGAACTCCACCGCCACCCGCGTCAGCGCGATCGGATGGCACAGCGGTATGAGATCGCTGGTCTTCTTGGCGGCCATGATGCCGGCCAGCCGCGCCACGCCCAGCACGTCGCCCTTCTTCGCCGTGCCCGATTCGATCAACGCCAAGGTCGCCGGCTGCATGGTGATTCGTCCTTCGGCAATGGCAACACGGTGAGTGCTTGCTTTCGCGCCAACGTCCACCATGTGGGCCTGGCCCTGGGCATCGAAATGAGTGAGAGGGCTGCCGGACGGTGCCGGAGAAGAAGGGGGCTTGGACACGTTCTTGACGCCTGGTAACGCCGCTTCATGGCGGCTTTGCGCGTTCGCGCGGTGAACCGGTAAGGGGTTGGGGGCATCATACGGCCATGTTTTCGATCCCTGCGGGCCCCCGGCGGCCCCCGCGATTGGCGCTCTCGCTGCTGGCGCTCGCTCTGGCCTGGCCCGCAAGCTTCGTTCAGGCGCAGAACGATGCTGCCGCCCGCGCCGCCGCACAGCGCCCTGGCGCGAACGCCCCAGGCAACCCAGGCGGCAACCTCGCGCTCCCCAGCCTCGGCGACGGCGAAGGTCTCACCGTGTCCGCCGAGCGCCGGCTTGGCGACCGCATTGCCCGCAGCATTTACCGGGACCCGGACTACCTCGACGACCCCATGCTCGTCGACTACCTGCAGCTCCTGTGGCAACCCTTGCTGGCCGCCGCCAAGCAGCGTGGCGAGGTGCCGCCCGAGTTGGCCGAGCGCCTGGCCTGGGAGCTGATGATTTCGCGCGAGCGCAGCGTCAACGCCTTTGCCCTGCCCGGCGGCTACCTGGGCGTCAACCTGGGCCTGCTCGCGGTGACGGAGCGCCCCGAGGAGTTGGCCTCGGTGCTGGCGCACGAGCTGAGCCACGTCTCTCAGCGCCACATCGCACGCATGATGTCGAACGAGCAGCGCCTGGCGCCCTGGATGATCGGGGCCATGATCCTCGGCGCGCTGGCCGCCGGCTCCAACCCGCAAGCGGCGGGCGCCGCCATCGCGGGCGGCTCGGCGGTGGCGGCGCAGCAGTCGCTCAAGTTCTCGCGCGACATGGAGCGCGAGGCCGACCGGGTGGGCTTCGGCGTGCTGACTGGCGCGGGCTTCGACGGCCAGGGCTTCGTGAGCATGTTCGACAAGCTGGCGCAGGCCTCGCGCCTGAACGACGACGGCGCCTTCCCCTACCTGCGCAGCCACCCGCTCACGGGCGAGCGCATCGCCGACATGCAGTCGCGTTTGCCCTCGGCCGCAGCTGGCGTGGGTCCGCGTGCCGACGCCCCGCTGCGCCCCGCCGGCCTGCCATCGGCCGCGATGCACGCGCTGGCCTCGGCGCGCGCGCGCGTGCTGGCCGAGCGCAACAGCACGCGCTGGTCCGGCTGGGTGCAAATCGCGGCCGGGTCCGCGGCGAAGCCTGGTGAGCTGTATGCGGGCGCTCTGTCCGCGCAACGCCTGGGCCAGCACGATCGCGCGGCCGAACTGGCCCAGCGCCTGCGCACCGCCGTGGCCGGCAGCGACGCGCGCGCTATGGCCGATGCCCTGATGTTGGAGTTGCTGATGTTGCCCGGCGCGCCCGCCAACGCGGCGCTGTTGGCCGAGTTGCGCGACGCGGCGTTGGCCTCTGGCTCGCGCGGACCGTTGCTGCTGGGCGCTCAGGCCGCCATCGCCAGCGGCGAAGCCGAGCGCGCCGCTTCGCGCCTGCAGGTCTGGGTGGTGGACCACCCGCGCGACGCGCAGGCCTGGCAGACCCTGGCGCGCGCGCATCAGGCCCGGGGCCGCACCCTTCGCGCGGTGCGCGCCGAGGCCGAGGCGCGGGCCGCGCATTTCGACTGGGATGGCGCACTGGAGCGCCTGAAGGCCGCGCAGGCCCTGCCGCCCGCCCAGCGCAACGCCGATCCGATCGAGCTGGCCATCGTGGACAGCCGCCGCCGCGACGTGGAAGACCGCCTGCGCGAGGCAATGCGCGAAGAAGACAAGCGCTGAGCGCGCCTTACCAGGTAATGAGTGCCGCCAGCCAGTCCGGCTGCAGGCGCTGCGCGGGTGTGGCTCAGCCCAGCCGCAGGCTGCGCAGCGCCGCGTCCACCACCAGCATGATCACCGAGTAGATGATCGAGCCGAGCAGGGCCGCCCAGAACCCGGCCACATAGAAGCCGTCGAGCACGCTGGCCGCCGCCCAGAACAGCAAGGCGTTGATGACGAACAGGAAGAGGCCGAAGGTCACCACGGTCACCGGGAGCGTCAGCAGCACCAGCACCGGGCGCAGCAGCAGGTAGAACAGGCCGATCACCGCGGCGGCGATGAGCGCCGACGGGAAGCTGCGCACTTCCACGCCGCCGTACAGCCAGGCCACCAGCAGCAGCGCGCAGGCCGCCAGCATCCAGCGCAGGATCAGCCGCATGTGCGCCTCAGGCCTTCTCGGCCGCGTCGGCGCGTTGCGCCACGCGCCGGTTGTGCAGGTAGCCCAGGGTCAACACCACCACGATGGTGAGGGCCACGAAGCCCCAGTACGCGGCCATCTGCGCGAACTCGGGGCCCTTGAACCAGGGGGCCAGCAGCGCCTCGTTGACCACCATCTTGCCGGCCGTGAAGGCCAGCACACCGGCGCCGATGTACATGATGGCCGGGTACTTCTCGACCAGCTTGAGGATCAGCGTGCTGCCGAACACCACGATCGGAATGCTGATGAGCAGGCCGATGACCACCAGGTCGAAAGCGCCGCGCGCCGCGCCGGCCACGCCCAGCACGTTGTCGATGCCCATCACCGCGTCCGCGATGATGATGGTCTTCATGGCGCCCCAGAAAGTGGTGGCGGCCGGGCCGTGCTCGTCGCCGTCGCCTTCGTCCTCGGCGATCAGCTTGTAGGCGATCCACATGAGCGCGACGCCGCCGATGGCCATGAGCCCGGGGATCTTCAGCAGCCACACCACCACCAGCGTCATGGCCGAGCGCACGACGATGGCGCCAATCGTGCCCCAGACGATGGCCTTCTTCTGGTGTTCCTTGGGCAGGTTGCGCGCGGCCAGCGCGATCACGATCGCGTTGTCGCCGGCAAGCACGAGGTCGATGAGGATGATGGCCAGCAGGGCGGACCACCAGGCAGCGGACATGAATTCCATGATGAAAAGGGGCTCCAGAGGGGATGAAGTCTGAAGGTCTCGCCCGGCACCACGTGTCCGTGGGCCCAACGCGCCGGGTGCCGCGCAGCGGACACCGTATTGACGACGCGTTGACCGGCGCGGCATGACACCAGAAGGAGCCGCCGCCGCGCCCGGGAGCTACTCCCCTTCCGCGAAACCGTGGATTGTATGCGGCGATGCCAGCGGCCCGCCGGCCGGGCTCAGAGGGGAATTGCGTACGCGGTATCCCTCACCCGGCGCGGCCCGTGAGCATGCCTACACTGTCTGGACCGGCCGGCGGACGTCCCTGCGGTCGATTCGCGCTCACCGGAAAGCCTCACCATGGAATTGCTGTCGAGTCCCCAGTTCTGGCTGGGCCTGGGCCAGATCATCTGGATCAACATCATCCTGTCCGGCGACAACGCCGTGGTGATCGCGCTGGCCGCGCGCGGGCTCGGGCCGCGCCAGCAGAAGCAGGCGATCTTCTGGGGCACGGCGGCGGCCGTGCTGCTGCGCGTGGTGCTGACGGTGGTGGCCGTCAAGCTCATGCAGATGCCCTGGCTGCAACTGGTGGGCGGCCTGCTGCTGCTGTGGATCGGCGTGCAGTTGCTCAACGGCGGAGACGACGAACCGGTCGAAGGCAAGTCCAGCGGCGGCTTGCTGGCCGCCATCCGCACCATCCTCGTGGCGGATCTGGTGATGAGCCTGGACAACGTCATCGGCGTGGCCGCCGCGGCCAACGGCAACATTCCGCTGCTGGTCATCGGGCTGGCCATCGCCATTCCCATCGTGATCTTCGGCAGCACGCTGATGATCCGAATCATGGGCCGCTTCCCCGCCATCGTGACCTTGGGCGCCGCCCTGATCGGCTGGGTGGGTGGCGAAACCCTCGTGTCCGACAAGATGATCGAGCCCTGGATTCCGCACCACTCCATCGGCTTCTACGCCGCGGCCGCGCTGGGCGCGGTGCTGGTGGTGGCTGCGGGCAAGTTCCTGCAGCGCCGCAACAAGGCGGACTGAGCGGGCGGACGGATCACCCGGGCGCGCGCAGGGGTGCCGTCAGAACGTGGGGCGAGGGCGTCTTATCATCGCCCTCCCATGGCCGGCATCCACATCACCGACATCGAAGCGGCCATCAACTGGTGGCGCGAACGTTCCCCTTCGCCCGACGGTGTCTCGCTGCCCGCGCCCACGCGCGCCCTGGCCGAGGTCTACGCCCAGCTGGTCTTCTTCCACGAGGCCGAGGCCGACGAGCACAGCATGCCCTCCGAGGCCCGCGAGGCCTGGCTGGCCTGGTACGCCACCACGCCCGACACGCCCTGCATCGCGATCTGCTCCACCAGCCAGGGCGACGACGTGTGCAAGGGCTGCGGTCGCCTGTTCGAGGAAGTGCAGCGCTGGACGGAGATGACCCCGGGCGAGAAGCGCCACACCTGGCGACGCATCACCATCGAAGGCGACGCCTGGCGATTCAATCGCTACCGCGAGCGGGCCGCCGCGTAGGGCCCGCTCAGGCGCGTTTGGCCAGTTCGGCCGCCTTGCCCGTGTAGGTGGCGGGCGTCATGGCCAACAGCCGGTCCTTCTCGGCCTGCGGAATCTCCAGGCTGCGGATCAGCGCGTGCATGGCCTCGGCTGTGACGGTCTTGCCGCGCGTCACTTCCTTGAGCTTCTCGTAGGCGCCGGAGACACCGAAGCGGCGCATCACCGTCTGGATGGGCTCGGCCAGCACCTCCCAGGAGGCGTCGAGGTCGGCGGCCAGCGCTTCCTCGTTCAGTTCGAGCTTGCCCAGGCCCACGCCCAAGGCGTGGTAGGCCAGCACCGCGTAGCCCAACGCCACGCCCATGTTGCGCAGCACGGTGGAATCGGTCAGGTCGCGCTGCCAGCGGCTCACGGGCAGCTTTTCGCTCAGGTGGCGCAGCAAGGCGTTGGCCAGGCCCAGGTTGCCCTCGGCGTTCTCGAAGTCGATCGGGTTGACCTTGTGCGGCATGGTCGAGGAGCCGACCTCGCCCGCCTTGAGCTTCTGCTTGAAGTAGCCCAGGCTCACATAACCCCAGATGTCGCGCGCGATGTCGACCAGGATGGTGTTGGTGCGCGCCACCGCGTCGAACAGCTCGGCCATGTAGTCGTGCGGCTCGATCTGGATGCTGTAGGGCTGGAACGTCAGGCCCAGGCCCAGCGGCTCGGGCGTCTCCACCACCTTGCGGCTGAAGGCCTCCCAGTCGAAGTCGGGCCAGGCCGCGAGGTGGGCGTTGTAGTTGCCCACGGCGCCGTTCATCTTGCCCAGCAGCTTCACGTTCGCGATGCGCTCGCGCGCGGCGGCCAGGCGCACCACCACGTTGGCGAGTTCCTTGCCCACGGTGGTGGGGCTGGCCGTCTGGCCGTGGGTGCGGCTGAGCATGGGCACGGCCGCAAAGCCGTGCGCCATCTCGCGCAGCTTGTCGATGACCGCGTCGAGTGCGGGCAGCAGCACCTGCTCGCGCGCGCCCTTGAGCTGAAGCGCGTGACTGGTGTTGTTGATGTCCTCGCTGGTGCAGGCAAAGTGCACGAACTCGGCGGCGCGCTCCAGCTCGGGCCGGGCCTCGAACTTCGATTTGATCCAGTACTCGACGGCCTTGACGTCGTGGTTGGTGGTCTTCTCGATGGCCTTGATGGCTTCGCCATCGGCCTCGCTGAAGTTCTTCACCAGGCCCAGCAGGTAGGTGCGTGCACCGGGCGACAGCGGCTTGAATTCCGCGAAGCCCGCGTCGGACAGGGTGATGAACCAGGCGATTTCAACCTGCACGCGCCGGTGCATGTAGCCCAGCTCGCTCATGACGGGGCGCAGCGGCGCCAGGCGCCCGGCGTAGCGGCCGTCCAGCGGCGACAGGGCAGTGATCGGGGAGAGTTCGGCGCTCGTGGGCGCGGCGGGAGCAGGGGTCTGGCGCATCCCGGAATTGTAGGAGTGCGCCCGTCCCGGGCCGCAGGGGTGCCGGGCGTGTCAGGCGAAAGGCCCAGGTCGCTGGCTAAAATCGCCGACCATTCCCTAGCCCCACAGACCATGAAACTCATCGGTGCCGTCACCAGCCCCTACGTGCGCAAAGTGCGCATCGTCATGGCCGAGAAGAAGCTGGACTACCAGTTCGTGCTGGAAGACGTGTGGTCCGACGACACCACCATCGGCGCGTCCAATCCGCTGCACAAGGTGCCCTGCCTGGTGATGGAAGGCGGCGAAGCGGTGTTCGACTCGCGCGTGATCGTCGAGTACCTCGACGGCCTGTCGCCGGTGGGCAAGCTCATCCCGCCCTCGGGCCGCGAGCGCGCCGAGGTCAAGACCTGGGAGGCCCTGGCCGACGGCGTGCTCGACGCCGCCGTGCTCGCGCGCCTGGAGTCCACCTGGCCGCACCGCACGGCCGAGCAGCGCAGCCAGGCCTGGATCGACCGCCAGATGGTCAAGATCCATGCGGCGCTCAAGTCCATGAGCCAGGGGCTGGGCGACAAGCCCTTCTGCTCGGGCATCCACTTCAGCCTGTCCGACGTGGCCGTGGGCTGCGCGCTGGGCTACCTGGATTTCCGCTTCCCCGCCATCGACTGGCGCGGCGACTTTCCCAACCTGGCCCGGCTGAACGACAAGCTCGTGCAGCGCCAGAGCTTCATCGACTCCCTGCCCAGCGCCTGAGCGCCCTTCAGGCCAGCACACCCGGCAGCGCCTGGCGCAGGGCGCGCCGCTCGCTGATGCGCGGCACCAGGTCGAAGCGGTCGATCAGCGCACGCGCCGCGTGCAACCCGGCCTTCAAGCCGTCTTCGTGAAAGCCGTCGCCGCACCAGGCGCCTGCGTACCAGGTGTGGCGCCGGCCCTGCAGCGCCGGCAAACGAAACTGGGCGCGGACCGCCTCGAGATCGAACACCGGGTGCGCCACGTCGAAGGCGCCGAGCACCCGCTCGGGCGCGATGGCGCGCGAGCCACCGTACGAGGCCAGTAGCGGTGATGCCATGGGCAGCGGCTGCGTGCGGTTGAGCAGGCAATGCAGGCCGCCGGGCTCGCAATTCCACGCCGCCCAGGCCCCGAGCGCGGCAGGCAGCACGGACGTGTCGGTGTGCAGCACGGCGCGCCGGCTCGGGAAGCGGATGGCACCCAGCGTGGCGCGCTCTTCGTCGCTGGCGTCCTCGCCGAGCACGGCCAGCGCCTGATCGGCGTGGCAGGCCAGCACCACGGCGTCGAAGCGCTCGACCTGGGCGTCGGTGACCACGCGCACGCCCTGGGCGTCGCGCGCGACATGGCGCACCGGCGTGGACAGGCGCGCGTCGCCGATGCCGGCGACGATGGCCTGCACGAACGGACGCGCACCGCCCGCCACCGTGAACCACCGGGAGCGCCCGCCGAGCCGCAGCACATCGTGGTGACTGAGAAAGCGCGCGGCGGTCAACAGCGGCGCGCTCAGCACCTCCTCGACCGGGCATCCCCAGAGGCCGCTCAGCAGAGGCAGCAGGCAGTCCTCGCGAAAGCCGCTCGAGAAGTGCCGTTCGCGCAGGAATCCGTCCAGCGGCTGCAGCAGGGGGTTGTCGGGATCGGACGCGCTGTCTGGCCGTGCCAGGGCAGCGCACGCGCGCTTGAAACGCCGGGCGTCGGCCAGCATGCGCCAGAAGCGCAGGCTCGCGAGCAGGCGCCGCTGCGTGAACACGCCGGCCAGATCCGTGCTGCTCCAGGCCAGCCCGGTGCCGGGCACCTGCACCGAGAACGAGCCCTCGGACGCCGCCAGTGGCACGCCCAGTTGCGTGAACAGGGCCAGCAGATTCGGGCTGGTGCGCTCGTCGAGCACCAGAAAGCCCGCGTCCAGGCCGACGCTCGCCTTCGCCCCCGTGGCGTCGGGCAGCGCGACATCCAGCGTGCGGGTCTGGCCACCGAAAGCCTCGCTGCCCTCGAACAGCGTGATGTCGGCCAGGCCTTGCAGTGTGTGCGCGGCCGCCAGCCCGGCGATGCCGGAGCCGACGACGGCGACGCGGGCCTGGTGGGGGCTGGCGCCCGGGCTCATGCGCGCCCCCGGGCGGCGACCGCCGGGCAGCCCCGGCGGCAAGGTGGACAAGAAACTGCGAAGCGCCCCGACGCGAACAAGGGAGGGAGGGAGGAGGAGGAGAAGCGCCTCGGGATTGCATCCGGAGCCCAGGGGCCCGGAAGGCTTCGCAGTGGAAAACGGTGTTCGGGTCGCTCCCTCGCCGACACGCGCGGTTGGAGCGCGGGCCGGCGCGGGAAGTTCCGCGGGAAATGTGTATCGGTTTCTGTGCGGGTCATGGGGCAATCCGGGTGCCCGTTATACCCCCCGCCTACAATATTGCGCGTTTTGCCTGTCGTTGAGAGAAGACCATGCTGTATCCCGAACTGTTCAAACAACTGGAGTCCGTCCGCTGGGACATGGACAAGGACATCCCGTGGGATCGGTTCGACGCCAGCCGGCTGAGCGACGAACAGGCCCAGACGATCAAGATGAACGCCATCACCGAGTGGGCGGCGCTGCCGGCCACCGAGATGTTCCTGCGCGACAACCGCGACGACTCCGACTTCTCGGCCTTCATGTCGATCTGGTTCTTCGAGGAGCAGAAGCACTCGCTGGTGCTGATGGAATACCTGCGCCGCTTCCGGCCCGAGCTCGTGCCCACCGAGCAGGAGCTGCACGAGATCCGCTTCGAGTTCGATCCCGCGCCCGCGCTGGAGACGCTCATGCTGCACTTCTGCGGCGAGATCCGCCTCAACCACTGGTACCGCCGCGCGTCCGAGTGGCACAGCGAACCGGTCATCAAGCACATCTACACCACGCTGAGCCAGGACGAGGCGCGCCACGGCGGTGCCTACCTGCGCTACATGAAGCGCGCCATCGGAAAATTCGGCAACGAGGCCCGCGCCGCGTTCGCCAAGGTCGGCGTGCTGATGGCGAGCGCGCGGCGCACGGCCCAGGCCTTGCACCCCACCAACCTGCACGTCAACAAGGCGCTGTTCCCCAAGGACACCATTCAGAGCCGCCTGCCCAACCCCGAGTGGCTGGAGCACTGGCTCGACCAGCAGATCAACTTCGACGCCGTGTGGGAAAGCAAGGTGGTCGACCGCATACTGCACAACCTGAGCCTGCTCATGGACGGCCGCTTCAAGACCGTGCAGGAACTCAACCGCTTCCGCAAGTCGCTCGGCGCCGAGCCGGCGGCGGCCTGACGCCGGCCCCTCAGGCCACCGCGCGCCGCGCGCGCCAGCGGTTCCAGCCCGCGCCCAGCGCCCCGAACAGCGCGCCCCAGGCGGCACCGCTCAGGTGCGCGGCGCGCACCACCGACATCTGGTTGCCCGGGTCCCAGACCACGGGGCCGGACCAGCCGTGTTCCAGCCAGAGCTTGAGCAGCAAGCCGGCCGCCAGCAGCAGGCCCCAGGGGCGCAGGGCCCTGGGACCACCCAGCAGCAGATGCACCGCGAGCACCGCCACGCCCGCGTGCAGCACGCCCGACAGGCCCACCGCGTAGCCGATCAGCGGCCACATCACCAGGCTCATCTGCATGAGCGGCCAGCTCAGCGCCCAGGCCAGCGTGGCAACGCGCGTGGGCCGCAACCACCAGCCGGCCGCGGTGAGCGCGCCCAGCGCGAGCTGGTTGCCCACCAGGTGCGGCGTGTTCAGGTGCACCCAGGCGCTGGTCCACAGCGTCCACGGTGCCTGGTGCCATTCGGCGGAACGCCACACGAGCGCCTGCACCGCCGCTTCCTGCGACCACCACAGCACCATGCTCGCCACGCCGTGCAGGGCGCACAGCGCGAGCCAACTGCGCGAGCCTCTCATGGGCGCGGCGCTCAGGCGCGGGGGTTGCCCAGCACCTGCGTCCACAGCGCGCGCACGGCGTCGGCCTCGGCCTGGAGTTCGGCCGGATCGACCTGCGTGGAGGTCTCGTCCAGGCGAGCGCGGTGCTGCACCTGGCGCAGCCGGCGGTAGGCCAGCGCGGCGGCTTCGCCCATGCCGGCGGGCAGCAGGCCCGCCGCCTCGGCGCGGCGCAGCAGGTTGATGTTGCCCGTGTTGGCGCGCAGCTCGGGGTGCTGGCGCGAGTGCAGCAGCACCAGGTACTGCACCACGAACTCCACGTCCACCATGCCGCCCGGGCTGTGCTTCACGTCGAAGCGCCCGCCGCGCAGTGTTTGCGCCGAGCGCACCTTCTCGCGCATGGAGACGATCTCGCCGGCCAGCGCGGCGGCGTCGCGTGGCGCGGTGATGACGGCCTCGCGCACGGCGTCGAAGCGACCGGCCAGGCCGGCGCTGCCGAGCACGAAGCGCGCGCGCGTCATGGCCTGGTGCTCCCAGGTCCAGGCGGTGTTGCTGCCGCGCTGGGTCTGGTACTTCTCGAAGGCCTCGAAGCTGGTGACCAGCAGGCCCGAGTTGCCATTGGGCCGCAAGGCGGTGTCGATCTCGAACAGGTCGCCCTCGCCGGTCTTCACCTGCAGCCAGTTGATCATCTTGCGCACGAAGCCGGCGTAGATCTCGCTCGCGTTCTCGTGCTCGTCCTCGTAGACGAAGACGATGTCCAGGTCGCTGCCGTAGCCCAGTTCCTTGCCGCCCAGCTTGCCGTAGCCAATGATGGCGAAGGCCGGCGTGTCCTGGTGGCGGGTCTTCAACCGCTCCCAGCACCAGCGCGCCGTCAGGCGCAGCACCGAGTCGGCCAGGGCCGAGAGATCGTCGGCCACCTGCTCCACCGTGAGCACGCCCTCCACGTCGCGCGCCAGGGTGCGGAAGGTCTCGGCGTGGTGGGCGCGGCGCAGCAGGTTGAGCAGGGTCTCCTCGTCGTCTTCGCCGGTGATTCGCAGCGAGGCGCGCCGCGTCTCGCACTCGGACTCGAAGGCCTCGGCGTCGAAGCGCTCGGCCATCAGCTGCTGGCTGGCCAGTTCGTCGATGACGCCGGGGTGCTGCATGAGGTAACGCGCCGGCCATTTGGCCGCGCCCAGCAGGCGCAGCAGGCGTTCGTGCACCGAGGGGCGCTCCTGCAGCAGCGCCAGGTAGCTCTCGCGGCGCAGCAGCGGCTCGATCCAGTCGACCATGCGCAGCGCGGCGGTTTCGCTCACGCGGCCGTCCTCGATCCAGGAACCGGTGCGCTGCACCAGGCGCACCAGGCGCGCGCGCGTGTCCTCGCGCAGGGCCAGCACGCGCGGGTGCTCGCACCAGCGCTGCACGCGCTCGGCCAGCGCGGCGGGCAACTGGGGCAGCACGGCGCCCAGGTCGTCGTCGGCGGCACGCGGCGCCGCACCATTGCAGCCCTTGCCCTTGCAGGCCCCCGGGCTGCCGCCGAGCAGGGTATCGAACTCCTCGGCCACCAGCTCGCGGTGCGCGTCCAGCGCGTGCAGGAACGCGCAGGTGTTGGCAAATCCGAGGGTGGCGGCCATCCAGGCCAGGTCGTCGTCGCGCTCGGGCAGCACGTGGGTCTGCTGGTCGTCCAGGTACTGGATGCGGTGCTCCACCTGGCGCAGGAAGACGTAGGCCTCGGCCAGCGCCCGGGCCTTCTCGGGCGGCATCAGGCCGGCCTTGGCCACGCGCTGCAGCGCGTCCAGCGTGGGGCGCGTGCGCAGCTCGGGGAACTGGCCGCCGCGCACCACCTGCAGCAGCTGCACGGTGAACTCGATCTCGCGAATCCCGCCGCGCGAGAGCTTGACGTCGTTGGCCCGGCCCGGGTTGCCGGCGGCGCGGCGCGCCGCGTGCTCGCGGATCTGCCGGTGCAGCACGCGCAGCGACTCGAACACGCCGTAATCGAGGTAGCGGCGGAACACGAAGGGCAGCACGGTGCCGCGCAGCGCGGCCATGCCGTCCTTGTCGGCCAGCGCGCTGGCCGGGGCGATCACGCGGCTCTTGAGCCAGGCGAAGCGCTCCCACTCGCGGCCCTGCACGAGGAAGTACTCCTCCAGCGCGCCCAACGAGACCACGCTGGGGCCGGAGTTGCCGTTGGGCCGCAGGGCCAGGTCGACCCGGAACACGTTGCCGTGCTCGGTGGTCTCCCCCACCGTGTTGTAGAGGTGCTTGACCGCCTTCGCGAAGTACTCGTGGTGGCTGATGCGGTGTCGGCCTTCGGCGTTGCCCGCGGTCTCGCCGTCCTGGTCGTAGACGTAGATCAGGTCGATGTCGCTGGACACGTTGAGCTCGCGCGCGCCCAGCTTGCCCATGCCGATGACCCAGAGCTGGGCGCGGGCGCCATTGGCGCAAAGCGGCGCGCCGTGCAGCGCGTCCAGTTCCTCGAAGGCCAGCGCGCAGGCCCGGTCGAGCGCGAACTCGGCCAGTTCGGTGACCGCGCCGGTGACGGCCTCGAGCGAGGCGCCGCCCTCGCAGTCGATGACCGCCAGCCGCTCCAGCACGAGCTGGCGCAGCACGCGCAAGGCGGCCGGCAGCGCCAGGCCTCGCGCCACGAGCGCGTCCAGGCAGGCGCGCATGGCGGCCTTGTCGGGCGCGCCGGGCGGCAGGCAGGCCAGCTCGGCGGCGTAGCGGCGGCGCACGCGCTGCACGAAGCGGGAATGGTCGGCCTGTCGGGTGGCCGGGGTCGGGGCGGCGGTGGTGGTGTTCACAATCGTTGACAAGCCGTGCTCAGCACCACCGGAACCTGTGTGGTGTCCCACCCTCATAATTTGCGGTGGACATGAACCGATCTCTTGACGCCAGCGCCTCGAGCGCCAATGGCGATGCACCGGCCGGCCGAGGGCTGCGGCTGTGGGCACGCGCCCTGCGCGTGCTGTTGTGGCTGCTGGCGGGCCTTTGGGGCGTGTTCATCCTGACCTGGCTCGTTTTGCAGGCGTGGATTGTGCCAAGGATCGACACCTGGCGCCCCGACCTGGAACGCTGGGCCACACACGCGGTCGGGATACCGGTCACCATCGGCGCCATCCGGGCCATCGAGGGCCCGACACTGGCCGGCGTGCTGCCGCCGCTGGTGCCCTCTTTCGAGCTCAGCGACGTTCGGCTGCACGACGCCAATGGCCGCAGCGCGCTGCAGCTGCCGCTGGTGCGGGCCGCGGTCTCGGTTCAGTCGCTCTGGCACGGCGGCTTCGAGCAACTGCGCATCGACAGCCCGAGCGTGGACGTGCGCCGGCGCGCCGATGGCCGCGTGGAAATCGCGGGCATCGACGTCTCGGGCGACGGCGGGGGCAACCACGCCGCGGCCGACTGGTTTTTCGAGCAACCGGAGTTCGTGGTGCGCGGCGGCACCGTGCGCTGGATCGACGAGCGCCGCCAGCAGCCACCGGTGCTGCTGCGCGACCTCGACTTCGTGGCGCGCAATGGCGCGCGCTCGCACGAACTGCGCCTGGACGCCACGCCCGAACCCGAGTGGGGCGAGCGTTTCAGCCTGCGGGGGCGCCTGCGCGAGCCGCTGCTGCGCCTGCCCCTGAAGGCGCCCGCCGGCCAGGCGCCCTGGGACAACTGGAGCGGCGAGCTCTACGCCGAGTTCGCGCGCGCCGACGTCTCGCGCCTGCGCGCCCACCTGGACCTGAGCGACTCGGGCGTGGACGTGCGCAGCGGCGAAGGCGCGCTGCGCGCCTGGGCGCGCGTGCAGCAAGGCCAGGTGCAGGGCCTCACGCTGGACATGGCCCTGCAGGACCTCGACCTGCAGCTCGCGCCCGACCTGCCCGACCTGGCCCTGGCGCAGGCGCGGGGCCGGCTGGAGGCGCAGTGGTCCGACCGTGGCATGAGCCTCGGTTCGGACGACCTGGCGTTCACCACGCGCGAAGGCCTGGACTGGGCCGGCGCCCGTGTGCGCGTGGAGCACACGCTGGCGCGCGAGCGCCAAGGCGCCCGCACGGTGGTGCAGGCGCAGGCGGTGGACCTGCAGACCGTGGCGGCGATCGCCGAACGGCTGCCCCTGCCCGCCGACGCGCGCGACTGGCTGGCGCGCCTGCAGCCGCGCGGGCGGCTCGACACGCTCGATCTGACGTGGCAGGCGCGCGGCAGCGGCCCCATGGCCGAGCACGTGGTGGCGCGTGCCAGGGGCCGCGTGAGTGGTCTCGCCCTGGCCGGCGAGCCCAGCGGCAAACGCTCGCGCAGCGGGCGCTTTCCCTTGCCGGGACGGCCCGGCATCGAGGGCGCGGACGTCGATTTCGACCTTGACGAGAACGGCGGCCAGGCCAGCGTGGCGCTGCGCGAAGGCGCCTTCATCTTCCCCGACGTGTTCGAGGAACCGCGGATCGCGCTCGACCGCTTCGACGGCCGCGTGCGCTGGACGGTCAAGGGCGATCGTCTCGACATCCAGCTCGACCAGGCCACCCTGGCCAACGATCACGCCGAAGGCACGCTGCAGGCGCGCTGGCACACCGGTGACCCCGCCGCCCAGCCCGCGCAACCGCGCCTGCCGGGCGTGCTCGACCTCAGCGCTCAGCTCACCCGCGCCGATGGCACGGCGGTGCACCGCTACCTGCCGATGGTCGTGCCCGAGAGCGCGCGCCGCTACGTGCGCGAGGCCGCGCGGGCCGGTGGCTCGCGCCAGGCGAGCTTTCGCGTCCAGGGCCTGGTGGACGACATTCCCTTCGACGAGCCGCACCACAGTTCGGGCACCTTCCGCATCGAGGCGGCGCTGGAGGGCGTGGACTTCGACTACCTGCCCGCCGTCCTGCAGGACGAGGGGGAGGCGCACTGGCCCGGGGTGCGCAACGCCAGCGCGCGCTTCGTGCTCGACCGCGGCAGCCTTCAGATCAGCGAGGTGCGCGGCGGTGTGGACGGCGCGCCCGGCGTCGCACTGGACGGCGGGGTGGACATCGAAAACCTCGCGCACGACGCGCGGGTGCGTGTGCGCGTCCACGGCAAGGGCCCGGCGGACGAGCTGCTGGGCTTCGTCCAGCGCTCGCCGGTGAACACCTTCACCGAGGGCGCCCTGGCCTCGGCCCAGGCCAGCGGGCCGGGCGAGACCACGGTGCAGATCGATCTGCCGCTCAAGCACCTGAAGGACAGCCGGGTGAGTGGCAAGGTCAGACTCGACGGCACCGACCTGCGCCTCATGCCCGGCACGCCGTTGCTCGCGCGCACGCGCGCCACGCTCGACTTCACCGACCAGGGCTTCGCCTTCACCGGCGCACGCAGCCAGGTGCTGGGCGGGGAACTGCTGTTCGACGGCAGCCTGCGCAGCGAGGCGCCGGGCCGCACGGTGGCCCGGTTCCGCGGCAGCGGCACGGCCAGTGCCGCCGGCCTGCGCGAGGGCGGGTTTGGCCCCGTGTCCAATCTGTTCGCGCACGCCAGCGGCAGCGCCCGCTACAACGCCACCCTCGGCTTTCGCGGCGGCGCCCCCGAGCTGCGCATCGACAGCAGCCTGCAGGGCCTGGCGCTGAGCCTGCCCGCGCCCCTGAGCAAGCCCGCCGAGGCCGCCTGGCCCCTGCGCCTGGAGAGCGCCGTGCAGGGCCTGCAGGGCGACAAGGCCGTCAGTGACCGGATCACGCTGCAACTCGGCCCTGCCGCGCAGCCGCTGGTGGACCTGATCGCCGAACGCGACCTGCGCGGCGAGTCGGCGCGCCTGGTGCGCGGTGGACTGGCCGTGGGCCAGGCCGCTGGCGAACGCGCCGTGCTGCCGCCTCAGGGCCTGCACGCCCGGCTGCGCGTGGGCGAGCTCGATCTCGATGCCTGGCGGGCCCTGCTGCGCGACAGCGGCACCGAGGCCACGGCCGTCCTCGGCGAAGGTCTGCCCTTGGCGGTGTCGCTTCATGCCGACGCGGCGCTCGTCGATGGGCGGCGCTTCCAGCGCGTGGTCGTCGGCGCCTCGCGCGAGGGCCCGGTCTGGCGCGCCAACGTCGACGCCAACGAACTCAATGGTTATGTCGAGTTCCGTCCGGCGGGTCCCGCCGGGGCGGGCAGCATCCGCGCCCGGCTGGCGCGCCTCACGCTGTCGCCGGCCGCGCCGCGCGAGGTCGACGCCTTGCTGCAGCAGCCCGGCAGCGTGCCTGCGCTGGACATCGCGGTGGACGACCTGCAGTGGGACGGGCGCTCGCTCGGCCGTGTGGAGATCGACGCCGTCAACCGCGGCGGGCCCACGCGCGTGGGTGAATGGCGGCTCAACGCCTTGCGCGCCACCTTGCCCGAAGCGCGGCTCAGCGCCTCGGGCAACTGGGCGCCCCTGGGGGGCGGCGAAGGCGGCCAGCGCCGCACCGCCTTGCAGTTCCGCCTCGACGTGGACGACAGCGGCGCGCTGTTGAACCGCTTCGGCAAGGAAGGCCTGGTGCGCGGCGGCAAGGGGCGGCTCGAAGGCCAGATCGGCTGGCTCGGCACGCCCTTCGGCATTCACTACCCGACGCTGGCCGGCAACCTCAAGCTGGACGTGGCGCGCGGCCAGTTCCTCAAGGCCGACCCGGGCGCGGGCCGCCTGCTCGGCGTGCTCAGCCTGCAGGCCCTGCCGCGCCGCCTGGCGCTCGATTTCCGCGACGTCTTCTCCGAGGGCTTTGCCTTCGACTTCGTGCGGGGCGACGCGCGCATCGAGCAGGGCGTCATCCACAGCAACAACCTGCAGATGAAGGGCGTGAACGCGGCGGTGCTGATGGAAGGCTCGGCCGACCTCGCACGCGAAACGCAGGACCTGAAGGTGGTGGTGGTGCCCGAGCTCAACGCCGGCACGGCATCCCTCATCGCCACCGCCATCAACCCGGCGGTGGGCCTGGGCAGCTTCCTCGCGCAGTTCCTGCTGCGCCAGCCGCTGCAAAGCGCGGCCACGCAGGAATTTCGCGTCAGCGGCGGCTGGGCCGACCCGCAGGTGGAGAAGGTGGCGCGGCCGACCCCGGCGCCCACGCCGGGCACCACGCTGCAGTAAGCTTGAAGGCTTGCCCCCCGGGGTGTCGCACCCTGGCCGATCGCACGCCCCCTTTTCCGCCGGAGGACTCACCGCATGAAAGTTGCCGCCATCCAGATGGTGTCCGGCATCAGCCTGGACGCCAACCTCAGCGAAGCCCTGCGCCTGCTGCGCCAGGCCGCCGCCGTCGGGGCCGAACTCGCGGTGCTGCCCGAGTACTTCTGCTTCATGGGCGCCAAGGACGAAGACAAGCTCCTCATCGCCGAAACCGAGGGCCTGGGCCGCGTGCAGGACTTCCTGGCCGACGCCGCGCGCGACCTGAAGATGTGCATCGTGGGCGGCACCCTGCCCATGGCCACCGCCGACCCGTCGCACGCCGCCAACGCCTCGCTCAGCTTCGACGCCAAGGGCCACCGCCTGAGCCGCTACGACAAGATCCACCTCTTCCGCTACGACAACGGGCGCGAGCGCTACGACGAGGCCGCGGTGCTGCAGGCCGGCGACACGCCCACCCATTTCGAGCTGCGCTCGCGCGACGGCGAGAACTGGCGCATCGGCCAGAGCGTGTGCTACGACCTGCGCTTCGCCGAGCTCTACCGCATGCTCGCGTCCGACGTGCTGCTGGTGCCCGCCGCCTTCACCTACACCACCGGCTCGGCGCACTGGGAGGTGCTGCTGCGCGCCCGCGCCATCGAGAACCAGGCCTTCGTCATCGCCAGCGCTCAGGGCGGCGTGCACGAGAACGGCCGGCGCACCTGGGGCCACAGCATGGTGATCGACCCCTGGGGCCAGGTGATGGCCCTGCACGCCGAGGGACCGGGCGTGGCGCTGGCCGACATCGACATGGCGCGCATCCGCCAGGTGCGCGAGCAACTCCCCTGTCTGGAGCACCGCGTTCTCTGCTGAACGCGCTGCTGCGCCCGTGAGTCGCGCCCTCAAGCCGCCCCGCTGGCCCCTGTGGGGCGCGCTGCTGCTGCTGGTGGGCGCGCTGCTCGCGGTGCTGGTCTTCCTGGCCGCCGAGTACGAGGTCGGGCGCGATCAGGCCGCGCTCGACCAGGATGCCACCACCGTGGTCGGCGAAATCCGCGGGGCGCTGCTGCACAACGTCCAGAGCCTGCAATCGCTCAACGCCTTTTCCCCCACGCCGGCGGGCTGGGACACGGCCGCGGCCGAACTGCTCGCGCAGCGGCGCGAGCTCGTGCGGCTCGAATGGCGGGACACGGACATGCGCGTGCTCGCGCAGCGCCTCTCGCCCTACCGGCCCGACGTGTTCGACCTGCTGCCGCGCGGCCAGGCCCTGCCCGAGGTGCGCCAGGCCTGCGACGCCGCGCTGCGCCTGTCGGGCCCGGCGTACTCCGCCAGCTACTTCTGGCCCAAGCGCGACGGCCGCGGCCTGGAGGTGATGGAGCTGTGCCTGCCCCTGAGCGAAGCCGGCGAGTCGCGCGGCTTCCTCATCGCCACCTACTCCCTGCCCGCCATGCTGGCCGAACTCACCGACGCGGTCCCGCTGCGCGGGCGCGGCCTGAGCTTCGTGGAGAGCGACGGCGCGCGCCTGGCCGTGCACAGCGTGGTGCCCCTGCAGCGGCGCACCCTCAGCGCGCACGCCCTGCTGGACCTGCCGGGCCACACCCTGCTGCTGCAACTGGAGAGCCCGCGCCGCGCGCTCGGCCTGTTCCCCAACGTGCTCACCGGCGTGGTGGGCGCGCTCTCGCTGGCGCTGCTGGCGGTGCTGTACCTGCTGGCGCGCGACATGCGACGGCGCCAGCGCGCCGAGCAGCGCGCGGCCGACGCACTGGCCTTTCGCAAGGCCATGGAGGACTCGCTCGTCACCGGCCTGCGCGCGCGCGACATGACCGGGCGCATCACCTACGTCAACCCCGCCTTCTGCCAGATGGTGGGCCTGACGGCCGAGCAGCTGGTGGGCAGCGGCATGCCCGCGCCCTGGTGGCCGCCCGAACTGGTGGACGAGTACCAGCAGCGCCAGGCCGTGCGCCTGGCCGGTCAGATCCTGCCGCGCGAGGGCTACGAATCCGTGTTCCAGCGCAGCGATGGCACGCGCTTTCCGGTGCTCATCATCGAGGCCCCGCTGATCGACGCCCAGGGCGTGCAGACCGGCTACATGAGCGCCATCATCGACCTCACCGAGCAGCGCCGCATCGAGGAGCTCAACCGCGCCTCGCAGGACAAGCTGCAGGCCACCGCGCGCCTGGCCACCGTGGGCGAGATGGCCTCGCTCATCAGCCACGAACTCAACCAGCCGCTGGCGGCCATCGCCAGCTACGCCAGCGGCACCCTCAACCTGCTGCAACGTGGCGAAGACCGGGGCGACGACAGCGTGGGTGGCGACATCGAGCGCGCCATCCGCCGCATCGGCGAGCAGGCCGAGCGCGCGGGCCGCGTGATCCGCGGCGTGGCCGACTTCGTGCGCCGCCGCGACCAGGTGCGCGAGGCGGTGGAGCCGCGCCAGCTCATCGAAGGCATTTCCACCCTGCTCACCTTGCAGGCCAAGAAGCGCGGCATCCGCCTGCAGGTCGACATCGCCCCCGGCACGCCGCGCGTGTGGTGCGACCGCACCATGGTCGAGCAGGTGCTGCTCAACCTCGCGCGCAACGGCATGCAGGCCATGCCGCTGGGCGACCCGGGCACGGCCAGCGGCCTGCGCGTGCTGCACATCGCCATGGCGCCGGTGATGGGCGAGGCCGGCGAACCGGGCGAAGGGCGTTGCGCGCGCTGGGTGCGCGTGGACGTGACCGACCACGGCCAAGGCCTGCCGCCCGAAGTGGCCGAGCGCCTGTTCACGCCCTTCTTCACCACCAGGGCCGAGGGCATGGGCCTGGGCCTGAGCCTGTGCCGCACGGTGGTGGAGCAGCACGGCGGCGCGCTGGACTTCGAGCCCGCGCAGCCGCGTGGCACGCGCTTCTCGTTCACCCTGCCCGTGGCCGAGGCGCAGGCGGGGCGGCCGCTGGAGGCCCAGGCCGCGCTCCTATGATCCGCGCATGACCGAATTCCCCGACGCGAAGATCTACCTCGTGGACGACGACGTCGGCGTGCGCGAGGCCCTGGCCTGGCTGCTGCGCACGCGCCGGCTGATCAGCGACGGCTTCGACAGCGCCGAGGACTTCCTGGCCGGCGCCGCCATCGCGCGGCAGGAGCCCGACGTGCCCTGCTGCGTGCTGCTGGACGTGCGCATGCCCGGCATGAGCGGCCTGGCCCTGTTCGAGAAGCTGCGCCTGCTGCCCTGGCAGGCGGCCATGCCCATCATCTTTCTGTCGGGCCACGCCGACGTGCCCACCGCCGTGGCGGCGGTCAAGCGCGGCGCCTTCGACTTCTGCGAAAAGCCGTTCTCGGACAACGCGCTGGTCGACCGCGTCGAGCAGGCGCTGCGCCAGTCGGCCGCGCAACTGGCCGAGCGCGCCGTGCGGCGCGAGCTGCAGCAGCGCCTGAGCAGCCTGACCGAGCGCGAACGCGACGTGATGAACCTCGTGGTGGCTGGTCTGCCCAACAAGCTGGTGGCCGATCAGCTGCAGATCAGTGTGCGCACGGTGGAAGTCCACCGCTCGCGCGTGTTCGACAAGATGGGCGTGAAATCCGCGGTCGAACTGGCCAACCGGTTGCGCGATGCCTGAGCCGGGGCCGGGAACGATCAGCGCGCCGGCGGGTCCTGTTCCGGGGCCTTGCGCTTGTCGCGCTCGGCCTCCTCGGGCAGTTCGCCCTTGCGGCGGCCGGAGAACATGGTCCACCACACGATGAACACCAACAGGAGCAGCGCGCCCAGCGCTTCGAGCAGCAAGAGAGTCATGGCGGACGGAATCGACGGAATGAAGAGACTGGCGCGTGGGGCCGTGGCGGCGGGCATTGTAGGCAGCCTGGTGGCCTGCGCGGTGGGCCCCCGGGTGGTGCTGGAGCCGGCACCGGAAGTTCCCGCGCCCGGCGCAGCGGAGCCGGCGGCCAGGCAGCACAGCAAGAGCCGCTGGGTACCCGTGGCCTGGAACGCCCTGCCCGGCTGGGGCCAGGACGCCCTGCACGACGCCTGGAACGCGCTGATCCAGGGCTGCGAGCGGCCGGCGGCCGGCTTCGAGGCCGTGTGCGCCGAAGCGCGCCCGCTGGCCTTCGCCGACGCGCCGCGCCAGCAGGCCTGGATGCAGGAGCGCCTGCAGCCCTACCGCGTGCTCGAGGCCGACGGGCGCGAGCCCGAGGGCCTGCTCACCGGCTACTACGAGCCCATCATGGACGCCACGCGCGAGCCCACGGCGACGAACCGCGTGCCGCTGCACGCGGTGCCGGTCGGGCTGGTGCCGGGCCAGCGCTGGTACACGCGCCAGCAGGTCGACACCCTGCCCGAGGCGCAGGCCGCGCTGCGCGGGCGCGCCATCGCCTGGCTGGCCGACCCGATCGACGCGCTGATCCTGCAGATCCAGGGCTCGGGGCGCGTGAACATCACCGAGCCCGATGGCCGGGTGCGCCAGGTGCGCCTGGCCTTTGCCGCACACAACGGCCACACCTACCAGAGCGTGGGCCGCTGGTTGCTCGACCAGGGCGCGATCCGCGAGGCCTCGTGGGAGTCCATCAAGGCCTGGGCGCGGCAGAACCCGGAGCGGGTGAACGAGATGCTGTGGAGCAACCCGCGCACGGTGTTCTTCAGGGAGGAGCCGCTGACGCCGCTGACGGCGGCCTTCGGCCCGCGCGGCGCGCAGGGCGTGCCGCTGACGCCCGGGCGCTCCATCGCGGTCGATCCGCAGAGCATTCCCTACGGCACACCAGTGTGGCTGGCCACGCAGGGGCCCGCGCTGGCGACCAATCGCCTGGTGCTGGCGCAGGACACGGGCGGCGCCATCCTGGGCGCGGTGCGCGCCGATCTCTTCACCGGCTGGGGCGGCTGGAACGACGAAGCCTACCGGCAGGCGGCCACGCTCAAGCAACCGCTGCGCTTGTGGGTGTTGTGGCCGCGGTGAGGGAGTTGGCGCTTCAAGGGCTTCAATTGCAGCGGGTGGGCGGGCCCTCGGCCAGCGGAGCGCACTGGCACGCCAGAGAGGGAGTCCGTCTTCCTTGTTGGCGAACCCAGGTGTCACTTGTCAGGGGCGAGCACAGGGCCGTGGCGGCGCCTGTGCGGTGCCGAGAAGCGCAGCGCGGGTGGCCGCGCGCGCAGCGCGCTTCGTCATCTGATTTGCGGCATCTGTTTGAGCGGAGCGCGCAAAGCGCGCGCAGCGAGTTATGCCGCAGGCCACTCGCGCGAGCATCGCAGGGGAGTCCTCGCGCAGCGAGGACCACCGCAGTGAAGCCGCCACGGCCCTGTGCTCGCCCCTGACACCGCCAACCACGGCGGCGAGCACGGCATTGCACGGCACGTACTGTCAGCGCGACGACGCCAGGCGCCCCGACCACCACCGACCGATCAACGAAGCCCGCGTCGTCACCACCTCCGGCCGTTCGACGTCCCGTGGCGGCAGGTTGTTCAGCACCGCGTTCGGCCGCTCGTTCACCAAACGGCTGGCCTCGCGCTCGCCCACTAGGCGCCGCGCCACCGCCAGTCCCTCCGTCAACCGCGGCAGGCGCCGCCCCGTCGTGTGCGCGTCGGTGGCCAGCAGGTGCGTGTGGCCTTCGCCGATGAAGCGCTCGCCCCAGTAGCGGGCGCGCCGGCCGAAGACGCCCGTCAGCGCCCCCGCCGTCACCTGCATCCATGCGCCCTGCGCGATCAGGCGCTTGAACACCGGGTAGTGGCCCTCCACCCAGGCCAGCCGCTCCGGGTGCGTGACGATGGGCGTGTAGCCCGCCGCGATCAGCTCGGCCACCTGCGCTTCCAGCCGCGGCGGCGGCGCGGTGTGCGAGGGCTCCAGCAGGAAGTAGCGCGAGCCGTTCAGCGTCGGCACCCGCCCGCTGCGGATGCCTTCGATCAGGCCCGGCACCAGGTGCACGTCCGCCCCCACCACCAGCTTCAGCGCAATGGCGTGGCGGTCGAGTTCGGCCTGCAGCGCGTCGCGTGCGCGCGCAATGCCCGGGCCGTCGTTCATGTACATGCCCGGGTAGATGTGCGGCGTGCAGGCCAGGGTGTGGATGCCGTCGGCCACGGCGATGCGCGCCATCGCCAGCGAATGGTCCAGCGTCTTCGCCCCGTCGTCGATCCCCGGCAGGATGTGGCAGTGCAGGTCGATCATGGCGGTCGGGCCTCGCGCCCGGCGCTGTCCGGCGCCGACGCCTGGGGTTGCGCCGCGTGCGCCCCCTCGTCGTCCCGTGGAACCATCAGCAGGTACGCGCCCGCCAGCACCGCGGCGCCCATGCCCAGCCACACCAGCCGCGCGCGGGCGGACCATCCGCCCCGGGGCGGCGGCGCGTGCGGCAGCGAAGGCCGGGGCACCAGGGGCGCGGCCAGCAAGGGCCGCGTCCGCGCGGGCGCGCCGGCCCGGGCGGCCCAGCGCAGGTGCGCCGGTGCCCGCAACTCGGCGACGCACGCGGCCCGCTTGTCCGGCGACGCCAGCAGGTCCTTGGCCAGGTTGACCCGCATGGCCGCGTCGGCGGGCCAGCTCTCGCCAGCCGCCACGAAGTCCGGGTGCGTCAGGCGGATCATCAGGCGGTAGTGCTCGCGCAACTGCAGCGGCTCGAAATCCGTCGGCAGGCCCAGCAGGGTGAAGGGGTCGGCGCCCGGGCGCAGCATCACCGTTCGCACGAAGAAGCGTGCCGCGCGCCGCAGCCCGGGCGCGTGCGTGGCGGCGGCGGGCAGGTCCTCCACCGGACGGTCGCTGGCCAGCAGCATCACGCGGTGGATGTGCTCGAACAGCGGGCGCGGCTCGCGCAGCGCCACGGGGTAGCGCCCGGGGGACCGCTCGAACTCCAGCAGCGTCAGCAGCAGGCGCCGCCATTCGGGCGGGCTCAGGCCCTTGTCGCGTTCGGTCACGCTCACGTCGCCGAATAGGGGTCCAGCGTGGGCTCGATGCGCCCGCCGGCGGGCAGCGGCACGGGGTGCTCGGGCGGGTCGTGCCGGGCAGGCGGCGGCGCCGGCCGCTCGCCGTGCGCGTAGCCATGGCCATAGTAGGCGGCGTAGGCGTAGTCGCTGGTGTGCTCGTTGAGCGCGTGCGTGAACACCACGCCCATGGGCGCCAGGCCCGCGTTGCGCAGGCGGCGCAGGGCGTCCTTGATGCTGTCCCTGCGCGTGCCGCCGGCCTTGATGGCCAGCACGATGTTCTGCACCTGGTTGCCCAGCACGATCGCATCGGCGATGCCCAGCAGCGGCGGGCCGTCGATCACGATCTGCTCGTAGCCCAGGGCCTGCGCCTTGTCCAGCAGCAGGCCCAGGCTCGGGCCCGCCAGCAGTTCCACCGGGTTGGGCGGCACCGGACCGGCGGTGATCAGGGCCAGCTTGTCCACCGTGGTGTGGTGCACCGCGGCGTCGAGGTCGCGGTCGCCGCTCAGCAGGTTGGACAGGCCGCGGTCGTTGGCCACGCCAAGCATCTTGTGCAGGCCGCCCTTGCGCATGTCGGCGTCGATCAGCAGCACATGCTGGCCCAGCTGCGCGAAGTTGATCGCCAGCGCCAGCGCCGTGGTGCTCTTGCCCTCGCTCTTGCCGCAGCTCGTCACCATGAAGCGCGAGGGCGCGCCCTCGGCCGTGCTGAACTGCAGCGCCGTGCGCATGGAGCGGTAGGACTCGGCGAAGGTGCTGCGCGGCTCGTGGTGGGCCAGCAGGGCCACGGCTTCCTTGCGGCCCCGCTCGGGGCGGGTGAAGGGAATCAGGCCCAGCAGCGGCAACTGGTACCGGGCCTCGATGTCGTTGGCGTTCTTCACCGAATCGTCCATCTGCTCGCGCAGCAGGGCGGCCAGCATGCCCAGGAACAGGCCCAGCACCACACCCAGGCCCAGGTTGAGCTTGATGTTGGGGTTGGCCGGGAACAGCGGCGCCGAGGCCTCGTCGACGATGCTCACGTTGTTGGCGGTGATGCCCGCCATCACGTTCACCTCCTTCAGGCGCTGCAGCAGGCTGTCGTACACCTGCCGGTTGGTGTCGAGCTCGCGGCTCAGCAGGTTCATGTCCACGCTGCGGTCCTGCACGCTGAGCACCTCGCTGCGGCTGCCGGCCACCTTGCTGCGCAACTGGTCCTCCGTTCGTTTGGCGGCGACGTACTCGCCCTGGATGCTGGCGAGGATGTTGTTGACCTCCGTCTTGATGCGTGCGTCCAACTCGGCGATCTGGGCGCGCGCCGCCACCATGGCGGGGTACTCCGGTTTGAAGGTGGAGCGGTTCTTCGCGTACTCGGCTTCCAGCCGGGCGCGCTGCTCCTTGTAGGCGCGAATGGCCTCGTTGGTCACCGCCTGCGGCGCGCTTTCGGGGTTGAGCTTCACCTGGTTGTAGAGCGTCTCGGCCCGGATGCGGTCCTGCTCGGCCTTGGCCAGCGCGGTGGAGAAGTCCACGAAGGTCTGGATGGCGGCGCTGCCCTTGTCGCCCAGGTTCAGGATCTCGTTCTTCTTCGCGTAGGCGTTGATGACCCGCTCGCTTTCTTCCAGCTTGGCCTTGGTCTGGCGGATCTGCTCCTCCAGGTACTCGCGCGCGTAGATCGACGAGTGCAGCTTGCGCTCGATGTTGGTGGCGATGAAGGCCCGCGACATCGCGTTGGCGATGGTGGCGGCCAGTTGCGGGTCGGGGTTGAGCACCTGGATCTGCACCAGGCGCGAGTTGCGGATGGGCTCCACGCTGAGCGACTCCTGAAACCGCGCCACCGTGGCGGCGCGGCTGAGCGTGCCCTCGTCGGCAGGCGCCGGGGAGGCCACCAGCGCGCGCAGCCGCTGCCAGGCGGTGCCGAGGAAGGCCAGCGTCCGGTCGGCCAGCCCGTCGCCGCCGGCCTCGGCTGGCGCGGGCGGCGCGGCGGGCGTGGCCGGCTTGTCGGGCTTGTACAGGCCCAGCTCGTCGATCACCCGCTCGGCCAGGCTGCGGCTCTTCATCAGCTCGATCTGCGTGCGCAGCTGCAGCTGGTCGGCCAGGGGACCCTCGTCCACCTCGACCTCGGCGTTGAAGCCCACCACCTTCTGCGCCGCGCGGTCGATCTGCAGCAGCGCCGAGCTCTTGTACTGCGGCGTCATCTGCAGCGTGTACACGCCGGCCGCCAGGGTGCACAGGGCGGTGACGCCCAGGATGGTCCGCTTGCGCCGCAGCAGGGCGCGCCAGAGGGTCTTGAGGTCGATGCGGTCGTCGGCCCGCGTTCCCGCCTCGACCTGTGTCGCCATCAGCTCGGACAGGGCGGCCTCGCGGCGCAAGGCCAGTGCGCTGAGCCCGTTCCCGGGGCCGGCGGGCAGCGGGTGTTGGTCATGGGAAGCCATGGCGTGCCCCTTGTCAGTTGAACGGGTTGAGCGTGCTCAGGATGTCGCTGAAGAGCGAGTCCCGCAGCGCCGTGCGCCGTGCGTTGCGCTGGACCACGATGACGTCGTCGGCGCGGATGTCGGGGTCCTTCTGCTGGCCGGCGCGCACCTGGTCGAGGTCGTAGGTGAACTGCTCGCGCGTGCCCCCTTCGCCGTGGCGGTAGACCACGATCTGCTTGACGTCCGCGTAGGGCGCGAAGCCGCCCGACAGGGCCAGGGCGCGCAGCAGCGTGAGCTGGCCCGTCACCGGGTAGATGCCCGGGCGTGTCACCGCGCCTTCGATGGCGATGCGCTGCGTGGTGAACTCCTTGATGAAGATCGAGACCTGCGGGTCCATCAGGTACTTCTCCTCGTAGCGGGCGGCGATGAGGTCTTCGGCGGCCTGCGCCGTGAGCCCCGCCACCTGCACCGCGCCGATGAGCGGCAGCGAGACCTGCCCCGAGGCGTCCACGCGCACGTCGCGCTTCATGTCGGGCACGCCGAACACGTCGAAGCTCAGCAGGTCGTTGGGCGAGAGGCGATAGTCCGCGTTGGCCGCGGGCGGCGCGCCGGGCACCGTGACCACGCCCTCGGTGCCCGGCGCGGCACCGATCGGCGCCGTGGCGCCGGGTGCGGCGGCGGTGGGTGTGGCCACGGCGTTCGCCGGGGCGGCGGTCTGGGCGCGCAGCGGCAGCGCGGCCGCCAGGACCAGCAGGCCCAGGGCGCAAGGCAGGGCCTTCAGGGTGAAGGTCGTGTTCATGAGGCTTCTCCTTTCTGACCCGCGGACGGGCCGAAACCGGTGTTCATCGATCGCGCCTGCGCCAGGGCCAGCATCTGCGCTTCGAACCGGCGCAGGATCGCGTCCCGGCTCAGTTCGGCCTCGGCGTAACGGCGGCCGTTCGCGCCGAGTTCGGCGCGTCGGGTGGGGTCGGCCGCGAGCGCGCGCAGCGCCTCGGCCAGGGCGGCGGGGTTCTCCGGCGGCACCACCAGCCCGCAGGCGGCGTCCTGCTCCACCACGCGGCACAGTTCGGTGCCGGGCATGGCGGTGGCCAGCACGGCGCGGCCGCTGGCCAGCATGCCGGTGAGCTTGGAGGGCATCACCAGGTCCGCCGCGTCGGCCCGCTGGGGCAGCAGGTGCACGTCGGCCAGTCCGAGCCAGTGGTTCAGGCGCTCCAGCGGCTGCAGGTCCAGGAAGCGCACCGTGTCCAGGCCCGCGCAGCGCGCCTGCAGATCGGCCCGGCCCGAGCCCTGGCCGCCGAAGACGAAGCGGATGCGCGGCTCGTCGCGCAGCAGGCGGGCCGTGTCGGCGAGCACCTCCAGCCCCTGCTTGTTGCCCATGTTGCCGGAGTACAGCGCCACCACGGCGTCGGGCGGCAGGCCCAGTTCGGCCCGGTAGTCGCTGGGCGCGGCCAGCGGCGTGACGCCGCCGATGTCCACCCAGTTGGGACAGTGCAGCACCCGCCCGGGCGCCACGCCCTTGTCCAGGGCGCGCTCCACCATGCGGCCGGAGATGGTGGACACGCGGTCGAAGCGCCGCATCAGCCAGCCCTCGGCCCGCTGCACCCAGCGGCGCAGCGTGCGGCCCTTGATCAGGCCCAGGTCGAAGGCCGCGTCCACCTCGTAGTCCTGGATGTGCAGCCAACGGCCGGCGCCGCGCAGCGCGGCGAAGGCCGCGGCGGCGGGCGCGCACATCAGGGGCGGCTCCACCACCCACACCACGTCGGGCTTCCAGCGCCACTGGGCGGCCAGCGCCGGCAGGCTGGCCAGCGCGAAGCTGGCCAGGTGCAGCAGGCGCTTGGCGCCGCCCGGCCGGTGCGGCACCCACAGCGGCGTGCGGATCACCTGCACGCCATGCCAGTGCTCGCGGCGGTAGTGGCGCGCGCTGTAACCCTCGCCCACCTTCCAGTCCGGGTAGTAGGGCGGCGCGGTGATCACGCGCACCTCGTGCCCCGCCTCGGCCAGCCAGCGCGCCATCTCGCCCGTGTACTTGCCGATGCCGGTGAGCTCGGGCGCGAAATTGATGCCGTAGATGAGCAGCTTCATCGCGCGCTCCCTGCCCTGGCCTCGCCGACGAAGGCGCGCACGCCCATCAGCTTCATCTGGTACTGGCTGATGTTCTTGTGGCTCTGCGCCGAGACGATGAGGTAGAAGTTCTGTCGACGCGCGATCTCGGGCACGTAGGGGTGGGAGGCCTGCAGCACCTGCTGGCCGTTGAGCCACCAGCGCACGGTCAGGTCGTCGGGCGAGTACGACACGCCGAACACATTGGGCTGCGTCCGGTCCAGCGGCACCTTCGAGGTCGGGTTCGGGTTCTGGATCTTCTGGTAGTTCGGGTGGATGCCGGTCCACGAGATGGCGGTGTGGTGCCCGCCGGGCCCGAAGCCGCCCTCGTCGATGTCCAGTTCGAACCAGCGCTCGAAGCTCTTGGGATCGCCCTCGTACACGTCTTCCATGCGCAGGTTGTGCTCGATCGGCAGCAGCCAGACGGCGGGGAAGTTGTCGCGGTCGTTGGACGAAAGCGCCACCTGCGCCTCGATGTAGAAGGGCCGGTTGCCGCTCAGGAGCGGAAACTGGCCGGGACGCGAGTTCGTTTTCACGGTGGCGAGTGCGCCGCCGCGCTGCATCACGATGCCGTCCTCGGCCTGCGCGTAGAGGCCACGGTCCTTGAGCTTGGTGAAGTACAGCCCCGCGTAGTACTTGCGCCCGTCGGCCCGGCCGGTGAAGTCCACCTCGTCGAGCCGGGGGCAGTCGCGAAACAGCGGCTGCACGGCGCCCACCTGCGTGGCGCCCTCGGGCGTCGAGGCGTCCTGGCAGATCAGGGCGTCGTTGGCGTGCGCCGCGTTCGCCAGGCCCAGCCAGGCGGCCGCCAGTAGCCAGGGGGCGAGGGGGGAGAAGGTGTCGGTGCGCATGCGGGTCCTTGGTTCAATGCCGGGGCGCCAGCCGCTGGTCGTCGACATCCGGGGTGGTGGGTGCTTCGCTCTGCGGCACCAGCTTGTGCCCCGTCAGCCGGCTCAGCTCGGCGCAGATGGCCGCCTTGTCGCTCAGGTGCGCCACCGCCTGCTCCAGCTCCATCACCTGCGCGCCCACCAGGAAGCGGTACCAGTAGCCCTGCAGGAAGTGGTAGACGAGGCCGCTGCGTCCGTCCAGGAAGCCGAGCTGGAAGACGTAGCGCCAGACGAAGTACAGGGCCGCGCTGACGGTGAAGGGGATGCGGTTGTAGATGCGCTCCTTCACCCAGCGCTTGGACGAGGCCTGGAACGAGGCGCTGTGCGCATTGAGCGCTTCGTCGCGGGCGAACAGGCCCAGGCGCTGGTTGAGCACCTCGATGGCCTCGCGCGTGGCGTACCGGTTGTGTTTGTCGATGAAGTAGGCCAGGTCGTTGAGGTTGTGGTCGGCGAAGCCGCCATCGAAGGTGACCGTGCGGCCGCCCCAGACCACCATGTGCTCGTCCATCCAGCGGTTCTCCATGCGGCCGTGCCCGTGGCGCCACAGGCGCAGCATCACCAGCGGGTAGCGCCCGCCGTGGCGCACCCAGCGGTCCATGAAGATGTGTTTGCGCTTGAGGTTCACGCCCACCACGTCGGCCGGCAGGCCGGGCAGCTTCGTGGCGATCTCCTGCGCCAGGTCCGGCTCGATGATTTCGTCGGCGTCCAGGCGCAGCACCCACTCGCCGCGGATGTCCAGCGTGTCCAGGGCCCACTGGAATTGCCGGGCCTGGTTCACGAAGGCGTGCGTACAGACCTCGGCGCCCAGGCGCTGCGCGATGTCGGTGGTGCCGTCCGTGGAGCCGGAGTCCACCACGCAGACCTGGTCCACGAACGGCTGGATGGAGCGGATGGCGCGCGCGATGTGGAGGGCTTCGTTGTAGGTCAGGATGATGGCGGTGATGCTCATGGCGAATCCTCCTCAGGCATGAAGGGTGGCGATCTCGGCCGGCGGGCGCCGGGGCGAGAAGGCCACCTTGGTGTCCGGCGCGCTGGGCTCGCCGAAGGCGATCATCAGAATCAGCCGCTCGCCGTCGGGAATGCCGCCCACGCGGCGGATCGCGGACTCGGTCCTGTGGTCGATGGCCAGGTTCAGCGGACAGGCGCCCCAAGCCATCGAGCGGCAGGCCAGCAGCAGGCACATGGCAAACAGCGCGCCATCCACGTAGGCCTGGTTGCGCTGGCCGGGCCCGCCCCAGGCGCAGATCTCGGAACTCACCACGAACAGGTTGCCCACACTCTCGGCGAAGCCGCGCGAGCCGCCCTGCAGCGCGAGCAGCTTGCGGATCAGTGCCGGGTCCTGGTAGGTGTGCACCCGCGTGGCCTGGCGGTTGCATTGCGAGGGCGCCTGCTGCGCCAGCGCGATCACCTCGAGGATGCGATCGGGGTCGATCGGCGCCTGTCGAAGCGTGCGCACGCTCGAGCGGCTGGCGATCAGCTGCTGCAGGTCGCCGGCGGCCTGGCCATTGAAGGAGTAGTCGCGCGTGCCGCCCTTCCAGGGCTTGGGCAGGCGCGCCTCCCATTGCTTCAGGTAGGCGCTGATCTCGTCGAGCAGCGGGTCGCACGCGCCGGCCTGGGCGTGGAAGTTCAGGTAGGCCTCCAGCGCGCCCAGCGACATGTGGGCCGGCACCGGCGAGTGGCCGATGTCGTAGCGCGAGAGCGCGTTCATCACGAAGCGCACCTTGTCCTTGCCGAACAGCAGCCGTGGCTGCTGCAGGGACAGGCCCTTCTCGATCGTGTGGGCCTCGATGATGATCTTGTAGAACGCGCGCTTGGACTTGTCCGCGAATGGCGAGTACGAGTTGAAGCGCAGGAACAGCGCGGCGTCGCGCAGGGCCTCGCTGAAGATGCCCGCGACCTTGGCGAGTTTGCCGATCATGGGCCTTCTCCTGGCGGCTCGTGTCCGCGGTCGGACAGCACGCGGTCCTTGATCTTTCGGCACGGGTGTCCCACGCAGACGGACCAGGCCGGCATGTCCTGCGTGACCACGGAGCGCGCGCCGATCACCGCGCCTTCGCCGATGACCACGTGCGGGTGCACGAAGCTCTCGGCCGCGACCCAGGCGTGGTCCCCGATCACGATGGGTCCGGTGGTCAGCGGCCGCGACAGGGAGCGGATGTCGTGCGAGCCCGCGCACAGGAAGCTGCGCTGGCTGACGGCGACCTTGGAGCCGAGGGTGATGCGGCCCATGCTGTAGCAGTCCACGCCGTCGCCGAGCGCCGACAGCTCGCCCATGACGAGATTCCAGGGCGCCCAGACGCGGCACGAGGGCGCGATGCGGCAGCCCGCGCCGATGCGGGCCCCGAAGGCGCGCAGCAGGAAGCGCCGCCAGCCGTGCAGCGCCCAGCGGGGCGTGGGCCGGAAGGCCAGCAGCCAGACCAGCTCCCACGCCAGGCGCCGCAGCTTCTGCGATGGCGTGAAGCCGCTGCGGTAACGCAGCGAACTGAAATCGCTCAGGGAATCGCTCATGCGACGAGCCTCCGTGCTTCGCACTGCGGGGCAGAGCGCTTCGCCAGCGGCCCCGCAGCGCTCCTCGGAACCACGGCCCTCAGTTGCGTGCTCAGGAAATCGCTGCCGGCCTGGCGCAAGTGGCTCAGGCGCTGGTCCACGCTGTCCCAGTCGATCGCACCTTGCATCAAGGCGTGGGTGTTGGCCTCCGAGAAGGCGGGCGCGAAGCGGCTTTCCAGGCGCACGGTGCGCAGCAGGTTGATGGCGCGGGCGTTGGCGGCGGCCTTGTCGCCGGTGAGCCCGGCGACGATGAAGGGCTTGCGGAACAGCAGCGCGAACACGGTGCCGTGGAAGGAGTTGGTCACCACGAAGCGCGCGTTCTTGACGAGGGTGACCCACTCGCCGGGATCGGGGTACACGGTGGTGCCGATCTCCGCCCAGCGCCGGTGCGGGTTGTGCGGCGACAGGATGCGGCAACCCAGTTGCCGCGACACCCGCTCGGCGGTCTGGCGGATGTTGTCGGGCGAGCGCAGGCCGTAGCAGAACACGTACGGCTCGTCCGGCACGATGGATGAGCGCCCGGTGAGTTCGGCGTAGTCGTCGTGCAGCAGGGTCGGGTCGGGCACGTTGGCCGGCCGCTGCCCGGTGGCCTGCTCCACCAGCGTCACGCCGGAGGCCTCGCGCACCGAGATCGCGTCGAAGTGGTGCAGCAGGCGCGGCAACTGCTCGGCCTCGGAGGAAGACACGCGGTCGCGGCCGAAGCTGGCGGCGTACGAGATCTTGCGGGCGGGGAAGGACTCGGCGAAGGCCAGGAAGTAGTTCGGGTCGAAACCGAAGTGCTGCGACGGGCTCCAGATCTGGTCGCTGCCCGCCACGATCAGGTCGAAGTCCCGCGCGGCGGCGAGGGACGCGGCGTTGTCCACCGGCGCGGCGCCGCTGGCGACGTCCAGGAAGCGCTCGCGAAAGCGCACGAACTTCTCGCGCTGCTGGCGGTTGCCGAAGTGCCGGTTGACGAACGACGACAGGGCCAGGTACGTGACCTTCAGGTTGGCCTTGAGCCGCTCGGGCGAGGTGGGCAGCGTGAGCCGGCCGCCGTGTTCGATGTGCGCGGGCCGGTAGTCGATGAAGTGCGCGCGGTGGCCGTGCTCGGTGAGCCAGCGGCGCAGGGCATAGGCCTGCAGCGCGGCGCCGTAGTTGTCGCTGAAGTGGAAGGTGAGGATGCCGACGTTCATGGGGTCAAGCCGGGGGGGCGCGCCAGCGGCGCGGGTGCCAGGGGGCGGGTCATGCGGGCCATCTGCTGCCGGCTCGGGGAACGCCCGCCCATGAGGACCGACAAGGCCCGGGGGGCGAGCCGGCGCAGGGCCCAGACAGCGGGGACGCACACCAGCAGCGCCAGCAGGGGCGAGAGGGCGAAGTGGGCGAGAAAGACCGGCGCGGCGCCGGCGTGGCCCGTGCGCTCGATGGCCATCCACCAGAGGCCGGTGGCCATGCCGTGGGTGCAGAAGATGAAGAAGGCGATGGGCTCGAACCGCAGGAGGACCTCGCCGGTGCGGGTGTGCAGCAGCCTCGACGCCAGGGCCCAGAAGACCACGCAGCCCGCCGCGCGCAGCGCGATGTCCAGCGCGGCGTACGGAACGCTGAGCGGATCGGACGCGCCCCAGGCCGCTGGGAGAAGAAAGGGCGCGGCGGCCAGCAGGGCCATGGCCAGGCCGGCGGCCAGCACGGGTTCGCGCGGCATGGCTTGCGTCGGGATCGGTGCCTGATGCACCCACCAGAGGCAGCCCGCGAAGTAGAAGAGGGGAATGGCGCCATTGAGGAACAGCACGCCGTCCAGGCCCAGCAAGGCGTTGAGCAGCAGGGCCGCCGCGGCGGTGCGCGGCCACCGGCGCGCCAGGTACACGAAAGCGGGCGATATCAGGGCGCAGACGAAGGCGTCGCGCAGGAAGTAGAGCGGCGCCATGGCCGGCTGGGCGGTGAGGGCCAGCACCGCGTTCGGCCATTCCTGGGCTTCGGGCACCGCCGTGAAGCCCGACTCCAGGTATTCCTTGGCGAGGTAGATCAGGTTCCACAGCACCAGGGGCACGATCAGCGAGACGAACCGGTGGCTGAGGGCTTGCGCGTAGGGGCGCTGGCTCAGCGCGCGGGCCAGGAGATAGCCCGAGATCAGACTCAGCAGGGGCACGCTGGTGTGGCCCAGCAGCTGCCGCAGGTAGTGGATCAGGCCCATGGGCGAGAACAGGGACTCGGGCAGCCCCGGCTGGTACGGCTGGGCGTGCGCGTACACCAGCAGCAGGATGCAGAGAATGCGCGCCAGGCGCATGGCGTCCGAGACCCCGGGGCTCACTGGGGACCCTTCGCCCTCGCGGGCTGCGGTGCGAGCCGCTTCGGGCGGCCGGGCGAGGCTCATGGCTGGTGTTCTCCCTGGTGCATCGCGCGCTCCAGTGCCACCGGGGTCGGGGCGGTGGGCTGCCGTGTCGCGCGCCGGGCCAGCAGGCGCAGGGCGTGGTGCTGGAAGCGGGCCGCCGCCACGGGTCCGCCCAGGCGGATGGATTCGGTGTTCGCCAGGGCCGCGCGGTCCCAGCGGAAGTCCCGGCAGACGCTGCGCAGGCGTTCCAGCAGCGCGGGGGCGCTGCCGGCCTCGAACACGTAGCCGTTGCGCCCGGGGTCGATCACGTCGCTGGCCCCGCAGCGGTTGCTGCAGATCACCGGCGTGCCCACCATCAGGGCCTCGTTGACCACCGCGCCCCAGCCATCGAAGCGGCTGGGCAGCACCAGGGCGTCGGCGGCGGCCATCGCTTCGGCGATGCCGGCGTTCGGCATCCCCGGCACGAAGCTCACGCGACCGGCGATGCCGAGCTGGCGGGCCAGCGACTGCAGGTCCTGCTCCAGCGGACCCTTGCCGATGATGCGCAGGCGGGCGCGGGGCTCGTCGAGCCGGCTGAAGGCCTGCAGCAGCAGATCGACCCGCTTGCGCGGGATCAACTGGCCCACATAGAGGATCTCCTTGTGCCCGTCCGGCGGCGGCGTGGCCGGTGGCAGCGGCGCGCCGTCCACCACGTGCAGGAAAGGCACGATGCGGTCCCGGGGGTAGCCGCAGGCCGAGAAGAAGCGCGTGCCGCCATAACGGCCCGAGTGGCCGATGCAGAACACGCCGCGCAGGTGGCGGCGGTAGCGCAGCGCGTCCCAGGTGTAGAGCAGCCAGCGCGGCAGCAGGCGCGCGCCGGGTTCGTAGCGGTTCTCCGTCATCAGGAAGCGGTGCACCGGCGCGCCCAGGCTCGCCTTGAACGCGGCCAGTGGCAGCGCGAAGCCGCGCAGGCCGAAGAACACCTGCACCGAGCCGGGCAGCCGCGCCAGGTCGGCGAGCTGTTCGGGCGTGGGGGCGATGTGCACGCGCACCTGACCGGTGTCGGGCAGCGGGTAGCCGCGGCCGCGGTAGTAGGCGGGCACGTCCTCCGTCACGCACCAGTGCACGGTGTTGCCGGGCAGCTCCGCCAGGGCCCGGATGTACGGGGCCTGGTGGAACATCAGGTAGGAGTGCCAGAAGACGTAGGTCATGGTTGGGGGGCCGCGTGGCGGGCCACCGCGGCGCTGGTTGGGGGCAGGTCGCGCCGGGCCGGCCGGGGATGGAGAGCCGGCCGGCGTCGGGACGGCTGGGGGTTCAGGCCCAGGTTCAGCCGCAGCAGCAGCAGCAGCACCAGCAGCGAGAACGGGTTGCCCACGGCGACCAGGTACCGGTTGAAGACGGACTGGAACAGCACGAACACCAGCATCAGGCCGCTGAGGAAGAGCGCCGGGTCCATCACCCCGGTGGCAAAGCTGCGGCTCAGCGCGCGCCAGGCGGTGACCACGAAGCACAGGGCGATCAGCAGGCCGAACACCACGCCGTGCTCGAGCGCGAGGTTGATGTAGGAGCTCTCCACGGGAAAGCCGATCACCTCGGGCCCGGCGGCGCGCACGCCGCGGCCGGTGAAGAACAGCAGGGGGTCGGAGAACACCAGGAGGATGCCCTCGCGCCAGATGACTTCGCGGCCCGTGGCGCCGGACTCCGTGCCGCGCGTGGGCGAGTCCAGGTCCAGGATGACGGTGAGGTAGTCGGCGATGGCGCCGGCCTTCACCGCGGCGACCACCAGCAGCGCGATGGCCGACAGCACCAGGGCCATGCGGGCCCGGCGCGAGCCGCGCCAGGCGATGAGGACCACCGCGATGGTGCCGGTCAGCCCCAGGGCCAGCAGGCTGGCGCGCGCGGAGGCGGCGAGCACGATGCTCAGGCACAGCGCCGACATCAGCAGCGCGAACAGCTTCTGGTGCACGCGCGGCGTGGCCAGGCAGTGCTGGAAGAACAGCAGCGCGCCGCCGCCGTACACCAGGCCGCTGAGGTTGGGGTGCATGCCCAGCGGCGCGAAGCGCACCAGGCCGATGCTGTACTCGACGGTGCCCGCCACCGAGGCCAGGTACTCGGCGGGCTGGGTCGCCAGCACGGAGACGATGAGGGCGATGTAGGCGCGCCGGAACACCGTGTCGATACGGGCCGCCGCATCCTGCCGCGCCAGCACGGCGGCCGCGGCCAGCACCACCAGGAACATGGCGCCGAACGCGGTGGACATGGGATTGCCGCGAACGAAGGCCACCAGCATGGCGAAGAGGAAGGCGCCGCCCACGATGGCTTCGGCGGTGCTCAATTCGATGCGGTGCGTGCCGCCCGCCATCAGGGCGAGGAAACCGGCGCCGAGGAACAGCGCGACCGCCCCCATCTGCACGGCCTGGAACGCGGGCCCTTCGATGTACCAGCCACCCACGTAGATGGCCAGGCCGAGCAGCCAGAGGGAGAGGAAGCGCAGCAGGGCGTTCATGAAGCCGGCGCCCGCTTGAAGGCGGCGTGAAGGCTGGACATGGCGGCGGGCCAGGCGGCCGAGGCCGTGATGCACCGGAGCTGCTCGACGGTGGTGATCAGGCGCCGGTGCTGGTGGGTCGAGATGAGCAGGCGGCTGTCGAAGCGGGCCAGGGCATAGGCCAGGGCCAGCGCGCCGGTGGCCTCGGCCGGGTCGGTGCCGGCGGGCAGCAGACTGGCCAGTTGGTCGCGCAGCTGGTGGTCGCGCGCCATCGCCGGGCCGATGGCGGGCGCGACGAAGCGCAGGGCGCCGTGCAGCACGTCGGCGGGATCGACCGTGGTCCAGTCGGCGCCCGGCGCGGGGCAGCGGTACTGCAGCACGGAGCCGAAGCGCACGAGCTGGCTCGCCGGCTCGCCGGTGGAGCTGCCGTAGGCGCCCAGTTGGCCGGTGGCCACGTAGCGGTCGAGCAGCGACTGCAAGGCGCCGAGCGGGGCGTGCGGCTGGGCTTCGTGCATCAGCAGGAAGTCCACCCGGCCCCGCTGCAGGTGCTGCAGGCTGGTTTCGAATGAGCGGGCAATGAAATCGAAGTCGAAGTTGGCGGCCGGGGCGTGCCGCGCCATGCCCCGCAGCACCGCCTGGCGCAGGCCGGGAACCCAGCGGGCGATCGGCTTGACCACGGCCCGCGCCTTCTGCTTCAGGCCCGGCGAGGCGGGGCGGGCCAGCCCGGCCTTGGTGGCCACGGTCACCGCTTCCTGCCGGCCCTTGAGCGCCTCGCCCAGCACCGATTCGGACGCGCCCAGGCCGTACGGCGGCGCGGTGTCGAAGTGGCGGATGCCCAGGTCCAGTGCGGTGTGGATGAGGCGCACGGACGCGGCCTTGTCGCCGCCCCCGTTGAGGCGGCCGCAGCCGAAGCCCAGGCGCTGGGTCAGCAGGTCGTTGCCGCGGGTGTCCATGCGGGAATCTCCGTGCGCAGGCGCTCGGCCAGGCGGGCCGTGAGCGCCAGCGCGGTGAAGGTGGGGTTGGCGTAGCTGGAGGTGCGAAAGACCGCCGCACCGGCCACGTAGAGGTTGCTCGTGCCGAACACGCGCAGCTCGCGGTCGACCACGCCGTCGCGCGGGTGGTGGCCCATGCGCGCGCCGCCGCACTGGTGGTAGGTGTCGGTGGCCTGGTCCAGCACGCGCGGGTCTTCGCCGTCGAGCAGCGGGTCGATCTCCACGCGCGCCAGGCCAGCGGCGCGCAGGCTGTCGCCGGCCCGGCGCACGAAGGCGGCCATGGCGCGCACCTCGGCCTGGCCGCCGATGCGCCAGTCCAGCGCGGCCAGCGGCACGCCGAAGCGGTCCTGGCGCCGGGGGTCCAGCGTGATGCGGCTGTCGTCGCGGGGGAGTTGCTCGGTGTGCATCACGAGCCACACGCCGCGGTCGGCCGGGTTGTAGATGCGGTGGTGCCGCAGGTACTGCACCACCATGGGCAACCAGGCGCTGCCCATGCCTCGCACATGACGCAGCACGTCGCCCAGGCCCTGGCGCGGCAGGCCGCCGCGCATCAATGAACGGGCCATCACCTTCAGGTGCTGCAGGTGCTCGGCGACGCTGGACTCGAACGCGAAGTAGCCGGTGACGTTGAGCGCCGGCTCGGCGCCGAGCTCGCCGGTGTTCAGACGCAGCTTGGGCTGGTACTTGTGGCCAGCCAGCACGATGTTCTGGAAGGTGCGCAGGAAGCGCGGCTTGTCCAGCGGGTGCACGCGGCCGCCGCGCAGCTCCAGGTGGTCCTGGAAACCGGCGCCGACCCAGGGGTTGCCGGCCCAGGGCGCCTGGGGCTGTTGCGCCGCGCAGGCCAGCAGCAGGCGCGCGATCTCGATGGTGCCGTTGGCCAGCACGACGCGTTCGCCGCGAACGGGGGTGGTGCTGCCGTCGGCCCGCGCCACGCGCACCGCGGCCACGCGCTCGCCATCGGGCGCCAGTTCGAGGCCGGTGGCGTGGGCGTGCAGCAGCACGGTCAGCCGCGGCGATTGGCGCAGGCGCTCGCCGAAGAAGCGGGCCAGGGCCGGCTCCTTGAGCCAGCGCGTGAGGAACAGCGTGAAGCCGGGGATGTCGGGGTAGCCGTCGCCGAACAGCTTGTGCGCCTGGGGCGTGTGCTCGTCCAGCGCGTCGGCCAGGCGCAGCTCCTTGGCCACCGCCTCGTACCAGGGCAGCAGTTCGTCGTAGCGGATCGGCCAGGGCGCGTCGGACACGCCGGCGCGGGCCTCGAAATCGGAGGGCACGAAGCCGGTGAGCTGCCCGCCCCAGAGGTTGGACGTGCCGCCCAGCGCGCGCCCCCGCGCCACGGCGATGCCGTTGTGGGCGCGGCCGATGACGGTGGCGTCGTTGAGCGCCTGCGACGGCGGCTCGAAGCCGCCGCCACCCGATTCGAGCACCAGCACGCGGCGGCCCTGGCGCTCCAGCAGCACCGCCAGCAACAGCGCCACGGTGCCGCCGCCGACGATGAGCACGTCGTGCGTGCCGTCCGGCGGCGGGGCGTGGTTCAGGTCGACGATCATGCGGCGACTCCCGTGGTGTGCGGGTGATGCATGCGCAGGCGGTGCACGGCGCGCGTGGCCGTGAGCCAGACCAGCGCCTCGCCCAGCACCATGGCGCCCACCACGCCCGTCATGCCGGCGCGGGGCCACACCAGCCAGGCCACCACCAGCGCGACCACGGCGGCCAGCAGGCTTTGCGCGGCCAGGCCGGCGTGGCGGTTGATGGACATGAGCACCACGCGCGGCACCTGCGTGGCCGAGCACGTGGCCGCGTAGAGCAGGAACAGCGCCATGCTGGTGGCGGTGAAGGGAATCTGGCCATGGGTCCACACCTCCAGCAGCCAGGGCGCGGCCAGGTAGACCAGCAGCGCGCCGGCGGTGGCGATGAGCAGGCCCAGGCGCTTGGCGCGGCGGTAGAGCTGCCAGAACGGACCATCGCCCTGCTGGCCCTTGAGCGCGGTGAGTTCCGGCCAGAGCGGGTTGCTCAGCGCGTTGGTGACCTGCACCACCACCCGTGCGATGGTGCGGTAGGTGTTGAAGACGGCGGTGGCGGCCGGGCCCAGGGTGGCCGCCACGAGCAGGGTGAAGCCCTGCAGGCTCAGCGCATTGGTGAGCGAGAGCGAGAAGAACAGCGCGCCCGGCTTCGCGGTGTCGCGGATGTCGCTCCATCTGGCCTGTCGCACGCCCCAGCGCAGGAAATCGGTGCGCCGCTGGCTCAGCCACAGGCTCAGCAGGGTGTAGCCCACGCGCGCCGCCAGCATCGACGCGGCCACACCGATGAAGCTGCGCGTGAGCGCCAGGCCGATGAGGCCGCCCGTCCAGTCGCACAGCCGGCCGGTGGTGACCAGGTAGGTGCCGGCCGCGTAGCCGCCGGTGGCCTTGTAGACCACCTCGGCCAGGCTGCAGAAGAGCGCCAGCACCACGCTGACGGACAGCAGCATGAGCACGGCCTTCCACTGCGGCGCCTGCAGCGTGGTGGACGGCAGCAGCCACAGCGTGCTGCCCACGACCAGCAGCGCCAGCAGCGACACCGCCAGCAAAAAGGCCAGCGCGCTCTGGAACACCTCGGCCGCGCGCGCCTTCTGGCCCTGCGTGATCAGGCCGATCATGCGGTTGCAGGCGGCGTGGGAGATGCCCGCGTCGGCCATCGACAGGTAGAAGGGCAGCGCGGTGAGCGCCAGCCAGTAGCCATAGGTGGCCATGTCCCAGTAGTGCAGGAACAGCGGCAAGGACACCAGTTGCGTGCCGATGCTGACCGCCTGCGCGTAGCCGTAGGCGCCCGCGCCCGAGGCCATGCGGCGGGCGAGTGGCGACTGGCGCAAGGCGGCGGCGCGCAGGGTGATCGACATGTCGTGGGCCTTTGGTGCTCAGTGCTCGCTGGACACGGCGACCGCGTAGCCGTGGTTCTTGAGCAGCGCGTGGCGCCGCGCCTCTTCCAGGTCGGCGACCACCATCTCCGTCACCATCTCCTGCAGGGCGATCTGCGGCACCCAGCCCAGCGCGGCCTTGGCCTTGGCGGGGTCGCCCAGCAGGGTTTCCACCTCGGTGGGGCGGAAGTAGCGCGGGTCCACCTTCACGACCACCTGGCCGGGCTTGAGCGCCGGCGCGTGCTCGCCCTCGACGGACTGCACGACGGCGCGCTCGTCCACGCCCTTGCCCTCGAAGCGGAGGGTGATGCCCAGTTCGCGCGCGCTCATGTCGATGAACTGGCGCACGCTGTACTGCACGCCCGTGGCGATGACGAAGTCCTCGGGCTGTTCCTGCTGCAGCATCATCCACTGCATGCGCACGTAGTCCTTGGCGTGGCCCCAATCGCGCAGGGCATCGAGGTTGCCCATGTAGAGGCAGTCCTCCAGGCCCTGGGCGATGTTGGCCAGGCCGCGCGTGATCTTGCGGGTGACGAAGGTCTCGCCGCGGCGCGGGGACTCGTGGTTGAACAGGATGCCGTTGCAGGCGTACATGCCGTAGGCCTCGCGGTAGTTCACGACGATCCAGTAGGCGTAGAGCTTGGCCACCGCGTAGGGGCTGCGCGGGTAGAAGGGCGTGCTCTCCTTCTGCGGGATCTCCTGCACCAGGCCATAGAGCTCGGAGGTGCTGGCCTGGTAGAAGCGCGTCTTCTTCTCCAGGCCCAGGATGCGGATGGCCTCGAGCAGTCGCAGCGTGCCCATGCCGTCCACGTCGGCGGTGTACTCGGGGCTCTCGAAGCTCACCGCCACGTGGCTCTGCGCGCCCAGGTTGTAGATCTCGTCGGGCTGGGTCTCCTGCACGATGCGGATCAGGTTGCTGGTGTCGCTGAGGTCGCCGTAGTGCAGCCTGAAGCGTGCGTTCTCGATGTGCGGGTCCTGGTAGATGTGGTCCACGCGCTGGGTGTTGAACTGGCTGCTGCGGCGCTTGATGCCGTGCACGATGTAGCCCTTGTCCAGCAGCAGTTCGGCGAGGTAGGAGCCGTCCTGCCCGGTGACGCCGGTGATGAGGGCGACCTTGGGTCGGGCGTTGGGGGTGGGGTTGGTGGTCATAGCGCGGCGAGGGCTGTGGGGTGTTGGGCGGTGTGCTTGAGGAAGTCCTGGTAGGTCAGGGCCAGCCCGCGTGGCAGGTCGACCCTGGCCTGCCAGCCCAGGCTGTGCAGGCGGCTGCTGTCCATCAGCTTGCGGGGCGCGCCGTCGGGCTTGCTGGCATCGAAGCCGATGCGTCCGGCGTAGCCGATGACGCGGGCGATGCTGTGCGCGAGCTCGGCGATGGTCATTTCCGAGCCCGAGCCCACGTTGATGTGGCTGAGCATCGCTTGCGTGTGCTGCTCGTAGCGCGCCTTGGGCAGGTTCATCACGTGCACGCAGGCCGCGGCCATGTCGTCCACGTACAGGAACTCGCGCAGCGGCTTGCCGCTGCCCCAGATGGCGACCTCGGGCGCGTCGTTCTCCTTCGCTTCGTGGAAGCGGCGGATCAGCGCGGGAATGACATGGCTGTTCTCGGGGTGGTAGTTGTCGCCCGGGCCATAGAGGTTGGTGGGCATGACGCAGCGGTAGTCCACGCCGTGGCTGGCCCCGAACTGGCGGTTGTAGCTTTCGCACAGCTTGATGCCGGCGATCTTGGCCACCGCGTAGGGCTCGTTGGTGGGCTCCAGCGGCCCGGTGAGCAGGGCGCGCTCGCTCATGGGCTGCTCGGCCAGGCGCGGGTAGATGCAGCTGGAGCCGAGGAACAGCAACTTCTGCACGCCGTTGCAGAAGGCCGCCTCGATCACGTTCGCCGCGATCATGAGGTTGTGGTAGATGAAGTCCGCGGGAAAGGTGTTGTTGGCGTGGATGCCGCCGACCTTGGCCGCCGCGAGGTACACCTGCTGCGGCTTGTGGCGCGCGAAGAAGGCGCGAACCGCGGCCTGGTCGACCAGGTTGAGCTCCGCGTGCGTGCGCGTGAGGATGCGGCTGGCGGGATGGCCGGCCGCAAGCAGTTGGCGCTCGATGGCCGAGCCGACCATGCCCTTGTGGCCGGCGACGTAGATGGTTTCCGGGGTGTTCATCAGCAGGCTCCCTCCTGTTTGAGGACCACCCGGACGGTGCGCAGCATGATCACGAGGTCGTACCAGAGCGACCAGTTGCGCACGTACCAGAGGTCCATGTTGATGCGGTGTTGAAAAGTGCTGGTGCTGCGGCCGCTGATCTGCCACAGCCCGGTGATGCCGGGGCGGGCCTTGCCGTAGGCGGCGATGCTCTTGCCGTAGTCGTCCAGCTCGCGCGGCAGCAGCGGGCGCGGGCCGACCAGGCTCATGTCGCCGCGCAGCACGTTGAAGAGCTGGGGCAGCTCGTCGATGCTGGTGCGGCGGATGAGGCGGCCGATGCGGGTGATGCGCGGGTCGTTGGCGAGCTTGAAGTTGCTGGCCAGGTACTGCACGTAGAGCTTCTCGTTCTCGGTCTTCCAGCGCTCCAGCGCGGCGTCCGCGTCCATCACCATGCTGCGGAACTTGATGAAGTCGAACAGTTGCCCGTCCACGCCCACGCGCTTCTGCACGAAGAACACCGGGCCGGCGTCGTCGCGCTTGATGCGCCACGCGACCCAGGCCAGCAGCGGCGACAGCAGCACCAGCAGCGTGGCCGCGCCCACCACGTCGAGCGCGCGCTTGAGCACCTGCGGGCCGCGGCGGTTGAGGTTGTTGCGGGCGCGCAGCAGCAGCACGTCGTGGCTGAAGAAGTGCGAAACCTCCATGCCGTAGATGGGCAGGCCGCCGAGCGCGGGCACCATGACGAGGTCGTCGCGCGTGAGCATGAGCTCCTCGGCCAGTTCGCGCAGCCAGTTGTTGTCGCGGATGCCGAGCACGCCCACCAGCTGGTGCGGGCCGGGCCGGGCGAGGAATTCGCGCACGCCCGGTGTGAGCGCCGTGGGCGCGACCATGTGCCCGCCACCGAGCTGCACCAGCCGCGCGCCGGGGTCGGGGCAGACCACGGCCACGGGCTTGTAGCCGAGCAGGGGGTCGCTGGCGAGCGCGGCGGCGGCCTTCTCGACGTCGTCCGGGTGGCCAATGAGCACGTAGGGCTGGGTGAGCAGGCCGGCGCGCAGCAGCAGCGTGCGCACGGCCAGGCGGGCCAGCGGCAGGCAGACGAGCACGAGGGCCCAGGTGGCGCCGGTCCACAGGCGAGAGAGCGGCCATTTGGCGAGGTAGATGACCATGGCGTCGAGCAGCGCCGCGAGCGCGACCACCTGGATCAGCTGGCGGGTCTCGTCCCACCAGGGCTTGCGGCGGTGCGTGCTGTAGTGGCTCTGCACGGCCCACATCCAGCTCACCATCGCGACGGCAATGGCGGCGAACAGCGTGAGGCGCAGGTGGCCGTTGGCGGCCCACCAGACGTTCATGGCCTGCGAGAAACTCACCTCGTCGCGCAGCCAGGCGGGCAGGCGCCCGGCGACGAAGCAGACGGCGAGCACGCACAGATCGGTGAGCACCAGCCAGGCCCTGGCCTGCTGTTCGCGCTGCGCGAGATTGGCCCAGGGGGCCAGGCTGTTGGCGAGGTCGTGCTCGTTGTAGAGCGGGACGACGGTGCCCGGGTGGTCTTCCGCGGGGGCGGGCCGCTCGATGCGCGGCTCGACCCGCTTGAGCGTGGGGGCGCTGGCGTGGGCCATGTCAGGGCCCCCCACGGATGGCGATGCACGGTGTGTGGGCCCCATGCGGGTGCATGGTTTGCACCCGCATGGCGCGCGCGGCTGTCTGACGGCTGATGCACGACATACATGTACTCCCGGCGTTTGTTGGAGACGGAAACGGCAACGCGGGCATGCAGCCCGCGCTGGTGATTTCATTCTTGGCATGCGGGCCGGGGCCACATGTAACGAAGCTTGAGTTAAGCCACGCGATGCACACGACGGGCGCGCGCCTGGCAAGGAGGCCGGCGCGAGGCGGCGTGGGTGCGCCTTAATTGAATGAACTTATAAAATCGCCCGATTCCGGTCCTACAGGAGGTGCAAGCGATGCGGGTGGCCGAACCGATCGAGACAGACGCGCAGACCGAGCGCGAGCTGCGCGCGCTGGCCAAGGGGCGGCGGGTGGAGGCCCGCGTGCAGCAACGCGCCAGCGTCATCCTGCTGGCGGCGCAAGGCTGGCAGAACAAGGACATTGCCGAGGAGGTGAAGCTCGACCGGCGCCAGGTGGCGCTGTGGCGCAGGCGCTTTCTGGAAGGGGGCGTGCAGGCGCTGAAGCAGGACGCCTCGCGTTCCGGGCGCGCGCCGAGCGTGACCGCCGCGCACGAGTGGTACATCCTGCGCACGACGCTGGACGAGCAGCCGGCCGAGGGCGGCAACTGGAGCACGCGCAGCCTGGCCGCGCACCTGGGGCTCAGCGCCACGACCGTGCGACGGGTGTGGCAGCGCAACGGCATCCAGCCGCACGCGCAGGGTGGTTTCGCGGCCTCGCGCGAGCTGCTGCGCTTCGAGGGCCATCGGGTCGATGTGCTGGGGCTCTACATGAGCCCGCCCGAGCGCGCGCTGGTGCTGGGCTGTCAGGGGATCCGGCCGGCACGCGCGGGCGCAGCGGTCCACGACGGCATCGGCGCGGCACGGCTGGCCGCCGCGCTCGGTACCTTGGAGCGGGCCATGCCCCGGGCGTCGCGCGAGCCGGATCGGCACAAGGCCTGGCTCAGGTTTCTGCGCCTGATCGAGCGTCAGACGCCCGAGCCCGTGCGGCTGCACCTGATCGTGGAAGGCGTTGCCACGCACCGCCATCCCGAGGTGCAGGCCTGGCTGGCACGGCACCCGCGCGTGGTGGCGCACGCGCTGCCCGCCGACGTTCCCTGGCTGAAGCGTGTCCAGCGCGTTTTGCGCGACATTGCCGGGCAAGGTCTGCGGCCCCAGAGCTTCGCCCAGGTGCCCGAGCTGTTGCAGGTCTTCGCGCGGCGCACCAACCCTGGCGTCATGAGCCGCCAGGCCTTCGTCTGGACGGCACGGCCCCGCCCGTGGCGGTGAACGGCGGCCGCCCGCCAGGACGGCCGCGGGGATAAGTGCAGAACAAAATGGCGCAGTGCAGCAAAACAGTCGCGCGCGGCGGTCAGCAAGCGCTGGCGCGGCCTTACATCCCGACACGGCGTTTCGTGGACGATCGGCCACGAAGTGGGTGCCGAACGGTCGCCGCGGCGGGGATTGGCGGCTGGCCGCGGGGTCGGAAGCCGCCGTGGCCCGCTTGTCTGCCGCTGCCGCCGGGCCCGGCGCCGCGCCCCAGCTCGGTGCTCAGAGCGCGCTGAGCTCGGTCTGCACGGGCCAGGGCAGGGGGGCTCGGGCGTCGGCGGAGTCGCGCAGCGCGAATTCGTGGTGCAGGCTGAGTGTGTGCCGGCCGTGGCGCGGCGCACAGACGCGATAACCCTCACCCGTGCGCTGCACGCTCACACCCGGCGCTCGGCTGCGAAGCGTCCAGTAGCGCACCTCGGTCGAGGTCAGCCGGAGCCGGGCGCAAAAACCCTGCGGCAGGGTCGTCAGCACCACCAGTTCCTGCTCGGCCTCTGGGGCGCCGCCCGCCGCCCACAGGCTGGCCGGGTGGCGGTTGTCCAGCACGCGGTTCATCGGCGGGATCACGATGCGGAAGTTCACGGAGGCGCTGGCCGAGGCATTGGCGCCCGTGGCCAGGCGCGCCTCGGGCCGGGCGCTCAGGGGAGCGGCCAGCAGGAGCAGGACACAGGCGACACGGACGGCGATCGGGCACATGCCGCCTTATCGGCCTTTTGGCCGGCGGCTTGAAGCGAATCCGCGGGGCTGACGTGGGCTTGGCGCCGCGCGCGACCGGCGGCGGCGTACGCTGCGCGGTTATTCGGCGCGCTGCACCGGCAGGCTCAGCCGCGTGGTTTGGCGCAACTGCACCTCGGTGGACAGCGCGCCATCGCCGACGACGTTCCAGGGCAGCGGCAGGCTGTCGGCGCGCAGCGTCACCGTGCGCGTGCCGCTGGCGACCAGCGGGAATTCGAAGCGCCCCTGGCTGTCGGTGCGGATGGCGTAGCGGTTGTCCAGGAAGACCGTGGCGTTGGGCACGCCGAGTTCATTGGCTTCCTGCACGCCGTTGCGGTTGCCATCGAAGAACACCACGCCCTCGAGCCGCCCACCCCCCTGCCCGGCCTGGCCGCCCAGAGGGAACTCGCGGTTGCCGGCCTGGAAGTCGTAACGCAGCTTCAGGTAGAAGGACCGGCCGGAGAGCGTCTGGTCGACGACCACGGGTGGCGCCAGTGGGTCGAGCGAGGCCACCACCGGCAACTGGCCGCGGTTCCAGACCCAGCTGCCCTCCAGCGTCCAGCGGTTGTTCAGGCGCCAGTTGGCGTTGAGGTTGATGGCGCTGCGTTGGGCGCTGCCCGGGCCCTGTTCGGTGCTGAGGCTGCCGCGCAGGCCCGCGCGCTGGCCCAAGGGCACGCTGGCATTGAGCGCGGCCGTCCACTGGCTGCCGGCCTCTCGGCCACCGGCAGCGTCGGCCTGGCGAGCGATGCCCAGGCTGGTGGACAGGGCCCAGCCCGCGCTCACGGGCCATTCCTGGTCGTGCACCAGGCGCGTCAGGCGGGGCCGGTTGTCGCCACCTTCCGTTTCCAGGCGCAGGCCGCTGGCGCCGAGGCCGTTGACCCAGCGCCAGTCGCCGTAGGCGCTCCAGTCGCGCCCGTCGAGATCGCGCACGGCCAGACCCACGCTCGCCTGGCTTTCGCGGCCCACGCGCCAGCGCAGGCTGCCGGTGCCGTAGAAGCCGCGGCTGTCGCGGCGGCTGATGCTGCGCAGCCAGTCGACCGCGCCGTCGGCCGACCAGCGCCGCTGCAGGTAGCGCGTGCGCAGGTACAGGCCTTCGAGGTCGCTGGCCATGGGCTGGCCGGCCCAGCTCAGGTCGGTGTCGAGCCGGTAGGCGCCCAGGCCGTGCGACCAGGCGCCGCTGTCGCTGTCCCACTCCACGTCGGCCCAGGCGCCCCGGCGGGAGCCGGCGTTCGCGCTGGAGCGGTCGCTGAGCCACTGCGCCTGCCAGCGCACGCTGCCCTCCTCGTGGCGCAGCGCCAGGCGCGTGGCATCGGCGTCCAGCAGGGGCGCGCTGTCGGGCAGGCCGAAGGGGCGCACGCCCTCGGCCCGCTCGTGCTGCAGGGCCACGCCCCAGCCGTCGGTGCTGCTGGGGCGCCATTGCGCGCCCAGCGTGTGCCGCCGCCCCGGCGTGGTGATGAAGCGCGTGTCGGGCAGGATGCTCAGGCGGCCCGGCTGCCCGCTGCTGAGTTGCCATTGCCAGCCGGCCTCGGGCCGCTCCCATTCGCCGCTGAGGCCGCGCAGGTAGCTGGAAGGCACGTACACGCGCGAAGGCAACCGGGTGAGGCCGGGCGCCAGCGAGTTGATGAGGCCCAGTTCGTGGTTGCCCACCCAGCCGCCGCCCAGCGGCACACCGCGCTGGCGCAGGGTGAACGTGCCGCTGCCGCTGCGCGGGCTGTACTGGCCGTCGAAGGACAGCGCCCCGTGGTTGGGTGTTTCCAGCAGGCCGTAGCCGCCGTAGCCCAGGTGGCTGCCGCCTTGCCGATCGAAAGGGTCGCTGGCGAGCCGGGCCTCCAGGCGCAAGTAGCGCGGCCAGCCGCTGGCGTCGTAGTCGACCGGCGCGCCGTCGTCGGGTTCATCGGGCGCCAATCCTTCGATCTCCCGGTCGGCGTAGGGCGCGGGCGACGGCGCGGATGCCGGCGCGGATGCCGGCGTTTGTGCGGATGCCTGCGCCAGCGTCAGCCCCTGCCAGGCCAGAAGAAGCGCCGACAGCAGGCGGTGGCGCCGCGGGCGCACCCCCGCGAAGGTCATGGGGCGAAGCGCGCGTCCAGCGCCAGCGTGGTGCGGCCCCACTCGAGCTTGCCCTGGATGCGCACCGGAAAACGCACCGTGGGCGCGGCCTGTTTGCCCTCGCCCAGGGCCACCAGCGGCACGCGTCGCGTCTCGCCGGGCAGGATGGGCAGGTCGGCCGGACCGAACTCGATGCGCTGCCCGGCGTCGTCCGTGCCCGACACGAAGCCTTCGAGCCGGCCATGGGCGTTGCCGGTGTTGCGCACCAGCAGCACGGGCGTTGCCTGGCCGTTCAAGGTCTCCACGCGGGTGTCGGCCAGTTCCAGGCGCGGCGCGGCGTCGCCCACGGCCGCGTAGACGATGACGCCGATGCGGCCCGCGGCCTGGACGTTGCCGCCGACGGTGGCGTCGCGCCCTTCCACCATGATCGCGAAGCGGCATTCGCGCGGCGGGGTGTCGGCCGGGGTCGTGATCTCGAAGCGGTAGCGGTAGCGGGCGCCCGGCTCCACCGTGAATTCGCGGCGTTCGATGGCCACCCAGGGCCGGCAGCTGTCGGGCGCCAGCGCGTCAGCGAATTCCACCGTCTGGTCGGGTTGGAAGACCCAGTCGTTGGTGTAGACGCGGTACTGGCCGCGCGCGTTGCCCGTCTGCTGCAGCTCGAACACCTGGCGCAGGGTCTTCCCGGGCTGCACGCGCAGCTCGAATCGCGGCGGCGTGATGTAGGCCGCGAAGCCCTGGGCGTGCGCCGCGGGAACGGTGACGCCGAAGGCCAGGGCCCACAGCGTGGTGGCGAGGACGCCGAGGCGTCGGAGTGGTTCAGTCGGCATCGAATTCGAAGTGGAAGTTCAGTCGGCGTTGGGTGCTTGGCCAGTCGGCCTGCGCGCGCAGGCGCATGTTCAGCTGGTCGTCCAGCGTGGCGCCCGGGATGACGCCCGCGAACACCAGCGTGCGCTCGCCGCTGACCACGCGGCCCGCCTGCAGGCGGCCTTGGGAGGACCACACCGCTTCCACGGGCGAGGCTTGGTCGCGCTCCAGCGCCAGGTACACGCGCCCGCTGCGCTGCACGAAGGCGCGGGTGTCGAGGCGCACGTTGACCTGCACCCAGGCCTCGACCGCGCCCGAGCCGTCGGCGCCGGCCTGCAGGGGGCGCCACTGCATTTGCACGTTGGGCGGCACGGTGTGGGTGAGCGCGTCGTCGAGCCGGTGCGTCTCGGCCCGGGCCGCGTCGGTGGCGAAGGCCGCCAGCGCGGCCAGGAGGCAGGCGGCGCGTCTCATGGGCTGGTGACGGTGTAGGTGACGCGCGCGGTGTACGTGCCGGCCCCGCGCACCGCGCTGTTGGCGTAGCGGAAGCTGTGGCAGTTCTCGATGTAGGTGTTGGCCGGAATGGTGGCCAGGAACTGCGAGCCGCCGTTGAAGGTGCCGGCCGGGATGATGTTGGGCAGGCCGCTGCCGGGGGCCGCCACCGTCCAGCTGATTTCGGAGATGGGGATGGTGTCGCCCGTGGCGTTGACGAGCGAGGGCGGCGAGCTGACGCGCAGCGTGGCGCTGGCCGGCGCGCCGTTGTTGTTGCGCTGGTAAGAGGCCCCGATGAGCAATTGGCTCGAGGGCGTGGGACAGGTCAGGTAGTTGTCGCCCTGCAGGCTGGTGGACTGCGTGCTGTTGCTCGTCATGGCCTGGGGCACGCCATTGCCCACCTGGTTGGCGGGCACAGTCACCCGGACGACGTTGATGGGCCCGCTGGTGGCGCTGTGGTTGCCGGCGGGCGCGCCATTGCCCACGTGCAGGTAGACCCGGCGGCTGGCCTGGTTGATGGAGAGCGACCAGCCGAAGGCGGCAGGGGAGCCCGCCGCGATGAGCATCAAGGCGGCGATCGATCGGGGCGGAAGCAGCCGGCGAAACATGATCGACAAGGCGCTGAGAGAAGGGACGAAGGGCAGCGGGCGGTGGCAGACCCTTCGTGGGACGGCGGGCGGGCGTCGGCCCCGCCTGCCAGGGGCGATCGCGGCGTCGCGATCAGAGCAGGGAGGCGGTGTAGGTCACTGTGCCCATGTAAGAGCCGGCGGCCGGTTTCGTGGAGTTGGCGTAGCGGTAAGTCCAGTTGGCGGTGTGGTCGGTCACGCGGCCGGCCAGGACGGGCTGGCTGGTGCCGCCGCCGAAGCCGGGCGCCGGCAGGTTGGTGTTGTCCGAGACCACCGACATCTCGGTGAAGGGAATCGTGTCGCTGCCACTGACCAGGTTGGCCGGGTTGGTGGCGGTGATGACCACCTGGCCGAGGTTGCTGAACACGCGCACCGGCAGGGTGCTGCCAGCGGTGGCCATCGACGTGTTGATTTCCGCAGCGGGGCTGTTCGTGATGCCCACCTGTTCGGGGTTGGTCGTGTAGTCGAAGACGATGGTTTCCCTGTTGCCGCCGTTGGCGATCGCCTCTGTGCCGGAGCCCACACCCAGGTACAGCAGGCCCGGGATGACCACGTTCAGGTCGAGGCGGGCCGCGGCGGAGCCGCCACCGAGGACGAGTTCGGATTCGGCCGAGGCCATCAGGGGGGACGCGATGGCCAGCGCCAGGGCGGTTTTCAGAAGGAGGTTGCGTTTCACGTCGAGATCCTCAAAGGTTGGTGAACACTTTTGTTGCGGCACCTTGGGGGAAAGGTGGCGCGATTCTGAAGACCGTTACGGGTGCTCACAATCGCCGCGGGGCGGAAATTGCCTGTTTTTCAACTACTTAAGGGAAGTTTCTGAGCCAGCGGTCGAAACTTTTCACCAAATGGTGGACGACGCCCTCAAGTTCGTTATCGCTTTGCCGAGTGACTACCTTGGTTTTCCGCAAGGTGAGTCAAAGGTATCGCTCCGCCGGCCTTGACTTCGCCCAATGAAAAGCTGGTGTGCAGGTCCTTCACGTTGGGCAGGTTGAGCAGCACCTCGCGCGCGAAGGCGCTGAAGTGGTGCAGGTCTCGGCTCACCACCTGCAGCTCGAAGGTGCCCGAGCCGCTGATGTAGTGGCAGGCCACCACCTCGGGGATGGCGCGGATGGCCTGCTCGAGTTGGCGGGTGACGTCGCCGTTGTTGCGGTCGGCGTCCAGGCGCACGAAGGCCAGCACCCCCAGGCCCAGCTTGTCGCGGTCGAGCACGGCGCGGTAGCCCTGGATGAAGCCGCGTTCCTCCAGCGAGCGCACCCGCCGCCAGCACGGCGCGGGCGACAGGCCCACGCGCTGCGCGAGTTCGGCGTTGGTGAGGCGACCATCGGCTTGCAGTTCTTGCAGGATGGCGAGGTCAAACTTGTCCAATGTTTCCATGATGGGCGAAAGAGAGAAAGTTTCTTTCTCGATCATGCAAATTCCGGGCATGAAACGCAAACACCTATCGCAAACTCGGGCATACACTGCGCGGCAGACTGGGGGCCGGTCCCTACCCGGGGCCAGCCCCCAGTCGCACGCGCGTCCACAAGACGCCCCCGCCCACGAAGGAGACACACAAGATGAACGCGCCGCTGCCCGAGCACATCCGCCTGGCCCTCGAAACCGTCACCCTGGACGACAAATACACGCTGGACCACGGCCGTGCCTTCATGAGCGGCGTGCAGGCCCTGGTGAAGCTGCCCATGCTGCAGCGCCAGCGCGACGCGCTGCTCGGCAAGAACACCGCGGGGTTCATCAGCGGCTACCGGGGCTCTCCGCTGGGCGGTTATGACCAGTCCCTGCAGAAGGCGGCGCCGCACCTCAAGAAGCAGAACATCGTCTTTCAACCCGGTGTGAACGAGGAGCTGGCGGCGACCGCGCTGTGGGGCACGCAGCAACTGGGCTTCGCGCCGCCCGGCACCAACCGCTTCGACGGCGTCTTCGGCATCTGGTACGGCAAGGGCCCGGGCGTGGACCGCTGCTGGGACGTCTTCAAGCACGCCAACATGGCCGGCACCAGCCCCTGGGGCGGCGTGATCGCGGTGGCCGGCGACGACCACGTGGCCAAGAGCTCCACCGCCGCGCACCAGAGCGACCACATCTTCAAGGCCTGCGGCCTGCCGGTGTTCTTTCCGGCCAGCGTGCAGGACATCCTCGACCTGGGCCTGCACGCCTTCGCCATGAGCCGCTTCTCGGGCGTGTGGACGGGCATGAAGACCATCCAGGAGATCGTCGAGTCGAGCTCGACCGCGCTGATCGACCCCGAGCGCGTGCAGATCGTGATTCCCGAGTTCGAGATGCCGCCCGGCGGCCTGCACATCCGCTGGCCCGACCACGCACTGGAGCAGGAGGCCCGCCTGTTCGACCACAAGTGGTACGCGGCCCTGGCCTATGTGCGCGCCAACAAGCTCAACCACAACGTCGTCGCCGGGCCCGATGACCGCTTCGGCGTGATCGCCAGCGGCAAGGCCTACAACGACACGCGCCAGGCGCTGATCGACCTGGGCCTGGACGACGCCACCTGCCGCCGCATCGGCCTGCGCCTGCACAAGGTGGCGGTGGTGTGGCCGCTGGAGGCGCAGACCACGCGCGAGTTCGCCACCGGCCTGCGCGAGATCCTGGTGGTGGAAGAGAAGCGCCAGGTCATCGAGTACCAGCTCAAGGAAGAGCTCTACAACTGGCGCCCCGACGTTCGCCCCAACGTGCTCGGCAAGTTCGAGGAAGACGAGGGCGACTACAGCGGCGGCGAGTGGTCGCGCCCCAACCCCAGCGCCAACACGCTGCTGCGTGCCAAGGCCGACCTGAACCCCGCGCTGATCGCGCGCGCCATCGCCAAGCGGCTGAAGAAGCTGGGCAACATCCCGGAAGACGTGATGGCGCGCATCGACGCGCAGCTCGCCATCCTGGACGCGCAGGAGCGTTCGCTGCAGACCCTGCTGACGCAGGGCGTGCCCGGCGCCGAGCGCCAGCCCTGGTTCTGCTCGGGCTGCCCACACAACACCAGCACCAAGGTGCCCGAAGGCTCGCGCGCCATGGCCGGCATCGGTTGCCACTTCATGAGCATCTGGATGGACCGCGCCACCGTGGGCTTCACGCAGATGGGCGGCGAGGGTGTGCCCTGGGTGGGCCAGGCGCCCTTCACCACCGACCAGCACGTGTTCGCCAACCTGGGCGACGGCACCTACTTCCACTCGGGCATCCTGGCGATCCGCCCGCGCATCGCCGCGGGCGTGAACATCACCTACAAGATCCTCTACAACGACGCCGTGGCCATGACCGGCGGCCAGCAGGTGGGCGAGCGCCCCGAGGGCCACAGCGTGGTGCAGATCGCGCAGAGCATGCGCGCGGAGGGTGTCAAGAAGATCACCATCGTCACCGACGAGCCGGAGAAGTACGAAGGCGTGACGGGCATTCCAGAGGGCATCGCGATCCAGCACCGCGACACGCTGGACGCCGTGCAGCGCGAGTTCCGCGAGATCGAAGGCACCACGGTCATCATCTACGACCAGACCTGCGCCGCCGAGAAGCGCCGCCGCCGCAAGCGCGGCACCATGGTCGAGCCGGCCAAGCGCGTCGTCATCAACGAGCTGGTGTGCGAGGGCTGCGGCGACTGCGGCGAGAAGTCCAACTGCCTGTCGGTGGAGCCGTTGGAGACGCCCTTCGGCCGCAAGCGCCAGATCAACCAGAGCACCTGCAACAAGGACTACTCCTGCGTGAACGGCTTCTGCCCGAGCTTCGTCACGGTGGAAGGCGGACAACTGCGCAAGAAGAAGGGCGCGGCCAAGGCCGAGTGGGCAGGCGCCGCGCTGCCGCACCCGGTGCTGCCGGCGCTGAGCCAGGAGGCCTGGGGCATCATCGTCGCCGGCGTGGGCGGCACGGGCGTCATCACCATTGGCCAGTTGCTGGGCGTGGCGGCCCACCTGGAAGGCAAGGGCATCGTCACGCAGGACGCCGCCGGCCTGGCGCAAAAGGGTGGCGCCACCTGGAGCCACGTGCTCATCGGCGCCTCGCAGGACCAGATCCACACCACGCGCGTGTCGGCCGCCTCGGCCGACCTGGTCATCGGCTGCGACCCCATCGTGGCCGCCAACAAGGAAACCTGGCAGCGCCTGCGCGAGGGCCGCACGCACGTGGCCGTCAACAGCAGCGCCACGCCCACCGCGGCCTTCGTGAAAAACCCGGACTGGCTCAGCCCCGCTCAGGCCTGCGTGGACACCTTGGTCAACCACCTGGGCAAGGAAGCGATCGGGGTGGTGGACGCCGAAAGCATCGCCACCCGCCTGCTGGGCGATAGCCTGTACACCAACCCGCTGATGCTGGGCTACGCCTGGCAGAAGGGCTGGATTCCGCTCGGCCAGGCCGCGCTGATGCGCGCGATCGAGCTCAATGCGGTGGCGGTGGAACAGAACAAGGCCGCCTTTGAATGGGGCCGCCGCGCCGCGCATGACCTGCCGGCCGTGCTGGCCGCCGGTGGCCTGGCGGGGCCCGCCGCGCAGGTGATCCAGTTCCAGCCGCGCGAGAGCCTGGAGCAGCTCATCGCGCGCCGGGTCGATTTCCTCACCGGCTACCAGAACGCCGGCTATGCGCGCGAGTACCGCGACTTCGTCGAGCGCGTGCGCCAGGTCGAATTGCAGGCCCTGGGCAAGACCGCGCTCACGGAAGCGGTCGCCCGCTACCTGTTCAAGCTCATGGCCTACAAGGACGAGTACGAGGTGGCGCGCCTGCACAGCGACACCGCCTTCCACGAGAGGATCGCGGCGCAGTTCGAGGGCGATTACTCGCTCAAGGTGCACCTGGCACCGCCGCTGCTGGCCCAGAAGAACGAGCGCGGCGAGCTGGTCAAGAAGCCCTACGGGCCCTTCATGTTCACGGCCTTTCGCTGGCTGGCGAAGTTCAAGGGCCTGCGCGGCACGGCGCTCGATCCCTTCGGTCGCACGTCCGAACGGCGCATGGAGCGGGCCCTGATCGCGCAGTACCGCGCCGACATCGAGGCCCTGCTGCCCGGGCTCACGGCCGACACCCAGGCGCTGGCACTGGACATCGCGCGCCTGCCCGAGCAGATCAAGGGTTACGGCCACGTGAAGGAGCGCCACGCCCAGGCCGCGGCGGTGCGCCGCGAGGCCTTGTTGGCGCGCTGGCGCTCGGGCGCCCCCGCGCCGGTGCGCCAGGCCGCCTGAATCGGAACACCCCCGCCGCGCTTCGCGCGACCCCCCCCAAGGGGGCGGCACCTGCGGCCCGGCAAAGCCGGGTCCGCGGTGCCCCTGGGGACGATCCTGGCGGAACGGGTTCTGTCAAGGGGGCGGCATACAATCGCCGGTTGTTTTGAACCCGCTGGAGACGCACGTGTTGATTTCCCCCGCCTACGCCCAGGCCGCCACTGGCGGCACCGAGTCCACCCTGCTGGGCATGCTGCCGCTGGTGCTGATGTTCGTGGTGCTGTATTTCGTGATGATTCGCCCGCAGCTCAAGCGCCAGAAGGAGCACAAGGCCATGATCGAAGCGGTGGCCAAGGGCGACGAGATCGTGACCGCCGGCGGCTTCCTCGGCAAGGTCTCCAAGATCGGCGACACCTACATCGGCGTGGAACTTGCCGACGGCCTGGAAGTCCAGATGCAGCGCACCGCTGTCGTGCAGGTGCTGCCCAAAGGCACGATCAAGTAAGGATCACCCCCGCACGGGCCGGCGTATGCCGGCCCGTTCCCCCCTTCGGGGGCAACGCGCACGGACCGGCGGAGCCGGATCCGTCGCGTTCTGGATTCCAAAGACCCTCGCGCGCCGAGTACCCGCCATGAACCGATACCCGCTGTGGAAGTACGCGATCATCGTGATCGCCCTGTTGGTCGGCGCCATCTACGCCCTGCCCAACTTGTTCGGTGAGGCGCCGGCGGTGCAGGTGTCGGCCGCCAAGGCCACGGTCCGGGTGGACACCGGCACGGTCACCCGTGTGGAGCAGGCACTGTCGGGCGCATCCATCGCGCCCAGCGCGCTCTCGCTCGAAGGCGGCTCGGTGCGCGCACGCTTCGAGGACACCGACACCCAGCTCAAGGCGCGCGACGCGATCGACCGCGCGCTCAACACCGACCCGAGCGACCCCAGCCACGTGGTGGCCCTGAACCTGGTGCCGCGCACGCCGAACTGGCTGTCGGCCCTGCACGCCCGCCCCATGTATCTGGGCCTGGACCTTCGCGGCGGCGTGCACTTCATGCTGCAGGTCGACATGAAGGCTGCGCTGGAGCGCCGCGCCGACGTGCTGGCCACCGACCTGCGCAATGCCCTGCGCGAGAAGAACATCCGGCACGGCGGCATCGTGCGCAACGGCCAGACGATCGAGCTGCGCGTGCGCGATCAGGCCGCCCGCAACGCGGTGTTCGATCTGGTCCAGGCGCAGTTCACCGAGCTGGTGCTGGCCGAAACCACCGAGGGCGGCGACACGCGCATCACTGCCACGATCCGCCCCGAGGCCGCGCGCGCCGTGCAGGACCAGGCGCTGAAGCAGAACATCACCACCCTGCACAACCGCATCAACGAACTCGGCGTGGCCGAACCCGTGATCCAGCAGCAGGGCGCCGATCGCATCGTCGTGCAACTGCCTGGTGTGCAGGACACGGCCAAGGCCAAGGACATCCTGGGCCGCACCGCCACGCTGCAGGTGCGCCTGGTCGACGAAAGCGCGGAGGGCCTGGCCGCCGAACGCGGTGTCGGTGCGGTGCCCTTCGGTTCCGAGCGCTACCTGGAGCGCGGCGGCCGCGCCATCATCGTCAAGCGCGAGGTGCTGCTCACCGGCGAGAACCTCACCGACGCGCAGGCCGGCTTCGACGGCCAGACGCAGGAACCGGCCGTGCACCTCACGCTCGACGGCAAGGGCTCGCGCATCTTCCGCGACGTCACGCGCGAGAACGTGGGCAAGCGCATGGCCATCATCCTGTTCGAGAAGGGCAAGGGCGAGGTCGTGACGGCACCCGTCATCCGCGGCGAGATCGGTGGCGGCCGAGTCCAGATCTCCGGTGCCATGACCACCACCGAGGCCAGCGACACTGCCCTGCTGCTGCGCGCGGGCTCGCTTGCCGCGCCGATGGAGATCATCGAAGAGCGCACCATCGGCCCCAGCCTGGGCGCGGAAAACATCGCCAAGGGCTTCAACAGCGTGACCTGGGGCTTCGTGGTGGTGGCGCTGTTCATGTGCGTCTACTACGCGGTCTTCGGCATGTTCTCCGCCGTCGCGCTGGGCTTCAACGTGCTGCTGCTGGTGGCCGTCCTGTCCATGCTGCAGGCCACGCTCACCTTGCCTGGCATGGCCGCCATGGCGCTGGCGCTGGGCATGGCCATCGACGCCAACGTGCTCATCAACGAACGGGTGCGCGAGGAGCTGCGCCGCGGCGCCACGCCGCAGGCCGCCATCAACGCCGGCTATGACCGCGCCTGGGCCACCATCCTCGACTCCAATGTCACCTCGCTGATCGCGGGCCTGGCGCTGCTGCTGTTCGGCTCGGGGCCGGTGCGCGGCTTCGCCGTCGTGCACTGCCTGGGCATCGTGACCAGCATGTTCTCCGCGGTGTTCTTCTCGCGCGGCCTGGTGAATTTCTGGTACGGCCGCCAGAAGAAGCTCAAGTCCATCTCCGTCGGCACGGTGTGGCGCCCCGAGGGCGATGCCACCCCCGCCAAGGCCGACTGACCCCGCACCTGGAGCCCACGATGGAGTTCTTCCGCATCCGCCGCGACATCCCGTTCATGCGGCACGCGATCGTGCTGAACGCGATCTCGTTCATCACCTTTCTTCTTGCCGTCTTCTTCCTGGTGACGCGCGGCCTGCACCTGTCGGTGGAGTTCACCGGCGGCACCGTCGTCGAGGTTGCCTACGAGCAGCCGGCCGACCTGGGCGCCGTGCGGCGCGTGGTCGAGGACCTGGGCTACCTCGAGGTGCCGGTGCAGAACTTCGGCAGTTCGCGCGACGTGCTGTTGCGCTTGCCGGTGGTCCAGGGGCAGTCCTCGGGCCAGCAGGCCGAGGCGCTGTTCGCCGCGCTCAAGGCGCAGAACCCGGCGGTGGTGCTCAGCCGCACCGAGTTCGTGGGCCCGCAGGTGGGTGAAGAGCTCGTGCACAACGGCCTCATCGCGCTGGGCCTCGTGATTCTGGGCATCATCATTTACCTGTCCCTGCGCTTCGAATGGAAGTACGCGGTGTCGGCCATCGTCGCGAACCTGCACGACGTGGTCATCATCCTGGGCTTCTTCGCCTTCTTCCAGTGGGAGTTCTCGCTGGCCGTGCTGGCGGCCACCCTCGCGGTGCTGGGCTACTCGGTCAACGAATCGGTGGTGATCTTCGACCGCATCCGCGAGACCTTCCGGCGCCAGCGCAAGATGACGCCCCAGCAAGTGATCGACCACGCGATCACCTCCACCATCAGCCGCACCATCATCACGCACGGCTCGACGCAGATCATGGTGCTGTCGATGCTGCTTTTTGGCGGCCCCACGCTCTTCTACTTCGCGCTGGCCCTGACCATCGGCATCCTGTTCGGCATCTACTCCTCGGTGTTCGTGGCGGCGGCCATGGCCCTGTGGCTCGGCGTCAAGCGCGAGGACCTGATCAAGCCGACCAAGACGGAAGGCGATCCGGACGATCCGAACGCCGGTGCCGTCGTGTAGTCCGTGGCGTCCTTGCCATACCAGGGCCGCTCAACGGCGGCGTCCAGGGGTCTCGCGGGCATGGATCGTGGGGTCTTCGTGTCATACTGAAACACATGGTGTCGCCGTCCCAACCGACCGGGTTTGCCCTTGCCCAGCAGGCGCGTGAGCGCCATGTGCTGCACGTGGGGCGGTCCCTGCCGGATCTGGCGAAGGCCATCGAACAGCGCCTCACCACCCTGCTTGACCAGCCCGGCACCTCGGTCGACGTGCAGGTGCGGCGCGACACCTGGGCGGCATTCAAGAAGCGGCAGTCGATGTGGATCGACGACTGCCGCACGGCCCTGAAGAAGCACCTCGCGGCACGCGCCGGGCTGACCGAGCCGGCCAGCCTCTCGGGCCAACTCGAGCTGGTGGCCGAGGGCGCCATCGACGACCAGATCCTGGCCTCGCGCATGGCGATGCGCGTGCTCGACAAGACTTCGTCCGAACTCAACGAACTGCGGTTGCGCGTGCAGTTCCTGGAGCGGCGCACCGAGCTTTCCAAAAGCGACATCCTGCTGCCCGACGTGCTGGCACGGCTGCTGGTGGAGCAGTGGAAATCCGCGGGGCTTGAGCGCGATGGCCTGGGCCTGGTGCAAGACCACATTGCGCCCATGCTGGGCGCGATCATGCTCGACGGCTACAAGGCCGCCAACGCGTACCTCGTCGCCAATGGCGTGATGGAAACGATCGACCTGCAGGCGCTGGTGCGTCGCAGCCCGTCCAGCACGAGCGGCGCGGTGCCCTCCACCCGGCCAGGCCCCGCCAGCGGCCCGACCACGGGCGGCGGTCTGCACACCCCGTTTCGCCGGGTGCAGGAACCTGGCCGCCCCGGTGCCAATGGGCCGGCGCCCGGCCAGTCGGGCAGTGGTGCAAACCCTTCGGGCATGGGCACCCCCGCCTCCGGCGGGCGGGGTGCTCAGCACAGCGGCTATCCCGGCTCTTCCGGCATGGGCGTGCAAGACGAAACGCGCATGCTCACGGGCACGTCTCCCCTCGCCCGCGCGCGCATGCGCGCGCAGGGGGTCGTGGGCCGCTTGCGGCGCATGCTGCTCGACCACGTCGGTCCCGAATTCGAAGCGACCGAGATCATTCCCCCATCGCCCGCGTTGCAGCAGGCCATGGCGCGTCAGGTTTCCTTCCCGAGCACCGGCTCCGGCCTCGGCGCGGCGCCCACCGGTGGTGGCGCGGTCTATGTCGATGCCGGCACGGTCGAGCGCACGGCGGTGGCCCTGCGCGAGCGCACCCAGGAACTCAAGCAGGCCGCGTCCACGCCCAGCGAGAAGGCCACCATCGAGGTGGTCGCGCTGATGTTCCAGGCCATCCTGGCCGAAGAGCGCATTCCGCCCAGCATCCGCGTGTGGTTCGCCCGCCTGCAGATTCCCGTGCTGCGCGTGGCCCTGGCCGAACCGGAGTTCTTCAGCGCGCTGCAGCACCCCGCGCGGCGGTTGATCGACCGCATGGGTTCGTGCGTGATGGGCTTCGAGTCCAACGTCGGCTCTGCCGCGCTGGAGGCCGAGATCAAGCGCGTGGTGCAGGTGATCGAGCAGTACCCCGAAACCGGGCGCCGCGTGTTCCAGCTCGTCTACGACGAGTTCCAGAAGTTCCTGTCCACCTACCTCAGCGAGCAGAGCAACGCCAGCCGCTTCGTGAGCGTGGCCCAGCAGGTCGAGCAGAAGGAAACGCTGTCGGTGCAGTACACCATCGAACTGCGCAAGCTGCTCGACGACGTGCCGGTGCGCGCCGAGGTGCGGGACTTCCTGTTCAAGGTCTGGGTCGACGTGCTGGCGGTGGCCAGCGTCAAGCACGGCATCAAGCACCCCGACACGCAGGCCCTCAAGCAGGCCGCGTCCGATCTGCTGTGGGCCGCGAGCGCCAAGCCCAGCCGCGACGACCGCGCGCGCGTCATCCAGCAACTGCCCGGCATCCTGCAGCGCTTGCGCCAGGGCATGGGCCTGCTGGGCTTTCCCCAGGGCCTGCAGGACCAGCACATCAAGTCGGTGAGCGACACGTTGGCCGATGCCTTCATGTCGCGCACCGAATCCATCGCCCAGAGCCAGCTCGACGCCCTGTCCAAGCGCCTGGCCAACCTCGAGGACTACCTGCCCGAAGGCGGTGTCGGCGACTTCGATCTCAACGCCGACAGCATCGAGCTGATCACGGGCGTGGACGCGAGCAACATCGAGGTCATCAACCAGGGCGGCAGCCAGCCCAACGAGGCCATGCGCGCCTGGGCCGTGGAGCTTCAGATCGGCTCGTGGTTCGGCCTCGACCACAATGGCAAGCTTGGCAGCGTGCAACTGGCGTGGCGCAGCCAGCATGGTCAGCTGTACCTGTTCGTGAGCAATGGCGGACGCTGCTACCTCATGCCGGCCACGCGGGTTGCCGCCTACCTGCAGGCCGGTCTGTTGGTGCCGAGCGAGGACGAAGCACTCACCGTGCGCGCCACGCGCGAGGCGCTCGCCAAGCTCGACGCCAACCCCGAGCGCCTTCTGGCCTGAGGACCGCCGTCGGCGGGGCGGCTCAGCCTTGCCCCACCCGCTGCAGCAGGCCGCCTGGCAGGCGCGCCACCAGGCCCTGCAATTCCAGTTCGAGCAGTTGCGCCTGCAAGGCGCTGGTGGGCAGGCCCGTGCGGGCTTGCAAGGCGTCCAGGTTCACGGGGTCGTGGCCCATCGCTTCGAGCAATTCGCCTTCCGGCCCGAGGGGCTGGGCCGCCGGCCCGCCATCGGTGCTCGAAGGTGCCGTGTCCGCCAGCCGAAGTTCTTCCAGCACGTCCTGCGCCGATTCCACGAGCTTGGCGCCCTGGCGGATCAGGGCATGACAGCCGCGTGACTGTGGCGAATGGATGGATCCCGGGATGGCGAAGACTTCCCGCCCTTGCTCGCTGGCCAGGCGAGCCGTGATCAGCGAGCCTGACTGCAGCGCCGCTTCGACCACCAGCGTGCCCATCGACAGGCCGGCGATCACGCGGTTGCGCTGCGGGAAGTTCTGCGCCAGTGGCGGCGTGCCCAGCGGGTACTCGCTGATCATGGCGCCGTGCGCCACGATGCGGTGAGCCAGATCGCGGTGGCGGCTGGGATACACGCGGTCCAGCCCGGTGCCCACCACGGCCAGCGTGAAGCCGCCTGCGCGCAGCGCGCCCTCGTGTGCGGCGCCGTCGACACCCAGCGCGAGGCCCGAGACGATGCACAGACCGGAGGCGGCCAGCGAATGAGCGAAGGCTTCGGCGTTCTGCGCGCCCTGCGGCGTGGGGTTGCGACTCCCGACAACGGCCAGCCGCTGCGGCTGCGACAGCGCCTCCAGGCGGCCATGAACGAACAGCATCAGCGGCGGATCGGCCGTGTCCAGCAAGCTAGCCGGGTAGCGCGGGTCCGCGAGGGTGAGCACGTGCCGCGCGTTGTCCTGCGCCAGCCAGCGCTCGTGGGCATTCAGCGCCGCATCGAAGCCTTCTGGCGGCTGCGCCATGGCCTTGGCCAGTGAGGGCTCCACCACGCCGTCCCAGCTGTCGGGCGCTCGGGCCCAGATCGCCTCGGGCAGTCCGAAGGCGGCCAGCAACTGTCGGGCCGTGCTTCGGCCCAGACCCGGCGTCAGGAGCAGCCGCAGCCAGGCGGCCAGCTCGTCACGCGGCATCGGGGTCAGGGATTGAGAAAGCGGTCGCCCACCTGCACGCCGTCGGCGATCTCGAGCACGATGGCGTAGGAGACGCGGTCGAAGGTGCGGAACACCATCATGAGGCCGTTGCGTTCGCCGGGCAGGCGCATGTCGGGACGCGCGCTGTCGGTGGTGTCCTTGACGATGTTGCTCTCGCGCAGCAGGGCCAGCACGTGTCCAGGCTCGATGCCGTTCTGTTTGCCGCGGTTGATGGTGACGACCATGTTCTGTGCGGCGTAGTTCACGGCGTTGCCATACACCGAAACGATCTGGCCGGACTGCGGGCTCTGCGGCGCACGCGGCACGAAGTTGAGGAATTCGCGCGGCGGCTCGGGCAGCAATCGGTCGCCCACGCGCATTTCTTCCTTCGCGGCGGTGATGTCGATGCCGGCCGGCACGATTTCTTCGACCTTCTGACCCTTGGCATCGAGGCCTTCGCGGCGGCGCTCGTTGGAGACCACGTTGGCCTTGCCCACGTACTGCGCTTCGAAGCCCAGGATTTCGTTCGTGGTGGGGTCGCGCAATGGCGTGGCGTTGCGGAACACGCGGTAGCCGATGGAACGCCCGTCCACCACGGCCAGCGGTTGGGCATCAGGGTGATCGCCGGAGATCGAGCGCGCGTACGCGCGGTCACCGCGACTGAGCAGCACGCGGTTCTCTTGCGTGGCCACGATGCGGGGCGCGCGGTTGATGGCGTTCTCGTCAACGATCAGCGCCTCGGTCAGGAAGGACTCGATGGTCTGCAGCGAGATCGGCGGGATCGCGGTGTCGGACAAGGACTCGTAGCGCGTGCGCGGGGACACCTTGACGGTGCCGGGCTCGCCACCCGGCCCACGCGTGCTGAGCGTGGCGCGGCCGTTGGCCTTGATGAGGTACAGCGTCTGACCCGGGTAGATCCGGTGGGGGTTCTTGATGTCGTCGAGGTTCATGCCCCACAGCTCGGGCCAGCGCCACTGGCTTCGCAGGAAGATGCCCGAGATGGCCCACAGCGTGTCGCCGCTCTTGACGGTGTAGCTGTCGGGGGCGTTGGGGGCGAGTTCGGAGAGCGGCACGCCGGTCTGGGCGACCTGGTTGGCGGTGGCGCGCTGGCCGGGGGTGACGGGGTAGCGCTGTTCGGCCGGAATGACCGTACTTTGCGCAAAGGCCGCCTGTGCGGCGCAGGCCAGGCCGACGGCGCTGGCGATGGTGGAGATCAGGCGGGTGTTCGATCGCATGTTCGGGGGCCCCTGGGCGGCTGCCGTCGGCCGGTGCGATGACGCCGTGTGAGCCGGCGTCTCGATCGTGGCCTGGGGCGCGCGAGTCTTGACAAAGCGCGTTGGATTCTGCGCGCAAGCCTTTGATTGCGCAATGTTTCTGGCAGCCCGCGATTTCGCGTCGTCGTGAAAGTGGCGAAAATAGCGACATCGGTTTCCGCCTGTCAGCGTGCCACTGCCTGCCGTCGCCCCTGGCCCCATCGGAGACCTCTTGCGATACTGCTTCAACGAGTCATGAGCGCCCTCGATACCCTGCCGATACTGCATTACCCCGACCCCCGCCTGCACACCGTGGCCAAGCCCGTGGCGGCGGTGGACGAGCGCATCCGCGCGCTCATTCCGCGCATGCTGGCCACCATGTACGAGGCCAATGGCATCGGCCTGGCCGCGACGCAGGTCGACGTGCACGAGCGGCTCATCGTCATCGACGTGAGCGAGTCGCGCGACAAGCCGATGGTGCTGATCAACCCGGTGATCGAATGGGCCAGCCCGGAGACGCGCAAGGGCGAAGAAGGTTGCCTGTCGGTGCCCGGCATCTATGACGGCGTGGAGCGCTCGGTGGCGGTGCGCGTGCGCGCGCTCGATGGCGAGGGCGTGGAACGCACCATCGAGGCCGAGGGCATGCTGGCCGTGTGCATCCAGCACGAGATGGACCACCTCATGGGCAAGGTCTTTGTGGAGTACCTTTCCCCGCTCAAGCGCAACCGGATCAAATCCAAACTCGTGAAAGCCCAACGGGAAGCCCTGCGCGCATGAAGCCTGCCACCGCCCTTCGCTGCCTCTGTCTGCTGGCCCTCGTGTGGCTGACGGGGTGCGCGGGCATGCCCGAACGGCTGGAACCCGGCACCTCGCGCGCGCAGGTGATCGATCGGCTGGGGCCGCCCAGTGCGGAGTACGCGTTGACGGACGGCGCGCGCCTGCAGTACTCGCGCCAGCCGCTGGGCCGTCAGGTCTACAACCTCGACTTCGACGCCGAAGGCCGTCTGCGCCGCGTGGTGCAGGTGCTCGACATCAACTGGATGCTGAAGAACATCGCGATCGACCGTTGGACGCGCGACGATGTGCTGCGCCACATGGGCCGGCCCGCGCTGGTCGAACGCGTCGCGCGTTTCGACGGCGACATCTGGACCTACCGCTTCTCCGAGAACAACAACGACCGGCTCGCGCACGTGCACATCGACCGCGCCGGTGTGGTGCGCCAGCTCATCTTCCTGGATGAGCACATCCCGCCTTCCGATCGCCTCTGACCCCTGGCCGGCCTTCCCGGTCCGGCCCGTCCCCAGATGAAACTCATCTTCGCCGGCACGCCGGCCTTCGCGCGTGTCGCGCTGGAACGCCTGCTGGCCGCAGGCTTCGACGTTCCCCTGGTGCTCACGCAGCCCGACCGGCCTGCCGGGCGCGGCATGAAGCTGCAGGCCTCGCCGGTGAAGGCGCTCGCACTGGAGCGCGGCATCGCGGTCTCGCAGCCGCGCGGTCTTCGGCTGGATGGCAGGTACGCCGATGACGCCGCTGCCGCGCGCCAGGCCATCGACGCCGTGCGCGCCGATGCGATGGTGGTGGCCGCCTACGGCCTGATCCTGCCGCGCTGGGTGCTCGACGCGCCGCGGCTCGGCTGCCTCAACATCCACGCCTCGCTGCTGCCGCGCTGGCGCGGCGCCGCGCCCATCCACCGGGCGATCGAGGCGGGCGACACGGAAACCGGCGTGACCATCATGCAGATGGACGAGGGTCTGGACACCGGCGACATGCTGCTGCGCGAGCGCATCGCCATCCGCGAGAACGACACCACCGGCAGCCTGCACGACCGCCTGGCCGTGCTCGGCGGGCGGCTCATCGTCGAGGCGCTGGAGATCGCGGCCTGCGGTGGGCTGCGCGCCGAGCCGCAACCGCAGGAGGGAGTGACCTACGCGCACAAGATCGAGAAGGCCGAGGCCGTGATCGACTGGACGCAGCCGGCCACCGCGATCGCGCGGCGCGTGCGCGCCTTCGACCCCTTTCCCGGCGCGCACACCACCCACGCGGGCGAGGCGATCAAGGTCTGGGCGGCCGAGCCCCTGGCCGAACCCCGTGCCGGAAAGGGCCGCGCTGGCGAGGTGCTGGCGATCGGGCCCGAGGGCATCACCGTGGCCTGCGGCGAGGGCGCGCTGCGACTGACGGCCTTGCAGCGGGCAGGCGGCAAGCGCCTGCCGGCGGCCGATTTCCTGCGCGGCTTCGCGCTCGCGACCGGCGAGGTGCTGGGGGGCGGCGCGTGATCCTCTTCCTCAAGCGCGAGCACCGCGCGCACCCCGAGTACTTCGAGGGCATCCGCGACCAGTTCTCCGTCGCCATGGGCATCGGTGCCTGGGGCCTCATGACCGGCGTGGCCATGGTGCAGTCGGGCCTGTCGCCGCTGGAGGCGGTGCTGATGACCCTGATCGTGTATGCCGGCAGCGCGCAGCTCGCGGCCATCCCCATGATGGCGGCGGGCGCGCCGCTGTGGGTGATCCTGGCGGCGGCCTTCTGTGTCAACCTGCGCTTCGTGGTGTTCTCGGCCCACCTGCGGCCCTACCTCATGCACCTGCCGCGCTGGGAGCGCCTGGCCAGCGGCTACGTCACCGGCGACCTGAGCTACGTGTTTTTTGCGCGCCGCTACCCGCACCCCAGCGACGACCCCGCCAAGCGCGCTGCACAGCAGGCCTATCTGATGGGCAATTGCGCCGTCAACTACGGCGCGTGGATGGGCACCAGCCTGCTGGGCGTGGCGCTGGCCAATGCCATTCCGCTGGCCTGGGGCCTGGGCTTCGCGGGCATCCTGGCGCTGCTGGGGGTGATGTGCTCGCTGGCGACCTCGCGGCTGCGCATGGTCTCCGCTGGCGTGGCAGGTGCCGCCGCCGTGGTGGCCTTCGCCTTGCCGCTCAAGCTCAACATCCTGGTGGCCATTGGCTGCGCGGTGGCCTTGTGCCTGCTGCTCGAGCCATTGCGTCCCACCCGTCAAGGGACCGGCCATGCTTGATCTCGACCCCTGGACGCTGCTGACCATCCTTGCCCTGGGCGTGGTCACGGTTGTCACGCGCGGCTTCTTCTTCCTGTCCGACAAGCCCTGGACGCTGCCGCATTGGGCGCAGCGCGGCCTGCAGTACGCGCCCATCGCCGCGCTGTCGGCCGTGGTCGTGCCCGAGGTCGTGATGAGCCAGGGCGCGCTCGTGAGCACCTGGCAGGACGCGCGACTCTATGGCGCGCTCGCGGGCGCGGCCTGGTTCTTCTGGCGGGGCGGCGTGCTGGGCACCATCGTGGCCGGCATGCTGGTGTACCTGCCGCTGCGCATCGGGCTGGGCTGGTAGGCCGCGCGGCGCCTCAGCGGTGGCTCAACGGTGCCACCGCTCCTGGTAGGCCCACTGCGCAAAGCGCGCGTGGGCCTGCGCCTTGTCGATCAGGTCCGCGTTGCCACCTGCGTGGTCGCGCAACTGTCCATCGCGGTAAGTCATCAGGCGCGCGGGCGCATCGGGCTGCAGCACCGCGACCTGCGTCTCGCCGCCGGGCGTGTCTTCCAGGTACGCCTGCGTCTTGTCGAACTGCAGGATCGCCCGGCCCGGCCGCCTGGCCTGCGCCGGATCGCTCAGGTCACGACCGATCAGCGGGTGCTCGCCGCTCAGGCCCATCAAGGAAATCAGCGTCGGCGCCAGGTCGATCTGGCTGGCCAGGGTGTGAATGCGCCGGGCCTCGGCGATCGGCCCGCCCACGATCAGCCCCGGGATGTGGAAGCGGTCGATGGGCACCAGCGAAGGACCGTACACGCGAGAGTTGTGATCGGCCACGATCAGGAACAGGGTGTTCTCCCAATAGGGGGAGCGCCGCGCCCGCTCGATGAAGCGGCCGAGCGCGTGGTCCGCGTACTTCACCGCGTTGTTCACTGTGCCCTTGGGCTGTTCGACCAGTTCGATGCCGTGATCGGGAAACTCGAAGGGCGCGTGGTTGGACGAGGTGAAGACCAGGGCGAAGAAGGGCTTGTCGGCGGGCTGTCGCTCGAAGGCCCGGTGCGCCACCTCGAACAGGTCGCCATCGGACGCGCCCCAGGTGCCGATGAAGGCGTCGGCGGGCATGTCCTTCTGCTCGACCACGCGGTCGAAACCGTTGCCCATGAAGAAGCTGCGCATGTTGTCGAAGTGGGACTCGCCGCCATAGAAGAAGGTCGACTCGTAGCCGTGCGGCTTGAGAAAGCTGGCCAGCGTGAAGAAGTCGCGCTGCGACTTGGCGAGCTTGACCGTGCTGACGGCCGAGGTGGGCGGAAAGCCCGCGGTCACCGCCTCGATGCCACGCACCGAGCGCGTGCCGGTGGCGTACAGGCGCTCGAACCACAGGCCCTCGCGCGCGAGGCGATCGAGGTTCGGCGTGAGCGGCAGCCCGCCGAGCGCACCCACGAACTCCGCGCCCAGGCTTTCCTCCAGCACGATCACCAGATTGAGTGGTCGCGCGCGCGGGTGCGCCGTGGCCTGCCAGTGCCGCGTGGGCAGGTCGTCGCGGGTGAAGGCGCTGTCGGGCAGGCCCGTCTCGCGGCGCACGCGCTCGATCACGTGCGCGCGCGGCAGCTCGGCATAGGTGATGCCGGCCTCGCTCTTGCGCGACTGGTAGATGGCGTACGCCACGGTGTAGAGCGAGTTGAGTGGCAACTCGTTGACGAGGTGGTCGCTGGTCAGCGCGGCGCTGGCCGGATTGGCCGCGCGGTGCCCGAGCGCGCCACGCCCCGCGACGGCCAGCGACACCAGCAGCAGCGCCGACCAGGCCAGCGCCTGCCACGCACGCGGCGGCGTGGGCGGCGTTCCCGCCCGGCTCAGGCGCGCGAAGGCCCAGGCCCCCAGGGGCAGCAACACAGCCGCGGCCAGCAGGTGCGCGGCGTGGTCCTTCAGCAGCGTGCCGCCCACTTCCTTCGTGTAGCCCAGGTACTCCACGAACAGGTAGTTGGGCCGGGCGTCGTACTGCGCCACGAAGGCCGGGGTGGCCAACTCCATGAATCCGATCAGCAGCAGCGCCAGGCCGCCATAGACGCGCAGGAAGGCCGTCCAGGCGTGCCAGGTGCGCCGGTGCAGCGCCATCCACGGTGTGAAGGCGGCCGGCAGCACCCAGATGAAGCCCAGCAGCACGCCGTCGAAGCGCAGGCCCTGCCCCAGCAGCAAAGCCCAGGCCCGCTCATGCGACACCCGATCGGCCTGCCAGACCGACAGGCCCAGGCGCGACAGCCACAACACCGCCAGCGTGCAGGCCATGGGCACCAGCAGCGGGCGCAGCAGGCGCAGGCCCTCGCGCCACCCGTGGCGCACCCGTGCAATGGCTGGGCCGTGCGAACCGGCCTGCGCCAGTCGCCAGCCCGCCAGCGACACCCCGGCGCAGATCAGCAGCGTCCACAGTGTGTGGCTGGGGTAATGCGCCCCCCGCAGCGTCTGCACCGCGCCCGCGAGCGCACCGACGCCCAGCGCGGCGGCCAGCCAGCGCAGGCCCGCCGTGCGCCGTCGCACGACACCGGCCGGTGGCGCCAACCAGGGCAGGCTCAGCGCCAGGAAGGCAAAGCCACTGCTTGCGTGACCGCCGGGGAAACAGCGCCCTGGCCCGCCATCGGCCTGGCCCCAGGCCCAGTGCGACACCCAGCGCGCGGTGCCGCCGAAGGCTTGCAGATCCCAGGGACAACTGGTGAGGCCGGTGTTCTTGATCAGGCTGACCGCGAGCAGCGACAGCGCGGCCAGCAGGGCCACGGTCATGCGCTCGCGCCGCGTCAGCGACGCGCGCGGCCACAGCGCCCAGCCGCACAGCAGCAGGAAGGCCAGCGCCATGGCCTGGCGCAGGCCGTCGTGCAGCGCGCGCGCCAGCAGCCACTGTTCGCGCAGCGCAAAGCCGTGCCCGGCACCGATGGCGCGCATCACGGCCATGTCCAGTCCGGACAGATCCCACAGCAAGGTCAGCACGAGCAGGCCGCACAGCCAGCGTTCGGGCAACGGGAAGGCGCGGCCCGCGGCCGTCGGTTCAAGGGACAGGGTCGACATGGCGTGGCACTGTCGGGCGCTGCCATTAGCTGATCCTTAAACCGCTTAATGCCCGGCTAAGGTGGCGCCCGATAATGGGCAGCCCCATCTCCAGGCTCCGAAGAACCCGACATGCGCGCACTCGTGGTGGAAGACGACCCCGGCATCGCCAGCGGGCTGGAGCAAGCCTTGCGACGCGCCGGCTATGCCGTGGACCTGTGCGCCACGCGTGACGCCGCCTGGCTCGCCCTGTCGGTCGAACCCTTCGACGTGCTGCTGCTGGACCTGGGGCTGCCCGACGGCGAGGGCCTGGACCTGCTGGCCCGGTTGCGCCAACAGCCCGCGCCCGCGGCTGGCCGCGAGACGCTGCCGCACAAGGACATGCCGGTGCTCATCATGACCGCGCGCGACGGGGTGAGCGACCGCATCGGCGGCCTGGACGGCGGTGCCGACGATTACCTCGTCAAACCCTTCGACGCCAACGAGCTGCTGGCGCGCTTGCGCGCCATGCTTCGCCGCGCGGGCGGTCGCAGCAACCCCCTCATCGAACACGGCGATCTGGTGATCGATCCCGCGGCCCACACCGTGCTGCGCGCCGGCCAGCCGGTGGTGCTGGGGGGCAAGGAGTTCGCGCTGCTGCTCACGCTCATGCAGGCGCGTCCGCAGGTGCTGTCCAGGACGCGGCTGGTGTCGGCACTCTACGGATTCGGCGAAGAACTGGAGAGCAACGCCATCGAGGTCCACATCCACCACCTGCGTCGCAAGCTCGGTGAGTCGCTGATCAAGACCGTGCGCGGCGTGGGCTATTTCATCGCGCGCGACCCGGCGACGGCGGACAAGCCGTGATGACGAGCCAGTCCCGGCCGCGCCTGCTGCGTCACTACCTGCTGCGCTGGACCCTGGGCGTGGTGCTGGTGATCTGGCTGGCCGTGGTGGCCCAGGCCTGGTCGACCGCCTTTCGCGAGGCGCGCAAGTTCTCCGATGGCCAGATGGTGGCCGTGGCGCGGCTGTGGCTGGCAGCCGCGCCCACGGGCGCGGTGCGGCCGTTGCCGCCCGAGGGCGCCGACCTGGCACACGAGTTCCTGCAGGACGTGGCCGTGCTGGCCTGGGAAGGCGGCCGCCTCGTCACCGACACGCACGGACTGGCACCCGGCCTGGACGCCAATGCCCTGCCGGCGTCGGGCTTCTCCACGGTCGAGGTGCGCACGCCCGGTCTGCCGGGATCGTGGCGGACCTTCTCTGTCGAGACCGGCGAGGGCGCCGCGCGGCGCCGCGTGGTGGTGTTGATGGACATGGGCCAGCGCCACGAACTCGGCAAGGACATTGCCGAGCACGTGGCGCAGCCTGCGCTGTTGTTGTTGCCCCTGGTGCTGCTGCTGCTGTGGTGGACCGTGCGCCGTGGCCTGCGCCCGCTCGACAAACTGTCGAGCGAGGTGGCCGCGCTCGACGGCTTCGCCGGCCAGCGTCTGGACACGGCGCGCCGCTTCAGCGAGTTCGCCAGCACCGTCACCGCCATCAACGCCCTGGTGGACACCCTGCAGGCGCGCGCGCAGCGCGAGCGCGAGTTCGCCTCCGACGTGGCGCACGAGTTGCGCACACCGCTGTCCGCGCTGGCGCTGCAGGCGCGCGCGGCGCAGCACGACGCCTCACCCGAGCGACTTGAACAACTGGAGCGCGAGTCGCTGCGCGCCGGACGCATCCTGCACCAGCTGCTGGACCTGGCGCGCGCGCAGCGAAAGCCCGCCAGCGACGACGACGAACCGGTCGCGCTGGGCGAGCTGGCGGCCAGGCTCGTGGCCGCGCACGCGCTGGCGGCGCACGAGAGCGGGCACGACATCTCGCTGCAGCAGCCCGATGAACCGGTGCGGGTGAAAGCCCAGCCCATGCTGCTGGAACTGGCCTTGCGCAACCTGATCGAGAACGCGCTGCGCCACACCCCGGCGGGCACGCAGGTGGTGGTCGCGGTGTGGCGCGAGGCGGGCGCGGTGGGCGTATCGGTCAGTGACGACGGCGGCGGGCCGGGCGGTGCGGCGGCGCGCCCCGCCGAATCGGGCGGCCTGGGGCTCGGCCTGCGTCTCGTTCAGCGCATCGCCGAGCAACTGGGCGCCCGTCTCGAATCCGGCCCCGCCGAGGCGCCCATGACCACGCGCTTCGGTTTGCGCTGGACCAGCGCCTAAGGTTCATCTAATCCGGGGCGCACACGCTCCCGGGGGCCGCAACAAGCGGTCGCCCGAGAGCCGTTCATGCAGACCCCGTTTCCCTTTTCGTTTCCAGGATCGCTGGCGCCGTCGGCCGCCGCACCGATCTCCCGCGTCCCGCGCGCGGCCGTCACCGTGTGGGGACTGGCCTTGTGGCTGGCCTTGGTCGGCAACCTGCCGCTCTGGCAACGCATCCACGGCCTGGGTGGTCCCTTGGTCCACCGCGCCGCGCTCATCGCCGGCCTGGGCGCGCTGCTCACCGGCGCCATCGCGGCGCAGTTGTGGCTGCTGGCCTGGCCGCGGGTGTTGCGCCCGGTCGCCAGCGCCCTGCTGCTGGTGACGGGGGCGAACGCCTACTTCATGTGGCGCTACGGCGTGGTGATGGACCCGACCATGCTGGCCAACGCCCTGCACACCGACACGCGCGAGGTGCGCGATCTGCTGTCGTGGTCTCTGCTGGCGGTTCTGCTGATCGTGGCAGGCCCCCCGCTGTGGGCGCTGTGGCGGCAGCCGCTGGGGCTGCGCGGCGGCTGGCGCCGCGCGGGGCGCAACGCCGTGGGCGCGCTGGCCGCGTGCGCGCTGCTGGTGCTTGCGGCGCTGATCGACTTCCAGGGCCTGGCCTCGCTGATGCGCAACCACAAGGACCTGCGCTACATGGCCAATCCGCTCAACAGCGTCTACGCCGCCGCGCGCGTGGCGGCGGAGCACCTGCCGCGCCAGGCTCGTCCGCTGCTGCCCGTGGGCGAGGACGCCGCGCTGGGCGCCAGCTACGAGAGACAGGCGCGCCCGCCCCTGCTGCTGCTGGTGATCGGCGAGACGGCCCGCGCGCAGAACTTCGGCCTCGACGGCTACGCGCGCGACACCACGCCGGCGCTGGCGCGCTGGCGGGCCAGTGGTGACCTGCTCAACTTCAGCCAGGTGCACTCCTGCGGCACCAACACCCTGGTGTCCGTGCCCTGCCTGTTCTCGCCGCTCACGCGCGCGCAGGGCGGCGACCAGCCACCCGACCGCGAAAACCTGCTCGATGTGCTGCAGCGCGCCGGCCTGGCCGTGTTGTGGATCGACAACCAGGCCGGCTGCAAGGGCGTGTGCGACCGCGTGCCGCACGCGTACACGAACGACCAGCCGGTGCCCGCCCTGTGCCCCGGCGGCGAATGCCTGGACGAGGCCATGCTCCACGGCCTGGACGCCCGCCTCGACACGCTGGACTCCGCACGCCGCGCGCGCGGCGTGGTGCTGGTGATGCACCAGATGGGCAGCCACGGCCCCGCCTACGCCAGCCGCTCGCCCGAAGGCGCCAAGCCCTTCCTGCCCGAATGCCGCAGCAACGCGCTGCCCGAGTGCTCGCACGAGGAACTGGTCAACGCCTACGACAACTCCATTGCCTACACCGACCGCTTCCTCGACCAGGCCCTGCGCTGGCTGCGCACGCGCGCCGAACAGGGGCGCAACGACAGCGGCCTGGTCTACGTCTCCGACCACGGCGAGTCGCTCGGCGAGAACGGCCTCTACCTCCACGGCCTGCCCTACGCGCTGGCCCCCGAGCAGCAGACGCATGTGCCCATGGTGGCCTGGTTCTCGCCGGGCCTGCGCGAGCGCGCGGGCCTGTCGATGGACTGCCTGCGCGCGCGCTCGGCCGAACCGCTGTCGCACGACCACTTCTTCCATACCGTGCTGGGGCTCATGGACGTAAGCACCCGCGCCCGCCAGCCGTCGCTGGATGCGTTGGCGCCCTGTGCCGCCGCCGGCTGACATCCGGCGAGCGCGCTTTCCTACAATCCCGGGGTTTGTCCACAGAACCCGGGATCGCCGACATGACCGCCTTCATCCGCTTCACCGACCTTTGCGCGCAGGGCCGCGCCAAGGGCCAGCGCGTCTTCATCCGCGCCGACCTGAACGTGCCACAGGATGAGCAGGGCCGCATCACCGAAGACACGCGCATCCGCGCCAGCGTGCCCGCCATCCGCCTCGCCCTGGACGCTGGCGCGGCGGTGATGGTCACCTCGCACCTGGGCCGCCCCACCGAAGGCCAGTTCAAGCCCGAGGACTCGCTGCAGCCCGTGGCCGTGCGCCTGGCCGAGCTCCTGGGCCAGCCCGTGCGCCTGATCGCCGACTGGGTCGATGGCGATTTCTCGGTGTCGCCCGGCGAGGTGGTGCTGCTGGAGAATTGCCGCCTCAACGTGGGCGAGAAGAAGAACAGCCCCGAACTCGCGAAGAAGCTCGGCGCCCTGTGCGACATCTTCGTGCACGACGCCTTCGGCACCGCGCACCGCGCCGAAGGCACCACCTACGGCATCGCCGAGACCGCGCCCGTGGCCTGCGCGGGCCCGCTGCTGGCGGCCGAGATGGACGCCATCGCGAAGGCCCTGGCGAACCCCAATCGCCCGCTGGTGGCCATCGTGGCCGGCAGCAAGGTCAGCACCAAGCTCACCATCCTGCAGAGCCTGGCCAGCAAGGTCGACCAGCTCATCGTGGGCGGCGGCATCGCCAACACCTTCATGCTGGCCGCGGGCCTGCCGATCGGCAAGAGCCTGGCCGAGCCCGACCTGCTGGGCGACGCCAAGGCCGTCATCGAGGCCATGAAGGCACGCGGCGCGGACGTGCCCATCCCCACCGACGTGGTGGTGGCCAAGCGCTTCGCCGCCGACGCCGAGGCCACGGTGAAGCAGGCCGCCGACGTGGCCGAGGACGACCTGATCCTCGACATCGGTCCCGAGACCGCCGCCAAGCTGGCGGCGCAACTGAAACAGGCCGGCACCATCGTGTGGAACGGCCCGGTGGGTGTGTTCGAGTTCGCGGCCTTCGAGGGCGGCACCAAGGCCATCGCTCAGGCCATCGCGTCCAGCGAAGGCTTTTCCATCGCGGGCGGCGGCGACACGCTCGCGGCGATCGCCAAGTACGGCATCGAGAAGGACGTGGGCTACATCTCCACCGGTGGCGGGGCCTTCCTGGAGGTGCTGGAGGGCAAGACCTTGCCGGCGTTCGAGGTGCTGGCCCGCAGAGCTCAGGCCTGAGGAGTACGATCCGCCGCCGGGCCGCCCCAAGGCGGATCAGCCCCCTTGGGGGGCAGCGACCCGCGCAGCGGAGGAGCGTGGGGGCGTCAGGTTTCGCGTGTAGGGATGCGAGCCACGACCCACACGCCGATCACCGCCGCCACCAGCACCACGCCCAGCAGCACGGGCCGATCGCGCAGCCCCCAGGCCGAGAGCGACACCATCACCAGCATGCTGAGCTGCGCGAAGCGCTTGGTGCGTTTGCGCAGGCTGCGGTGCTCCTCCCAGTCGCGCACCATGGGGCCGAAGAAGCGGTGCCCGCGCAACCAGCCGTGCAGGCGCGGCGAGGCCTTGGCGTAACAGGCCGCCGCCAGCAGCACGAAGGGCGTGGTGGGCAGACCCGGCAGCAGCACGCCCAATAGGCCCAGGCCCAGCGACACCGTGCCGGCCAGCCAGAGCAGCCAGCGCAGGGCGCGCGGGGATTCTTCAGGAGAAGGCATGCGCCGGCATGATAGCCAGCGCAGGGGGATCAGGCCGCCGCGCCGATCGTGAGCGACACGCTGCCCACGCCCTCCACCCGGCCCTCGAGCACATCCCCGCTGACCACTGCGCCCACGCCTTCCGGCGTGCCGGTATAGATCAGGTCGCCGGCCTGCAGGTGGTAGAAGCGCGAGAGGTCTTCGATGATCTCGCGGATGTTCCAGATCAGCTTGTCCACGTCGGACTTCTGCTTCGTGGCGCCGTTCACCGTCAGCTCGATCGCGCCGCGCTCGATCACCGTGGACGGCATCGGCACGATCTCGCTGCAGACCGAGCCCTGCTCGATGTCCTTGCCCAGGTCCCAGGGGCGGCCCTTGTCGCGCGCCACCAGTTGCAGGTCGCGCCGCGTCATGTCCAGGCCGGCGGCGTAGCCGTAGATGAGCTCATGCGCGTCGGCCGCGGCGACGCGGAAGCCCGCGCGGCCGATGGCCACCACCAGCTCCATCTCGAAGTGGTAGTTGCTCGTCTCGCTGGGGTAGGGCACGGTGCTGCCCGAGGGCGTGAGCGTGCCGATCGACTTGGTGAAATAGAACGGCCGCTCCGCCGATTTGTCGACCGGCTTGCCCATCTCGACCGCGTGCGCGTGGTAGTTGCGGCCGACGAAGAACAGGCGGTTGACGGGGAACCGTTCGCTCTTGCCCTGGATGGGCAGGGCGGCGATGGCGGGCGGGTTGAAGAGGTACTGGGCCATGGTTCAGGGCATCTGCGGTTGGTTGTCGGGGCGCACCTCGTAGACGCCGAGCTTGCGGTGCAGCGGCGACTCGTCGGCGACGAAGAGGAAGGCGGGTTCGCTGGCCGAGGCATTGACCAGCGTGGTGGGCGTGTAGCCCGGGATGCAGCAGGTGTCGGCTTCCTTCAGGTCGAAGTCGTGTCCCTGCACGCTCACGCGCGCGCGGCCTTCGATGGCGTGGTACACGCAGGCCGGCGAGCGCGCGGGCAGGGTGAGCGCCTGGCCCGGGCGCAGCATGAGCGCGTGAAAGCCCAGCACGTTCTCGGCGTCCTCGCCGGTCTCGGGGTTGGTATAGGTGACCTGCACGTGGCCCAGCGCGGGCTGGTCCTCGGCGATCGACAGCAGCGCGGCCTTTGCGTCGGCCCAGGGGTAGCGCAGCATGGGGTAGCGCTGGCCGGCGCGGCCGAACACGGGCGTGGGCACCACGCCCGCGCGCGAGTAGGCGCGATCGCCGCGACCGGGCTTCACGTCCTGGCGGCCGCCGTTGAGGTGGTAGCTCACCTCCAGGTAATACATGAGCGGCAGGTCCAGCACGTCGAGCCAGATGACAGGCTCGGTGCCATCGTGCCCATGTTCGTGCCAGCGGCCGGTGGGCGTGAGGATCAGGTCGCCCCGGCTCATGGGGCACTTCTCGCCGTCCACCGTGGTCCAGGCGCCTTCGCCCTCCACCACCATGCGCACCGCGTTGGGCGTGTGGCGGTGGCTGGGCGCCCACTCGCCCGGCAGCAACAGTTGCATGCCCAGGTAGAGCGCGGCGCTGGCCTGCATCTTCTCCAGCGTGTGGCCGGGGTTGGCCAGCACCAGCACGCGGCGCTCGGCCTTCTCGATCGGCGTGAGCTCACCGGCCTTCAGCAGCAGCGGCTTGATGTCGGCGTAGGCCCAGTGCGTGGGTTTCGTCTGGCGCGTGGGGATCTGCGGCGGCAGCACGCCGCGCAGGCTGGGCCACAGCGGCACCAGGTTGCGCTCGCGCAGCGCGGCCACGTAGTCGGCGGGCAGGTCTTCCAGGCGGCCGAGGTCGTTCATGCATGTCTCCGGGGCGTGGTCAATTTGATAAGTGTACTGATCATCAGCATTCTCATCTTAAGTGCCCTGCTAGCATGCTGTCCACTTCCTCCCGTCGCCCCTCCATGAAACGAACCGAGCCGTCCGGCGTCAGCATCGACGATCAACCGGGCTACTACATCCGGCGCCTGCACCAGATCTCGGTGGGCATCTTCATGCAGGAGTTGTCCGGGCTGGGCGTGACGCCGGTGCAGTACGCGGCGCTGCAGACGGTGTCGAACCAGCCCGGCATCGACCAGCGCACGCTGGCGCGCACCATTGCGCTGGACGCATCGACGACGGGCGGCGTGGTGGACCGGCTGGAACAGCGCGGCGTCCTGGAGCGCCGCACGGCGCCCACCGACCGGCGTGCCCGCCAGCTCTGGCTCACGGCCGAGGGCCGCCGCCTGCTGGCCGAGTCGGTGCCGGCCATGCTGCAGGCGCAGCAGCAGATCCTGGCGCCGCTGACGGAGCGCCAGCGCGCCGAGTTCATGCGCCTGCTGCGCCGGGTGGTGGACCGCAACAACGCGCTCAGCCGCGCGCCGAGCGACGCCTGAAGCGGGCCTCGGAAGCGGGGCCGCGGGCTCAGCCGCGCACGTGCGCCACCACCGCCTGCAGCACCTCGTCGTCGCGCAGCAGGCGCGTGTGGCCCAGGCCGCTGGTCTCCAGCAGGCGCGCGCCGGCGATCGCGTCCCGGAAGGCTTCGGCGTCGGCGAAGCGGTTGATGCGGTCCTCGCGGTCGTGGACGATGAGCGTGGGTTGCGCCACGCGCGGTCCCACCGCGGCGGGCTCGAACTGGCGCATCAGGATGCCCTCGCGCGCCTCCACCCGCTGCTGCAGCCGCGCACGCGTCTCTTCGCTCAGGCCAAAGACCATGGCGAACAGCCGCGTGTAGGCGTAGGGGGAGGCCGGCGGCGCCAGCAGCGCCAGGCGCGGCACGGCCAGGCCGCGCGCCGCCGCGTAGGCCAGCGCATTGGCCGCCAGCGAATGCGCCACCACCGCCCGCACCTCGTGGCCCTGCTGCTGCAGGCGCGCGGTGAGGTACTCGATGGCGCGCGCGAACTGCGGCAGGTTGCTGGTGCTGCCCTCGCTGCGGCCGTGCGCCGGCAGGTCCACCAGCGCGGGACGCAGCCCCTGCGCGATCAGGGCCTTCGCCAGCGGCAGCATCTGCTGGGCGTAGCCGCCCCAGCCGTGCAGCAGCAGCACCACCGGCCCGTGCGGCCCGGGCGGCGGCTGGTAGAGCGTGAGGCTGGCGTCCTCGAAGGGCAGACGGGTGAGGTTCCAGCGGGCCAGGTCCGGCTGGCGCCGGTGCAGCCACTTGGACGGCAGCGGCGTGCCGAACACGCGGTAGGCGCCGCGCACGGCCAGGGCCGGCCACACGCGCTCCGACAGGCCGAGCGCCCAGCGCAGCCAGCGCGTACCGGGGTTGGCCTGGTAGTACGCCGAGGCGGTTTGCAGTGAGGTGCTGTTCATCGCGGATCTCCTGAAATCGCACGACTGTGCGAAATATGGCCAAACAAAAAGGAACGGCAACGTGGCCGTTCCTCAGCTTTCGTAAGTCTTGAGCAGGCGGGCCCAGGTGGCCTGGGCGCGTTCGGTGGCTCGCGGGTCGCGCAGGAAGCGCACGTCGTGGACCAGCCCGATGGCCAGGCTGCAGATTTCGCCGACCAACTGCTCCGGGTCGGTGTCGGCCTTGAGGTGGCCGGCTTCCATGGCCTGCATGACCGTGCGGCGCAGGGCGGCGCGCCAGCGCGTCACCTCGCTCAGCAGCAGGTCCCGCAGCTCGCCTTCGCGGTCGTCGAGCTCGAAGGCGCCCGAGGTGTAGAGGCAGCCGGTGTGCGCTTCCACGTCGCGCAGGCGGATCAACCAGCGCCGCACGATCTCGCTCAGGCGCGGCAGGCCCTTGGGCGCCTGCATGGCCGGCACGAACACGTCGGCCAGGAAACGCCGGCCGAACTCTTCGATGACCGCCTTCTGCAGAGCCTCGCGCGAACCCACGCGCGAGAACACGCCGCTCTTGGACAGGCCGATGCGGTCGGCCACCGCCTGCAGGCTGATGGCCTCCAGGCCTTCGGCCGAGGCGAGATCCAGCGCGGCGCCGACGATGGCGGCGCGCGTCATTTCGCTTTTCTGGGTCCGGGCGTCCATGGCGGCGCAATTTAGCACGACTGTGCGGAAAGGCAAATGCCCCCAGGCACTTGGTCGATGAAAGGCCGCTGGCTATGATCCCCGCGATCCGCGCCGCAGGCCCCATGGACACCCCCCTTCCCCCACTCAAGCCCGAGTTCCTGGCCATGCTGGCCAAGGGGGTGTCGCTCATGCTGGCCAGCGTGGACCACCGGCTCAACCCCAGCGTGATGCGCGCCGTGGGCAGCCGCATCGAGGACGGCGGGCGCCGCGTCACCGCCTATGTCGGGCGCACGCAGTCGCGACAGTTGCTGGCCGATATCGCGACCAGCGGCCGCCTCGCCGCCGTCTTCAGCCAGCCCAGCACCCACCTCACGCTGCAGCTCAAGAGCCGCCGCATCCACCTCCGCGAGCCCCGGCCCGACGACTGGCCCCACATCGAGCGCTATCGCCGCTCCATGGAGGAGGAGCTCGCGGTGCTCGGCTTCGCGCCCGTTTATGTCCAGGCCCTGCTGGCGCACGCGCCGGACGACCTGGTCGCCGTCGAGTTCGAGCCCGACGAGGCCTACGACCAGACGCCCGGCGCCCAGGCGGGCAGTCCGCTGCTGGCGCAATGATCGGCACATGAACGCACCCGAGGCCTTCGCCGTCGAGCAGCGCGCCACCATGGCCGAGCTGAGGCCCTGCCTGGACGGCGCCATCCCGGCCGTGATGGCGACGGTGGCGGCCGACGGCACGCCCAACGTGGCCTACCTCTCGCAGGTGCACCACGTGGACGAGCAGCACGTCGCGCTGTCCTTCCAGTTCTTCAACCGCACCCGGCAGAACCTGTTGGCGCACCCGCGTTCCACGGTGCTGCTGATCAACCCGCTCAACATCCTTTTCTATCGCCTGCACCTGCGCTACCTGCGCACGGACGACGAGGGCCCGGTGTTCGAGCGCATGCGGGCGCAGCTGGCGGGCATCGCCTCGCACGAGGGCCTGGAGCAGGTGTTTCGCCTGCGCGGTGCCGACATCCACCAGGTGCTGGCGATCGAGCGCGTGCCGGTGTCCAGCGCGCCGGCCCTGCCGCCGCCGCCGGTGCGGCCCGAGCCCCTGGCCGTGCTGCGCCGGGCCAGCACGCGCCTGGCCAGCGCGCGCACGCTCGACAGCCTGCTGGAGGCCGCGCTGGACTGCCTGCAGCACGAGCTGGACATGCCGCAGGCCATGGTGCTGATCGCCGACGCCGCCACGCAGCGGCTCTACACCGTGGCCAGCCGCGGCTACGCCACCTCCGGCGTGGGCTCCGAGATCGCGTTGGGCCATGGCGTCATCGGCGTGGCCGCGCGCGAAGGCACGCCGGTGCGCATCAACCACGTCACCAGCGCCACGCGCTACAACCAGGCCCTGGTGGACAGCCTGGGCGGGCGCGACGCCGGTGCCGAGATTCCCTACCCTGGCCTGGCGCAACCCGGCAGCCAGGTGGCTGTGCCGCTCATCTCCACGGGGCGGGTGGTCGGCGTGCTGTTCGTGGAGAGCGAGCAGGAGATGCGCCTGAACCACGAGGACGAGGACCTGCTGGTCACGCTCGCCGGTCAGCTCGCGGCAGCCATCGACCTGATGCACGAATCCGAAGAGCCTTGCAGCCAGGACGCCGACGCGGGCGAGGCCGACCCGACGGGCGCGGACGCGGTGCCGTTGCTGCGCGTGCGCCGCTACCGTCGCGACGACAGCATCTTCGTCAACAACGCCTACCTCATCAAAGGCGTGGCCGGGGCCATTCTCTGGAAGCTGCTCAACGACCACCGAGCCGGCCGCAGCGACTTCACCAACCGCGAGCTGCGGCTGGACAGCTCGCTGGGCCTGCCGGATGTGAGCGACAACCTCGAGGCGCGCCTGCTGCTGCTGCACCGCCGCCTGGGCGAACAGTGCCCCGCACTGCGGCTGCAGAAGACCGGCCGCGGCTGCTTCCGCTTCGACGCGCTGGCGCCGGTGGAACTGAGCGAGAGCGCCTGAGCGGCGCCCACGCCAGGTTCAGGCGCTCATCAGGCCGGGCACCGGCGGCAGGTTGATGCCGCGCGCCAGCTTGGCCCAGTCGCGCGCCGCCAGGTGGGCGCGCGCCAGGTCCAGGATCGCCGCCACCGCCGGGGCGGGTGCCTTGGCCTGCAGGTCGTTCACCAGCAGGCAGCGTTCCTCGGCGTTCATCGCGGGCAGCATCCAGCGCACCACGCCCATCATTTCCTCGGGCGGGATGCTCGCCACCAGCTCGTCGTGGATCGCCAGCAGCTCGAAGTCGTTGTAAGCGGTCCAGAGCGCGGCGTTGTGGCGCGTCTCCTCGGCGTGCATGTGCTGCAGGTTGTCGGCCACGAACAGGGCCAGCGCCAGGTACAGCGCGTGCAGGGCGCCGGCGCGCTCGGCGGCCGGCACGCCGGCCAGGCCGCGCGCCGCGTCGGCCAGGTGGGCGGTGTGGCGCAGGTGGTCCTCGTGGTCGTCGGCCACCGCGTCGCATACGCCGGGGCAGCGGGCGCGCAGCGCGGGGTGGATGAAGCGGTTCTCGTGCTCGACGTGGCGCTCGAACATTTCCATCAGCTCGACCACGCGGTCGCAGGCGTCGTGCACCTCGGCCTCGTCGGCCGGGTCGGCGCGTCCGACGGCGGCCAGGGTGTCGGTCATCACGGCGCGCAGCGCCTTGTGGATGCCGGCGTACATGTTGAAGCGGCCGTCGCCGGTGCGGGCGGCGGCGGCGATGGCGGTGAACTCGATCGGGTGCGATTGCATGCTGGGGTCCTTGGGCGCCGGTGACGCCCGGCGACGGGGCGGTGGGGCGGCGCCCCATGCGCCGCTCGTCCATGCCGGCAAGTCTCGCGAAGGCACCGTCTTCGCGCCGCTAAATGACGCTTAAGTGCTTCCTAAAAGGACCTTAAGCCTCCCCCAGGCGGAGGAGAAAGTCCTCAATCCGGCCCGCGGATGCGCCCGCGGGCCTGCTTCACTTCCGAGCGTTGGGCCTTGCCTTGCAGACGCCGCTCGCGCGAGGCGCGCGTGGGCCGCGTGGCGCGGCGTTGCTTGGGCGGCACGGCCACCGCGTCCACCAGGGCCTGCAGCCGGGCCAGGGCCTCGGCCTTGTTCTGCTCCAGGCTGCGGCTGCCCTGGGCCTTGATGACGATCACGCCCTCTTGCGTCAGGCGCGTGTCGCTCAACGCCAGCAGCCGCGCCTTCACCGCCTCGGGCAGCGATGACGCCCGCACCGCGAAGCGCAGGTGCACCGCGTTGCTCACCTTGTTCACGTTCTGTCCGCCCGCGCCCTGCGCGCGGATGGCGGTGAAGTCCACCTCGGCGGGGTCGATGGTCGGGCGCTCGGGCATGGGCGCAGTCTAGGGCCTGCGCGTGCGCACATGCCCTGTGCTCAGTAGCGCTCTTTCACGCCCGTGAGCATGGCCTTGACCAGCCGGGTGCGTTCCAGGCGCCCCATCAGCAGGGCCGCCGCCGCGTGCAGGCCCGCCAGCAAGAGCAGCCCGTTGGCCAGCGCCTCGTGCAGGTCCTGCACGGCCTCGTTGCCCCAGAAGCGCTCGGTGCCCTGCAGCCAGCCGGTGAAGCCGAGCAGCAGCACCAGTGCCATGAGCGTGAGCATCATCAGCGCGCCCAGGGGGTTGTGACCCGGCGTGGCGGGCGGCCTCGCGCCGTGCCGCCAGGCGCGCAGGTGCGCACTCACGCGCGCTGGCGTGGGCCAGAAGTCGGCAAAGCGCGCGTGGCGCGTGCCAATGAAGCCCCAGACCACCCGAAGCAGCACCAGCGTGACCGCGGCGTACCCCGCCCATTCGTGGGGCGCTTCGCCTTCTTCCAGCACCCACAGGTTGAGTACGACCAGGCCCACCAGCGACCAGTGAAAGCAGCGGACAAACGGGTCCCACACCCGTTCGCTGGCGGGCGCGTGCTTCATTCGGACTTCACCGGTTTGCCCGAGACCGGGTCGAAATAGATCTCCACCTTCTTGCCGGCCTTGTCGTGGCCGTAGATCTCGTAGCAATTGCCCTTGGTGACCTTGAAGACCTGGATCCGGTAGCCCTGCGCCTGCAAGTCCTTCTTGAACTCGGCCTCCGGCTTCCAGCCGTTCCTGTCGGGTGCGCAGGTGGGGCCTGCAAGGGCGGTGCCTGCCAGGGTCAGGCCCAGGAGGGTGACAGCGATGGCGTGGGATTTCATCTGGGAACACTCCGGTAAAGCCCGCAGATGCGGGCCGCGCCATTGAAAGGCTGGTGTCTGAAACGCACCTTAAATGCGCACGGCCCCGCGCGCGCCGGGGTTGAAGGCCCGCTGGGATAATCCCGCCCCATGGCAGCAAAGCAGCGCGTGGTGGTGGGTTTGAGCGGGGGCGTGGACTCCGCGGTGAGTGCGCACCTGCTCAAGCAGCAGGGGCACGAGGTCGTCGGCATCTTCATGAAGAACTGGGAGGACGACGACGACAGCGAGTACTGCAGCAGCCGCCAGGACTGGCTGGACGCCGCCAGCGTGGCCGACGTGATCGGCATCGACATCGAGCACGTGAACTTCGCCGCCGAGTACAAGGACCGCGTGTTCGCCGAGTTTCTGCGCGAGTACCAGGCCGGGCGCACGCCCAACCCCGACATCCTCTGCAACGCCGAGATCAAGTTCAAGGCCTTCCTCGACCACGCCATGCGCCTGGGCGCCGAGAAGATTGCAACGGGCCACTACGCTCGCGTGCGCGAACGCGCCGGCCGCCACGAGTTGCTCAAGGGCCTGGACCCGCTGAAAGACCAGAGCTACTTCCTGCACCGCCTCAGCCAGTCGCAGCTGGCCAAGACGATGTTTCCCGTAGGCGAACTGCCCAAGACCGAGGTGCGCCGCATCGCCGCCGAGATCGGCCTGCCCAACGCCAAGAAGAAGGACAGCACCGGTATCTGCTTCATCGGCGAGCGCCCCTTCCGCGAGTTCCTCAACCGCTACATCGCCAGCGCGCCCGGCCCCATCAAGGATCAGCGCGGCCGCACCATCGGTGAACACGTGGGCCTGAGCTTCTACACCCTGGGCCAGCGCCAGGGCCTGGGCATCGGCGGCGTGCGGGCCAAGGGCGCGCAGAAGGGCGGCAGCGAGCACGAACCCTGGTTCGTCGCTCGCAAGGACATCGCCCACAACACGCTGTGGGCCGTGCAGGGGCACGACCACCCCTGGCTGCTGTCGCCGCGCCTGCGCGCGCAGGACGCGAGCTGGGTGGCCGGCGAGCCGCCGCGCGCCGGCGCGCTGGCTGCCAAGACGCGCTACCGCCAGGCCGACGCGGCCTGCACCGTCGAGCCCTTGGGCGAGGACGGCTTCGTGCTGCGCTTCGAACAGGCTCAGTGGGCGGTCACTCCCGGCCAAAGCGCGGTGTTGTATGACGGCGAGGTCTGCCTGGGCGGCGGCGTCATCGTCACGGAGGCGGCCTCGGGCGACGAGGCCTATGCGCCGGCCGCCGCGCTGACGGCCTGAATCGGTCGCTGAAGACACCCCTACCCCCAGGGGATCTACTGCCATCGCAGTATTGAGGCCGCCGCCCGCTGCACAAATACTGCCCCTCACTCGGTTGGCCCGCGGCCCTCGCGGGCCGCGCGTATCGCGGGGTGTGCATGCACGGTGAAGCGCCGGTCGGTCAGGGGTGGCGGTGGGTCATGGCCTTTGCCTGGCTGTGGCTCGTGGCGCAGCCCTGCGCCGCGCACGGCGGCCCCGCGGTGATCGAGGTGGGCGCCCGGTCGGATCGTCTCGAAGTCACTCCCTGGCTGCAGTACCTCGACAACGGCGTACATCCCTGGCGGCCAGACCAGGCCGACGCGGCCTCCGCCACGTTCCGCCCCCTGCCGCCGGGCTGGCGGCAGGGCAATTTCGGCATGGCGTCCATCGACCTCTGGTTTCGCGTGCTGTTGCGCGCCGGTCCCGATGCACCCGGCGACTGGATGTGGGTGGTGGGCAACGCCAACCTCGATCTGGTCGAACTGTGGACCGCTGCGCCGGGCCAGCCCTTCACCCGGCGCCGCAGTGGCGACAGCTTGCCGCCCGGGCAGCGCGCCCATTCGCACCACCTGCCGGTGATTCCGCTCGCCCTGGCGCCCAACACCGACACACTGGTCTACCTGCGTGTGCGCACGGCGGGCGTGGCCCAACTGCCGGTCACCCTCTGGCAGCGCGAGGCGCTCGCCCACCGGGACCAGTGGGTCTACGGCCTCCATGGCGCGTACTTCGGCCTGCTCGCGGGGCTGATCCTCTACAACACCTTGCTGTATTTCAGCATCCGCGACCGCGCCTACCTGTACTACGTGGGATCCACCACCGCCCTGGGCTTGTGGCAGTTCGGCAACTCCGGCTTCGGGGCCCAGTACCTGTGGCCCGGCAGCGCGCTGCTGCAGCACTACCTGGTCAACCTGCCGTTGGCGCTGGGCTGCGGCCTGCTCTTGCCCTTCGCGCGCAGCTTCCTGCAGACCGCCGCGCACGCGCCGGCGCTGGACCGTGCCGCGCGCTGGCTCACCTGGGCCTGGGCCGCGGCATTCCTGCTGACCCTGCCCCCGCCCCTGTCGCCCGGCCAGGTGATCGCGCCCTGGCTGGTGGCCGTGACGACCTTGCTGCTGGTGGCCATGGCGGTGGATGGCCTGCGCGACCGCCGGCCGGCCGCCTTGCCTTTCACTATCGCCTGGGCCTGCCTATGGACGAGTGCCCTGCTCAATGTCTTCTACCGCCTGGGCTGGCTGCCCGAGCAGGCGCTGGTGGTGCACGCACCCATGATCGGTGCGGCCCTGGAGATGGTGCTGCTGTCCTTCGCGCTGGCCGACCGCTTCCGCGTCGAGCGCGAGTCGGCCGAGCGCGCGCATGCCGGCCGCCTGCGCTCCGAGCTCGAGCGCGACCTGGCGCGCCGCGCGACCGACGAGAAGTCGCGCTTCCTTGCCGCCGTCAGCCACGACATGCGCCAGCCGCTCTATGCCATCACGCTGGCGGCCGAGTCGCTCGAGCGCCAGCGTCCGCTGCGCAACCCCGGTCCTCTGCTGGCGCAAATGCGGGCCGGGCTGGAGACGGCCGACCGCCTGCTCGATGCGGTGATGACGGTGGCGCGGCTGGAAACCGGCTCGCTGCAGCCGCGCCGCGACATCTTCTCGCTCGAGACCCTGCTGGACCAGGTGGACGAGCGCTTCGGGCCACAGGCGGGAGCCAAGGGGCTGCGCTGGTCGATCACGCCCTGCCTGGCGCAGGTCGCCACGGACGCCACCCTGCTGCAGCGCATCGTCTTCAACCTCGTGAGCAACGCCGTGACCTACACCGAAGCGGGTGGCGTGCTGGTCTCTTGCCGCCCGCGTCGCGAGGGTGTCCTGCTGCAGGTGTGGGACACCGGCGGCGGGTTGCCCTCGGAGCCGGAATCGCAGGTGTTCGAGCGGCACTTCCGCGGTGAAGCCGGCACCGAAACCGACAGCGGGGTCGGACTGGGCCTGGTCATCGTCAAGCAGACGGCGCAGCTGCTGGGGCTGGGGCTGTCGGTGCGTTCGCGCACGGGGCACGGCACCTGCTTTTCCTTGTGGCTGCCTTTGGCGCCTTCAACCGCCGAAGACGCTGGCGTGGGTGTGCAGGACGTCCAGCGGCAGGCGGCGCCCGGCCAGGTGGTCCTCGATGCACTGCAGCACCAGGGGGCTGCGGTGCCGCCCCCTTGAGGCGCGCACCTCGTCCGGCGTGAGCCAGCAGACGCGCACGATCCCGCTGTCGAGCGCCCGGCCGGCGATGGCCTCGCCCACCTGGCCGGCAATGGCCACGCGCAGGTAGGTGATGGGCTCGCCCGCGCGCTCGAAGCGGGCCAGGTACACGCCCACGAGCGCCTCCGGCGTGAAGGGGTGCGCGGTTTCCTCCAGCGTCTCGCGCGCAGCGGCCTGCACCAGGCTTTCACCCGGTTCCAGGTGGCCGGCGGGGTTGTTCAGGCGCAGGCCCTCGGGCGTGTGCTCTTCGATCAGCAGGTAGCGGCCTTCGCGTTCGGCGAGGGTGGCCACGGTGACGCTTGGTGCCCAGCGGGAAGTCATGGGCGGCCATTATGGGCGGCGGCGTCCCGCGTGCGCGGGCTCTCGCGCGGGCTTTCAGTTAAGCTCGCCCGCTGATTTCAGACCCGAGCGCGAGGAGACACCCATGCTCATAGGCGTACCCGCCGAAACACTGGCGGGCGAGACCCGTGTAGCCGTCACGCCCGAGACGGCGAAGAAGCTGGTGGCCCAGGGCCACGTGGTGCGCGTTCAGGCCGGTGCCGGCCTGGCGGCCAGCGCCACCGACGCCGCCTACGAAGCGGCCGGCGCGCAGATCACCGACGCCGCCGGCGCCCTGGGCGCCGACCTCGTGCTCAAGGTGCGCAGCCCGCAGGCCGGCGAACTGCCCCTGATGAAAGCCGGCGCCACCCTCGTCGCCATGCTCAATCCCTTCGATGCCGCCGGCCTGCAGGCCCTGGCCTCGGCCGGGCTCACCAGCTTCGCGCTGGAGGCCGCGCCGCGCACCACGCGCGCGCAGAGCATGGACGTGCTGTCCTCGCAGGCCAACATCGCCGGCTACAAGGCCGTGCTGCTCGCGGCCAACGCCTACGCCAGGTTCTTCCCCATGCTCATGACGGCCGCCGGCACCGTGAAAGCCGCGCGCGTGGTCGTCCTCGGCGTGGGCGTGGCCGGGCTGCAGGCCATCGCCACCGCCAAGCGCCTCGGTGCGGTCATCGAAGCTTCCGACGTGCGCCCCAGCGTGAAGGAACAGATCGAGTCCCTGGGCGGCAAGTTCATCGACGTGCCCTACGAGACCGCCGAGGAGAAGGAAGCGGCCGAGGGCGTGGGCGGCTACGCCAAGCCCATGCCGGCGAGCTGGCTGCAGCGCCAGGCCGCCGAGGTGGCCAAGCGCGTGGCCCTGGCCGACGTGGTCATCTCCACCGCGCTGATCCCGGGTCGCGCCGCGCCCACGCTGATCACCGAGGAGATGGTCAGGAGCATGAAGCCGGGCTCGGTGATCGTCGATATCGCGGCGGGCAAGGGCCCGAACGGTGTCGGCGGCAACTGCCCGCTCACCGAAACCGACAGGACCGTCGTGAAGCACGGCGTGACGCTGATTGGCGAGACCAACCTGCCCGCGCTGGTGGCGGCCGACGCCTCCGCGCTGTACGCGCGCAACGTGCTGGACTTCCTCAAGCTCGTGCTGCCCAAAGACGCCACGGCGGTGCAGGTGCCGCTGGACGACGACATCGTCGTGGCCTGCCTCATGACCCAATCGGGCGAAGTGAAACGCAAATGAACCGAGTGATGCTGCGCGCGAAGCTGCACCGCGCCACCGTGACCGAAGCCGACCTGCACTACGAAGGTTCCTGCGGCATCGACGAAGACCTGCTCGACGCCGCCGACATGCGCGAGTTCGAGAAGATCGAGCTCTACAACGTCAACAACGGCGAGCGCTTCTCCACCTACATCATCAAGGCGGCACGCGGCTCGGGCGCCATCTCGCTCAACGGCGCCGCCGCGCGCAAGGCGCATGTGGGTGACCTGCTCATCATCTGCACCTACGCCCCCGTGGCCGACGACGTGGTGCCGCACTGGAAGCCACGCGTGGTGCTGCTGGGCGAGGGCAACCGCATCGCCGAAATCAAGAAGGTCTGAACCGAGGAGCCGACCATGGACGCCGTCTCACCCACCCTGATCAACCTCATCATCTTCGTGCTGGCCATCTACGTGGGCTACCACGTGGTGTGGACGGTCACACCTGCGCTGCACACGCCGCTCATGGCCGTGACCAACGCCATCTCGGCCATCGTCATCGTGGGCGCCATGCTGGCCGCCGCGCTCACCGAGACACCGCTGGGCAAGACCATGGGCGTGCTGGCCGTGGCGCTGGCGGCGGTCAATGTCTTCGGCGGTTTCCTGGTCACGCGGCGCATGCTGGAGATGTTCAAGAAGAAAGAGAAGAAGGCACCGGTCGCCGAGGGGAGCGCCAAATGAGCATGAACCTCGTCGTCCTGCTGTATCTCGTCGCCTCGGTCTGCTTCATCCAGGCCTTGAAGGGCCTGAGCCACCCCACCACCTCCATCCGCGGCAACGTCTTCGGCATCACCGGCATGGCCATCGCCGTGCTCACCACCGCCGCGCTGATCGTCGAACTCTCGGGCGGCAAGGCCCAGGGCATGGTCTACGTGCTCGCCGGCCTGGTGGTGGGCGGGGGCGTGGGCGCCTACATGGCCAACAAGGTCGAAATGACCAAGATGCCCGAGCTCGTGGCCTTCATGCACAGCATGATCGGCCTGGCTGCGGTGTGCATCGCCGTGGCCGTGGTCGCCGAGCCCTGGGCCTTCGGCATCGTCACCCGAGGCGAAGGCATTCCTGGCGGCAACCGCATCGAACTCGCCTTGGGCGCGTTCATCGGCGCGGTCACCTTCAGCGGCTCGGTCATTGCCTTCGGCAAGCTCAGCGGCAAGTACAAGTTCCGCCTGTTCCAGGGCGCACCCGTCACCTTCGCCGGCCAGCACAAGCTCAACCTGGCGCTGGGCCTGGCCACGGCCTTTTTCATCTTCGGCTTCTGGCACTCGCAGAGCTGGATCGACATCGTGCTGGTCATCGCCCTCGGCTTCGTCCTGGGCGTGCTCATCATCATCCCCATCGGCGGCGCCGACATGCCGGTGGTGGTGTCCATGCTCAACAGCTACTCGGGCTGGGCCGCCGCGGGCATCGGCTTCAGCCTGAACAACCCCATGCTGATCATCGCGGGCTCGCTGGTGGGCAGCTCGGGCGCGATCCTGAGCTACATCATGTGCAAGGCCATGAACCGCTCCTTCATCAGCGTCATCCTGGGCGGCTTCGGCGGCGAGGCGGGCGCGGCGGCCACCGGCGGTGTGCAGCGCACGGCCAAGAGCGGCAGCGCCGACGACGTGGCCTTCATCCTGGGCAACGCCGAGACGGTGGTGATCGTGCCGGGCTACGGCCTGGCGGTGGCGCGCGCGCAGCACGCGGTCAAGGAGCTCGCGCACAAGCTGGGCGAGAAGGGCATCACCGTGAAGTACGCCATCCACCCGGTGGCAGGCCGCATGCCGGGGCACATGAACGTGTTGCTGGCCGAGGCGGAAGTGCCCTACGACCAGGTCTTCGAAATGGAAGACATCAACGGCGAGTTCGGCCAGGCGGACGTGGCCATCGTGCTGGGCGCCAACGACGTGGTGAACCCGCTGGCGCTGCAGAAGGGCTCGCCCATCTACGGCATGCCGATCCTGGAGGCCTACAAGGCCAAGACCGTGATCGTGAACAAACGATCCATGGCGGCGGGCTACGCCGGCCTGGACAACGAGCTGTTCTACATGGACAAGACCATGATGGTCTTCGGCGACGCCAAGAAGGTCGTGGAGGACATCACCAAGGCCGTGGAGTGAGCGCGTCGCGCGCCTGACAACACCGGGACGGTCCGGGTGTCGGCGCAGCGGTCGCTCACCGTATAGTGCCGCCGTTCTCAAAACGACAGGAGACTTTGCATGCCGACCGCCACCGCCGACCGCCCCTGGCTTGCCGCCTACCCCGAGGGCGTGCCCGCCGACATCGACGTGAACCAGTACCCCTCGCTGGTGCACCTGATGGAGGAGAGCTTTCGCCGCTTCGGCGACCGCACCGCCTACAGCTTCATGGGCAAGGAGGTGAGCTTCGCCCAGACGGACACGCTGTCGCAGGCATTTGCCGCCTACCTGCAGGGGCTGGGTCTGGTCAAGGGTGACCGCGTGGCGATCATGATGCCCAACGTGCCGCAGTACCCGGCGGTGGTCGCCGGCATCCTGCGCGCGGGGCTGGTGGTGGTGAACGTGAACCCGCTGTACACCGCGCGCGAGCTGGAGCACCAGCTCAAGGACTCGGGCGCCAAGGCCATTGTCATCATCGAGAACTTCGCGCGCACGCTGGAGCAGTGCATCGCGGCCACGCCGGTCAAGCACGTGGTGCTCGCCGCCATGGGCGACCTGCTCGGTTTTCTCAAGGGTGGCCTCGTCAACTACGTGGTGCGCAATGTCAAGAAGATGGTGCCGCCCTTCAACCTGCCGCAGGCGGTGCGCTTCAACGACGCCATCGCGCGCGGCTCACGCGGCGCGCTCAAGAAGCCCGAGATCAAGGCCGACGACATGGCCGTGCTGCAGTACACCGGCGGCACCACCGGCGTGAGCAAGGGCGCGGTGCTCCTGCACCGCAACATCATCGCCAACGTGCTGCAGTCCGAGGCCTGGAACGCGCCGGTGATGAGCAAGGTGCCGGCCAATGAACAGCCCACGGCCGTGTGCGCGCTGCCGCTGTACCACATCTTCGCGTTCACCGTGAACATGATGCTGAGCCTGCGCGTGGGCGGAAAGACCATCCTCATTCCCAACCCGCGGGACCTGCCCGCGGTGTTGAAGGAACTGAGCAAGCACCGCTTCCACAGCTTCCCCGCCGTGAACACCCTGTTCAACGGCCTGGCCAACCACCCCGATTTCAAGTCGGTGGACTGGAGTCACCTGAAGGTCTCGGTGGGCGGTGGCATGGCCGTGCAGGGCGCGGTCGCCAAGCGCTGGCTCGAGCAGACCGGCTGCCCGATCTGTGAAGGCTACGGCCTGTCCGAGACCAGCCCCTCGGCCACCTGCAACCCCACCACCAGCACCGAGTACACCGGCACCATCGGCGTGCCCCTGCCCAACACGCGCCTGAAGTGCCTGGACGACGACGGCAACGAGGTGCCCGTGGGGCAGCCCGGCGAGATCGCCATCCACGGCCCGCAGGTGATGGCGGGCTACTGGCAGCGCCCCGACGAAACCGCCAAGGTCATGACGCCCGACGGCTACTTCAAGAGCGGCGACATCGGCATCATGGATTCGCGTGGCTACTTCAAGATCGTGGACCGCAAGAAGGACATGGTTCTCGTCAGCGGCTTCAACGTCTACCCGAACGAGGTGGAAGACGTGGTGGCGCAACTGGCCGGCGTGCTGGAGTGCGCGGTGGTGGGCGTACCCGACGAGAAGACCGGCGAGGCCGTCAAGCTCGTCATCGTGAAGAAGGACCCGTCGCTCACCGAGGAGCAGGTGCGCGAGTTCTGCCGCGCCAACCTCACGGGCTACAAGCAGCCGCGCGTGATCGAGTTCCGCACCGAATTGCCCAAGACGCCCGTGGGCAAGATCCTGCGCCGCGAGCTGCGCGACAAGTGAAGGGCTGAGCCGCCGTGACGCTCGCGCTGATCAGTGCCATGCCGGAGGAGTTGCAGGCCGTGCTGGACCTGCTGCCCGATGAGCAGCGCATCAGCCTGGGCGGGCGCAGCTACTGGCAGGGCCACTTGCACGGGCAGACCGTGGTGGCCGTGCTCTCGGGCATCGGCAAGGTGGCCGCGGCCACCACCACCGCGCTGCTGCTCCAGCGCTTTCGCGTAAGCCGTGTCGTGGTGACGGGCGTGGCGGGCGGCATCGGCCCGGGCGTCAAGGTGGGCGACGTGGTGGTGGCGAATGAACTGCTGCAGCACGACCTGGACGCCTCGCCGATCTTTCCGCGTTACGAGGTGCCGGGCTACGGTCTCCTGCGCTTCGGGGCCGACGCCGAGCTGAGCGGGCGGGTGGCGCTCGCCTGCGAGTCCACGCTGCGCGAGGCGCCGGCCGCGCTGGGCGCCGAGGTGGTCCAGGCCTTCGGCCTGCAGGGCTCGCGTGTGCACCGCGGCCTGCTGGTCACGGGTGACCGTTTCGTCTCGCGCACCGCCGAGAGCGAGGCCCTGCAGCGCGACTTGCCCGATGCCCTGGCGGTGGACATGGAGAGCGCGGCCGTGGCCCAGGTCTGTGCCGATTTCGGCGTGCCGCTGGCGGTGGTGCGCACCATCTCCGACCGCGCCGACGACGCGGCCCATGTGGACTTTCCGCGCTTCCTCACGCAGGTGGCCAGCCGCTACAGCGCGGCCATCGTCGAGCGCCTGCTCGGCGCCTCAGCGTAGCCAGCCGCGCTTCCTGAAGTAGAGCATCGGCACCACCGCCGACAGCACCATCAGCCCGATCGCCAGCGGGTAGCCGAAGCGCCAGGTGAGCTCGGGCATGAACTGGAAGTTCATGCCGTAGCTGCTGGCCACCAGCGTCGGTGGCAGCAGCGAGACGCTCGCCACCGAGAAGATCTTGATGATCTTGTTCTGGTTGATGTTGATGAAGCCGACCGTGGCGTCCATCAGGAAGTTGATCTTGTCGAACAGGAAGGCGGTGTGACCGTCCAGCGAATCGAGGTCGCGCAGGATCTGGCGCGCGTCCTCGAACTGCTCGGCGCTCAGCAGCCGGCTGCGCATCATGAAGCTCACCGCGCGGCGCGTGTCCATCACGTTGCGGCGGATGCGGCCCGACATGTCCTCGTGCTGCGCGATGGCCGACAGCGCCTCGCCCAGGGCCGAGTCGCTGGCCTCGCTGGAGAGCACCTTGGCGCTCACCGTCTCGAGGTCGTCGTAGATGTTCTCCAGCGTGTCGGCGCAGTACTCGGCGTCGGCGTCGAACAGCATCAGCAGCACGTCCTTGGCGTCGTCGATCAGGCCTGGCATGCGCCGCGCGCGCATGCGCAGCAGCCGGAACACGGGCACGTCCTCGTCGTGGATGGAGAACAGCACGCCCCGGCTTTTGAGCGTGTCGTTGTGCTCGTTGAGGATGAAGGCCACGCGCACCGCGCGCGGGTCCTCGTCGTCGTCGATGAGGAAGTCGCTGCGCACATGCAGTTCGCCGTTGTCTTCTTCGAAGAAGCGCGCGGATTCCTCGATGTCCTCGTCCATCGCGTCTTCGGGGATGGACAGGCCGAAGTGCTGCTTGACCCAGCGCCGCTCCTCGGGCGTGGGGTCTTCCAGGTCGACCCAGATGGGCTTGAACTGGGCGAGTTCTTCCAGGGACTCGATTTCTTCCTGGAAGAGGCGGCCGTTGGCCAGGGTGAAGACGTTGAGCATGGCGCGCTCCTGCGTGTCGAGAACGGTCTGGCGGTGGCCGGGGTTGCCCCGGCCGGCGGGGTCGGTGGCGCTTTCAGCCAGCCGCCCGTCCAGGCCGCAGCGACAGGGCGCTGCTCAGACGGTCGCGGAGAGGGCTGAAAGCACACGACTGGGGGGTGTGCTGTCCATCAAGGGCTCCGTGTGAAAACGGGGGCGATTATCGCACCGGGTCCGCGGTGGCGTTCGCGCCGGCAGAGGCCAGAAAGGCTTTCAATTCGTCCTGGCGCCGCCAGGCGTCGTGCTCACCCAGGGCCATGAGCGCGTGAACGAAGCCGGGTTCGAACAGCAGGTAGCTCGCCAGCGCCGCGGCGCTGGCGTTGGCGCCGCGCCGGGTGTCCAGCGCGCCCAGGCCGATGAGCGTGTGGCGCGTGGTCACGGGCAGCTCGTTCACGTGCTTGAGCGCGAGTTCGTCCAGCGACACGCTGGGCTGGATGGCCATCACCTCCACCGGGTGGTAGGGCAGCAGGGACGACACCTCGGGCGGCAGGCGCGCGAGAGTCTGGCTCACGCGCATGGTCTGCTCCACATCGGCCTGCAGGGTGTCGTGGAACACGCTGGCCATGGCGTGGCCGGCGATGGTGCCCGCCGTGAGCTCGGCGGTGTCGTGCCGGCCGGTGAGGCCGGCGCGCTGCGGCTGGCCCACGCCGACGACCAGGATGCGGCGCGCGCCGAACTGGATGGCCGGCGACAGCGGCGAGAGCTGGCGCATGGAGCCGTCGCCGAAGTGCTCGCGGTGCCCGCTCACCCACAGCGGCACGGCGGGGAACAGGAAGGGGATGGCGCTGGAGGCCATCAGGTGTTCGATGGTGATGGGCTGGAACTCGGCGCGCCGCCCGGGCCGGTGCCAGGCCGGCACGGTGCTGTCGGCGCGGGTCTGGCAGAAGGTCCAGTGCTCGCCAGTGGAATAGCTCGAGGCGGTGACCCCCAGCGCGTCGATCGAGCCGCGCTCCAGCGCCGTCTCCAGACCTTGCAGGCGGATGTGCTGGTGCAGGGTGTTCACCAGGGGCAGGGTGTCGAGCAGCGCTCGGTGGCGCTTGACCTGGCGCGCCAGCGTCCAGCCCGCCAGCACGCGGCTGGCGCGCACCCAGGTGGGCGCTTCCAGCCGGTACACGTGCTCGGAGCGCAGCTTCAGCCAGAACTCGCCGAGCGCGGGCAGCGCGGCCGCGCCGTCGTCCGCGCGGCTGGCCAGGAAGCTGGCGTTGAGGGCGCCGGCCGAGGTGCCGAACAGCCAGCGGAAGGGAAAGGCCGTAGCGCTGTCGGGCAGCATGGCAGCCACGGCCTTGAGCACCCCGGCCTGGTAGGCGGTGCGTGCGCCGCCCCCCATGAGCACGAGGGCGCAACCCTCGGCCGGGGTCGCGCCGGGGGCGCGCAACTGGATGCTGTGGCTCAGGACAGTGTCGAGCGACACGCGGTGCTCCCGGTGGTGGTTGAAGGGCACCGCGACGCTATCACGTCGAGACGTCTTCGGCTGGTGTGTGGGCGTCGTCGATGAAGCGCTGCAGGCGCTGTGGGGTCACGGGCTTGTGCAGGCCCGTGACGCCTGCGGCGCAGATCGCGGCGAGTGCCTCCGGGCTGGTGTCGCCCGTGACGATGGCCATGCGGATGCGGTGGTCGAGCCGCTCTCGAAGCCGCTCGATCACCTGCAGGCCATGCGTGTCGCCGTCGAGGTGCAGGTCGACCAGGGCGAGTTCGGGCGCCGCGCCGGCGTCGAGGTGGGCCTGCACCTCGGCCACCGAGCTCGCCAGCAGCGGCTCGTGGCCCCAGCCCCGCAGCAGGTAGGACATGGCGGCCCGTATCTGCTCATCGTTGTCCACGACCAGCACCCGGTGCTTGTGGCTGGGCGCCAGCTCGGGCGCGGCGGGGGCGGCGACGGGCGCCGCCTCGCGAGCCAGGGGCAGTTCGATGGCGAAGACAGATCCCCGGCCCGGACTGGAACGCGCGTGCAGCGGACTGCCCAGCAGTTCGGCCGAGCGCTTGACGATGGCCAGGCCCAGGCCGAACCCGCGCGTCTGGCTCGCGTCGCTTCGTGCTTCGTCCGCCTGGAAGAACTCTTCGGTGACGCGTGGCAGGTCGTCCGCCGAAATCCCGATGCCGCTGTCGCGGACCTCCAGCCGCACCATCTCGCCGCGTCGGCGCGCGGCCAGCAACACGCCGCCGCGTTCGGTGTAACGCACCGCGTTGCCCGCGAGATTGCTCAGGATGGTGTACAGGATGGCGGGGTCCGCGTGCACCACCAGGTCCCCGTCGCGCACGCGCAATGCCAGTCCCTTGGCCTTCGCCAGTTGGGTCACTTCGTCGGCCACCTTGCGCAGCAGCGCGTGCAGCTCCACGGGCTGAGGATGGGGTTGCAATGCGCCCGCGTCCAGCCGGGAGATGTCAAGCAGGCGATTGAGCAGTTGCGCCATGGTGTCCAGCGCCGCCTGCAGGCGCTCGGCAATGGTGCCCACCACCAGGGGGTTCAGGCTGGGTCGCTCGGCCAGCGCCTTGAGCGCGGGAACGAAGAGGCTCATCGCGTGGATGGGCTGGCGAAGGTCGTGGCTTGCCGAGGCGAGGAAGCGCGTCTTGGCCCGGTTGGCCGATTCCGCGCGGTCCATCTGCACCCGAAGCTGCCCCGCCAGCGATTCGTTCTCGAGTCGCAGTCGCAAGGCGTCTTCGAAGGCGCGCGCAATGCGCCGCGCGAACAACTCGGCCATGAGGAGGTAGAACAGCGTCAGCCCCCCCATCGTGACCAGCGAGCCTTGTCCGGACGCCAGGCATCGGGCGGCGAAGGGCAGGACGCAGGGCAGCGCAAACGCCAGGTGGGCGGGAAAGAACGCCCCCAGCGATTGGCTCGCGCTCGACAGGATCGACATGAGCACGATGGCCACGATGGCCAGCGTGAACGGCTGCTCGGGGGTGAAGAACAGCCAGGCCAGCGCCCCCCAGCACAGGCCGGCGGCTCCGGAGGCGGACACGAAAGCCGGCGCCCAGCGCTCGGGGGGGTGGCCGGTGTCGCGGCGGAACCGGTGCAGCAAGACCAGGCGCGCCACGGACAGCAGCACCACGGCTGCCAGCCAGCCGGCCACGGCCCGCACGGGCTGCTCGTTCACCCACAGCAGCGCGGCTGTGCCGAATGCCAGGACCAGGGTGCCGACGATCAGCGCGGGTACGTTGTCCGCGAGCAGGCGAATCTGCTCGCGGCGCAATTGCAGCCGCAGGGCCAGCGAGTCTTCCATTGGTATGAGCATAGGCGTGCGCGAACGAAGCCACGACCGATTGGCGACGCTCGGCCACCTCGCTTCGATCGCCGTCCGTGACCGACTCCCCACCTCGGTTCCCGACGCGCGTCTCGGACCGCCGGTCTTGACGCCGATCAGGAAGTCACGATTTCTGACGCTTTCGGCTTGCGTGGGCGGGGCATCGTCGGCATAGTGGGTCGCAAGCCATCCCGTGGTCGCCGGATGGCCCTGCCCCCGGCGGCCTGTGTCAACCCGGAGCAATTGGAGGCTCACTCATGAACCTGACGATCAACGGTCACGACCTCGAGGTCACTCCCGCGCTGCGCGGCTACGTCACCAGCAAGCTCGAACGCATTTCCCGGCACTTCGACCAGGTCGTCGATATCCGGGTGCTGCTGAAAGTGGACAACCTCAAGGAAAAAGACCTGCGACAACGCGCGGAATGCAACATCCACGTCAAAGGGCGCGACCTGTTCGCCGAGAGTGCCCATGCCGATCTTTATGCCGCCGTTGATGAACTCGCCGACAAGCTCGACCGCCAGGTGTTGCGTTACAAGACCAAGACGCAGGACCACAACCACGAAGCCGTGAAACGCCTGATGTGAAAACGGTCACAACCCGCGCCGTTCGTGGGTTTGTGATCGTGCTGCACTGCAGCAAGCCGCTTGAGTTGTCAAGCGGCTTTTTTGTCTTTTTCATCTAGGCGTGGGAGATCAGAAGCGCATAATTCGCGCCCGAAAGGGCCCCCATGAACCGACTGTCTGCCATATTGCCCGCCGCGCAGGTGCTCGTCAGCGTTGACGCCACCAGCAAGAAGCGCGCCTTCGAGGAAGCGGGCCTGTTGTTCGAAACCCTGCACGGCCTCAACCGCGCGCTCATCACCGACAGCCTCTTCGCGCGCGAGCGCCTGGGGTCCACCGGACTCGGTCATGGCGTGGCCATTCCTCACGGTCGCATCAAGGGGCTCAAGCAGCCACTGGCCGCCGTGTTCCAGTTGGCCGGCGCCATTGGTTTCGATGCCCCCGACGAACAGCCGGTGCAGCTCATGATCTTCCTGCTGGTGCCTGAGGCGGCCACGCAGAAGCACCTGGAAATCCTGTCGGAAATCGCTGAGCTCCTGAGCGACAGTGCCCTGCGCGAGCGCATGAAGGCCTCGACCGACGCCGCCGCGCTGCACGGCCTGATCGCCAACTGGCAGTCGGCGCACGCCGCCGCCTGAACCTTGAGCCCCCACGCTCCGCCGTTGCGTGAGACGCCCCTTGCAGGGCGCGGCAGCGCCAGAGTCGCTGCCTCTTCGGACCGTCCAGGCCTGCGCAGGCAGGCCTGGAGCCGCGGTCCTCAGCCCCCCGAGTGGGCTGATCGGCCTTGGGGCGGCCCGGCGGCCGATCTTCCCGCATGAAGCCGACCGTCGTCAGCGCCGACGTCCTCTTCGAGGACCACCGGGACACGCTGAAATGGCAGTGGATCGCGGGGCTGGGGGCCTCCGAGCGCCGTTTCGACGAGGTGGCGATCCGCGCCGCGCGCTCCGGCGCCGACCTGGTCGGCTACCTCAACTACATCCACCCCTACCGCCTGCAAGTCATCGGCGAGCGTGAGGTCGCCTACCTCACCAGCCCCAGCGTCGACGACAACCGGCGCCGGGTGGCGCGCATCGTGACGCTGGAGCCGCCGGTGCTGGTGGTGGCCGACGACAAGCCCGCGCCCGACGAGCTGCTCGCCATGTGCGAGCGCGCCCAGATCCCGATGTTCGCGACCCACGAGTCCGCGGCCTTCGTGATCGACGTGCTGCGCGCCTACCTCTCGCGCCACTTCGCCGACCGCGCCACGATGCACGGCGTGTTCATGGACATCCTGGGCATGGGGGTGCTGATCACCGGCGAATCGGGTCTGGGCAAGAGCGAACTCGGGCTGGAACTCATCTCGCGCGGCCACGGCCTGGTGGCCGACGACGCGGTGGACCTGTACCGCATCAACCAGACCAGCGTGGAAGGCCGCTGCCCCGAACTGCTGCAGAACCTGCTGGAAGTGCGCGGCATCGGCCTGCTCGACATCAAGGCGATCTTTGGCGAGACGGCGGTGCGCCGCAAGATGCGCTTGCAGCTCATCGTGCACCTGGTGCGCCGCGAAACCATGGAGCGCGACTACGAGCGCATGCCTTACGAGCCGCTGTACCAGGATGTATTGGGCGTGCCCGTTCGCAAGGCCGTGATCCAGGTGGTGGCGGGTCGCAACATCGCCGTGCTGGTCGAGGCCGCGGTGCGCAACACCATCCTGCAGTTGCGCGGCATCGACACTTACCAGGAATTCGTGCAGCGCCACCGCGCAGCCATGTCGCGAGACGAGTGACACGGGGCCCCACGCTTCGCCGCTGCGCGGGGCGCTGCCCCCGACGGAACCGATCCGGCTTGGGGCGGCCCGGCGCCGGATCGTCCGTGGCCCTCAGCGGTGGCCGCCGGCCTTGGGGACGCGGTGCGGGCAGTCGCCCTTGGTGCAGTTGGCGTAGAGCGAGAGCGCGTGTTCCTGCAGCGCGAAGCCGCGCGACTTGGCCACCATCTGCTGGCGCTTCTCGATCTCGGGGTCGAAGAACTCCTCGACCCGCCCGCAATCCAGGCAGACCAGGTGGTCGTGGTGCTGGCCTTCGTTGAGTTCGTAGACGGCTTTGCCGGACTCGAAATTGCTGCGCGTGAGCAGGCCGGCCTGTTCGAACTGCATCAGCACGCGGTAGACCGTGGCCAGGCCGATGTCGCTGCGCTCGTCGAGCAGCACGCGGAACACGTCCTCGGCGGTCATGTGCCGCTGCGTGGCGTTCTGGAAGACCTCGAGGATCTTCAGGCGCGGCAGCGTGGCCTTCAGGCCGGTGCTCTTGAGGTCTTCGATGTTGGACATGGTGCTGGCGTCGGGCTCACTACAATGGCCGACCGATTATCGTCCGCCTTGCGCCGGCCGCGCCAGCGCAAGGCCAGCAGGCCCACCCGGGTTTTCGCCATGTTTCTCTTCAAGCTCCGAATCCCGCTCGCACCGGCGGCCCTGCTCGCCGCCGTGCTGGCACTGGGCGGCTGCGGTACCGTGGCCGGCTGGGTCACCCCCTACAAGATCGACATCCTCCAGGGCAACGTGATCACCCGCGAGCAGGTCCAGGCGCTGCAGCCCGGCATGCCGCGCGAGCAGGTGCGCGACATCATGGGCTCGCCGCTGCTGGCCAGCGTGTTCCACGCCGACCGCTGGGACTACGTCTTCACCCTGAAGCGCCAAGGCCAGGAGCCGCAAAGCCGCCGCGTGTCGGTGTTCTTCAAGGACGGTGTGCTGGCGCGCCACGAGGCCGACGACCTGCCGAGCGAAGCCGAGTTCGTGGCCTCGCTCGACGCGCGCCGCGGCAAGACCGGCAAGGTACCGCCGCTGGAGGCGACCGAGCAGCAGCTCAAGGAATTCGCGGAGCGCAACAAGCCGCAGGCCCCGCCGTTGCCCGCCAGCGCCGCCCCCGCGCCCTCCACCACCCAGTTCCCGCCGCTGGAGCCGGCGCGATGAGTCAACCCGGCACCAGCCCCCGCGTCTGCGTCGCGGGCGCCAGCGGCCGTATGGGCCGCATGCTTATCGAGGCCGTGCAGGCCAGCGGCGACTGCGTGCTCGGCGGCGCGCTCGACATGGCCGCCAGCCCCGCCATCGGGCAGGACGCCGGCGCCTACGCCGGCCAGTCCACTGGCGTCTTCATCACGGCCGACCTCGCGCAAGGCCTCAAAGGCAGCGACTGCCTGATCGACTTCACGCGCCCCGAAGGCACCATGGCCCACCTGCGCGCCTGCGTCGAGCACGGTGTGCAACTCGTCATCGGCACCACCGGCTTTTCCGACGAGCAGAAGGCCGAGATCGCCGAGGCCTCCCAACGCATCGCCATCGTCATGGCGCCCAACATGAGCGTGGGCGTCAACGTCACGCTCAAGCTGCTGGAGATGGCGGCCAAGGCCCTGTCCACCGGCTACGACATCGAGATCATCGAGGCCCACCACCGCCACAAGGTGGACGCGCCCAGCGGCACCGCGCTCAAGATGGGCGAGGTCATCGCCAATGCGCTGGGCCGTGACCTGAAGGACTGCGCGGTCTACGCGCGCGAAGGCGTCACCGGCGAGCGCGACCCGTCCAGCATCGGCTTCGCCACCATCCGGGGCGGCGACATCGTGGGCGACCACACCGTGCTGTTCGCGGGCACCGGCGAGCGCATCGAGATCACGCACAAGTCCGCCAGCCGCAGCACCTACGCCCAGGGCAGCCTGCGCGCCGTGCGCTTCCTCGCGGGCCGCCAGAACGGCCTGTTCGACATGTTCGACGTGCTGGGGCTGCGCACCTAGCATGTGGCAGGTGTTCCTCCAGGCCGACCCCTTCGGCCAGGCCATCGGAACCCTGCTGCTTACCATGTCCGTCGCCACCTGGGTGGTGATGATTTGGAAATATTCCCTGCTGCGCCGCGGCGCGCAGGCGCTGCCGCGCGCCACGGCGGCCTTCTGGCTCGCCCCCGACATCGACGAAGCCGAGCGCCGCCTGGCTCAGGCCGACACCGCCGCGCTCGCGCTGCCGCTGCTGCAGGCCGCGCGCTCGCTCGAGGCGGTGGACGCCGCCAGCCTGGCGCGCCAGGGCGAGCGGGCCGCGCAGGTCACGCGCCTGCTGCGCGGCGCGCTCGACGCCCGCCGTGCCCACCTGCAGTTCGGTCAGACCCTGCTCGCCAGCGTGGCCGCCACGGCGCCCTTCGTGGGGCTGCTGGGCACGGTCTGGGGCGTGCACCACGCGCTGGCGGCCGTGGGCATGGGCGAGGGCTTCCAGATCGAGCGCGTGGCCGGCCCGGTGGGCGAGGCCCTGGTCATGACGGCCGCCGGCCTGGCCGTGGCGATTCCCGCCGTGCTGGGCCACAACGCCCTCGGGCGGCACATCGCGCGCCTGGAGGCCGAGCTCGAAGGTTTCGCGCACGACCTGCGCGAATGGTTCGCGCCGACGCCCCGGCCATGAGCACCGCACGGCCACCCGACGGGGCTCGCCCCGCCGCGCGCTGCACGGAGCTTGTCCTGTGAGCTTCGGCCGCCTGCCCGGCACGCGCCCGGCGCGCGCCATCGGCGACATCAACGTGACGCCCCTGGTCGACGTGGTGCTGGTGCTGCTGGTGATCTTCATCGTGTCCGCCCCGCTGATGGCGCGGCAGATGGCGCTGGAGCTGCCGGCGGAGAAGACCGCCACACCGGCGCCCGCTGCCGCGTCCGTGGTCACGCTCGAACTCGACACCCGATCGGGCCTGCGCTGGAACGGCGAGGTCGTGCCCGAGGCGGCGCTGCCCGATCGCCTGCGCGAGGCCGCGCAGCGCGACCCGGCGACCGAACTGCAGCTGCGCGCCGACGCGTCACTGCCCTACGGCCGGGTGCTCGCGATCATCGGCGCCGCGCAGGCCGCGGGGCTGCGGCGCGTGGGTTTCACGGCCCGCCAGCCCGCGTCGCCGCGCTGACGGCGCGCCGCCGGGCCCCCGGCCTAAAATCCCCGCTCCCACGGGCACGCCACGCCCGTCCGGCCCCCAGGTCTTCCCCGTCCCCATGCAAGACAAATACGCCCACCAAGACGTCGAGCGCGCCGCGCAAGCCCACTGGACCGCCCGCGACGCCTACCGCGTCACCGAAGACGCCGGCAAGAAGAAGTTCTACGCCTGCTCCATGCTGCCCTACCCCAGCGGCAAGCTGCACATGGGCCACGTGCGCAACTACACCATCAACGACATGCTCACGCGCCAGCTGCGCATGAAGGGCTACAACGTCCTCATGCCCATGGGCTGGGACGCCTTCGGCCTGCCGGCGGAGAACGCGGCCATCAAGAACCAGGTGCCGCCGGCCAAGTGGACGTACGACAACATCGCCTACATGAAGCGGCAGATGCAGGCCATGGGCCTGGCCATCGACTGGAGCCGCGAGGTCGCCACCTGCTCGCCCGACTACTACCACTGGAACCAGTGGCTGTTCCTCAAGATGCTGGAGAAGGGCATCGCCTACCGCAAGACCCAGGTCGTCAACTGGGACCCGGTGGACCAGACCGTGCTCGCCAACGAACAGGTCATCGACGGCCGCGGCTGGCGCACCGGCGCGCTGGTCGAAAAGCGCGAGATCCCGGGCTACTACCTCAACATCACCGCCTACGCGGGCGAGCTGCTCGACCACGTGCAGATCGGCAACCCCAAGGCCACGCTCAGCGGCTGGCCCGACAAGGTGCGCCTGATGCAGGAGAACTGGATCGGCAAGAGCGAAGGCCTGCGCTTCGCCTTCCCGCACCAGATCAAGGACGCGGGCGGCGCGCTCATCGGTGACGGCAAGCTCCACGTCTTCACCACGCGCGCCGACACCATCATGGGCGTCACCTTCTGCGCCGTGGCCCCCGAGCACCCGCTGGCCACGCACGCCGCCGCCAGCGATGCGAAGCTCGCCGCCTTCATCGAGGAGTGCAAGAAGGGCGGCACCACCGAGGCCGAGCTCGCGCTGAAGGAGAAGGAAGGCCTGCCCACGGGCCTGAGCGTCACGCACCCCATCACCGGCGAGGCCGTGCCCGTGTGGGTGGGCAACTACGTGCTCATGAGCTACGGCGACGGCGCCGTCATGGGCGTGCCCGCGCACGACGAGCGCGACTTCGCCTTCGCGAAGAAGTACGGCCTGGCGATTCAGCAGGTCGTCGCGGTCGAGGGCGAAGTCTTCAGCACCGACGCCTGGCAGGAGTGGTACGCCGACAAGCAGCGCGGCGTCTGCGTCAACAGCGGCTTCATCGACGGCCTGGGCCATGCCGATGCGGTGAACAAGGTCGCCGAAGTCCTCGCCGCCAAGGGCCTGGGCGAGAAGAAGACCACCTGGCGCCTGCGCGACTGGGGCGTGAGCCGCCAGCGCTACTGGGGCACGCCCATCCCCATCATCCACTGCCCCGAACACGGCGCCGTGCCCGTTCCCGAGAAGGACCTGCCCGTGGTGCTGCCCGAGGACTGTGTGCCCGATGGCAGCGGCAACCCGCTCAACCACCACGAGGGCTTTCACGCGGGCGTCGTCTGCCCCGTGTGCGGCAAGGCCGCGCGGCGCGAGACCGACACCATGGACACCTTCGTGGACTCGTCCTGGTACTTCATGCGCTACTGCGACCCGCAGAACCGCGAGCGCATGGTGGCCGACGGCACCGACTACTGGATGCCGGTGGACCAGTACATCGGCGGCATCGAGCACGCCATCCTGCACCTGCTCTACGCGCGCTTCTGGACCAAGGTCATGCGCGACCTCGGCCTCGTCAAGGTGGACGAGCCCTTCACCCACCTGCTCACCCAGGGCATGGTGCTCAACCACATCTACAGCCGCCGCAACGAGAAGGGCGGCAAGGAATACTTCTGGCCGCACGACGTGGACAACGTGCTCGACGAGGGCGGCAAGGTCATCGGCGCGAAACTGAAGAACGCCGTCGGCGAACTGCCCGCGGGCACGCCCATCGACTACGAGGGCGTGGGCACCATGTCCAAGTCCAAAAACAACGGCGTCGACCCGCAGGACCTGATCGAGAAGTACGGCGCCGACACCGCGCGCCTGTACACCATGTTCACCGCGCCGCCTGAGGCCACGCTGGAGTGGAACGACGCAGCCGTGGAAGGCAGCTACCGCTTCCTGCGCCGCGTCTGGGCCTATGGCCACAAACGCCATGCGCAGGGGGCGCAGCAGGGCGCGCTGGCCGCCGGCGTGGGCCAGGCCGCGTTGTCCAAAGCCGCCAAGGCGCTGCGCCTGGAGGTGCACACCGTGCTCAAGCAGGTGGACTACGACTACCAGCGCATGCAATACAACACCGTGGTGTCGGGTGCCATGAAGATGCTCAACGCGCTGGAGGGCTTCACGCCCGAGGGCGCGGCCGACGAAGCCGCCGCCGCCGAGGGCTTCGGCATCCTGCTGCGCTGCCTGTACCCGGCCACGCCGCACATCGCGCACACGCTGTGGAGCGAACTCGGCTACCCCGGCGAACTGCTCGACGCGCCCTGGCCGCAGGCCGACGAGGCCGCGCTGCAGCGCGACGAGATCGAGCTCGTGCTGCAGATCAACGGCAAGCTGCGCGGCAGCGTCACCGTGCCCGCCAGCGCCGACAAGGCCGCCATCGAAGCCGCCGCGCTCGCCAGCGAGGCCTTCATCAAGCAAGCGGCCGGCGCCGCGCCCAAGAAGGTCGTGGTGGTGCCGGGCCGCCTCGTCAACGTGGTGGTCTGATCATGGTGATGCAGCGGCGCCTTCTGCTCGGTGGTTCGGCGGCACTGGCCCTGTCGGCCTGCGGCTTCAAGCTGCGCGAGGCGCCGACCTTCGCCTTCGACGCCGTGCAACTGAATGGCATCCCGGGCGGTTACGTCACGTCCCAGCTCTACCGCGAGCTGCAGGTCAACGACCTGCGCGTGAACGGCACGCCGCCGCCGCCCGTGATCCTCACCGTGCAGGTGGACCAGCGCGAGCGGGTGGTCGTGGGCCAGACAGCCGCCGGCCAGGTGCGCGAACTGCAGTTGCGCCAACGCTTCCGCTTCAACCTGCGCACCCGCGACGAGCGCATCCTCATCGAGGACACCGAGCTGCTGATCGAGCGCGACATGAGCTTCAACGAGACCCAGGTGCTGTCCAAGGACGCCGAGGAACAGATGCTCTACCGCGACATGACCAACGACATCGCGCAGCAGGTGGTGCGCCGCCTCGCCGCCGTGCGCCAGATCTGACGGCCGCATGCAGGTCCCCGCGAACCAGCTCGCCGCCCAGCTCCAGAAGGGGCTGCGCAGCCTCTACACCCTGCACGGCGACGAGCCGCTGCTGATCCAGGAGGCGGGCGACGCCATCCGCGCCGCCGCGCGCGAGCAGGGCCACACCGAACGCACCGTGCACACCATGGCCGGCGCGCACGCCGACTGGTCGTCCGTGATCGCCAGCGGTGCTTCGCTCAGCCTGTTCGCCGACAAGCAGATCGTCGAGGTGCGCGTGCCCTCGGGCAAGCCCGGCAAGGACGGCTCGGCCGCCCTGCAGCAACTGGCCGAGGCCGCCGATGGCAATCACAGCACGCTCACCCTGGTGGTGCTGCCGCGCCTGGACATGGCCACGCAGAAGAGCGCCTGGTTCGCCGCGCTCGACGCGCACGGCGTGACCGTGCGCGTGGACCCGGTGGACCGCAAGGCCCTGCCGCAGTGGATCGCGATGCGCCTGCAGGCCCAGGGCCAGCGCGTGCGCGCGGGCGAAGAGGGGCAGCGCACCCTGGCCTTCTTCGCCGACCGCGTGGAGGGCAACCTGCTCGCCGCGCACCAGGAGATCCAGAAGCTCGCGCTGCTGCACCCGCAGGGCGAACTCGGTTTCGAGCAGGTCGAATCGGCCGTGCTCAACGTGGCGCGCTTCGACGCCTTCAAGCTCGCCGAGGCCGTGCTCGCCGGCCAGGTGGCGCGCGTGCAGCGCATGCTCGACGGCCTGCAGGCCGAGGGCGAGGCGCCCGTGCTGGTGCACTGGGCCCTGGCCGAGGACATCCGCACCCTCAACCGCGTGCGCGGTGCCGTGGACGATGGCCGCCCGCTGCCCATCGCCCTGCGCGAGAGCCGCGTCTGGGGCGTGAAGGAAAAGCTGGTGGAGCGCGTGCTGCCCACCCTGGGCACGGCGCAACTGGCGCGCTGGCTCGACGACGCCCACACCGTGGACGGCATCGTCAAGGGCCTGAAGTTCCCCGACTGGCCCGCCGAGCCCTGGCAGGCCTTGCACCAGTTGGCGATGAAGGTGGCGCGCGCTTGCGCGCCACGCTGAGCGTCCGGCCCGGTTCAGCGGGACGTCGAATCCGCGGCAACCGGGGGCGTTTGCCTGCGCCGGACCTCGATATGCTTGATGGAGTCAAAAATGGCCGCGTATACGCCCGACATGCGGCGGGCGTCTCTGGCGGTCCGGTATTCGGCCAACCGATGCACCTGAGCAACCGCAGGTGGAGTGTCTGAGGCCTGCTTCTCGGTGGTGGAGAAGTCAAGTTGGAGTTGTTCCGGCAGTGTCACTGGCAGATGCTCCAGTCGGTGAGGCTACAAGACTTTTGCGTCGGAGCGATTCTACGACGAGGGCCTCCAGAGCAGGCAAGGCTTCCAGGCTTTTCTCGACCTTGGGCGTTCCGCGATCGGGTGCGACGCGAATGACTTTGCCGCCTTGCTTGCGCGAGTCGCGCTTCATCTTGAAGAGGCTCAGGAATCGTGTGGGCGCGACTCCGTCGTACGGCAGCAGCCGCACCTTGTCCCCCGACTCCTCGCTTTCGGTCATGGCGTCGCCATGAAGGCGGGTGGCCAGGCTCTTCTTGTACGGCTCGATGTAGTACACCTCAGTGATGCCCGCGGCGATGATGTGCCTCGCGCAGGAGTGGCAGGGGTAGGTCGTGACGTACAGGCGGCCACCTCGCACGCGATCACCCTTTTGCCGCAGGGCGCTCAGGATCGCGTGCATCTCCGCATGGATGGACCGCGAGAACTCGATCAAGCCGCGCAGCTTCTTGTCGCTCTTGACCAGTTGAATGGCCGCCTCGCGATGGGCTTCCTTCACGAGGCTCCCCAGCGCATCGACGACGTGCCCGGCGAGCAGGTCTTTTTCCTCATCGTTGTAGCACTTGCCGCCAAAGTTCCAGCACCTCAGGTCGTCGTTGCCGTTGGCATTCGTGCCCAGGTCGGTGACGTAGAGATCGCCGAACGCCCGGGGCACGTCGTTCCAGCCGATGGCGAGAATTTCGCCCTCCCTGTCCGTCACGGCCGCGCCGACCTGGCGCGATAGACAGGCGGAGTTGCTCGCCGCCGAGGCGGCAGCGTACATGGCGGTCTCCGCGCGCGTGGGCGTGATGACCTGGGTGCCAAGGATCAGGTGCAGAAACCGTTCGACGCGGCCTCGGAGCTGGGTGTCGGTGTTGGAGTCCGTGCGAAGGAAAAAGTCGCACTGGGGAAACGTTTCCTGAACGGTCTGCCCCTCGTCGAGCTCCTCTCCGGAGTCGCGATCCATCAAGCGGGCGATCGCCGTGTTGTCGAGTCCCTGCGCGCGAAGCGCATGCTCGCGTGCTGCGACTGGCGCAAACACCCCAACCACGTAGAGCGCTTCCCGGTACACCGTCCTCAGCAGTTCAAGTTCATGCTGGTTCTTGATGGAATCAATGATGTGGCAGGCCCTGCGTGGCAGGTATTGGCTGGTCTGTGGATCGCGCGCATTGAGTTCCCGGTCGACCCGAATTTCGTGAACGGCCAACTCCGCCAGCACGCTGAAACCGTAGGTTCGGCGCATCTCGTCGCCAAAGTCGATCAGGGCGTGTCGTCTGTCCGCGGCTTTGCCGGCGATCGACCGCCCCGCGCGGCCCGCATGGTCTTCGATGAACCGGCTCAGCCGGACGACGCGGCAGGTGTGGTACGCGAAGGTGTTGCGCAGCATCTCTTGAAGTTTGTCGGCGACCTCGTGCAGGGGGGATCCGATAGGACCGCACAGTGCGATCACGAGCTCGTCCGTGTGTGTCGAGGACAGCATGTCGCCGGTGGAGACGCCAGCGAAAAGATCGTGGTGAGGTGAAGGGTCGTGGGCCGTAGGCCCATCCACCCTTTTCAACGGCGCATTCATTCCTGGCTCCCTTGCTGCGGTAAGGCACGCCACTGGGGCCCAGTGGCGCGGTCCCGGGAGAGCTTATGTGCGCAGAGGCCTCGAAGTCGTCTCGGTTTTCTTATGGCTTGGAGCGGGTGTGATTCGTCACCCGCTCACGCGCCTGGTCGCGAAAGTCCGACGGCGTGCGCCCCGTGTGCTCGCGAAACACGCGGCTGAAGTGCGCCGTGTTGTTGAAGCCCCAGGAAAACGCGATCTCGGTGATGGTGCGCGCGGCGCTGGCCGGGTCGCCGAGCTCGCGCATGCAGCCCTGCAGCCGCTGGCGCAGGATGTACTGGGCCAGGGTGTCGTCCTCGGCGCTGAAGGCCTTGTGCAGGTGGCGCTTGCTGCAGTTCATCGCGCTGGCGATGTGGTCCAGCGATAGGTCGGGGTCGCGCAGGTGGCGGCCGATGTGCACGCGGATGCGGTCGCGAAACGCCTCCAGTTGCGTGCGCCCGTCGCCGCGCCCGGCCAGCTCCAGCAGCGAGAGCCGCACCAGCTCCACGATCGCCTCGCCCGCGCCGCGCGCGGCCGACTCGCTCATGCCCGGCAGCTCCTGGTAGGTGGTGCGCATGGTCTCCAGCGCCACGCGCGCGATGCCGCTCACCCCGCCGATCTGGCGCGCCATCAGCGGCTCCAGCGAGAGGCCGCGCTCGGCCAGTTGCGCCTTGGGCAGCATCACGATCAGGTGCTCCACGCGCTCGGGGTTGGACACCGCGTAGTCGTTCGTCGTGTCGTAGATGGCCCAGCCGCCCGGGCGCACCCAGGCCTCGCGGCCCGCCTGCTGCACGCCCGCGCTGCCGCGCCACGGCGCCACGATCTTCAGGTACGCGCGCTCGCCGGCCCGCGCCAGGCGGTCGCTCTTGATCACGCGGTGCCGGTTCGCCTCCAGCCGCGTCAGCACCACCTCGCCCGCCTGCGAGGCGCTCATGTGGCCCTCGAACTCGGTGTCGCCGTACAGGTCGGAGTCCAGCCCGCCGAAGTGCGTCCACACCCACTCGCGCCAGATCGCGGCGCGCTCCGTGGGCGCCACGGCGTCGGTGCTCATCGGGGCCAGATTGCTCATGCGGCGATTGTCTGGTGCCGCCCCGCCCGCTGGGGCGCCCGAGCATTGCGGGTAAACCCGCATCGCCATGCGCGATTGGTCAAGCGGACAGTGCGCCATCGGCACAGCGGCGCGCGGGAGTCCTTCCTACGATCGCTGCGTCCTAGGGCGTGTTCACACTATTTTTCCAAGATGCGTTGCGGAACCAAAAGGCCATGCGCAAGGCGCGAGACGCAGACGGGCCGGTGGCCCGGCGAGGCTTCGCAACGCGGCGCATGGCCTTTTGGACCGCAACCCGAAGGGAACGGGGTGAAAACAGCGCCACTCGTCGTTGCACTCCTAGGCCAGGCGTCCAGCCTGGCCGTCGTCGCGCGCCTAGATTGGCGCTGTTTTCACCCCGTTCGCACTTGGAAAAATAGTGTGAACACGCCCTAACCCCCAACACCAGGAGACAAACCATGGCCATGAGCAACCGCCGAGTGATGATCCAGCAGACCGCCGCCGCCGTGGGCGCCATGGCGGTCGCCCCGCAACTGATGGCGCAGAGCGCGCCCGTGCGCGTGGGCTACAGCATGTCGCGCACCGGCCCGTGGACGGGCGGCGCCCAGACCAGCCAGGAGCCCAACTTCCTGCTCTGGGCCGAGCAGCAGAACGCCGCCGGCGGCCTGGACGTGAAAGGCGTGCGCCGCAAGATCGAGCTCATCAGCAGCGACGACCGCAGCGACGTGGAAACCGTGGTGCGCACCTACGAAAAACTCATGGGCAGCGACAAGGTCGACCTCATCCTGCCGCCCTGGGGCTCCAACGCCAACTTCGCCGTCGCGCCGCTGGCCAACCGCTTCCAGTACCCCTTCCTCGCGCCCACCGCACTGTCCAAGCGCCTCATCGACCTGAAGCTGCCCTACTTCTTCCTGCTGCTGCAACAGCCCAAGCCCATGTGCGACGCGCTCGTCGACATGCTCAAGGCCAACGGCGCCAAGACGGTCGCCTGCATCTACGTCGACGACCTCTTCGGCCTGGAGAACTACGCCGCGCTGAAGGTGGCGCTGCAGGGCAGCGGCATCCAGCTCGTGCAAGACACCAGCTACCCCGGCGGCGTGAAGGACCTCGGCCCCACGCTGCGCAGCATCAAGGACAAGAACCCCGACGCCTTCGTCGGCTTCACCTACCCGCCCGACACCATCCTCGCCAGCCGCCAGGCCAAGGAGATCGGCTTCAACCCCAAGTTCTTCTACGCCTCGGTCGGCACCGCCTTCCCGCTCTACAAGAACGTCATCACCGCCGCCGGTGCCGAAGGCGTGCTGGGCATGGGCTCCTGGAACAGCAAGACCAGCCCCGGCGCCAAGGCCTACTTCGACGCCCACGTGGCCAGCCAGAAGAAGGAACCCGACCGCTGGGCCAGCGGCGCCTGCTGGGCCGGGCTGGAGATCCTCACCAACGCGGTGAAGCAGCACGGCCTGGACCGCAAGGCCATCCGCGACTACGTGGCCAACACCACGCACAAAACCATCCTCGGCGACATCAGGTTCCAGGGCAGCGAGAACGTGGGCACGCCCGGCACCGTGGGCCAGTGGCAGAACGGTGAGTTCGAGGTGGTGTGGCCCAAGCAGGTGGCCACCGCCGCGCTGAACCCGAACAAGCCCGCCTGGAAGTGATGTCGTTTTCCTCCTGGATCGAGCTCATCGCCTCCGGCCTCATCACCGGGGGCATCTACGCGCTCGTCGCGCTGGGCCTGAACCTGCAGTACGGGCTCATGCGCATCCTCAACATCGCGCACGGCGAGTTCCTGATGGTGGGCGCCTTCATCACCTGGATGGCGGCCGCCACCTTCGGCCTCTCGCCGCTGTGGATGATCCCCGTCTCCTTCGCGCTGCTCATGGGCATCGGCGTGGCGGTGCACTGGCTGTGCTTTCGCCGCCTCACCGCCACCTCGCCCAACCTCGATGTGTTCGAGGCGCGTGGCCTCATGGTGGCCTTCGGCCTCATGTTCTTCGTGCAGAACGCCATCAGCTGGATCTGGGGCGGCGACCTGCGCGGCTACGACTTCCTCACCCAGCCCTTCGCCATCCCCTTGCCCGACGGCCAGGCCCAGTTCGCGGTGAACAAGCTGCTCGTCTTCGGCCTGGCGCTGCTGTTCGCGGGCGCGCTCATCGTGCTGCTGCGCACCACCTTGCTGGGCAAGGGCGTGCGCGCGCTCATGCAATCGCCCACCGGCGCGCAGCTCGTGGGCATCGACACCAAGCGCCTGCACCCGCTTATGTTCGGCATCGGCCTGGGCCTCTCGGGCGTGGCGGGTTGCCTGCTCTCCATGGCCTACACCATCAGCCCCTCCATGGGCGAGCCCTACACGGTGACGGCGCTCATCGTCATCACCCTGGGCGGCTTCGGCAGCATGGGCGGCGCGCTCGCGGGCGGCCTGCTGCTCGGCGTCATCGAGGCCATCGGCATGCACTTCACCAACCCCTCGCTCAAGGCCTTGCTCAGCTACATCGTGTTCATCGGCGTGCTGCTGCTGCGCCCCGAAGGTCTGTTCTCGCGCAAAACCAGAAAAGCATGAATTCGAGACAGTTCCTCATCCGCGATTTGTTGGTGCTCTTCGCCCTCACCGGCTGGGCCGTGGCCCTGCCCGGCTTCGCCAGCGAGTTCGTCGTCTCCATGGCGCTCACCTGCCTGATGTACATCGCCCTCTCGTCGAGCTGGGCGCTGTTCTGCGGCAGCACGCGCTACCTCTCGCTCGCCACCTCGGCCTTCTTCGGCATCGGCGCCTACACCAGCGCCATCGGCCTGGAAACGCTGAGCTGGCCCGTGGCCATCGCGGCCGGCGCGGGCATTGCGGCCGTGGTGGCGGTGGTGATGGGCGCGGCCGTGCTGCACCTGCGCGGCACCTACTTCGCCGTGCTCACCTTCGGCATGACGGAGCTCATCCGCCACGCCATCAGCTACTTCGAGAAAAGCGTCACCGGCACCGTGGGCCGCGTGCTCATGGTCGTGCCCGAGCGCGACACCATCTACTTCACCGTGCTGCTGCTCGCGGTGGTGGCGGTGTTCCTGTCGATCTGGATCCGCCGCACCCGCTTCGGCCTGGCCATGATGGGCATCGGCGCCGACGAGCAGCGCGCGCAGACCCTGGGCGTCAACACGCGCCTGGTGAAGACCGCCGGCTTCGCCCTCACCGCGGCCATCGCCGGCGCCGTGGGCGCGGCCATGAGCGTGCGCTGGACGTACATCGACCCGCACACCGTCTTCAACCCCTTCATCGGTTTTCAAACGGTGCTCATCGCGCTCATCGGCGGTGCCATGACGCTGTGGGGCCCGCTCATCGCCGCCATCGTCTTCAGCGTGCTGGCCGAAACCCTGCGCCTGCAGGTGCCGCAGGTGTACATGATGTCGCTGGGCCTCTTGCTCATCCTCTCGGTGCTGTACCTGCCGGGCGGGCTCGCGTCGGTGCGCACCGACACCTTCAAGGGCTGGTGGCGCGACCTGAAAGCCTGGTGGAAGGAAACCAGGGACGACCTGAGCGGCGAGACCGAGCGCCGCAAGCAGCGCGAGAAGAAGCAGCGGGAGGCGCGCCATGTCTACTGAAGCGAAGCAGCCGCTGCTCCAGGCCAAGGACATCACCGTCCGCTTCGGCGGCCTCACCGCCGTCGACAGCGTCAGCGCCAGCTTCATGCCCGGTGAACTGGTCGGCATCATCGGCCCCAACGGCGCCGGCAAGACGACCTTCTTCAACGCCATCTCCGGCGTCACCAAACCCACCAGCGGCCGGCTGGACCTGTGCGGCCACTCGCTCGCGGGCAAGGCGCCGCACCGCTTCGCAGCCCACGGCCTGGCGCGCACCTTTCAAACCCCGCGCACCTTTGGCGACATGCTGGTGCGCGACAACATCGCCTTCGGCCTCAAGTTCGCCGGCAAGCGCCGCCGCGAATACCTGTTCTGGGGCGACGAGATCGGCGTGCCCTGGGTGCTGCGCACGCCCGACAGCATCCTCGGCCTCATCGGCCTGAGCGCGCAGGCCGACCTGCCCGCCGCCGCCATCACGCCCTCGCAACAGCGCCTGCTGGAAATCGGCATGGCCCTGGCCACGCGCCCCAAGCTGCTGCTGCTGGACGAAGTGGCCGCCGGCCTCACCGAGAACGAGGTGGAGGAAATGGCCCGCCTCATCCGCCGCCTGCGCGACGAGCTGGACCTCACTGTCGTCTGGATCGAGCACGCCGTCAGCACCCTGCTGCGCCACGTGGAGCGCGTCATCGTGCTGCACCAGGGCCGCAAGATCGCCGACGACGTGCCGCGCGACGTCATCCGCAACCCGGAGGTGATCGAGGCCTACCTGGGCGACGAGATGGGCGAAGCCGCAACCGAATCAGAAGCGGCGCAAGAACAAGAGGCCACCGCATGATGTGGTACCGCCAAGACCCCTTCCGCCTCGGCGGCGCCTCGCAAGCGCACCTCAAGATCGACGGCCTCAGCGCCGGCTACGGCGCCTTCCTGGTGCTGCGCGACCTGAAGCTCGAAGCCCGCCCCGGCCTCACCGTGGTGCTGGGCCCCAACGGCGCCGGCAAGACCACCCTGCTCAAGGCCATCAACGGCCTCATCCCGCGACAGGGCACCGTGCTGCTCAACGGCGAAGAGCTCGCCGAGAAAACGCATGAGATCGTGGAAAGCGGCGTGGCCCTGGTGCCCGAAGGCCGCCAGCTCTTCCCGCAGATGAGCGTGACCGAGAACCTGGAGCTGGGCGGTTGGCTCGTGCCCAAGGCCGAACGCGCGCGCCGCATCGAACAGGCCTTCAACGACTTCCCCAAACTCCGCGAACGCGCGAACCAACTGGCCGGCACCATGAGCGGCGGCGAACAGCAGATGGTGGCCGTGGCCCGCGCCATGATGTGCGCGCCCCGCCTGCTCATGCTCGACGAACCCTCGCTCGGCCTGGCGCCCAAGATGGTGGACGAACTGCTCGGCATCGCCCGCCGCATCGCCGACGCCGGCACCACCGTGCTGATGGTGGAGCAGAACGTGAAGAAGGCCCTGGCCGTGGCCGACCGCGGCTACGTGCTCGAACGCGGCGCCATCGTCGCCAGCGGCCCCGCCAAGCTGCTCGCGCGCTCCACCGTCATCCGCGAGGCCTACCTCGGCGCCGACAAGGACCCCGCCACCGGCACCACCAACGCCGCCGACGCCGTGGCGCGCCGCAAGGCCGTGGCCGCCTGACCGCACAGACACACCTCACCGCACAAGCTCAAGGAGAACCCATGTCCGACCTGTCCATGCTCATCAACGGCCTCAAGGTCACCGCCGAAAAAGGCGCCACCTTCGAACGCCGCAACCCGCTCGACGGCAGCGTGGCCACCCGCGCCCCCGCCGCCAGCCCGGCCGACGCCGTCATGGCCGTGGAAGCCGCCGCCGAAGCCTTCAAGACCTGGAGCGAAACCGGCCCCGGCGAACGCCGCGCCCTGCTGCTCAAGGCCGCCGACGCGCTCGAAGCCAAAACGCCCAAGTTCATCGAAGCCGTGGCGGCTGAGACCGGTGGCACCGGCATGTGGGCCGGCTTCAACTGCTTCCTGGCCGCCGGCATGATCCGCGAGGCCGCCGCCCTCACCACCCAGATCTCGGGCGAGCTCATCCCCTCCGACATCCCCGGCAGCCTGGCCATGGGCGTGCGCCAGCCCGCGGGCGTGGTGCTCGGCATCGCACCCTGGAACGCGCCCATCATCCTCGGCGTGCGCGCCATCTGCGTGCCCCTGGCCTGCGGCAACACCGTCATCTTCAAAGGCAGCGAGAACTGCCCCCGCACCCACCAGCTCATCGTCGAAGCCTTTCAAGACGCCGGCTTCCCCGCCGGCGTGGTGAACTACATCACCAACGCCCCCGCCGACGCGGGCGCCGTCGTCGAAGCCATCGTGGCCCACCCGGCCGTGCGGCGTGTCAACTTCACCGGCAGCACCAAGGTCGGCAAGATCATCGCCATGACCTGCGCCAAGTACTTGAAGCCCGTGGTGCTGGAACTGGGCGGCAAGGCGCCCATGGTCATCCTCGACGACGCCGACATCGACGATGCGGTGAACGGTGCGGCCTTCGGCTGCTTCGCCAACAGCGGCCAGATCTGCATGAGCACCGAGCGCATCGTCGTGGACGAGAAGATTGCCGACGAGTTCGTGAAGAAGTTCGGCGACAAGGCCCGCAACCTGCCCGTGGGCGACCCGCGCAAGCCCGAGCCCGTGGTGCTGGGCTCCGTCATCGGCATGAACACGGTCAACTTCTGCAACGAGCTCATCGACGACGCCCTGGCCAAAGGCGCCAAGCTCGTCTGCGGCGGCAAAAGCACCGACACCCTGATGCCCGCCACCGTGCTCGACCACGTCACGCCCCAGATGCGCATCTACCGCGAAGAAACCTTCGGCCCGGTGAAGTGCATCGTGCGCGTGAAGAACACCGAAGAGGCCATCGCCTGCGCCAACGACAACGAATACGGGCTCAGCGCCTCCGTCTTCGGCAAAGACATTGCGCGCGCCTACAACGTGGCCCGCAAGATCGACAGCGGCATCTGCCACGTGAACGGCCCCACCGTCCACGACGAAGCGCAAATGCCCTTCGGCGGCGTCAAGGGCTCGGGCATCGGCCGCTTCGGCGGCAAGGCCGGCATCAACGAGTTCACGGAGCTGCGCTGGATCACGGTGCAGACGACGCCGCGGCATTACCCGTTCTGAGTTGAACTGAAGGGGGAGCGAGGGAGGGGAGGACGAAGGCCCTGGGGCGGGAGCTCCGGGGCCTTTGGTTTGGGCGCTACTCAGCGCGAAGGCCTCCAACCCACCTCCAGCCATCGCAAGGACCAACTCGCGTGGTTGTCGCCTTGCCAGTCAAGGCGCGCGAGGCCGATCAGATCGTCGGGCGGGATTTCAGCTAGCAAGTCCGCCAGCGTGGCATCCCACGCCACCAGCGCGGTCTGAGGCACCTTGCGACCCTGGAAGAGCACCTTGTGGACGACCAGATACCAATGTCTCTCCAGGGTCAGTGTGACCACGCGCCAATACTGCTGACTAGGCGCAACCGCAGAGGGATGCAGGAACGGAACGAACGCGGCTGAGGTAACGAACATGCGCAGACTCCCAAAAACGCGTCGGCATTGTGCCCTAAATGCCGCCACCCCTGCGGGTTTGGTCTCCACACTTTTTCGGTGCCTGATCAAGCGTCCGAAACCTCTCCCGCGCGTGGCCAGTTGGCCAGGAACCTTGTTGCTCTGCGTGCGCAAGGCAACTGGAGTACTCGCGCGCTCGCGGAGCAGGCCCACGTGGACCGCCGAATGATTCAGCGTCTGGAAAGAGGGGAGCTCAATGTGTCCTTGGGCACGGTGGATAAGTTGGCTCGTGCTCTGGGCGTGTCCACAGGTTCACTGCTCGGAGCGCGGCCTGTGGCTCGACAGGAGGCTGACAACTTGATCGAGGCTCTGCTGGCGCAGAACCTTGTCGCAGCAAGGGGGCGCTTGATGCTGACTCAGGAGATGTTGAGTCAGCGATCCGGCGTCAGCAGGCCAGTCATCGCGCGCATCGAGCGCCAAGCGAGGAACCCTTCGCTGCAGACACTTGAAAGGCTCGCGGCGTCGCTCGCCTTGTCGATGGCGACGCTTCTAACGAGTTCGAATTGATGTCGTTGCTGCTTTCAAGATCCGCGTGCCCGCTGGGTTGAGGGAACGCGGTGGGATCGGGCTCGTTCCGCGCATGCGCTGCTGCTGAACCTTCAACTCTTCACCGGTAAGGTATCGACGTGGCTTCCTAGTTGGTTAGGCCGGTGAATGTCTGTAACTGCCCCCGGTAGCCAGCGCCAGGCTAGAAAGACCACTGATTCGAGGGTGAGCTATCCCTGCCAGCGGTCTCGACTCATCATCGGGAGTTAGGCCAGCCAGGGCGAGCCTCGCTTCAAACTTGCATTCAGGAATTCAGTAGTTCGGCCTGAAGACCCCGTCTGAGGCGAGGCACTTGTTCACTTGATGAGCGCGCTAGCTGTCGCTTGATGGTCTCTGCTTGGTGGCGTCTGGACAGCTTTCCGAATCTGGGGGTAACGTGAACAATCTCGAAACTCCCACCTCCGGTCCAAGAAGTGATGTCGGTTACCCCTCCGGAATCTGTGCCGCCAACCACGCGTTGCATTCTCGGCAACAGGAAATCCAAGATTGTTTGCGTGTTGCGCTCGGCGATCACCCATCGCCGCCGCATCTTGTGGGCCACGGCTGCAGTGGTCCCGCTGCCACCAAAGATGTCGACTACCAGTTCACCCGGGTTGGTCGCAATATGGATGATGCGCTCCAACAGCGCTTCGGGCTTTGGCGTATCAAAAACCTCTGCCTCGGGGAACATGGACAACAAGTGGCGCTTTGCATCGTCGTTTGTGCCGGTATCTGGTGCACCCCACACGGTGAACGGAACAAGCCCTCTTAGCTGATGTGCAAAAAGCTTTAGTCGAGGCGAGCCATCGCCCCCTTTAGGAAACCAGATCCTTCCATCGTCAAGCAGATCACGATAGGTCTGTTGCGTTGCATACCACGAGCGCCCTCGCGGTGGCCGCAACACCTGGCCGGTAGGTGTAACGATGTCGTACTGTTGAGCCCTGCGAAATCCAGGCGCCGTAAAAGGCGCATCGGCCCACGGGCCGCGAGGGTCATCGTCACGGTTTTGCAAGTGCGCCTCATCTTTGATCAGCAGATTGCGCGACGTTTTCCACTTTTTCGGACCACTCGGGGCATACACCAGAATTGTGTCGTGATTGGATGAAAAGGCCGCGCGCGAGTCGCGCGTCGTCTTCTTCTGCCATACCACCGAAGCAACGAATGCGCCTTCGCCAAAAACCTCATCCATTACAGAGCGAGCCCGGTGTACCTCCGAATCATCCAGATGGACCCATACGCTCGCATCCTCGGAGAGCAAGGGGCGCAGCGCAGCCAGTCTGTCTCGCATCATGCTCAGCCACATCGGCCGGTTCATTGCATCGTTGTATTGGCGGAAGCTGCCTTGAGTGTTGAAAGGCGGATCGATGTACACCAGACGAATGCCGCCATCCAACGCCCTGGTATGCGCAGCGAGCGCTTCCAGCGCGTCAAGGCCGTCTCCAGCGACCAGCACGTTTGTGCGGGCGTCCAGGGGGCCATCCGTGAGGGCCTCGAATTTGAGCGGCATGAGCAGCCGGTCGTCAGCCGGCTGCACCCATTCGCAGCCGTCATCCCCGGAGGCTCGCAGTTGCAGCTCCTTGTTCGGCCACATCAGTTGAACATCGGACGGAGGGAACATCATGAGCAGTGCGAACAACGACTAGCGGCGATACTGGGGTTATTTACAGGATATCATGAGGCATCACCTCCGAGGTGAAAGACAGAGCCACAAGAAGAATCCATCCCGGCTCCTAGCATGCCTTCACATCCATCAGACAGCGCGCAGCCCGAAGAGCTCCCGATCAAACCATTCATCCGGTGGGTCGGTGGCAAATCAAGACTCCTTCCTCGTATCCTCCCGCACGTTCCGGCGGACATCAAGAACTACTACGAGCCATTCTTGGGTGGAGGCGCTGTTTTTCTTGCCTGCGCGGCGCGCGTATCGGGTCGTGCGCGGTTGGCCGATCTAAACGAGCATCTGGTCGCGGCCTGGATCGCGATGAGGGACCATCCATCGGCGCTACGTCCTCTTCTCGACTGGTATGCGGCGCGCGACTCCAAGGAGTTCTACTACGAGGTACGTGCGACAGTACCGGTAGCGCCCCTTGAAAAGGCTGCGCGGTTCCTCTACCTCAACGCGGTCTCATGGAACCACCTCTGGCGTGAAAATTCGCGAACCGGCGCCATGAATGTGCCTTGGGGTGATCGCAGTTTCAAGGGCATCAGCGAGGCGACGATGACGTCGGTCCGGCGGGCATTGGTACGTGCGGACATTGTTGCGGGCGACTTCCGCCAAGTGCTCGTGGGTGCAACGCGTGGCGATTTCGTCTATCTCGACCCGCCATACCTGCCCGTCTTCTCGCGCCCCGATGTCGAGAAGGAGCCGACTGCGAAATTCAACAAGTACACAGCCAAGACATTTGAGTTGGCAGACTTAGTCGAGCTTGCGAAGATCTGCGCAGACCTGTCGGAGCGTGGCGTGCACTGGGTCATGTCTAATCGGGACACAGAGGTCGTACATGCGTTGTTCCCACGCGCGGAGATCATCCGTTTTACTACGCGACGTGCACTGGCCGCGCAAAGCCGTCGAGAAGTAGAGGCACATCAGTCGCCAGAAGCCATCATCATTGGGAGGTTCTAGATGCCTGCGCACCCTGTCGAGTGGGTTCTCGTTGTTCACTATGGTACGTCGGCTCATCGAGCAACCTATGGACGCTTAAGCGGTACGAAATACACGAAGGACTACATTCAGCTTTCCCGAACGAGCGAGTTTCTCGACGCAGTGAGGCGCCTTTTTCCTGTCGATGTAACGGGTGCTGAGTCTGTGCCGCTCACTTACCAGTGGCCTGCTGGAAATGCTCAAGGCGCGCTCGTATTTAACTCCGCGGATCGACCGCATCTCAAGTGGGGGACCAGCCACGCTCCTGACGCTTGGAAGATGACGCTCAACCCCAGCGACGCGACTGCTGAGACCATCCCCGGTGACCCGACGCATTCCGCGGTTGCTGCTGCCGAGCATGAACTGGCGCTGCTTGCCAGTCGTGGCGCCGGTCAGCCGTACCTTATGGCGGTAAAGCTTCGAGACGAATCAAGAACACTGCACTTACGCGCTTACCTCAAGGATCCGCACGAGCACTTCGCGTGGGCAGACCTGAACCTCGCGCCACCGGAGGTGCGAGTCCTCGCCACAAAGACATCTACGCGATCTGCGCTCGCATGGACGCTGCTGCACAGTGCTGGTACGGCGCCAAGCGCGATTGTGAAGAATGCACTGGCTCGGATCACTGAATCAGCCGATCAGACGGTGGCGATCACTGAACTCACGCCTGACGAGGGTGGCGCGCTTATTGAGTATCTTCGCGCGCCTGGCCATGGCCTGTTCTTTGACCCTGCGAAAAACCACGATGCCTGGGTCCAGACGGCTCCGCTGGCTCCCGGAGTCGCCGCCTCTCTCGATCAACTACTGGATTCTCTGTTGCAGCGATTCCCGGTAATCGCACCGACGGATGCAGCCGCCGAGGCCGCCGAAACGGATCCACAAGAGGTAGAAGCTTTCCGACAAAAGATTGACCAGGGGAGGTTTGAGGTGCCCGATGCCACGGCTACGGTCAAAACCAGGGGCAGCGCACAGAGAGCTTTCGCCGCCGCGGTGAAAGCGAACTATGGCTATCGCTGCGCGATCACCGGCATTGCCAGCAGAGCATTTCTTGTCGCCTCCCACATTGTCCCCTGGAGCCGAGATCAATCCATTAGGCTCGACCCGGCAAATGGAATCTGCCTGTCCTTGTTGGTCGACCGCGCCTTCGAAAATGGCCAACTGCTGATCGAGGATGACTTGACGATTCGGATCGACTGGAGCCGTGTGGGTGAAGACAGCGCACTGCGTGCTCAATTGCAACCATACGATGGGCAGCGCATGTCAGTGCCAAGCAAAGGTGCGCCGCAGCCGAGCTATCTCCAGCGGCGGCGATTTCTATTCAAGCCCGCTCTCTGACCAACGCATGTAGAGCGATCGCGCAGGAGCGCCCATTCGTTGACCTAGAAAGTTCCTGTTCTCGGGTGTGCTCAGGTAGTTGGCCAGGTCGTACAGACTGCGCTGTTCCATGATCGAGCTTCATGAACGTGTGCCGGCTTGACTTCACACCCTCATAGCCCCCCAAGTCGTCGTCTTCGCAAACGCCGCAAACTCCCGTTTCGTCGCCCCCACCTTGCTCTTGCGCGTCCACGTCTCGCCCGTAGGCAACTGGTAGGTCACGCCGATCTCGGGTGGATTGCCCTCGCTGTCCAGGTCCCCGCGCTCCTTGGCCCGTCGGGGGCTGGTGAAGCCGGCGCCTTCCGCCAGTTCGGCCAGCGTCTCCTCCGCCTCATGGCTCTTCATCATCTTGATGAGGTGGATGACAGCGTCCTTCTTCGTCTTGCCCATGTGCGTGAGCTTGTCCGACAGGAAGTTGAGCGTGGACTCGAATTCCTTCGTCGACTGTTCCTCGGCTTGCCGCATCAACCGCTCCGCGTATTCGCGCAGTTCGGTGGAGCTCATTTTGGTCGTGTCTTTGGCGGGGTTGATCACCACGGGTTCTCCTACGACGATGTGTGGGGTGAGTGCGGGAAAGCAGAATTCCGCAGAGTCTATTCCTTCGGGCATGCTGGCCCGGTAGCCGCCCACCCCCGCCATCCACCCGCTCAGGAGCCCCATGCGCCCGCTTCGTTACTCCATCAACATCTCCCTGGACGGCTGTTACGACCACGAGGCGATGGGCCCCGATGAAGAGCTGCACCGCCACGCCGCCAACACCCTGGCGCAGGCCGACGCCCTGCTGTTCGGGCGGGTCATCTACGGCCTGATGGAGAGCGCCTGGCGGCCCGTGGCCGAGACGGGCGTGCGGCCCGAAGGCATGCCCGAGTGGACGCTGCCCTTCGCGCAGACCATCCACGCGGCGAAGAAGTACGTCGTGTCCAGCACGCTCGAACGGGTGGATTGGAACGCGGAGCTGTTGCGCGGCGACCTGGGGGCGGAGGTGCGGCGCCTGAAGCAGGAACCGGGCAAGGGCCTGTACGTGGCGGGCGTGCAGTTGCCCATGGCCCTGGCGCAACTGGGCCTCATCGACGAATACGAGTTCATCGTGCACCCGCGCCTGGTGGGGCGTGGGCCCACGCTGTTCGCGGGGCTGCCCCAGCACGTGGATTTGCGGCTGGTGGGGCAGAAGGCGTTTCGATCGGGGGCGGTGGTGCTGCGGTATGAGCCGGTGCGTAGCGCCTGATGCCGCCGGACGTGCACAGCTTCCCCATTCCCGGCTTGGGGCCGGTCATTCGTCATGCGTTCGTTGCGACACGGTGGGTGGTTGTGTAGACTGCAACTCAAGGAGCTACACATGGCCACCAATCTCGCCCTCGATCAAGATCTCCTGGAGCGCGCTTACCGCGTCAGTGGGGAGTCCACCAAAAAGGCCGCAGTCACGCGGGCCTTGCAAGAGTTCATTGCCCGCCGAGAGCAACGCCGCGTGGCGGAGCTCTTCGGAAAGCTGGACTGGGACACATCGTTCGACCACAAGGCGGAGCGGACGCGCAAGCGATGAGCATGCTTGTCGACACGAGCGTATGGTCGTTGGCCCTGCGCCGGGACACCGAGCAGTCCGAGCCTCAGGTTGTGGCCCTGCGGGAGGCATTGATGGGTGCGGATCAGGTCTTCACGACGGGGTTCGTGCTGCAAGAGCTGCTGCAAGGCTTTGCCGGGCCGAAGGCCCGCGCGCAGTTGGTAGAGCGCCTGTCTGCCCTCGCATTCCTGCAGCCGGACCGGGACGACCACATCGAGGCCGCGGAGGTTCGAAACGCCTGTCGCCGTCGCGGCGTGCAGATCGGAACAATCGATGCACTGCTCATTCAGCTGTGCCGGCGACATGATCTGGTTCTGTTGTCGACGGACCTGGACTTTCAAGGTGCCGCGAAGCACGTCGAGTTCAGGCTCTGGGCCGCGCGGTAGGTGGCGGGCTGGTGGCCAAGTGGCCGCGCCCGCTTTGAAGCTTTACGCCCCCGCGTCTTTGGCCACCTGCGTCATGCCTTTGGCGCGTGTGATGTCCCCCAGTGCACGCGCGATCCCGGCCGCGTCGTCGGGCGCCTCGGTCAGCCAGGCGTCCAGGTAGCCCGCCATGTCTTCCGGGGTGCTGAGGTAGGCCGCCACGTCGTAGGGCCTCGTCTTCGTACCGGCTTTGCGCTTGCTGACGGTTCCGGCGGTGTTGGCTTTGCGCATGGCGCTCACTCCTCGTAACCTTTGGCCAGGGCAATGGCCTTGGCAATGTTTCTGACTTGGTCATTCGACACCACCCCCTGTTGGCCAATGGGTGGGGGGTATCAGGGCAAGCGGGCTCCGCGCGCCACGGTCGAGTTCCCATACTGTCGGACAGCGCGGCCACTCCGGCGTGGTATTTTTTCGCCCGGCCCACGTAGGCCACAACCCGGGAGATGACTCGATGCAAGCTGATGAGAATTGCGACGTGCTCGTCGTCGGCGGCGGCCCCGCCGGTTCCACCATCGCCGCCCTGCTCGCGCGCGAAGGCCGCCAGGTGGTGCTGCTCGAGAAAGAGCACCACCCGCGCTTTCACATCGGTGAGTCGCTCTTGCCCGGCAACGTGGCCCTGTTCGACCGGCTCGGCGTGCGCGATCAGGTCGACAAAATCGGCATGCCGAAGTACGGCATCGAGTTCGTGCCGCCCGACCTGGACTATTGCAGCTACGTCGATTTCGCCGAGGGCTGGGACCCTTCCAAGTCCTCGGCCTGGCAGGTGCGCCGCTCCGAGCTGGACGAGCTGCTGTTCCGCCACGCCGCCCGGTCGGGCGCGCAGGCGCTGGAGGGCGCCAAGGTCACGCAGGTGGCGTTCGACCAGGAAGGCGCCAACGTGGAGGCGCGGCTGGACAGTGGTGAGGCCCGTCGCTGGCGCGCGCGCTTCGTGGTGGACGCCACGGGCCGCGACACGCTGCTGGCGAACCAGTTCAAGTGCAAACAGAAGAACAAGGCCCACAACAGCACGGCCCTGTTCGGCCACTTCCGCGGCGCCCGCCGGCTGGAGGGCAAGCGCGAGGGCAACATCAGCATCTGCTGGTTCGAGCACGGCTGGTTCTGGTTCATCCCCCTGGCCGACGGCACCACCAGCGTGGGCGCGGTGTGCTGGGCCTATTACCTGAAGGCGCGCGACAAGCCGCTGAAGGACTATTTCTTCGACACCATCGCCCTGTGCCCCGAGCTGCACGACCGGCTCAAGCACGCCACGCTGGTGGACGACCAGGTGCACGCCACCGGCAACTTCTCGTACGCCAGCACGCACGCCACGGGCGAGCGCTACCTGATGGTGGGCGACGCCTTCACCTTCATCGACCCGATGTTCTCCTCAGGCGTCTTCCTGGCCATGCAGAGCGCCTTCGACGGCGCGCAACTCGTGGCCACCGCGCTGGACGAGCCCAAGCGCCTGCCCGCCGCCCGCGCCGCTTTCGAGAAGCGCGTGCGGGTGGGCCCGCGCGACTATTCCTGGTTCATCTACCGCGTCACCAACCCCACCATCCGCGACATGTTCATGCACCCGCAGAACGTGTTCAAGGTGAAGCAGGGGCTGATGTCGCTGCTGGCGGCCGACATCCACCACGGGCCGGCGTACCGGGCCTCGCTGAGGATGTTCAAGCTGCTGTACTACGTCGTCTCGGTGCTGAACTGGCGGCGCACCTACGCGGGCTGGAAGCGCCACCGCTTCAACATCCGCGACATGGGGCCGCTGAAGGGCGAGACGGTGATGAAGGCGGAGTAGGGCCGGCTGGGCCTGCCCTCACGGCTGCTCCGGCCACCTCACGGCCGCACGGCCGTGTACTCCGAGAAGACGCCCAGGTCGGTGTGGCGCTTCACCTGCTGGAAGCCCGCGCGCTCCATCGCCTGCATGATCTGCTCGGGCGGGATGCAGGCCTCGATGGTGTCCCAGTAGTAGCGCCACAGCTCGGCGCTGCCGCGTTCGCGGGCCACCACGCGCGCCAGCGTGGGCACCACGCGGCGCATGTAGAACTTCATGAAGGCACGCGACCACCGGCCCGTCGGTTGGCTGATCTCCAGGATCAGCAGCCGCCCACCGGGCCGCAGCACGCGCAGAAACTCCCCCAGCGCGGCGTCCACGTCCGACACGTGCCGGAACGCGTAGCCAAAGCTCAAAAAGTCGGCCTCGCCCGTGGCGCAGGGCAGCTCTTCCGCGCGGCCGGCGCGCAGTTCGGCGCCGGGCAGGTCCACCTGCGCCAGCATGCCGGGGCTGGGGTCCACGCCGATGAGGCGCCCGCCCTCGCCGATCAGTTCGCGGGCCTGGCGCGCCAGCAGGCCGGTGCCGATGCCCACGTCGACCACCGTGTCACCCGCCGCCAGCCCGGCCCGGGCCAGGGCCTGCCGCCGGTACCAGCCGCCCGACCCGAGCGCCATGGCGCGTTCGATGCGGTCGTAGTCGACGGCGGTCTCGTCGAAGATGCGGCGCACGTAGCGCGCATGGTCCGCTTCGTCGCGGTAGTAGGCGGGCAGGGGGGCGTGCGGCAGTTGAAGGGGCGGCTCGATCAAGGTCGGCTCCTGTGGCCATGGGCCAGGCGGGGTGGTCGGAGGGTTTGTCGCTTGCGGCCCGAGAGCATATCGGGGCGAGGGCGTCACTACGGGGCCCCGTGTGTGGGCAGGGCCTTCACCACCTCCACCACCCAATCGATGAACACGCGCACCTTCGCGCTCTGGTACCGGTTCGGTGGGTAGGCCAGGTACATGGGCATGGGGTCGAAGCGCCAGTCCTGAAAGAGCGGCACCAGTTCGCCGCGCGCGGCGTGCGCCTCGGCCATGTAGGTGGGCAGCCACAGCACGCCCAGCCCCGCCACACCCGCCGCCAGGTAGGCGTTGCCGTCGTCCACCGCCAGCGCGTGCCGGCCCAGCAGGCTCAGTTGCTCGCCGTCGCGGCGCAGGGTCAAGGGCAGCACCTTGCCCGTGCGCGCACTCAGGTAGCCCACGGTGCGGTGCTGCGCGCTGTCCAGTTCGCGCGGGTGCGTCGGTGTGCCGGCGCGTTGCAGGTACGCGGGCGCGGCGTACGCGCCGATCGACAGGTCGCCCACGCGCCGCGCCACCAGCGAAGGGTTGGTGATCTCGCCGCCGCGGATCACGCAGTCCACCCGGTCCTCGATCAGGTCCACCATGCGGTCGCTCGCGCCCATGTCGATCTGGATGTCCGGGTACTTCGCGTGGAAGTCGGGCAGCGCGGGCATCAGCACCAGCCGCGCCAGCGGGCTGGGCACGTCCACGCGGATGCGCCCGCGCGGCGAGGCCTGGGCGCTGGAGAGGCTGGTCTCGGCGTCGTCCAGTTCGGCCAGCAGGCGCAGCACGCGCTCGTAGTAGGCCGCGCCGTCGGCGGTCGCCTGCACCTTGCGGGTGGTGCGGTGCAGCAGCTTCACGCGCAGGTGCGCCTCCAGTTGCTGCACCAGTTGGGTCACGCTGGTCTTGTTCAGGCGCAGCGTCTCGGCGGCGCGGGTGAAGCTGCCGGCCTCCACCACGCGCGCAAAGGCCTGCATCGCGTCGAATCGGTCCATGGGTGCCTCCGGTTCGGCTGGGGATTGTTTGGGTTTGCCAAACAGTGATTGTTGGCCTGGCCGGTTTATCCGTGGCGCGCGCGTCCCTAGATTCCCTGCTCCTTCAACCGATTCGTGGAGCCCCCGATATGCACCCCAAGACCCCCACCCGCGACGTGGTGTCCCCGCCCAGCCGCCACGCCCTGTACGACGCGCACCGCTATTCCCCCGCCATCCGGGCCAACGGCCTGCTGTTCGTCTCGGGCCAGGTGGGCAGCCGGCCCGACGGCTCGCCCGAGCCCGACCTGGACGAGCAGGTGCGCCTGGCGTTTCGCAACCTCAACGCCATCCTGGCCGAGGCCGGCCTCAGCTTCGACGACGTCATCGACGTGACCGTGTTCATGGTGGACCCGCACACCCACTTCGAACGCGCCTGGGCCGTGGCGGCGGAGTTCTGGGGCCAGGCGCCCTACCCCACGGCCACCGCCATCGGCGTCACCTGGCTGTCGGGCTTCCAGTTCGAGATCAAGGTGATCGCGAAGCTGCCGACCTGAGAGCTGTCTTCAGGCCGGCTGGCCTTGGCCCTGCCGCTCGCGCGCGTACCGGCTGGGCGGCTGCCCCACGTGGCGGCTGAAGGCCGTGCTGAAGGTGCTGGCCGAGCCGTAGCCCACGCGCTCGGCCACCGCGCCAATGGGCAGGCCGCCCTGGTCGAGCAGGTCCTTGGCCAGGGCCATGCGCCAGGCCAGCAGGTACTCCATGGGCGGCACGCCCACCGCGCGGGTGAAGCGCTCGAAGAAGGTGGAGCGCGAGAGTGCGGCTTCTCTGGCCAGGGCCGGCACCGTCCACGCGCGTTCGGGCGCGCCGTGCATGCGGCGCAGGCCCACGGCCACGCGCTCGTCGGCCAGACCGCGCAGCAGGCCGGGCGGCGCCGCCTCGTTCGCCGCGCCGCGCAAGGCTTCGATGAGCAGCAGCTCCACCAGCCGCGCCAGCACCAGGTGGCGGCCCGGCCGATCGGCCAGGGATTCGTCGCGCACCAGTTGCACCAGCACCGGCAGGCGATCGACGCCGCGCACGTGCAGCAGGCTGGGCAGCAGGGACACCAGCAGCGCCGCGTCCAGCGACTGGAACTGGAAGTAGCCGCCGAGCATGCGCATCTCGGGCGGGCCCTTGCGCCGGCCGTGGCGCAGTTCGCCCTGCTGCTGTTGCCCGGCGGTGCGCGCCGGGTCCATGTGCACGGGTGGCGCGGGCTCCGGGCCGCGCAGCGTGAAGCCGGGCGTGCTGGGCATCAGCACGAAGTCGCCGGCCTGCAGGGCCAGCGGCTGTTGCCCGTCCACCGCCAGCACGCAGTGGCCTTCCAGCATGGTGCAGAAGCTGGGTTGCCCGAAGGCCGGGTAGCGCACGGCCCAGGCCCCCGCACCGCTGATGACCTTGGAGTACACCGCGCGCGGGCGCAGCAGGGCGATGACGTCGGCCAGCGGGTCCACCATGATCGGATGATTCCGGACGGTTGCAAAAGTGATTCGGATTCAGGATTGTAGATAGTCCGGACGAGGCGTCCTATCGTTGCGGCACCTTCAACGCAAGCCTGAACACCACCGAAAGGACTTCTCATGAAAACCATCCTCATCACCGGCTGCTCCTCGGGCTACGGCCTGGAAACCGCGCGCCACTTCCACGCCAAGGGCTGGAACGTCATCGCCACCATGCGCACGCCGCGCGATGGCCTGCTGCCGCTCTCGCCCCGGCTGCGTGTGCTGCCGCTGGACGTGACGCAGCCCGACAGCATCGCCCGCGCGCTGGACGCGGCCGGCCCCATCGACGTGCTCGTGAACAACGCGGGCCTGGGCCTGCTCGGCGCCTTCGAAGCCACGCCCATGGCCACGGTGCGCGAGATCTTCGAGACCAACACCTTCGGCAGCATGGCGATGGCGCAGGCGGTGCTGCCGGCCTGGCGCGCGCGCCGCGCGGGCCTGCTCATCAACGTCACCTCCAGCGCCACGCTGGCGCCCTTCCCGCTGGTGGCGGCCTACACGGCCAGCAAGACGGCGATCGAGGGCTTCACCGAATCACTGGCGCTGGAGTTGCAGGCCTTCGGCGTGCGCGTGAAGCTGGTGGAACCCGGCTATGGCCCCGGCACGCGCTTCACCGCCAACGGCGCCGATCGCATGCAGGGCCTGATCCCCGAGGCCTACGCACCCTACGCCCACGAGGTGTTCGCCTCGTTTGCGCAGCCGGCGGCGGTGACGAGCGAGCTCGACGTGGCCGAGGCGGTGTGGCAGGCGGTGAACGACGAATCGCCCCGGCTGCGCTACGCGGCGGGGGCGGATGCGGTGGCGCTGGCCACTCGTGCGCCGGTGCCGGCGGCGCACTGAGGGCGACGCGCTTCAGCCCGCGAGGGGCAGTGGCGCCTCCCGGCTGACCAGGTCCGCCGCGCGCAGCTCGCGCCAGAAGTCCGCCGGCACGGTTTCGTCGAGCGCCGCGCGGTCTTCCGCGATGCGCCTGGGCTGGCTGGCGCCGGGGATGACCGCCGCCACCGCCGGGTGCGCCAGCGCGAACTGCAGCCCCGCCGCTTTCATGCTCACGCCGTGGCGGTCGGCGATGGCCTTGATGCGCGCCACCCTGGCCAGGATCTCGGGCGTGGCCGGCGCGTACTCGAAGTTCGGCCCGCCCACCAGCGCGCCCGAGCTGTAGGGCCCGCCGACGACGATGCCCAGCCCGCGCTGCGCCACCAGTGGCATCACGCGCTGCAGCGCGCGCTCGTGGTCGAGCAGGGTGTAGCGGCCCGCGAGCAGGAAGCCGTCGGGGCGCGGGCCTTCCAGACCCAGCAGCAGTTCAATGGGCTCGACGCGGTTGACGCCCAGGCCCCAGGCCTTGATCACGCCCTCGTCGCGCAGCCGGTCCAGCGCCTTGAAGGCGCCCTTGCGCGCGCTTTCGAACACGCCCAGCCATTCGTCGCCATAGAAATCCTGCGCCACGTCGTGCACCCAGACGATCTCGATGCGGTCGGTGCGCAGGCGCTTGAGGCTGTCCTCGATGGAGCGCAGCGTCGCGTCTTCCGAGTAGTCGTTGACGATGCGGTTGGGGCGGCCGTGCTTGAACACATCGCCTTTCTCGCCCAGGTCGCGCGCGGCGACGTCTTCGACTTCATCCAGGATGAGCCGGCCGACCTTGGTGCTGATGACGTAGTCGTCGCGCGGGCGCCCTGCCAATGCCTCGCCCATGCGCAGTTCCGCCAGGCCCGCGCCGTAGAAGGGCGCGTTGTCGAAGTAGCGGATGCCGTCGTTCCAGGCGGCGTCCACCGTGGCGCGCGCCTCGGCCTCGGGGATGTCGCGGAACATGTTGCCCAGGGGCGCGGTGCCGAAGCCGAGCGCGCCGGGAAGGATGTCTTTCAGTGCCATGGTGAGCTCCTTGTGGCAGGAATGGGTGGATCAGGCGGCGACGGCTTCTGCTCGTTCGGACGAAGCGGCGCCCGACGACGCGGACGTGGAGGGGGCGGCCAGTGGCTGCGCCGTGGCCGGGCAGCCGAAGGTCGGCAGCGGGTTCGGCGTGACGATGCCCTGGCGCACCGCTTCGCGCGCCAGCATGCGGTCGAGCCAGGCGCTGAGCTTGGGGTAGGCGTCGATCGGGAAGTGCATCTTCACGGCGGTCCAGATCCAGCCCATGAAGGCGATGTCCACGATGGAGTACTCGTCGCCGAGGAACCAGGGCTGGTCATCGGGCAGCAGGCTTTCGATGACGCCGGTCAGGCGCTCCGCCTCGTTGCGGTAGCGGGTGATGGCGTAGGGCACGTGCTCGGGGGCGAACAGGGTGAACCAGGCGCGCTGTCCGAACATGGGGCCCACGCCCGAGGCCTGGAAGAACAGCAGTTCCAGCGCGCGTTGGCGCCGTGCGGGGTCGGTGGGCAGCAGGCGGCCCGTCTTCTCGGCCAGGTACAGCAGGATCGCGTTGGACTCGCTGATCGTGAGCCCGGTGTCGTGGTCCACGATGACCGGCACCTTGCCGTTCGGGTTGATGGCGAGGAAGCCGGGCGACTGGCCCTCGCCTTTCCAGATCTCGACGACTTTGATCTCGTGCTCCAGGCCCAGCTCGAGCAGGGCGATGGAGACCTTGTGGGGATTGGGGGCGCCGTAGGCGTAGAAGGTGATCATGAAAAGCTCCGGTGGAAGGTTGGAAGGGAAGGGGGAATGGCCCGAATCATGGCCACCGGCATTCATTTCCACCACTTTATTTCTTTGATTCCAGATATTCATCTGACATGATGACTGGATGCGCTACGACCTGAACTTGCTGCCCGTCTTCCTGGTGCTGATGGAGGAGCGCAGCGTGACGCGGGCCGCGCAGCGCCTGGGCATCACGCAGCCCGCGCTGTCCAACGCGCTCACGCGCCTGCGCGCCATGCTGCAAGACCCGCTCTTCGTGCGGCAGCGTTACGGCATGGAGCCGACGCAGAAAGCGCAGGAACTGGCACCGGTGCTGGCGGCGGCGCTGGCCAGCGTGGACGAGGTGGTGCTGGGCCAGCAGGCCTTCGACCCCGCCAAGGCCCGCCAGCGCATCACCATCGCCCCCAACAGCTACGTGGAGTTCGTGCTGATGCCGCGGGTGGTGGCGCGCTTGCAGGAACGCGCGCCAGGCGTGCAGTTGCGGCTGATTCCCTATGGCGCCGACCTGGCCGACACGGGCGTGATGTCGGGCGACACGGCCATGGTGCTGGGCCGCGTGGCCAATGCGCCGGACAACCTGGTGGTGCAGCACCTGATGGACGAAAGCCTGGCCTGCGTGGTGCGGGCCGACCATCCCACGGTGCACAAACGCCTGTCGCGCCAGCAGTTCGAACGGCTCAAGCACGTGAACATGGTGCCGCCGGGCGGCCGCCTGCGTGTGGGTTTGTTCCAGGCACTGGAGAAGCAGGGCTTGCAGCGCGAGGTGGCGGTCTCGGTCACGCACTTCCTCGCCATCCCGGAAATGATCGCCCTGTCCGATCACTGCGCGACGCTGCCGTCGCTGATCTGCCGCCGCCTGGCGCAAGACCCGCGCCTGAAGGTGCTGCCCGCGCCCGTGGACCTGGGCACTTTTCCGGTGGAGATGGCCTGGCACGCGCGCCACCGGCACGACCCGGCGCACCGCTGGCTGCGGGCCCTGGTGGTCGAGGTGGCGAAGGAGTTGTCCGCGGGCGGCTAGGCGCGCCCTGCGCGCTGCGCCATCCGCGTGGGCGCGAACACGCTGCGCCCGAGCCAGCGCCACAGGCGCTGCCCGTTGCGCCCCGCGCCCTGGACACTCAGGCCGCCCGCGCGGATTTCCTGCTCCGGGTCGCTGTCGCCGGTCCATATCTCCGTGAGCGCTCGCACGGTCGATTCGACCAACACGCTGATCTCATGGCCCGGGTCGTCGCGGCACAGGTCGGCTTCGCGGTGCTGCACCACGAGCCACCATTGCCGCTCGGCCGCGGGCGCGTCGCGAAACCGGAAGTGCACCACCGTGCGTTCGTCGGCGGGAAATTCCTCGAGGCGCGCGAAGCGGCGGATGTCCCACATCAGAAAGCCCGCGTCCAGTTGATCGGCCCGCAGGCGGCTGCCGATCCAGCGCGCGCCCCAGTGACCGATGCCCACCACGATGGGGCGCAGTTCTTCGCCGGCGGGCGTCAGGTGGTATTCCCAGCCCTTCTCCGCGCGGCGCCGCTCCACCACACCGATCTCTTCCAGCTTGCGCAGGCGTTGCGTCAGCAGCGTGGCGGACATGCGAGGCACCCCGCGGTGGATGTCGTTGAAGCGGTGGCTGCCGCAGAGCAGTTCGCGCACCACCAGGGGCGTCCACAGCTCGCCCAGCACTTCCGCGCCACGGGCGACGGTGCAGAACTGCAGGTAGTCGATCATGCGGGCCAGTCTAGCGGCGCCCCCCTGGCCTGCCTACTCCAGATTCTGGACTTGAGCGGTGCTGGCGGCAGGCCTAACTTGCGGGCCGACCGTGCACGTCGCACCGGTCTTCCTCCAGGAGAACCGCCATGACCGAGACCCTTGTTTCTTCTCCCGCACCCGCCGTTTTCGACGCCGAGAAATTCCGCCAGACCACGCGCGCGCAATGGGAGAGCGCCGCCCCCGCCTGGGACCGATGGGGCCCCTTGCTGGCGCGCTGGCTGGGCCCCGCCACCGAGGCCATGCTGGACATGGCCGCCGTGGGCGAGGGCTCGCGCGTGCTCGACGTCGCCGCCGGGGCGGGCGAGCAGACCCTGACGGCGGCCCGCCGCGTGGGTGCGCGCGGGCACGTGCTGGCCACCGACATCTCGCCCGCGATCCTGCGCTACGCCAAGGCGGCGGCCGATGCGGCCGGGCTGTCCCACGTGGAGACGCTGGAACTGGATGGCGAGCGCCACGACCGCTTGCCCGCCGGGTCCTTCGACGCGGCGGTGTCGCGCGTGGGCCTGATCTACTTCCCCGACCAGCAACGCGCGCTGGCCGGCATTCGCCACGCACTGAAACCCGGTGGGCGTTTCGCCGCGGTGGTGTACGCCACGGCCGATCGCAATGCCTTCTTCTCGGTACCTGTCGGCATCATTCGCCGCCGCGCGCAGTTGCCGCCGCCGCTGCCGGGTCAACCCGGGCCGTTCTCACTGGGCGGTGAGGGCGTGCTGGCCCGGGCGCTGGAACAGGCGGGCTTTCGCGACGTGGAGGTGCGCCGCATCGACTCGCCCGTGCACCTGCCCACGGCCGCCGAATGCGTGCGCTTCGAGCGGGAGTCCTTCGGCGCGCTGCACCAGATGATGGCGAGCCTGAGCGAAGCAGAACGCGACGACACCTGGCGGGAGATCGAGCAGGCGCTGTTGCGCTTCGAGAGCCCGGCGGCCGGCTTCGTGGGGCCGTGCGAGATGCTGGTGGGGGCGGGAACGCGGTGAAAGCGCCTCACGCCCCGATCCGGATGAGCGGAATTCCGCTCACCGGATCGCACACGCGCTTCAGGTGCGCGGGCGACTCCACCAGCATCAACTCCAGCGTGGGCCGCACGCGCGCCTCCAGCAGATGGCCACCCATGGCCTGGCCGTTGCGCCGGCCCAGCACCACGTGCGCGTGCACCTTGGGTTGGTCGCCATCGAGCGCGATGTCGCCCACCAGGGAGAGCACCTCCACCTGTTCGTCGATGGGAATGCGCTCGTACTCCTTGCTGTCCCAGTTGAAGTAGCCCAGCACGGCGGATTCGAAGGCACCGATGGCGGTGACGCGGCTGGCGGTGAGGCTGTGTTCGGTGGCGAAGCGCTGCAGGCTGGACATCACCTCGTCGCCCCGGTCCAGGACCAGGGCGATGGTGCGTTCGGGCGCGTCGTTCAGGACTTTGGCTTTCATGGGACCTCCGGTGCGATCGGTGACGCGCCTCAGGCGGCGGTCGGGGGCGGCCCGAACACCCGCCGCGTCAGGTCGGCATTGCTTTCGTGGATGAGGTCCTTGTCGACGGTGTCCACCACCGTGGACCTGACCTCGGCGTGCAGCTCATTGCGCAGGTAACCCAGCAGGCGCGGGGCCACCAGCAGATGCAGGGCGTCGAAGCGCTGCGCGCGGCGGTGGTCGAGCAGGCGCTGGGCGATGCGTTTGGCGAATGCCTGCGCGTGCTGGTGCCGCGCCGAATCGCTGGCCGAGACGGTGGCTTGCGGGCTGCCGCCGCCTCCGGCCCCGGCGCGGCGCCCGTGCGGCCCGTTGTGCATGTCGGACTCGCGCGCGTGCGCGTCCGGGTCGGTCAGCTCTTCCACGGGAACGAGGTTTCGATGGGCGCGGCGGGGCCGCTCCAGGATGCGGGCGATGGCTTCGTCGGCCACCAGGACCCAGGTGGTTTTCATTGGCTGCTCCTCTGGGGTGTCGGGCCTCGGGGCACAAGGCGTGGCCGGGCTTGGGGCCATGTTGCGGGGCTCGCCGGCCAGGGGCTGTAGGACAAGGCCGCGCCGAGCCCTGCCCCGCGTGAGTTTTTGTATCGGGGGACGTCGCCCCCGAGCGGCTCACTTCGTGATCTCTAGCCGGTAGATCCGCTCGTCCGGGTTCTGGTCGGACCGGGTGCCGTAGTAGGCGTTGCCCGCGCGAACGATGAAGCGGCACCAGTCCTCGGTCTCCACCGAGCGCCATTCGATGCGCACGCAGTAGCGCCCATCGTCCGAGAGGCTCCACTGACCGCGCGCGGTGGAAGGCATGGTGCTGCCGCGGTCCTTGTTGTCGGAAGAGGCGACGAAGCTGCCACCTGGCTCGTTCTTCCAGATGTTGCGGTTGCCGCGGCCGGACACGCGGCTGACGGTGGCCCCCGGCATGAGCTGCTGCAGTTCGTCCTTGCTCAGGGTCACCCGGGCGGCGGCGTCGAGGTCGCGCAAGCGCGTGGCGTCTTGTGCCAGGCTGGGGGCGCCGGCTGCGAGGCCGGCGAGAGCTAGCAAGGGTGCGACGCGCTTCATGTGGCCTCCTGGGGCGGTTCGGCTGCGCACCCGCATGCTAGCGCCGCCCGCACCGGATGCAAGTGCCGTGGCGCCAGCGGCGGGGCGGGTGCCGCGAGCCCTTGCGCCAAACGGACCATGCCGCGGCGGGCTTGGCGTCGTGGAGTTGGCAAAGGCGGGCAGGCAAGATGGGCGTCAGATGAGCCGCTTCGGCCGCTTCGGCCGCTTCGCGGCCTCCCCACGAACCGATCCCCACGAGGAATGTCCATGCCGTCCGATTCGTTCTCGCCCGTCCGCCGCCGCCTGCTGCAAGGCTCCGGCGCGCTGGCCGCCACCCGTTTTGCCGGTGTGATGGGCGCGCTCTACGCGCAAAACGCCCTGGCCGCCACCGGCAAGCAGACCGTCTCCGCCACTTCGCCCTACGGCCCCATCGCGCCCGTGAACGACCTGGCCACCGGCCTGCCGCTGCTGCAACTGCCGCCCGGCTTCAGCTACCGCAGCCATGGCTGGACGGGCGACGCCATGGACGACGGCGCGCCCACCCCCGGCAGCCACGACGGCATGGCCGCCGTGCTGTCGCGCCGCGTGGGCCGTGGCAGCGAACTGGTGCTGGTGCGCAACCACGAGCGCGGCCTGGTGGGCACGCCCGCCGAGGCCATCCCGGCCCCGCACCGCTACGCCACCACCCTGGTCAATGGCGTGATCACGGTGTTCTACGGCAGCCTGCCCATCCGCATCGGCGCGGGCGGCATCGTCACCGACCCCGCGGCCCCCGCGCCCGCGCCCTTCGTGGGCTATCCGGCCGGCGGCACCAGCAACCTGCTGTGGCGCGACAACCAGTGGGCCGGCTCGATGGGCTCCATCGGCGGCACGCTGGGCAATTGCGCGGGCGGCCCCACGCCCTGGGGCTCCTGGCTCACCTGCGAAGAGACCATCTACGATTTCTCCAGCATCGGCGGCAGGAAGCACGGCTACGTGTTCGAGGTCGCCGCCGACCCGACGCACACCATCGCCGAGCCCATCGTCGGCATGGGCCGCTTCATCCACGAGGCCGTGGCCGTCGATCCCGCCACCGGCGTGGTCTACGAGACCGAGGACAACCGCAACATCGCGGCCTTCTTCCGCTACGTGCCCAACGACAGCTCGGGCGTGGTGGGCAGCCTGCTCCGCGGCGGCGCCTTGCAGGCCGCGCGCATCAAGACGCTGGTGCGCCAGGCCCGCCCGTCCACGCTGGCGCAGGCCAACGACCAGGGCCTGCTCAACCCCGACATCGGCGACGAGTACGAACTGGAGTGGGTCGACATCGCCGACCCGGACGCCGACCCCGTGGTGGTGGTGGGCCAGCCCGGCGGCGTGAGCATGGGCTTCGCGGCCGGGCCCACGCACCAGGCGCTGACGCAGGGCTGCGCGCGCATGAGCCGGGGCGAAGGCATCTGGTACTCGGCCGGCAAGATGTTCATCGTGGACACCGCGGCCGGCGTGAACGGCAGCGGCAGCGTGGGCAACGGCGAAGGCGCGGTCTGGGAACTCACGCTCGCCACCATGCGCCTGCGCGCCATCTTCGTGAGCGGCCACCAGACGGCGGGCAACAACCCCGACAACGTGACCGTGAGCCCGCGCGGCGGCGTGGTGCTGTGCGAGGACGGCGGCGGCTCGACCGACGCCTTCGGTACCGGCGCGCGCCTGCTGGGCCTGAACCCGGTGGGTGAGGCCTACATCTTCTGCAAGAACAACGTGAACCTGAGCGCGCAGCAGGTGGCGGGCGCCGGCAAGACGGTGGGCGCGGCCGACCACCGCGGCTCGGAGTTCTGCGGCGCCACCTTCGACCCCACGGGCCGCGTGCTGTTCGCCAACATCCAGACGCCGGGCATCACGGTGGCGATCACGGGGCCGTGGAGCAAGGGCAACCTCTGAGGCTTCGCACTGGCGCGCCAGCGCACCGCTCGGGCGATCAGGCGCCGAGCAGGCGGCGCGCGGCCGTCACCGTCAGTGGCTTGACCAGGTAGCCGCGGACGAAGGGCTGAGCGCTGGCGCGCCGCTGGTCCGCCAGCGAGTCGGACGAGCTCAGGATGTGCACCTCGGGTGGATCCGGGAGGGCCATGCCGGCGAGCCGGTCGGCGGTGTCGAAGCCGTTCAGGATGGGCATGTTGATGTCCAGCAGCACGCAGGTGCGCGGCTGCGCTGGCGCGGACGCGAGGAAGTCCAGCAGGTCGACACCGGACTCGAAGCGCAGGATGTCGCCGGTGTAACCCGCCTTGCGCAACACGATCTCGTGGAAGTCGTTGTCGAGTTCGTTGTCGTCGACCAGGATGACGCGGGCGTAGGCGCTCATTCGGGTGCTCCCTCGCCGCGTCCGGGGAGGGGCAGCAACAGGCTGAAGCGGCTGCCCACGCCGGGGGTGGACAGCACCACGATGTCGCCGCCATGCATGCGCGCAATGCGGCGGCAGATCGCCAGGCCCAGGCCGGCGCCCTCGCTGACGCGGCGCGCGTGCAGGCGCGCATAGGGCTCGAAGATGGTTTCGTGGTGGGCGGCGTCGATGCCGATGCCCTGGTCGTCCACGTGAACGCTCAATGTGGCTTCGCCTTCGGTGCCATGGATGTGCACCTGGGGCGGCTCGCCGGGCCGCGCGAAGCGCAGGGCGTTGGACAGCAGGTTCTGCAGGCAGATGCGCAGCAGCGAGGCGTTGCCGTGCACGCTGGGCAGCGGGTCGATGCGAACCATCGCCCGCTGGCGTTCGATGGCCTCGGCCAGTTCCTGCACGGCCTGCCGCGCCACGCTGTCCAGCGCCACCGCCTCCATGGACACCACGTGGTTCTCCACCTCGAAGAAGCGGCGCAGGTCGTCGATGAGGCTGCGCATGCGCCGCGTGCCCTGCAGCACGTGGTCCAGGTAGGTCTGGCCGTCGGGAGCCATCGACGCGCGGTAGTCCTCGTCGATGAGCGAGACGAAGTTGCCGATGGTGTTCAGCGGCTCCTTCAGGTCGTGCGACAGCACGTGGATGTACTGCTGTTGCTGCAGCGTGCGCTGCTCCAGCAGCTTCACGGTGGCCTCCAGCTGCACCTGCCGGGCCTTGATCTCGTGGATGTCCTGCACGCGTCCCACCACGCCGGTGGGCAGGCCTTGCTCGTCGAAGAGGGCGGGGATGTAGGTCACCTCCACGTGCCGGGGGCCGGTCGCCGCGAAGTCGATGATGGTCTGGAACCGCCGCTGCTCGCCGCGCAGCGCCGCGTCCAGGTGGGGTTTGAGCGTGGCGGCGAAGGCCGCGGGCGTCTGCAGCTCGGGCACCGTCTTGCCGAGCAGGTCGCCTTCGCTCAGGTTCCAGTACGCCAGGTAGCTGCCGTTCGCGTAGCGGTAACGGTAGTCGCGGTCGATGAAGACCTTGAGGTCCAGGCCCGCGTCGCCCATGGCCTGCATCACGGCTTGCCGGTGCTTCAGCCGGCGGGTCTCGTGCGACAGGTTGCCGTGCAGGCTGGCCGAGTGCTCGAACATGTGCGCGACCACCGCCGCCAGCAGCCGCAGGGTGTCGAGCTGGTACGCGCTGAGCCGGCGCACCTCCTGGTCGATGACACACACGGTGCCCAGCGCCAGGCCGTCGCTGGTGACGATGGGCGCGCCCGCGTAGTGGCGGATGTGCGGTTCACCGATCACCATCGGGTTGTCGCGAAAGCGCTCGTCGCTCAGCGCGTCGTGCACCTCCATCACCGCGTGCGGCTCCAGGATGGCGTGCGCGCAGAAGGCGAAGTCCCGCGCGGTTTCCGTGGACTGCAGGCCTACCCGCGACTTGAACCATTGGCGCTCGTCGTCGATCACCGAGATCAGCGCGATGGGTGAGTCGCAGATGTGGGCCGCGAGCTCGGTGATGACGTCGAACGCCGCGTGCGGCAACGTGTCCAGGACGCCCAGCTCTTGCAGGCGGGCGAGGCGTTCGGCCTCGCGTGTCGGCTTGCGCGCGATCGTCATGTCTTGTTCTCGGGTCTTCTTGTTCTGGACCTCGGTCCTTGGGCGGGGCAAGCTGCGGACCATTGTGAAGACCAGGGAAAGCGCTCGGCCACTGGGATTTCCGCACTTGGCGAACCGCCGGAAGTGGCGCACAGTGGTTGGTTGTTCGCGGTGCAGCGCGTGCCGCTGGATGCCGACGGAATCGCGCCTGTATTCAAGCGCGTCCCGGGCTGCGCCGGGGCTTCATGCTCGCCACCAGGAAATCCGCCAGGGCGCGCACGCGCAAGGGCATGTGCCGGTTGGCGGGGTAGATGAGCGAGAACGGCCGCGAGGCGCCGCCCAGCGGCTTCAGCACCTCCACCAGGGTGCCGCTGTCCAGGTCCTTCTCGATCATGAAGCGGTAGATCTGCGCCAGGCCCGCGCCCGCACGCGCCAGCGTGGCGACGCCCACGATGTCCTCGGACACGGAAATGCCGCCCTGCGTGGGGACGTCGCTCTCATCGCCATCCACGCGCAGGCGCCAGGGCACGTGCTGCCCGGTGCGCGGCAGCACGAACTGGATGCAGTCGTGCTGGCGCAGATCCTCCACCGACTTCGGCGTGCCGCGCTGGCGCAGGTAGGCCTTCGTTGCCACCACCACCAGCTCCGCGTCCATCAGCGGGCGCGCGATGAGGCCCGAGTCGGCCTGCACGCGCCCGCGCACCGCCAGGTCGAAGCCATCGGCGGTGAAGTCGATGTTGCGGTTGCTCAGTTGCACGTCTACCGCCACCTGCGGGTGGCGCGCGCGAAACGCCGGCAGCAGCGGCAGCAGGCGGTGGTGCCCGAACGAGGTGGGCGCGCTGATGCGCACCACGCCCGCCGGCTGCGCCTGGTGGCCGCTGAGCTGGCGTTCGGCTTCCGCCAGTTGCCCCAGGGCCTGCTTGCACTGCTGGTGGTAGGCGCGTCCTTCGTCGGTGAGGCGGATGCGCCGCGTGGTCCGCACGAACAGGCGCACCTGCAGGCGTTCTTCCAGGCGGCCGATGGCGCGGCTGACGGCGGCTGGCGTCAGCGCGGCCTGCCGCGCGGCGGCGGTGAAGCTCTCCAGGTCGGCCGCCAGGCAGAAGAGTTCGATGCTGCCCAGGGAGGTGACGCCGAATTCGCGAGCCATGATTTACGTCATGTAATGAATGAAGTTCAAGTATATGTGTTTATCAATGGAAAGGCGATGAATACCATCACGGCATCGTTTTTCAACCGCCCTTTCAGGGCACGAGGCACACCATGACTTCCCGCATCAGCATCGTTTTCCACAGTGGCTACGGCCATACCCGAAAGCTCGCGCAGGCCGTGGCGCAAGGCAGCGGCGCCGACCTGATCGAGATCGACCAGGACGGCCGCGTCAGCGAGCCGGACTGGGCCCGCCTGGCCGCGTCCGACGCCATCGTCTTCGGCACGCCGACCTACATGGGCAACGTCAGCTGGCAGTTCAAGCGCTTCCAGGACGCCACCACTGGCGTGTGGATGAACCAGCAGTGGAAGAACAAGCTGGCGGCCGGCTTCACCAACTCCGCCGGCATCAACGGCGACAAGCTGGCCACGCTGAATTCGCTGTTCACCTTCACGCAGCAGCACGGCATGCTGTGGGTGGGCACGGGCATGCTGCCGGCCAATGCCAAGGCCTCGGTGCGCGACGACGTGAACTACCTGGCCTCCTTCAGTGGGCTCATGGCCGCCACGCCATCGGACGCGTCGGCCGATGAACTGGTGCCTGGCGATCTGCGCACCGCGCGCCTGTTCGGCGAGCGGATTCGCGAAGCGGTGCAGCGCCTGAACTGAGGCGCCGCCATGCCCTACGTGAACATCCAGGTGACGCGCGAGAACGTGAGCGCGCAACAGAAGGCCGAACTGATCGCCGGCGTAACGGGCCTGCTGCAGCGTGTGCTCGACAAGGACCCCGCGCTCACGCATGTGGTGATCGATGAGATCGATCTCGACAACTGGGGCGTGGGCGGCTTGCCCGCGCTGCAATACCGGCGACGGGGCACATCGTGAGCGCGGCGGCGGATTTCGCCCGCGAGAGCGCGGCCGTCGCGCAGGTGCTGGGGCGCTACTTCGACGGCCTGCACCACAGCGACGTGGCGCTGCTGGAGCAGGTCTTTCACCCCGAGGCGCACTACTTCAGCGCCACGGACGGCCACCTGCTGCACCTGGACATGGCGAGCTACTTTCCCCGCGTGGCGCAGCGCCCCTCACCGGCGAGCCAGGGCCATGCGCGCACCGACCGCATCCTCGCCATCGAGTTCGCGGGCCCGGTGACCGCGTTCGTCCGGCTCGAGTGTTCCATCCCGCCCAAGGCGTTCATCGATCTGCTGACCTTGGTGAAGCTGGACGGCGACTGGCGCATCGTCAGCAAGGTGTTCCACCACGACGCCATGCCCTGAGCGGTCGGCCGGGCGGGCTGCTCGGGCATGATGGCCTGTGTGCGGTGGTCCGTCGGAGATGGCGGATCATGCACCGCCGTCTGGTCAACGCCTTGCCGAAAGCCCCACCCATGCGCCGCCTCGCCTGCTCCCTGTTGTTGGTCTTCGCCTCGCTCGCCCACGCCGAAGAAATCGGCTCCGTCGACACTGTGTTCAAGTTCATCGGCCCCGACCACAAGATCGTGGTCGAGGCGCACGACGACCCCGGCGTCAACGGCGTCACCTGCTACATGTCGCGCGCCCGCACGGGTGGCATCAGCGGCGCGCTCGGGCTGGCGGAAGACAAGGCCGAGGCGTCCATCGCCTGCCGCCAGACCGGGCCGATCAGCATCCCCAAGCCCATCAAGGCCCAGGAAGAGGTGTTCAGCGAGCGCATCAGCCTGGTCTTCAAGCGCCTGCGCATCGTGCGCATGGTCGACGCGAAGCGGCACTCGCTGGTTTACCTGACGTACTCCGATCGCCTGATCGAGGGCTCGCCGCAGAACTCGGTGGCGGTGGTGGCGGTGGACCGCGCCACGCCGATTCCGCTGCGCTGAACGCGCCCGCTACAGCAGGCCGGGGTTGCGCTGCCAGATGGAGAAGGTGAGCGCGGCGGCGAAGCAGACCCAGGCCAGGTAGGGCACGAGCAGCGCGGCCGCGGGTGGCCTGATGCGCCAGAAGACCTTCATCGTCGCCACGATCAGCGCGATGAGGACCAGGATCTCGACGAAGGCCCACTGGCCTTGTCGCCAGGCGAAGAAGAGCCAGGTCCACAGCGCGTTGGCGGCGAGTTGGGCACCAAACAGCCCATACACCGCGAAACCCTGTTCGAGTCGCACCTCACGCCAGACCACCCAGGCCGACAGCGCCATCAACCCATACAGAACCGTCCACACCGGGCCGAAGAGCCAGGCCGGCGGCGCCCAGGCCGGGCGGTTCAGCTGGGCGTAGAAATCCGGCGCGTTGGCGGAGGCGACGGCCCCGATGGCGGCGGCGGCGAAGCAGAGCAGCAGCCAGACGGCGAGGCTGGGCCAGGGCGAGGGCGGTGAGGTGAAGAGCGTGCGTGGCATGGGCGGTGAGCGGGCAAGCCGTGATCGGCAGGACCATACCGCCGAAGCCGTGCTCGACCGGGTGTCGTGCGCCCACGACGCGGCCTTGGCCTACAAGCCAGCCGCCGAACGGTCGCCGACAATCCCCGCATTCTCGAAACGCTCAGGAGATTGCCGCGATGGACGAAACCACCCCCCGAATGACCAACCTGTTCCTGCAACTGGGGCTCGACGCCGGTGAACAGGACATCGCGCGTTTCATCGTGGACCACCAGATCCCCGCCGACGTGCACATCTGCGACGCGCCGCACTGGAACGACGCCCAGCGCCAGTTCCTGGCCGAGCAGATCAAGGCCGACGCGCCCTGGGCGCTGGTGGTGGACCAGCTCAACGAAGCCCTGCACGCGGACGCGATGGGGCACGAGGCCGGCCCGCGCTGAGGCGCGCGGCGAGGGCGCGCCGGCGCGCTCAGGCCACCTGGACCTCGGCCCTTACGGTCAGGGCCCGGCGCAGCGCATCGCCCACGGGCGAGTGGGCTTCGGCCCACTGCACGAGTTCATGCAGCGTCTGCGCCGGCACGCCGGGCGCGGCGATGCGCACGGTGAGCTGAACGTCCAGCGGCCCGGCGTGGGCCTCGCCATCGCCCGCGCCCAGCAGGCCGCGGTTGTCCGAGCGGCTGCCCACTGTCACTTCCAGCTGGCTGAGCTCGATGCCGAGCTGCGCCGCGCGCAGGGCGATCATGGTGGCGTCGCAATTGGCCAGTGCGGCGCGCAGGTACCAGCCCGGCGTGGGCGCGCTGCCACCGCCGCCGATGGGCGCCGGCATGTCGGTGATCAGCACCTCGCCCTTGGGCCCCACGGCCTTGCAGCGCAGGCCCGACTCCACGGTGGCCACCGCCGGCTTGTCCCGCGAGATGGCGTCCTGCGGGTTGTCCGCGAAGTGCTTCGCGAGCTCCTCCACGGATTGGCGAATGTGCGCTGCGCTCATGGGGGCTCCTGGCGGCGCGGGTGCGCCAGCGGCGCGAATGATGGCAGCAAGCGCTTCGGCGGCCAAGTCCCGGCGCGCCTCTGCCGCCGGACAGCGGGGCGCTGGCCTCACCGATGCGCGGCGACCGCCCCTTCCACGTCCTCGTCGAAGCGGCTGAGCTGCTCCAGCACCACGTTGCGCAGCAAGTTCAGTTCGCTCACCGTCAGCGGATCCTCTGCGCGCGCAGGCTGAGCGATGAACAAGGGAATCTGCAGGGCGGGCCGACGGATGCGGTGCAGTCGCAGCAGGCCGTCGTCGATGCAGGAGTGCACGCCGCTCAGGGGAATGACCGAGTAGCCGTGTCCGTTGCGCACGAGGTCGAGGATGGCGGTGAGGTTGGCAATCTCGTGCGCCACGCAGGGCTTGCGGCCCAGCCGCGCCAGGCCCATGCACAAGGTCTGGTGCACGGCGTTGTCCTGACCGGCGGTGATGAGGGGCAGGTCGGCCACCTCCGCCAACGGCACGGAGCTGCCCAGTGGGGGCCCCCCGGCGGGACCTGAAACCAGGTACAAGGCCTCGTCGGCCAGTGGGGTGAGCACGACCTTGTCGGTGGGCACGACGCTGTAGACGATGGCGCAGTCGAGTTTGCCGCCGGCCACCAGCTCGACGAGGTTGGCCGACAGCCCATCCACCGATCGCATCACCGCCTCCGGGATGTGCGCCTGGAAGGCTTCCACCAGCGGCACCACGATGGTCCGCGCCAGGCTGGGCGGCAGGCCCAGCGCGAGGTGGCCCCGCACCGCGTCACCCACGCCGCGCACCGCGCGCGGGATGAGCGCCACCTGCTGGAGCACGAGGTGCGCCTGCTCCAGCAGGCGCTGGCCGGCGGGCGTGGGCACCAGGCCCCGGCCGGTGCGGCGGAACAGCTCCACCTCCAGCTCCGCCTCCAGCAGGGCGAGTTGCCGGCTGAGCGCGGCCTGCGTGAGGTCGAGGGTGCGCGCGGCCGCCGTGAGGCTGCCGAGTTCGGCGACCTTGCAGAAGTTGTGCAGTTGCTTGATGTCCATGGCGGTTTCAGCGCGGTTGGTGGGTGCGAGCTATGCATTCATCTTAAAGCTGAGCTGCGTGAAAGTCCTCTTCAGGCCGTGTCCGGTTCAAACAAACAATGAAGCTGTTATCAGTTTTGTTTGTACCAGACCTGACCATGAACGACATGACCGCCCCTGTGACCGTGCGCGCGAAGCCGCGCGGACCCGACCGCTACCAGTACCTCACGCAGACCGGCCCCGGCACGCCGGCCGGTGAGCTGCTGCGCCGCTACTGGCAACCCGTTGCCCTGATCGATTCCCTGCCGCCCGGGGCCGCCCCACAGCCCGTTCGCCTGCTCAGCGAGGACCTGGTGCTGTTCCGGGACGACCAGAACCGGGTCGGCCTGATCGACCGCCGTTGCGCGCACCGCTGCACCGACCTGGCGCTGGGCCGCGTGGAGGATGGCGGCCTGCGCTGCCCGTACCACGGCTGGCTGTTCGACGTGAATGGCCGCTGCCTCGATCAACCCGCCGAGGCCTCGCCCACCGCCAAGGACCGCATCCACATGAAGTCCTACCCGCTGCACGAAGCGGCGGGCGTGTTCTGGGCCTACCTCGGCCCCGGCGAGCCGCCGCTGTTTCCGCGCTACCCGGCCTTGCAAGGCGGGCCGGCGCATTGCTACGTGACGCGCTGGCAGGGCGACTGCAACTGGCTGCAGGCCAGCGAGGGCAACATCGACCCGGTGCACACCTCGTTCCTGCACCAGCTGGAGCTGGCCGATGCGCAGATGCAGGCGCGCTGGGGTGTGTTCGCCAATCAGGCGCGCCCGGAACTCTCGATCGAGGACACGCGATTCGGCGTGCGGCTCTACACCCGCCGCGCCATCGCCGACAGTGACCGCTGCTCGGTGCGCATCACCAACTTCGTGATGCCCAACGCCTGCGCCGTGGGCGGCTTCGAGGGCTACCTCGGCGAGGGCGGCCTGACCATGCTGTGGGACGTGCCCATCGACGACGAGCACCACTACCGCTGGGAGTTCATCTTCCACCGCAGCGGCCAGCTCGACAAAGGCGCGCTGGAGCGCCAGTACAGCGCCGAGAAGGCCGAAGGCGACCGCATGTGGCGCCGCCAGGAACAGCTCTATTCGCAGGACCGCGAGTCGATGAAGGGCCAGGCCTATGCCGGCCTGGGCGAATGCTTCTCCGTGCACGACATCGTGATCACGCAGGCGCAGGGCGTGGTGCACCAGCAGGCCAATGAGCACCTGTCCTCCAGCGACATCGCCATCGTGCGCGCGCGCCGCATGCTCGACGAGGCGGTGGATGAGGTGCTGGCCGGGCGCGACCCGCGCGGCGTGGTGCGCGAGCCGGCGCAGAACGACTTCCGTGACATGGTGGTGGTCACGGGCGAAATGGGCACGAGCGAATCCAAAGAGCGGTACTGCGCCGGCTTCGCGGCCGATGCCTCGCTGTTCGCGGTGCGGGAGCGGGCATGACCTCGGCCACGCTTGACGTCGTGGTGAGCGAGACCGTGCCGGTGGCCGAGGACGTGCTGCAGGTGCGCTTTGCGCGACCCGACGGTGCCCCCTTGCCTCCGTTCGCGCCCGGTGCGCACATCGACCTGCACCTGGCCCCCGGGCTGGTGCGCCAGTACTCCCTGTGCGGCGCCATGGAGGACGCGTGCGCGTACACGATCGCCGTCAAGCGCGAGGCGCAGTCGCGGGGCGGCTCGCGCGCGGTGCATGAGCGCCTGCGCGTGGGCACCGCGCTGGCCATCTCGGCGCCGCGCAACCATTTCCCCATCGACCTGGACGCGGCGCATTCGGTGCTGGTGGCCGGAGGGATCGGCATCACGCCCTTGCTGTGCATGGCCCGCGCGCTGCAGCGGCGCGGCCGATCGTTCCATCTGCACTACTTCGCGCGCTCGGCCGCGCAGGCCGCCTTTCTGGATCTGCTGGGTTCGCCGGGCTTTCGCGAGAAGACCACGTTGCACCTGGGGCAAGGGCACAGCGAGACCGAGGCCAGCCTGCGCGAGGCGCTGTCGCGGCCACCCGAGGGGGCGGAGCTCTACCTGTGCGGACCGCGCGGTTTCATGGACCGGGTGTGCGCGGTGGCGGCCGAGCGCGCTTGGCCGAAGGAGCGCGTCCACCTGGAGTACTTCAGCGCCGATCCGCTGCCCGTGTCCACCGCCACCGGCGCGATCCAGGTGACGCTGGCGCGCAGCGGGCAGGTGCTGTCGGTGCCACCGGGCACCACCATCGTCGATGCGCTGCGTGAGGCCGGTGTGTCCATCGACACGTCCTGCGAGCAGGGCGTTTGCGGCACCTGCGTCACGCGCGTGCTTGGCGGTCTGCCCGATCACCACGACCTGTTCCTGACCGACGAAGAGAAGGCGCGCGGCGACTGCATGGCGCCCTGTGTGTCCCGCGCGCTCACACCGCAGTTGGTGCTGGACCTCTAGCCGCGCCCGCGGCCATTCCCCCGAACAACCACCCACGAGGAGACAAGACATGAGATGGACAAGCAGCGCGGCGGCCGCGATGGCCCTGGCCGCGAGCAGCGCGCAGGCGCAGGCACCCGCACCGCCGGGCGTGCAGCTCTACGGCATCGTCGATGCCGGTGTGGAGCGCGTGAACAACGTGGGCGCCGCCGGGCGCTCGGTCACGCGCATGCCCGGGCTCAGCGGCGGGCAACTGCCCTCGCGCTGGGGCCTGAGGGGCAACGAGGACCTGGGCGGTGGCCAGCGCGCGGTGTTCACGCTGGAGTCGGGCTTCGGTGTGGACACCGGCAACCTGTTGCAGGGCGGTCGCGGCTTCGGCCGTCAGGCCTTCGTCGGCCTGTCGGGCGGCTGGGGCACGCTCACGCTGGGCCGGCACTGGACGATGACGTTCTTCTCGATGCTGGACGCGGACGTGATCGGGCCCTCCGTCTTCGGCCTCGCGGCCTTCGACCCCTACCTGCCCAATGCGCGCACGGACAACTCGGTGTCTTACCGGGGCACGTTCCAAGGCGTCACGCTGGGGGCCACCTACTCGCTGGGCCGCGACGGCGCGCCGCCCGCCAACTGCGGCGGCGAGAACGCCGCGGGCGAGTGCCGCGCCTGGTCCTTGCTGGCGAAGTACGACGCGCCCACCTGGGGCGTGGCGCTGGCGCACGACAAGCTGGAAGGGGGCGCCACCGGCGGCTTCTTCGGTCAACCGGCCGGGACCCTGCCCGCGGCCGGCAATACCGACGCGCGCACGCACCTCAACGGCTACCTCCGCTTCGGCACGCTGAAGCTGGGCGCGGGCCTGGTGCGGCGTGAGTTGAAGGTGAGCCCCGCGCCGCTGTCCACCGACCTGTACTACCTGGGCCTGAGCACGCCCGTGGCGGGCGCCTTCAGCGTGGATGCGCAAGTGATCGCTCTGCGCGACGAGCGCCCCGACGCCAATGCGCGTGCCCTGGTGGTGCGCGGCAATTACGCCTTCAGCCGTCGAACGTCGGCCTATGCCCTGCTGGGGCGCGTGAGCAACGGCGGCACCGCCGCGTACTCGGTGACGGCGGGTGAAGCCGCGTCGGTGGCGCCAGCGGCGGGGCGCGGGCAGACCGGCGTGATGCTGGGCCTGCGGCACAGCTTCTGACAACGAACGAGGAGACGAACATGGACTTGTTGGGACGACGCACCCTGTTGCTTGGTGCGGCCGGCGCAGGGCTGGTGGCCACCTGGCCCACCCTGGCGCAACCGAAGTTGCCGGGCGTGGCGAAGCTGGTGGTGGGCTTTCCGGCCGGTGGCTCCATCGACGCGGTGGCCCGCCGCCTGGCCGACTCGCTGCGCGCGGTGGTGGCGGACACGGTGATCGTGGACAACCGGCCGGGCGCGGGCGGGCGCATCGCCATCGACGCGTTGCGACGCGCCCCGGCCGACGGCGAGCAGTGGCTCATCACGCCCGGTTCGATGCTGGTGATCTACCCGCACGTGTACAAGAAACTGAACTACGACCCGCAGCGCGACCTGTTGCCGGTGGCGCAGATCGCCGACGTGCCGCTGGCTCTGGCGGTGGGCCCGGGCGCGCCGGCCTCGGTGGTGGACGTGCCGTCCTACATCGCCTGGGTGAAGTCGGGCGCGGCCACCCACGGTGTCATCGGCACGCCCGCCGCCGGCAACATCACGCATTTCCTGGCGTTCCTGATCGGCAAGTCGGGTGGGTTCTCGCCGCAGTACGTGCCCTACCGGGGGTCGGCGCCGGCCATCAACGACCTGCTGGGCGGGCAGATCCCGGCGGTGGTGAACCCGCTGACGGAGACGCTGCCGCACCTGCCCTCGGGCAAGCTGCGGGTGCTGGGCGTCACCGCGCGCCAACGCAGCGGTTTCCTTCCGCAGGTGCCCACCTTCGTGGAACAGGGGCATCCCACGGTGGTGGGCTCGGAATGGATGGGGATGTTCGCGCGGCCCGACACGCCAGCCCCGCTGGTGCAGCGCATGGCGGCCGGAGTTCGCGACGCGCTCAAGACGCCGGCGGTGCTCGAGTCGCTGCAGAAGCTGGCGTTGGAGCCGGCGGGCACCGACGGCCCGCGCCTGGCGCGCCGCATCGGCGAGGAACTGGCGGGCTGGCGCGAAGTGAGCCGGGTGTTCGGGTTCCAGTTGGATGAATGAGCGGTGGGCCCGATTTCATTTTTTCGATGTGTCTGAATTTCTGGTCAAAAGTGCAACAATTGTCTAGAATTATGGACAAATGAGCTTGCCAGATTCCGCCCCCGTCCTGGAGCGTCAGTTGCTTCTGCAACTCGGCGACAGGCTCAAGCGCCTGCGCAAGGCGCAAGGCCTGGGCACGGTGGAGATGGCGCGGCGCGCCGACATGTCCCGGACGACGCTTGCCGCCGTCGAGGCCGGCGACCCTGGGCCGTCGATCGGGACCTATCTGCGGGTCATGTCCGTATTGGGTGTGAGCGGTGAACTGGCGCTGCTGGCCGGCTACACCTTGCAACCCGTGCCCGCGGGGTCCGCCGCGGCACGGTCTCGCCGGGGGCGGCCTGTCGTGCAGCTGTTGGTATCAGCCGACGAGTCCCGCCACCGCGTTCAGGACCTTCAAAGCTTGGCGTTGCATGAGGAAGCCGTGCGGCTCGTTCGCACGGATGAGGCCTTGCTGCGACGGGCACGGGACACATTGGCGCGCTGGCTGAATGCGGGGCAATCGCGCTCCACCAGTCTGTGGCGAGAGTGGGACGACATCCTGGCCCACGGCAAGTGGCGCAAGGTGCTCGGCCGAACCCGGCGGGCGCAGGAACTTCGCCAGGCCTCGCCTTTGGTCACGGTGCTGCCGGACGACGTCCGCCAAGGCATCCTCGACCAGGTGAGCGCTCTCAGGAAGGGCGTCGTTCTGGGTGACACCGGAGAGCAGGCGCCATGACCCGTGACGAGCTCGAACACATCATCCGCGCCAGTGGAGACGTGACGGACCAGTACGAGTTCATCATCGTCGGCAGCCAGTCGATCCTGGGTCCGATCCCTCACCCGGAAGCGGTCTTCACCATGTCGGCAGAGGCGGACATCTATCCGCTGAATGCGCCCGAACTTGCCGAACGGATTGAAGGCGCGCTGGGCGAAGGCTCGCGGTTCCATGAAATGAACGGCTACTACGCGCAAGGCGTGGGTCCGGAGACAGCCGTCCTGCCTGCCGGCTGGATGGATCGGGTGCATCGCGTGCAAAGCGCTGGCACCAACCATCGGGTGGGTTACTGTCTGGCGGTGGTTGATCTCTTCCTGTCCAAGGCCGCAGCCTCGAGAGAGAAGGACCGCGAGTTCTGCATGGCGTTGCTGGAGCACGGCCACGTAAGAGCGGCCGACGCTCTGGCGCTGGTGGACTCGATGCCTCTGGATGGGGATCAGCGGCGCAGACTGATGGCGACCATCCGCCGCTGGGTGAAGGCCTTGCGCGACACCGGGCACATCCTGCCCGACCCGTCTGCCTGATCAGTGCGCCCCCGCCGCCGCCTCCGCCGCGGCCGCCTGCGAGGCCGCGTCCCGCTTGGGCACGCGCGTCAGCCACACCAGCGGGATCAGCGCCAGGAACAGCATGGACGACAGCCAGAAGATGTCGTTGGCGGCCAGGGTGAAGGCCTGTTGTTGCAGCAGCCGGTCGATGGCGGCGAGCGACTGCGTGGTTCCCATGCCGTTGCCCGCCAGGCCGGCCAGCGCGGCTTGCGCGGCCGGACTGCCGCTGTTGATGGCCTCGGACAGGTGGGCGTGGTGCAGGGCGGCGCGGCTTTCCCACACCGTGGTGGCCACCGAGGTGCCCACCGCGCCGAAGGTGATGCGCACGAAGTTGGACAGGCCCGCGGCCGCCGGGATGCGGTCGGGCGGCAGGCCCGAGAGCGTGAGTGTGTTGAGCGGAATGAAGAAGAAGGCCACCGCCACCCCCTGGATGATGGTGGGGATGAGGATGGTGGTGAAGTCCGCCTGCGTGGAGAAGTGCGAGCGCATCAGCATCACCAGCGCGAACACGCCGAAGGAGAAGGTGACGTAGCGGCGCGGGTCCACCTTGCCGACGGTGCGGCCCACGAAGGGCGAGAGCACGATGGCCAGCAGACCCACGGGCGCGGTCACCATGCCGGCGTCGGTGGCGGTGTAGCCCATGAACTGCTGCAGCCACAGGGGCAGCAGCACCACGTTGCCGAAGAAAAGGCCGTAGGCGATGGAGGTGCCGACCGTGCCGGCCCAGAAGTTGCGGCCCTTGAACAGCGTGAGGTCCACCACCGGGTGTTCGTCGGTGAGCTCCCAGGCCAGGAAGAAAGCGAAGCCGACGACGGCGGTGACGGCCAAACCCACGATCAGCGGCGAGGCGAACCAGTCGTGCTCCTTGCCCAGGTCCAGCACCATCTGCAAGGCGGCGATCCACACGATCAGCAGGGCCAGGCCGATGCGGTCGATGGGCAGCTTGCGCACCACGCTTTCGCGCGGGTGGTAGATGCGCCAGATGAAGAAGGCCGCGAGCAGGCCCACCGGCACGTTGATGTAGAAGATCCACGGCCAGTCGATGTTGTCGGTGATCCAGCCGCCCATCAGCGGGCCCATCACGGGCGCCACCAGGGTGGTCATGGCCCAGGCGGCCATGGCGCGGCCGGCCTGTTCGCGCGGGTAGCTCTGCAGCAGCAGGCTTTGCGACAGCGGAATCATGGGCCCGGCCACGAAGCCCTGCAGCACACGGAAGGCGATCAGCATGGGCATGCTGGTGGCCAGGCCGCAGAGCAGCGAGGCCAGCACGAACAGCAACACGCTGCCCACCATCAGCCGCACCTGCCCGATGCGTTGCGTGAGCCAGCCCGTGAGCGGCACCGCGATGGCGTTGGCCACGGCGAAGCTGGTGATCACCCAGGTGCCCTGGTTGGGGCTGACGCCCAGGTCGCCCGCGATGGCGGGCAGGGACACGTTGGCGATGGACGTGTCCAGCACGTTCATGAACGTGGCCGCCGAGATGGCGAGCGTGCCCCACAGGCGTGCGCTGCCTTGCAGCGGCGGGTGCGCGCCCGGGGGCGCGGCCGGCTTCGGTGGGGCGCCGGCGTCGGCGGTGGCGCTGTCGGTGTCGGTGTCGGGGCTGGCCATGCTCAGAGCGCGCGGTGCGCGACGCGGGTGGCGCCGAGGTTGGCCTGGATGATGCGTTGCACCCGTTCATCGGCCTCGGCATCCGTGTGCTCGAAGGCCTTGGTGCTGGCGTGCGCGGCGGTGGGCGCGCTGGCCAGGGACTTGCCGTCCTGCTGGCGCACGTTCACGGTCGCCTCCATCGACAGGCCCACGCGCAGCGGGTGCTCGTCGAGCTGGCCGGGGTCGAGCGCGATGCGCACGGGTACGCGCTGCACCACCTTGATCCAGTTGCCGGTGGCGTTCTGCGCTGGCAGCAGCGCGAAGGTGGAGCCCGTGCCCACGCCCAGGCCGGCCACCTGGCCGGTGTAGCGCACGTCCTTGCCGTAGAGGTCGGCGGTGAGTTCGACGGGCTGGCCCAGGCGGATGTGGCGCAGCTGCCCTTCCTTGAAGTTCGCATCCACCCACACCTGCTTGAGCGGCACCACGGACATCAGCGGCGTGCCGGCGGCCACGCGCTGGCCCAGCTGCACGGTGCGCTTGGCGACGTGGCCGTCCACCGGCGCGGGCAGGGTGAGACGCTGCGTGGCGAGCCAGGCCTCGCGCACCTTGGCGGCGGCGGTCTGCACTTGCGGGTGTTGCTCGACGGAGGTGCCCTCGGTCAGGGCGCGGTTGCTGGCGAGCTGCTCGCGCGAGGCGGCGAGCGCGGCCTCGGCGGCGGCCTGCACGCTGCGCGCGGCGGTGAGCTGGGCCTCGGCGTGCTGCAGTTCTTCCTTCGACACGGCGCCATTGCCGGCCAGCGACTGGCGGCGGTTCAGGTCGTCGCTGGCGCGCGCGACCTCATTGCGGGCCTTGGCCACGTCGGCCTGGCGCGCGGCCACCTGGGCGTCGAAGGTGCCGTTGTCCGCGTAGAGCTTGCGCACCTGGCGCACGGTTTGCGCGAGCTGGGCCTCGGCCTGTTCGAGCGCGAGCGTGGCGTCCGCCGGGTCGAGCCGCACCAGCGGCTGGCCGGCCTTCACGAAGTCGGTGTCGTCGGCCAGGATGGCCTGCACCGTGCCGCCGATCTGCGGCGTGATCTGCACCACGTCGCCCTGCACGTAGGCGTTGTCGGTGGATTCGTAGTGGCTGGCGACCAGCCATTCGTAGGCGCCGAAGGCCAGGCCGCCGATGGCCACCACGGTGGCGATGGCGAGCAGGGCTTTTTTGCGGGGGGCGCCCTTGGGCGCGGGGGTGGCGGTGGTGCTCATGGTGTTGGGGGGGCTTGGGTTCAGGGGCGTTCGGCGGCGGAGCGCATGGGGACCGCGGCGTGGGTGGCTGGGGTGGGGCTGGCGTCCGTGGGCTCGCGCCAGCCGCCGCCCAGGGCCTGGGCCAGGTTCACCTGGGCCTGCAGGGCGCGCGTGCGCAGGTCCACGTCGAGCCGGCGCTGGGCCAGCACGGCGGTCTCGGCGGACAGCAGTTGCAGGTGGTTGGACAGGCCGGCGCGGTAGCGTTGCTCGGCGATGGCATAGGCCGATTCGGCCGATTGCAGCGCCTGTTGTTGCTGGGCGCGCTGCAGCGCGACGGAGCGCGCCGAGGCGAGCTGGTCGGCCACCTCGTGCACGGCCTCGACCACGGCGGCGTTGTAGCTCTCGATGGCGGCGTCCAGGTCGGCGTTCCTGCCGCTCAGGTTGGCGCGCAGGCGCCCGCCGTCGAAGATGGGCAGGCGCACGGCGGGGCCGATGCCCCACTGCTTCGCGCCGCTGGTGAGCAGCTCGTCCAGACCGATGCTGGACAGGCCCACGTAGGCCACCAGGTTGAGGTTGGGATAGAACTGCGCGCGCGCATTCGCCACCTCGCCGCGCGAGGCCTCCACCCGCCAGCGCGCGGCGGCGATGTCGGCGCGGCGACCCAGCAGGTCGGTGGGCAGGGCCCGGGGTTCGGGCAGCGGGCGCAGGCCGGCCAGGCGCGGCGGCTGGGGCGCCGGGTCTTGCGTGGGCTGGCCGATCAGTGCGGCCAGGGCGTGGCGCGTGAGTTCGATCTGCTCGTTGATGGCCTCGATCTGCTGGCGCGCCTCGGGCACGGCCCCTTCGCTCTGGCGCTGCTCGAGCACGCCGTCCAGGCCGGCGGACACGCGCTGGTTCACCAGGTCGAGCATGCCCTGGCGCTGCGCGAGCGCGCGCTCGGCGAGTTCGCGCTGGTCCTGCAGCCGCGCGAGCTGTACGTAGCCGCGCACCACGTTGGTGGCGAGCAGGGTGCGGGCGGCGGCGGCCTCGGCCTGCGCGGCCTGGGCGCTGCCCAGGGCGGCGTCGAGCGCGGCGCGGTGGCGGCCGAAGAAGTCGATCTCCCAGGAGCCGTTGAGCTGCAGCGTGGCGGTGTCCTGGATGCTGCCGGCCAGCGGCGCGGGCACCATGCCCTTGGCCGTGAAGCGCTGGTGCGTGGCGTCGAACTGGCCATTGAGCTGCGGGCCGCTCGCGGCGTCCACGCCGTCGGCGGCGGCCAGGGCGCGGGCCACGCGCGCCTGCGCCACGCGCAGGTTCGGGCTGCCTTGCAGGGCCTGTTCCACCAGGCGGTCGAGCTGCGGATCGCCCAGTGCCTGCCACCACTGCGGCTCGATGGGCGCGACCTCGGCAGCGGCCTGCGATGCGCTCAGGCCGAGCGAGGCGGCGTCGCGCAACTGCGCGTTGGAGGGGGCGACGCCGTCGGTGCTGGCACAGCCGGCGACCAACAGGGCGGCGGCCACTGGCGCGAGCAGCCACAGGCCGCGGGAGGATGAGCGGCTCATGCGCGCGGCTCCTTGGCGGCGGCCAGGGCTTTCGCGCTGCCCAGCATGCGGCGCAGCAGCGACTTGAGCGTGTCGAACTCCTCTTGCGAGAAATCCTGCAGCAGCTCGTTCTGCACCTTGCACAGCACGGCGGGAATGTGCTGCGCGGTGCTGCGGCCTTCGGGCGTGAGCTCCAGGTTGACGACGCGGCGGTCCTGCGCGGAGCGCGCGCGCTGGATGAAGCCCTTTTCCTCCAGCCGGTCGATCATGCGGGTGGTGGCGCCCGCGTCGGTGCGGCACTCGCGCGCCAGTTCGGTGGAGGTGCTCGCCAGGTTCAGGTGCAGCTTGAGCAGCGGCATCCACTGCGCTTCGGTCAGGCCCAGGGGGGCCAGTTCGCGGTCCACCTGGCTGGCCAGGGCGGACATGATTTCTCGCATGAGGCGGCCGATGGACTCGTCGGGCTTGAGGGTGTCCGGGCGGTAGAAAACCGGGGGGTCTTTTTTCATGGTGGGAGGAATTTAAATGCCTAGGCAATTATTGTCAAGGCATTAAATCACGCCCCGTCTCGCCGGTACGGGTGCGACGATTGCCGCTGGCCCCGGTTCGATCCACTGTCCAGGAGACGTCCATGCCCATCGAGACCTTCGATGCGATCGTCGTCGGCGCCGGCCAGGCCGGCCCGGCCATCGCCGAGCGCTGCAGCCGCGAGGGCCTGCGCACCGCCATCGTCGAGCGCGCCGACTTCGGCGGCACCTGCGTGAACAACGGCTGCATCCCCACCAAGACGCTGGTGGCCAGCGCGCGCGCCATTCACCTGGCGCGGCGTGGCGAAGAGTTCGGCTTCAGCAGCACGCGGCTGCGCGTGGACTTCGCGCGCGTGATGGCGCGCAAGGACGCGGTGGTCCAGCAGTCGCGCGAGGGCGTGCAGCAGTGGATGGAAGGGCTGGACCAGGCCGAGGTGATCCGCGGCGAGGCACGCTTCGTGGCGCCCGGCCGGCTGCGCGTGGGCGATCGCGAACTGAGCGCGCCGCGCATCTTCCTCAACGTGGGCGCGCGCGCCGCGCGGCCGCCGTTGCAGGGCATCGACGCGGTGTCCACGCTGGACAACGACTCGATGATGCGGCTCGACGAGCTGCCCCGCCACCTCGTGATCATCGGCGGCAGCTACATCGGCCTGGAGTTCGCGCAGATGATGTGCCGCTTCGGCGCGAAGGTGACGGTGGTGGAGAAGTCCGACCGCCTGCTGCCGCGCGAGGACGAGGACGTCAGCCAACTGATTCAGGCGATCCTGGAGAAGGAGGGCGTGCGCTTCGAACTCGGCGCCGAGTGCATCGCGCTGGCCCAGCGCAAGAACGGCATCGCGGTGGGCGCCAGTTGCCAGCGCCAGGCGCCGCGCATCCTGGGCAGCCACGTGCTGCTGGCCGTGGGCCGCCAGCCCAACACGCAGGCGCTGGACCTGAAGGCCGCCGGCATCGACACCGACGAGCGCGGCTACATCCGCGTGGACGAGCAGTGCCGCACCGGCGCCGAGGGCGTGTGGGCGGTGGGCGAATGCAATGGCCGCGGCGCGTTCACGCACACCGCCTGGAACGACCACGAGGTGGTGGTGGCCAATCTGTTCGACCACGACCCGCGACAACTCTCCGACCGCATCGACGCTTACGCCCTGTACACCGACCCCCCGCTGGGCCGTGTGGGCCTGAGCGAGGCCAAGGCGCGCGAGAGTGGTCGCCCCCTGCTGACGGCGAGTCTGCCCATGGCCCGCGTGGGCCGCGCGCGCGAAGCCGGTGAGACGCAGGGGGTCATGAAGGTGGTGGTGGACGCCGAGAGCCGCCTGCTGCTGGGCGCGAGCCTGCTGGGCTACCGCTGCGACGAGGTGGTGCACGGGCTGCTGGACTTGATGACGCTGAAGCAACCGGTCGATGCGCTGATCCGCTCGATGCCGATCCACCCCACGGTGTCGGAGCTGCTGCCCACGCTCCTGCAGAAACTTGAGCCGGTGAAGGGCTGAGCGCCCTCGGCGTTCAGGCCACGCAGCGGCGCAGCGCGTCAACCACGGCGTCCACCTCGTCCGCGCGCAGGGCCACCAGCTCCAGGGTCAGCACGCCCTCGCGCACGCCGTGCTCCATCACCCACACGGGCGGGTCTTGTTGCCGCAGCGCCTGCGCGACGCGGCGCGCCTCGTTCGCGCCGTCCGCGAAGCGCAGCCGCACGCGCGGGAAGGGCGCGCCCAGCGGGTCGGGCACCAGCGTGGTGTCGACACCGCGCAGGCCGCGCAGGGCCTCCACGGCCTGTTGTGCCTTCTGCGCCTGTCGCGCACCCCAGGAAGACAGGTCCAGCCCGCGCCGCTCGGCCAAGGCCGCCAGCACGCCCACGATGGCCTCCTTGCTGGCCTTCATCGCGCGGCCGATGCCCTTCTGCTGCGCGCGCACGGCGTCGACGAAACCCGACTCGCCCACCACCAGGCCCGCCGTCGGCGCGGCCAGGTACTTCTGCGCGCTCAACACCACGGCGGCGGGTTGCAGGGCGGTGAGCTCGCGCACGCGCAGGTCCTGCGCCGCGCCGTCGATGAGGACGGGCACGCCGGCCGCGCGCGCGGCTTCGCACGCGGCGGGGAAGTCGAAGGCCGGGTCGCGCGTGAGGCGCGAGGACACGAGCAGCAGGCAGGCCACCTCGGGCGCGGCCAGGGCGGGCAGCAGCTCGTCGCCCGTGCAGCGCTCGGGCCGGCCGCAGGCCTGCACCGTGGCCCCGGCCAGGCGCACGTCGGTGGCCAGCGGGTGACCGTAGTCGATCAGGTGCGGCGCGGGCACCACCACCACGCGGCGCAGGCCGTCGGTGTCGGGCAGTTGCGCGATGCGCGCCGGGTCCGACCCCGCCATGGCCGCCGCCACGCCCAGGGTGATGCCCGCCGCCGCGCAGTGCACCACCGTGCCCGCAGCCGCGCCGCTGAAGTCGGCGAGTTCGCGCGAGGCCAGGTCCTGCAGCTCGTCGATCACGAGGTAGCGCTGCAAGGCCCAGGCCGTGGCCTCGGCCACGGCGGGCGAGGACCGCGACACGCCCACGGGCGTGAAGGTGCCAGCGGCGTTGAGGAGGGGGCTGCGCGAGAGCAGCGTGTGAGGCAGCAGGGGGTTCGTCATGGCGGCCAAGGGGATTCCCCGAGAACGATTTGCTTTGTCAATCATTCTGACCGGCCTAAATTGCGCGGTTCACCCCAACGGACAGGAGACAAGCGATGAACGATTCAACCAGGGCCACGCGCCGCCGCCTGGGCCAGGGACTGATGCTGCTGCTCGCGCTGGGCGGCGCCATGCCAGTGGCCGCGCAGACCTGGCCGTCTCGCCCCGTCACGCTGGTGGTGGGCACGCCACCCGGCGGCTCTGTCGATGTGTACGCGCGCACGCTGGGTGATCAGCTGGCGCGCCAGACCGGGGGCACCTTCGTGGTGGAAAACCGCGCCGGCGCCAACGGCAACCTGAGCGCCGAACAGGTGCGCAAGGCCGCGCCCGACGGCCACACACTGTGGATCAGCACGCAGGCCATGTTCACCATCAACCCCGCGGCCTACCCGGCGCTGCGCTGGCAGCAGTCGGATTTCAAGGCCATCGCCAAGGGCGTCGAGAGCCCGCTGGTGCTGGTGGTGCACCCTTCGGTGCCGGTGCAGCAACTGGGCGAGCTGGGCCCCTGGCTCAAGGCCAACCCCGACAAGGCCACCTACGCCTCCTTCAGCCCGGGCACGCCCTCGCACTTCCTGGGCTTCCAGTTCGCCGAGCGCCTGAAGGTGCCCATGGTCCACATCCCCTACAAGGGCTCGGCGCCGCAGATCACCGACCTGCTCGGCGGCCAGGTGCTGCTGGGCTTCACGCAACTGCAGGCGGCGCTGCCGCACCTGCAGACCGGCAAGCTCAAGGCGCTGGCCGTCACCTCGGCGCAGCGCTCGCGCTTCCTGCCGCAGGTGCCCACGCTCGCGGAGCTGGGGCATGGCGACCTGAACACCACGGTGTGGTTCGGCCTGATGGCGCCCGCCGCCACGCCGCCCGCGGTGATCGAAGCCCTGATGGCGGCCGCGGTGAAGGCGCAGGCCGACCCCGGCCTCAAGGGCAAGCTCGAGGCCCAGGGCTTCGACGTGCCGACCGAAAGCGGCGCTGCCTTCGACAAGACGATCGCCACGGAGACCGCGCGCTGGGCGCAGGTGGTCAAGGCCACGGGGTTCAAGGCCAATGACTGAGCGCATCTCCGCCCCTGCACTCGACTTCTTCGCTCAACTGCGCGTGCAGGTGGGCCCGGTGCACGAGATCGGCCCCACGCCCGCCGGCAACCGGCGGGTCATCCCCATCACCGGCGGCACCGTGCAGGGTGATGGCTGGACGGCGCGCGTGCTGCCCGGTGGCGCCGATTTCCAGGCCATCGTCACCCCCACGCTCGCGCGCCTGGACGCGCGCTACGTGCTGGAGACCGACGGTGGCGACCTCATCTACGTGAGCAACCAGGCGATCCGCGTGGCGGCGCCGGAGGTCACGGCCAAGCTGGTGCGCGGTGAACCGGTCGACCCCGCGCTGGTGTACTTCCGCTGCGTGCCCGCGTTCGAGACGTCCTCGGCCGCGCTGGGCTGGATCAACGAGCGCCTCTGCGTCGGCACCGGCGTGCGCCGCCCGGACCGCGTGGAGATCGACTGCTTCGTGCTGCGCTAGCGTCGGGCGGCGCACAATCGGCGCCTTCGACGCAAGGGGAGGCGCGGCGGCATGCGCAAGGCAGAGGAATCGCCCTTCAAGGGCTGGATCGACACGGCGGCGGTGCGCGCCAAGCCCTCGCTGACCGATTTCGACCTCTCCGGCAGCGTGGGCGAACTCAGCGGCGTGCAGTGGTTCGTCTTCGGCGCGGCCGACGACTTCATGTCCCACCCCGCGCTGCGCCGCCTGGGCATGGCCGAGCGAAACTGGCTCTACGCCGCGCGGCTGGTGCAGTTCCTGGACGACATGACGCTCACCGAGCACCGCATCGTCAACACCGCCGCCCAACGCATCGCCGAAGGCCGCCTGGGCGCCGCCATACCCGAGGCCCTGGCACTGGACGCCCTGAAGCTCTACACCGACGAGGGCTACCACGCCTGGTTCACGGCACAAGCCAGCCGCGCGGTGCGCGAGGTGTTCCGCCTCGAGGCGCGCGAGGGGCCGGGGCTGAAGATCCCGGCCATCGAGGCCCTGGTGGCCGCGGCGCCCGCCGAGCGGCAGGACCTGGCCTGGTTCCTGGTCGGCTTCGTGGGCGAGACCATGATCACCAAGGCCATCGTCGACGTCATGCGCGGCTCGGCACACTCCGCCATCCAGGCCCTGCTGCTCGCGCACCTGGAGGACGAGTGGGTGCACGCGAAGTACTTCGCGCACCTGTTCTCCCTGGTCTGGGCCGGGCTGGACGCGCCCGGTCGGGCGGTCGCCGGCGGCCTGCTGCCGGGGATCATCGGGGCCTTCCACGCCTGGGACGAGGCCTTTCACCGGCAGTTGCTGGCGCACGTTGGGCTGGACGCCGCGGCGAGCGAGCGCGTGCTGGGCAAGGTGGGCGCCGAGACCGGCCGCGCCGCGCACCAGCGCGCCCGCTGCGCCAACACGCTGCAGGTGCTGGAGCGCTGCGGCGTGTTCAAGGACGCACGCGTGCGCGCGCACTTCGTCAACGCGGGCCTGCTGGACCGGGACCGTCCGTACTGAGGGTGTTGGCGTCGTGGCCCGGGCGCAGGGCCTGGCGCAGCCGCGCCTGTTCGAGTTCGAGCGCCGCCACGCGGTTGTGCAGGCGCCGGTTCTCGGCTTCCAGCGCCTTCAGGCGCTCGATCGCTTCGGGCGCGAGCGGCCCGAAGCGACGCTGCCACGCGTACACGGACGCCAGACTCACCCCGTGCCGCTCGGCCGCCGGCTCGATGCCGTGGCGGGCGGCGTCGCGCAGCACCATGGCGATGCGCGTGGCGGGGTAGCCCTTGGCGCTCATCGCTCAGGGGGCAGCGCAGACGAAGTTCGCGGCCTCGTCGGTGCTGCCCGAGCCCTTGTACTTCGCCACCTGCGGGTAGGGGCACAGCGGACGGGTGCGCGTGACGACACCACCCGCGATGCGCGAAGCGACGATCTCGTTGGGTGCCTGGCCCTTCTCGGACCAGGCCATCAGCGCCCGGAAGACGTCGGTCTTCGGCTCCATGGGCACGTTGCCGCTGCTGCCCTGGCCGAACTGGTCCACGCCCGTGCCGCCACTGCAGTGGCCCATGCCGCCCACCATGTACAGGCGCGAGAACTCGCTCGCGTTGGCGGTGGTCGCCTTCACGCGCTCGTAGTAGTTCACCGTGCCGCGCGGCATGATCAGGTTGTCCGACCAGCCGTGGTACAGGATGAGCTTGCCGCCGCGTGCCTTGAAGGCCGAGAGGTCCGGGTTGTCGGTGGCCATGCGCGGGCCCACCTGGGCGATGTTGTCGCTGAAGAAGGCCTCGTAATTGAGGTAGTCCAGCACGTTCCAGTCCCAGGTCGGATCGAAGTACACCCAATAGCGCGCCTGCTCGACCGGGATCGGGAAGGGGAAGGCGCCGGCCAGCGCCGACAGGCTGGCGCCGCGCTCCAGGCCGGGCCAGAGCAGGTTGCCGCCCGCACCGCGCGCGCCGCCCCAGATCTTCTTGATCGCGCTCGCTTCGCCCGGGGTCAGGCAGCTGTTGTCCGCGCAGGCCGCGTTGGTGATGGTGAGATCGTTCGTGGGGTCGTAGTCGCAGGTGCGCGGGTCGTCGATCACGCCGTCGCTGACGCCATCGGCCGCGTCGCAGACGGCGACGGCGCGGTTGGTGGCCAGCGCCTGCTTGGGCAGGGAGACCGGCCCGCCCGCGTCCTCGCGCATCGCGATCTGCGGCCAGATGTGGTACGCCTGAAAGCGGTCCCAGTGGATGGCGGGTGCGCCGGCGAGGATGGCGTCGAAGTCTTCGGGGTAGCGCTGGGCCATCATGAGGCCCTGGCGCCCACCGGTGGAGCAGCCATACCAGTACGAGCGCACCGGGTCCTGCTCGTAGTAAGCCTTGGTGAGCTGCTTGCCGATCACCGCCGCAAGGTGCATGGAGCGGTGCGCGAAGTCTTCCTGCAGGGGCACGTTGGGGTTGCCTGGCGAGAGCATGCCGAAGGCGCCCGACAGGGGGCTGGTGGCGTGACCGGTGTCGGTCATCACGCCCACGAAGCCCTGGCGAACCGAGTCGCTGGTGACATTGACGTTGCCGGCATACACGCCGTTGCCCTCGGCGCGCAGTCGCCCGTTCCATTGGGTGGTGGGCATGCTGACCCAGATGTTGACGGCCTGATCCACGCGCACCTTGACCAGGCAATAGTCGCGGTCACGTGCGCCGCCGCCGGTGGTGGTGCCGGTGCTGACCTCGACGATGCTGAGCGGCGCGTCGGCCGTGAGCGTGGCCGCGCCGATGCCGGCCATGTCACAGGTGGTGGTGGGGTTGAGGGAGATGGCGTCGAAGTCCACCTCTGGCGTTGCCGGGGCTGGGGCGCCTGTGCCGCCGCTGCCTCCTCCGCCATCGCCGCCGCCGCCGCAGGCGGCGAGCACCAACAAGGCCGTGGCCGCGCCGATCGCCGCGAGGCGGCGGCTTGGCCGGTGATTCAAGGGGTTCTTCAAGGCTGTCTCCTCGGTTCTGGTGGTCGGGGAGACGGATTGCAGCGCTGGCGCGTGCGGGCGTCTTTCAACATCGGCCCAGGATTTCAGCGGCGCGCCATCGGCCCAGGGTTACTCCCAAAGTGAAATCTCGCTAGCAGCTATAGCAGCCTTGTATGACACGACGGCCCCTGGCCTGTCAGACTCCGGGTTCGACCCGCCCCGCGTGAGGCGGGCGCGCACAGGAGACAAGGCCATGGTCCGATCGTGGGCGCGCGAAGCGCCGGTCAATCCGCTGGAAGAGCGCAACCTGCTTAGCGCCCAGGCCGTGTCGCGCTGGGCCGGCCTGCCCATCGGCTGGGTCGAGGCCGTGCCCGAGCTCTCGGGTTCATGCGAGACGGCGGGCCACACGCTGCTGGCCATGATCGACAGCGGGCGCGCGCACGCCGAATTCCACTACGGCTCGCGCAGCATCGCCCGCGAACTCGGCGCAGGCGCCATCGGCCTCTTCACGCCCGGCGGTCACGCCGACATCTCCCGCTGGCGCTGCGCCGGGGTGCGCCGCATCATGCTGCAGTTCGATCAGCGGCAGTTCGACGATGCCGTGCTGTCCGAGCAGCTCGCGCGCATGCCGCTGCGTCCGGAAATCGAGTTCCACGACGATGGCCTGGCGGCGGTGTTGCGCTCCATGGTGCGCGAGGTGGCTGACGGCTGCCCCAGCGGCACCCTGTTCGCCGAGTCGCTCTCCATCGGCGTGGCCATGCACCTGCAGCAGCGCGCCGCGCGCCGCTATGCCGTGGGTCGCGAGCGCGGCAAGCTCTCGGCGGCGCAGAGCCGGCGCGTGCAGGAACTGGTGCGCGCCCGCTTGGGACATGCCCTGAGCATTGGCGAGCTGGCCCAGGCGGCAGGCTTCAGCCGCACGCAGTTCGTGCGCCTGTTCAAGAACACCTTCGAGCGCACGCCGTACCAGTACATCCTCGACACGCGGCTCCAACACGCCCACGAGCTCGTGCTGGCGAGCGCGTTGCCGCTGGCCGACATCGCCGAGGCGGCGGGTTTTTCCAGCCAGAGCCACATGACCACGGCCTTTGCGCGGGCCTTTGGTGCCACACCTGGTGAACTGCGGCGCGCCGCGGGGATTTGAGTCGCGTGGTGCAAGGGCCGGGCCCCGGTGAGAAAATCCCGCCCCATGAACGCCAGCAACACCACCGAACTCATGCACACCCTGGGCCAGCAGGCCCTGGCGGCGTCGCGGCTCATGGCCAAGGCCAGCGTCGCAGCCAAGGCGCAGGCGCTGCGCCGCCTGGCCGCCCTGCTGCGCGAGGCCGGCGAACCACTGGCGCTCGAGAACGCAAAAGACCTGGAGCGGGCCCGCGCCAACGGACTGGCCGAGCCCCTGGTGGACCGGCTCAAACTCACGCCCAAGGTGATCGAGACGGCGGCCCAGGGCTGCGAACAGCTCGCCGCCATGCCCGACATCATCGGCGAGGTGATGGGCATGAGGCAGATGCCCAGCGGCATCCGCGTGGGCCAGATGCGCGTGCCCATCGGCGTGTTCGGCATGATCTACGAGAGCCGCCCGAACGTGACGATCGAGGCCGCTTCGCTCGCCATCAAGAGCGGCAACGCGGCGATCCTGCGCGGCGGCTCCGAGGCCATCGACTCCAACCGCGCCCTGGCCGTTCTGGTGCAGCGCGCGCTGGTGGATGCCGGCCTGCCGGGCGACGCGGTGCAACTGGTGCCCACCACCGACCGCGCCGCCGTGGGGCAGCTCATCGCCATGCCGCAGTACGTGGACGTGATCATCCCGCGCGGCGGCAAGGGCCTCATCGAGCGCATCAGCGCCGAGGCCAAGGTGCCCGTCATCAAGCACCTGGACGGCAACTGCCACACCTACGTGGACGAGCCCTGCGACATCGCGCTGGCGGTGAAGGTGACCGACAACGCCAAGACGCAGAAGTACAGCCCCTGCAACGCCACCGAGAGCCTGCTGGTGGCGCGCGGCGTGGCGAAGGACTTCCTGCCGAAGATCGGCGCCGTCTTCGCGGCCAAGGGCGTGGAGATGCGCGCCTGCCCCGAGAGCCGGGCCATCCTGGCGGGCGTGAGCGGCGCCAAGCTGGTCGACGCCACCGAGCAGGACTGGTTCGAGGAGTACCTCGCACCCATCATCAGCATCAGGCTGGTGGACGGCGTGGACGAAGCCATCGCCCACATCAACCGCTACAGCAGCCACCACACCGACGCGATCATCACCACCGACCACGTGCACGCCCAGCGCTTTCTGCGCGAGGTGGACTCCGCCAGCGTGATGGTGAACGCGAGCACCCGCTTCGCCGATGGCTTCGAGTTCGGCCTCGGCGCCGAAATCGGCATCAGCACCGACAAGTTCCACGCGCGCGGCCCGGTGGGCGTGGAAGGCCTCACCTCGCTCAAGTACGTGGTGCTGGGTGAGGGCGAGGTGCGCGGCTGAACGCCGCCGCCTCGGCGCGGCGCGATTTGCGCGCCCGGGGCTGAACCCGCTACGCTGTCGCCGTTCCAACGGAACCGGAGGCAGACATGGCGATCAGGGTGGTGCGGCTCGGCAGCCCGCGAGCGAAGAACGAAGGCCTGCGCGTCGGCACGGTGCGGCGCCCGCCGCGCGGCGTGCCCAAGAGCGAGTTCGCGCGCCAGGACTGGTACGACGTGTGGTTCCCCAACCTCGCGCCCAGCCCCGACACCATGAAGCTCGGCCAGCAGGCCGAGACGCCGGCCGACTGGGTCGTGTTCACACGCCGTTACCGCGCCGAAATGGCCGCACCCGAGAATGCGCATGCCGTCGCGCTGCTCGCGGCCTTGTCCCACCAGAGCGATTTTTCCGTGGGCTGCTACTGCGAACACGAGGAACGCTGCCACCGTTCGGTGCTGCGCGAATTGCTGGCCGCGGCGGGCGCGCACCTTGCCGACTGATTCCCCTTCCACTGGAGACACCCGTCCATGAGCGAATTCCTGCTGCTGTCCCGAGGCCAATGGGACGCCGACCAATCCCCCGAACAGATCCAGGGCGCCATCGACGCGTTCTATGGGTGGTTCGACGAGCAGGCCGCCGCTGGCGTGTTCAAGGGCGGCAGCCGGCTGGGCACGGGCTGCCGGCTCGTCACCCGCGAGCGCGTGCTCGACGGGCCCTTCACCGAGGCCAAGGAAATCATCGGCGGCTACTGGTTCATCGTGGCCGACAGCCTGGATGAGGCCGCGCGCATCGCGGCGAAGAACCCCTGCCTGGCCTGCGGGCTGAGCTACGAGATCCGGCCGCTGGAGGCCGAGCGCGCGAGCGCGTTTCGCGCCGCCAATGAAACGCCCATGGCCAGCACATGAACGCGGCCCTCGCCATCGCCCTGATCGTCGGCTCGGGCCTCATGGCGGGGGTGTTCTTCGCCTTCTCCACCTTCGTGATGAAGGCACTGGCGCAGTTGCCCGCCGCGCAGGGCGTGGCCGCCATGCAGCGCATCAACGTGGTGGTGCTCAACCCGATGTTCCTGGGCTGCTTCATGGGCACGGCGGTGCTGGGGCTGCTGGCCATCGGCCTGGCCGTGTTCGACTGGCGCGGGGTGGCCTCGGCCTGGATGGTCGCCGCCGGCCTGCTCTACGTGCTGGGCTGCTTCGGCGTCACCATGGCCTTCAACGTGCCACGCAACGAACGCCTGGCGCGCCTGGACGCCGATGCGCCTGAGGCCACCGGGTACTGGCCGCGCTACGTGCGCGAATGGACATTCTGGAACCACGTGCGCACGCTGGCGCCGACGCTGGCCGTGGTGTGCGCGGCGATGGCCCTGCTGCGCTGAAACGGATCTCGACGAACACCATGCAGGCGATCATCAACATCGACGTTCCCGATCTCGACGCCGCCATCGAGTTCCATGCGCGCGCCACCGGCCTCACGCTGGTGCGCCGCCTGTTCGACGACACCGTGGCCGAGCTGGAAGGCGCGGGCCTGCGCGTGATGCTCCTGCTCAAGGAGCCCCGCACCACGCCCGTGCCCCAGGCCACGCTGGTGCGCGACTACGGCCGGCACTGGACGCCCGTGCACCTGGACTTCGTGGTGCCCGACGTGGAGGCCGCCACGCACCAGGCGATGGCCGCTGGCGCGACGCTGGACCTGCCGATCGAGGATTTCGTCTGGGGCCGCCAGGCCTGCCTGCGCGACCCCTTCGGCCACGGCTTCTGCTTCCTGCAGTGGCTGGGGCGCGGCTACGATGAGGTGGCCTGAGCCCACCACACCCAAGGACCTCCCTCATGCTCGCCACCGTCGCCCATGTCGTCGTGCTGCTTGTCGCACTCATCCACGTCTACATCCTCGTGCTCGAGATGTTCCTGTGGGACAAGCCCAAGGGCATGAAGGCCTTCAATCTCACGCCCGAGTTCGCCGCGCAGACCAAGGTGCTGGCGGCCAACCAGGGCCTCTACAACGGCTTCCTGGCGGCCGGCCTGTTCTGGGGCCTGTTCCTCGGGCCGGAAGGCTTCGCGGTCAAGGTGTTCTTCCTGCTGTGCGTGCTGGTGGCCGGCCTGTATGGCGCCGCCACGGCCAGCAAGCGCATCCTGTTCGTGCAGGCCGTGCCGGCCGCGCTCGGCCTCGTGCTTCTCTACCTGGGCCGCTGAGCATGTCCCGCACCCTCATCTCGTCCGGCTCCACCTTCGAGGCGGAGATCGGCTACTCGCGCGCCGTCGTCCAGGGCGACTGGGTCTTCGTCTCCGGCACCACGGGTTTCGACTACACCACGATGACCATCGCGCCCGACATCGAAACGCAGACCGAGCAGTGCCTGCGCAACATCGAGGCCGCCCTGCAACAGGCCGGCGCCAGTCTGCGCGACGTGGTGCGCGTGAACTACGTGCTGCCCGACGGCGGCGAATTCCCCAAGACCTGGCCCGTGCTGCGCCGTTTCTTCGGCGAGGTGCGGCCGGCGGCCATGATGATCTCCGCCGGCCTGGCCGACCCGCGCATGCGCATCGAGATCGAGGTGACGGCGCTCAAGGCGTCCGGCTGAGATCGCTTGCCCAAGGAGCGCCCATGTTCACCTACATCACCCTGGGCACCGACGACCTGGCGCGCGCCGCGCGCTTCTACGACGCCGTGCTCGGCGCGCTCGGGCAGGTGCGCGCCGAACCGCCCGGCACGGAAGAGCCCGGCTGGATCGGCTGGGGCCGATACGAAGACGAGGGCCGCGTGCAGCTCGCGCTCTGGCTGTGCACGCCCTTTGACGGTGGCCCCGCGGGCGTGGGCAACGGCAGCATGGTGGCCTTCGCCGCGGCAAACTGGCAGCAGGTGCGCGACTTCCACGCCGCCGCGCTGGCCCACGGCGGCCGCAGCGAGGGCGAGCCCGGCCTGCGCCCCCACTACAACCCCGACTTCTACGCCGCCTACGTGCGCGACCCCGACGGCAACAAGCTCGCCGCCGTGTGCCGGGGCTTCACGAGCGAGCCGAGCGAGCCGCTGGCCGGGGGCTGAGGGTGCAGCAGCCGGGGGACCTTGGAATACCCGTCACCGTCCCCATTTACACTGGCCGTCCCGCCCCGGTCCCGCACCCGCCATGGTCCCCCACCTCGTCACCGCCCTCACCGGCCCGATCAACGAGCTCGAGCAGCGCATCCTCGAATCCACGCCGGTCATCGAGCGCTGGTTCCGGCTGGAATGGATGGAGCACACGCCGCCGTTCTACACCTCGGTCGACGTGCGCAACGCGGGCTTCAAGCTCGCACCGGTGGACACCAACCTCTTTCCCGGCGGCTGGAACCACCTCACGCCCGAGATGATCCCGCTGGCGGTGCAGGCCGCCATGGCCGCCATCGAGAAGATCTGCCCCGAGGCCAAGAACCTGCTGCTGGTGCCCGAGAACACCCGCGACACCTTCTACCTGAGCAACCTGGCCACGCTGCAGAAGATCTTCTACATGGCCGGGCTCAACGTGCGCCTGGGCTCCCTGTCCAACGACGTCACCCAGCCCACGCGCATCGACCTGCCCGATGGCAGCCACGTCACGCTGGAGCCGCTCACGCGCGGCAAGCGCCGCCTGGGCCTGAAGAACTTCGACCCCTGCACCATCCTGCTCAACAACGACCTGAGCGCGGGCGTGCCCGGCATCCTGGAAGAACTGCACGAGCAGTATCTGCTGCCGCCGCTGCACGGCGGCTGGCCCACGCGCCGCAAGAGCACGCACTTCAAGATCTATGAAGAAGTGTCCAAGCGCTTCGGCAAGCTGCTGGGCATGGACCCCTGGCTCATCAATCCCCTGTTCGCCCAGTGCGGCGAGGTGGATTTCGAAGCCGATGCGGGCCTGGAGTGCCTGCGCAGCAACACCGACGCGCTGCTCACCAAGGTGCGCCGCAAGTACAAGGAATACGGCATCAACGAGAAGCCCTTCGTGGTCGTCAAGGCCGACAACGGCACAGGCGGCATGGGCATCATGACCGTGCGAGACGCCAAGGAGATCGACAAGCTCTCGCCCAAGACCAAGGCCCGCATGGCCACGGGGCAGGGCGGGCAGGCCGTCTCCGAGGTGCTGATCCAGGAAGGCGTGCTCACGCACGAGCGCATCAACAGCGCCGTGGCCGAGCCGGTGGTCTACATGATGGACCGCTACGTCGTCGGCGGCTTCTACCGCATCCACGCCGACCGCGGCGAGGACGAGAACCTCAACGCCCCGGGCTCGAGCTTCGTGCCCCTGGCCTTCGAGCAGAGCGCGCAACTGCCGCAACCCGGTGTGAAACCCGGCGCGAGCGTGCCCAACCGCTTCTACATGTACGGCGTCATCGGCCGCCTGGCCATGCTGGCCGCCAGCTACGAGCTGGAGGCCACGGACCCCGAGGCCGAGAACCTGGACTGAGGGCCCGCCAGGTTGCTGCAATGCAACAAAAACCCCGCCGGGACCGGTTTCAGGGGCCACACCCGGTGGCGCCCACCCGGGCAGAGGCGCAGAATCGCCCACTCCTGACGCACACGCCCCGTGGTTTTCCGGCGGGGCCTCCGGTTTGAACTCCCGCGCTCCGTCCTCGCTGGCCGCCCTCACGCTCGGCGCCATCGGTGTGGTTTACGGCGACATCGGCACCAGCGTGCTGTACGCCGTGAAAGAGATCTTCGGATCCGGCCACGTTCCCTTCACCCACGCCAACGTCTATGGCGTCCTGTCCATCATCTTCTGGACGCTGACGACCATCGTCTCGCTCAAGTACGTGGTGCTGGTGCTGCGCGCCGACAACGCGGGCGAAGGCGGCCTGATCGCCATGCTGGCACTGGCCGCCAACGCGGTGAAGGACAAGCCCGCGCTGCGCCGGTCCCTGCTGGTGATCGGCATCTTCGGCACCTCGCTGTTCTATGGCGACGGCGTCATCACCCCGGCGATCTCCGTGCTCTCGGCGGTCGAGGGCCTCACGGTGATCTCGCCGGCGCTGCACCACTACGTCATCCCGCTGACCCTGCTGGTGCTGCTGGTGCTGTTCGCCGTGCAGAAGCGCGGCACCGGCGGCATTGGCCGCTACTTCGGGCCGATCACGCTGCTGTGGTTCCTTGCCGTGGCCGCCCTGGGCATCTCGCACATCGTGCACCACCCCGAGATCCTGGGCGCGCTCAGCCCGCACCACGCGCTGCGCTTCCTGTGGGAACAGCCGGGCACCAGCTTCATCATTCTGGGAGCGGTGGTGCTGGCCGTCACGGGCGCCGAGGCGCTCTACGCCGACCTCGGCCACTTCGGCAAGAAGCCGATCCGCCTGGCCTGGTTCTCGGTGGTCATGCCTTGCCTCACGCTCAACTACTTCGGCCAGGGCGCCCTGCTGCTGGCCGACCCGAGCGCGGTGAGCAACCCCTTCTACCGGATGGCGCCCACCTGGGCCCTGCTGCCGCTGGTGGCGCTGGCCACCATGGCCACGGTGATTGCCTCCCAGGCGCTCATCTCGGGCGCCTTCAGCGTCACCAAGCAGGCCATCCAGCTCGGCTACCTGCCGCGCCTGAACCTGCGCCACACCAGCGTGCGCGACACGGGGCAGATCTACATCCCGTTCGTGAACTGGGCGCTGTTCACCGCCATCGTGCTCGCGGTGGTGATGTTCAAGTCCTCCAGCAACCTCGCCTCGGCCTACGGCATCGCGGTCACGCTGGACATGCTCATCACGACCACGCTCACCTTCTTCGTCATCCGTCACGCGTGGAAGTACCCACTGTGGCTGTGCGTGACCGCCACCGGAGCGTTCTTCCTGATCGACCTGGCCTTCTTCAGCTCCAACATGCTCAAGCTGTTCCACGGGGGCTGGTTTCCGCTGGTCATCGGTGGCGGGGTGTTCACGCTCATGATGACCTGGAAGCAGGGGCGTCGACTGATGTCCAAGGCGCAGCAGGCCGAGTCGCTGGACCTCAACGGCTTCCTCGATGCGGTGTTCGTCGAGCCCCCGCTGCGCGTGCCGGGCGTGGCGGTGTTCATGACGGCCGAGCCCGGCATCGTGCCCAACGCGCTGCTGCACAACCTCAAGCACAACAAGGTGCTGCACGAGCAGAACCTGTTCGTCACCGTGCGCTCGCATCAGGTGCCCTGGATCGGCTTCAACGAACGCCTGGAGGTCGAGCCTCTGGGCCACGACTGCTGGGCCGTCACCATCCACTACGGATTCAAGAACGACCCCGACGTGCCCGCCGCGCTGGAGCCCCTGCGCCTGCGCGGCTGCGAGCTCCAGCCCATGACCACCAGCTACTTCCTCTCGCGCGACGTGGTCACGCCCACGCTGGGCGGCGGCATGGCGCCCTGGCGCGAAAAGCTCTTCGCCGCCATGCACCACAACGCCGCCGGCGCCGCGGCCTTCCTGCACCTGCCGGCGAACGCGGTGGTGGAGCTCGGCTCCAAGGTCGAGATCTAGGCCCCGGGCGGACTCCCGGCAGAATCGCGCGATGCGATTCTTCCGTGACCTCAGCCTCTCCGCCGCCACCGCCGGCTTCGTCGCGGTGCTCGTGGGCTTCACGAGTTCGGTGGCCATCGTCTTCCAGGCGGCGCAGGCCTTCAACGCCACGCCGGCGCAGATCACCTCCTGGATGTGGGCGCTGGGGCTGGGCATGGGACTGTGCTCGGCGATTCCCTCGCTCATCCTGCGCCAGCCGGTGATGGTGGCCTGGAGCACGCCCGGCGCGGCGGTGCTGGCCAGCGCGGGCCTCGCGGGCGGCTTCACCATGGCCGAGGCCATTGGCGCTTTTCTGATCTGCGGGGCGCTCATCACCCTGGCGGGCGCCACCGGCTGGTTCGAGCGCGTGATGAACCGCATCCCCATGGCCATCGCCTCGGCGCTGCTCGCCGGCGTGCTGGCGCGCTTCGGCCTGCAGGCCTTCGGCGCGGCGCAGACCGCCCTGGCCCTGGTGGTGCTGATGCTGCTGGTGTATCTGGTGTCGCGCCGCCTGGCCCCGCGCTATGCGGTGGTGTTCACGCTGCTCGCGGGCGTGGCGCAAGTGGTGGCCGCCGGCCGTTTCAATGCCGGGGCGCTCACGCTCGAATGGGCGGTGCCGGTATTCACCGCGCCCAGCTTCAGCGTGGCCGCCCTCACCAGCCTGGCGCTGCCGCTGTTCATCGTCACCATGGCTTCGCAGAACCTGCCGGGCGTGGCGGCCATTCGCGCGGCCGGCTACGACATGCCGATCTCCCGCATCCTCACCGTCACGGGCGTGGCCACGCTGCTGCTGGCGCCCTTCGGCGCCTTCGCGCTCAACCTGTCGGCCATCACCGCCGCCATCTGCATGGGCCCCGAAGCCCACCCGGACCGCGAGAAGCGCTACACCGCCGCCGTGGTCTGCGGCGCGCTGTACATGGCCATCGGCCTGGTGGGGGCGCTGGTCACCGGCCTGCTGATCGCGTTTCCGCGCGAGCTGGTGATGGGCATCGCGGGCATCGCCCTGCTGGGCAGCATCGGCGGCGGCCTGCACGCCGCGCTCAAGGACGAGCAGCACCGCGAGGCCGCGCTCATCACCTTTCTCGTCACGCTCAGCGGCGTGGCAATCGCCGGCATCGGCTCGGCCTTTTGGGGGGTGGTGGCCGGCGCCGTCGCGCTCTTTGTGCAACAGTACGGCCTCGCGAAAACACCTCCCCGCCCATGACGAAGAAGATTCTGGTCGTTGCCGACCCGCTCGAAGTTTTCAAGACCTACAAGGACAGCACCTTCGCGATGATGCGGGAGCTGCAGCGCCGCGGCCACACGCTGGCGGCCTGCGAACCGCGCGACCTGCAGTGGGTGAGCGGCGGCCGTGTCACGGCCCGCGTGCGGCACCTGCGCCTCACGGGCGAGCTGGACCACTGGTTCGATGTGGCGGGCGAGGGCCGCGAGGCCCTGGCCGGCTTCGATGCCGTGCTCATGCGCAAGGACCCGCCCTTCGACAGCGAGTTCTTCTACGCCACCCACCTGCTGGAGCAGGCCGAGCGCGAGGGCACGCGCGTCTTCAACAAGCCGGCCGCGCTGCGCGACCACCCCGAGAAGCTGGCGCTGATGGAATGGCCGCAGTTTGCGCCGCCCACGCTGGTCACTCGCTCGGCCGACGACGTGCGCGCCTTCCACGCCGAGCACCGCGACGTGATCCTCAAGCCGCTGGACGGCATGGGCGGCATGGGCATCTTCCGCGTGAAGGAAGACGGCCTGAACCTGGGCTCGATCACCGAAACCCTCAACCAGGGCGGCGCCACCAGCGTGATGGTGCAGCGCTACCTGCCCGAGATCGTGCAGGGCGACAAGCGCCTGTTGCTGATCGGCGGCAAGGTCGCGCCCTTCGTGCTGGCGCGCATTCCTCAGGGCAGCGAGGTGCGCGGCAACCTGGCGGCCGGCGGCAAGGGCGTGGCCCAGCCACTGTCCGATGACAACCGCGCCGTGGCCGAGGCCATGGCACCCACGCTCGCGGCGCGCGGCCTGCTGCTGGTGGGCCTGGACATGATCGGCAACCGCGTGACCGAGATCAACGTCACCAGCCCCACCTGCTTCCAGGAGATCCAGCAACAGACCGGCTTCGACGTGCCGGCCATGTTCGTGGACGCGCTGGAGGCGGCGCTGGGCTGAAGCGATGTGTTACCAGGTGATGCCGCGCCAGGACGCCCGCTTGCCCCACACTGAGCCATGAACACGCCAGCCACCACCCCGCCCGTCCCCGCCAACGTGGCCATGGCCTCGCCGCCGGTGGACCCGCTGTTTCTCGCCACCCCGAAGATCTCCACCTTCAACGGCGAGCAGTCGCTCACCAACGCGAGCGGCTTCTTCTTTCAGCGCGGGGAGCGCCTGTTCCTCGCGACCAGCCGGCACGTGTTCATCGACGAGGACAGCGACCACCGGCCCGACCGCATCGAGATCACGCTGCACCTGGATGCGAAGAACCTGACCCGCTGCACAAGCTTTTCGATGCTGCTCTACGCGGACGGCATCGCCGCGTGGCGCCAGGGGCAGGACGGCGGCGGTGACATCGATGTGGCCGTGCTGGAAGTCGAGCGCGAGGCCCTGCCGGACGAAGCGGTGCTGTTCGCCTTCACGCCCGAGCATCTGATCCGCGACTTCGGTGCCGTGCCGGTGGACGCCACGGTGTTCATCGTGGGCTTTCCGCTGGGCTTTCAGGACGAGGTGCACCAGCTGCCGGTGCTGCGCCGCGCGGCCATCGCCTCACCATTCGGCATTCGCTTCCAGAGCCAGGGCATGTTCCTCACCGACGGGCGCGCGCACCGCGGCATCAGCGGGGCGCCGGTGGTGATGCGCGACACCGGGCCTGCGACCGGGGCCTTGCCCTGGCGGTTGTTGGGGATCCATTCCTCGCGCCTGGACATGGGCAACCGGGACCAGGTGCTGGACGAGTCCCTGGGACTGAACGGCGCCTGGTACGCCGACATCCTGCTCACGCTGACGCAGGATCCGGCCCCGGCTGCGCCAGCCGAGCCCGCGGCGATCGACACGCCCCCGCCCAAAGCCCCCGTGTGAAGCCCCGGGGCGGCGGCTTCGCTCAGCGCGGCTGCTTGACGATGCGCAGGTAGGGCTTGGGCGCTTTCCAGCCCTCGGGAAACAGCGTCTTCGCATCCTCGTCGCTCACCGAGCCGGCGATGATCACGTCCTGCCCCTGCTTCCAGTTCACCGGCGTGGCCACCTTGTGCTTCGCGGTGAGCTGCATCGAATCGAGCACGCGCAGGATCTCGTCGAAGTTGCGGCCCGTGGTCATGGGGTAGGTCAGCATCAGCTTGATCTTCTTGTCGGGGCCGATGACGAAGACCGAGCGCACGGTGGCGTTGGTGGCGGCGGTGCGGCCGTCGGCGGTGCCGGGCTCTTCGGCCGGCAGCATGTTGTAGAGCTTGGCCACCTTCAGATCGACGTCGCCGATCATGGGGTACCTGACGGTGGCGCCCTGCGTTTCCTCGATGTCGGCCACCCACTTGCCGTGGCTCTCCACCGGGTCCACCGACAGGCCGATGAGCTTGGCGTTGCGCTTGGCGAACTCGGGCTTGATGCGCGCCATGTAGCCCAGCTCGGTGGTGCAGACGGGCGTGAAGTCCTTGGGGTGCGAGAACAGGATCGCCCACCCGTCGCCGATCCAGTCGTGGAAGTCGATCACGCCCTGCGTGGTCTGGGCGGTGAAGTTCGGTGCGGTGTCGTTGATGCGAAGGGACATGCCGGGCTCCTGGTCTGGTGGAAAGCCCCGTAGTGTGCGCAGACCGAAAGACCGTGTCGACGAGGGAGGTTCCCTCGCGGGCGAGTGGCCCGCTTCAGTACAGGCGCACGGCCACGTCGAAGTGCCAGCTGCGGCGGATCTCGATCACGTCGTAGAGGCGGGACATGGCGGGCGTGAAGGGCAGGTGCACCATGCCGTGGATCATGCGCGGGATGGCCTCGTCGATGGCGGCCACGCCGCTGGTGCGCACCACGGTCACCGACTCGATCGAGCCGTCGCTGCGGATGGCGACGTTCACCACCGGGTCGGTGTAGCGCTGCTTCGCGGCCTGTCGCACCAGGTCCACCGGCATGTTCATTTCGATGCGCTTGGCCCAGGCCTCGGCGTAGAGCACGAGCTCGCGGTTGGGGTCGTAGCGGCCGAACATCCGCACGCGGCGCAGGGAACTGACGGTGGGGTTGCGCTGCGCCTCGGCCTCGGCGGCGGCGCGGCGATCGGCTTCCTCGTTGAGCTGGCGGCCGATGGCGCGGCGGCGCTCCTCGCGGGCCTCGTCCTCGGCCGCGCGTTCCGCCTGCAGGCGCGCGGCCTCGGTCCTCGCGGCGGCCTCGCGCTCGCCCTGCAGTCGGGCGGCTTCTGCCTGGGCGGTGGCTTGTGCCGCCGCTGCGGCTGCCGCCGTCGCCGCGGCGCGAGCCGCCGCCTGGCCTTCGGCCTCGAGCCTCGCCGCCTGCGCCTGAGCCTGAGCCTGAGCCTGAGCCTGAGCCTGAGCCTGAGCTGCGGCCTGTTGCGCGGCCGCCAGTTCGTTGGCCAGCCGCTCGGCTGCGCGTTGAGTGGCTTCGGCTTCGGCCTCGGCTGCTCGCTGCGCCTCCTGCCTCGCAGCCGCTTCGCGCTGAGCGGCCTGTCGTGCAGCCTCGGCCGCCTGCTGTTCGGCCTCACGCGCCGCCTGCTGTTCCGCCGCGAGGCGTTCGGCCTCGGCCCGCTCGGCCGCCTGCCGAGCGGCTTCGCGCTGTGCGGCGGCTTGTTGCTCCGCTTCCAACCGTTGCGCCGCTTGCTCGGCCTGGCGCTGCGCCTCCAGGCGCTCGCGGGCCAACTGTTCGTTGGCCAGCCGATCGGCTTCTGCCCGTGCGGCCTCCGCCCGCGCGGCTTGCTGGCGGGCGCTCTCTTGGCGGGCCGCCTCCTGGCGAGCGATTTCCTGCCGAGCCGCCTCCTCCCGAGCGGCGGCCTCGCGTTCGGCCTGTTGCGCCTGTTCGGCTGCCCGCTGCGCGGCCTCCCGAAGCGCTTCCTGTCGCTCGACGTCCTGTTGTTGCTGCTGTTGCTGAGCTTCCCGCGCGGTGGCCTGCCGCAGGGCGTCCTGACGTTCGACTTCCAGGCGCTCCATCTCTGCGCGCTGGGCCGCCACCTGTTCGGCCGCTTCGCGGGCCGCCAGCTCGGTCTCGGCCTGCTGGCGCATGGCGGCTTGCCGGGACGCTTCCTGTTGGTCGGCCGCGACCCGCGCCGCGTCCTGTCGGGCGGCCGCCTCACGTTCGGCGGTTTGCCGGGCGGTGTCGGCCTGTTCGGCCGCCGCCCTGGCCGCCACTTCCCTGGCCGCCGCCTCGCGCGCCGCGGCCTGCTGGGCCGCCAGTTCGCGTGCCCTGGCCTGCCGGGCCGCCTCGCGCTGTGCCGCCGCCGCCCGAGCCGCGGCCCGGCGCTCGGCCGCTCGCCGCTCGGCCAATTGGCGCGCCGCTTCCGCGCGTTGGGCTTCGCGGCGCGCGGCCGCCTGCTGCAAGGCTTCCTGTCGCTGGGCCTCCTGCCGTCGCGCCTGCAGCGCGGCGTGGTCGAGCACCGTCAGGGCCCCGGCGCTCTGGGGCGCCGGCGGGGTGGGGCGGGGCGCGGACGCGCTGGCGGGCGGCGCCGCGTCAGCGGCGGGCGCTGGTGGCGGTGACAGGCGCGCTCGCAGTTCCGGCACCTCGGTGCGCCGCTCCTTCCACGGCAACTCCAGCCCCGGCAGGTCCAGGCCGTCGCCGAAGGTCAAACTGAGGACGAGCGCGTGCACCAGCAGCGAGATCGACCAGGCGAAGGTCTGCCGGCGCGGCTCGGACACCAGCCAGCCGCGCGGCCGCCAGCGGTAGGCCAACACCACCGCCAACGGCGGCAGTGGCCGTCGCATGGGGGCTTCGTTGTCCTTCGCGGTTTGCATCGGGCGCATTGTCTCGTCCAAACCGGCGCGCTCGCGGGGTGGTGGCCACGACAGGCCGTGCAACGCTCGCTTTTTTTTTTCAGGGCCGCTGTCGATTCCAGGGTCCCATGGCCGTCGTCATGTTCAGTGGTGGCCGGGCGCGCGGGCCGCCACGGCGTTTTGTCCACCCCCGCGCGAGAGAAGACCTCCATGGCCACGAACGACAAACCTCAGGGCCCCGCGTCCTACTTTCCTTCCATCGAGAAGAAGTACGGTCAGCCCGTCGAGCATTGGATGGGCGTGCTGCGCCAGGCGGGCCCGCTCAAGCACATGGAGCTGGTGGCGCGGCTCAAGTCGGAGCACGGCCTGGGCCATGGGCACGCCAATGCGCTGGTGGCCTGGTTTCTGGCCTGCCAACGGTGAGCGAGCGCTCACAGCTTCTCCGTCTCCCCCGCCTTCGGCTGCCACTTCATCAGCCGCTTCTCGATGCGCCCGACCATCGCGTCCAGCACGAGCGCAAAGGCGGTGAGCACGAGGATGCCCGCCATCACGGTGTTGATGTCGAACTGCCCTTCGGCCTGCAGGATGAGGTAGCCCACGCCCTGCGATGAGCCGAGGTATTCACCCACCACCGCGCCCACGAAGGCCAGGCCCACGCTGGTGTGCAGCGAGCTGAACACCCAGCTCGTGGCGCTGGGCAGGTACACGTGGCGCAGCAGCTGCTTCTGGCTGGCGCCCAGCATGCGCGCGTTGGCCAGCACCACGGGGCTCACTTCCTTCACGCCCTGGTAGACGTTGAAGAAGACGATGAAGAACACCAGGGTGACGCCCAGCGCCACCTTGGAGCCCATGCCCAGGCCGAACCACACCGCGAAGATGGGCGCCAGGATGATGCGCGGCATGGAGTTGAGCGCCTTGATGTAGGGCTCCAGGATGGCCGAGGCCATGGGCGAGAGGGCGAGCCACAGCCCGCCCGCCAGGCCGGTGACGGCGCCGATGCCGAAGGCCATGAGCGTCTCGGCCAGGGTGATCCAGAGGTGCACGTAGATGTCGGCGTCACCCACGAACCAGGCCCAGATGCGCGCGAAGATCTTCAGCGGTTCGCCGAAGAAGAACGCGGCCTGGCGGTCGTTGTCGAACATGAAGGTGGGCACCAGGCCCGGCGTGGTCATCACGTGCCAGAACACGAAGATGAGCACCAGCAGCGCGAGTTGCCACAGCGTGAGGTTGCCCGGGCGGGGCTTGAGAAACTTCCACATGCTCGAACTCAGGCGACCTTGCGCAGTTGTTGCTGATAACCCTTGAGCACCTCGTCGCGCAGCACGGCCCAGATGGCGGCGTGCAGCTCGAGGAAGCGCGGCGTGGACTTCACCTCGGCCACATCGCGCGGGCGCGGGATGTCGATGGCGAAGTCACCGATGGGGCGGCTGGCCGGGCCGGCCGACATCACCACCACGCGGTCGCTCATGGCGATGGCTTCGTCCAGGTCGTGGGTGATGAACAGGACCGCTTTTTTCTTTTCCGCCCAGAGTTGCAGTACCTCGTTCTCCATCAGCTGCCGCGTCTGGATGTCCAGCGCCGAGAAGGGCTCGTCCATGAGGATGATGTCGGGGTCGAGCACGAGCGTTTGCGCCAGCGAGGTGCGCTTGCGCATGCCGCCGCTCATCTGGTGCGGGTAGCGGTCGCCGAAGCCGCCCAGGCCCACGCGGCGCAGCCAGTCGTCGGCCTGCTCGCGGGCCTGGCGCTCGCCCACGCCGCGAAACTGCAGGCCGGCCATCACGTTCTGCAGCGCGGTGCGCCAGGGCATCAGGCTCTCGCTCTGGAACATGTAGCCCGCGCGCGGGTTGATGCCCTGCAGCGGTTCACCAAAGATGCGCGCGCCGCCCTTGCTGGGCTCCAACAGACCGGCCGCGACGTTGAGCAGCGTGCTCTTGCCGCAGCCGGTGGGCCCCACCACGCTGACGAACTCGCCCGCGCCCACCGTCAGGTCCACGTGTTCCACCGCCGTGTAGCGCTGGCCGGGGGCCTCCTTGCTGATGAAGGTGCAGGCGACGTCCTGCAGTTCGATCGCCGGTGCCGACATCTCAGCCTTTCGGGTATTTGTTGTTGGCCTTCTGCGCGAAGCTGTTGGTGTAGACCGCGTTCAGGTCGAGCTTGGCCTTGGCGATCGCCGGGTCCACGCTGCCGAGGGCGCGGAAGGCGGTCTCCGAGCCCTTGGCGGGGAAGGTGCCGTCGGGCGACAGGGCCTTCTGCGCGGCCAGGAAGCCGTCGATGTAGACCGCGCGGTCGCCGAGCAGGTAGCTCTCGGGCACCACCTTGATGATGTCGCCCGGGCCGGCCTTCTGGATCCACTTGTTGGCGCGCACCATGGCGTTGGTCATGGCCTGCACGGTGTTGGGGTTCTTGTCGATGAAGGGCTGCGGGCAGTACAGGCAGCCGGCGGGCATGGGGCCGCCGAAGACCTTCTCGGCCTCGCTCACGATGCGCGTGTCGGACACGATCTTCAGATCACCGGAGCGCTGCAGCAGGGTGATCACCGGGTCGAGGTTGCTGATGGCGTCGATCTGGCCCGCGCGCATGGCGGCCACGGCGCCATTGCTCGCGCCCACGCCGACGATGCTCACGTCGCTGGGCTTCAGGCCCGCCTTGGCCAGCACGAAGTTCACCAGCACGTTGGTGGAGCTGCCCGGCGCGGTCACGCCGATCTTCTTGCCCTTGAGGTCGGCCACCGACTTGAAGTTGGCCATGGTCTTGGGGTTCACGCCCAGCACGATCTGCGGCGCGAGGCCCTGCAGCACGAAGGCGCGCATGGGCTGGCCCTTGAACTGCATGTTCACCGTGTGTTCGAAGGCGCCGGAGACCACGTCGGCGCTGCCGCCCACCACGGCCTGCAGCGCGCGCGAACCGCCGGCGAAGTCGACGATGGTGAGGTCCAGGCCCTCGTCCTTGAAGTAGCCCAGTTGCTCGGCGATGGTGAGCGGCAGGTAATAGAAGAGGTTCTTGCCGCCGACGGCGATGGTGCACTTGGGCTTCTCGAGTCCTTGGGCGAAGGCGAAGCGGGGCAGGCTGGCGGCGGCGAGGCCGCCGGCGACGAAATGGCGTCGTTGCATGTCTTGTCTCCTGAGGGCGAAGGCGGGTGGTCCCGCCGGGAAGGGTGCGCGTCGATGATAGACCGGGGGGTGTACCCGCCGAGTCGCGCGGGGTGGGGGATTGCCCTAGCGTGCGCGGTACCCCAGCGCCGCCGACAGGTGCCCGCCTTCTTCCTTCAGCACCGCCACGATCGCGCGCACGCGCTCCTCGTCCACGCGCACGCCGGGGCCGAACACGGCCAGCGAGCCCTTCACCTGGCCGTCGCCGCCGAAGTAGGGCACGGCCATGGCCACGGCGCCCTTGATGAGTTCGTCGCGGCTGATCTCGTAGCCCTGTTCGCGGATGGTCCGCAGGCGGTCGAGGTAGGCGGCGAGGTCCCTGTCGCGCGCGCCTTCGCCGCCCAGGTAGGCCTCGGGCGAGGCCACGTGCGCCAGGATCACGCGGCCGCTGGCGCCCAGGGTCACGTCGGTGCTGTAGCCCACGCCGCGCTTGAAGCTCAGCGGCTGCGCGCTGGGCAGCTCGGCCACGCAGGTGCGGATGGCGCCCTGGTGGACCAGCAGCGACACGGTCTCGCCCGTGGCCTCCCACAGGTGGCGCATCATGGGCTGCGCCACGGTGGCGATGTCCAGGCCCGCGCCCCACACGTGCGCCAGGTTGGCCACCGACGGGCCCAGCTCGAAGCGCTGCGGCTCGCCCGAGGACACGATGAAGCCCTTGTGCTCCAGCGTGCGCAGCAGGCGGTACAGCGTGGGGCGGCTCAGGTCCACGCGCTTGGCCAGTTCGCCCGCCGTCAGGCGGTGGTCGGTGGCCGTAAAGGCCATCAGGATGTCCAGTGCCCTGTCCACTGCGCGGACACCTTCCCCTGCTTTTTCGGCCGTTTCCATGCTGCTTCCCCGAATGTGGCGTTGATTTGCGATGTTACGCAGCCAGATTGTCCATCTGATGGACATGGCGATCACCTGTTGACACAGATCAAACGTGTCCACATAATGAGTCAACTGTCCGCCACGAGGACAAACCACGCAGGAGATGTTGGATGAACAAGGAAATGTCCGAGACGCTGACCCGCGTCGGCCCCGGCACCCGCATGGGTGCGCTGCTGCGCCGCTACTGGGTGCCCGCGCTGGCGTCGAAGGAAATCCCCGAGGCCGATGGCCCGCAGGTGCGCGTGCAACTGCTGGGCGAAAAGCTGCTGGCCTTTCGCAACACCGACGGCAAGGCCTGCCTGATCAGCGAGTTCTGCTCGCACCGCGGCGTGTCGCTGTACTTCGGCCGCAACGAGGAAAACGGCATCCGCTGCGCGTACCACGGCGTCAAGTTCGACGGCGACGGGAAATGCGTGGACGTGCCGTCCTCGCCGCAGTCCTGCGCGCGCATGCACATCAAGGGCTACCCCTGCGTGGAGCGCGGCGGCATCGTCTGGGCCTACATGGGCCCGGCCGAGCACCAGCCCGCGCCGCCGGAGATCGAGTGGTGCACCCTGCCCGACAGCCACGTGTTCGTGTCCAAGCGGCTGCAGTACAGCAACTGGCTGCAGGCCATGGAAGGCGGCATCGACACCGCGCACGTGTCCTACGTGCACCGCTACGAGGTGGACACCGACCCCATGCACCAGGGCGTGAAGGCGCTGGACTACATCAAGGCCGACGGCAACGTGGTGTTCGAGATCGAGAAGACGCCCTATGGCCTGGGCCTGTTCGGCCGCCGCAATGGCGAACCCGATTCCTACTACTGGCGCGTCACGCAGTGGCTGTTTCCCTGGTTCACACTGATCGCGCCCTTCGGCGAGCACGCGCTGGGCGGCCACGTGTGGGTGCCCATCGACGACCACCACTGCTGGGCCTGGAGCATCAACTGGCAGCCCTTCCGCCCGCTGTCGGACGAGGAGCGCGCGGCGATGGAAGCGGGCCAGGGCATCCACGTCGAATATGAGGCGCCGGGCAGCTTCATCCCCAAGGCCAACCGCGACAACGACTACGGCATGGACCGCGTGGCGCAGCGCGAGAAGCGCTCGTACAGCGGCGTCTTCGGTTTCTCCGCGCAGGACTACTCGCTGCAGGAGAGCATGGGCCCGATCCAGAACCACGAGGCCGAGCAGCTGCTGCCTACCGACAAAGCCATCGTGATGGCGAGGCGCATGTTGTCGGAGGCCGCGATGGGCATCGAACAGGGCACCACCCCGCCCGCGCTGGACGCCAGCCAGCAACGGGTGCGGCCCGCGGGTGTGCTGCTGCCGAAGGAGCAGAACCCCGTCGAGTGGGCCAGGGAGCACCTGGCCAACAGCATCGACAAGCCGGTGTTCAGCCTGTGAAGGCCTGAGCCGGTCACCCCACAACCACCACAGGAGACACGACATGTTCCCACGCCGATCCCTTCTCGCCGCCGCCCTGCTGGGCGTGGCCGCCGCCAGCCCCGCGTGGGCACAGAGTGCGGCCGACTGGAAGCCCACCAAACCGGTGCGCATCATGGTGCCCATCGTGGGCAGCACCAACGACGTGCTCGCGCGCCTGGTCGCGCCCAAGCTGCAGGAGGTGTTCGGCCAGCCCTTCGTGGTGGAGAACAAGGGCGGCGCGGGCGGCAACATCGGCACGCTGGACATCGTTCGTTCCGCGCCCGATGGCCACCACCTGCTGGTGGGCTACAACGGGCCGCTGGCCATCAACGTGAGCCTCTTCAGCAAGATGCCCTTCGACCCGATCAAGGACCTGGCGCCCATCACGCTGGCGGTGAAGGCGCCGCAGTACCTGGTGGTGAACCCGGCCACCGGCATCACCAACGTCAAGGACTTCATCGCCACCGCCAAGGCCCACCCGGAGAAGCTGAATTACGGTTCGGTCTCGGTGGGCAGCGCCTCGCACCTGACGATGGAGATGATGAAGTCGGAAGCCGGCTTCAACATCACGCACATTCCTTACCGCGGCGCGGCGCCCGCCGTGTCTGACCTGGTGGCCGGCATGGTGCAGACCGGCTTTTTCGTGCCGGGCAACGTGCAGGGCTTCGTCAAGGAAGGCAAGCTGCGCCTGTTGGCCAGCACCGGCCTCAAGCGCTTCCCCAGCACACCCGACGTGCCCACGCTGGCCGAGTCGGGCCTGAAGGATTTCGAGGCCACCTCGTGGATCGGCTTCCTCGCGCCGGCGGGCACGCCGCCGCACATCATCCAGCGCTACAACGACGAGATGGTGAAGATCCTGAGGTCGCCCGATATCCAGGCCCGTCTGCACGAGATGGAGTTCGAGGTGGTCGCCGGCTCGCCACGCGAGTTCGGCAACTGGATCGCCTCCGAGACCCGGCGCTGGGGCAAGGTGGTCAAGGACATCGGCGTCAAGCTGGACTGAGGGCGGCATGGCATCGATGCGACTGGCGGGCAAGGTGGCCCTGATCACGGGCGCCGGCGCCGGCATCGGCGCGGCCGCGACCGCCCTGTTCTGCCGCGAGGGCGCGGCCGTGGCGATGGTGGACGCCGATCCGCAGGCGCTGGAGCGCACGCGTGCGGCGATCCTCGAGGCGCAGCCCGGGGCGCGCGTGACGGGCATCGCGGCCGACGTGTCGGACCCGGCCGGCGCGCAGGCCGCCGTGGCGTGGTGCGTGAACGAGTGGGGCGCGCTCGATGCGCTCGTGAACAACGCCGCCATGCGCAACTACCTGCCGGCGGCGGACGTATCGCCCGCCGACTGGCAGGCCATCGTGGCGGTGAACCTCGCGGGCATGTCCAACTACTGCCAGGCCGCGCTGCCGGCGCTGCGCCGCTCGGGCGCGGGTGCCATCGTCAACGTGTCCTCGTGCTACGCCGTCACCGGCCGCCGGGGCATGGCGCTGTACGACGCCACCAAGGCCGCGCAACTGGCGTTCACGCGCACGCTGGCGTTCGAGGAATCGGCACACGGCGTGCGCGCCAACGCGGTGTGCCCGGGCTCCACGCTGACGGACTTCCACGTCGGTCGCGCCAGCGCGGCGGGCAAGAGCGTGGAGCAGTTGCGCACCGAGCGCAAGGACACGTCCCTGATCGGCCGCTGGGCCCGCCCCGAGGAAATCGCCGCGCCGATCCTGTGGCTGGCCTCGGCCGAGGCGTCCTTCATCACCGGCACCACGCTGATGGTGGACGGTGGCCTGCACATCATGTGAGGCGCTCGCGATGACAACCGCCACGCTCAAGGCCCGTGTCCACTGTCTGCGCTACGAGGCGCGCGACGTGGTCAGCGTCGAGCTGCGCCCCGAACACGCGGGCGTGGTCTTCCCGCCGCACGAACCGGGCGCGCACATCGACCTGCACCTGGGCAATGGGCTGGTGCGCAGCTACTCGCTGCTCAACCCGGCCGGCGAAGCGGGGCGCTACGTGGTCGGCGTGCTGAAGGACCGCAAGAGCCGTGGCGGTTCGGTCTTCGTGCACGAGCAGTTGCGCGTGGGCCAGGTGCTGACGATTTCGGCGCCGCGCAACAACTTCGCCCTGCACGAATCGGCCGGGCACTCGGTGTTCGTGGCGGGCGGCATCGGCATCACGCCCATCCTGTGCATGCTGGAGCGCCTGTCGGGACTCGGGCGTCCGGCGGACCTCATCTGCTGCGCGCGCTCGCGCGCCGACGCGGCCTTCGTCGAACGCCTGAACGAGCTGGCATCGCCCTCGCTGCGCGTGCACTGGCATTTCGACGACGAGGCCGGCGGCCCGCCGGACCTGCGCGCCCGTTTGACTCCATACGCGAAAGACAGCCACCTCTACGCTTGCGGCCCTGGCGCCATGTTGGAGGCCTTCCTGTCGGCTTGCGAGGCGCTGGGCTTGCCCAACGCGCACATCGAGCGCTTCGCCGCCGCGCCAGCGCCGGCCGACGCCCCCGAGGCCGCCACCTTCACCGTGGAGCTGCGCCGCAGCGCGCGCCGCATCGAGGTGCGCGCCGACTGCTCGGTGTTGGACGCCATGCTGGAAGCGGGCCTGACACCCGACCACAGTTGCCGAGAAGGCCTGTGCGGCGCCTGCGAGACGCGCGTGCTGGAAGGCGAGGTGGACCACCGCGACAGCATCCTCACCGAAAGCGAGCGCGCGGCGAACCAATCCATGATGGTCTGCGTGTCGCGTTGCCGCTCGGCGCGGCTGGTGCTCGACGCCTGACATGAGGCCCCCACGCTCCGCCGCTGCGCGGGTCGCTGCCCCCCGAGGGGGCTGATCCGCCTTGGGGCGGCCCGGCGGCGGATCGATCAGCCCACCGGCAGGCCGTCCACGAAAACCTTGAGTTCCTCGGGCGCGAAGGGCGTCCAGGTTTCGTTGCTGGTGAGTGGCGTGGTCACGATCACGGCCGCGCGGTCGCCGGGCTGGTTCAGGTCGGCGAAGTTCACCGTCCAGTCCCGGTCCTTCAGCGTGGCCTGCGAGAACGGGTGCTGGCGCACCAGCCAGTGCAGCTTGGTGCTGCAGTGGGCCCACAGCGCCTCGCCGTTGGAGAGCAGGAAGTTGAAGCTGCCGAAGCCGCGCACCTGCGGCACCAGCTCGCGCAGGGTGCGGGTGAGCTCGTCCACGCTGGGCAGTCCGGCGTGCGACTTGGCCAGCTCCTGCATCAGCCAGCAGAAGGCGCGCTCGCTGTCGGTGGACCCCACAGGGCGGAAGTGGCTGTGCAGATTCGGCGCGTAGTCCTTGAGGTCGCCGTTGTGCGCGAACACCCACTGGCGTCCCCACAACTCGCGCACGAAAGGGTGGGCGTTTTCCAGCGCCACCTCACCGATGGTGGCCTTGCGCACGTGCGCGATGATGTTGCGGCTCTTGAGCGGATAGCCCTGCAGGAAGGCCGCCATGGGCGAGTCGTGCGCGCTGCGGTGGTCGATGAACAGGCGCAGGCCCTTGCCCTCGAAGAAGGCGATGCCCCAGCCGTCGGCGTGGTGGTCGGTCTTGCCGCCGCGGTCGCAGAAGCCCGTGAAGCTGAACGACGCGTCGGTGGGCGTGGCGCAGTTGAGTCCCAGCAGTTGGCACATGGGCGGATTCTGCCTCGTCGTCGGCGGCTCAGGCCGGTCGGGTCTGCCGCTCGGGCGGCGGCGGCACCGGCGGTGTGGGCGGCTTCAGCCGCAGGGCGGCCAGCACGGCCAGCGCGCAGATGCCGGCCAGCATGAGGAAGGTTTCGTCGAAGGCCGCGATGCGCGCCGGCGTGGTGGGCGAGGTGTCGAGCGGCGCGCCGTGCGCGGCAAGTCGCCACTCCAGGAAGATGCCGCACAGGCTGACCCCCGCGGCGCCGCCCAGCATGCGCAGGAAGTTGATGACGCTGGCGCCCTGCGGTATGTGGGCCGGGCCCAGCCCGCGCATGGCGCCGATGTTGAGCGAGGGGAGGATGAAGCCCAGCCCGATGCGCCCGACGATGGCCCAGAGCACCAGCAGCGGGATGATGCGCGCCGGGTGTTCCAGGCGGATCGTCACCATCAGCGCGAACGAGGCCGCCAGCAGCACCAGGCCGATGCTCACCAGGCGGTGCGTGGGCTGGCGGTCGGCCAGGCGGCCCACGGCGGCGATGCTGATGGCCAGCACCAGGCCCGAGGGCAGCAGCACCGTGCCCACCACCGAGGGCGAGAGCTGCAGGCCCATCTGCATGTACACCGGCAGCAGGTAGGTGGAGCCGAACAGCGCCACGCCGTAGATGAAGGCGACCAGGCTGCCCATGGCGAAGCGGCGGTCGGCGAACAGGCTCAGGTTCATCAGCGGCTCGGGGCCTTGCGCGTGGCGATGGGTTTGCAGCATGCGCCGCGCCAGCCAGATGAAGACCAGCAGCAGGGCCACGGCCGACACCAGCAGCGTGGTGGCCACCAGCGGCGTGCCCCCTTGCAATTCCACCAGGCCATTGAGCAGGCACAGCGTGCCCGCGGTGGCCAGCAGCAGGCCGCGCCAGTCCAGCGCGGCGCCCGCGCGGTTGGCGTCCGCGCCGCCCGGGGCGGTGGTGGGAATGAGCTTGCGCGCCAGCCACAGCGAGACGAGGCAGAACGGCACCACCATGAAGAAGATGGAGCGCCAGCCGAACCAGTCGACCAGCACGCCGCCGATGCTGGGCCCCAGCGCCGGAGCCAGCACCACGCCCATGCCGAAGATGCCGCTGGCGCGGCCCTGTTCGCTGGGGTCGAAGGCGCGCAGGATGATGATGGCGGGGATGGGCTGCACCACGCCCGCGGCCAGGCCCTCGGCCACGCGCGCGGCCAGCACCAGCGGGTAGTCGTTCGCCAGCCCGCCGGCCACGCCGCCCACCAGCAGCAGCCACATGCAGCCCGAGTAGGTGGCGCGGTAGCCGTAGCGCGCCAGCAGCCAGGGCGTGGTCAGCATGGACACGGTCATGGCCGCCATGAAACCCGAGGTGACCCACTGCGCGCGCTCCTGGCCGAGCGTGAAATGCTGGCTCATGTCGGGGATGGCCACGTTGACCACGGTGGACGACATGATGGACGCCATGGTGCCCACCATCACCGCGAGCAGCAGCAGCCAGCGGTAGCGCGGGCCGTAGCGCTCGCGCAGCGCGGGCAGGCCGTGGGGGTTGTTTGGGGTGGGCGCCGGTGCTTCGCTCATGAGGATGGCGCCAGCGCCTTGCGCGCACAGGCCTGGCAGATGCAGGCCGTGCGGCGCGCCGCCGCGGGGAGGCGGGCGAGCAGCTCGGGCGTGAAGGTCTCGCTCACGCACCAGCACGGGGGCTGGGGCTTGCCGGTGGCCTTCTCGATCTCCACCGCGCAGCGGTTGTCGCCGCCGCACAAGGGGCAGCGCGTGGCGTCGATGGGGGTGGGCAGCGGCGTGGGCATGGCGCGTGGGTCCGCGCCATTGTCGCCGCTGCGCGGGATGCGTGGCGTCAGACGCCGGCCACCGCCCCGTCGCTGCGTGGGTCCACCGCGCCCTCGATCACGCCATCGGCCCGGCGCACCAGCGCGCCGGCGTGGCCCATGGTGTCGCTGAAGGACTCGTCCAGCAGCTCCACCGCGTGGCCGGCGTCGGCCAGTTGGCGCACCAGTGCCGGGTCGAAGCGGCTCTCCAGCTTGAGCGAGGTGCTGCTGGCGCCCCAGGTGCGGCCCAGCAGCCAGCGCGGCGCGCTCACGGCCTGCTGCAGGCCCTGCCCGAAGCGCGCGTAGCGGGTGAACACGGCGGCCTGCGTCTGCGGCTGGCCTTCGCCGCCCATGGTGCCGAAGGGCATCACGCGGCCGTCGTCGAACCGCGCGAGCGAAGGGTTGAGCGTGTGGAAGGGCTTGCGGCCGGGCTCCAGCGCGTTGAGCGCGCGCGGGTCGAGCGAGAAACTGGTGCCGCGGTTCTGCCAGCAGATGCCCAGGCCGTCGAGCACGGTGCCCGAGCCGAACTCCCAGTACACGCTCTGGATGAAGCTCACCGCGCGGCCTTCGCGGTCGACCACGCCCATCCAGATGGTGTCGCCGGGCGCGCTGGGGTCGGGCCAGGGCAGGGCGCGTGTCGGATCGATCTGGGCCGCCAGCGCCGCCAGCGACGCGGGTGCGAGGTGGGCGCGCGGGTCTTCGGGCAGGCGGCCGGGGTCGGTGACCACGCGGTCGCGCACGCGAAAGGCGCGCTTGGTGGCTTCCACCAGGCCGTGCACGTGGGCGAAGGATTCGCCGTCGCTGCCGCTCACGCCGAGTTGCTCGAACAGGCCCAGGATCATCAGCGTGGACAGGCCCTGCGTGGGCGGCGGCAGGTTGTAGACCGTGCTGTCGCGCAGCTTCACCGCCAGCGGTTCGACGAAGGCGGCGCGGTAGGCCGCGAGGTCGTCGGCACCGACGGGGCTGCCCACGCGCTGCAGCGCTTCACCGATGCGCGCGCCGAGCTCGCCACGGTAGAAATCGTCGAGCCCCCGCGTGGCCAGGTGCCGCAGCGTGTCGGCCAGGGCCGGCTGGCGCAGCAAGTGGCCCACGGGCGGGGGCTGGCCGTCGGCCAGGTAGGTGGCCGCAAAACCCGGGGCGGCGCCGAGGCCGTCGTTCAGCTTGGCGCAGGTGAGCGCGGCCTGGCTGGCGGTGACGGCCACGCCGTCGTGGGCGTGGCGGATGGCGTCGCCCAGCAGGCGTTGCAGGTCCAGCGTGCCGCCCCAGCGCGCGGATACTTCGAGCGCGCGCGCCCAGCCGCCGACGGTGCCGGCCACGGTCAAGGCGGCCCGCGGGCCGCGCGAGGGAATGGCCTCGGCGCCCTGATAGAAGTCCCGCGTGGCCCGTCGCGCGGCGGGGCCGCAGGCATCGATGGCCTGCACGGCCTGGCCGGGTTCGTGGATGAGCCAGAAGCCGTCGCCGCCGATGGCGTTCATGTGCGGGTAGACCACGGCGATGGTGGCGGCCGCCGCGACCATCGCCTCGATGGCGTTGCCGCCGTCGCGCAGCACGTCGCGCGCGGCCTGCGCGGCCAGGTGGTGAGGGGCCACGGCCATGCCGCCCAAGGCCCTGAGGGTGTGAATCACGCCGGTGTCTCCATGGTGGTTTCAGGTGAGCAGCCCGGCGAACATGCGCAGCGAGGTCAGCGCGAGAAAGAGCGCGAAGACCTGCCGCAGGCGCCGGGCATCGATGCGGTGCGCGAGTGTCGCACCCCAGCCGGTGGTCAGCAGCGTGGCGGGCACGATGAGCGCGAAGCCCAGGCCGTTGACGTAGCCCAGGCTGAAGGGTGGTCGCAGCGGCACGCCCAGGCCGTTGATGACGAAGGCCAGCGCCCCGGGCACGCTGATGACCGTGCCCAGCAGCGCGCCCGTGCCCACCGCGCGGTGCATGGGCACGCGCAGGGCGTTCAGGATGGGCACCGACAGCGTGCCGCCGCCGATGCCCATGAGCGTGGACAGGCCGCCGATGCCGCCACCGATGAAGGCCGTGCCCAGCGTGCCGGGCAGGCCGTCGCGCAGGGCGACGCCGTCGCGCTTGAAGGCCATGTTCAGCGCCACCAGCAGCGCCACGCCCGCGAACACGGCCGTGAGCGCGCTGCCCTTGAGCAAACCGCTGGCCACCGCGCCCAGTCCCACGCCCAGCACCACCCAGGGCAGCAACTGACGGATCAGCGCCGGGTCCAGGCTGCCTTTGCGCCGGTGCGCGCGGCTCGACAGGATGGAGGTCGGCACGATGGTCGCAAGCGAGGTGCCCACGGCCACGTGCATGCGCACCGATTCGTCGACGCCGAGCAGCGTGAACAGGTGGTAGAGCACCGGCACGATGACGATGCCGCCACCCACGCCGAGCAGGCCGGCGAGCACGCCCGCCACCAGGCCGGTGGCCAGCAGGGCCGCCGCGAGTCCCAGCAGCCAGGCGGCGCTGTACTGATCGAAGAAGGCCATGCGTGTCTACCAGCCGATGGCCTTGGGCAGCCAGGTCGCGATCGAGGGGAACTGGAACACCAGCAACAACGTGATGCCCTGCAGCAGGATGAATGGCAGAACGCCCTTGTAGATGTCCTTGATGTTCACGCTCGGTGGTGCCACGCCCTTCAGGTAGAACAGCGCCCAGCCGAAGGGCGGTGTGAGGAAGCTCGACTGCAGGTTGATGGTGATCAGCATCGCCAGCCACACCGGGTCCACGCCCAGGTTGATCAGGATCGGCAGGAACAGCGGCACCGCGATGTAGCTGATCTCGATCCATTCCACGAAGAAGCCCAGCACGAAGATGATCGCCATGAGGAACCAGATGGCGGTGTTCACCCCACCGGGCAGCTTGTCGAACATGGCGGCGATCAGTTCTTCGCCATGCAGGCCACGGAACGACAGCGCGAAGACCTGTGCCGTCATCAGGATGAACATCATCAGCGCGGTGATCTTGCTGGTGTCCAGCGCGGTCGCTTTCAGCGTCTTCCAGTCCAGGCGCCCCGACAGCGCGGTGATCAGCACCGCGCCCACGGCACCCATGCTCGCGGCCTCGGTGGGTGCGGCCACGCCACCCACGATGGAGCCCAGCACCGCCACCACCAGCATCACCGGTGGCACCAGCACCTTGAAGAAGCGCACCCCGAGCTCGCGGCGCGAGACGGCGTCGCGTTCCGCCGCCGGCAGCGGCGGCATGCTCGCCGGGCGCAGCCAGCCCATCACCAGCAGGTACACGATGTACACGCCGGCCAGCAGAACGCCCGGCCCCACGGCGGCCGCGAACAGCGTGCCCACGGAGAGCTGCATGATGTCGGAGAGCAGGATGAGGATGAGGCTGGGCGGAATGATCTGGCCCAGCGTGCCCGAGGCGCAGATCACGCCGCAGGCGACGCTCTTGTCGTAGCCCCGGCGGATCAGCGTGGGCAGCGTGAGCAGGCCCAGCGTGATGATGGTGGCGCCCACGATGCCGGTGGTGGCACCCATGAGCACACCGAACAGCACGATGCCGATGGCCATGCCGCCCTTGAGGCCGCCGGCCAGGTGGCCCATCACGTCGAGCAGGTCGTCGGCCAGGCGAGACTTCTCCAGCATCACGCCCATGAACACGAACAGCGGGATCGCCATCCACTGGTAGCCACCCACCACGCCATAGAAGCGCGCGGGCAGCAGATTGAAGAGCGTGTCGCCAAAACCCAGCCAGCCGAACAGGAAGCCCGTGACCGCCAGGCTGACCGCCACCGGGATGCCGATCATCAGCATCACGAAGAAGCCGCCCAGCATCATCAGGGCATAGGTGTGCATCTCAAACACGCGCATCCCCTTCGCTCGGCGCATCGCGGCCCGGGCCGAGCAGGCGCACCAGGTGGGCGAATTGCTGCAGCACCAGAAGGCCATAGCCCAGCGGGATCAGCGCCTTGATGGCCCAGCGGTAGGGGAGCCCACCCGGGTCGGGCGATTGCTCGTTGATGGCGTAGGCCTGGCCCACGTAGGCGATGGACAGCTGGATGAAGGCCAGGCTCACCGCGATCAGCAGCAGCGCCGCGGCCACGTCGACCGCGCGCTTGAGGCCCGGGGAGAAGCGCGAATAGAACAGGTCCACGCGCACGTTCTCGCCGCGCTGAAGCGCGTGCCCCATGCCCAGCAGGATGAGGGCGGCGAGCAGGTGCCATTCCAGCTCCTGCGCCCACACCGAGCCGAAGCTGAAGGCGTAGCGCAGCAGCACGTTGGTGGCCACCAGGCCGATCATGACCAGCGCGATCCACGCGGTGAGCGCGCCCGTGCGGTCGATCAGGCCTTCGATGAACGCGGCCAGCGGCCGCAACGCCTTGAGCATGATCAGCCGCGCACCTTGAGGTGGTAGGCCTCTTCGCTGATCTCGCTCCAGCGGTCGTACTTGGCCTTGAAGGCGAAGTAGGAGTCGTGCACCTTCTTCGTCAGCGGGTCCTTCACGGCCTCGGCCAGCACCTTCTCGGTCTCGGCCCTCAGGGCCTTGATGACGTCGTCGGGCAAGGGCCGCGCCGTCACGCCCTGGTTCTTGACCAGGTCTTCCATGGCCTCCGAGTTGGCCTTCTGGCACCAGCCTTCGCTGATCACGTTGCAGGCGGCGGCGGCGTTGCTCACGATGGCCTGCAGGTCCTTGGGCAGCTTGTCCCAGGCGGCCTTGTTGATGAGCAGCTCCGACACGGTGGAGGACTCGTGCCAGCCGGTGGTGTAGTAGAACTTGGCGGCTTTCTGCAGGCCCAGGCGGCGGTCCTGGAAGGGGCCCACGAACTCGGCCGCGTCGATCACGCCACGCTCCAGGGCGGGGAAGATCTCGCCGCCCGGCAGCACCTTCACGTCCACGCCGAGGTTGGCGTACACCTTGCCGGCCAGACCGGGGATTCGCATCTTCAATCCCTTGAAGTCGGCGACCGACTTGATCTCCTTCTTGAACCAGCCCGTCATCTGCACGCCGGTGTTGCCGCAAGGCATGGCCACCATGCCGAAAGGCGCGTAGACCTCGTTCCACAGTTCCTGGCCGCCGCCGTCGTAGAGCCAGCCGTTCATGCCCTGGAAATTGAGGCCGAAGGGCACGGCGGTGAAGTACTGCGCGGCGAAGGTCTTGCCGGTCCAGAAGTAGCTGTTGGCGTGGTTCATCTCCACCGTGCCCGCGCGCACGGCGTCGAAACCCTCGAACGCGGGGATGAGTTCGCCCGCCCCGAACACCTGGATGTTCAGGCGCCCGTCGGACATCTCGCGGATGCGCTTGGCCAGGTCGGTCGCGCTGCCCGGTCCGTCCATGTAGAAGGGCGAGCCCTTGCCGTAGGCGCTGGTCATCTTCCAGTTGAAGCGCGCGGATTGCGCGTTGGCGAACACAGGGGCGCCGAGTGCACTGGTGGCTAGCGCGGCGCGCGAGAGAAATTGGCGGCGGATCAGGGCCATGGGAGACGCTCCTGTCAGGTCAATGGGTTGAGGGAGGTGACGTTTGTCAAGCGACAGGCACCACCGTTCGCAAAGCCTGTGCCATGCGGATCGGGTCGCCGGGCTTGCGTTTGGTGCGGGTTTTTGCCGCTTTTGGCCTGCCGAATGTTCAGCGTGGCGCCGTCGGGCGATCGTTTGTCAAGCGCTTGTGTCCCGACGAGGGCTCGACTTCGTGCCTTGGGCATGAGGCAACGAAGCGCACTGAACAAATGGCACCGTTGCACGCCAACGGTGCGCCCGCACCATCACGGACGGTGGGGCCGACGTCACAGCCGCGCACCGCCGCGGCGGTTCTTCACGCGTGTCAGCAAGGTCTTGCAGTCCACCGACACGATCTCGGGCCGGTTGAACACATGCCGGCGCACGAAGGATTCGAAGCTGGTCGCACTCTCGGTGAGCGCGTGCACGTGCAGGCTGCGCAGGTCGCTCATGATGTAGAGGCTCACCACCTCCGGGCAGTCGGCCAGTTCTTGCGCGACGCGCTCGATCGCCGCTGGCGTCACCACGATGTCCAGGAACGTGGAGTTCACCTGCCCGAGCTTCTCGGGGTTGATGACGGCCGCGAACAGCTCGATCACGCCGCTGGCCTGCAGCGCCTGCACGCGCGCCCGGGCGTGGGCGCGGGAAATGCCCAGGTGGCGTGCCAGTTCGGCAAAGGAAGCGCGACCGTTCTTGACGAGGATGTTGAGCAGGGCGCTGTCGAGTTTGCTCAGGCCCAGGTCGGTGGGGAGGGGTGGTTGGCTCATGCCATGGGCTTAGCAACCCGCGAGCCAAGCACAAACGACGACTCGGGAACTCCCGGGAGAACGTCCTCCGCCGGCTGTGGCAGGCCTTTTGCCGTCATTCGGCCTAGGCGACCGTCCAAGCCGACGGGACCTAGGAAATAGTGCTCACAGCGTATTTGTCGAATCGATCCGAGACAGAAGAATCACCCCCGCAGACAAGAAAAACAGATCAGTGGGGGTCAATGTCAGACAGAGTGGAGCCTCCCATGTCCTTCGATTCAACGTACGTTCAAGATCCCGAAGTGGTGTCGTCCCAGCCCTGGGACTTGCCGGCAGCCAGCTGCCTCCATGTGGTCCTCGCCGAGGAAGCCGAGATCCTTCGCGAAGGGTTCAAGGTGTCCTTGCGGGCCCTGGATCGCCAGGTCGTCATCCACGAAGCCGCCTCCTGGGACGAGCTTCTCGTGGTGTCCGGCCAGGTCAGCAGCGTGGACCTGCTGGTGGTGGATGAAGGCCTGATTCCGTTGGCTGGCGAGGACCTGTCCACCTTGAAGGGTTTCACCGCCAATGCCCCGGCCGTGGTGATGACCGGCGCCGAGAGCGGCAGCCGCATGCGCTGCCTGATTCGCCAGGGCGCCCGGGGCTATCTCTCCAAGAAAGTGGGCAGCCGCGTGTTCGCTGGAGCGCTCAAGTTCGTGCTCGATGGTGGCACCTACGTGTCGCCCGAGGCCCTCATCGCGCAGGACAACCCGGCGGACGCGGGGCGATCCGATGCACCCGAGGTCACCTCGCGCTACCACGGCCGTCTGCGCCATGACGTCACCGCCCGGCTCACGGCGCGACAGATCGAGGTGCTTGAGCAGCTCATGAAGGGGCGCAGCAACAAGCAGATCTGCCGCGAGCTCAACATGGCCATGGGCACGGTCAAGAGCCACATCGCGGCCATCTTCACCACGCTGCAGGTGAACAGCCGCACCGCGGCCATCGCCGCGGTCACGCAGGTGGACGCACTGCGGCCGGCGCCCTGAGTTCGGCTGCACGTCGGCTGGCGCCCGTTCGGGGAGCCAGCCGCCGGCGGTCAGAACTTCTGAACCACCGCCTTGAGCGTGTCGGAACGCTCCTTGACGATCGAGCTGGTGATCGTGGCCGTGAGGCTGTTGATCGACAGCTCGATCTGATACTTCAGCAGGTCGGCGTTCGACACGTCTTCACCCGAAGAAATTGATTCGAGCATCTCGAACAGGCGATCTTCCGAGTCGCGCATGATCACCTCCGAGGTGTCGCGCAGATGGTCCATTGTGAGCGATGCCATGGTGGCCTCCTGAGGTGAAAGACGTCAGCTGACGTCGGTGGTGTGTGCCGGCCGGGGAGTCGGCGCTGGGGAAGGTGCGTTGACAGGCGTGCGTCGCAGCGCATTGGGCAGGCGATCCAGCACCCAGAGCGCCGCTGAAACGCCCACGCCCAACGCGCGCAGCCGCTCGAAGCTCACTTTGTCCGTGAGCTGCTGTTTTGCCGCGCGGCAGTTGTCCTGAAGCGCCTGCAGATCGCGGCGGGTGGCCGCGTGATCGTTGGGCAGCCAGTCCTCCAACAACCGGGAGTGTTCCGGCGGAATGGTGTCGCTCAAGGTCTTCATCGTCATGCTCCTGGCGGCGTTCTAGGGGCGCAGCCGCACGCGCAATCCATCGGAAAAAACCACTTCCTGGGCGTTGACGGCGACCACGGTCTTGCCATCGATCGAACCACCCGGTGCCACGCGCTGGCCAGAGGTCGTCATCACATAGGGGTACGCGCCCGCCACCACCGCCTGGATGCGGGACTCGATGGCGTCGCGCTCCAGGCGGACCACGGCGCTGATGCTCAACACGCTGCCGTGCTCGCGGGTGAAGTCGCTGAAAAACTGCTCCCACCGCTCCACGTCACCCTGGCGCAGCAGGGCGGTCAACCTCAGGTCGGGTTCGTTGCGAACCACGGTGAAGCGATGCCCCAGGTCGACAGCGTTCAGGCGCTCCAGGAAGCGCAGGCGCACGGCGGGTGGCAGCAGCACCTCGGCGTCGATGGGCTCGAGCGGGCGAAGATCCCGGCGCAGGCGGGCGATGAACTCGTCGGCATGGACCTGGTTCGCGGCAATGACGCGGACCTTGGGATTGGCCTGGCCGTCTGCCAGCGTGCGCACCGCCAGACTGGGGGTGGAGGCTTGCTGGTCGGTGTAGCGCTGCACGGCAGCCAGTCGCTGCGCCTCGGTCAGCACCGACACCTCGACGGGCCACGGCAGTTCGCGCGCCGAGTCGATCAGGCGCTGGCGATCGCCCTCTTGCTTCACGTGCCCCAGCACGCGCCAGGCTTGCTCGCCTCCGCCGTCGAGCAGCAGTCGCGTGTTCGCGCCCTGCGCCTGCACCCACTCGCGCATGCGCTGTTCGGGGCTGACGGGCGCAACGATCACCTCCGGCGGGGCGACCACGGGGGGCGGCGGAGGCTCGACCGGCTGAACCACCTGCCAGGCGGCGTAAGCGGTGAGCGCGAGGGAAGCGGTGGCGACGGCCGCGAAGATCGCCACGGCGGCGGCGCGTCGCCGCGACAAAGGCGGCTTCTTCACCTGTGCCGGTGCGTCGGCGGCGGGTGCGTCCGCCGCGGCACCGGGCGGCGCAGTGATCGCGCTCGTCCCCACCTCGGGTGGTGGTTCGGGCTCAGGTCTCGGCTGCGGTTCGAGGGCTTCGTCCTGCGGCCATTCGGCGTCCTGGTGGTCCACGGTCAGCTTGACGCGCCCGAGCAACACGACGGTGCCGAAAGCGAGCGCCTGGTTCGCGTCGCAGTCCTGGCCATCGAGCCGCAGCGCACGCCCGCCATCCGGCGTGACTGTCCAGTGGCTGCCGTCGACCTCGATGTGCGCGTGCTCGGACTCCACCTGGGCGCCGGCCAGCATGATGTCGCAGTTGTCTCCGGCGCCGATCAGGTAAGGCGCGCCGGGCATGAGCGGCAAGCGGCTGCCGGCCTGCGGGCCGTGAAGAACGCGCAGCTCGACGAGGTCGGCTTCCGTGATGGCGGATTCGAAGTTCATCACAGCTCGATCCTTGCCAGCGGCTGGATGTTGATGTCCTGCGTGAGCTCCTGGTACGACAGCACCGCGAGTTCGCTCAGGTCCTGTTCCACCAGCTTGCGCACGTAGCGCCGGATGTCCATCGACGTGAGCAGAACGGGACGGTTCTGCACCATGCTGATGTCACCGACGGCGAGCTTGATGGCCTGCACGATGCGCTTGCTCGACTGCGGATCCAGCGCCAGGTAGGAGCCGCCCGAGGTCTGGCGGATGGCCGTGCGGATCTCGTCCTCGATGGAGGGCGACAGCAGGTAGGCCGGCAGCATGTTCTGCCCCGCCGAGAATTTGTGGCTGATGTAGCGCTTGAGCGCGATGCGCACGTACTCGGCCAGCAGCACCGGGTCTTTCTCTTTCTGGCCCCATTCAACGAGCGCCTCCATCACGGTGCGCACGTTGCGGATGGAGATCTCCTCCGACACCAGCCGCTGAAGGATCTCGGCAATGCGGTGGATCGGCATGACCCGCACGATCTCCTTGGCGAGTTCGGGGAAGCGGGCTTCCATGTCGGACAGGATGGAGCGCGTTTCCTGTATGCCCACGAACTCGGCGGCGTGCTTGCGCAGCACGAAAGCGATGTGATAGCTCAAGAGCTGCGTGGGCTCCATGAAGGGAATGCCTGTGGCCTTGAGCGAGTCCTTCATCGAGCCCGGCGTCCACAGTGTCGGCAGATTGGGCAGGAAGTTGCGGTCCGTCTCGAATGGGATGGCCAGTGCGTTGAGGTTCTCCGGTGTCTCGCGCACCAGCAGGTGCCGCGCGCGCAGCCGTCCCTGCGATACCGGGACTTCTCCAACGAGGATGGAGTAGGCCTCGTCGGGCAACTGGTCGTTGAAACGCAGTTGCAGCCCGGGGAACACGATGCCCATGTCGAAGAACAGGGCGCGGCGCACCTTGACGAGTTCGTCGTTCAGCAGGTCGGAGGAGAACACCTGCTCCAGCGCGGAGTTCACGTCCACCATCAGGGGAACCGTGGGCTGGAAGTTGTCGGCTTCGACCGGTTTGGTGGCGTTGCGCGTGCCCGGCTTGTCGGTGCCAGCGGCGTTCACCGCGGGTACGGTCTTGGTCTCGCCCGTCACCGCATCGATCGTCTTGACCTCGCCCCTGAGGAGGATGTAGCCCACCGTGCCCAGCGCCAGCGCCAAGGCGAGGAAGGTGAGCGTGGGCATGCCGGGGATCAGGCCGAAGCCGATCATCACGGCCGTGCCGATCAACAGCGCCTTGGGCTGCGAGAGGATCTGCGCACCCACGTCGCGGCCGACGTTGGACGGTCCGCCTTCGTCGTTGGTCACGCGTGTGACGATCATGCCGGCAGCGATGGAAATGAAGAGCGCCGGGATCTGCGCGATCAGGCCATCGCCGATGGTGAGGATGGAGTAGACCTTCACTGCGTCGCCAGCGCTCATGTCGCGCTGCATGGTGCCGATGAGGATGCCGCCCAGCAGGTTGACCGCGACGATGATCAGGCCCGCAATGGCGTCTCCTTTTACGAACTTCATCGCGCCGTCCATGGAGCCATACAGTTGGCTCTCTTTCTCGACCAGGCTGCGGCGCCGTCGGGCCTCGGCCATGTCGATCGTGCCGGCGCGCATGTCGCCGTCGATGGACATCTGCTTGCCTGGCATGGCGTCGAGCGAGAATCGCGCGCCAACCTCGGCCACGCGCTCAGCACCCTTGGTGATGACGATGAACTGAACGATGGTCAGGATGAGGAAGACCACCAGGCCCACGACGAGGTTGCCGCCGACCACGAAGTTGCCGAAGGTGTAGACGATGTGCCCGGCGTCGCCGTTGAGCAGGATCAGCCGCGTGGTGGCGATGCTGATGGCCAGGCGGAACAGCGTGGTGACCAGCAGCACCGAAGGAAAGGAGCTGAAGGCCAGCGGGCTGGGCAGGTACATGGCCACCATGAGCAGGATGGCCGAGATGCACATGTTGAGCGCGATCATGGCATCCACCAGCCAGGTGGGCAGCGGCAGGATCATCATGAAGATGATCCCGACGATCAGCGCCGCGAGCACCAGGTCATTGCGGTTGACGATCGCCTGCAGCCAGCGCTGCATGAAGGATTGCGCGCTCACGTGGGGCTCCCGGTGCTCAGGCGCGCGCGTTGCGCGGAGAAGCGCTCCAGCACGGCCAGCGCTTCGCTTTTTCGGCCCACGGCGGCCAATGCCTGGCCTTCAAGGAGCCAGAGCACCGGCGAGGGATCGCCCTCGTCGCGCAACTGGTCGATGACGCGCAAGGCCTCGTCGGTTTGCCCGGCCATGATGGCCGCCCGCACCAGCGCCCGCTGGGCGCGGTGGTCGTCCGGCGCCAGCAGGCACAGCGCGCGCAGCAGCGCCAGCGCCGGCTCGGCGCGGCCGTAGCGCAGGTACATGTGACCGAGCAGGCGCAGCACGTCCAGTGGGTCGTTGGAGGTGAGAGGTTCCTGCTCGTCCATGGCCTCAACCCTTGTAAAGCGCGGTCAGGTAGGACTGCAGCAGATCGCGCAGGTCCATCTGGTCGGACAGCACATCGATCGCGCGACTGAACACGCGGGCGTGGCGCTTCTGCCGATCGCGCGCCTGGCGCAGCACTTCGCGCGCTTCGCCCAGCTCCCGCACGAAGCGGTGCGGCAGCAGCAGGCTGCCCTCTGACACCAGAGGCGACATCTCGGCAACCAGGTAGTCGTCGAGGTTCGGCATGGCGTAGAGCTCGTCCAGCCGCTGGCGCGTGGCGGTGTATGCCGGCGAGTAGTTGTTCGTGATGGCCTGCCGATCGTCCGGGCGCTTGACCGGGCCGCGCAGGATCTTCTCGATCCCCTGGTCGATGCGCAGCGGCGGCGGTGGCGGCGCGCGCCGGACGCGGCGGTCGCGGTCAATGGCCATGGTCGGCCTCGCGGTGGATGTGCAGGACGTGGTCCACGGCCTCCTCCAGGCTGCTGAGCATCACGGAGCCGATGGGAAGGCGCACGCCGACCAGGAGGTCGTTCTCGTCCAGCCCGACCTGCAGCGTCCAGTGGGGCGAGTGGCGGAAGTCGCTGGCCCGCAGCGCCGCGCGCAAGGCCGACACCGGCTCGCGGGAGCAGGCCTTCGTGAGGGCCACCAGCAGCTCCGGTGCACCCGCGGACCGCAGGTCCTGGATCGCGAGCTCGGCGCCGTCTTCGAGCTGCAGGGCCAGCAGGCCATCCTCGTCGAGGCTCAGTCCCTGGATGCCGAGCGCCTGGCCGAAGGCGTCCACGGTGGAGGCGATCCAGTCCATCAGCGGGCCTCCGGCGTCGGCGCCTGCTGGGCGTCGCGTTCTTCTTCCTCGACGATCAGTTCGTCGAGCGCGCCCAGGATGGCGTCGCGGATGTTCATCTTCACCTCCTCGTTGGGGAAGCACTTGGATGGCAGCTCACGCACGACCTCTGCGACTTCGCGCAGCAGCACGATGGAGACCGTCAGGTCGCGGATGCCGAGCTTGCCCGGCAGGCGCTTGTAGCTCGGCATGTCGGTCGCGGGGCGATCGATCAGCGAGAGCACCTCGCGCATCAAGGCCGTGGTGCGCAGAGGCTGCGAGGCCGAGGCATCCGGTTTCACGGGGCCGCCCTGCGACTCTGGAAGTCGTTGACACGGCGTGTTGCAAGGTCGAATCGGGCCAACTGCGTGTTGCCAAACCACCCGTCTTCGATGGACAGGATCATTTGATGGCGAGCGGTGGCATCCCGGGCAGCGTTCTCGGCATTCAGGTCGTACCCGGAGGCGCTCAGAAGGGCTTTCAGCACCGCCTTCAACTCGTCGACCGTGCAGGCCGGATACCTTTCGAACAAGCCTAGCAAGGCCCGCGCGCTGGACTGCCGTTCGCCTTGGCCGGCCCGATCGCCCAGCTCGTCATAGACCCGTTCGAACGTTGCCCGGTCACCGACAGGGGGAGCCACCTGATGGGTGTTGACGCTCGTGAGCGCGCTTTGGCCCCGGGAGTCGTTGATGAATTCGGCCAGGCGGTCGCGCACTTTCTCGTGTCGTTCCTCGCGCTGGCCCTCATCGAGTGCCGGGATGTCAAGCCACAGCGCCAGCAGCGCCATCAGTTCGGCGACCTTGTGGCGCTTCTGGAGCAAGGCGCCCAGGTCGTCTTCGTTCTTCTTCGGTGAGTCGCCAACGCGGCCACCGGCGCCCTTGAGCTTGATCACCAGCTCGATCAGCGCCTCCTGGCCTTCTGCGTCCTCCGGGTAGTCGTTCTGGAAATGCCTGACCAGGTCGAGCGGCTGTCGCGTGAAGGGGCCCACTGGCGTCAGCAGCGCAGCGCGTTCCTCACGGCTGGTCTGAGGGGCTACGCAGTGGGCGGCCAGGCTGAGCGCCAGAAAGTACTTCTTACGGTCTTCTGGTGTGTCATCAAAACCCGGGTCCTTCCCGTCGAGGATGTCCCGCGCGGCCTTCGTGACCACGTCTTTCGGCAGGCGCATGGACTGCGCCACGCTGGCGATGGTGTCGAGTGTGAGCGGGTGAACGACTTGCTCGGCACGGACCCGGTGTTCGCTCAGCTTGACCGAACGACCGGCCACCGGGTTCTGGCTGGCCCTGCGGGCGCGGCCCGCAGCGCGGCTGGTCTCGCTCGGCATCTTCTTCACCGCCACGCCATCGCGTCGACCCACGGCCTCTTCGCCATCGCCCTTGGCACTTGGCCCGTACTGCTTCTGCGGTACGCCCGAGGTGCGACGAATGTCCAGCAGCGATTTGACGGAATGGTTGCTCATGGTGGTTGGCGAGAGAGTTCGGGACAGGATGACGGAGGTATTTCCCGCTTCATTTCGGCGCTCCATCTTCATGACAAACGCGCTCGCGCGCTTGAGGCGTACGGGTTAGGGCAGAGAGGCGGCTGACTAGCCCGGATATTTCACCGTAGTAGAGCCACAAACGAGTACGGCATTGCCCTTGTGTGCC
>NZ_WVZN01000019.1:176-91246 GCF_011772445.1 Hydrogenophaga sp. | reverse complement strand
CCCTCGGCTACAAGCCTCCGGCCTCCCGGCTCTCCGGGAACAACCTATTGCAACTCAACAGCCTGAAAGTCTCCGTTCAGTGTTTAGCTGCCGACCGGCCTGACCAACAAGCCGTCGCGTCGTGCCCCCCTGCCGAGCGGCAGCAAACGCCTCAGACAACCGGTTGACCCGCCATCCTCCAGGACCACCGATTGCCACACCCGAGCCCCCGCGCATTCGTCACGCAGGAAACGTCAACATGGATCCGACCAGCCGAAGAAAGGTCTCCCTGCCCAGCGGTGGCGAGCTGTCGTTCATCACGGCGGGCGATGCGTCCAGGCCCGCCGTGCTGCTGCTGCACGGCACGCCGAACACGGCGCGGATGTTCCGGGACGTGATCCCCGCGCTGGGGCAGGTCGCGCACGTCGTCGCGCCCGATATGCCGGGCTTCGGCGAATCCGATCCCCTGCCGGTGGTTTCCTTCGCCGCCATCGGTCAGGCCATCGCCGAGCTGCTGGACCGGCTCGCCATCGGCTCGCGCTTCATCTACCTGCACGACTGGGGCGCGCCGGTGGGCTTGCACGTCGCGATGCAGGCGCCTGAACGGGTGCTGGGCCTCATCGTTCAGAACGCGAACGCGCATCGCACCGGCTGGGGGCCGGGGTGGGCCGCGACGCGTGAGTACTGGTCGAACCCCAACCCGCAGAACGAGGCGGCGGCCACCGCGCACCTCACGCTGGAAGGCACACGCGATACCTACCTCGGCGGCGTGCCGCCGGACGTGGCCGAGCGCATTCCCGCGCAGCACTGGGAAGAAGACTGGCGGCTGATGAACCTGCCGGGCCGGCTCGAGACGCAGCGCGCGCTGATCGCCGACTACGCGAACCACGCGGCCCGCTTTGACGCCATCGCCGCGTACCTCGAGCGCTGGCAGCCACCCGCCCTGATGGTCTGGGGCCGGCACGACGTGTACTTCGAACTCGACGAGGTGCTGTCGTGGATGCGGGCGCTGCCGAGGATGGAGGCCCATGTCCTCGACGCGGGGCACCTGTTGCTGGAGACGCATGCGGCCACGGCCGCGGCGCTGATGGTCGACTTCATTCGCCGCACGCCAACCGGCGCGTGACGGCCACCCAGCCCGTGCGCCATGGCCAGCTCCCGACAAACGGCGGTCGATTGGACCTCCCGTCGTTCGTCGTAGCCATTGGAGGCGCCCGGTGGCGGGCGCAGCCGTCCGATCAACCCGACAGGAGAGAAGCATGTCCTACATCGATGGTTTCGTCATCGCCGTGCCCAAGGCCAACAAGCAGAAGTTCATCGATCACGCACGCCAGCTCGACCCGATATTCATCGAGCTGGGCGCTACCCGCGTGATCGAGAGCTGGGGCGACGATGTGCCCGATGGCAAGGTCACCGATTTCCGCCGCGCCGTGCAAGCCACCGCCGAGGAGACCGTGGCCTTTGCGTGGGTGGAATGGCCGGACAAGGCCACGCGGGACGCGGCGATGAAAAAAATGATGGAAGACCCCCGCATGGATCCGTCCGCACCAGGCAACCCGCCCATGCCTTTCGACGGCAAACGCATGATCTTCGGCGGCTTCGAGCAAGTGCTGGAAGTGAAGGCCTGATCAGGCCGGCGCCAGCCCCCAGGACTTGCGCGCCGCCTGCTGCATGAAGGCGATGACGGCCTGCACGCGCGAAGCCTTGCGCCGGTTGGGCAGGGAGACGGCGTACAGGGTGTAGGGCTTCCGGGGTGCGAAGGGTTTGAGCACCTCGACGAGCGCGCCGGCCCTTTCGTCCGCCGCCGCCATGGGTTGCGACAGCATGCCGATGCCGGCGCCGGCCAACAGGGCGCGGTGGAGCAGGGCCGTGCTGCTGGCGGCGAGCTGCGAGGTCACCGCCACGTCGAGCTTGCGCCCGGCCTGGCGAAACGCCCAGGTGACGTCGGGGCCCTGTGCGGTGTGCGTCACCGTCTGATGCCGGTGCAGGTCCGCCGGCTCGGCCGGGCTGCCGTGGCGGCGCAGGTAGTCCGGCGAGGCGTACAGGCGGCGCTCGAACGAGCCCAGCTCGCGCGCGACGACCGCTTCGCTGTTGCCCAGCGTGGTGCGCAGCGCCACGTCGATGCCGTCGGTCACGAGGTCGACGACGCGGTCGTCGGCCACCAGTTCGATGCGCAGCGCGGGGTGCCGCTCGCGCAGCGCCGCGAGCTGCGGCACGATGAGTTGCTCGCAGATCTCCTGGCTCGATGCCAGGCGCACCGCGCCGGCCACGTGGTGGCGTCGTTTGTCGAAGGACGCCGCCATCTCGTCCAGGCGGCCCAGCACCTCCCGTGCGCCCTGCACCAGCTCGGCGCCTTCGGGCGTGGCCGACAGGCCATGCGTGGAGCGGCGCAGCAGCGAGATGCCGAACCCGGCTTCGAGGCGGTCGATGCCGCGCGACACGACGGACACCGCCACATTCATTTCCCGCGCGGCCGCCGAGAAGGACCTCAGCTCCAGCGAACGCACCAGCCAGCGCAGGTCGACAGGGTCGGGCAGGAAAGCTCGCATCGCAGGACTCCAGGTGGGTTGAGGGCGCTCGACGGCTTTGCGTGGCGAGCAAAACCGATTGTGCCTGGCGGCCGTTTCCCGCAGGTGCCTGGCTGCCTACAGTGCGTGCACCCCACCCCCACCGCAAAGGAACCTGCCATGCCCATCCTCAATGTCAAGATCGGTACGCCCCGCACGCCCGAACTCTCCGCACGCATCACGGAGATGCTGCTCGAGTTGACGACCCGTGTGCTCGGCAAGCGGCGCGACCTCACCGCGGTGGTGATCGACTACGTCGACCCGCGGGATTGGTTCGTGGCCGGCCAATCGCTGGCGGATCTCAAGCTGTCGAGCTTCTACTTCGACGTGAAGGTGGTGGACGAGACCAACACCAAGGCCGAGAAGGCGCGCTACATCGCCGAGGCGTTCGAGGGGTTCTCGGCGCTGCTGGGCCCCCTGCACCACGAAAGTTATGTGCACGTCGAGGACGTGCGCGCCGCCGCGTACGGCTTCGGCGGCAAGACCCAGGAGTTCCGCCACCAGCACCCGGGTGCCTGAGCGCGACGGCGCCAGCGGCCGAAGCCCTGGCGCCGTCGCGTTCGGCCGTCCGGCTCAGTACGGCGAATCCGGGAAGTAGTACTTCGCCGCGTTCTCCTTGGTCACCAGCACCGAGGGGATGATGGTGGTGGCCGGCATGGGCTTGCCGCTCACCCGCGACTCGGCCGTGAGCTTGAGCGCGTCGGCGATCATGCTGGGCGAGTAGGTGACGTTGGCGGTGACGAGCTTGTCGCCGTCCATGACCTTCTTGATGTAGTCCTTGGCGCCGGCGCCGCCCACCACGAGCTTCACGTCGGTGCGTTTGGCCTGTTCGATGGCGCGCTGCACGCCCACCGCCATGTCGTCGTCGGACGCCCACACCGCGTCGATCTGCTTGAAGCGCGTGAGGTAGTCCTGCATCACCTTGAAGGCGTCGTCGCGGTTCCAGTTGCCGTGCTTGGCGTCCAGCACCTTGATGCCCGGGTGCGCCTTCATCACCTCGTTGAAGGCGTCCACGCGCTGGTTGTCGATGACGGTGGGGATGCCGCGCAGGATGACCACGTTGCCCTTGCCGCCCATGGCCTTGGCCATGTACTCGCCGGCCACCTTGCCGAAGCCGGGGTTGTCGCCCGCCACGTAGGCGTTCTGCGCGTTGGGGTCGGTCAGGCCACGGTCGACCACGGTGACGAACACGCCCTTGCTCTTGACCTGCGCCACGGGCCGCGTGAGCGGCGCCGATTCGAAGGGCAGGATCACCAGCGTGTCGATCTTGTTGACGGCCTGCAGGTCCTGGATCTGGTTGGCCTGCTCGGACGGCGAGGCGGCGGTCTTCACGATCACCTTCACGCCGGGGTATTGCTTCTCCACCTCGTCCTTGGTGCGGTTGGCCCAGTACACCACCCCGCCCGTCCAGCCGTGCGTGGCCGCGGGCACGGACACGCCGATGACGGGCTTGTTCTGGGCGGATGCCGGCGCGCCGAGCAGGGTACCGAGGGCGAGAGCGGTCAAGGCGAACAGTCTGCGTTGCATGTTTGTCTCCGGTTGGGTTTCTCTGTCACAGGTAAGCGCGCGGCCTCCACAGGCTCCGCGCGGGTCGTCTCACCGCTGCCCCCGTTGAAGGAAGGCGACGACGATGATCACGAACCCCTGCACCGCCGCGTTCAGGTACACGCTGATGATGCTGGTGAGGTTCAGGATGTTGCTGATGACGGAGAGCAGCACGGCACCCACCACGGTGCCGAAGATGCGCCCCCCGCCACCCTTGAGCGCGGTGCCGCCGACGATGACGGCGGCGATGGCCTCGAGCTCCCACAGCAGGCCCGTGGTGGGCGAGGCCGAGCCCAGGCGCGGCACGTACAGCAGCGTGGCCACCGCCACGCAGCCGCCGAGCAGCACGTAGGTGAGAACCTTCACCCGGTCCACCGCCACCGCGGAGTAGCGCGCCACCTGTTCGTTGGAGCCGATGGCCTGCACGTAGCGGCCGTAGCGCGTGCGGTTGAGCAGGAAGCCGCCGGCCAGCGCGATCGCCGCAAACACCCAGATGGGGATGGGGATGCCCAGCCAGCTGCCGTAGTAGACCGGGCTGTACACGTCCACCAGCTCGTTGTCGAGCGTGATGGCGCCGCCGTTGGCGAAGTAGGTGAGGTAGGCGCGGAAGATGCCCAGGGTGCCGAGCGTGACGATGAAGGGCTCGATGCGGCCCTTGGTGATGAGCAGGCCATGCGCCAGACCGAACACCGCGCCCAGCACCAGCGCCACCGTGGCGCCCAGCAGCACGGCCAGCAGCGGCGAGCCCATCAGCGGCGCAAGCTGGTTCATCACCAGGATGGTGCTGCCCGCGATCAGCGCCGCCATGGAGCCCACCGACAGGTCGATGCCGCCCGAGATGATGACGAAGCTCATGCCCACCGCGATGATGCCGATGAAGGCCGTGCGCGTGAGCACGTTCATGCCGTTGTCCCAGGTGGCGAAGTCCGGGTTGAGCAGCGTGCCCGCGAGGCACAGCAGCACCAGGCCCGCGAGCGGGCCGAAGGCGGAGAAGCGCGCGCTCCAGTCACCGCGGCGGTGCGCGGGTGGGCTGGCCGGGTCAGCCGCAGCGGCGCCGGCGGGCAGGGGGCTAGTGGGTGCCGGTGGCATGGGCGATGAGCTCCTCTTCGTTCAGGTGGTCGTCGGCGAGCGTGGCCTGCACGCGGCCGGCGCGCATGACGATCACGCGCTGGCACAGGCCGATGAGTTCGACCAGTTCCGACGAGATGACGATGACGCCCAGGCCGTCGGCGGCCAGGCGCTCGATCAGGAAATAGATGTCGCGCTTGGCGCCCACGTCCACGCCGCGCGTGGGTTCGTCCAGCACCAGCACGCGCGGGCGCGGCTGCAGCACCTTGGCGATGGCCAGCTTCTGCTGGTTGCCGCCCGACAGCGAGCCGGCGCGCGCGTCCAGGCTGCCCGCGCGGATGCGGAAATCGCGCACGGCCTCTTGCAGCGCCGCGCGCTGCGAGGTGGCGTCGAGCCAGGGCCGCGCGTGGCGGTCCAGGTCCATGAGCGTGAGGTTGTCCTGCAGGGACAGGCCGACGTGCAGGCCGCGGCCCTTGCGGTCCTCGCTGAGGTAGGTCAGGCCCGCGCGCGCGGCGGCGCGCGGATCCCTGAAGCTCACCGGCTCGCCCTGCAGCCGCACCTCGCCGCCCGCGCGCGGGCGCAGGCCCAGCAGGCCCTCGAAGAGCTCGGTGCGGCCCGCGCCCACCAGGCCGGCGAAGCCCAGGATCTCGCCCGGGCGCAACTCGAAGTCTACGTCCTGTGCCCAGCCGGGCACGCCCAGCCCGCGCACCGACAGGAGAGGCGGCGCGTCGGGCAGCGGCGCCTTGGGCGGGAACATGTCGGTGAGCTCGCGGCCCACCATGAGGTTGGCCATGTCCTGGCGGCTGTGGCTCGCGGTCGGGCCGCGCGTGACGAAGCGGCCGTCGCGCATCACCACGATCTGATCGGTGATCTGTTCGACCTCGTCGAGCTTGTGCGAGATGTAGATGACGGTCACGCCCTGCGCGCGCAACTGGCGGATGAGCGCGAACAGGCGGTGCGTCTCACCCGGCGTGAGGGTGGCCGTGGGCTCGTCCATCACCAGCAGCCGGGCCTGGCGCGACAGCGCCCGCGCGATTTCCACCAGCTGCTTCTCGGCCACGATGAGATCGCGCACGCGCGTGTCGGGGTCGATCGACAGGCCCACCGCGTCCAGGGCTTCGCGCGCGGACTCGCGCATGGACGCTTCGTCCAGCAGCCAGCCGCGGCGCCGCTCGCGGCCCAGGAAGATGTTCTGCACCACGCTCAGGTCGTCGGCCAGGTTGAACTCCTGGTGGATCAGCACCACGCCGGCGGCTTCGGCCTCGCGCGAATCGGCGAAGCGGCAGGGCCGGCCGTCGATGCTGAAGCCGCCGGGGCCGGCCTGCTCGTAGCCGCAGAGGATCTTCATGAGCGTGGACTTGCCCGCGCCGTTTTCGCCGAGCAGCCCGTAGACGCGGCCCGGCTCCAGCTCGAAGCTCACGCCGTGCAGCACCTGCACCGGGCCGAAGTGCTTGCAGACGCCGTCGAAGCGAACGTGCAGGCTCATCTCACATGTCCACCCAGGCCGCGCCGGCGGATGAAGAACGCACGGCCGCCTCGATGAAGGCGACGCCGTGGATGCCGTCCTCGATGGTGGGGAAATCCACCTCCGCGGGCAGCGGCCGCCCCTCGCGCGCGGCGTGGATCGCCTGCGCGATCTCGGCGTAGACGGTGGCGAAGCCCTCGAGGTAACCCTCGGGGTGGCCCGACGGCAGGCGCGTCACGCGCGCGGCGTCCGCATTGGCGGAGGCGGTGCCGCGCGAGACGGTGCGCGGTGCCTCGCCGAAGGGCGTGAAGCGCAGCTGGTTGGGCTGCTCCTGCTGCCATTCCAGGCCGGCGCGGCTGCCGTAGATCCGCAGGCGCAAGGCGTTCTCGTTGCCCGGCGCCACCTGGCTGGCCCACAGCAGGCCGCGCGCGCCGTTGGCGTAGCGCAGCATCACCTGCACGTTGTCGTCCAGCGCGCGCCCGGGCACGAAGGTGCTGAGCTCGGCGCAGAGCTGCGTGGGCTGCAGGCCGCTGACGAAGCCCGCGAGCTGGTAGGCGTGCGTGCCGATGTCGCCCACGCAGCCACCCGCGCCCGAGCGTTGCGGGTCGGTGCGCCAGGCGGCCTGCTTCTGGCCGGTGGATTCCAGCGCCTCGGTCAGCCAGTCCTGCGGGTACTCCACGTGCACCAGGCGGATGTCGCCGAGCGCGCCCTCGCGCACCAGGCGGCGCGCGTGCCGCACCATGGGATAGCCCGAGTAGTTGTAGGTGACGGCGAACAACCGGCCGCTGGATCGCGCGAGCGTACGCAGGCGCTCGGCGTCCGCCAGGGTGGTGGTCACCGGCTTGTCGCAGATGACGTGGATGCCCGCGGCGAGGAAGGCCTCGGCGGCGGGCGCGTGCTGGTCGTTCGGCGTGACGATGGCCACCGCTTCGATGCCGTCGTCGCGCGCGGCTTCCTCGTGCGCCATCGTCTGGTAGTCGGGGTAGCCGCGCGCCAGGCCGAGGGCCTGCGCCGAGCGCAACGCCTTGTCGGGCGTTGACGAGAGCGCGCCGGCCACCAGTTCGTAGTGGTCGTCCAGGCGCGCGGCGATGCGGTGCACCGCCCCGATGAAGGCCCCTTCGCCGCCGCCCACCATGCCCAGGCGCAGGCGCCGGCGCGCCTGCGCCGCGGGCCCGCTGGCTTCGATGGTCATGCGGCCTCCCGGCTCAGGCCCAGCATGCGGCGCAGCTGCGCGGCGTCGGTCTGGCCGCCCGCGAAATCGTCGAAGGCCTTTTCCGTGACGCGGATGAGGTGGTCGCGGATGAAGGCCGCGCCCTCGGCGGCGCCGGCCTCGGGGTGCTTGAGGCAGCACTCCCACTCCAGCACGGCCCAGCTGTCGTAGTTGTACTGGGCCATCTTGGAGAAGATGGCGCCGAAGTCGATCTGCCCGTCGCCCAGCGAGCGAAAGCGCCCCGCGCGCTGCACCCAGGGCTGGTAGCCCGAGTACACGCCCTGGCGGCCATTGGGGCGGAACTCCGCGTCCTTGATGTGCAGGGCCTTGATGCGCTCGTGGTAGATGTCGATGAACTCGAGGTAGTCGAGCTGCTGCAGCAGGAAGTGCGAGGGGTCGTAGTTGATGCAGCAGCGCGGGTGGTGGTTGACGCGCTCCAGAAACATCTCGAAGGTGACGCCGTCGAACAGGTCCTCGCCGGGGTGCAGCTCGAAGCACACGTGGCAGTCGGCCTCGTCGAAGGCGTCGAAGATGGGGCGCCAGCGCTTGGCCAGCTCGTCGAAGGCCGCCTCGATCAGGCCCGCGGGGCGCTGTGGCCAGGGGTAGAGATAAGGCCAGGCCAGCGCGCCGGGAAAGCTCACGTTGCTCTTGAGGCCCAGGTGCTTCGAGGCCTTGGCCGACAGCAGCATCTGCTCCACCGCCCAGGCCTGGCGCGCCGCGGGCTTGCCGCGCAGCGCCTCGGGCGCGAAGCCGTCGAAGGCCTCGTCGTACGCGGGGTGCACGGCCACCAGTTGCCCCTGCAGGTGGGTGCCGAGCTCGGTGATGGCCACGCCGTTCTCGCGCGCCACCCCCGCGACCTCGTCGCAGTAGGTCTTGGAGGCCGCGGCCTTCTCCAGGTCGAACAGGCGCTTGTCCCAGGAGGGAATCTGCACGCCCTTGAAGCCCAGGCCGCCGGCCCAGCGCGTGATCGACGCCCACGAATCGAACGGCGCGGCGTCGCCCGCGAACTGCGCCAGGTAGATGCCCGGGCCCTTGATGTTGGTGGCCATGTCCCGCTCCTTCTTGTGGTTCCGATTCAGAGATAGCTGTTGACGAGGTGCTCGAGGCGCTCCTGTTGCGCCGAGCGCGGGCGCGGATCGAGGCCGCGTTGCGCGACCTCGCGCGCCAGGTCCTCGAGCGAGCGCTCGCCCTTGAGGATGGCGCGGCCGGCCTCGCCGTCCCAGCCGGCGTAGCGCTGCTGCACGTGGCGCTGCAGGGCGCCGTCCTGCAGCATGCGTTCGGCCACCAGCAGGGCCTGCGCGCACAGGTCCATGGCGGTGGCGTGCGCCCAGACCAGGTCGTCGGGGTCGATGGACTGGCGGCGCAGCTTGGCGTCGAAGTTCAGGCCGCCCTGGCCGATGCCGCCGCCCTTGAGCACCTCGTACAGCGACAGCGCCACCTGCGGCAGGTTGTTGGGGAACTGGTCGGTGTCCCAGCCCAGCAGCTCGTCGCCGCGGTTCATGTCGAGCGAGCCGAAGATGCCCAGGGCCTGCGCCATGGCGATCTCGTGCTCGAAGGTCTGGCCCGCCAGCAGCGCGTGGTTCTGCTCGATGTTGACCTTGACCTCGCGCTCCAGCCCGTGCGCGTGCAGGAAGCCGAAGACGGCGGCGACGTCGCGGTCGTACTGGTGCTTGGTGGGTTCGGCCGGCTTGGGCTCGATGAGGATCTGGCCCTTGAAGCCGATCTTGTGCTTGTGCTCCACCACCAGTTGCAGGAAGCGGCCGAGCTGGGCGAGCTCGCGCTTGAGGTCGGTGTTGAGCAGGGTCTCGTAGCCCTCGCGGCCGCCCCACAGCACGTAGTTGGCGCCGCCGAGCTCGTGCGTCACCTCCAGCACGTTCTTCACCTGAGCGGCGGCGTAGGCGAAGACCTCGGGGTCGGGGTTGGTGGCGGCGCCGGCCATGTAGCGCGGGTGCGAGAAGAGGTTGGCCGTGCCCCACAGCAGGCGCACGCCGGTCTCCTGCATCTTGCGGGCGAAGACCTCGCCGATGCGGCGCAGGTTGTTGTGGAACTCGGCGAGCGAGGCGCCCTCGGGGGCGACGTCGCGGTCGTGGAAGGTGAAGTAGGGCGTGTCGACCAGGCGGAACAGGTCGAAGGCCACGTCGGCCTTGTGCAGGGCCTGGGCCATCGGGTCGCCCGCGCCGTGCCAGGGCCGCTCGAAGCTGGGGTCGCCGAAGGGGTCGGTGCCGGCCCAGCCGAAGCTGTGCCAGTAGCACACGGCGAAGCGCAACTGCTCCTGCATGCTTTTGCCGAGCACCAGGCGGTGCTTGTCGTAGTAGCGGTAGGCGAAGGGCTCGCGCTCGCTGGGCACGAAGTCGGGGCCGCGGTAGGCCAGGGCGTGCGGAAAGCTGAAGTAGGCGGGGCTTGGGCCGCCGGTGGGGTCGTGTCTCATGCGGGTTCCGGTGTGTGTGAGGGGGAAGGCAGGTGGCGCAGGCGGCCGTAGAGCCGCTGCCACTGGGCGAAGGCGCGGTCGTGGTGGCGCGCGCGGTGGGGATCGGGCGCGTGGCTGCGCTGGCGCGCGGGTTTGTCGAACAGGCGCACGCCGTCGGCCGCCGCGCGCGCCAGCCGCGCCGAGCCGAGCGCGCAACCGTGCTGCGAACCCGCCACCTGGTGCAGCGGCAGGTTCATCACGTCGGCCAGGGTCTGGCTCCAGACATCGGAGCGCGCGCCGCCGCCGATGAGGTCGGCCTCGGCGATGGTGGTGCCGGCGGCGGCCAGGGCGTCGCGCATGTCGCGAAAGGCGTAGGCCACGCCCTCGATGAGCGCGCGCGTCATGTCGGCGCGCGCCGTGTTGGCCGACAGGTGCACGAAGCCGCCGCGCACTTGCGCGTCGTTGTGCGGCGTGCGCTCGCCCGACAGGTAGGGCGCGAACCAGCAGGCGCCGTCGTGCGATGCGCCGCCGTCGGCGACCTCGTTCAGCAGGCTCGCTTCGTCGTGGCCGGTGACGCCGGCCCACCAGGCCAGGCTCGCGGCGGCCGAGAGCATCACGCCCATCTGGTGCCAGGTGCCCGGCAGCGCGTGGCAGAAGGCGTGCACCGCGCGCTCGGGCGCCGGTGCAAAGCCCGCCGTGGTGGCCCACAGAACGCCCGAGGTGCCCAGCGACAGGAAGGCATCGCCGGGCGCGACGGCGCCCACGCCGACCGCGCCCGCCGCGTTGTCGCCCGCGCCGCCGGCCAGCAGCGGCGCCTGTTCGAAGCCCCAGCGCGAGACCCATTCCTGGCGCAGGGCGCCGGTGGCCGCGGTGCCTTCCACCAGGCGCGGCATGTGGCTTTCGTCGAGACCGCAGGCCGCCAGCAGCGGCGCGCTCCAGGCGCGCGCGCCCACGTCCAGCCACAAGGTGCCGGAGGCATCGGACATGTCCTCGGCGAACTCGCCACACAGCCGCCAGCGCAGCCAGGCCTTGGGCAGCAGCACCTTGGCGATGCGCGCGAAGACCTCGGGCTCGTGCTCGCGCACCCACAGCAGCTTGGGCGCGGTGAAGCCGGGCATGGCCGGGTTGCCGGTGCGCTGTCGCAGGCCCAGGGCCGGCGCTTCCAGCGCTTCGCACTGCGCCGCGCTGCGGCCGTCGTTCCAGAGAATGCAGGGCCGCAGCGTTGCGCCGTCGGCCGCCATCAGGGTGGCGCCGTGCATCTGGCCCGACAGGCCGATGGCGCGCACGGCGGCCAGGGCACGCGGGTGCCCGGCCTTCAAGGCGTCCAGGCAGTCGCAGGTGGCGCGCCACCAGTCGGCCGGGTCCTGCTCGGACCAGCCGGGGTGTCGCCGGCTCACCGTCAGCGGCGCGCTGGCGACGGCGAGCTGCTGGCCGTCGTCGAGCAACAGCGCCTTCACGCCCGAGGTGCCGAGGTCGATGCCCAGGGTGATCACGGCAGGTTGTCCTTGAGGTAGATGTCGATGCGGATGCGCTCCTGGTCCGCGTGCACGGGCTCGCGCGTGGCGCGCGCCAGGGCCTGCCGCAAGGCGGAGCGGACCTCGTGGCCCGCGTCCTGGTTGATCACCGCGTCCAGCGTGCCGTCGAGCAGGTCGGCGCGCGCGGCGGGCGTGAGCTCGTGGCCGATGAAGACCACCTCGCGCGCGCGCCCGGCCGCCTGCAGGGCCGCCGAGATGCCCGCGTTGCCCGCGCCGACGCTGTAGATCGCGCGCAGGCGCGGGTGCTCGGCCAGCAGTTGCCGCACCAGCACTTCGTTGAGCGCGGGCGAGTCCTTGCCTTGCACGGCGGGCAGCACCGTCAGGTGGGTGAACTCGGTCGTCATCACCTGGTTGAAGCCCAGGCAACGTTCCGCGTGGTCGCGCAGGGACAGGCTGCCGGCGACCACGCCCACCTCGCCGGGCTCGCGCCCGACGAAGCGCCCGAGCAGGCTGGCGGCCGTGCGCCCCGCGGCCGCGTTGTCGATGCCCACGTAGGCGTGGCGGCGCGAGCGCGGCACGTCCGACACCAGGGTGATCACCTCGCAGCCGCCCTCGACCAGGCCGTCGATGGCGTTCTGCACCAGGGGGTGGTCCAGGCCCATGACGATCGCCGCCTCGCACTGGCCGTGCAGCGAGCGCAGGAGATCGGCCAGGCGCTGGGGCTCGAAGACGTCCACCTCCAGGGTCTGCACGCTGGCGCGGTGGTCCTCCAGCCAGGCGCGGCAGGCCGCCAGTTCGGCCTGCAACAGGGCCACGAAGGGGTTGTTGCCGGAGGGGAAGACCACGCACCAGCGGTGCGAGCGCGTGCGCGCCAGCCGCGCGGCCGCCGGATCGGGGCGGTAGTTCAGGCGCGCCACCGCTTCGCGCACGCGGGCGATGGACTTGGCGTGCACGCCGGCCCGGTTGTTGAGCACGCGGTCCGCCGTGGCCAGGCTGACCCGGGCCTCACGCGCCACGTCGCTGAGCGTGGCGCGCCCGGGGGCGAGCTCGGTCTTGTCTGTCATGCGGCTCATTTTGAGGTGCGTACCTCAAAATAAGATTCAGGGTTTACGCCATGACGTGCCCAAGCAGTCCGGCGTAAATGCGATCGATCCGTCGCTTGGCTGTAAAGAAAAATGAGGTGCGAAAATCACCCGGCCGGGCGGCGGTTCGTCTTCACCGCCGGGGCGCGTCCCGCCGCGGCGGCTCCTTCTCTTCACCGGTGTCCGGCGGCCCGCTGACAGCACCGCCGATCTGCGCGCCGATGGCGGTGCCGATGCCCGGCAGCAGCACGGTGCCGATGGCCGCACCGGCGATGGTGCCCTTGGCGATGCGGAACTCGGGCTGGCGCGTGGGCCCGCTGGCCGCGAACGGCACGCCCACCGCGCCACCCGCGATGTCCAGCCGGCCTTGCGCCGCGATGCGCTTGCGGTAGAGCGTGGCGTGGCCCGTGGCGCTGTAGCTGCCGGCCACGGCCTTCACCTCGCTGAATTCGGTCTTCATGCCGTGCTCGGTGTTCTGCGTTTGCACCACGCCCGACAGGCTGTCCAGCGGCGTTTCTCCGGCACTTTCCTTGCCCAGCGACTTCACCGCCTTGTCCACGTCGATGCGCAGGATCCTTCCGCCGTCCACCGTCAGTTCGCTGCGCGTGTGCAGCGAGCGCGCCAGCGCCCCCAGGGTCTCGCCCTCGGCGCGCAGCTCGGTGGTGCCCGAGGCCCGGCCGCTGATGAACGAGCGGCGGTGGAAGGCGTCGAGCAGCGCCTGCACCTCCACCTGACGCGAGGCGAGTTGGCCGGTGAATCGCAGGTGGCCGTCGTCGGTGGTGCTCAGTTGCGCCTGGCCGCTGGCCGTGCCGCCAGCCGCCTGCAGTTCAAGGCGGTAGATGTCGGCCCCGTTGTCGCTGCGGCCCTCGCGCGTGGCGTCCAGCGTGACGGGCGGCTCCACGCCCGGGCGGTGGATCTGAACGCGGCGGGGCAGGCGGTCCTCGTCGAACCGGATCTCGCCGCTGTACTCGACCGGAATGCCGGCATAGGAGGTATAGGTCACCTCGGTGAACACCAGCCGGCGCAGCACGACCTTGTTCCCGTCCTTGATCGAGGCGTTGGCGCGCAGGGCGCGCAAGGCGTCGCGTGGCACCTGCGCGCCCGCCACCTCCAGGCGATCGACCACGAGTTGTCGGCGCAGCAGTGGCAGCAGCTGCGGGTGCAGGGCGATGCGGCGCACGCGGATCGGCTCGTCCTGCTGCGTGTGCGCGTCCAGCACCTCCACCACGGGCGTGCCCAGCAGGCGCCAGCGCAGTTGGCCGATCACGAGCGCCTGGCCGGTGTGCGCCTCGAACATCGCTTCGAGCCGGCGCGCGAGTGCTTCGTCGCTGGGCAGGAAGGCGCGAAGCGCCAGCCACGCGCTGGTCCCCAGCAGCAGCAGGGCGGCGGTGATGATCACTGTCCAGCGGCGGGCGCGTGTCCTCATGCGGGTGCTTGGCTCCTGCCGGCATGGTGCGGTGCGGGGCCGGCAAGGTCTGTAGGCCGGGGCCGCGTCCGCGTGTGGGCGCGGCAGCGGCTCAGCCCTGTGCCAGCAGCCGCGCGCGCAGCCGCTCCCTGGCCGCCGCGTCCAGCCCCACCGGCCCCGCGAGGTAGGCCTCGATCCCGCCGAACTCCTCGTCGATGCAGCGCCAGGCCGTGTGCAGGAATTCGGGTTGCACCTGCCACAGCACCTCCAGCACCTCGGGCGGGGCGGGCTCCTCCACGCGTGTGTCGCGCCGGTACAGCTGGTTGGTGAGCAGGTAGTCGGCCATCACGTCGTCGCGGTGCACGCCCAAGGCGCCCAGCAGCAGGGCGGCGGCCATGCCGGTGCGGTCCTTGCCGGCGGTGCAGTGGAACACCAGTGGGGCCTCGCGCCCCGCGATGCGCGCGAGCAGTTGGCCGAACACCGGTCCGCGCAGGCGCACGAAGTCTTCGTAGGTCTCCTGCATCAGCGCCACCGCCTCGGCGCGGCCCAGCGCCAGACCCTGTTTCTGGCGCTCGCGCACGCGGCGCAGCACGGTGGGGTCGATGCTGAGGTGCTCGACGGTGATGCCCGGCAGGCGGTTGGGCAGCGCCCGGCATTCGTGCGCACCGCGCAGGTCCACGCAGTGCGTCACACCCAGGGTGTTCAGGCGCTGCAGGTCGTCATCGGTCAGGCGCCCCAGGTGGTCGGATCGGTAGACCAGCGCATGCCGCACGCGCCGCCCGCCATCGCCGCTGAGGCCACCCAGGTCGCGGAAGTTGGAGGCACCGTTCAGGGCGATGGAGATGTCGGGGCGGGCGAGGGTCATGGCAGGGCAGGCGGTATCGGGTTCACCGTCCATTATGCGACGCGCAAGACTTTTATCGGCGCGAAGGCGACAGCGTGTCAATGGTCCGATCGCACCACTTTTTGTAGCAGCGATTCACAAAACGCAGCCCCTTTGCGGCGCGCCGGGTCACTGACCGTTCATTCTCGACACGCATCCTTCGGGGCGCTTTCCCCCAACCAGAAGGAGCCCTGTCCCATGTCCGAACAATCCCACGATCTCTCGCGCCGCCAGGTGCTGATGGGCGGCGGTGCCGCCGTGGCCGCCGCCTTCAGCGGCCCGATGGCCGCGTACGCCGCCACGGTGGACCAGAACTACGCCGAGCGCTGCTCCCCCGCCGACGCCTCCGCGCTGACCGCGAGCCCCTACGGCCCTGTCGCTCCGGTGAACGACCTCACCACCGGCCTGCCGCTGGTGCAACTGCCCGCCGGCTTCACCTACAAGAGCTACGGCTGGGCCGGCGACGTGATGAGCGACGGCCTGATCACGCCGAACGCGCACGACGGCATGGGCGTGGTGGTCTCGCGCCGCGTGGGCCGCAGCCAGGAAATCATCCTGGTGCGCAACCACGAGCGTTCCACCAGCTCCAGCGCCGACAACATCCTCGGCGCCGGCCGCAGCAACGTGGCCAAGTACGACACCGGCACCACCGGCGGCAGCTACCAGATCGGTGGCAACACCAACCTGGTCTGGCGCGACGGCAACTGGGTCGCCAGCTACGCCTCGCTGGGCGGCATCTACCGTCCCTGCGCCGGTGGTGCGTCCACCTGGGGCAGCTGGATGAGCAACGAGGAGATCGGCAGCAACAGCATCAGCACCGACGGCAACAAGAAGCACGGCTACGTGTTCGAGGTGCCGGCCGACACCAGCCTCAACGCCGCTGACCCGACGCCCATCATCGCCATGGGCCGCATGGCGCACGAAGCCAGCGCCATCGACCCGCAGACCGGCTACTGGTACCTCACCGAAGACGCGGGCAACGCCAACACGCTGTACCGCTTCCGCCCGAACAACGTCAACGGCGGCCTGGGCTCGCTGCACGCCGGCGGCCTGCTGGAAGGCCTGGCCGTGCGCGGCGTGCCGGGTGCCGACCTGCGCTTCCCCACGCTGTGCCAGGAGTTCCAGTGCGAGTGGGTGCCGATCGCCGATCCGGACGCCGACCGCGCGACCATCAGCACCACCGTGGGCAGCGTCACCGGCAGCGGCCCGTTCCGCGGTGCCTACGCCAACGGCGGCGCCATCTTCGGCGCCAACGAAGGCTGCTGGGTCGCCAACGGCACGGTGTTCTTCACCGACAAGGCCACCAGCAACGCCACCTCGTCGCTGCCGGCGCGCAGCGGCGTGGTGTGGGCGCTCGACCTGGCGACCATGACGCTCAAGGCCATCTTCGTGGGCCGCGACCGCGTGGTCGGCAACTCGCCCGACAACATCTGCGTGAGCCCGCGCGGCGGCCTGCTGATGAACGAGGACGGCGGCGACGGTTCGCCCACCAGCGCGCCCATTCCCGCGCAGGACCTGAAGGTGCTGACGCCCGAAGGCGGCACCTACACCTTCGCGCGCCACAACTTCAACTTCAGCACGGCGCAGATCCAGGCCGTGGGCAAGAACTCCGCCTCCGGCGATCGCCGCAACACCGAATGGGCCGGCAGCGTGTTCAGCCCCGACGGCCGCGTGCTGTTCGTGAACCTCTACACCCCCGGCATCACGCTGGCCATCACGGGCCCGTGGGACAAAGGCCACCTGTGATCCACCCTTCCCATTGAAAGCACTTCCATGAAAAAACTCCTCGTCTCCCTCGTGGCCGCCCTCGGCCTCATGGCCGGCGCGCAAGCCGCCACCTTCCAGAGCGTGGTCAACGGCGACGGCCTCGTTACCGACTACAGCACCGACGGCCTGATCTCCTTCGACCTGGACTTCCAGTCGCTGGGCACCACCACGCTGAGCTACGTCATCGGCGCGGCCGACACCGCCGCGCTGTCCTTCAACGCGCTGCTGCGCAACCTCACCGGTGACGGCATCACCGGCTTCAACTTCTCCATCAGCGGTGGCGAGTTCCTCTACAGCGGCACGGTCACGCGCCAGTTCGACGGCTCCCTCATCACCGACATCGACTTCAACGGCGCGCACGCCAGCGTCGACCTGGGCTCGCCCGAGTTCCTCGACGTCGAGATCGGCGATCCGCTGGCCGTGGCCGGTGGCCAACTGAACTGGGGCCTCACCGGCCTGTCCGCCGGCGACGTGCTCAACATCTCGGTCACCGCCGTGCCCGAGCCCGAGTCCATCGCCATGCTGCTGGCCGGCCTGGGCGTGCTCGGCGCCGTGGCGCGCCGCCGCCAGCGCCTGGCGGCCTGAGTCTCGGTCCGGTAGTACCCGAGACCACACGCGGCGGGCGCCCGAAAGGGCTCCCGCCGCGCTGACATTTCCGCGAAATACAGCACGCTTACGGTGGCGGCTTCCAACAGGAGGAGCCGCACCGCCATGTCGGACCGCGCCACGCCGATACCCGTCAGCGCCCAGGACAACCTGGTGCGCGCGCTGAACCACCTGCGCTGCCGCTACGGCTCGTCGCAGATCACGCTGGAAGGTTTCCTCCAGCACGCCGAGGTGGCGCTCTTCCTCGAGCAGCACAGCATCCGCCTCGACACTCTGTCGCACGCGCTGGCGCAACTGCAGCGCATCGAACACATCCAGTCGGCGGCCAGCCTGCAGGCGCGCGGCCTGTCCGACCACGAACGCCAGCGCATCGACAGCACGCTCGACTCCATGTTCGGGGCGCTGGGCGCGGGCGATGGCCACATGGGCTGACCCCCCGGACGAGCGCGCTGGTCCCTTCAGGTTCCCTGCCGTCACGTTGCCGTGATCGCAATGGTCTTTTCGGACCAGTGCGCGCAACAAGGTGTGAAGAATTGCCGTGATCCTCGGCCACCATGATTCACGGCGGCTCTGAGGAGGCGCCTGTCCCGGGCGCCCGGAGACCTCCACCGGAATCCCATGAACCTCCTGCGTCCGCCCGCCGCTTACGCGCGCCTGCCCCAATCCCTCATCGCGCGCGCCTGCCTGGCGCTGTGCGCGAGCGCTGCCATTCCCGCCTTCGCCACCGAGCTGCCCCAGCCCTTGCCGTTCGCGCAGGACTGGAGCAACGCGGCCCTGCTGAGCGCCAACAACAACTGGTCTGGCGTGCCGGGCATCGTGGGCTACGTGGTCTCCGGCCCCACCACCGGCGGCGTGGACCCGCAGACCGTGCTGGCCCCCGCCACCACGCCCAACGTCACCGTCAACCAGACCAACCCGGTGAGCTACCAGACCGGCGGCGTGGCCGAGTTCGCGCTCACCAACCCGGTGGTGGCCCTGGCCGGCTCCAACGCGCAGCACGCGCCCAACATCGTGCTGCACCTGGACACGCGCGGCTGGCAGAGCGTGCGTGTGAGCTACCTGCTGCGCGACCTGGACAGCTCCGCCGACAACGCCGTGCAGGCCGTGGCCCTGCAGTACCGCATCGGCACTTCCGGCAACTTCATCAACCTGCCCGCCGGTTACGTGGCCGATGCCACCACCGCCGGCTCCGCCACGCAGACCACGCCGGTGGACGTGGTGCTGCCCGCCGCCGCGAACGACCAGGCCCACGTGCAGGTGCGCATCCTCACCACCAACGCCTCGGGCAACGACGAGTGGGTCGGCGTCGATGACATCGCCGTCGCCGGCACGCCCATCGGCGGCGGCGTGAACGCGCCCATCGCCACCAACTGCCCGGCCAACGTGGCCTTCGACACCGGCGTCGGCGGCAGCTTCAACGTGTCCGCCAGCGACAGCGACAGCGTGGTCAACGGCGCCACGCTCGGCGCGGTGCCGGCCGGCATCACGCTCTCGTCCTTCACGCCCGCCACCCTCGACGGCGGCAGCGCCAGCGGCACCATCGGCGTGGCCGCCTCGGTGCCCGCGGGCACCTACCCGGTGCAGGTCAACTTCGGCAACAACGAACTGCAGACCGCGAACTGCACGGTCAGCGTGACCGTCAGCGGCCTGATCACCATCCCGCAGATCCAGGGCAGCGGCGCCACCAGCCCGCGCGACGGCCAGCAGGTCACCACGCGCGGCGTGGTCACGCGCATCAACAGCAACGGCTACTTCCTGCAGGACCCGGTGGGCGATGGCGACCCCACCACCTCCGACGGCATCTTCGTCTTCACCAGCAGCACGCCGGGCGGCGTGGTGGCCGTGGGCAACGAGCTGCGCGTCACCGGCACCGTGGACGAGTTCGCCGTGGGCTCGGGCGCTCAGGCGCTGGCCCGCCCCGTCACCGAAATCGTCAACAGCAGCGCCTCGCTCATCAGCACCGGCAACAGCATCGCGCCGCTGGTGATCACGCTGCCCGAAATCGAAGAAGGTGAACTCGAGCGCTACGAAGGCATGCTGGTGCACATCGCCTCGCCGCTCACGGCCTCGCAGAACTACTTCCAGGGCCGCTACGGCCAGGTCACGCTGTCCGCCGACGGCCGCCTGGAGAAGCCCACCAACCGCCACCCCGCGAACTCGGCCGAGGCCCTGGCCATGGCCGACGACAACGCGCGCCGCCGCATCCTGCTGGACGACGGCAGCTCGATCCAGAACCCCGACCCCACGCCCTACATCGGCGCCAACAACACCCTGCGCGCGGGCGACACACTGCCCAACGGCGTCACCGGCGTCATCGACTACGGCCTGGCGACCAACAACAGCGACGGCCTCAGCGACTACCGCATCCACCCGACCGAGGCGGTGAACTTCGTGCGCAGCAACCCGCGCCCGGCCACGCCGCCGGCCGTGGGCGGCAACGTGCGCGTGGCCAGCTTCAACGTGCTGAACTACTTCAGCACCATCGACCAGTCGGGCGCCTCCTGCTTCCCCAGCGGCACCCGCAGCGACTGCCGCGGCGCCGACAGCGCCGCCGAACTGACCCGCCAGCGCGACAAGATCATTCCCGCCATCAACGGCCTGGGCGCCGACGTGGTCGGCCTGATCGAGATCGAGAACAACGGCAACGGCGCCACGCAGGACCTGGTGAACCGACTCAACGCCGCCGCCGGCGCAGGCACCTGGGCCGCCGCGGCCCTGCCGCCCACGGGCTCGGGCAGCGACGCCATCCGCCAGGCCATCATCTACAAGCCGGCGCGCGTGGCGCTGGTGGGGGGCTCCGTCGCCGACAGCAACCCCGTGCACAACCGCCCGCCCATCGCGCAGGGCTTCGCTCTGCCCAATGGCGAGCGCTTCGCGGTGGTCGTGAACCACTTCAAGTCGAAGAACTGCGACCCGGCGCCCAGCGGCGGCAACGTCGATTCGGGCGACGGCCAGGGCTGCTACAACGCCTCGCGCGTGCAGCAGGCGCAAGCGCTGATGCAGTTCATCGGCCAGCTGCAGGCCACCACCGGCGACGTGGCCGTGGTGGGCGACCTCAACGCCTACGGCAAGGAAGACCCCATCCTCGCGCTGACCAACGCGGGCCTGGTCGACCAGATCGCGCGCTTCAATCCGTTCGGCTACTCCTACGTCTTCGACGGCGAGTCGGGCTACCTGGACCACGCGCTCACCACCGCCTCGCTCAGCGCCAAGGTGACGGGCGCCGCGCTGTGGACCATCAACGCCGACGAGCCGTCCATCATTGACTACAACCTGGAGTTCAAGCAGCCCGCCTGCGCGAACTGCGGCCCCGACTACTACAGCCCCACGGTCTACCGCTCCTCGGACCACGACCCGGTGGTGCTGGGCCTGTCGCTGGTGAAAGCGATCAATGGCGGTGGCAACCGCGACACCCTGGTCGGCACCGCGGGCGACGACCGCCTCACCGGCGGCGCGGGCGCCGACACGCTCACCGGCGGTGGCGGCTCGGACGTGTTCGTCTACACCAGCCTGCGCGATGGCATCGACACCATCACCGACTTCGCGCCGGGCACCGACCGCCTCGACCTGTCGGCCCTGCTGGCCTCCATCAACGCCGACGCCGGCACCGCCATCGCCCAGGGCATGGTGCGCCTGGTGGATACGCCCGCCGGCCTGAGCGTACAGATCGACAGCGACGGCAGCATGGGCGCGGGCGTGGCCCGTCCGCTGGTGGTGCTGCAAGGCGTCACCGCCGCGCAGTTCCAGCCCGCCCGCGACGCAGGCCTTTGAACACCATCCATCCAACGGAGCATTCCATGAAGACGTTCAACCACCGCCTGGGCGCGCTTGCCGCCTCGCTCATGCTGGCCGGCAGCCTGAGCGCCGTGCAGGCCGAAACCCTGACCATCCTGCACCTGGGCGACCAGGAGTCCTGGCTCATCTCCGCGCAGGGCAACCTGCGCGACGACGCCGCCCAGGCCATCTCCTTCTATGGCGGCGTGGACCGCCTGGCCACGGTCGTGGCCAACCGCAAGGCGGCCGCCCCGGGAACCGTGCTCACCCTCAACGCCGGAGACTCCTTCCTGCCCGGTCCGCGCCTGACGGCGAGCTTCGCCAACCTGGGCACCGCGCACCCCGACGGTGGCCAGGACTTCTACGACGCCATCGCCAACCGCCTGATCGGCGTGGACGCCACCACCTTCGGCAACCACGAGTTCGACCTCGACAACACCGGTCCCGTGGCCGCGCGCTTCGCCGAGGTGTCGGGCACCACCTACCTCTCCGTCAACCTGGACTTCTCCACCACGCCCCAGCTCGCCAGCCTGCAAGCGCAGGGCAAGGTCGCGGCGTCCAAGGTCTTCACCACCGCGGGTGGCAAAAAGGTCGGCGTGATCGGCGTCACCACGCCGCTGCTGCCCAGCATCTCCTCGCCGCCGGCCGGCCTCATGAAGAACTGGAGCGCCGCCAACAGCGAGCTGCAGAACCTGCAGGCCCTGCTGCCCCTGGTGCAGGCCGAGATCGACGACCTGCGCAACAACCAGGGCGTGGGCGTGGTGGTGGTGATGAGCCACCTGCAGAACGCGCAGAACGAGCGCACCGTGATGATCCCCGGCCTGCGCGGTGTGGACCTCGTCATCTCCGGCGGTGGCCACGAGCTCATGACCGACCCGGACGATCCGCTCATCAACGGTGGCGTTGCCGCCACCTTCACCTCGCACCCGATCGAAGTCGCCGACGCCGATGGCCAGACCGTGCGCCTGGTCACCGGCCACTTCGGCAACCGCTACCTGGGCGAGGTGCAACTCGACGTCAACGACAGCACCGGCCGCGTGAACGGCCTCATCGGCTCGAAGATGATCCGCGTCAGCGGCGCCGCCGCCGACGCCGACCGCGTCACGGGCGACGCCACCATCAACGCGCAGGTGGTCACGCCCGTGCGCAACTACATCGCCGCGCTGAACGCACAGGTGCTCGGCACCACCGGCGTGCAGCTCAACGGCCCCACGCACGCCGCCTGCCCGGCCGCGCCCTGCCAGTACGTCGAAGGCGTGCGCAACGCCGACATCAACCTCGGCAACCTGGTGGCCGACGCGATGCGCTTCGAAGGCAAGGCCGAGGTCGCCATCCAGAACGGCGGCGGCATCCGCACCAACATCACCGGCCCGGGCAACATCACCACCGGCGACACCTTCAACGTGCTGCCCTTCACCAACCTGGTCAAGCGCGCACCGGTGATGAACGCCACCCAGCTCAAGGACCTGATGGAGCACTCGGTGGCGGCCTCCACGCCCACCGGCTCGCCGCAGGGCCGCTTCGCGCAGATCTCGGGCATGCAGGTGACCTACGACACCACGCAAGCCGCGCGCACCACCCTGGGCACCGGCCAGCGCATCCGCCGCATCGTGCTGGACGACGGCACCGTGCTGGTGGACAACGGCGCCGTGGTGTCGCCGCGCACCTTCTCCTTCGCCACCATCGACTTCACCGCCAATGGCGGCGATGGCTACCCCTTTGCGGCCAACAACGTGGTGTTCGAGAACGCGGTGAGCACGGTGACCTACCAGGAAGCCTTCGCCAACTTCATCAAGGCACCCAAGGCCCAGGGCGGCCTGCAGCGCGACAACGCCGCCGATGGCGATGAAGTGACCGCCAACATGTACGGCCCCGAGAACGCCTTCGACCGCCACGGCCGCCTGATCGACCTGGCCGTGGCCCAGGCCACGCCGGGCGTCTCACGCAACGGCACGGCCGCGCGCGACACCCTGGTGGGCACGGCCGGCGACGACGTGATCACCGGTGGCGCCGGCGCCGACATGATCACCGGCGGCGCCGGTGGCGACACGTTCCGCTACACCAGCACCCGCGACGCGGGCGACACCATCACCGACTTCACGCCCTACGAAGACAAGCTGGACCTGAGCGCACTGCTGACCAGCCTGGGCGTGACGGGCAGCAACGGCGTCGCCAGCGGCCACGTGCTGTTCGCCGACGTGATCGGCGGCGTGCAGGTGCTCATCGACAACGACGGCAGCGCCGGCCCCGCCGTGGCGCGGCCCCTGGTCACGCTCAAGGGCCTGACCGCCGCGCAAATGGCCCCCGGCCGCGACCTCGTCGCGCCGCCCGCACCCTGATTCCCTTCCTTCGTTTCCCTCTCTCATCCGCTTGAAAGGCCTTCCATGAAAACCCTTCGCCACCTGATCGCCGCCGCCGCCCTGTGCGTGGCCGGTACCGCGCCCGCCTTCGCCCTCGTCACCAACGGCTCCTTCACCGACGGCCTCACCGGCTGGCAGACCATGGGCGACGTGTCCGTGCAAGGCGTGGCCAAGCGCGCCACGCTGACCACCGCCTACATGGACGGCGGCATCGAGGAGTTCTTCAACCACTCCGGCGTGTCCGCCGTGGACGTGAACGACCTGGCGCCGTTTGCCGGCGTGAACGTGGCCGACCTGGACGTGGGTGGCTGGTCCGCCGAAGGCTCGGCGATGAAGCAAGTCCTGAACGTGGGCGCGGGCGACATGCTGTCGCTGGACTTCTGGTTCGGCCTCACCAGCCAAGACACCGGCGTGACCGGTTTCGAGGACCTTGCCTTTGTCGCCATCGATGGCCAGATCGTGCAGACCTTCACCCTTGGCATGCTGCCCAGCGTCGGCCAGTTCACGTACCAGTTCCTCACGGGCGGCCCGGTCACGCTGGCCTTCGGCATCGTGGACATCAACGACTACGCCGGTGTGAGCGAGTTCCGCCTCGACAACATCAGCGTGAGCGCCGTGCCCGAGCCCGAGACCATCGCCATGCTGCTGGCCGGCCTGGGCGTGATCGGCGCGACGGTGCGCCGCCGCCGCGCCACGAACGCGTCCGCCTGAGCGGGCGCGTCCTTCCAGCCGATCAGACCGCCAGAGCCCGATCCGCGCGATGTTGACCGCGACGACGACGCAGCCAGCCGCCCAGGCCCACCAGGCCGGCGGCCCACATCAGCACGGTTTCGGGCTCGGGCACCGGCGTGATCGCCACGTGGATCACCATGTCGTCGAAATCGACGTCGCCCAGGTAGGCGTCGTTGAAGACCAGCAGGGCGCTGCGCTGGTCGGCGGCGAGCAGCAGGCCCACGCGCAGGCTGCCGCTGGCGAACAGCGTGCCCCAGCCGTTGGACAGGAAGCCGAAGTCCACCGAGCCGCCGCTGGCCTGCGCGTAGGTGAACGACTCGCCCAGCGCCAGGCCACCGTCGCCCAGGCCGTCGATGCGCTGGCCGCCCGCGAGGAAGGCGTTGTTGTAGGTCGACTCGCCGCCGACGAAGCTGAAGCTGAGCGAGGCCGGGCCGCTGAGCAGCAGCGAGGCCCCGCGCCACATGCTGTCCAGGTCGAACTGGCCCAGGTCGAACGAGGCGTCGCTCCACCAGCTGGGGTTGAAGTCGGCGTTCAGCGCGGTGGACATGCCGCCGCTGGCGCTCAGCGTCTGCGCGCCGGCACCGGCCATGGAAACCGCCAGACCCAGCGAGAGGGCGGCGGCGCGTGCGATCGATCGAAGGCGTTGCATATCGGTTTCCTTTCTTTCGGTGCGTACCGAGGGGGGAGTCATCACTTGGCCATCAAGGAGCGCTATACCCGAGCCATGCCCTGTCGTTGAGTTCAGGCGCCTGTTGTCGGACACGGGTGGCGAACCATGTGCCGGGATTGTCCCGGCCGTGATTCGTTTCTGTGTGTCCGTGAACGCCATTGCAAGGGATTGAGCATGGTCCGATCGGATGATGTCGGCGGCGAAAGTGTGGCCGTCTGTTACGGCGCGGTGCGCCGCCGCCAGTGCTTGCGAGGCCTCGCGGGCCTGGCCGCGGCGGCTTGGGCGCCTTGGGGCTTCGCGCTGGAAGGGGGTGCCGGTCCATCGGACCCGGTACCTGACACACCGGCCGCGGCCGTGGGCAGCCTCTCGGCGGGCAACCGGCTCGTCTCGGCGGTGGTCATCCAGCGGCAGTGGGTGATCACGGCCGCGCACGTGGTGAACGGCGCGGTGCCCACGCCGCACGAGGTGGTGTTCCGCACGCCGCTCGGTGGTGGCTTCTCCAGCCGCGCCAGCGCCGTGCGCGTGCACCCCGAGTTCATCTCGCACAAGATCGACCTGGCGCTGGTGAAGCTGGAGACACCGGTGCCGCGCGAGATGGGCGTCGCGCGCGTGTACATCGGCCCGCTGGTGGGGCACACGATCCGGCTCGTCAGCCACGGCGGCAGCACCACACTCATCAGCACCGGCGAGAACCGCGTGGACGCGGTCACGCCCGACCCGCAGGGCCGGCCCTGGCAGTACCTGTTCGACCACGACGGCCCGGACCTGTCGAGCAACGTGCTGGGCCCCGCGCTGCCGGTGAACGGCACGCTCGGCGCCGCGCGCGAGGCCACGCTGGTCTCGGGCGACTCGGGCAGCGCGGCCTTCGTGGTCATCGACGGGCAATGGGGCCTGGCGGGCATCAACACCTTCCAGGCGACGCTGAACGGGCCGAACGGCAGCGGGCGCGTGGCGGGGGGCATGGTGCTGGTGGCGCATGCGCAGTGGATCGCGGACACCTTGCGGGCCTCGGCCGAGGCGAAGGCAGCGCACAAGCCAAAGCCCTGACCGTGGCGTGTTCAGCCGAGCGAACGCAGCCAGGTGGTCGAGTGGCGCGGGATGCAGGGAACGCCCGTCGGAGGGCTTTCACCCAGCGTGGCTTACGCCCCAAGACCGCCCAACATGAAAACCCCACTGCAATACGCGCGGCGCCTTCAACAGAAGCGGGAGGTGTTCAATCCCGACGGCGCGACCATGAACATCGTGCAGCTGAACCGGTACGTGAACGGCGTGCCGGGCAAGACCAAGCCTGTGCCCGACGGCAGGTACCTGTGCGTGTCGACGTCCTTTGGCCACCTGTCCATTTCCACCAGCAAGTCCCCGGAGGCAGTCGGGGGGTGTTCGCTGCGCGATCGGCCCAACGCCCAGGCGTTCCTCAAGGCAACGCTGGAAAGGGACTTCATGAACGACCAGCGCGGTCAACGCCCGAGGGAGACGGCGCAATCCTTGATCACGTGGATGTTCATGGACGGCGGAATCCAGGTGACTGCCCCATTCAGGCAGCGGCTGCAGGCCCTGGCCGAGGCCTATGAGGAATGGAGCGACGAAAGGTCCGGGAGCGCATCGTCGTGCAGCGATGAGGACGCCGTGGGGACGTCCTCGTCGGACGCGTCGTGGGCGATGTCCGTCCCCGAGCTGGATGACGAAGACCAGCCGGAGCGGCCTTGGGCGGTCTCCGAGGCCGCGCTGTTGCAATGGGTTGGCCAACTGGAGCCCCCGACCGCGGGCGAGGGCTGGAATTTGTTTGAGCTCATCACGTACGAGAGCAAGGCCCGTCAGGAGAACCGGGTTCGCGGGGGCCTACCGACGTCAACCGGCCTACTGCCTTCGCGGTCGGGTATCCGCTCTCGGTCATCTGGTCCCGGACCCGATGGGGCCGGGTGATGCACTCAGGGCGGTGCTCGAGGTGATGCCGATCACCCGATGTCCCTGTTCAACTGCCCTTGGGCCAACACGCCATGTTCAATCCCGTTCGCGCCTACCGGAAATACGTTCAACGCCTCGAGCTCAAGCGGAAGGTTTTCGACTCCGAAAAGAACACGCTGAATCTCCAGGCGCTGAACCTTTTCGTGAATGGCGAGCCCGAGAAGCCGAGGACCGCTCCCACGTACCTGCGGGCGAAAACGAGGGATCTTCTGAGGAACACCATCGTGCAGGGCATCACTGACGACAGATATGGAGAAGGACTGCGGGGCGTAGCCATCCAGTTGGTCAATTGGTGCTCGTCCCCGCGGGCTGCCGACAACCCGAACGTTCGCCACTGGCTGAAGCAGTTGGCCGAGGCCACGCCGGTGGAGCGTCCTGCGGTTGAGTCGGTCGAGGTTGAGTCGGTCAAGATACCTACTTGGACGGTTACCCAGCTCATCAAAGACTTCGGCGACGGTGCGGGCTCACATGTCTCGTCCGAGGACGTTGCGCAGTTCCGTGTCTCGCCCAAGGACGTTGCGCCATCGCATGGCACGTCTGAGGAGGATTTCGACTGGAGCGCAGCATTCGACGAGGCAACCAATGTGATCGAGGTCGAATCCGGGACAAAGTACTTGGGTGGGAGCACCGGGAAGGGTGCCTCGATCGACAGCAGCCTCTCTGCCGAGGACGGCAGCGCACTCACGATGTCCGTCAATGGCTTGGACTCAGAGGATCAGCCCGAGCTGCACACGGCGGGCTCGGATGAGGCGCTGAGGCAATGGGTCGACACGCTTGACGTGTCGAAGGACGAGAACGACCCTCACGACTTGTTCAGCCAGGTCGACGCGAAGATCGCTGGCCGCAGCCCGCAACTGGCCGCGCGAGAGGCCGCCGCCCGAAGGCGGCCTGCCGCCTCGCTTCGGCCTTCGCAAGCACCAACTCGGGCGAACCAGGGCGTTGTGCGCGAGGTCAACGGACAAATCGTGCCCGCCAAGCAGTAGGCGCCGACGTCCGCCTGGCGCTTCACCCCGCCGGGCAAGCCGCCATGCCGTAGCCGGTGCTCGATCGAAACAGGCGGCCGGCCGTTCTTTCCAGCCAGGGCGGCAGCGCGTTCACCGCGTGGTGCTGGCAGCCGGTGGCGTGGGTATGGTTCGCCAACGCCGTGGCGGTGACCAGATCGACGCCGCCATGCGCGGGGCAGGTGCGCAACAAGGGCCGGTGACTCGGTTCGAATGCGTCGGCGGGCAGCAGCAGGGTGAACCACGGTGGCACACCACACACCCGTTGAGTCTGCGCCTGCTCAGCTTGCAGACTGGCCAGTGCTTCGCCAGGTGATGCGTGCTGGCGCCAGGCGCCCAGGCCGTCGCGCGCGACAGACTGCGCCAGGCCCAGGGCGCCGAGTACCGCGGTGAGTGCCAGCACCGTCAGCGCGTGCCGATGGGCGCTGTTGCGCGCTGGCGCGCCTTCGCTGCGCAACAGCCCCATCAGCAACACCACGAACAGCGGCACCAGGTTGTAGAACGCCGGCGGCACGCGCAGGCCGAAGTACACGATCAGAGGGAGCAGCAGGAGCAACGCAGGCCGACGCCACGCGGCCAGCGCGAACGCGGCGAGCATGGCCACGCCCAGCGCGGGAAAGAAGTCACTGCGCAGGTAGTAGATGAACAGGCTGCCGTCGTCGCGCGCCGCGAAGCTCTGGCCTTGCAGCGACAGGCCCCGCAGCAGGTCCGCCAGGGGGAAGGGGTAGAGCGCCGCGATGGCACCGTGCAGCGCCAGGGCCATGCCCAGGCCAGGGATCGCGCCGCGCCACAGCGTTCGCCAGCCCGCGCGGTCCAGCGTCAGCGCCGCGTGTGCGGCGGCGATGAGGAACACCGTGGGCTGCACCCAGGCCAACAGACTCAGCAGCCAGGCCCAGGACCACAGCCGCTCGCGTGCGCGCAGGGCCTCGGCCGCCACCACCAGCGCGATGGCCAGCACCTCGGGGCGGAACATCAGCTTGGCCTGCAGGGCGAACACCACGAGAGCGAAGGCGGCGCACACCAGTCGGCCATGCGTGCGCGCGAGTGCCCACCAGGCCAGCGCCGCCGTGCCGGTCATCACCAGCGACCAGGCCACGAAGCTGCCTTCGATGGAGCAGGTGGGATTGAGCAGCGACAGCAGCCAGGGCCAGCCGATGCCGTGCCAGATGTAGCGGTAGGCGCCGGTCGGGTCGAGCGGGAAGATCGGCGTCTCGAAACGGCCCGTGCCGCAGTGGTACTGCGCCACCGAGGCGAACAGCACGCCGTCGCCCACGGGTGCGGGCAACTGCAGGGCCAGGTACAGCAGCAGCCGCGCCGCCATCAGCGTGGCCGCGAGGGCGAGCGCTAACGCCAGGGTCACGCGAAAGCCTGAGGCCCGTGCGCCATGCCACGGCCCGCCATGCGAGGCCTGGCGCAGGGAACTGGCGTCGGCCGCGTTCACCATCCCAGTGTCTCGATGACGCCGTTCGCCCAGGCCTGCATGTTGGGCAGCTCGGGCAGCGGCTGCGCGAAGAAGCCGTCTTCGCGCACGCGGCGCAGCATGGCGCGCAGCGCGCTGGCGAAGGCGCGCTCGCCCGACTCGGCGATCAGCACCCAGGGCGTGCCCTCCAGAATCTCGGACACGCCCGATTCGCGGTTGAGCACCACGGCGCTGTGGCGGTACAGCGCCTCGATCGCGGGCAGGCCGAAGCCCTGGCGCGCGGGCATCAGGAAGATGTGCGCCTGGCGGTACAGGGCCTCGAGTTGTTCGTCGCTCACGAAGCCGTGGAAGCTCACGCGATCGTGGATGCCCAGTTGCAGCGCCAGCGCCTGCAGGGCGTCGCGCTGTGGTCCGGCACCGGCGACGTGCAGCCGCCAATCGCCCAGGTCGCGCTGGCCGTCTTCCTGCGCCAGGGCGCGCAGCATCCAGTCCACGCGCTTGCTCGCCTGCAGACGGCACACGCTGAGCAGGTGCACCACGGCCTGGCTGCGCGCGGGGGCCTGGGCAGCGGTGCTGCCGTGGCCGCCCAGGTAGTGCACACGCGCGGGCCGGCCGTAGAGTTGGCCCAACTCGCGCGAGAGCGCCTCGGTGTTGGTGAGCAGTTGCTCGGCGCCGCGCACGCCGCGGCCCGTGGCGTGGTCGCGCAGGGTCAGGCGCAGGTCCAGCGGGTCCCAGAAGGGTGTGGGGGTGGGCGTGAGCAGGCTGTAGGTGTCGGGGATGCGCAGGTGGTAGCGGCGCGCGCCGCTCAGGCCCGCGTGCAGCGCCGACTGGATGTTGAACAGCACCGGCGTGGGCGAGCCCATCGCGTGCAATCGCCGCAGGGCCGCGCGCAGGGCCAGGGGGCGCGCCAGGCCGGGGCCCGAGGGACGCAACTGGTGCACGCGCAGTGGCAGCCGCGCGTGCCGCGCGAGGTGGATGTGGTCGCGGTAGCACAGCACGCTGTGCGGCAGGCCGCGCGCGTGCAGGCCCTCGCTGAGCGCAAGGATCACGCGTTCCTCGCCGCCGAATTCGACGAACTCGGGCTGGAAGATGACGACCTCGCCCGCGGCCGGGAACGAGGGGCCGCCCGCACCGGGGTGGATGAACGCCGGCTCGGCCTTCATGGCGTGGCGCGGGCGGCGCGGCGCGCCTGGCCCGCGAGCAACTCGGCCTCCAGCGCGCGCAGCACGCTTTCGCGGTCGATGTGCCGTTCGGCGTGTTCGCGCGCCAGCCGGCCCAGGGCTTCGCGGCGCGCCGGGTCGTCCATCAGCGCCTCGATGGCACGCGCCAGCGCGGGCGCGTCGCCGGGTGGCACCACCACGCCGCAGCGGCCCACCGCGTCGGCCAGTTCGGTGCCCGCGCGGCAGGTGGCCACCACGGGTCGCCCGCTGGCCAGCATGTTGGTCAGCTTGGACGGCAGCACCAGGTCTTCGGCCTCCACGCTCTGCGGCAACAGGTGCGCGTCGGCCAGGCCCAGCAGCTCGCCCAGGCGATCCAGGGGCTGCAGGGGGAGCAGGCGAAGGTTGTTCAGCTCGCGCTCGGCGGCCTCGAGTTCGGTGCGCATGGCGCCCTGGCCGCAGACCACGAACACGATGTCGGGACGGTGGGTCAGTGCGCGCGCCGCCTGCACCACCGTCTCCAGGCCCTGCTTGGCGCTCCAGCTGCCCGAGAACAGCGCCACGCGCGCGCCGCCGGGCAGGCCCAGTTCGGCGCGGTAGGTGCTGGTGCCGCGCAGCGGGCGCACCGCCTGCACGTCGGCCCAGTTGGGAAAGCGCAGCGCGCGCTGCGCTGCCACGCCTTTGCGCAGCAGGTGCTCGTGCATGCGCCCCGAGATGGTGGAGACGGTGTCGAAGCGGCGCAGCAGCCAGGACTCGGCGCCCAGCGCGAGCCGGCGCAGCAGGCCCTGGCACAGCAAGCCCATCTTCAGCGCGACGTCGACCTCGAAGTCCTGCACGTGCAGCCAGGCGCGCGCGCCGGTGGCGCGCGCCGTGAGCCAGCCCATGGGCGCGCACAGCAGCGCGGGCGCCACCACCATCACGACCTCGGGCCGCCAGGCCCACTGGCGCAGCAGGATGGGCAGCGAGGCGAGCGCGAAGCTGGCCAGGTGCAGCACGCGCTTGAGGCCGCCAGGGCGTGAGGGCACCCACAGCGGCGCGCGCCACACGCGCACGCCGCGCCAGGCCTCGTGCCGGTACGGTGGCCAGCGCCACGCGGGGTCCACCTGCCAGGCGGGGTAGTAGGGCGGGGCGCAGACCACGCGCACCTCGTGCCCCTGCGCGGCCAGCCACTCGGCCATCTCGCCCGAGTACTTGCCGATGCCCACCGGTTCGGGCGCGAAGTTCGCGCTGACGAGCAGGATCCTCATGGCTGGCGCGCGCCCAGACCGTCGGGCGCCGTCGGCGCACCGGGCTCATCGGGGGCCTGCTGGGCGGCGCGCGTCATCTCCCGGGTCTTGAGCTGGATCATGTACTCGTACATGCTTTGCAGCACCGCGTAGGTGAAGCCCGCGCGGCCGTCCAGAAAGCCCGCGCGCGCCACGTAGAGCAGCGTGAACTTGACCAGTGGGCGCAGCGGCAGCCGGTAGAACAGCTCCTTCTGGTGGAAGCGGCGCTCGTGGAAGTCCTTCGCGGTGAAGGCCTTGACGAGGGAGAAGCCCTCGTGCTGGCGGCGGTTCTCCACGATCTGGCGCGCCTCCAGCGTGCTGTAGCTGTTGTGGCGCTCCAGCCAGTGGCTGATGCCCTTGCTGAAGGGGTAGTGGTCGAGAAAGCCCGGCACCTGGCCGGCGGGACCATCGGGCAGCGACACGGGGTTGACCAGGCGTTCGTAGCGCATGCGCTCGGGGCGGAACAGGCGCAGGTAGAAGGGCGAGGTCTGCACGTGCTGCAGCCAGGTGCCGAGGAAGAAGTCGCGCCGCTGCACGCGAAAGGCCACGTGTTCGCCGGGCCGGGCCACCGCCGCGCGCACGGCGGCCACCAGTTCGGGCGTCATGCGTTCGTCGGCGTCGATGTAGAACACCCAGGGGTGCTTGAACGGGATGTTCTTCAAGCCCCAGTTCTGGTGCGCGGCCCAGTTGTCGAAGGCGCGCGACGTGACGGTGGCGCCGAACTCGCGCGCGATCTCCTGCGTGCGGTCGGTGCTGAGCGAGTCGTAGACGTGGATGTCGTCCGACCAGGCGACGCTGCGCAGGCAGCCCGGCAGGTCCTGCTGCTCGTTTTTCGTGAGCACGAGGATGGAGACCTGGGTCATGGCGTGGTACCTCAGTCCAATGAAGCAGAGAAAACGCACCCACGCCGGGTCGTCCAAGCGCGCAGGCGTAGGCGCGGACCGCCGCGCAGGCTGGTGGCCTGCGCAAGGGCTGCAACGCCCGCATGCGCGCTTGGACGGCCCGGCCCGAAGGGTGAGCGCCTGCCAGGGGCGCCCTCGTCGTTGCCAATGCTCGCCAGGCACCCAGCCTGGCTGCGCTTGGCGCCTAGATGGCGCCCCTGGCAGGCGCTCACGTGGGTGCGTTTTCTCTGCTTCATTGGACTTGGCGGGTGCTGATGCGTTGCGCGGGGTGCCCGGCCCACACGGTCCAGGGCTCGTCGATGCTTTTCATGACCACCGACCGCGCCCCCACCACGCAGCCCGGCGCCAGGCGCACGCCGGGGCCGACGAAGGCGTCGGCGCAGACCCAGGCGTGCGGGCCGATGTCGATGGCCCGGGCGACCAGCTGGAAGTTGCGCGAGTGGATGTCGTGCGTGCCGCCGCACAGGTGCGAGCCCTGCGAGATCACGGCGTCGTGGCCGATGCGCAGCGGGCCCATGTTGTAGAGCGTGGCGCCGTCGCCCACGCCCACGCGGTCGCCGATCTCCAGTTGCCAGGGCGCCCAGATGCGCGCGCCCGGGTAGACGTGCACGTGCGCGCCCAGGCGCGCGCCGAACAGACGCAGCAGCGCGCGCCGCCACGCGTGCGCCGGGCGCGGGCTGGTGCGAAACAGCAGCAGCCACACCACGCCCCAGGTGGCGCGCGCCACCCGGTTGCCCAGCGTGAACGAGGGCTGCGTGGCGGGGTCGTTGCCGGGCAGGATCATGAGACGCGCCGGGCCACCAGGACCATGCTCTTCCACAGATAGGGCAGGCGGCCCACGCCGCCGAAGCGCACCGGTTCGAAGCCGTGCTGGCGCAGCAGCTCGGTCAGCGTGCTCCGGCTCCAGAACTTGATGTGCCCGCCGTGCCACAGGGCCGTGTGGTGGTGGTCCCACTTGTCCAGCACGGCGAGGGCCAGGTTCTTGAGGTAGCCGTGGTACGGCGTGGTGAGCACCAGGTGGCCGCCGGGCTCCAGCACCGCGCGCGCGAACGCCGGCAGCAGGTGCGGCGAGTACAGGTGCTCGATCACCTCGGTGGAGACCACGGCCTGGAAGCGGCCCTCGGCGTCGACCAGGCGCTGCGGCTCGTCCTGCACGCCCAGGCGGTGGAAGCGCAGCGCGGGGTGGCGCTCCTGCGCCAGGCGCACGCCGGCCTCGTCCTGGTCGACGCCGCAGACCGTGTAGCCGCGCCGCGCGAGTTCTCCACAGAGGGTGCCGTTGCCGCAGCCCAGATCGAGCACGCGGCGCACGCCCAGCGCGTCGAGCTCCTCGATCACGCGCGGGCCGATGTAGCCGCAGGAGGTGGGCCGGTCGGCCGAGTCCCAGCCGTAGTGGTCGACGACGTTGGTGTTCATGGTGAGACGAAGGAACGTGGGCCGGGGCCGTGTTGCGCGGCCAGATTGAGGATGGACTGCGCCATGGCGTCCACCGTGTAGCGGCTGGCGAAGAGATCGCGCGCGGCGGCCGACATGGCCTGGCGGTGGTCGGCGTCGAGCGAGAGCCAGCGCTGCAGCAGCCGCGCGGTGCCGCGCGCATCGTCGTCGTCGACCAGGCCGGCGCCGGCCTGCTCCACCTCGCGCCAGATGTTGACCTTGTTGGAGATGAGCACCGGCAGGCCGCAGCCCAGGGCCTCGGCCACGGCGATGCCGAAGTTCTCCTGGTGCGAGGGCAGCACGAAGGCCTCGCAGGCGTGCAGCGCGCCCCATTTGTGATCGCCCTGCACCATGCCGAGCCAGTGCACGCGGTGCGCCACCGCACGCTCCTTGGCGCGTGCCTTCAGCAAGGCCAGCTGGCCGCCCTGGTCGGGGCCTGCCATCACCAGGTGCAGGCCGGGGTGGCGGTGCGCCACCTGGCCGAAGGCGTCGATCAGCAGGTCGCAGCCCTTCTTCTCGTGCAGTCGGCCCAGGAAGAGCAGCAGGCGCTTGCCGCGCAGCTCGGGGTGCTGATCGAGGAAGCGCTGCGCGAGCGCGGCGCCATTGGGCGGCGGCGGCCGCGTGCCATAGGCCACCACCTGTTCGCGCGCGCGGTACAGCCAGAACGATTCGCGCGCCAGGCGGCGTTCCTCCTCGCTGGTGAACAGCACGGCCGAGGCGTCGCGCAGCACGCGGTACTCGGCCCAGGGCCAGTAGAGCCACTTCTTCAAATGCTTGAGCGGGTAGGCCTGCTTGAACCAGGGGTCGAGCATGCCGTGCGTGAACACCACGTAGGGCCGGCGCAGCGCGCGGTACACGCGCCAGGTGGCCAGGCTGTGGTACTGCCACAGTCCGTTGACGACGGTGAGGTCGTAGTCGCCGGCGTGCGCGCGCAGCCAGGGGGCCAGGCGCGGGTTGAAGCCGTAGTTGCCGCCGGTGGGGCCCAGGGCGTGCACGCGCAGCGGGTGCCCGGTGACGCTGGGGGAGCTGGGGTCGTCCAGCGTGACGAGGTCCACCTCGTGGCCGAGTTCGCGCAGGCGGATGCCGCGCTGGCGAACCCCTTCCATGGGTCCGCCGCCATGGGCGTCGACGGTGGGAAGAACGTGCAGCAGTTTCATGGGATCAGCCCCGCAGCGCGGCAACGGCCGCCTGATCGATGCCGTGGCGCGCGAGTACCTGGGTGTAGACGTCGAGGTAGGCGCGGATGGCGAGCTCGGGCAGGAAGCGGCGCGACCACGCGACGCAGGTGGCGCTGCGGCGCACGGCCTCGGCGGGCGGCGCGTCCAGCACCTCGGCCAGCACACGCGCGCCGCCTCGGGCCCAGGCGCCGATGTCCTCGTCCGCGCCCAGGCGCGGCAGGTAGCGCGTGGCGGGGCCGCCGATCTCGTTCATCGGTGCGTCGTCGGTGGTGATGACGGGACAGCCGCAGGCTTGCGCTTCGACGATGGGCCAGCCGAAACCTTCCGCGTGGCTGGGGAAGAGCAGCGCGCGCGCCATGGTGTAGGCGGCCTGCAGGCTCTCGTGGTCGAGCCCGCCGGGAAAAAACACCCGGCCTTGCGTGGGCACCTCGGCCAGGGCGGCGCGTTCGGCTGCGCCGGGCTTCACGCCCACCAGCCACAGGGGCAGCGGGTCGGTGCGCTCGCGGGCGTAGGCCGCGTAGATGCGGATCACACCGGCCACGTTCTTGTACCACTGCCCCCCGCTGATGTGCAGCACGATGCCGCGCGAGGCGTCGGGCAGGCCGGCGCTGTACAGCTGGCGCAGGGCGCTGGCCTCGGGCATGGGCGCGAAGGCGGCGTTCAGGCCGTTGTGCACCACCTCGCAGCTCAGCGGGTCCACGCGGCCCAGGCGCAGCAACTCGTCGCGCGTGCGCTGCGAGATGCAGATGAAGTGGCGCGCCTGCGAGAAACCCCAGCGGATGTAGCGCTGGTACAGGCGGCCGGTGAAGCGCGTGGGGTTGCGCGGCTCCTCGCCCAGCGCGCTGCGCAGGGCGAGCAGGTCGTGCACGTGCAGCACCAGCGGGCGCTGGCGCAGCGCCGGCACCCAGGGGCCCAGGGCCTGGTCGGTCAGCACGAACAGGGTGTCGGGCGGCTGGCGGCGCACCTGCGCGCGCAGCCAGCGGGGAAACAGCAGGTACTGGTCGACGTAGCCCGCCCACTTGGCGAGCGGCGTGCCGGCGAAGCGGCGCTGCCAGCGCGGCGCGGGCGACCACAGCTCCACGTCGTGGCCCAGCGCCTCATAGGCGCCCTGCAGCATGCGCGCGAATCGCGGCATGCTCTGCGAGGCCATGAAGGCGGGGTGGGTGATGAGGACGATGTGCATGGCATCAGGCCTGGCTTGCCCGCATGGTGGGTGGCCGGGATGACACGGCGGTGGCGCGTGGCCGCACATGCAGCCCACCGAACAGCCAGGCATTGAAGCGGCACCACGTGGCGACGATCAGGAAGATCACGATGCCCTGCGGCAGGTAGCGCAGGTACCAGACGACCCAGCCGTGCACCGACTCGCCGGTGATGCCGCCCAGGAACAGCTCCCACAGCGACAGCATGCCCACGGCCGACACCAGCACGGTGCCATCGGCGCGGCGCGCGGCCAGCAGGTCCAGCACGGCGAAGGCGGCCAGGCACAGCAGGGCATAAACCGCCAGGTAGGCCGGGCCCAGCAAGGCCACGCCGTGCGCGACCATGGAGCCGGTGCGGTAGCCGCCGAGCGGCCCGCCGTGGGCCAGGTGGGCGAGCAGGTCGCCGGTGGAGTACTGGTGGTCGCGCTTGTCGAGCCGGAAGCCGAGCTTGTTGATCACGGGCTGCGGCAGCGTGAGCACGAACAGGTCCAGTGTGCGGCGCGCGAGCTCGGCGCGGTCCGAATCGGTGAAGGTGTTGGCGAAGGTGAAGGCGTTGTCGTGGAACTTGGTCTCCACCACCCGAGCGAGCAGCGGGTTGTCGAAGTAGCGCTCGTCGTACTGCTGGCGCACGCGCGCGGCGCGGTCGGCGCGTTCGGCTTCCAGCACCTCGGGCTGGCCGAAGGCGCGCCAGGTCTCGCGCACCATCTCCACCGCGTTCACGCCGCCGCGCAGCTTGCGCGCCACCACCATGGCCGTGGCCAGATCGCTCACGGGGATGGCGATGGCGCCCAGCAGGGCCAGCACCAGCGCGGACTGGCCCACGCGCGCCCAGCGCACCGGCTCGCGGCTGCGCAGCAACAGCAGCAGCGCGAACAGCGACACCGTCATGAAGCCCGAGAGCATGACCCCGCGCGAATTGGCCGCCAGGCCCAGCAGCACCACCAGCAGCGCGAAGAACACCAGGTGCGCGGCCTGGCGGTGCCAGCGGCAATAGGCCTGGCCGAACTGCAGCACGTACATGGGGATGAGGAAGGGCGCCCAGGTGAGGAAGGCCATGCCCTGAAGGGTCTTGGCGAACACACCCTCGCGCCCGGCGCCGATCACGAAGGCGAGGAGGCCGAGGTAACCCATGAACCACAGCGTGCCGGTGCCGGGTGGCGTGTACAGGCCCACGCGGTCGAGCCAGCCGCGCAGGGTCGACGGGCGCGCCGCGCCCGCGGGCGCCAGCACCCAGCGGTAGAAGGCGTGCATGCCGATGGCCACCAGCAGGAAGGCCGCGAGCCACAGGAAGGTGGCCACGGGCTGACGCAGGTTCTCGCTGATGGGCACGAGGAAGGCCGACTGGCCGATGAGCGCGCCCATCTGCGTGGTGACGCCGAAGCCGAGCAGCGCGAAGCTGGACACCGGGTGCGTGTGCAGGGCGGGCGTGCCGGCCAGATAGGCCAGCAGCGCGAGCGAGGCGGCGAACACGGTGCAGGCCGAGGCGAGGTTGGTGGTGTCGAAGCCGATCGCCATCTGCACCAGCAGGGCGAGCGAGCAGGTGGCGAACAGGCCGATCTGCACCAGGCCGCCGTAGGTGAGCGTCGCTCGATGCGCGTTCACGCCGTCCCCCTGTCTTGTCCGCGAAGCCGCGCGCTCAACCGGCCCAGGCGCTGGGCCAGCCAGGCGCGGTGAGCGGGCGGCAGCTGCATCACGAAACCCGCGAACAGCAAGGCACTCACCGCCATGCTGGCCGACACGGCGGCCGCGCCATCGCCGGGATGCGCCGCGATCCAGGCCATGCCGGCGGCGCAGACCAGCGCCTGCGCGAACGCGACGCGAAACAGTGCCGATGGCCAGGCCAGGCCCTGCGTGCCCAGCCATGCCGCGGCGCGCGATACCGTGAGCGCCATCACCGCCAGCTCCACCGCCACCAGCACCCCGGCGATGCCGAGCAGGCCCAGGCGCCCGTCCAGCGCCAGCACGCCCAGCACCGTGGCCAGGGCCGCGAACGCCGCCAGCGCCAGTTGCGTGCGCAGGCGGTTCTGGCCGAGCAGGATCGCATCCGCCGGGCGCGCGATGGCGAACAGCAGCAGCGCGATCGAGAAGCCCGCGAACACCGGCGCGTCGAAGGCCAGCTTGCCGTGTGTCCACCACGCGAACAGCGTGGGCGCCAGGGCCTGCAGCACCACCAGCGCCGGGCCCAGCAGGAACACCAGCGTGAGCCAGAGGAAGGCAAAGGTGCCGACGATGGCCGCCTGCTGGCGCTCGCGCAGGAAACCCATGAACTCGGGGAACACCGGGTCGGTGACGGTGGCGATGCCCTGCAGCGAGAGGTTGCTGGCCGTGCGCAGCGTGGTGAAGGCCACCGCCGCGCCCACGCCCAGCAGGCCGCCCACCAGCACGCGCAGGCCCTGCTGGCGCAGCAGGCCGCAGGCGTAGCTCAGGCCCAGCAGGGTGGAGGCGCGCAGGTTGCGCCAACCCAGTGCCCAGTCGGGCGCTTGCAGGTGCACGCCGTGGCGGCGCGCCAGGCGCCAGAGGTCGGCCTGGTAGAGCAGGTTGATCGCGAGGTGCGCGCCGGCCAGGGCACAGGCCGTGCGCCACACGCCGGCGCCCAGCAGCACGGCGGTGGCTGGCGCCAGGCCGCCCACGGCCTGCACCGCCACGCCCCACCAGGCGCCCCGCGCAAAGTGGCCCAGGGCGCTGGCCAGGCGGCCGTACAGGCCGCTGGTGCTGACGCCGAGCCAGATGGCGCCGCTGACCAGCAGCAGGCTGGCCAAGGCCTCGTTCATGAGGCCCGGGGGCAGCGCCTCGGGCGCGGTGAACAGCGCGGCCAGCGCACCCAGCGCGCCCAGGCCCGCCAGCACCAGCAGCTCCAGCAGGCCCAGCCCCAGGCTGTACGGCAGCGCGGCCGACAGCAGCCGGCCCAGGCCCGCGCCATCGCCGCGCGGCACCTGCAGCATGCGGTTGCCCACCACGTTGTGGTGCGCCAGGCTCAGCACGTTGACGAAGGCCGTGGCGGCCAGCACCACCAGCCAGCAGCCGTATTGCGCCAGCGACCAGTGCGACAGGTACAGCGGCACCAGGCCGATCTGCACCAGCACGGTCAGGCCGATGCGCGTCCACGACGCGAGGCTGCCCGAGAGAACGCGCCTGGCCACGCCCACGGCCCGCTCCTCAGGCCCCGCGCAGGCGCGACAACGCCTGGGCGTAGGCGCTGGCCACGCCCAGCGGGTGGTGCCGCTGGGCGGCGCGTTCGCGCGCGCGCAGCGCCAGTTCCAACAGGTACGCGCGGTCGTCCAGCAGGCCCATCAGGGCCGCGCCCAGGGCCTCGGCGTCGCCGCTGGGCACCAGGGCGCCGCAGCGCCCGCCGTCCAGCATCTCCTGGCGCGGCAGGTCATCGTCGGCCAGCACCGCGCAGCCCGCGGCCATGGCTTCCACGAACACCAGGCCGTAGGACTCGTGGTGCGGCACCATGCAGTACAGGTGCGCTTCGCGCATGAGGGCCTGCACCTGCTCGCGCGGCAACTGGCGTTCGTGGCGCAGGGCCTTGAAGCGGTGGCAGAGCGGCGTGTCGCGGCTCACGATGACGGCGCGCACGCGCCGGGACTGCAGCGCCTCGGCGTGCGTGTCCAGGGCCTCGCACAGGGTATCGATGCCCTTGCGCCTGCCGTCCGCGCCGACGAACAGCAGCAGGGTCTCCTCGCGCGCGAACTTGGCGCGCACGGCCGCTTCGTCGAGCACGCGCAGGTGCGGCAGGAAGAAGGGCAGGGTGAGGGCACGCGCGCGGTCCTGTGGGCGCCGCTCCAGGTAGAGCTCGCGCATGGTGTCGGTGTGAAAGTGCAGCAAGGCCGCGCGGCCCGCGCTGGCATCGACGACGCGGGCCTGCGCCTCCAGGAAGTCCGCGCCGCGCGCGAGCACGCGGCGCAGGCTGGGGAAGCCGGTGGTCGCCATCAGCGGCGGCGCGCGGCGCCGGCTGGGCAGCACGAGGCCGCGCAGGTCGCTGCCGTACTGGTAGAGCACGTCGCTGGTGAGCTGGGCGTTGGCCAGGCGGATGCGGGGGAAGGGCAGCGGCGCGCCCAGGCGGCGCGCCACGAAATTGGCGTTGCAACGCAGGCTCTGCCAGGGACCGGGCACGAAGCCCACGTCCAGCGAGGTGTCGAACGCGCTCAGGCGCGCCATGTCGAGCACGCAGCGGTGGTCGGTGTTGTGGCGCTGCACGTTCCAGGCGGCGTTGAGGATGCCCACGCGCAGCGGCGTGTCCAGCACCAGGCCGGGCGCGGTGGCCGTGTCGACGAAGCCGTTCACGCCGCCAGCTCCAGCCCGCTGCGCGCGTTCAACGCGCCGACCGGCTCGGCGTCCAGCGCGGCGTCCACGATGCGCTGCATCACCCGTTCATTGCGGTGTCCGTCGCGCAGGAAGCGCTCGTGGCCGGCGCGGGCGATGCGCGCGCGCCGGCCCTCGTCGGCCAGCGCGGCCAGACACAGCTCGGCGCACTCGCGCGCGTCGCCCCAGAACAGGGCCTCGGCGCCTTCCTGGTACATCGACTGGTGCTCCGCCGTGCGCTCGGCGCACAGCAGGCCGCCCAACGAGGGGATCTCCAGCGAGCGCGTGGTGTGGTTGTCGCGGTTGTCGCGCGAGAGCAGGCCCAGGTTGAGCCGCGCGCACTGCAGCGCCTTGGCGTAGTCGTCGCCGCCCACCGCGCCGCCGGCCCAGTGCGCGCGCAGCCGGTCCCATTCGGGCGCCTTGTGCCAGTTGGGGCCGCGGAGGGTGAGCGGCACGCCGCGCGCCACCAGGTCCAGCAGGAAGGGGCCGCGCTCGGGGAACCAGGAGCCCAGAAACAGCACCTCGCTGGCCCAGGCGAGTTCATCGATGGCGCTGATGCGGCGCGGCGCGTGGTTGACCTCGTCCGCGCTGCGGAACACGCGCATCACGCGCCGCGCGCCCAGGCGCTCCAGTTCGGGCAGGTTCTCCTCGCGCACCACCACCAGCAGGTCGTAGTGCGGCGCAGCCTGGCGGTAGGCCTCGAAGCGCGGGCCGTCGCGCGGGCCGGTGGGGTCGTCGATGTTGTAGTTCACCACGCGGCGCGCGTGCCGGCGCAGCCGCTCGATCACGGCCGGCGTGACCCATTCGCCGCCGTCCACGTGGCACAGGTCGAACGAGCGGCCCTGCAGGGCCTTGGCCAGCGCGGCGTCGACCCAGCGGCCGAACCAGTGGCCGCCCACGTGCCAGGTCCAGCGGTCCACCCAGCGCGAGGGCGGCAGCAGCTCGCGCAGGCTCAGTTGCTCCACGTTCGCGCCCAGGCGGCGCAGCGCATGGGCGCGGTCCAGGCAGGTGCCGCTGCGCGGGCCGAGGTAGAGCACGTCCATGGCAAAGGCCTCAGGCCAGGTCCGCCTGCGGGGACACGAACACCACCTCATGCACATGACGCAGACCGTCCTTCAGCTCGATGCGCGCGCGAAACCCCAGCGCGTTCAGGCGGCTCACGTCCATCAGCTTGCGCGGCGTGCCGTCGGGCTTGCTCAGGTCGTGTTCGATGAGTCCGTCATAACCCACCACCTCGGCGATGGTCTCGGCCAGTTCGCGGATGCTGATGTCCTCACCCACGCCGATGTTGATGAGCGGGGGTTCGAAGCGGCCGGTCACCGCCTCGTCGCTGCCCAGCAGGGCGTCGAAGCGCTCGTCGTCCAGGTTCATCAGGAACAGGCAGGCCTGTGCCATGTCGAAGCTGTGCATGAACTCGCGGCGCGGCTCGCCGCTGCCCCAGATCGTCACGCGGGGCGCATCGGCGACGCGCGCCTCGTGGAACTTGCGCAGCAGCGCGGGAATGACGTGGCTGCTGTGAAGGTCGAAGTTGTCCTCGGGCCCGTAGAGGTTGGTGGGCATGGCCGCGAGGAAGCGCGTGCCGTGCTGGCGGTTGTGGCTCCAGCACATCTCGATGCCGGCGATCTTGGCCAGGGCATAGGCGCGGTTGGTGGGCTCCAGCGGGCCGGTGAGCAGGTACTCTTCGCGCAGCGGCTGCGGCGCCAGGCGCGGGTAGATGCAGCTCGACCCGAGGAACAGCAGGCGCTGCACACCGGTGCGCCAGGCCTCGTGGATCACGTGGGTCTGGATCTGCAGGTTGTCGCGGATGAAGTCGGCCGGCTCGCGCTGGTTGGCCAGGATGCCGCCGACGCGAGCGGCCGCGAGGAACACGTAGTCGGGTTTCGCCTTCTCGAAGAACGCGGCCGTGGCCACAGGGTCGCGCAGGTCCAGCTCGTCGCGCGTGCGAAGCAGCAGGTGCGTGTGGCCGGCGGCGCGCAGCGCGCGCACGATGGCCGAGCCCACGAGGCCGCGGTGGCCGGCAACGAAGATGCGGGCGTCGCGGTCCATCACATCACTCTTCGTAGGCGTAGGACGGGAAACCCGCGAGCTTGACCATGGCGTCGCGCCGCGCGATCTGGAAGTCGGTGAGCACCATCTCGCGCACCAGCGTGGCCAGGTCGGTCTTGGGCACCCAGCCCAGTTGCTCGCGCGCGCGGCTCGGGTCACCCAGCAGGGTGTCCACTTCGGTGGGGCGGAAGTAGCGCGGGTCCACGCGCACGATCACGTCGCCCTCGTTCACGCGCAGGTCGGTGCGGCTCACCGCGGCCACCACGCCGGCCTCGTCCACGCCTTCGCCGACCCAGCTCAGGGTGATGCCGAGTTCAGCCGCGGCCATTTCGACGAACTGGCGCACGCTGTGCTGAACGCCGGTGGCGATGACGAAGTCCTCGGGCTTGTCCTGCTGCAGCATCAGCCACTGCATCTCGACGTAGTCTCGCGCGTGGCCCCAGTCGCGCAGGGCGCTCATGTTGCCGAGGTAGAGGCAGTCCTGCAGGCCGATGGCGATGCGCGAGAGGCCGCGCGTGATCTTGCGCGTGACGAAGGTTTCGCCGCGCAAGGGGCTTTCGTGGTTGAAGAGGATGCCGTTGCAGGCGTACATGCCGTAGGCCTCGCGGTAGTTCACGGTGATCCAGTAGGCGTAGAGCTTGGCCACCGCGTAGGGGCTGCGCGGGTAGAAGGGCGTGGTCTCGTTCTGCGGGATTTCCTGCACCTGGCCGTAGAGCTCGCTGGTGGAGGCCTGGTAGAAGCGGCAGGTTTTCTCCAGCCCGTGCAGGCGGATGGCCTCGAGCAGGCGCAGCGTGCCGATGGCGTCGGTGTCGGCGGTGTACTCGGGCGTTTCGAAGCTCACGGCGACGTGGCTCATGGCGCCGAGGTTGTAGACCTCGTCGGGGCGGATCTGGCCGACGAGGCGGATGAGGTTGCTGCTGTCGGTGAGGTCGCCGTAGTGCAGCACCAGGCGGCGGTCGGCCACGTGCGGGTCCTGGTAGAGGTGGTCGATGCGGTCGGTGTTGAAGGACGAGGCGCGGCGCTTGATGCCGTGCACCTCGTAGCCCTTGGCGAGCAGCAGCTCGGCGAGGTAGGCGCCGTCCTGGCCGGTGATGCCGGTGATGAGTGCGGTTTTTTGGCTCATGTTCTGCTTCGTTGTGTCTATTGCCTGCGTGCTTGGCGTGTCAGGCCTGGGCCCACGGCTGCTCCGGCTTCAAATGCGGCGCCCTTCGCTTCGCGAAGGGTTCCCTGCGATGCTCGGACGGACGGCCCGCGGCAGAACTCACTGCGCTGGCGTCGCCAGCTCCGTTCAAACAGCTGCCGCAAGTCAGAGCACGAAGCGCGCTGCGCGCGCGGCCGTCCGTCCTGCGCTTCTCGGCGCCGCATAGGCGCCTGCGCAGCCNNCGCCTGCGCAGCCGTGGGCCCAGGCCTGACTGAGACAGGGCTGGCGCTCAAGCGTGGGTATGTCGGTGTCGCGGGGGCTGAAACCAGGTTGGCACTCAAGCGCTGGTGTGCTGGCACCTCGCTGGCCTCGGGCTTGGGGCATGGGCTGGCGGGCGCCTGTGCGCTGCCGAGAAGCGCAGGGCAACCGGCCAGCGCGCGCAGCGCGCTTCGTGCTCTGACTTGCGGCGGCTGTTTGAGCGGAGCGCGCGAAGCGCGCGCAGCGAGTTCCGCCGCACGGCCGGTTGCCCGAGCATCGCAGGGAACCCTTCGCGAAGCGAAGGGCAGCGCAGTGAAGCCCGCCAGCCCATGCCCCAAGACCGAGGCTCGCCAACCAAGCAACGAGTGCCTCACGGTTGAACCCCCACCCCATGGAGGCCAGCAAACCGCGACCGCACGGCGGGGTCGATGGCGCCGACGAGGGCGTTGGCGAACTCGGCCTGCACCCGATGGGCTTTGGCCGTGTCGCGGTCGATGGAGGAGACGCGCACGAGCATGCCGTCGGGGATGCGGCCGCGCAGGCCGTAGTGCAGTTCGGTGAGCTTCTTGTCCAGGCCGCCGGCGGTGATGTGGTCGCCGACGACGGTCCAGTAGGTGACGGGTTCGAAGCGCTGGCCCAGATGGGTTTGCATGCGGCGCGCGGTGATGGTGTCGCTGCCCAGGGTCAGCGGTACCTTTTCGATGCGCTCGAGCTTGAAGCCCTGGGCGGGATAGCAGACTTCAGGGAGGTGGAGCTGCAGGTTGTCGGTCTGGGCCTTGCCGTAGGCGATGGAGAGCATGACCCGATAACCGCTGGTGTGCATGTAGGTGCGGGTGAGGACCTGGGTGTAGATGGCGTCGATGGTCTGCTGCATTTCAGGATCGACGATCTGCACGGGGACGCCTTGTTGTTCGCGCCATTCGCCGAATTGGGTGGGGACCATGGCCTCAAGATCGATGGGGGCGCGGTCGTCGGCCAGGCTGCCGGTGGGGCGCATGACGGCGGCCATGGCGGCTGAGGTGAGCATCAGGGCCATGAGGACCAGGTTTTTCCAGCTCTGTTTCATTTTTGGCTTTCGTTGCGTTTCATGCCTGCGCTGCCTCTTTGCCTGCGGCCACTGGGTAAACGGCTCCGCGAATGTCCCCCGGACCGGCTGCGCCGGTCCTCCTCCTTTATTTCGCTGCGCCGTTCACCCAGTGTCCGCAGGCCACCAACAAGGCCGGCACGCCAACGTTCGCGGGCGGACGTATTGNNCGAAATAAAGGAGGAGCCAAGGGCGCAGCCCTTGGCGGGGGACATTCGCGGAGCAGGGCGCCGTGGCGCCGCCATCCAGCGAGGTGTCAACGAGCAAGGTATTCATCAAGCCAGCACCCCGGAGGAGGGCGGAGGTGGCGGACGGCGCCGCAGCCCCTCAACGAATTGCAAGAAGCTGTCGAAGGCAATGATGAGCACCAGCGCACTGAGGAACAGCACCATCCCCGCGAAGCCGTGCAGGAAACCTTGCCCCGCTTCGTTGCCGAAGTGGTAGGTGATCAGCGACAGCGCGATCACGCGGATCACGTTCGCGGTGAAGGAGATCGGCACGATCAGCACCGCCAGCGTCACGTTGCGGAACAGCGAATCGCGGCGCACCAGGTTGAGGTACAGCAGGCCCAGGGCCTCCAGCGTCAGCAGCGTCTGAAGGCCCGCGCAGGCGTCGGCCACCAGCAGCATGTACTGGCCGATCTGCAACACCACGCCGTTGCGGCCGATGGGGTAACCCACGGCATAGAGGATGTTCTCGGCCGCGTAGGACACGGCCATCTTCATCGGCATGGTCACCACGTCCACCACCTGCGGCGGCAGCGGCACCATGAACAGCATGAAGAACAGCGCGAACCACTGCGCCTTCAGCGCGGCCCAGCCGCGCAGCAACACGATCAGGCCCGCCAGCAGCCAGATCACCGAGCCGGCCTCGAACACGCCGATGCCTTGCGAGCGGCCGATGGCGTAGAGGAACAAGGCGAACACCACCAGTACCCAGCCGAAGGCACTGCCCGAACGGCCCTCGGCGGCGGCCTCCATCGCGCCCCAGTTCCGCTGCAGCAGCCACAGCGAAATGCCCAGCACGATGGGGCCGTGGTACTGGTCGTCCTGCGCCCAGGGGCCGGTGAACAGGCCCACCAGGGTTGGCACATAGAGGACACACAAACCCAGCAGAATGGGTGCCCATTCAAGCAACTGACGCGCCAGCGTGCCGCTGGCCGCACCGGGAGAACGGCCCATCGTGTTCACATCAACCTCGCGAAATCCGACGGCGCGCCGCGCCCTCAAGTGGGTGGCCGCCGTGGCGGGTTGCCTGGCGGTCTGGGTCGGGGGTTCCCGCGTTCACGCCGCGGTGCTGCACGTGCTGGTGTCGCCGTGGGACAAGCCGGTGCACATCGTCCTGTTCACCGTGGTGGCCCTGGGCGTGGGCTGGCTCCTCGGCATCCGCCGCGCGCGCGACCTGTGGCTGTGCTTCGGCCTGGCGCTGCTGGTGGGCGCGATCGACGAGGGCCTGCAGGCCTTCGACCCGACGCGCTCGCTGGACCTGGACGACCTGCTGGCCAACGCGGTGGGTTCGGCCATCGGCACGGCGGCGCACGCGGCGCTGTGGCATCGGCGTCAGATGAAGGCCTTGCATTCCGAGGACTCCCTCAGCCGTCATTGAGCACGGCGCCCACGAGCGCCACGCCCGTGTCCTGCAGCCGTCGCGTGAACTCGCTGGCGCCGCGCAGGGGCGTGCGGTGGCGCCGCGTCACCATCAGCGCCGCGCCGGTGCGCGCGGCCATGATCTCGGCGTCGGCGCAGGTGCTGGCCGCCGGCGTGTCGATCAGCACCACGTCGCTCTGCTCCATGGCGTGTTCGAGCAGGTCGGCCAGCTGGGGCATGCCCACCAGCTCCTGCGGGTTGGGCGGCGCGGCACCGGCGGGCAGCACCCGCAGGCCGGGCAGGCCGGGCACGTTCTCGATGACTTCCAGCCCCGCGCGGCCCGCGAGCACGCCCGCAAAGCCCGCGCTGTGCCTGGTGTGGAAGAGCGCCTGCTGGCGCGGCTTGCGCAGGTCGCCGTCGATGAGCAGGGTGCGCTGGCCCTGCTGGGAGAAGGCCACCGCGAGGTTGGCCGCGAGGAAGCTTCGGCCGTCGCGCGGCTGGTGGCTCACCACGGTGAGCACCTTGCGCAGCGGATCGCCGTTGAACCAGCGCAGCATGAGCTGGCCGCGCAGCGCGCGCATCTGCTCGGCCACTTTTGAAAAGGGCTTGTAGGCCGTGATCAGTTCGCGCGAGAGCGTGCCTTGTCCGTCGCGCAGGTAGCCGTAGTTGAACTGGGTGGACAGCGCGGCGTCCAGGTCGGGCCGGGCGATGAGCTTGAGCGCGATGGCCGCCTCGCCGAAGGGCTCGCCCTTGCTGCGCTGGCGCTCGATGATGGGCTCGATGTCCTGCTCGCGCAGCAGGCCGCGCGAGACCAGGATTTCGCCGATGGCGCTGGCCGGCTGGATGCGTTCCGGGGCGTTCATGCGGACCCCTTGGCCATGTTGAAGCGCAGCGGGCGGATCATGCCGCGCGCCGAGCCCACCTGACCCAGCAGCGGCAGGTCGCCCAGGGCGCTGAGGTCGTCGATCGAGCGCACGCGGCGGCGCGCGAACTCGAGCGCGGTGGCCAGCAGCACGCCCAGCAGGCCGCCCAGGAAGATGGCGATGGCCACGTTCAGGCGCGTGCGCGGACCCGAGGGTTCGGTGGGCGGCACGGCCGGGTTGAGCACCGAGATGTTGGTCTGGTTGGCCTGGCTCTCCAGCGTGCTCTGCGAGGCGCGCTGGCTCACCGTGTCGAACAGGCGCTGGGCCGATTCGATCTCGCGGCGCAGCACCGCCATCTCGTCGCGCTGCTGGTTGAGCTCGAGCACGCGCGATTTCTGCTCCTGCAGCGCCGCACGGAGCTGGGCCTCGCGCTGGCGGTTGACTTCGTAGGTGGTGGTGATGGAGCCGGTGATGCGGTCCGTCTCGGTGCGCAGTTGCTCGCGCAGGGCGTTCAGTTCGGTCTGCATGCGCTGGTGCTGCGGGTGGTTGGCGCCCAGGTTGACGCTGGCCTCGGTGAGCTTGGCCTCCTGGCGCGCGATGTCGGCCTTCAGTCCGTTGATGAGCGGGCTTTGCATCACCTCGGCGATGGAGTCGCCGTCCTTGTGCTGGCGCTTGCTCTGGCTGTCGGTGGTGGCGGCCTGGATGGCGGTGAGCTGGCTGCTGGTCTCGTTGAGCTTGGCGGTCTCGAAGTCCAGGCGCTCGTCGGTGCTGGTGATGCCGTGGCGCTGCTGGTAGTCGGAGAGCGCGCGCTGCGCGCGTTCCAGGCGCTCGCGCGCGCCGCGGGTCTGTTCGTCGAAGAAGCCGGCGTACTGGCGCGCGGGCTCGGTGCGCAGGTCCAGGTTGACGTCAACGTAGGCCTGCGCAAAGGCGTTGGCCACGGCGGCGGCGAACTTCGGGTCGGTGCCGATGTATTCGATGTTGATGACGTTGCTCTCGCGCGAGGGCTTCACGTCCAGGTTGCGCTTGAGCAGCTCGGCCAGCCAGTCGATCAGGCTGCCGCGGCTGCCGGTGGCCTCGGCCCACTGGGCCTGGATGGCGGCGCTGCTGTCCATGCGCAGGTTGCGCACCACGCGCTTGGCGACGCGGTCGCTCTTGATGATGTCGACCTGAGTGGCCATGTAGCCCGGCGCCATCAGGCCCGCGAGCATCATGCCGCTCACCGGGTCGGGGGACTTCACGTCCAGCACCACCGAGGCGGTGGCGGTGTACTGCTTGTCGGCCATGAAGGAGACCACGGCCGTGGTGCCCACCACCGCCACGAAGGTGAGCAGCAGCACGAGCCAGCGCGCGCGCAGGATGAGAAAGAACTGATGAGGGGTCATGGCGCGCACCGCTTCAGAAAAGGCTCTCGCGCACGTAGAGCACGTCGTTGGCCTGCACCTTGTCGTTCATGGCGGGCTCGATCTCCAGGATCGATCCGTCGGCCTGCTGGCGGTGCAGGCGCAGGCGGCTGAGCGAGCCGCGCGGCGTGGGGCCGCCGGCCTGGGCCAGGGCCTGCATCACGGTCATGCCGCGGTCGATGCGGAAGGAGCCCGGGCGCTGCGCTTCGCCGAACACGTAGAAGGTGGGCGCGCGGTGCACGTAGACCACGTCGCCGCCGTGCAGCACGATGTCTTGCGCGCCGCCCGCTTTCAGGAAGAGGGCGGGCAGGTCGATCTCGGCGCGAAAGGGCTGGCCGTCGCGTTGGCCCGTGACGATGACGATGTCGTCGCCGGCGGGGCTGGCGCCGCCCGCGTTGGCGAGCATGTCACTCAGGCGCGTGTTGGGGCTTTCCAGCGGGAAGCGCCCGGGGCGGCCCACCTGGCCCAGCACCGAGACCTGGCTGCCGCGGATCTGCGTGAGCAGCACGGTGACCTGCGGGTTCTGCAGGAAGCCGCCGGTGCGAAGGGCCTCGGCGATGCGCCGCTCGGCCGTGGCCACGGTGAGCCCACCCACGCGCACGCTGCCGATCAGCGGGTAGCTGATGGTGCCGCTTTCGGTGATGCGGGTTTCCAGCGCGAGGTCGGGGTTCTGGAACACCTGGATGCGGATCACGTCGCCGGCGGCGAGCGGGTAGTCGCCGGAGGAGGGCGACTGCGCGAACGCAGGATTCCACAGGGCGAGCAGGACCAGCAGACGCGCCAGCCAAGCCAGGCCGGGCATGCCGCGGAACCGGCTTTGCCGGGCCGCAGGCATGGCCCCCTGGAGGGGGTCGCGCGAAGCGCGGCGGGGGTGCTTCATTTGAGGCCCTGGATGCCGCGTTCGAGCACGTTGCTGGTGTCGTCCTTTTTCGGCTCTTCGGTGACCGATGCCGGTGTGGCCGGCGCCGTCTCACCGGACCCGGCCGCGGCCTGCTGGAAGTCGCCCACGTAGGTGACGGTGGTGGCCGCGCGCAGGCGCTTGATCTCGTTGTTCATGACCTCGACCGCGGTGCGGTTGCCCAGGTACTGGGCGATGCCGGCGCTGGCCTGTTCCTCGCCCACGGGCATGCTGCGCGAGGCCACCACGCGGATGACGGTGGCGTTGTCGCCGACCGGCACGACCAGGCTCTGGCCGTCCTGCAGGGCATGCAGCCTGGGCAGCAGGTCCAGCGGCACCTGCTCGGCCGAGCGCGTCGCGCTGCCACCGGTGAAGGCGATGCCACGCTCGCGCAGCATGGCCACCACGTCTTCCATGCGGCGGCCTTCCCTGGCCATGGTCTGCAGCGTGTCCATCACGGGCGTGGCCTTGCTGATGCGCAGCTCCTGCAGGTTGAACACGCGGCGCTCGGAGAAGAGCGCGGGGTTGTCCTGGTAGTACTTGCGGATCTCCTCGGGCGTGGGCTTGGGCGCGGCCGATGTGACCTGCTGCAGGTAGGCGCGCGCCAGCACCTCGCGGCGCGCCGCTTCGAGTTGGGCCACCACGTCGGGCGAGCGGTGCAGCTTCTGCTCGGTCGCCTGGTCCACGGCGAGCTGCTGGTCGATCAGGCGCTCCAGCGCCTGGCGGCTGGCGGCCTGCACCGCTTCCTTCGAATCGGCATTGACCGGCGTGCGGCTGAGGACCTGGTTGATCTGGTGCACGGAGATCTCGCTGCTGCCCACCTTGGCGGCCACTTGCGAGGCCTGCGCGGGCCCGCCTTCGTCGGCGTTGCCGCAGGCGGCCAGCAGCAGGAGGGAGGACGCGCACAGCGCGCTCAGCAGACGGCGCGGCAGCGCCAGGGTCGGGCGGTAGGTGTTCATGGTGGGGACTCCTGAAGGGAGATGGCGCGACGCCAGTCGCGCCGTGGAAAGGTGTCTCAGGGCTTGAACAGGGGCTTGCCGTCGGCACCGGTGATGCCTTCCCAGCGCGTGACCAGCGTGGAGGCCACGGCCGGCGGCAGGGCCGCGTAGCCCAGCGACTGCGCGAGCTCGGCACCGTTCTGGAACGCCCAGTGGAAGAAGCGCAGGCTGTTGGCGGCCTGCTCGGCACGCTCGGGCTTGCGCGGCATCAGCACGAAGGTGGCGCCGGTGATGGGCCAGGCCTCGGGCGAGGCTTGCTGGGTCAGCATCTGACTGCTGGAGGCGTTCCAGTCCACGCCCGTGCTCGCGGCGCGGAAGGCCTCGGTGCCAGGCGCCACCCACTGGCCCGCCGCGTTCTGCACGATCGCGTGCGTCAGGCGCGATTGCTGCACGTAGGCGTACTCCACGTAGCCGATGCTGTTGGACACGCGGGCCACGAGGGCGGCCACGCCGGGGTTGCCGCGGCCCCCCGCGCCCAGCGGCCAGCCCACGGTGGCGCCTTCGCCGATGCGCGAGCGCCAGTCGCTGCTGACCTTGGACAGGTAGTTGGTGAAGATGAAGGTGGTGCCCGAACCGTCGGAGCGGTAGACCGGCGCGATGGTGGCGTCGGGCAGCGGAAGGTTCGGGTTGAGCGCCTTGATCGCCGGGTCGCTCCAGCGCGTGAGCTTGCCCATGTAGATGTCGGCGAGCACGGCGCCAGTGAGGCGCAGCTCGCCCGGCTTGACGCCGCGCAGGTTCACCACGGGCACCACGCCGCCGATGAGCGCCGGGAATTGCACCTGCGATTTGCGTTCGAGTTCCTCGTCCTTCAGGGGCGCGTCGGTGGCGCCGAAGTCCACCGTGCGGCTGTCGATCTGGCGGATGCCGCCGCTGGAGCCGATGGCCTGGTAGTTCACCTTGATGCCGGTCTCGCGGCTGAAGGCCTCGGCCCACTTGGCGTAGGCCGGTGCGGGAAAGGTCGCGCCGGCGCCGGTGATGTCCTGCGCGCTGGCACCGATGGAGGCGGCCGCGCACATCGCCAGCAACAGGGCCCGTGTCGAATGGATCGGCGTCGCGAACATGGGGCTGTCTTCTTTCATCCGGTGGTGCAACAGGTGGGCGGCAGTCTAGGAATCCAGTACGTCAAATGTGTGACTGGGGGCGCCCGCCCATGGTCCATACGGCTCATGCCGGCAAAGGGTGAGGCAGCGGTGCATGCAATCAAAACGTCACCCCGGCTTCCTACGATCGCGCCACTTTCGAACGAACCCCTACATGGCTGCTCAAATCCTTGTGGTCGAAGACGAGCCGGCCATCCAGACACTGCTCACGGCGAACCTCGTGCGGGCCGGCCACGCGGTGCGCTGCGTGGGCGGCGCCGAGGAGGCGCGCGAGCTGCTGCTGCAGTGGCGTCCCGACCTGCTGCTATTGGATTGGGAGCTGCCCGGCATGTCGGGCGTGGACCTGATCCGCGTGCTGCGCAGCGACCCGAAGCAGCGCGAGGTGCCGGTGATCCTGGTGTCGGCGCGCAATGAGGAGCGCGACAAGATCGCGGGCCTGGAAGTGGGCGCTGACGACTACATCACCAAGCCCTTCTCCACGCGCGAGCTGATCGCGCGCATCGGCGTGGTGCTGCGCCGGCGCGCGCCGCAGGCGAACGCCGAAGTGGTGCGCCTGGCCGGCATCGTGCTCGACCCGGCGGCGATGACGGTGAGCGCCGCTGGCCGTCCGCTGAGCATCGGTGGCACCGAGTTCCGCTTGCTGCACTTCCTCATCACGCACGCGGACCGCGTGTACAGCCGATCGCAGTTGCTCGATCACGTGTGGGGCGCGGACTTCGTGGGGGACGACCGCACGGTGGACGTGCACATCAGCCGACTGCGCAACGCGCTGTTGCCGGCGGGGCTGGACCGCATGATCCGCACGATTCGGGGGAGTGGGTACAGCTTTGCGTTGGAGCCCTTGGTCTGAGCTTTTCGTTCCACCGTTTTGTGTGGATCGAGGCGCCATGGCGCCCTGTTCCGCGAATGTCCCCCGCCGAGGGCTTCGCCCTCGGCTCCTCCTTTATTTCGCTCCACAGGGCGCCATGTCACCTCGATCAGCCCGCACTCAGGCACGCCAGCGTTTGCGCTCCACTGTGTGGGCGGCCTGAGGACGCTGGGTGAACGGCGCAGCGAAATAAAGGAGGAGGACGGCGCAGCCGTCCGGGGGACATTCGCGGAGCCGTTCACCCAGTGGCCTCAGGCGAGCAGAAGCGCAGGAACGCAAGGCACAACCAGAAGAGACGTAGTCCGTTCGGACCATTCCCGACGCAAGGCACCGCAGAAACCTCCTCCAAACGCTCCGGTGTAACCCCTTCTTCATGAGCGGTTCGTAAGGTTGGATGGGTGGCGCAACGAGCCGCTCGTCATCGCTTCAGAAGGTCCATCTCCATGTCCCAGAAATTGTTTGCACGGGCACCAAAGCTTCAAGGTGTCGCCCGAGGCTTCACTCTGCTGGAGCTGCTGGTGGTCATGGTCATCATCGGCCTGCTCGCCGGCTTCGTGGGCCCGCGCTTCTTCTCGCAGGTCGGCAAATCCGAGGTGAAGACCGCGCAGGCGCAGATCACTGCCTTCGGCAAGGCGCTCGACCAGTTCCGCCTGGACATGGGCCGCTACCCCACCAGTGACGAAGGCCTGGGCGTGCTCGTGGAGCGCGTGGCCGGCGACCCGCGCTGGAACGGCCCCTACCTGAGCAAGGTGGCGCCGCCCGACCCCTGGGGCCAAGCCTATGTGTACCGCTCGCCCGGCGAACACGGCGAGTACGACCTGATGTCCTACGGCAAGGACCGCCAGCCCGGCGGCACCGGCGAGAACCAGGACATCGTGAGCTGGTGAGCGGGTCGCTCAGCACGGTCATGCGCTTTCGCATCAAGTCCTTCCAGCCCGACCTGCGGCTCGTCACGCAGACGGTGGACGCGCTCGACGAGGCCGAGGCGCGCCGCCTGATGGTCGAGCGTGGTCATGAGGTGGTGTCGGTTCGGTCGGACGGGGGCGCATTGGGCGGTGCCCGTCGCAGTGCGGCGTTTCCGCTCGTGCTCTTCAGCCAGGAACTGCTGGCCTTGCTGCGCTCGGGCGTGGGCATCGTCGAGGCGGTGCAGACGCTGGTGGAGAAGGAGAGCAAGGCCGCCACGCGCGAGGTGCTGGAGCGCATCCGCGCGGCATTGCGCCAGGGCCTGACCTTCTCGGCCGCGCTGCAGGCGCAGCCGCACGCCTTCACGCCGCTGTACGTGGCCACGGTGCGCGCCAGCGAGCGCACCAGCAGCCTGGCCGAGGCGCTGGAGCGCTACGTGGACTACGCGCGCCGCGTGGACGAGATCAAGGGCAAGCTCATCAACGCGGCCATCTACCCGGTGATGCTGGTGCTGGTGAGTCTGCTGGTGATCGGCTTCCTGATGGTCTACGTGGTGCCGCGTTTCGCGAACGTGTACCAGGACATGGGCGACAAGCTGCCCTGGGCCTCTCGCTGGATGCTGCACTGGGGCCAGGCGGTGGAGCAGAACGGCATGGCGCTGGTGGTGGCGCTGGGTGGCGTGGTGCTGCTGGCGGCGTCGCCGATGGGGCGTGGTGCGTGGGCGCTGTTGTTGCAGAAGCTGTGGACGCTGCCGGCGATCGGTGATCGTCTGCGGGTGTTTCAACTGGCGCGGCTGTACCGCACGGTGGGCATGCTGCTGCGCGGGGGCATTGCGGTGGTGCCGGCGCTGGAGATGGTGCAGGGCCTGTTGTCGTCCGGTCTGCGCGAGAACCTGGCGGCCGCGGGTGCTCAGGTGCGTGAGGGTTTGCCGCTGTCGGGCGCGCTGGCTGCGCACGGGCTGACCACGCCGGTGTCGTTGCGCATGCTGAGCGTGGGCGAGCGCACGGGCAACATGGGCGAGATGATGGAGCGCGCTGCCGCTTTTCATGACGAGGAGTTGGCGCGCTCGGCGGAGTGGGCCACGCGGGTGGTGGGGCCGGCGCTGATGCTGGTGATGGGTGTGTTGATCGGCGCGATCGTGGTGCTGATGTACCTGCCGATCTTTCAACTGGCGGAGTCGATTCAATGAGTTGCTTCGCTTGTGTGCTTGGCTTTCGTGGCGGATTGCAGGCCGCTGCTTCGCGTGATCGAGGCGCCGCGGTGCCCTGTTCCGCGAATGTCCCCCGCCAAGGGCTGCGCCCTTGGCTCCTCCTTTATTTCGCTACACAGGGCACCGCGTCCCCTCGATCCAGGAACACGTTGGAACTCCAGCGGATGGCGTGCCTGCACGCGGGCGGACCGAGGACGCTGGGTGGACGGCGTAGCGAAATAAAGGAGGAGGGCCGGCGCAGCCGGCCCGGGGGACATTCGCGGAGCCGTCCACCCAGTGGCCTCGGTCAACAAACCAAGCCGGCGAGAAACAGGAAGGCAAAAAACAAATGAACGCCCCCGCCGACCTGCAAGCCCTGATCGCCGCCTTCGAACCAGAAAACTTGCGGCGTGCCAAGAAGGAAGCAGCGCAGAAAAACCTGCCCCTATCGGCCGTCCTCGAAGCCCAGGGCGAACATGCCGACTCCATCTCGCAACGACTCGCCCGCACCGCCGGCCTGCCCTTCGCCGACCACCAGCGCCTCAACACCCTGCAACCCGCCTTCGATGCGCTGCCCTACGCCGAGGCCATGCAGCACGAGTGCCTGTTCATGCGCAACGAGCAAGGCCAAGGCGTGCTCGTGGTGGCCGACCCCTTCGACAACGACCTGCTCTCCTGGGCGCAGGAGCGTGTGCGCCGGCCCATGGCGATCGTGGTTGCCTCGCGTGGTGACATCGAGGCCTATCTCGCGCGGCACGAAGAAGACCTGCGCGCCATGGACGGCCTGTCCACGATGACCGGTGAGGCCGATGAAGGCCATCGCGTCGAAGACATTTCGCTGCGCAGCATCAGCGAAGACACCAGCCCCGTGGTGCGCCTGGTCAACTCCACCCTGTATGACGCGCTCAAGGCCGGCGCCAGCGACATCCACCTGGAGACCGGCCCGGCCGGCATCGCCATCAAGTACCGCATCGACGGCGTGCTGGCCACCGTGGGATCGATTGCCGGCAGCGACACCGCCGACCAGGTGATCTCGCGCATCAAGGTGATGGCCGAACTCGACATCGCCGAGCGCCGCGTGCCGCAGGACGGGCGCTTCAAGGTTGCCGCGCGCGGCCGCGCCATCGACATCCGCGTCTCCATCATGCCCAGCATCCACGGCGAAGACGCCGTGCTGCGCGTGCTCGACAAGGAACGCCTCGCCGGCGACATGAGCGGCCTGCGCCTGGACGTGCTGGGCTTCGACGCCGCCACCATGGCCGTGCTGCGCCGCCTGTGCAACGAGCCCTACGGCATGGTGCTCGTCACCGGCCCCACCGGCAGCGGCAAGACCACCACGCTGTACGGCGCGATCAACGAGATCCACCACGGCCACGACAAGATCGTCACCATCGAGGACCCGGTGGAATACCAGTTGCCGGGCGTGCTGCAGATCCCGGTGAACGAGAAGAAGGGCCTCACCTTCGCGCGCGGCCTGCGCTCCATCCTGCGGCACGACCCGGACAAGATCATGGTGGGCGAGATCCGCGACGCCGAGACCGCGCAGATCGCCGTGCAGGCCGCGCTCACCGGCCACCTGGTGCTCACCACCGTGCACGCCAACAACGTGTTCGACGTGCTGGGCCGCTTCACGCACATGGGGCTGGACCCGTACAGCCTGATGGCCGCGCTCAACGGCATCGTGGCCCAGCGCCTGGTGCGCGTGTTGTGCAACGACTGCGCGGAAGAAGAGACGCCGGATGCCGACACCCTGGCGGCCCTGGGCGCGAAGGAGGGCGAGTCCCTGCGCCTGCGCGCCGCGCGCGGTTGCGCGAGCTGCCGGGGCACGGGCTACAAGGGCCGCAAGGCCGTGGCCGAGCTGCTGGTGCTCGACGACGAACTGCGCGAGGCCATCGTGCAGCGCGAGCCGGTGCGCCGCGTGAAGGAACTGGCCTTCGCCAAGGGCACGCGCGAGCTGCGCGACGCCGCGCTGGACCTGGTGCGCCGGGGCGAGACCACCTGGCAGGAGATCCAGCGTGTGGTCCGCTGAATCGCGCCACCTGTGCGTGGCGCTGCTGGAGGATCGCCTGGTGTGCTCGCTCGGCGGCGCGGCCGCGCGCGAGACCGGGATCGACGCGCCGGCCAAGGACGAGCCCGCGTGGCGGCCCGCCGTGGCGGCGCTGGTGCAGCAGTTGGCGCAGCAGCCAGGCCAGGTGGGCCGCGTGTCGGTGGTGCTCGGCGCCGCGTTCGTGCGCTGGCAGCTCGTGGACTGGCCGGCGCAGGCGGGCTCCGACACCGAGTTGCAGGCCTTTCTGCGCTTGCGGTTTCGTGGCGTGTACGGCGCGGCCAGCGCGGCCTGGCGCCTGGCGCATGCGGTGGTGAGCCCCGGGCAGGCGCTGCCCGCGTGCGCGGTGGACGAGGCCTTGCCGGCGGCGCTGGCGCAGGCGGCGAAGGGCGCGAACGCGCGGCTCGTCTCGGTGCGGCCCTATGTGTCGTCGGCACTGGACCACTGGCGCGGCCAGTGGCGCGGCCAGGCGGCATGGGTCGCCGTGGTCGAGCCGGGTCACCTCACCCTGGCCCTGCTCGACGCGCGCGGCCACTGGCTGGGCCTGGGTTCGGTGCGCTGCGCCGAGGGGACCGCGTGGCGCGAGGCCCTGGCGGGATTGCAATCGCGGCTCGCGCTGCAGTCCCCGACGCCCGTGCCCCGCGAGGCGCCGCTGTTCGTGGCCGGCCCGGGCGCGGACGCGTCCGGTGCACCGGGTGGGCGCGCGCTCGTACCCACCGGGGCGGTGGCGCCGCAGGGGCTTGCGCGCCTGTTCCTGGGCATCTGATCCCCATTGAAAACATGAAGCCGCTTCTGATCGACTTCGCGCGTGCGCGCCCGTCCACCTCGCCGTGGGGCTGGCTGGTGCTGGCCCTGGGCGCGGTGGGGCTGGCGCTGGCGATGGGCGACTACCTTGGCGCGCAGGCGCAGTGGCAACAGGCGCGCGAGGCGCATGAGCGACTCGCGGCGCCGGCGGGTGCTGCGAGCACAGGCGCGCGCGCATCGGTGGCTCCAAGCTCGCCGGAGGTGAGCCGCGCCGCCGCACGCGCGCGGCTCGCGCTCGATCAGCCTTGGGGCCGGCTGCTGGCGGAGCTCGAATCGCGCGCCGAATCGCCGGTGGCGCTGCTCACGGTGGAGGCACCGGGGCGCGCCGCGCCGATGCGCCTGATCGCCGAGGCCCGCGAAATGAACCACGCCGTGGCCTATGTCGAGTCGCTGCGCGGCTCGCCGCTGGTGAGCACGGCCACGCTGGCCAGTCACGAGCGGCGCGAGGCCGATGGTGTGCCCGTGGTCCGCTTCACCGTCGAGATCGTGTGGGGAGGGGCCAGGCCGTGAAGCCCGCCGTGAACGACTGGTGGACCCACCCCCGCACGCGCGCCTGGCGCTACCGCCTCAGCCGCCTGGGCTGGCCCCTGTGGGCCGGCCTGGCCGCCACGCTCGCGGCCGTGGCCGCGGGGCCCCTGGTGATCGATCCCCTGCGCGAACAAGCGGCCGCGTGGGAGGCCCAGGCGCAGCAGGCGCGGCGCGAGCGCGCGAGGCGCCCGCCCGACGCCGCCGACACGGCGCAGCGCCAGGCACAAGATTTCGTGGCCACGCTCCCCACGGGCGACGCGGCGCTGGCCGCGGTGCAGGACCTGCACCGCCTGGCGCAGCAGCACGGTGTGGTGCTGGCCTCGGGCGAGTACCGGCTGATCGACGAGGCCTCGGGCCGCTGGCAGCGCTACCAGATCACCTTGCCCGCGCAGGCCGGCGACATGTCGCTGCGCCTGTGGATGGCCGAGGCCCTGAACCGCTGGCCCACCCTGTCCCTGGACGACTGGAGCGCCACGCGCGACCAGGCCGGGCAGGAGCTGGTGCAAGCGCGCGTGCGCTGGTCGTTCTACCTGCGGGCGCCTTCATGAAACCTTCCTCCCTCGTCCTGTGGGCGGCGCTGGCCGCCACGCTCGCGGCCACCTGGTACGCGGCGGGCATCGAATCGCCCGCACCGTCGGACGAGACAGTCGGCGTGCCCGAGCGGGCGGCGCGCCCGCTGCCCACGGGCGTGGTGCCGGCACCCGTGATCACCGGCGAAGCGGTGGCCGTGGCCGCGCCCGCCGCGGCCACCACGTCGCAGGGCGAGCGCATGGCACCACCGCGTGAACCGCTGATGGCGCCGCGCGGCTGGCTGCCGCCCGCGCCGCCGCCGCCCGCCGCCGTGGCCGCGCCCCCACCCACGGCGCCGCCGTTGCCTTACCGCTACCTTGGCCGACTGGAAGGCGGCGAGGGCGGCACCACCATTTTTCTCGCCGAAGCCAGCAACCCCGGCGCCCGCCCGCTCGCGGTGCGCGCGGGCGAGCGCTTCGCCCAGTACCAGGTCGATGGCATCAGCGCGCGCGGCATGACGCTGACCTACCTGCCCCTCAACCAGAAGCAGCAGTTGCTGTTCGGAAACACCCCGTGAATGCCGTGTCGAATGCTCTGTTGACCCCCCCGTCGAACGCGACCTTGCCGCGCGCCTGGTCCCCGGTCGCCGTGCTGTTGTTCGTGCTCGCGGGCTGCGCCGCGAACCCCGCCATCGAGGAAAGCGAGGCGCTGCTCGCCTCGGGCCGGCTGGACGAGAGCGTGCTGCGCCTGGAAAGCGCGATGCGCGAGTCCGGCAACGACCGCGAACTGCGCGCGACCTACTACCGCCAGCGCGACCTCGTGTCCGCGCAACTGGTGGCGCAGGCCGAGACCGAGCGCCTCAACGGGCGCCTCGCCGAAGCGCGCGCGCTGTTCGAGCGCGCCCAGCGCATCGACCCCAACAGCCCGCGCGTGCGCGACGGCCTGATCGCGCTCGACAACGAGGCCCGCGTGGCCAGTGGCCTGGCCGAGGCGCGCGCCCTGATCGGCAAGCAGAACGACGCGGCCGAGCGCCAGTTGCGCGAGGTGCTGCGCATGGCCCCCAGCCACGCCGAGGCGCGCCGCCTGCTCGATCGCCTGCGCGCCGAGGCGCCGCCACCCAGGCTGCCGCCCACCGCGCTGACCGAGGCCTTGAGCAAGCCCATCACGCTCGACTTCCGCGACGTGCAGATCAAGGCCGTGTTCGACCTCATCGCGCGCACCACGGGCCTGAACTTCGTCTTCGACAAGGACGTGCGCGCCGACACGCGCGTCACGCTCTTCGTGCGCGACACCAGCGTGGAGGAGGTGGTCCGCCTCGTGCTCACCACCAACCAGCTCGAGCGCAAGCTGCTCAACCCGAACACGCTGATGATCTACCCGGACACGCCGGTGAAGAAGCGCGAATACCAGGAGCTCGTCACGCGCAGCTTCTTCCTGGCCAATGCCGACGTGAAGCAGGCGCAGACGCTGATCCGCACCCTGGTGAAGACGCGCGACATCTTCATCGACGAGAAGCTCAACCTGGTGATGGTGAAGGACACGCCCGACGCCGTGCGCCTGGCCGAGCGGCTGATCGAGTCGCTCGACATGGCCGAGCCGGAGGTGATGCTGGACGTCGAGGTGCTGGAGGTCACGCGCAACCGGCTGCTGGAGCTGGGCCTGCGCTTCCCCGACCAGATCAGCTACGGCCGGCTCACGCCCGACCTCAGCACCACCATCGTCAACGAGGGCGTCACGCAAAGCAACGTCACGCCCGGCGGCAAGCTGGCCGAAGGTTTCGTGGACCTGCGCAACCGCACGGGTCTCACCTCCTTCGTGGCCAACCCGGCGGTGGTGCTCAACCTGCGCAGCGAGGCAGGCAGCGGCAACACCCTGGCCAACCCGCGCATCCGCGTGAAGAACCGCGAGAAGGCCAAGATCCACATCGGCGACAAGCTGCCGGTGTTCACCACCACCTCCACCGCGAACGTGGGCGTGTCGTCCTCGGTGTCCTACCTCGACGTGGGCCTCAAGCTCGACGTGGAGCCCAACGTCTACCTGGACAACGAGGTGGGCATCAAGGTGGCGCTGGAGGTGAGTTCGGTGGTGCGCGAGATCACCGGCCCGGCCAACGCGCTGGCCTACCAGATCGGCACGCGCAGCGCGGGCACGGTGCTGCGCCTGCGCGACGGCGAGACCCAGGTGCTCGCCGGCCTCATCAGCGACGAGGAACGCAGCGCCGCCAACCGCCTGCCGGGCCTGGGCGACCTGCCCATGGTGGGTCGCCTGTTCTCCAGCACGCGGGACAACACGGGCAAGACCGAGATCGTGCTGCTCATCACCCCGCGCGTGGTGCGCAACGTGACGCGGCCCGAGAGCGCGGACGCCGCGATGCCGGCGGGCTCCGAGTCCAGCGTGGGCACGCTGCCGCTGCAGCTCAAGCGCACGCCGCCTCGCAACCTGTCGCTGTCGAGCTCGAGCGGCGCGCCCGCGCGGCCCATGCCGCCCGCGGCCGCGGCGGTCCGGCCGGCGCCGGTGGAGCCATCACCCACTGGTGAAGAGGCGCCAGCCAATGAAGGGGCCGGCGAGGGCCGGGAGCTGAGGGACGGACCGGTCGGCGCTCAGCCCCGTGCCGCGGGCCAGCCCGGCGCCGGTCAGGCCGGATCGGCTCAGCCCGCGGCCCCGGTCCAGCCGGGGCAGGGCGAGTCGGCGCCCGGCGAGGGTGGCGCGGCGCCGCCACCGCCCGCGGGCGAAACGGCTGCGCCTGCCGCGGCGCCGTCATCGATCACGCTCACGCCCGTGGCCCCGCTGCCGCCGGCCACGCCACCGGCCACATCGCAATGAACCCCCTGGCCCGCACACGCCAACGCGGCTTCACGCTCATCGAGCTGGTCGTGACGGTGGCCATCGTGGCGGTGCTGGCCAGCGTCGCGGTGCCGCTGGTGGAGGTGCAGGCCCAGCGCGCGCGCGAGGTGGAACTGCGCGGTGCGCTGCGCCAGATCCGCGAGGCGCTGGACGCCTACAAGGCCGCCTACAGCGAGGGCCGGATCCAGAACCGGGTGGGCGCCAGCGGCTACCCGCGCTCGCTCGACGAATTGGTCAACGGCGTGCCCGACGCGCGCAGCGCCGAGGGCGCCAAGCTCATCTTCCTGCGCCGCATCCCGCGCGATCCCTTTGCGGCCGAGGGCGATGCGCCCGCCGCGCAGACTTGGGGCCTGCGCGCCTACGGCAGCCCGCCCGACGCGCCCATGGCCGGCGAGGACGTGTTCGACGTGTACTCGCTCTCGCCGCGCCGCTCGCTGCGCGGCGAACCCTACCGGAACTGGTGATGAAGGCGCGCGGCTTCACGCTCATCGAACTGCTGGTGGTCATGGCCATCATCGCCACGCTGCTCACACTGGTGACGCCGCGCTACTTCGCGCAGGTGGACCGCGCGCGCGAGGCCGCGCTGCGGGAGACGCTGGCCGTCACGCGCCAGGCCATCGACCGCTTCCATGGCGACCACGACCGCTACCCGTCGAGCCTGGAGGAACTGGTGGAGAAGCGCTACCTGCGCAAGCTGCCGATGGACCCGATCAACGAACGCAGCGACACCTGGCAGATCCTGCCGCCGCCGGGCCGCGCCGATGGCGAGGCCGTGGCCGGTGGCGTGTGGGACCTGCGCAGCGGCGCCGACGCGGAGGGCAAGGCCTATGGCGAATGGTGAGCGCCCTCGGTGGCGTGCCGCGCTGAAGTCGCGGGCCAGGCGGCAGCGCGGTGTCGGCTACCTGCTCGTGCTGTTTGCGATCGCGGCCATCGGCATCGGCCTGGCCAGCACCGGCGAGGTGTGGTCGGCCAGCGCGCAGCGCGAGCGCGAGACGCAACTGCTCTTCGTGGGCCAGCAGTTCCGGCTGGCTTTCGCCTCGTACCGCGACCGCAGCCCGCCCGGCACGCCGACCGCGCCGACCACGCTGGCCGAGCTGCTGGAGGACCGGCGCTTTCCCACCCCGGTGCGCCACCTGCGCCGGCTCTGGCGCGACCCGATGACCGACAGCACCGACTGGGGCCTGGTCGTGGCGGCCGGGCGCATCGTGGGTGTGCACAGCCGCGACGAGCGCGAACCCCTGCGCACCGCCTTCGCCAGGCGCGACGCCGAGCTCGCGGGGCTCGGCTCGTACTCGCAATGGATTTTTCGGGCGGCCGATGCGGCGCCGCCCGCGGCCCCACCCGCCAACAACACCAACACGCCGACCACACCCGGAGGACCTTCATGAACAGCAGCCCGACCCCGTTCTTCCGCCTCAAGACGAGCGACCTCGAGCACCTGCTCATCACCATCGAAAAATCGCTGGAGGTGCAGACGCGAACGCAGTTCTACCTCTGGGCGCAGGGTGCGCTGCAGGGCTTCGTGCCGCACGAAGCCCTGTGGTGCGCCTGGGGCGACGTGGACGCGATGCGACTGAAGGTGCAGATGTTCGCGCGCGGCGTCATCAACCCCCGCGTGGAAAGCCAGATGACCAACCCCACCGACGGCGTGCTGCCGCGCATGGTGGACGACTGGCTGCGCGGCGGGCGCGCGCCGCGCCTGCTCAGCAGCGAGGGCGGCGAGCAGACCGGCCGGCGCCAGCTCATCGGCGATCTCAAGCGCTGCGGCTTCGACCACGTGGCCGCGCACGGCGTGCGCGAGGTGCAGGGCGAGTACGGCAGCTTCTTCGTCTTCGCCGGCCTGGAGCGCCTGCCCGACCAGCGCACCGCCTACCTGCTGGAGCTGCTGATGCCGCACATGCACCTGGCGCTGCACCGCATGCGCCAGCGCGAGGCCGATGAAGCCTCCACCGACATGGCGCCGGTCACCATCCTGTCCAAGCGCGAGATCCAGGTGCTGCACTGGGTGCGCAACGGCAAGACCAACTTCGAGATCAGCCAGATCCTGGGCATCAGCCCGCCCACGGTGAAGAACCACGTGCAGAAGATCATGCGCAAGCTCAACGTCAACAACCGCGCCCAGGCGGTGGGCAAGAGCGCCACGCTGCGGCTGGTGACGCACACCGACCTGCAAGAGGTCGCACGCTGATCGATCACCTGTCATCAATCACCATCTGAAAGAACTATTGGCGCCGCGGAACAAGCGCGGCGCGTCGCAACCTTCGGTTCCTAAAGTCCTCCTCGTTCAACGAAGAAGCCTGCACGACACACAGCGGGTTTTGAGTTGGCACCGGCAAGAAGTTCCCTCCACTTCCAACCCTCAGGACAGGACCCGACACATGAAACTGAAACTGATTGCGGCCGCGGCCGCCCTGGCGCTTTCCGGCGCTGCCAACGCAGCCATCGACGTCGGCACCGACGGTGCTGGCGATTTCTTCCTCACGATGTGGGACGGCTCGAATTCCTACACCATCGACCTGAACCTGCAACAGAACACGCTGAACACCGACCTGGCCAACCCCGCCGGCTACAGCTTCAGCCTGAACCTCACGTCTGACGCCCTGTTCAACAGCTTCATCGCCGGCGCCAACCTGGGCAGCCTGTCGTGGAACCTGACGGCCGTCGAGACGCAGGGCGCCGACACGGTGACCCAGACGTACTCGGTGCTGCCGCCCACCGGCATCTCCAACGACAACGGCCGCACCATGGCCGCGGGCGTCGGCGCCTTCGCCGGCCTGGTCAACAACGGCATGACCGCCCAAGGCAGCGCCAACTCGGCCGTCTTCGCGGCCAACACCCCCGGCTACGCCAACAACCCGCTGGGCCAGAACCCCTTCGGTCCCAACAACGGCGGCCTGCTGAACTTCAACAACAGCGGTTCGCTGGCGAACAACAGCTTCGAGTCGGGCCTGGGCCTCGTGAGCATGGCCTTCCTGGCCACCGGCACCGCCAACTCGATCTACTCGCCCCTGTCTGGCGCCCTGAGCCCGGTGCGCGTGTACATCGGCCCCGACTACACCCTGCACATCGCCGCGGTCGCCGCCGTGCCCGAGCCCGAGACCTACGCCATGCTGCTCGCCGGCCTGGGCCTGATGGGTGCCATCGCCCGCCGCCGCCGCCAGCAGCAGGGCTGAGTCCCTCCCTCTTCGTTTCCTGCTGAAGGCCACGACGCCGGGCCTTCAGCGGGGAGCGTTCGCCTCCGCATTTTTCCCCTACCCCTGGAGATTCCGATGAAACTCAAGCACCTGAGCCTTGCCTGCGCCGTGGCCTGCGCCGCCGTTTCCGCCCAGGCCGTCGGCCTGAACGACCCCGCCAACGCCGCCGCCAAGGCCATCGTGGACGATGCCGTGGCCAACGGCCGCGTGATGTACATCTCCGGCGCCTCCGCCGTGCAAGGCGGCCTGGGCCAGATCGCCAGCTCGCTGTTCACCGGCACCAACTACTTCTTCATTCCGTCCGCCGCCACCGGCCGCAGCAACAGCGACTACCGCGCTTACGCCGGCAAGCTCACCAACGCCGCCGGCACCTGGGCCGCCGGCACCAACGTGATCATCGTCAACCGCGCCCGTGGCGGCTCGGTCTGGGGCGTGAACCCCGTGGCCCGCGCCGAGGTCATCGAGACCCTGGCCGTGACTTCCGCTTCCTGCTCGGGCGGCTCCGGCACCGCCGCCGCGCCCTTCACCTGCGACACCCTGACCACGCAAAAGCCTGACGCCGGCGTGTCCGACGTGGCTCCCTTCCTGTTCGATGGCGCCTTCAACACCGAAGGCGAACCCGCCGAGCCCGCGCTGAGCCCGTCCGAGCTGGCCACGCTGACCGCTTCGCCGCTGTACGCCCTGGCCTTCGGCCTGCCCGTGACCAGGAACGTGCCCGCCACGGTGTCGTTCAACAAGGCCAAGGTCGCCGCGATCATGACCGGCAACGTCGGCACCTGGAACCAGATCGACGCTTCGCTGCCTGCCGACGACATCCTGGTCTGCCGCCGCGTGAACGGCTCGGGCACCCAGGCCGTGGCCAACATGTACTACGGCAACTACCCCTGCGACACGGGCACCCGCCTGAACGTGCCGGCCGACCGCGAAGCCGGTGCCGCCTGGGACTTCGTGAACAAGTTCGTCGTCGAAGGGGACACGGGCGCCCTGAACGTGGTCGAGAACTCGTCCTCGGGCAACGTGCGCACCTGCCTGGACACCGCCGCCGTGTCCGCCGGCAAGCCGTTCAACGCCGCCGCCAACCCGGCCACGGAAGTGGGCTACACCGCCTACAACACGGCCGACCGCGCTGGCAACACCGTGCGCGTGCTGTTCCGTGACGGCCGCCCGCACAAGGCCGTGGGCGTTCTGTCGATGGACAGCCTGAGCAGCTCGACCACCACCAGCAACTGGAGCTTCCGCTCGCTGGACGGCGCTGGCGAGATCACCTGGACCGGCGCCATCGCCACCCCGCCCGTGGTGAGCGGCACCGGCAAGCACCCCACGCTGGCCAACCTGATCGACGGTACCTGGGACATGCAGGGTTGGATCTCCTTCAACCTGCCCAGCTCCACCACCGGCAACAAGGCCGCGCTGGCAGCGAACTTCATCGCCGCCGCCCGTTCGCCCGCCGTGCTGAACGCCCAATCCGGCCTGCGCTGGGTGGCCGCCGCCATCAACGGCACGCCCGACCCGACCAGCACCGGCCAGGTGCAACGCGTGGCGTACGTCGGCAACGACCAGTGCGCACCGCTGAACCTGAAGTGATCGCTGTTTCCCGCCGGCCGCGAGGCTGACGGGTGTTCAAGGGCAAAACGCGGGCGACCGCGTTTTGCCTGTTTTTGTTTCGCAGTGTTGTGTTGACCCATCCGGTGACGAGAACAACGATGACGAGGAACAGCAAACACCGGTGGCTGGCCTGGGCCCTGGGATTGGCCGCGCTCTGCGGCATGGCGCGCGCGCAGGACGCGCGCTTCGACGTGCTCGAATTCCGTGTCGAAGGCGCCACCCTGCTGCCCGCGCAGACCATCGAGCGCGCGGTGTACGCCCACATGGGCGAGCAGAAAACCCTGGCCGACGTGGAGCAGGCGCGCGAGGCACTGGAGAAGGCCTACCACGGCGCCGGCTACCTCACGGTGCTGGTGAGCATTCCGCAGCAGCGCGTGGACGACGGCGTGGTGCGCCTGCAGGTGACCGAAGCGCCGGTGGACCGGCTGCGGATCACCGGATCGCGCTTCTACAGCCCCGAGGACATCAAGGCCGCCGCGCCGTCGCTGGCCGAAGGTGAGGTGCCCAACTTCCAGGACATGCAGGGCGAGCTCACCGCGCTCAACCGCAGCCCCGACCGGCGCATCACGCCGGTGCTGCGCCCGGGCAAGACGCCGGGCACCGTCGAGGTGGACCTCAAGGTGGAAGACCGCCTGCCTTTCCATGGCAGCCTCACGCTCGACGACCGGTACAGCGCTGACACATCCCGGACACGCGCCAGCGCGAGCCTGCGCTGGGACAACCTGTGGGGACGGCAGCACAGCATCGGCCTGACCGTGCAGACGGCGCCGCAGGAGCCCGACGAAAGCCAGGTGTTCTCGCTCAACTACACCTGGCCGCTCAGTGGAGGAGGCTTCCTGGCCGTGTACGGCATCCGCTCCGATTCGGACGTCTCGGCGGTGGGCACGCTCAACGTGCTGGGCCGCGGCACCATCGTGGGCGCGCGCTACATCCGCCCGCTGCCTGGCGGCGACAGCTTCTTTCACAGCGCCAGCTTCGGCATCGACCACAAGGACTTCGATCAGTCCGTCAACCTCATCGGCAGCGGCGGCTTCAACACGCCCATCGCCTACACGCCGTTCACCATCGGCTGGGACGGCACCTGGCTCGCCGAGCAGCGCACCACGCGCGCGGGCGTCTCATTCAATTTCCACACCAGTGGCCTGGGCGCCAGCGAGCAGGAATTCGCCGACAAGCGCTTCAAGGGCAAACCGTCCTATGCGTACCTGCGCGGCAACGCCTCGCAGGAGCGCAGCTTCGAGAACGGCTGGGGCCTGAACTGGCGCGGGAGCTGGCAGCTCTCGGGCGGCCCGCTGATCTCCAACGAGCAGTTCGCCATCGGTGGCGCGGACACGGTGCGCGGCTACCTCGAATCGGCCGCGCTGGGCGAGGAGGGCTACGCGCTGAGCCTGGAGGCCCTCACGCCGAGCCTGCACAGCCGCCTGGGTGCGGTGGCCGAGGCCTTCAACGAATTGCGCGCGCTCGCCTTCGTCGATGCGGGCCATGTGCGTGTGATCGACCCGATCACCGAGACCAGCAAGTACAGCCTGTCCAGCGTGGGCCTGGGCCTGCGCGCCAAGGGCAGCAACGGCTTGCAGGCCGCGCTGTGGTGGGCCTACCCGCTCAAGGCCCTGGGCAACACCGCGCGCGGCGACCACCGATTGCATTTCAGCCTCGCCTACGAGTGGTGAGCAGGAGAACCCGACCATGAACCGCCAACGCTATCGAATCGTCTTCAGCCGGCACCTCGGCGCGCTCGTGGCCGTGGCCGAGTGCGCGCGGGCGCAAGGCAAGGCCGCCAGCGGCGCGCGCGGCGCGGTGGCGCTGGCAAGTGCGCTGTTGTTCGCCGCACCGGGCTGGACGCAGAACCTGCCAGTGCCCGGCGCCGGTGGGGGCATCCCCAACTTCGTGACGGCAGGGCAGGCGGCCTACCAGGTCACGGGCCACCAGGCCTTCGTGAACCAGGTGGGCAACAAGGCCATCCTCAACTGGCAGAGCTTCAACGTGGGCGCGGGCCACGGCGTGCAGTTCCGCCAGGTGCAGGACCTGAACACCAACCAGCTGGTGCAGGGCGCCAGCTTCACCACGCTCAACCGCATCTGGGACATCAACCCCAGCGTGATCGCGGGCGCCATCTCGCAGGCAGACGGTCAGAAGGCCAACATCATCCTGGTCAACACCAACGGCATCGCCTTCCTGGGCGGTTCCCAGGTGAACCTCAACAGCTTCACCGCGAGCACGCTCAACATCGCGGACAAGTACATCATCAATGGTCTTCTGGGCGATCTCAACGCGCCGCAGTTCGAGCGCGGACTGGACGGCGGCGAGGGGCGCGGTGCGATCCAGGTGATGGAGGGCGCGAAGATCAGCGCCACCAGCCAGGGCCGCGTCATGCTGATCGCTCCGCGGGTGGAGAACCGCGGCAGCATCAGCGCGCCCGACGGCCAGGTGATTCTGGCGGCCGGCTCGCGCGTCTTCCTGCGTGCCGACGACAGCGCCGACCTGAACCTGCGCGGCCTGCTGGTGGAAGTGGACAGCCCGGCCGGCGGTGGCAGCGTGGCCAGCAACTTCGGCCAGCTCACGGCCGAGCGCGGCAACGTGACCATGGTGGGCTACGCGGTCAACCAGATGGGCCGCGCCACGGCCACCAGCTCGGTGCTGGCGAACGGTTCGGTCTACCTGATGGCCAAGGACACCAGTGTCTCCGTCGGCGGGTCGCGTTCGTCCAGCCGTGGCGGCGAGGTGGTGCTGGGCGCCGGCAGCGTGACCGAGGTGCTGCCCGACCTGAGCGACAAGACCACCGTGCAGGATGGCGACAGCGGCACGGGCCTGGCCGAGAAGTCGCAGGTGCGGGTGCTGGGACAGAAAATCCACATGGAGTCAGGCGCCGCCATCGTCGCGAACGCCGGCGACGTGGCATTCACGGCCGTGGACAACCCCACGACGCTGGTTTCCGGCGGTTCGCTCAACGGCGCGGGCAGCGCGCCCTCGACTCAGGCCAGCATCCACATCGCCCAGGGCGCGCGCATCGACGTGTCGGGCTTGCGTGACGTGGAGGTCTCGGCCGCGCGCAACACGGTGGAGGTGGAACTGCGCGGCGACGAGTTGAAGGATTCTCCGGTCAACCAGAACGGCCCGCTGCGCGGACAAAAGGCCTGGGTGGATATCGAGCAGGCCCTGGCCAATGCGGACGCGGGGAAGGACACGCTGATCGCACGCGACAGCCTGCTGGCTTACCGCGCGCGCCTGGAGCGCGGCATCGCCGAGCGCTCCACGCAGGCCGGCACCATCAGCCTGCGCTCCGAAGGCCAGACCATCGTCGAGCAGGGCGCCAGCTTCGACCTCTCGGGCGGCAGCGTGAAGTACACGCAGGACGTCGCCAAGACCACGGTGCTCTCCAGCCGGGGCAAGCTCACCGACCTGGCGGACGCCAGCGCCAGCACGCGCTATGACGCGATCGTGAGCCGCTATGTCGTGAACTACGACAAATGGAACGAGCAGGAGGTGATCGAACTGCCCAGCGCCCAGCGCGTGGTGCAGGGCTACACACAAGGCCAGGACGCCGGGCGCATGAACGTGCAGAGCATGGGCGCGGCGTATTTCAGCGGCAGCGTCGAGGGCCGCACCGTGGCCGGCGAACGCCAGCAGCTCTCCGGCCAACTGCCCCGCGGCGCCACGCTCACCTTCGGTACGGAGGGCGTGGGCGACGCCTTGAAGGACCACAAACTCAACCAGAACGTGGTGATCGCCAACGGTGGCCCGCTGCCGGGCCAGTTCGCGCGCCACGAGGAACTGGTCGATCCGCTCAAGGACACGCTCACGCTGGACGCCGCCCTGGTGGGCGAAGGCCGCGTGGCGCAGCTGGAGGTCTTCACGAACCAGGCCGCCGAGGTGCGTGACGCGCTGCGCACGCCGCAGGGCGGTGGGGTCACCATCGCCGGGCGCCAGGTGAACGTGAACGCCGACATCACCGCGCAAGGCGGGCATATCGACATCACTGCCCGCAACAACGCCAGGAACGTGGTGGCCGACACCACGCTGAGCGTGCGCGACGGCGTGGCGCTGCAGGTGCAGGGCGCCTGGGTGAACCAGCGCCGCGGCGTGCCCGGCGGCGCCGGTGTGGCGCCGGTCATCGACGGCGGTAGCGTGTCGCTGGTGGCGCAGGGCCAGGCCTCCGGCGGCCTGGTGTTCTCGCGCGGCACCGTGGCCTTGGGTGAGGGCGTGCGCATCGACGCCGACGGTGGCGGGCGCGTGGACCAGGGCGGCCAACTGCACGCGGGGCGTGGCGGTGACATCACCATTGGCGGCAACCATGTGCAGGGCCTGGACGGCGCCACGCTGCGGGCGCATGGCATCGAGGCGGGCGGTTCATTGGCGCTCACCAGCGAGCGCGTGCAGATCGGTGGCTCGGGGCAGGGCGATGGCCTGCTGGTGCTGGGGGCGGATGCCTTCCAGCGCGGTGGCTTCGCGCAGTACGACATCCGCGGCCTGCAACGCCTGGACGTGGTCGACGGCGCGCAGGTGGACGTGCGCGTGCAGCAGATCGATCCGGACACGGATGCGCTCACGCGGCCCTCGGGCAGCGCGTTGGCGTCCGTCGGCAGGCCGGTCACGCGCGATGCCTGGGAGCGGCCGGCGGCCTCGATCGCCTTGAGCGCCGGGGATTCGGGCGCGGGCACCGGCGAGCTGCGCATCGGTCAGGGCGCGCGGGTCGATGTGGACCCGGGGGGCCTTATCGAACTGGAGGCGCGCAACAGCATCGAGGTCGAGGGGGCGCTGGTGGCGCGCGGCGGCACCATCGACCTGACCCTGGACCGGAGCTCGGGGTTCTCCTCGGGCTCGCTCGAGACGAACACCCTCTGGTTGGGCGCCAACGCGCGCCTGGACGCCAGTGGCACGCCCCGCATCACCGCCGACGACAAGGGCCTCACGCAGGGTGAGGTGCTCGCGGGAGGCACGGTGAACCTGAACGCGCGCACAGGCTACCTGGTGGCCGAGCAGGGCGCGACGATCGACGTCTCGGGCAGCTCGCCAGTGCAGTACGCGTCGCGCGATTCGCGCGGCGTGAACGTGGAATCGGTGGCCAGCGGCGCGGGCCAGGTGAACCTGTTCGCCGAGGAGGGCCTGCTGTTCGACGCCACGCTGGCCGCGCGCGGCGGCGCACCCGACCGACAGGGCGGCGCCCTGTCGGTGACGCTGTCGAAGACCGCGCGCGTGGAGGGACAGAGCGGCTACGACAGCCTGGCCCGCACCATGGTCCTGTCCAACACGGTCGCGCCGCAGACGGCGGGCCTCGACTTCGGCGATTCCGTGCCGCTCACGGGCGAGGTGCGCGCCAGCATCGGCACCGACGCGCTGGAGGCCGCGGGCTTCGAGCAACTGCGCTTCTCCAGCCGCGACGGCATCGCGCTCGAGCAGGGCCTGGCACTGGGCGATGGCCGCGCGGTGCCGCTGCGCGAGATCCAGCTCGACGCCGCGCGCATCGAGACGCGCGGCGACGCCCACCTGATGGCCGACGCGGTGCGGCTGGGCAATTGGGACGCGAGCAACCGCGGCCGCGTGGGTACCGAAGGCAGCAGCGCGAACAACGGGGTGCTGCGCGCCGACGCGCGCCTGCTGGAACTGGCGGGCAACGTCCGCCTGCGCGGCATGCAGCGCAGCGAGCTCACCGGCAGCGAGCGCGTGCAACTGGCCGGCGTGACGCGCCTGGACGCCGCCGGTGCCTATGAACACAGCGCCACCATCGCCACGACCGGCGATCTCACCCTGCGCGGCGGTTCGGTCTCGCCCACCAGCTTTGCCGATGTGACGATCCAGGCCGCCGGCCGCGACGTGCGCGTCGAGAGCACCGGCGTGGCGGCGCCGGTGTGGTCGGCCGCCGGCAGCCTGCGCGTGGAGGCGCAGAACATCACGCAGGCCGGCCGCGTGATCGCGCCGCTGGGCAGCATCGACCTGGTGGCGCAGAACGAGCTCAGGCTCGAAGCGGGCAGCCTCACCTCGGTCGCGGCGGACGCGGGCCAGGTGCTGCCGCTGGGGCAGATCCAGAACGGCACGCAGTGGGTGGTCAACCTCAACCCGGCCGACGTGCCGGGCGGTCAGCTGGAACTGGACGCGCTGCCCGAGAAGGCGGTCAATCTGTCCGGCGGATCGGTGCAGGTGAAGGAGGGGGCGACGATCAACGTGGCCGGCGGCGGCGACGTGCAGGCCTATGAGTTCTCCGTCGGCCCGGGTGGCTCGCGCGACATTCTGGCTGCTGCGAACACCTACGCCATCGTGCCGGGTTACGCGGGCGGCTTCGCGCCGGGTGATCCGCAGGAAGGTTTGAACCGGGCCGTGGGCACCACGGTCTACCTGTCGGGCGTGCCCGGCCTGCCCGCGGGCACCTACACCCTGCTGCCCGCCCACTACGCGTTGCTGCCGGGCGCCCTGGCGGTTCGCCTGGGCGAGAGCGTGGCCGTGCGCCCCGAGGCCTTCACGCGCCAGGACGGCATCCAGGTCACCTCGGGCTACCTCACCGACAGCCGCGCGGGCGCCACGCGCGAAGGTGGCTGGCGCGCCATCGACGTGCTCACACAGGACCAGGTGCGCGCGCGCTCGGAGTTCACGCTCGCGCGCGCCTCCGGCTTCTTCGGCACCGATACGCTGCGGCCGCAGGACGCCGGGCGCCTGTCCATGCTCACGCAGGGCCAGCTCGAACTCGACGGCCGCCTGATCGGATCGCCGGCCGCCGGTGGACGGGGCGCGGCGGTGGACATCGCCGCGCCGAACCTGGTGATCGCCGGGGCCGACGCCACCGGCATCGATCCCACCGCCACGCGCCTGAACGTGGACGACCTCAATGCCCTGGGTGCCGAGAGCCTGCTGCTGGGCGCCACGCGCGAACGCGACGGCAACACCACCACGCTGACCGTGCACAGCGAGGACCTGAGGCTGGCCAATGGCGGCGCGTCCGCGCTGCGCGGGCCCGAGGTGATGCTGGCGGCGCGCGATACGCTCACGCTGGCCGAAGGCAGCGCGATCGACGCGCAGGGCGCCGATGGCGACGCGGGCCACTACGCCACCGCGGGCAACGGCGCCTTCGTGCGCGCCGCGTCGAGCGCGGCCACCTTCTCGCGCACCGGCTCACCGGACCGCAGCCAGGGCACGCTCAACGCCGACCACAGCGCGGTCGTGCAGGCGGCGCGTTCGATCAACCTCGACGCCACGCGCGACAACGCGTTTGCGGGCGACACGCGCTTCGCGCGCAAGGGCCAGGCGGTGGCCGGCGAGCTCGCGGTGGGCGCGGCGCGCGTGAACCTGGGCTCGCCCGTCGGTGCCGTGGAAGGCATCACGTTCTCGCAGGACGACTTCGACGACCTGTTGGGCCTGCGCAGCCTCACGCTGTCCAGCTACACCACCTTCGACGTCTATGGCAGCGTGGACGTGGGCGGTCGCGACGCGAACGGTGCGCCCACGCTGCAGCGCCTGAGCCTGCAGGGCGGTGGCATCGCAGGCGCGGGCGGCGCGGGCGATCAGGTGCGCCTGGCCGCGCGCGATCTGAGCCTGAGCAACCAGGCCGGCGCGGCCTACAACCCCGGCGCCGCGGCGGGCGCGGGCACGCTCACGCTGCAGGCGGACACGCTGACCCTGGGCGCTGGTGACAAGACCATGGGCGGCTTCTCGGGCGTGGCCATCGACGCCAACACCCTGAACGCCTCGGGCACGGGCACCACTCGCCTGGACACCGCCACGACGGTGACCACCGCGCGCCTGACCGGCGAGGCCGGTGCGAAGCAGACGCTCGAACTGGCTGCCGGCCTGGGCACGCTGGCGCTGAGCCACGGCGGCGCTGCCGCGCCCTCCGGTGCGGCCGGTGGGCTGGGCGCGGGCTGGACGCTGCGCGCCGACGCGATCGATTTCGACACGCGCGCACAACTGGCCAGCGGTTCGCTGGAGTTGCATGCGCGCACCGGCGACGTGCAACTGGGCGATCGCGCCGACGTGAACGTGGCCGGCCGCGAGCTGGCCTTCTTCGACGAGAAGCGGGGCACCTGGGGCGGCCAGGTCACGCTGCGCAGCGACAGCGGCAACGTGGCCCTGGACGCGGCATCCCGCGTGGATGTCTCGGGCGCGGCGGGCGCCGACGGCGGCACGCTGAACGTGTCCGCCGTGAACGGCACGGTGAGCCTGCCCGCCGGCACGCTGCGCGGCGAGACCCTGGCCGACGCGCAAGGCAAGACGGGCAAGGGGGCGGTGGCGCGTGTCGATGCCAACACCCTGGCCAATGCGGACGCGATCAACACCGCCCTGGGCAAGGGCTTCACGGGCGAACGCGCGCTGCGCGCGCGCACCGGCGACCTGAGCATCGGCGCCAACCAGACGGTGCGTGCCGAGCGCATCGCGCTGTCGGCCGACGCGGGGTCCATCGACATCCGCGGCACGCTGGACGCGAACGGCACGGACGGCGGGCACATCAGCGCCTACGCGGGACATTCGCTCACGCTGCACGACGGCGCGCGCCTGGACGCCTCGGCCACGCAGGCCGGCGGCGACGGCGGGCGCGTGGAACTCGGCGCGGGCAGCGGCGGCGCGTTGGACCTCGCGGCCGGCTCCAGGATCGACGTGCGCGCCGGCGCGGGTGGCGAGGCGGGCCGCGTGAACCTGCGCGCCATGCGCGCGGGCAACGACGTGGCCGTCACCGCACTGGACAGCACCATCCTGGGCGCGGGCACGGTCGATATCGAGGCCGTGCGCGTCTACGAGGGCATCAGCACGCTCAACGCCACGGGCGGCAGCAGCGGCAGCACCCTGAGCCTGACGACCATCAACGCCGACAACACGGCCTACGCCGCGAACCACGGCGCGATCAAGGCCCGCCTGGGTCTGGACGGCAACCCGGCGGTGCACATCGTCTCGGGCACCGAGGTGCGCTCCAGCGGCGACCTGACGGTGGCCAACGACTGGAACCTGGCCAGTGCCACGGCCGGCGATGAGCCAGGCGTGCTCACGCTGCGCGCGCAGGGCAACCTGCAGCTCAATGGCCACCTGTCAGACGGCTTCACCAACGCGGCGCCCATGACCGGCACCACGCCGTCCACGCTGCTGTCCGACACCGTGCGCGGCGGCCGTTCCTGGTCTTACCGCCTGGTGGCCGGGGCCGACGCCAGCGCGGCCGATCCCCTGTCGACGCGCGCGGGCGTGGGCGACGTGACGGTGGCGGCGGGCAAGGTGGTGCGCACCGGCACGGGCCACATCGACGTGGCGGCGGGCCGCGACATCAAGCTGGCCTCGGCCACCTCGGCGATCTACACCGCGGGCAGGCTCTCGCCCGCGCTCGATGGTTTCACCCCACCGATCACCTTGCAGCGCGCCTACTTCACCCAAGGCGGCGGCGATCTGTCCTTGCAGGCGGGGCGCGACATCACCGGCGTGGCCTCGTCGCAGCTCTACTCGGAGTGGCTGTTCCGCCAGGGCCGGCTGAACGCGGATGGCAGCGGCTACCTCACCGGCCAGCAGGGAACCCCGGCGTGGTGGGTGCGCTTCGATCAGTTCGCGCAGGGCGTGGGCGCGCTCGGCGGTGGCGACGTGTCCCTGCGCGCCGGGGGCAATGTGAACAACGTGTCCGCCAGCGCGCCCACGCAGGGTCGCATGGCGTCCGGCACGCCCGACGCGGCCGCGCTGGTGAAGACCGGCGGCGGCCATGTGACGGTGGAGGCCGGCGGCGACGTGCTGGGTGGCCACTACATGGCCGACGAGGGCTCTGTGCGCGTGGTCGCGGGTGGCGCGATCGACAGCGGCCAGACCGTGCTGACCGGCAAGGTCTATCCGGTGATCGCGCTGGGCAATGCATCGGCCGAGGTGCGCGCCACGGGCGATGTGAACCTGCACGGCGTGATCAACCCGCAGCTCGTGATCCAGTCCTATGGCGCCAACGACAACTTCAACGTGCGTTCCAACGCCCAGGGCGCGCAGCGGGAATCGGTCTTCTCCACTTATGGCAGCGACAGCGCCGTGCGCCTGAGCAGCCTCAACGGCGACACCGTGCTGCACGACCCCGCCGGCAGTTCGACCGACGGTGTCTCCGCCCTGTATCGGGCCTACTCGCTCTACGGCGATACGGTGCAGATCACCGACCGCGAGGCTTACCGCAACCTGCTGGGCTACCTGCCGCCGTCGATGAGCATGACCGCGTTCAATGGCGACGTGGTGCTGTCCAGGACTGCGGTGAGCAGCGAACGCACGATGATGCCCTCGACCACCGGGCAACTTGAGCTGATGGCGCAGGATTCGGTGCTCGTCAACGTGAACCTCGTCATGAGCGACAACGATCCCTCGCAGGTGGCCAGTGCGTGGCGGCCGACGAACCTGCCGGGGACGGTGCTGTCGCCCACCGTGGGCCAGCGCCATGCCAACACGCCCGTGCACACCGGCGACAGCAGCACGGCCAAGGTCTACGCGGTGCAGGGCGACGTGCGCGGCGTGTCGCAGTCCGAAGGACAGAACATTTCACTGGACCTGGCCAAGTCTGCCGAGGTGCGTGCGGGCCGCGACGTGGTCAACCTGAACCTGGCGGTGCAGCACGCCAACACCAGCGACCGCAGCGTGGTGGAGGCCGGCCGCGACATCCGCTACGCCGATGGCGGTCTTCGCTCCGATGCAGATGGCCTTCGCGTCGCCGGCCAGGGCCGCATGACCGTGGCCGCCGGCCGCAACATCAGTCTGGGCACCTCGGGCGGCATCCTGAGCCGCGGCGACCTGGACAACGCCAACCTGCCGGCCACCGGCGCGGATTTGGAGGTCATCGCCGGCCTGGGGCCCAAGGGCTTCGACGTGGACGGCGCGTTGGCCCGCTTGCAGCAGCGCCTGGCCTCTGGCTCGCCGAGCGAAACCGACCTGGCGCTGGCGCGCTGGCTGACGGGGGACGCTTCGCTGACGGGCGGCAACGCCGCCGCCGCCGTGGCGGACGTGGCCGGGCTGCCGCACGACCAGCGCCACGACCGCGTGCGCGAATTCGTGTTCACCGCGCTGCGCACCACCGGTCGAGACGCCAACGACGCCGGCAGCGGCTTCGCCGGCGACTTCGAGCGCGGCTACGCCGCGCTCGAGCTGGTGTTCCCCGGCATCGGCACCGACGGCACCTACCAGGGCGATCTGAACCTGTTCGCCAGCCGCATCAAGACCGAGCGCGGCGGCGGCATCGACGTCATGGTGCCGGGCGGCGGCATCGTGGTGGGCCTGGCCAACACGCCGGCCAATCTCGTCAACGTGGGCAACAACGTGCTGGGCATCGTCGCCGCGGCCGAGGGCGATGTGCGGGCCATGGCGCGCGAGGACGTGCTGGTGAACCAGTCGCGCGTGCTCACCGTGGGCGGTGGCGACGTGCTGCTGTGGTCGAGCGAGGGCGACATCGACGCGGGTCGGGGCGCGAAGACGGCTTCGGCCGTGCCGCCGCCGATCGTCAAGGTCGATCCGGGCACGGGGACGGTGACGCAGGAGCTGGTGGGCGCCGCCTCGGGCTCGGGCATCGGGGCGCTCGAGAGCCCCGGAGTCGAGGCCGGCGACGTCGACCTGATCGCGCCCAAGGGCACGGTGAACGCGGGCGACGCGGGCATCCGCGCGCGCAACCTCAACATCGCCGCCCAGGTGGTGCTGGGGGCCGACAACATCTCGGTGAGCGGCACCAGCACCGGCACGCCGGTGGCCGACACGAGCGCTGTCACGGCGGACTCGTCCGGCGCCACCAGTGGCGGCAACGACGCCTCCAGCGTCGTCGAGTCCCTCAACCAGGCCGCCGCCGAGTCCGCCAGGGCCGCGCAGGAGCTCGCCAGTTCGCTGCGGCCTTCCGTGGTCCGCGTCGAGGTGTTGGGGTTTGGCGAGTGAACGGACGCTTGCCATCGGGTGGCGCTTCGCAAGTTTCGCGCGAGGCACCTCGCGGGCTCGCGGCCGCTGGGTGCCTTGTTCCGCGAATGTCCCCCGGACGGCTGCGCCGTCCTCCTCCTTTATTTCGCTACACAAGGCACCCAGCGTCCGCAAGCCGAAGAAGCGGTGGCGCGCCAACAGACGTGTGCCAACGAGGTCGGGGGTGCTCGGGTGTCCGGCGTAGCGACATTAAGGAGGAGGAGTGGAGCGCGTCAGCGATCCGCTCCGGGGGACAGTCGCGGAGCCGGACACCCGAGCGCCGCCGACCGGAGCCACGCGAATAGGAAGCCCCCATCTGAATAGTCCGATCGGGTGATGCCTCCGTTCTGACACAAGCCCGCCGCCATCCCTTCGTACCTTCTTCGCTTTCCCGCCGCACGGCGGTTCTGTTTCGCACGACCATGAAACGCCTCTTCGCCCTGTTCGCGCTCGCGATGCTGCTCCCCCTGTCCGCCCACGCCTGGTGGAACGAGGACTGGTCCGTGCGCAAGAAGATCACGCTGGACACCCAGGCCGCCGGCATCAACGCCGACTTGACGGACCTGCCCGTGCTCGTGCGCCTGTCCACCGCCGGCTTCGACTTCCTCAGCGCCAAGGAAGACGGCAGCGACCTGCGCTTCGTCGCCGAGGACGACAAGACGGTGCTCGCGCACCGCATCGAGCGCTTCGACTCGCTCAACGAGCTGGCCTTCGTGTGGGTGCGCGTGCCGCGCGTCGCCGCTGGCAACGCGGCCCAGCACGTGTGGCTGTACTACGGCAACGACGCGGCGCCGCCCGCGCAGGCCATGCCCGTGTACGCCGGGTCGCAATGGGCCGTGTGGTCCATGGCCGAAGAGACCGGGCTGCCGCAGGACAGCGCGAGCGCCGGCAACCACGTGAGGGGTGGCACCGTGAGCTTCGTGCCCGCCGGTCTCATCGGTGGCTCGGCGCGCCTCGCCGGCGACGGAGGCCTGCAGGCCGGCGCGCCCTCACTCGGGGCGGCCACCGGGTTCACGCTGTCGGCCTGGATCAAGCCCGAACGGCTCGATGGCCAGTTGCTGGCCTATGGCGGCCTGACGCTCACGCTGGCGCAAGGCACGCCCGTGGCCGCCGTGGGCGAGGCGCGCGCCGCCGCGCCCACGCCCCTGTCGCTCAACGCCTGGCACCACCTCGCCATCACCTGGGACGCGACGGCGCTCACGCTCCATGTGAACGGCCAGCCCGTGGCCACCACGGCCGCGCCCTTCGCGGCCGCGCCGGCGCTCACGATCGGCGCCGGCCTGGTGGGCGAGATCGACGAGGTGCAGGTCAGCACCGTCGCGCGCCCCGCCGCCTGGGTGGCCGCGCTCGCCGACAACCAGGGCATGGCCACGAAGCTCGTGCGCCAGGGCGAGGAAGAGAGCACCGAAGGCGGCGCCGAGACGGGTTACTTCATGGCCACCATGAACAACCTGACGGTGGACGGCTGGGTCGTCACCATCATCTGCGTGCTCATGCTGTTCGTGGCCCTGTATGTGATGTGGGCCAAGGCCATGCTGCTGTCGCGCGTGGAGAAGAGCAACCCGCGCTTCAACGAGGCGTTCCAGCAGCTCAGCGCGCAACTGCGCGCGCTCAACGCCAGCGCAAAGGAACACGCCAGCCGGCTCGACGGACTCGCCGCGCAGGCGCCGCAGTACCGCCACTCGCCGCTCATGCGCATCTACGAGGTGGGCGCGAAGGAACTCAAGTCGCGCTTCCAACTGGGCGAGGCGAACACCGCCACCGTGCAGCACGACGGCGTGGTCGCGCCGTCGGTGAGCGAGCGCGCCATGCTGGCCGTGCGCGCCGCGCTGGACGCGCAGATGACGCGCGAGCGCGCGCGTCTGGACAGCGGCATGGTGCTGCTGACCATCGCCATCTCGGGCGGCCCGTTCCTGGGCCTGCTGGGCACGGTGGTGGGCGTGATGATCACCTTCGCGGCGATTGCCGCCGCGGGCGACGTGAACGTGAACGCCATTGCCCCCGGCATCGCGGCCGCGCTGGTGGCCACGGTGGCGGGCCTGGGCGTCGCCATTCCGGCGCTGTTTGGCTACAACTACCTGCAGACGAAGATCAAGACGCTGTCGAACGACATGACGGTGTTCGTGGACGAGTTCGTCACGCGCATGGCCGAGACCTACGGAGACTGAGATGGCCAAGGTTCAGGACGACGGCGCGGTCTACGACGACATCAACATCACCCCGATGCTGGACCTGTCGTATGTGCTGCTGGTGATCTTCATCCTGATGACAACCGCCTCGGTGCAGGGCATCAAGGTGAACCTGCCGCGCGCGAGCAACACGCCCAGCCTGGCCAAGCCGGCCACGCGGGCGATCACCATCACCGAGACCGGCGCGCTCTACCTGGACGCCTACCCCATGGCCACGCTGGCCGACCTGGAAGCGCGGCTGCTGCAGTTCAAGGCCAACACGCCCGAGTTCCCGGTGATCGTGAAGGGCGACTCGGCCGTGCAGTACGAAAAGGTGGTGCAGGTGCTGGACCTGCTGGGGCGCATCGATCTCAACCAGATCGGTCTCGTCACGCAGCGCTCCACCCCTTGAGCGAGTGAGCGCGCGATGTCGGAAGGACCCAAGCGCTACGCGCTGATCGCCCGTGTGGCGCTCGTGGCGCTGCTCGCCGCGTTGCTGGTGTCGCTGGCGGTCTGGCTCTATCAGCTGTTTTCCTCGCCCGACGAAGGGACGAAGAAGCGCGCGGTGCAGCAGATCGAGCTGGTGAAGCCGCCACCACCGCCACCGCCACCCAAGACGCCGCCCCCGCCGCCGCCCCCGCAGCAGCAGGAAAAGATCGACGTGCCCAAGCCCGAGGCCTCGCCGGCGCCCGCGCCGCCCACGGATGCGCCGCCGCCCGGACCGACGTCTTCGCTGCCGGGCAATGGGAGCAGCGACGCCTTCGGTCTGCCCCAGGGCGACGGCAGAACCTCCATCGGCCCGGTGGGTGGTGGCGGCGGCGACCGCTTCGCCTGGTACGGCGCGCTGGTGAAGGAGCGCATCACCGACGCCATCGCGCGCGACGAGAAGCTGCGCAAGGCGCAGGACTACCTGCGCGTGGTGAACGTCTGGGTCGACACCAGCGGGCGCGTCACGCGCGTCGAGCTGGTGGGTGCGGCCACCTCGCCCGAGCTCGACGACGCCCTGCGCGCCGCGCTGCGCAACCTGGCGCCGGTGCGCGAGGGCCCGCCCGGCGACATGCCGCAACCCATCCGCCTGCGCGTGTCCGCGCGGTCTTGAAAGGGACTCACCATGACCCTTCTTGCTTTGGCCGTGTGCTTGCCTGGCTTCGAGCGCTTCGAGCGCTTCGAGCGCAGCGGGTGCAGCGGGCTGGCACGCGCGAAGGGAAGTCCGTTTCCCTTGTTGGCGAGCCCAGGTGTCACTCGTCTGGGGCGGGCACAGGGCCGTGGCGGCGCCTGTGCGGTGCCGAGAAGCGCAGCGCGGGCGGCCAGCGCGCGCAGCGCGCTTCGTGAACTGATTGGCGGCATCTGTTTGAACGGAGCGCGCAAAGCGCGCGCAGTGAGTTATGCCGCCTGGCCGCCCGCGCGAGCATCGCAGGGGAGTCCTCGCGCAGCGAGGACCACCGCAGTGAAGCCGCCACGGCCCTGTGCCCGCCCCTGACGCGCCAACCAAGCCCGTGGGCCCACACCCCCCGAAACGACCCCAGCCATCCTTCTACGAGACGGACATGACACCAACCTTTGCCTTTGCCCTGCGCGCCACCGCCCTGGCCGCCGCCCTGGCCGCCGGCACCGCCCAGGCCCAGACCAGCGAACGCGAAAGCCTGGAGGTGCTGCGCCAGACCACGCTGCAGCTCATCGAGGCCCTGGTGCAGCAGGGTGTGCTGCCGGCCGACAAGGCGCAGGCCCTGATCGCCCAGGCCGAGGCCAAGGCGCGCGCCGCCGTGGCCGAGCAGAAGAAGACCGACCAGAACACCGTGCGCATCCAGTACGTGCCCGAATCGGTGCGCCAGCAGATCGCCAACGAGGTGCGTGAAGAGGTGGTGGCACAGGCCAAGGCCGAGCGCTGGGGCGACGTGAACGCCGTGCCCGAATGGGTGGACCGCTTCCGATTCGACGGCGAAATCCGCGTGGGCTATCAGCGCGACATGTTTGACGAGGCCAACGCATCCGAGCTGTTCTTCCTGGCGGGCGGCCAGAACATCAGCAACACCCTGATCGACCGCAACCGCGAGCGCCTGCGCGCCCGCCTGGGCGTGACGGCGCGCGTGACGCAGGACATCACCGCCGCTCTGCGCCTGACCACCGGCAGCAGCGACGACCCGGTCTCCACCAACCAGACGCTGGGCAGCTACGGCAGCAAGTACAACTTCGCACTCGACCGCGCCTACCTGCGCGCGCGTTCGCAGGATTTCATGCCCTGGGTCACCACCACGGCCGGGCGCATCCCCAACCCCTTCTTCAGCACCGACCTGGTGTGGGACGACGACCTCAACTTCGACGGCCTGGCCCTGCAGTTCGACGACCCGGCGGCGAACGCGCGCGTGTGGCGACCCTTTGGCGTGGTGGGCTGGTTTCCGTTGCAGAACCTGGAGCGCTCCTCGCTCAGCGAGGCGCGCAGCAAGTCGCTGCTGGCGGCGCAGGCGGGTGTGGAGTGGGTGCCCAGCAACGACCTTCGCGCCAAGCTGGGCGTGGCGCTGTACGACTACCGCAACATCAGCGGCGTGCGCAACAGCTTCGACAGCAACACGCAGGATGCCACCCAGCCCGCCTTCCGCCAGAAAGGGAACTCGCTGTTCAACCTGTCGAACCCGACGAACTTCGGTGGCCCCTTCGGCCTGGCCGCCGACTACCGCCTGCTCAACCTCACGGCCGCGGTGGACTACAACCTCTTCAACCCGGTGCACCTGATCGTGAGCGCGGACTATGTGCGCAACATGGGCTTCGACCAGGCGCGCGTGCTCGCGCGATCGGGCCTGAACCTGGAGAAGGAAGACACGGGCTACATGGTGCGCGTGGCGGTGGGCATGCCCACCATGCTGCTCAAGGGCGATTGGCAGCTTTCGCTGGCTTACCGCTACCTGGAAGCCGACGCCGTGCTCGACGCCTTCACCGATTCCGACTTCCACCTGGGTGGCACCAACAGCAAGGGCTTCGTCGTGGGCGGGCAGTACGGGCTGAGCCGCAACACCTGGCTGAGCGCACGCTGGCTCTCCAGCCGCGAGATCACCGGCCTGCCACTGTCCATCAACACCTTCCAGGTCAACTTCCATGCGCGCTTCTGAAGTCGCTGGCTTCGCTGTTCTGGCCGCGCTGCTGGCCGGCTGCGCAGCGCCCGACGCCGAGCGGCTGGCGCTGCGCGAGCGCATCGAGCAGGGCGGGCTGGCGCCGGAGGACACGCCGCGCTTCTTCACCTCGCCGCTGGACAACGCCGAGGCGCAACGCGCCGCGCGCGAGATCGCGCCGCGCCTGGCCACGCCGCTGGACGCCGAGCTGCTGGCGGCGGCCGAGGCGGCCGACGCCGCGCGCGTGCGTGAGGCCTTGAAGCAGGGCGCCCAGGCCAACGCCGTGGATGCGCTGGGCCGCACGTCGCTGATGCTGGCCGCGCGCAGCGGCGACCTGGCGTGCGCGCGCGCGCTGCTGCGCGCCGGTGCGGAGCCCGACGGGCGCGGCCACCGGGGCGCCACGCCGCTGTCGGCCGCCGCGGTGCGTGGGCACGAGCGCATGGTGCGCCTGCTGCTCAAGNNGGTGAGACGGTGCCGCTGGTGCAGGCCGCCCATCTGCGCCACCTGGACGTGGCCCGCGCCCTGCTGGAGGCCGGCGCCCGCCCGGACGCGCGTGACCGCTCGGGCGACAGCCTGCTGGTGATCGCCATTCACACCCACCAGCCCGCGCTGCTGGACGCCCTGCTCGCGCACGGTGCCGATCCCAACGCGATCGACGCCAGTGGCCTGAGCCCCTTGTACTGGGCCGAGCGCGAGGAGCGAGCGGCCATGGTGCAGCGCCTGCTGGCGGCGGGCGCGCGCGCCAGCGAGCAGCAGCGCAGCTTGCGCGCCAGCGGGCCTTACCGCACGGAGGATTTCTGATGAACCACTGCAACTGGCAACGCACCGCCGTGCTGCTGCTGGCCCTGGCCAGCCTGTGCACCGGCGCCCTGGCGCAGGACGACAAACGCGCCAGCCGCGAGCGCGAGGCCCTGCGCCGCGCGCAACAGCAGGCGCAGCGCGCCGCCCAGGAAGTCAGCACGCTGCAGCAGCAGCTCGGCACCGCCGAGCAGGAGCGCCAGCGCCTGGCCGCCGACGCCGAGGCCCTGCAGCAGCAGACGCGCAGCGAGGCCGCGCGCGGTCAGCGGCTGTCGCGTGAACTGTCCGCCGCCACGGCCGAGCGCGACGCGCTGCGCACCGACAAGGCGGCGCTGGAAGCGCAGGTGAAGACGCTGCAGGAGCAGGTGGCCAAGCTGCAGAAGGAGCTGGCCGTCGCCACCGAGCGCGGTCGCGTCCTCAACACGCAGGGCCAGGCGCTCAACAGCGAACTGGCCGCCTGCGCGGCGCGCGGCGTCGGGCTCTACACGGTGGGCCGCGCACTCATCGACGACTGCCGCACCCACCAGGAAGGCGTGAAGGCGAACGGCCTGGAAGCCTTCACGGGCCTCAAGCGCGTCGAACTTGAAAACATTCTGCAAACTTACCGCGACAAACTCGACGAGCACAAGCCATGAGGCACCCCCGCCGCGCTTCGCGCGACCCCCTCCAGGGGGCGGCGCCTGGGGCCCGGCAAAGCCGGTTCCCCGGCGCCCCCGCCCTGCATCGGCTCGTCACCGGATCCATCGCCTGGTTGGCCGTGGTGTGCGCCCTGGTGGGCTGCGCCGCGTTGCCGGTGGATGAGGAGCCGTCCACCGTGGAGCAGGCCCTGGCTGCATCCGAGTGGGCGCGCGCGTCCGACTGGGGCCTGCTGGGCACCACGCCCGGTTGGCGCCACCAGCGCTACGGCTCGGCGCGCCCCACGCGCTACGGCGTGGGCGAGCGCGAGGGCCGGCCCGCGGTGCACGCCAACAGCCGCGCGGGCAACAGCACCCTGCGCCTGCCGCTGGGCGCACCGGTGGATCCCGCGCTGCGGCTGGCGTTTTCCTGGCTGGTGCCGCAACTCAACCACAAGGCCGACCTGCGCGACGCCGAGATCGACGACGCGGTGGTTCGGGTGATCCTCACCTTCGATGGCGACCGCGACCTGTTCCGCCCGCGCGACCGCTGGCTGTCGGAGATCGTGCAACTGGTCACCGGCGAGCCCATGCCCTACGCCACGCTGATGTACGTGTGGGACCACCGCTACCCGGCGGGCACCGTGGTCCCCAACCCGCACACCGACCGCATCCGCATGCTGGTGGTGCAGTCGGGCGAGGAGGGTGTGGGCCGCTGGAACGACCTCGAGCGCGACGTGGCGGCCGATTTCCGGGCCGCGTTCGGCGAAGCGCCGGGCCGCCTCACCGGGCTGGGGCTGATGACGGACTCGAACAACACGGGCGAGTCGGTGCAGGCGTGGTTCGGGCCGCTGGTGCTGCGGCCGGCCGCGTCTCCGTCGTTGGCTGCCGTGCCCTCGGACAAACACTAGGGACTAGGGCGCGGGCGCGACGGCTCGCCAAATGGCGTAAACTTCTCCGCCAATTGTCGGCCTCATGGCTGGCCGAATGAAGGAGTGCCCCATGAACCCCCGCAAGTCCGCCAGCGCCCGGCCTGTTGCGCGCGAGTCCACGCTCCACGTCGCCGAAAAGTCGCCCAGCTACCGCATCGATCCGCCCGCCCGCCTGGCCGGGCTGGACCCTTTGCAGGTGCACGACGCCGTGTCGGACGGCTTGCCCACGCGCGAGGTCGAAGGCCTGATCGCCCAATTCCGGCAGATTCCCAAGGCCCAGCTGCTGCGGGCGCTGGGCGTGAGCGAGCGCACCTTGCAGCGGCACAAGGGTGGCAAGCTGGGCAGCGACATCGCGAGTGCCGCCATCGACCTGGCCACCACGGTGGAAGCCGCCGCGCGGACCCTGGGCTCGCTGGCGGCGGCGGAGCATTGGCTGGGCCAGCCGGCCGTGGCATTCAACGGCCGTTGCCCCATTGACTTGCTCAGCACCCGCCAGGGCGCCGATCTGGTGCGCGAGCACCTGGTGCGCATGGAATACGGGGTCTACGCTTGACCCCGTTGCCCACCGCGCTGGCCGCGCGCGCGGGCGGCAAGGCGCACACGCTCCCAGCGGCGGGCGGCCTCCTGTTCTGGCGGCTGGACAAGGACCGGCACCTGGGCACCTGGGCCTCGGGCGAAGGCGCGTTCCAGGTGGGCGGGCGCTGGAATGCCCGGGGCACGCGCGTGATCTATGGTGCCCTCGATCCCGCGACGGCCTTGCTCGAGGTGGCCGTGCACGCGGGCTTTGCCGCGCTGGACGCCGTTGCGCATTCGCTGGTGTGCGCGCGCTGGCTCGACATCGCCCGGGTGAAGGTGCTGCCGCCCGACGCGTTTCCCGACCCCTCGTGGTTGCGGCCGGGCGTGCCGGGCGCGGCGCAACAGGCGTTCGCCGCCGAGCAGATGAAGTCGCATCCCGTGCTGGTGCTGCCGAGCGTGGTGAGCCCGCGTTCGTGGAACGTGGTGATCGACGTGGCGGCGGCGGCGGGGCAACTGGACACGGTGCTCACGGAGCGGTTCTCGCTGGACGGGCGCTTGCTCGGTTGAGTGGCACGCGGGCGCGCAGATCGTGAGCACGTTCTCAGAACCGCCCGCTGATCCCGACCCGCAACAGATCGCTGCGGTAGCGCCAGCTCGGCACGTTGCTCTGGCGCCGGCTGTCCTGCCAGGTCAGGTCCAGCGAGGCCTGGCGGGCAAAGGCCCAGCGCAGGCTCAGCGAGCGTTCGCGCGTGCGGTCCTTGCGCGGGTCGGGCAGGGCGCCGGGTGGCGGGCGCTGGAAATCGCGGTCGGCGCTGCCCCAGCTGCCTTGCAGGCTCCACTTGCTGGTGAGCACCCAGGTGCCATTGAGCGTCCAGCGCCGGGTGCGCGTCACGCTGGCGTTGCTGGTCTGGTAGCTGCTGAAGTCCTCGCTGGCGCTCAGGCGAAGCAGGGTCTTGGCGCTGGGCGTCCAGTTCGCCGAGACACGCCAGTTGAGCGCGTCGTAGTCGCGCGCGGCCACCCGTTCGTGCTCGCGGTCGATCCAGGCGAGGTTGGCCTCCAGCCGCGTTTTGTCCGTGACGGGCCAGCGCGCGTCCAGGGCCCACTCGTCCTGCCGGAAGTCGTCGTCGCGCAGCGGGGCCGGCGCCCGGTCCGGGTCGATGATTTCGCCCTCGCCGCTGCGCCAGCGCAGCGCGAGCGAGCTGCCCTTGGGTGTCTCGCGCCGCACGCCCAGGCCGGTGGTGCGCAGGACCTGGCTGTCTTCGCCCACCAGGGGCTGCTGGTTTTCATTGCGCGCTTCCTGCGCCTCGGCAATCAGCGTCCAGGCGCCGTCCAGGCGCCAGTTGGCGTCCACGCTCTCGAAGCGGCGCAGGCGCCGGTTGCGCTGGGTGAGCACGCTGGTGTCTTCGAAGCTGTTGACGCTTTCGTCGCGCTGCGTTCTCACCGTGCCGGTGAGGTCGGGCGTGATGGCCCAGCGCCAGCGCAGGTCGTGGTTGCGCGCCAGCAGGTCGAGCTGGTCGTAGGTGTCGTAGGCGTAGTCCACCAGGCCGATGTCGGCCTCCAGGCGCTGCAGGCTGAAGTCGCGCGCGTAGTGCAGGCCGACGGAGCGGATGTGCAGCGTCTCGGCCGCGCTGGTCCGTCCGAGCGCGAACAGGGGGTTCACGCCGTCGGCCAGGCGGAACAGGTTGCTGTCGCGCTGCACGCGGTAGGCGGCAGAGAGGCTCAGGCCCTCGTCTTGTGCCAGCGCCAGAGGCGCGGCGAGACACGCCAGGGCGGTACAAGTGCCGATGCCCAGCCAAGAGAGACCACCGATCCGGCTTCGCCGGTCGGTCGGTCTCGCCCCCTTGAGTGGGGCGCGCGCAGCGCGGCGGGGGTGTGCCATCAATACGCCTGCTGGTCCTTGAAGACCAAGCGGATGGTTTTCAGGATGATCAGCAGGTCAAGCTTGAGCGACCAATTGCGCAGGTAGTCCAGGTCCAGCGCGATGCGGCCCTCCATCTTCTCCAGCGTGTCGGTCTCGCCCCGGTAGCCGTTGACCTGCGCCCAACCCGTGATGCCCGGCTTGACCTTGTGCCGCACCATGTAGCCCTTGATGAGCTTGCGGTAGAGCTCGTTGTGCGCCACGGCGTGCGGGCGCGGGCCCACGATGCTCATGCGACCCTGCAGCACGTTGATGAACTGCGGCAGTTCGTCGAGCGAGGTGCGTCGCAGCACGGCGCCCAGTGGGGTGATGCGCTGGTCGTTGCGGCGCGCCTGCGTGACCAGCGCGCCGTCCTCGGCCACCGTCATCGAGCGGAACTTGTAGACCACGATCTGTTCGCCGGATTGGCCGTAGCGGCGCTGCTTGAAGATGACGGGCCCGGGCGAGGTGGCCTTGACCAGGACGGCGATGGCGATGAGCACCGGCGCCAGCAGCACCAGCAGGAGCGAGGCCAGCACGATGTCGCTGCCGCGCTTGAGCAAGCCGCTGATGCCCTGGAAGGGCGTGTCGCACACCGAGATGACGGGCACGCCGCACAGCACGGTGGGCTTGCTCTGGATCAGGTCGGTCACGAACAGGTCGGGCACGAAGTAGATCGAGGCCGTGGTGTCCTTCAGGTCGTCCAGGATCTTGAGGATGCGCGGCTGCGAGGCCATGGGCAGGGAGATGTAGACGTGGTCGATGCGCTGGTGGCGGATCACCTCGCCCAGCGATTCGAAGCGGCCGAGCAGGGGAAAGCGCTGGTCGTCGGGCAGGCGCTCGCGCGAGCGGTCGTCCACGAAGCCCACGAGTTCGAAGTTGTGAAAGCGCGCGTCCTGCAGGTTGTGGGCGAGCTGCAGGCCCTGCGGGTTCATGCCGGCCACCAGGGCGCGCACGGGCCGGCCCTGCAGGCGGACCAGCGTGGGCGCGGTGGCGCGCAGGCCCAGCCAGGCCGCGAGGTCGATGGCCGGCACCAGGCCCATCCACCAGGCGATGACTTCGTCGGGGAACAGGCGCACGTAGCCGGTGGTCCAGCCGGCGGCCAACAGCAGGCCGAAGGTGGTGCCCCAGCTCAGCAGCACGTCCAGCAGCAGCCAGCGCACCGTGCCCGTGAGCCGCGAGGGGCCGGGAAAGGTCATGGCGAACACCACCACCGCCAGAAGGAAGTACTCGGGGTGAATGCCGCCGTCCAGCAGGCGCGCCAGCACCCAGAGCACGGCCACGCCGATGACCGGGCTGAGCGACATCTCCAGCAGGTTGAGCAGGCTGCCGCGCGCCGTCGCGCCCGTGGCGCCGGCCACGCGCGGGGAGCTGCTGGAGGCGATGGAGCTGATGTCGATCACGACGGGGGAGGTGCCGCAGGGGCGCGGTGGGGGGCGGTGTGACAGCGGTCGAATGAGCGATCCAGTGTGCGGCCCTTGTGTGACAAATCGACGCGCTGCGGGCTTGTTGCGGGTCGGGCCGGGACGGCCATGGTCCTTTCGGACCATGGCGCTTTCGCATCGCCGGGCTGTCGGCAAACCGTCACGCGCACAGGCCATGCTGGGCGCCCTTGGTTGATCAGAGATGGGGCGCGACATGCCGGGCATGGAACGACGTGAAGGACTCAAGCGGCTGGCCCTGATGGCCGGCCTGGGCGGGGCGGGGCCCGCGCTGGCGCAGGCGGTGGCCACGCGGCCCGTGCGCGACGAGGTGGCCCTGAAGGCCATCGTGGAGCGGCTCACGGGCGGCCAGGTGCAGTTCTTTGGCGCGGGGCCCCTGCCGGGCCTGCACGAGGTGATCGTGAAGGACAAGGTGTTCTACATCGACGCCGCGGGCGAGCACCTGATCGACGGCCACATCATCGACATCGCCAACCGGCGCTCGCTCACGGCGCAGCGCCAGGCCGAGTACGTGCTGGCGAGCACGCCCACGCTGCGCCTGGCCGAGCTGGACCTGGCCGACGCGATCACCATCCAGCGCGGCCAGGTGGTGCCGGGCCGCGTGCTGGTGAGCTTCGAGGACCCGCGCTGCGGCTTCTGCAAGCGCCTGCACGTGACGCTGAAGGACGCCACCGACCTGACGGTGCACACCTTCCCGATTTCGTACCTGGGTCCCGAGTCGCGCGCGCTGAACGAACGCATCTGGTGCGCTCCCTCGCGACCGATCGCCTGGGAAGCGGCGATGGCCGACCAGGAGGTGCCGGGGAATGGCGCCTCGGGCTGCGGCGTCGAGGCGCTGGAGCGCAACATGGCGCTGGCCGAAAAATTCCGCGTGCAGGGCACGCCCACGCTGTTCACGGCCGAGGGGCAGCGCCTCAACGGCGCGGTGAAGCTGGATGTGATCGAAGCGGCGCTGAAGGGGGCTTGAGGGTGGGTAGGGTTCCCCCTCTCGCCAGGACCTCGCGCTGGTTTCTCGTTGAGACCTCGCGCTGACGGCTGGCGTGGTCCGCGTTCTCCGGC
>NZ_WVZN01000019.1:0-146 GCF_011772445.1 Hydrogenophaga sp. | reverse complement strand
CAAGCGCGAATGGGGCCTGCGCCCGCGAACCCCACCATCCGTCGAGAGTGACGCCCGAGCGCACCACCGGAAATCGGGCTCCCCTTAATTGGGGTCAGATTCCATTTAATCGCCGAGCCAGGGAAGTCCGGTCTTCTTGGGCCGGC
>NZ_WVZN01000022.1:128833-187128 GCF_011772445.1 Hydrogenophaga sp. | reverse complement strand
TCAGTTGCGGCTCTGATCCACCAGCTTGTTCTTGGCGATCCAGGGCATCATGGCGCGAAGCTGCGCGCCCACCACCTCGATGCTGTGCTCGGCGGTGTTGCGCCGACGCGCGGTCATGCTCGGGTAGCCCGTGCGGCCTTCCAGGATGAACATCTTGGCGTAGTCGCCGTTCTGGATGCGCTTCAAGGCATTGCGCATGGCCACGCGCGACTGCTCGTTGATCACCTCGGGGCCCGTCACGTACTCGCCGAACTCCGCGTTGTTGGAGATCGAGTAGTTCATGTTGGCGATGCCGCCTTCGTAGATCAGGTCCACGATGAGCTTGAGCTCGTGCAGGCACTCGAAGTAGGCCATCTCGGGCGCGTAGCCCGCTTCCACCAGCGTCTCGTAGCCCATCTTGATGAGCTCGACCGCGCCACCGCACAGCACGGCCTGTTCGCCGAAGAGGTCGGTCTCGGTCTCTTCCTTGAAGTTGGTCTCGATGATGCCGGCCTTGCCGCCGCCGTTGGCCATGGCGTAGCTCAGGGCCAGGTCGCGCGCCTTGCCGCTCTTGTCCTGGTGCACGGCCACCAGGTGGGGCACGCCGCCGCCTTGGGCGTAGGTGCTGCGCACGGTGTGGCCCGGGGCCTTGGGGGCGACCATCCACACGTCCAGGTCGGCGCGCGGCACCACCTGGTTGTAGTGCACGTTGAAGCCGTGCGCGAAGGCCAGCGAAGCGCCCTGCTTGATGTGGGGCTCGACGTTGTTGCGGTAGACCTCGGCGATCTGCTCGTCGGGCAGCAGGATCATCACCACGTCGGCCGATTTCACGGCCTCGTTGACTTCCAGCACGTTCAGGCCGGCCTTGCCGACCTTGTCCCAGGAGGCGCCGCCCTTGCGAAGACCCACCACCACCTTCACGCCGCTGTCGTTGAGGTTCTGCGCGTGCGCGTGGCCCTGGCTGCCGTAGCCGATGATCGCGACCGTCTTGCCCTTGATGAGGGACAGGTCGCAGTCCTTGTCGTAGAAAACTTTCATGCTTGCTCCGTTGGAATGGAAGGGGTGATCAGACGCGCAGGATTCTCTCGCCACGGCCGATGCCACTGGCACCGGTGCGCACCGTCTCCAGGATCGCGCCGCGGTCGATGGCTTCCAGGAAGGCGTCGTTCTTGCCCTGGTCGCCGGTGAGTTCGATGGTGTAGCTCTTGTCGGTCACGTCGATGATGCGGCCACGGAAGATGTCGGCCATGCGCTTCATCTCCTCGCGCTCTTTGCCCACCGCGCGCACCTTCACCATCATGAGCTCGCGCTCGGTGTAGGCGCCTTCGGTGAGGTCGACGACCTTGACCACCTCGATGAGGCGGTTCAGGTGCTTGGTGATCTGCTCGATGACGTCATCCGACCCCGTGGTCTGGATCGTCATGCGCGACAGGCTCGGGTCCTCGGTCGGCGCGACGGTGAGCGATTCGATGTTGTAGCCACGGGCCGAGAACAGGCCCACCACGCGGGAGAGTGCGCCGGGCTCGTTCTCGAGCAGCACGGCAATGATGTGCTTCATGTGCAGCTTCCTCTTTTCGCCGCCCTCCCCCGTGCACGGTAATGCACGGGCTCGACGGTCAATAGATTCAACCAGGGGATGGGACCGCCTCGCGGCGGACCCGGCGGACGTTTACAGGTCTTCCGAACCCAGCAGCATCTCGGTGATGCCCTTGCCGGCCTGAACCATGGGAAACACGTTCTCGGTCGGGTCGGTGCGGAAGTCCATGAAGACCGTGCGGTCCTTGAGCTTGCGCGCCTCGCGCAAGGCCGGCTCCACGTCCTCGGGGCGCTCGATCAGCAGGCCCACGTGGCCATAGGCCTCGGCCAGTTTCACGAAGTCGGGCAGCGCGTCCATGTAGCTGTGGCTGTAGCGGCCGGAGTATTCGATCTCCTGCCACTGGCGAACCATGCCCAGGTAACGGTTGTTGAGCGAGACCACCTTGATCGGGGTGTTGTACTGCAGGCAGGTGGACAGCTCCTGGATGCACATCTGCACAGAGCCTTCGCCGGTGATGCAGAACACCTCCGCATCGGGCTTGGCCAGCTTGATGCCCATGGCATAGGGAATGCCCACGCCCATGGTGCCCAGTCCACCCGAGTTGATCCAGCGGCGCGGCTCATCGAAGCGGTAGAACTGCGCAGCCCACATCTGGTGCTGCCCGACATCGGAGGTGATGTAGGTCTCCGTGTCCTTGGTCATGTTCCACAGCGTCTCGATGACCTTCTGTGGCTTGATCACCTGCCCGTTGCTGCGGTCGTATTTGAGGCAATCGCGCGCACGCCAGCCCTCGATCGTCTTCCACCACTCCGCCAGAGCGTGCTCATCGGCGCGCTGCGGCGTCTCGCGCACCATGTTGATCAGCTCGGTGAGCACATCCTTCACGTCGCCGACGATGGGCACGTCGACCTTGACCCGCTTGGAGATGCTCGACGGGTCGATGTCGATGTGAATGATCTTGCGTTCGTTCTGCGCGAAGTGCTTGGGGTTGCCGATCACGCGGTCGTCGAAGCGCGCGCCCACGGCCAGCAGCACGTCGCAGTTCTGCATGGCGTTGTTGGCCTCGATGGTGCCGTGCATGCCCAGCATGCCGAGGAACTTGCGGTCCGACGCGGGGTACGCGCCCAGGCCCATGAGCGTGTTCGTCACCGGGTAGCCGAGCGTGTCGACCAGGGTGCGCAGCTCCTGCGTGGCGTTGCCCAGCAGCACGCCGCCACCGGTGTAGATGTAGGGGCGCTTGGCATTGAGCAGCAGCTGCAGCGCCTTGCGGATCTGGCCGCCGTGGCCTTTGCGCACCGGGTTGTACGAACGCATGGGCACGGCTTCGGGATACCCGGTCCAGGCGGTCTTGTTGAAGGACACGTCCTTCGGGATGTCCACCACCACCGGCCCGGGCCGCCCCGAGCGCGCGATGTGGAAAGCCTTCTTCATCACCTCGGCCATCTGGCGCACGTCCTTCACCAGAAAGTTGTGCTTGACGATGGGGCGCGTGATACCGACGGTGTCACATTCCTGAAAGGCGTCCAGGCCGATGGCGGGCGTGGGCACCTGACCGGTGATGATCACCATGGGAATGCTGTCCATGTACGCGGTGGCGATGCCGGTGACCGCGTTGGTGACGCCAGGGCCCGAGGTGACGAGCGCCACACCCACATCGCCCGTGGCGCGCGCGTAACCATCGGCGGCGTGCACCGCGGCCTGCTCGTGGCGCACCAGCACGTGCTGGATGCTTTCCTGCTTGTAGAACGCGTCGTAGATGTGCAGCACGGCGCCGCCGGGGTAACCCCAGACGTACTTGACGCCTTCGGCCTGCAGGGCCTTGACGAGGATTTCCGCGCCGCGGAGTTCTTGGGGGGCCTCGCCGGCTGTGGATGCGGCGGCGGCCGAGGCCAGTTCGGCCTTGGTGATGTCCATGATCAACCTTTCGAGAATTTCTCTGACGAAAAACCTTGGGTGCCCCTTGGCCCACCCTTGTGGGGCGGCTTCGGGACTTGAGACCAGTGGCCATGAGCGGAACGAATACCCGCCGGACCCTGATCCGTTTGCCTTGTGATGACGGAAGCCAGCGATTATGGCACCGCAGCAAAGAGGCGCTCGCGGCTTTTCGTCGGCCTTGACCGGAATGCGACAATCCCGGCCTTCCCGTCTCAGCCGATATGACCTCCGACGCCCCAGCCGCCGGCGCCGCCGCCCGCCCCGATCTCACCGCCCCCTCGCTGCGCCGGCGCATGGCCTGCTGGCTGTACGAAGGCATGCTCATGTTCGGCGTGGTGTTCATCGCCGGCTACCTGTTCTCCGCCCTCACGCAGCAGCGCCACGCGCTGGAGGGTCGCCACGCCCTGCAGGCCTTCCTGTTCGTGGTGTTCGGCATCTACTTCACCTGGTTCTGGCACAAGGGCCAGACCCTGGCGCAGAAGACCTGGCACATCCGCGTGGTAGACACGGCGGGCCAGCCGATCGGCCAGGCACGGGCCCTGGTGCGCTACGTGCTCTCGTGGCTGTGGCTGCTGCCGCCCCTGGCCCTGAGCTGGGCGCTGGGCGCCCAGGGGGGTGAAACCGCCGTACTGCTGATCGGCTGGGTGCTGGTCTACGCGCTGCTCTCGCGCCTGCACGCGCAGCGCCAGTTCGTGCACGACGCGCTGGCCGGCACCCGGCTGGTGCACCACGCGCCACCGCCCCAACCGAAAAAACCCCGCAAGCCGCGCCAGCCGTGAACACCCCCGAAGTGAACCCACAGAAACACCGACGCGGCCTCAGCCGCGTGTGGCACGCGCTGTTCTACTCGCTCGCCGGCCTGCGCGCCGGCTGGGGCGAGCCCGCCTTCCGCCAGGAGGCCCTCGCCGCGCTCGTGCTGGTGCCGCTGGCGTTCTGGGTGGGGCGGGGCTGGGTCGAGGTGGCGTTGCTCATCGGCACTGTGGTGCTGGTGATGGTGGTGGAACTTCTCAACACCGGCATCGAGACCGCCATCGACCGCATCGGCCCCGAATGGCACGCGCTGTCCAAGCGCGCCAAAGACATGGGCAGCGCCGCCGTGCTCCTGAGCCTGCTGCTGTGCGGCGGCACCTGGCTGGCGGCGCTGTGGGTGCACGCCAAGGATCTGCTGTGAACGAACCCGGTTTTTCTCTCTGCGTCTACTGCGGATCGCGCCCAGGCGCGAGCCCCGCCTTCATGGAGGCCGCCCGGCAGGTGGGCGAGTGGATCGGCGGCCACGGCGGCCAGCTGGTCTATGGCGGCGGCCGCAACGGACTGATGGGCGTGGTGGCCGACAGCACGCTCAAGGCCGGTGGCCGGGTGGTGGGCATCATCCCCAAGGCACTGGTGGAAAAGGAATGGGCCCACAACGGCTGCACCGAGCTTCACGTGGTGGACACCATGCACGAGCGCAAACGCCTCATGGCCGAGCACGCACACGCCTTTCTGGCCCTGCCCGGCGGCATCGGCACCTTCGAGGAGTTCTTCGAGGTCTGGACCTGGCGCCAACTGGGCTACCACGACAAACCCGTCGGCCTGCTCAACGTCGGGGGCTACTACGACGGCCTCACGGCCTTTCTGCGTACCGCCGTGCAGGCGCAGTTCATGGGCGACTGGCAGATGGAGCTGATCCGCGTGGACGCCGACATCGAGCGCCTGCTGCCGGCGCTGATTCAGGCCGCGGGCACCGCGCCGCAGCCCAGGCTCGACGAGATCTGAGCGCGCTCGCGTTCAGACTGCCGTTTCGTCTTCTTCGCCAGTGCGGATCCGCACCACGCGCTCGACCGAGGTGACGAAAATCTTGCCGTCACCGATCTTGCCGGTGCGCGCGGCGCGAACGATGGCCTCAACGCAGCGATCCACGTCGTCGTCCTTCACGACCACCTCGACCTTCACCTTGGGCAGGAAGTCGACCACGTACTCGGCGCCGCGGTAGAGCTCGGTGTGGCCCTTCTGCCGGCCGAAGCCCTTCACCTCCGTCACCGTCAGGCCGGTCACGCCTTGTTCGGCCAGCGCTTCGCGCACCTCTTCGAGCTTGAACGGCTTGATGACGGCGGTGATCTGTTTCATGAGCGGTGACCCTTGTTGATGACGTAGCGTGCCGAAAAATGTATCACGCCAACGTCATCGAAGCGTCCCTCGGACGCCGACGCCCGCTCACTGACAGGTGAATGCAATCCCCCAGGAGCCGGGCGTGGCCATATTGGTGATCGCCTCATTGCCCACCAGTCGGACCTCGATGGCATCGCCAGCACCGAAAGCCACCGCCCTGTCGCCGGTATCGCAATGGCGCGTCGCGCCATCGATCACGCAGCTCAATGCGGTGTCGGTGGTGGCGCCCAAGGCGAGGTCCGGCCCTGGCGTGTGCTGCACCGTGAAGGTGTAGACCCCGCTGGCGGAGGGCTGCCCCAAGGTCACGGCCCGCAGGCGCGCCACGGAGCACGCGCGCGGCAGCAGCACCGGGTTGCGCGCGTTGGCGTTGGGCCCCTGAGGCCAGAGGTAATAAGCGCCATTGCCGAACGTGCTGTTGGATGCAATGCTCCATTGGAGATCGACGCTGGCGGGGCCGGGCGGGCCGGCAGGCCCCTGAGGGCCCGGCGCCCCATCCTGGCCATCCTGGCCATTCGAGCCGGCCGGCCCCGGGAGGCCCACCAGCGACAGACCCACAGGCGGCCAGACGCCCGCCGCCTTGGGACCGTACAGAATGGATGCGCCGAGGTCCAGGTAGTAATCGCCGTCGCGCCCGGCGTCCGAGGGCGGAGCGCCGGTGCCGGCAAGGATGCGAGAACCATCGAGGCCATTCGAGCCATCCTGGCCGTCTTGCCCGTCTTGTCCGTCCTGCCCATCGGCGCCCGGCGCGCCGCCAAGGGCGCGGGGCGGCCGTGGCCATTGGCCTTGCGCGCGTGGTCCGTAGAGCAGCATGGCCTGCGCGTCCAGGTAGAACTGCCCGTCGCTGCCCATCGCGTCATCGGGCTCGCCCGTGCCGCTCAGGACAACGGCCTGCGATGGGTCCTCCACCACGCGCTCGACCACCCGGACGTCGTCGCCACCGCCGCAGGCAACCACGGCCCCGGCTGTCGCCAACAAGACCGCCAGCCAGCGGCCAGTCATCAGCACCGCCTTGCGCATCAGGACCTCGGGGGGTACACACCCACCAGCGCGATGATGTAGTTGAGGCCCAGCGCGGGGTTGCGGATGTTCAGGGGCTGACCCGCCCCCGTGGGCGACACGGTGACCTGCCCTTGCACAGGCAGGGGTGCGAGGCCGGCGTTGGCCTCAGCCGCCGGCGCGAATGCCGGCAGGGCCGCACCACCCTCGCCCACCGGGTTGGCGGGCACGGCACCGGTGGGGTCGGTCACGGAAGCGCCACCGCTGTACGCCACGGGGCGCACGCCACCGCTGGTGAAACTTGCGGCGTGGGTGTGCGCGGGCAGGTTGTTCTGAAGCACCGTGGCGTTTTCGTCCCCCAGGTATTGGGCCAGCTCGACCGGGCGAAAACCCGGACCCGTGCCAGCGCCGATGGCGGCGCGCCCACGCAGATCGGGCAAGGCAAACGTGGTGTGGCCATCGCCTCCGTAGGCCGCGCCGATCAGAGCAAACAGGGCCGCGTTCTGGCTGACGGACAGCAGCCTGCCATCGCACAGCGCCCAACCGACGGGGGCATAGGAAAACGCGACAAGGCTGATTTCACCGATGAAGGGATCGGACGCGGACAAGAGACTCTCCGTGGGGTTGAAAAGAAGCGGATCGCAGTCTAGGAATGCGAGCGGTCTTCACGCGCATCGACACCCCGCCCATCACGCAAACATCAGAGTCATCCGCACGCCGGGTGCGGCGTGCCATACTGGCCGCCCTTCGCGCGCTCTGTTTCCTACCGCTCATGAGCCTCCACTGGCCCCGACACGTGCCCATCGCCGTGAGCGTGCGCGCCGGTCACCCCGAGAACGTGCACCACGGCTCCTTCGCGGTGGTGGACCGCACGGGCCAGGTGCTCGCGACGGCGGGCGATGTGGACACGCCGGTGTTCACGCGCTCCTCGCTCAAGCCTTTCCAGGCCCTGCCCCTGGTCGCCCGCGCAGCCGATCGGCTGGCTCTGGACGATGCGGACCTTGCCCTGCTGTGCGCCAGCCACAACGGTGAGCCCGAACACGTGAGCCGGGCTGCCGCCCTGCTCGCGCGCATCGGCGCCGACGAATCCGCCCTGGCCTGCGGCGCGCACGAGCCCTACCTGTTTCGATTCAACGGCCTGACGCCACCACCCGGCGAGCGTTACGGCCCGCTGCACCACAACTGCTCGGGCAAGCACGCGGGCATGCTGCTGCTGGCCGACGCGCTCGGCGCGCCGCTGCAGGGCTACCTCGCCCCCGACCACCCGGTGCAGCGCGAGATCGCGCGCTGCGTGAGCCACTGGGCCGGCGTGCCCGAGGCCTCACTGGTGCGCGGCATCGACGGCTGCAGCGCGCCGAACTACGCCCTGCCGCTGCGCGCGCTGGCACACGCGTTCGCCCGCCTCACCGTCTCGGAGGCCGATCCGGTCTATGGTTTGGCGCCTCACCGCATCGCGCGGGCGATGAGCCAGCACCCCCACCTGGTCAGCGGCCGGGGCCGCAACGACCTGCACCTGATGCGCGCGGGCCGGGGCGACTGGGTCAGCAAGGTGGGCGCCGACGGCGTGCAGGCGATGGCCAGTTTCAGCCGCGGCATCGCGATCGCAGCCAAGTGCGGCGACGGCCAACTCGCACCGCTGATGGTGGCCCTGGTGGCGGCGCTGGAGCAGCTCGGCTGGACCGACGAGGGCATCGACCGCGACGAACTCGCCCGGCTGCTGCCCCCACCGATGAAGAACGCCGCCGGCGTGGAGGTCGGCGACATGCGCGCCGTGCTACACCTCTCGGCGGCTTGAGCCGCTACGCGCGGTATTTGCTCGTGATCGGGTAGCGCCAGTCCTTGCCGAAGCTGCGGTGTGTCACGCGGATGCCCACCGGCGCCTGGCGGCGCTTGTACTCGTTGATGCGGATCAGGCGCACCACCTTCTCGACGTCGGCGCGCGCGAAGCCCTCGGCGATGAGGGTCTCGGGGCTCTGGTCGTTCTCCATGTAGCGCTCGATGATGGCATCGAGCACGGCGTATGCGGGGAGGCTGTCCTGGTCGGTCTGGTCGGGGCGCAGCTCCGCGCTGGGCGGGCGCGTGATGATGCGCTCGGGGATGGGCTCGGCACCGGTGCCGTAGGGGTCGTGCGCGTTGCGCCAGCGCGCGAGCTTGAACACCGTGGTCTTGGGCACGTCCTTGATGACGGCGAAGCCGCCCGCCATGTCGCCGTAGAGCGTGCAGTAGCCGGTGGCCATCTCGCTCTTGTTGCCCGTGGTGAGCACGATGCTGCCGAACTTGTTGGACAGCGCCATGAGCAGCGTGCCGCGGATGCGCGCCTGCAGGTTTTCCTCGGTGGTGTCTTCGGCGCGTCCTTCGAACAGCGGCGCGAGCGAGGCCTTGAAGGCCTCGAACTCGGGCGCGATGGCCATCTCGTCGTAGCGCACGCCCAGTCGCGCGGCCATGTCGCGCGCGTCGATCCAGGAAATGTCGGCCGTGTAGGGAGAGGGCATCATCACCGCCCGCACGCGGTCCTTGCCCAGGGCGTCGACCGCAATGGCCAGCACCAGGGCCGAGTCGATGCCGCCCGACAGGCCGAGGATGGCCCCCGGGAAGCCGTTCTTGCCGATGTAGTCGCGCACGCCCAGCACCAGCGCGTGCCACAGGTCGGCCTCGGCGCTGTGCTCGCGGTCGATCGATGCCTCGATGCGCCAGGCGCCGCCCGCGCGTTCGAAGCGCGCATCGAATTCGGCCTCTTCGAAGCTGCGCGCCCGCCCCACCAGCTCGCCCGCCGAATCGAGCACGAAGCTGCGGCCTTCGAAGACGATCTCGTCCTGCCCGCCCACCAGGTGCGCGTACACCAGCGGCAGGCCGGTGGCGCGAACGCGCTCGCGCATGGTGGCTTCGCGTTCACCCCCCTTGCCGGCGTGAAAGGGCGAGGCGTTGATCACCGCGAGCACTTCGGCGCCGGCGGCGCGCGCATCGGCGGCCGGCGCGTCGAACCAGGCGTCCTCGCAGATGAGCAGGCCCACGCGCACCGGCTGGCCCTCGGCACCGGGCACGTCGAACACGCAGGCACCCTGGCCAGGCACGAAGTAGCGGCGCTCGTCGAACACCTGGTAGTTGGGCAGTTCGCGCTTGGCGTAAGTGGCGATCACGCGGCCTTCGCACAGCACGCTGGCCGCGTTGTGCAACGAGGCGACGGCCACGCTGCGCCCACGCGCGCCCTTGCCCGTGCGCGCCGGATGACCCACCACGATGTGAAGGCCTTTGAGGTGCGCGGTGGAGGCCGCCACCGACTTGAGGGCATCATCGCAGGCGTCGATGAACGCGGGCCTGAGGTACAGGTCCTCGGCGGCGTAGCCGCAGATCGCGAGTTCGGGCGTGAGCAACAGCCTCACGCCGCGCGAGTGGGCGGCGGTGGCGGCCTCGACGATGCGGCGGGCATTGCCCGCCATGTCGCCCACCACGAAGTCGAGCTGGGCAACCGATACGGAAAACGACATGGGATCTGGTGCGAAAACTGAGGCCGGGCGTGGCTGAAAACGATTATGTCACCCGGGTTCTGAGCGGCTGGGGCGCAGTGGACCCCGCGCAGTGGGCCGAGCTGCTGGCCCTGGAGGACGACGCCAGTCCCTTCATGCGGCACGATTACCTGCGGGCCATGAGCGAGACCGGCTGCGCCGCGCCCGACACCGGCTGGGGGCTGCGCATCCTCACGCTGTGGCGTGGCCGGCAACTGGAGGCCGCGTGCGCGGTCTACCTCAAGTCGCACTCCTACGGCGAATACGTCTTCGACTGGGCCTGGGCCAATGCCTATGCGCAGCACGGCCTGCCCTACTATCCCAAGGCCCTGGTGGCCGTGCCCTTCACGCCCGTGCCGGGTGCACGCTTGCTGGCCCGCGACGACGCGGCCCGCGCCGCGCTGGTGGACGCCCTGGTGAGCTGGTGCGAAGACCAGCGCCTGTCCTCCCTGCACCTGCTGTTCGTTCAAGCGCGCGACGTGGCCGCCTGCGCCGAGGCCGGGCTCATGCTGCGTCACACAGTCCAGTTCCACTGGGAGAACAGGCACTGGCCCGACTTCGACGCCTTCCTCGCCAGCCTGCAGCAGGAAAAGCGCAAGAAGATCCGCCAGGAGCGCCGCAAGGTGGCCGAGGCCGGCGTGGTGTTCCGCCACGCCGAGGGCCGCGCCATCACGAAGGCCGACTGGGACTTCTTCTACCGCTGCTACGAGCGCACCTACCTGGAACACGGCAACCCGCCCTACCTCAGCCGGGACTTCTTCGCCCGCCTGGCCGAGACCATGCCCGAGCACTGGCTGCTCTTCATCGCCGAGCACGGCGGCCGCCCCATCGCCAGCAGCCTCATCGCCATCGACCCCGAACGCCGCGTGGCCTACGGCCGCTACTGGGGCGCGCTGCAGCGCGTGGACTGTCTGCACTTCGAGGCCTGTTACTACCAGCCGCTGCAGTGGTGCATCGCTCACGGCTACCAGCGCTTCGAGGGCGGCGCCCAGGGGGAACACAAGATGGCGCGTGCCCTGCTCCCCGTGAAGACCACGAGCGCCCACTGGCTGGCCCACCCCGCCTTCGCCGAGGCGGTGGACCGCTTCCTCGAACGAGAGGGCGAAGGCGTGGCGCAGTACCTGGAGCACCTCGCCGCGAGAAACCCGCTCAAGGCCGAGCCGTCCTGATCAAACCCTTTCGCTACACTCGACCGCCATGGACGAGCAGGACGCGTTCTTCACCCACGGCATCGTGGGCGCCCCGTTCTCGGTGCTGCTCGGGCGGCGCATGGGCGCGGACGGCCTGAAGGCCCAGGGCCTGCAGCTCGATCCCGACGACGGCACCACCCGCCTGAGCCCGGCCTGGCAGCCCTGGGCACTCGAGCGCCTGGGCGAACAGCGGCCGGGCACGCCGCGCCGCCGCCCCAAGCCCTTGCGCCGCTGGCTGGAGCGCCACGCGCTGGCCATCGCCGCGCTGGGAATGGCTGCCCTGGCCACCGGCCTGGCCTTGACCGCCCATGCCGAGGGCTGGCTGGCCGCACTGATGCAGAGGCTTCCATGGTGAGCAAGGCCGCCCAGGACACCCTCACCATCGACCCCGTGGCCATGGACATCGTCAACCGCGTGGCCGCCGGCTGCGACCTCAGCGGCGACCTCAACTTCGAAGGCGGCCTGCTCGTGCAAGGCCAGCTCGAAGGGCACATCCGCGTCGACGGCCGCCTCATCATCTGGAGCGGCGCCAGCGTGCGCGGACGCATCCGGGTGATGGGCGACCTCTACCTCTTCGGCCAGCTTGGCTCACCCAACGGCGGCCCGCACGACACCAGCCTGGAGTGCGAGGGCATGGTCTACGTGAGCAAGTCCGGCGTCTCCACCGGCACCCTGTTCGCGCGGCGGCTGCAGATGTACGAAGGGGCCCAACTCAAGGGCCCCTTCCATACCTTGCAGGTCAATGACCGCCTGCCGGTGCTGCGCGACGTGCTGGTGCAGCCGCCGGACGCGGCCTGAAGCGATCCGCCTCGTTTCAGGCCTTCTTCTGCGACTTCTCGTAGTTGGCGATCCCGTCCAGGATCTCCTTGTGCGCGGCGGCCTTGTCGGCCCAGCCCAGCACCTTGACCCACTTGCCTTGCTCCAGGTCCTTGTAGTGCTCGAAGAAGTGCTGGATGGTCTTCAGGCGCATCGGGTTCAGGTCTTCGGGCTTCTGCCACTGGGTGTAGATCGACAGGATCTTGTCCACCGGCACGGCCAGCAGCTTGGCGTCCTCGCCGGCCTCGTCTTCCATGCGCAGCATGCCCAGGGCCCGGCAGGTCACCACCACGCCGGGGTGCAGCGGCACGGGCGTGATCACCAGCACGTCCACCGGGTCGCCATCGCCCGAGATGGTCTTGGGGATGTAGCCGTAGTTCGTCGGGTAGTGCATGGACGTGCTCATGAAGCGGTCCACGAAGATGGCGCCGGTTTCCTTGTCGACCTCGTACTTGATCGGGTCGGCGTTCATCGGGATTTCGATGATGACGTTGAACGCGTCGGGAACCTTGCTGCCAGGGGTGACGTTGTCGAGGGACATGGATTGCTCGGGGGGAGTTGAGGGAAAAGGGGTCACGGAGCGTCACGGGCTTGACACGCGCCAGGCCTGGGCGCAATGCCCTGCTCCGTATTTACCCTGATTTTACCGACGCCAGCCTGACAGCCCCGATGGCAAACGCGAGGAATCTGGCTACATTGCACCGGTTGGCCAATCGCCTGCGCCATGCTGCAAGTTCCGCAGCAGAGACGGCAGCGAGGAAGCAACGCAGCGGGGGCATCCCCGGAGGCGTTGCCCCCTCCAAGTCGAACTCATTGGCAGGAGAACTTCATGGTTGGTCAAAGTGCGCTGATCTTCGCGCTCGTCTGTGGCCTGATTGCCGTGGTCTACGGCTTCTGGTCGCGCAGCTGGATCCTCTCGCAGGACGCCGGCAACCCCCGCATGCAGGAAATCGCCGGCGCCATTCAAACCGGCGCCGCCGCGTACCTGGCGCGGCAGTACAAGACCATCGGCATGGTGGGCATCGTGCTCGCGGTGCTCATCGGCATCTTCCTCGACGGGCCCACCGCCATCGGCTTCGTGCTCGGCGCGGTGCTCTCGGGCGCCTGCGGCTTCATCGGCATGAACATCTCGGTGCGCGCCAACGTGCGCACCGCACAGGCCGCCACCAGGGGCATCGGCCCCGCGCTCGACGTCGCGTTCCGCGGAGGCGCCATCACCGGCATGCTGGTGGTGGGCCTGGGCCTGCTGGGCGTCACGGGCTTCTTCTGGTTCCTGGTGGGCAATGGCCAGTTGAACCCGGCGTCCAACCTGGCCGCCATGCTCAACCCGCTCATCGGCCTGGCCTTCGGCGCCTCGCTCATTTCCATCTTCGCGCGCCTGGGCGGCGGCATCTTCACCAAGGGCGCCGACGTGGGCGCCGACCTGGTGGGCAAGGTGGAGGCCGGCATCCCCGAGGACGACCCGCGCAACCCGGCCGTGATCGCCGACAACGTGGGCGACAACGTGGGCGACTGCGCCGGCATGGCGGCCGACCTGTTCGAGACCTACGCGGTCACGCTCATCGCCACCATGGTGCTGGGCGCGCTGATGGTGGCCGCCGCGCCGCTGCAGGCCGTGCTGTACCCGCTGGTGCTGGGCGGCGTGTCCATCATCGCGTCCATCATCGGCTGCTTCTTCGTCAAGGCCCGGCCCGACATGAAGAACGTGATGCCCGCGCTCTACCGGGGCCTGGCCATCGCGGGCGTGCTCTCGCTGATCGCCTTCTGGTTCGTCACCGCCTGGGTGATGCCCGACAACGCCATCACGCAGACCGGCAGCCAGATGCGCCTGTTCGGCGCCTGCACCGTGGGCCTGGTGCTCACCGGGGTGCTGGTGTGGGTCACCGAGTTCTACACGGGCACGCAGTACAGCCCGGTCAAGCACATCGCGCAGGCCTCCACCACCGGCCACGGCACCAACATCATCGCGGGCCTGGGCGTGTCCATGCGCTCCACGGCCTGGCCGGTGCTGTTCGTGTGCGCAGCCATCATCGCCTCGTACATGCTCGCGGGTCTGTACGGCATTGCTGTCGCGGCCACCTCCATGCTGAGCATGGCCGGCATCGTGGTGGCGATCGACGCCTACGGCCCCATCACCGACAACGCCGGCGGCATCGCCGAGATGGCCGAGCTGCCCAGCAGCGTGCGCGACATCACCGACCCGCTGGACGCCGTCGGCAACACCACCAAGGCCGTCACCAAGGGCTACGCCATCGGCTCGGCCGGCCTGGCCGCGCTGGTGCTGTTCGCCGACTACACGCACAAGCTGGAGACCTACGGCGCCAAGGTCAGCTTCGACCTGAGCGACCCGATGGTCATCATCGGCCTCTTCATCGGCGGCATGATCCCCTACCTGTTCGGCGCCATGGCCATGGAGGCGGTGGGCCGCGCGGCCGGCTCGGTGGTGGTGGAGGTGCGCCGCCAGTTCAAGGAGATCGCCGGCATCATGGAAGGCACGGCCAAGCCCGAGTACGGCAAGGCGGTGGACATGCTCACCACGGCCGCCATCAAGGAAATGATCATCCCCAGCCTGCTGCCGGTGATCGTGCCCATCCTGGTCGGCGTGTTCCTCGGGCCCAAGGCCCTGGGCGGCCTGCTGATGGGCACCATCGTCACCGGCCTGTTCGTCGCCATCTCCATGACCACGGGCGGCGGCGCCTGGGACAACGCCAAGAAGTACATCGAGGACGGCCACCACGGCGGCAAGGGCTCCGAGGCGCACAAGGCCGCCGTCACCGGCGACACCGTGGGCGACCCCTACAAGGACACGGCCGGCCCGGCGGTCAACCCGCTGATCAAGATCATCAACATCGTGGCTCTGTTGATCGTGCCGCTGCTGCCGCTGGCGTAGCAGGACACTCCCCCGCCGCGCTGCGCGCGACCCCCTCAAGGGGGCGGCATCAGCGGCCCGGCAAAGCCGGTTCCGCGATGCCTCTGGACAAGAAAAGCCCGCCACGCGGGCTTTTCTACTTCGTGCTCAGGCCTGCGCCAATCGGCGGACGATCTCGCTCGCTGCCGGCGTGAGCAAGGTGAGCCGCGCCTGCTCGCCGCGCTCGATGGCATCGAGCACGAGTTCGGTGATCGCGCCCACCGCCGCCAGGGCCATGGCCTCGCTCAGGGCGTGCGCGGCGTCGCGGTCGCGATTGACGGTGTCGCGCATGAAGTCGGCCAGGGTGCGCATCACTTCGCGGCGCACGGCAGCGCCCGCCGCGCCCAGGTGGTGGATCTCCACGAACAGCGTGCGCAGCAGTTGCGGGCCGCCCGCCAAATGCGCGAAGTAGGCGTGCAAGGCCGCCTCCAGCTGTGCCTGCCAGGGCCGTTCGGGCTGCACCGAGTCGCGCAGCGTGCGCAGGGCCGAGGCACTGGCCTGCCGGTAGAGCGTGAGGAAGCAGGCGTCCTTGTCGCTGAAGTGCTCGTAGAAGGTGCGCTTGGACACGCCGGCCTCGCGCACCACGTCGGACACGGAGGTGGCGGCCAGGCCCTTCTCGGCGGCGACGACGGCCAGGGCCTGCAGCAGGCGGGTGTGGTGCGGTTCGGTGGCGGCGGCCGTGGTGTCCTGGCGGGGCATCGCGCGATCTTAGGCGCTGGGCGCGCCACTGGCCCGCGCGCGCGCCGCCTTCGACCGCCCCTTTGTGGCCCTTGTGCCGACGCCTCAGCCCGCGCAGGCCTTGTCGCGCGCGCGCCCCATCACGCGCTCCAGCGCCTCGCGCGTGAGCGGCTTGATCAGGTAATCCTCGATGAGGGGCAAGGCCTCGGCGGTCTGGCGGTCGTCGCGCCAGGTGGACGAGGTGAGCACGCTCACGAACACCGAGCGGTCCTCGCCCACCAGCGCCTCGAGCTGGCGTGCGCAGTCGAAGCCGCTCATGCCAGGCAGGTTGATGTCCAGCAGCACCAGGGTGGGCGCACCTGCTTTGTCCTGGCGCAGGAATTGCATGAAATCCTCGGCCGACTCGAAGGCCCGGATCTCGCCCGCGAAGCCCGTCTTGCGGATGGTGATCTCGTGGAACAGGTTGTCGTTCTCGCTGTCGTCGACGAGCAGGATGCGTTCGGTATTCATGGCGGACGGGCCAGGGGTGGGCCCGGGAAAAGCGTGACCCTCCGGCCCTTGTGGAGCCAGGACGGACTGAACGGAACGGAAAACGAAAAAACCCGTGGGGCGCGCCGGTCGGGCGCGCTCGCGCGGTGTGGACGCCCAGGGGCGGCGATGTGGCGGTAGGCGTTCGCCCGACCCGGGTACCGCACCCAAAGGGTGCAAGCCGGAACTGGTGGCCTGGGGCAGGCCAGCGGGAAGGTCCCGCAAGGGTGCGAGAACACGCACCCTGGCGAACGAGTGCGCGGAATTTTGCACGAATGTGACCAAAAGAACTAGGGTAAACCCTTAGTTCTCTGCCGGGGAAGCCGGATTTCCGTCCGTCGGCAGGCGGATGGGGGCCTGCCTATGATGCGGCGCACCCCCACCCGCCCGCCCCCCATGAAAGTCGACGTCGCCAAGCTCAAGCTGTTCATCGAGGTGCTCGACGCCGGCTCCATCACGGCCGGCGCGGGGCGCTGCCACCTGTCGGTGGCGGCCGCCAGCAGCCGGCTGCAGGAACTGGAGTCGGCGCTGGGCGTGCGCCTGTTCGAACGCCACGCCGCAGGCGTTCGGCCCACGGACGCCGGCATCGAACTCGCGCGGCACGCGCGTTCGGTGCTGGTGGAACTGGACCGCTTGCAGCGCGAGATGGCGCCATTCGCGCGGGGCGGGCGCGGCCGTGTCAGCCTGCTGGCCACCACCGCCGCGCTCTCGGGCTACCTGCCCGAGCCGCTGTCGCGCTTTCTCAGCGAGCACCCCGAGATCGACGTCGACCTCCAGGAGATGTGGACGGGCGAGATCCTCGAGGCCCTGCACCGCCGCAAGGCCGACCTGGGGGTGATGTCCAACAACATGGACACCAGCGGGCTGCACACCGTGCCGCTGGCCGAGGACCAGCTCGTGGTCGTGGGCACGGCGCACCGCCTGGCCGCGCTCGGCGAGGCGCCGCGCTTCGACGAGTGCCTCGAACACCCCATGGTGGGCCTGCCGCCGGAAAGCGCGCTCTACACCTACCTGCAAGTCAAGGCCACCGACCTCGGCAAGGTCATTCGCTACCGCGTGAGCCTGCGCACCTTCGAGGGTGTGCTCAAGATGGTGGCGCTCGACATCGGTCTGTCCATCGTCTCCAGCCTGGCCACGCAGGATCTGGTGCGCCAGTACCCCGGCCTGCAATGGCGCCCCTTGCACGACCCCTGGGCCAGACGCCGGCTGATCCTGTGCACGCACCACGCGCACGACACGGCACCGGCCCCCGTGAAGGCGCTGATGGGCTTTCTGCGCACGCAATCGTCCCTTTCCTGAGTCCCGCGGTCTTCGGCTTCTTCGAACGCCCCCTCCACTTCTTTGCGATGGTGGCCCGCGCGCCGCGCCGACAGAATCGCGCCGCATGGAACTGCAGCAGTTGTGGGTCGTGGCCGCCGTGTTCGTGATCGCGGGCACGGTGAAGGGTGTCACCGGCCTGGGCCTGCCCACCGTGGCCATCGCCGGCCTGTCCCTGGTCTTGCCGCTGGCGCAGGCCGCGGCGCTGCTGGTGCTGCCCTCGCTGCTCACCAACGTGTGGCAGTACCTGCGCTGCGGGGCGGTGCTGGCCGTGTGGCGCCGCACGCGCGGGTTGTGTCTGGGCATCGTGGCGGGTGCATGCCTGTCGCCCCTGCCCGACGTGGCGTCCGCCGGCCCCTGGGCGCAAGTGCTCACCGGCGGCCTGCTCGCGTTCTATGGGCTGGCCGGTCTGTTCGGCCTGCGCCTGCCCGCGCCCGGGCGGCACGACACCTGGATCGGCCCCGCCATGGGCCTGGCCACCGGCGCGCTCACGGTGGCCAGCGGCGTGTTCGTCATGCCCAGCGTGCCCTACCTGCAATCGCTGAGCCTCAACAAGGAGACGCTGGTTGGCGCGCTGGGCCTCACCTTCACCGTGTGCACCGTGTGCCTGTGGATCAGCCTGGGCGCCGGTGGCGTGCGCACGGAAGCGCTCGCAGCCTCGGCCGGCATGCTGCTGCCCGCGCTGATCGGCCTGGGCCTGGGCGCCTTCGCGCGCCAGCGCCTCAGCGAGGCCGCCTTCAAACGCTGGTTCCAGATCGCCATCAGCGCGCTGGGGCTCTACATGGTGCTGCGCGCACTGTCGTCGATGGGGGTCACATGAACACCTTGCAAGACCTGTCCGCCCAACTGGAGGCACTGCACGCCTCGGCACTCGCGCTCTGTTCGCTGATGGAGGACCTGCCGCCACGCGCCGCACCGACCGAGCAGCGCTGGCTCGATGGCCTGCACCTTGCGCGCGAACTCGCCGACGCCAGCGATGAAGCGCGCGCGCACCTGGTGCGCTGCTCGAACGCGGGCCTCGCATACACTGCCGCGCCATGGCTTCCCGCGCGACACCCACCCCACGTCCCCGCCGCGGCGGCCGTGCCCAGGCCGCGAAGCGCGCGCTGATCTCCACCGAGCACTCGCCGTACTACCGCATCTGGGTGCTCACCAACGTCACGGGCAAGCCCTTCGGCTTGCGCTTCGGCGAACGCTTCGACCTCAACCTCACCGAATGGCGCGTGCTGCTCACCGTGGCCGACAAGCCGGGCATCACGGCGCAGACGCTGTCGGACTTCACCGGGCTGGACAAGATGAGTGTCTCGCGCGTGGTGCGCAAGCTCGAATCGCAAGGCCGCCTGGTGCGCGAGAACAGCGAAGCCGATCGCCGCAGCTTCCACCTCGAGCTCACCCCCGAGGGCTGGGCCGTCTATGGCGAGATCGCGCAGGCCGCGATCGAGCGCGAGGCCCACGTCTATGCCGGCCTGAGTGACAGGGAACTCGAGACCTTGCATAAGCTGCTGGGCAAGCTGCTGCTGCAGGCGCGCAACGACCCTGTCGCCGACGATCCGATCGAATGAACGCGGTGCGCGCCCACCGCGTCCCTCAGAAGCCGTAAGGCTCCCGCGCCGGATCGCCGCCCGCGTGCGCGGGTGCTTCAGCCCAGGCCAGCACCGAGCAGCCGAAGGTGGACGACACGTCCACGCGCGAGCCCGGCTCGATCACCACCACCGACGGCCCCGCCACGCGCGTGTCGCCGATGCGCAGATCCCCCGCCATCACGAACCAGTCGGTCAAGCCCTGGTGCTGCAGATCGGGCAGGTGCGCGCCGGGCCACAACTGCAGCATGCACAGGCGCCGGCTGTGGCCGGTGCCGGCGTAGTCGAACAGCGCACGGCGCGACACCCGCGCGAACGGCGAAGCCACGGGCACCACCTCGTCCACCACCACCGTGATGTCCGGCGGCGTGAACGGCGATTCGTTCACCACCGTGGTCTTCTTCGCGTGCGGGTGGATCGCCGCGCCATCGGGCTCGATGATCACCGGCGCCTCCAGGCGAGAGAACAGCGTGCAGCCGCCGTAGGTGACGGCGTCGTGCGTCGCGCCGGCGAGGTTGATGCCCACCGCGCCCGCGCGCGTGGTGCACTGGAAATCGACCAGCTCACCCGACAGGAAGTAGCTGCTGGCCGTGCCCCGGTGCTGGTGCACGCCCGAGCGGCTCATCGGGTCAAAGGCGATGAGGCCGAGAAACAGGCCCGCCGCGTCGTCGCGGCGCACCGCCTTCTCGCGCGCGGTGCCACGCGGCGTGGTGCGCCAGGGCAGGCTTTCCAGGTCGTAGGCGTACACGCCGGGCAGCACCTGGTGGCCGGGCATCCAGCCGGCGCTGCGGCCCTTTTGTGATTCGACGGCGGCGTTCATTCGGGCTCCTTAGGGAAAACGAGAGGGTTCGCGATTTGGTAACGATCGTTACTATATGGCCGAACCGAGGAAGTTGTCATGTCTTTTGTTTCGACCACCGACAACCCGCCCGACGCCGCGCCGGTGACCGTCGTCACGGGCGGCGCGAGCGGCATCGGCGCGGCCACCGCGGCCCTGCTCGCGCAACGCGGCCATCACGTGGTCACGCTCGACCGCGCCGCCGTGCCTGACGCCTCGCTCGCCAGAGCGGTGGCCGATGGCCGTCTCACACACATCGCCGCCGACCTGGCGCAGGAAGACGCGGTGTGCGCCGCTTTCGCCGCCATCGCGCAGCGCTTCGGCCGCGTCGACGGGCTGGTCAACAGCGCGGGTATCGAGTCGCGCCACCTGCTCGAGGACATGAACGCGCGCGACTGGGACCGCGTGCTCGACGTGAACCTGCGCGGCACCATGCTCTGCCTGCGCGAGGCCGCGCCCCTGATGCGCGACGGAGGCTCGGTGGTGAACGTGGCCTCCATCGCGGGCAAGCGCATGTCCTACTCGGGCGACGCGGCCTACACCGCCTCCAAGGGCGCGGTGCTCGCGTTCACGCGCCACATGGCCTTCGAGCTGTCGGGCCGGCGCATCCGCGTCAACGCCGTGTGCCCCGGCCCCACGCTCACGCCCATGATCCACCGCAGCCTCAGCGCCGAGCGCATCGCCGCGGTGGCCGAGACCGTGCCCCTGGGCCGCTGGGTCGAGGCCGCCGACGTGGCCGAGGCCATCGCCTTCCTGCTTTCCCCCGCCGCCGCCATGATCACCGGCAGCACCATCGACGTCGATGGCGGCATGCTGGTGTCCAACGGCACCCCCCACCGGGACTACGTGGCCGCCCGGCAGGCGAAGAGCCCCACGCCACCACCACAGGAGACAAAACCATGACACGCATCCGCCCCCTGCTGGCCGGGCTCGCGCTCGCCAGCCTCGCCTTCGCTGCAAGCGCGCAACCCGCGCTGCGCATGGCCTACGTCGCGCCGCCGCCGGTGTGGGGCCCCATCGCCGACCGCTACGCGAAAGAGGTGGCCGACCGCACGAATGGCGAGGTGAAGGTGCAGTCCTTCGGCGCCGGCCAGTTGGGCAGCCTGCCGCAGAACTACGCCGGCCTGCGCACGGGCCAGATCGACATGATGCTGGCCGATACCGGCACGCTGGCATTGGCCAAAGGCGGCAAGGACTTCAACGCGCTCTTCGCGCCCTACGTGTTCCGCGACCACGCGCACTTCAAGGCCTTCATGCAGTCCGACACCTTCCGCCAGATGCTCGCACCGGTGGAGCAGGAGGCCGGCTTCAAGTACGTGGGCTACGTGTCCGACCGCTCGCCGCGCCAGCTCACCACATCCAACCGCAAGGTGATGAAGCCCGACGACATGAAGGGCCTGAAGGTGCGTGTGCCCGAGACGCCCGCCATCCTGGAGGTGATGAAGGGCTGGGGCGCCGCGCCCACGCCCGTGCCCGCGGCCGAGCTCTACCTTGCCATGAAGCAGGGCCTGGTGGACGGGCAGGACAACGGCTTCGACGCCATCGCCGGCGCCAAGTACTACGAGGTCCAGAAGTACGCCATGCGCATCGACTACATCCAGTCGGGCCTGATGGTGCTGATGGCCGCGGACAAGTGGTCGCGGCTGTCGCCCGCCCACCAGAAGGCCATGACGGAGGCCGTGGCCGCCACCGAGAAGTGGGCCAGCCAGATGACCTGGGACGTGGCCACGAAGTCCATCGACACCCTCAAGGCCAATGGCATGGAGATCGTCGAGCCCGACCTGGCGGCCTTCAAGCAGGCGGCCGACAAGGTGACCACCGGCTTCGACGGCCAGCTCTGGGCCAAGGGCACGGTCGAGAAGATCCGGGCCGTCAAATGAGTGGTCTGCTCGGTTGGCTCGACCGCGCGGTCACCGCGCTGCTGGGACTGGCGCTGCTGGTCCTCGTGCTGGTGGGCGGTGGGCAGATCCTGCTGCGCGAACTCGCCGGCGTCCCCCTGCCCTGGGCCACCGAGTTCAGCGTGGTGCTGATGATCTGGGCCACCATGCTCACCGGCTACGTGGGCGTGCGCCGAGACAGCCACCTCTCGGCCGATTTCCTGGGCCTGAACATGTCGCAGCGCAAGCGCGCCCTGCTGCGCACGCTGGCGCTGCTGCTGTCGCTGGTCTTCGTGGTGGTCTACGGTTGGGAAAGCCGCCTCGTCATCGACGCGATGGAAGGCATTCCCTTCACCTCCATGCCGGCCACGCAGCCGCTGCTGTACTGGTCGCTGCCGGTGGGCGCAGGGCTGATGGCCCTGGCCCTGCTGCACAAGCTGTGGCAGCAGTGGGCCGGCGTTCGCGGAGCGGCCTGATGCAGCAGATCCTTCTCTTCGGCGTGCTGATGGCCGCCTTCATGGCCTTCGCGGTCATCGGTGTGCCGGTGTTTTTCGCCATGGGTCTGGCGGCCCTGGTCTTCATCGCCTTCAGCGGCGGGGCCGTGCCCGTCAACATCGTGGCCTCGTCCATGGTGCAGGGCATGGACTCGTTCGCCTTCCTCGCCATTCCCTTCTTCTTCCTCGCGGGCGAGCTCATGAACACCGGGGGCATCACGCGCCGCCTGCTCAACTTCGCCTCGGCCGCGGTGGGCCATATCCGCGGTGGCCTGTCGCACGTGGCCATCCTCGCGAGCATGGTGTTCTCGGGCGTGTCGGGCTCGGCCGTGGCCGACGCCTCGGCCATCGGCTCCTCCATGATCCCGGCCATGAAGGACAAAGGCTACCCCGGCGCCTACGCAGCCGCGGTGGTGGCCGCCGCCTCCACCATGGGGCCCATCATCCCGCCCTCCATCGCCTTCGTGGTTTACGCGCTGGTCAGCGACGTGTCGGTGGGGCAACTCTTCCTGGCCGGCGCCATTCCCGGCCTGCTGATGGGCGTGTACCTGCTGGCCGCGGCGAGCTGGGTGGCGCACCGGCGCAACCTCCCCTACTCCGAACGCACCTCGCTGCGCGCCGTGGGCCGCGCCGCGTGGGACGCGCTGCCCGCGCTGGCCATGCCGGTCATCATCATCGGCGGCATCGTGGGCGGCGTGGTCACGCCCACCGAGGCCGGCATCATCGCCGTGCTCTACGCCATCGCCATCAGCGTGCTGTTCTACCGCGAGCTGACGTGGCGCCAGACCTGGCACATCTTCCGCGAGTGCATGGTCAGCTCCGGCATCATCCTGCTCACCATCGCGGCCTCGGGCATCTTCTCCTGGCTGGTGGCCAACCTGGCCATCGGCGAGACGCTGGCCACCACGCTCAAGACGCTGACCGACAGCCCCTGGGTGATGCTCGCGCTTATCAACATCGTGCTGCTGCTGTGGGGCCTGGCGCTGGAGCCGGCCGTGGCGCTGGTGACGTTGGTGCCGGTGCTGGTGCCCATCGCCAACGCCTATGGCATCGACCTCGTGCACCTGGGCGTGATCGTGGTGCTCAACCTCATGATCGGCCAGCTCACGCCGCCCTCGGGCGTGATCACCTTCCTCACCGCGCAGATCGCGGGCTCGCCGCTGCACGCGGTGTTCAAGGAGGCGGTGCCGTTCACGCTGGCGCTGATCGCGGTGCTGCTGATCGTGACCTACGTGCCGCTGGTGTCGATGTGGCTGCCGGGGGTGTGGATCGGCGGCTGAGCGAGCGCCTCACGGGCGCACTGCACAAATGCACTGAAGCACCACGCACCCTCCTGCGACCATCACGCTGCCAACGACCAGCTGCAGCACACCGGCGGATGGCGCCGGGGGCTGCGCCACCTCCAGTTGCCTGCAGCGCCAATCGCTCACCCACAGCAGGGTCACCGACAGCAGAACGCACAGCACACCACCGGCGAGCAACGCGGCGCTCTCGAAAGCCACTGCGCTGCGGAACATCAACGCTGCGGTCACCACTGCCACGCCACCCGTCCGAGCCCAAGCGAGTCGCGTGCGTTCGGGTTGCAATCCCGGGTCACGGTCTTTCACGACAAAACCGTGGCGACCATTCCCGCCATGCCCAAGACCGTCGCGCAGGCAGCCAGCAAAGGAACGAGCCGGGATCGAGGCAGCGGTCCGGCATGTCGCATCGCTTTCTGGTATTGAAGCCACTGCCGATAGGAGCCGCCCACAAGCAGAACCGCCAGAACAGCCAAACTGCACGCAAACCCCATTGCGATCCATCGGGGCTCATTTCGCATCAGTTGCTGCATCACCATCGCTCCAGCCAGTATCGCCAGCGCCGTGCGCACCCATGCAAGAAAGGTTCGCTCGTTCGCCAACGTGAAGCGATAGTCTGGCTCGCTCTCCTGCTCCTGGCCCACGTCCGTCAGTCCAGGCGCAAATCCGCGAGCTTCACAACCTTGGTCCACTTGACGGACTCCGCGTTCACATAGGCGCCGAAGTCAGACGGAGTGCTGTAGGCAACCTCGTCACCCTGCGCCTCGAGCCCCGCAATCACCGATGGGTCCTTGAGCGCCGTGGCAAGCGCCTCATTGAGCGTTTGCACAATGCCGGCGGACGTACCCGCGGGCGCAAACAGACCCCACCAGGCATTCGCTTCGAAGCCCTTCATGCCGACCTCGTCCAATGTGGGCAGGTTCGGGAATGCAACCGACCGCGCCTTCCCGGTCGTCGCCAACGCACGAACCCGCCCGGCCTTGACCATGCCTTGCACGACCGGAATGTGGTTGATCGAGAAGGCGATATCGCCCGTGATCAGCGCGGTGAGCGCCGCAGGGCCACCACCGTACGGGATGTGGGCCGATGGCAGTCGATTGGCCTGTTTGAAGAGTTCCGCGGCCAAGTGTGGAAAGGTGCCGTTCCCATTGCTGCCGTAGAACGCCCGAACACCTTCGTCCTTGAGATAGGCCGTCAACTGCGCGACATCTCCCGCAGGAACCTTCGACCCCGTCACGAGCACGAGAGGGCCAGAGCTGATTTGCCCGATCGGCACAAAGTCCTTCTTCGCGTCGTATCTCAGGCTCTTGTACAACGCCGGCCCGAAGACCTGCGTCGCCGATCCGCCCAGGAGAATGGTGTACCCGTCAGGCTTGGCTCTTGCAACGTAGGCGGCACCAATCGTGCCTCCGGCGCCGGGTTTGTTCTCTATGACGACGGGCGTGCCGAGCGTGGCAGACATTTTCTGCCCCACCATGCGAGCAACCACGTCGACCACACCCCCGGCGGGGAACGGCACAACGATCGACACCGGACGGGAAGGGAATTTGTCCTGAGCCCAGACGGGCACTGCACAAGCGATGGCTGCGGCCAGGAACACCTGGCGACGAAGGATGTTCATGTATGTCTCCATTTATGGGGGGTCAGATAAGCATCGGCTGCTGCGGTTTCGGCGTAGGCGCCTGTCGACTCGAGATGGCACCTCGCAACTGCCACACCAGCACTTCGTGTACGAGCCGGTTCTTCAGCTCGACATGTTCCGGCGATGCCCAGAGGTTGTGCAGCTCACCGGGATCCTTCAACAGGTCGTACAGCTCTCCGTGCTCTTCGCCGAGGTAGTAGACGACCTTCCAGCGCTCGTCACGGCGCATGACCATGTACTCGGCGCCGGTCTGGATGTGATCTCGCGCGAGCTCGGACCAAGCTTCCGTTCGAATGGCGTTGGTGTCGCCATTGAGGATCGGCCACAGCGACTTCGCCTCGAAGGCCTTCGGCGGCTCAATACCCGCCGCTTCCAGGATCGTCGGCGCGATGTCCATCCATTGGACGAGTGAGTCGTTGCGACGTGGCATCACCCCGTCCTTCGACCAGACGATGAGCGGCACCTTCACTGCCCCCTCGTACATCGTCCACTTCTGGATGTGCCCGTGATCACCGAGCGCGTCACCATGGTCCGATGTGAAGATGACGATCGCGTTGTCCAGGTATCCCTTCTCGTCCAGCACCCGGATGATTTCACCGACCTTGTCGTCGATCATCGACACATTGGCCGCGTAGTGGCGACGGATCCGCAATAGCTCCTCACGACTCGGCCTGTCTTTCCATGACACCGAGTCGTAGTTGTTGCGGATCATGTTGTCGCGCAGCCTGGCCTGCGACGGGGGCTGCGCGGCGAGTTCCTCGTCGCTCGTTTCCGGCACGGGGATGTCCACGTCCTTGTACATGTCCAGGTAACGCGGCAGAGGGTCGTACGGCGGGTGCGGCCCAGGGAATCCGATCTGCAGAAACAGCGGCGCCTCGGACCTGCGCTCCTTCAGCCACCAAACCGCATGGTCCCCAATGAACATGTCGGAGTGCATGTCTTCGTCCAGGTGCCAGGGAAAGGCGCCAAGTGCGTCGCGGTACCCCTCGGGGTCCGCCCGGTGTCGCGTGTAGCGGCTGGGCTTCTCGATCTTGCGGGCGTGGAGCGCCTTGTCCCACTCGTCGTACAGCGCCCGCGGGTGTTCGTCGAGGAAGAGCGGCCGATCCTTGTTCTCGACGAAGAACCGCTGGTGGAAGCCACCCTTCGCGTCGTACGGATTGATGTGCATCTTGCCGATGTTCACGCAGTGATAGCCAGCGTCCGCCAGCCACTTCACCCACGTCGGCTCCCACGGGTGGAAGTTGGTGAATACACCCGTGGCGTGGGGATACATGCCGGTGAACAGGCTCGCGCGCGAACCCACGCACACGGGAGATGTCACGTAGCAGTTGGTGAAGGCGGCGCCTTCTCGCGCGAGTTTGTCGAGCATCGGCGTCTTCATCCAGGAAGCCCCCAGCGCGTTGATCGTGTCGTGGCGCTGCTGGTCCGTGATGATGAGGATGATGTTTGGCTTGTCTTTCATGTCTTTTGTCCTGCAGAAGACGTCGGGCTCGTCACCGTGCGCTCGAACGTGCGGTACGGGGCCAAGGAGGAAAACTCGGGCCGGGCGCCGAGGCCGGGGAGCGGCGGCAGCGTGATTGCACCGTCACTCACGGCCAGCGGTTCGCCTGCCAGCAGCTCCCGCAGCGGATTCGGGTTGGCATCGATCTCTGTGAAGCCCTCGCCCCCGATAGCCGCCTTCAAGTGCAGCGTGGCGAGCAAGCCGATGCCGCCGCCGAGCCAATGCGGGCACAGCCAGGTCGAAGCCCGGGCCGCGGCCTCTCCCAGCGGCAGGCAACCTGTGAAGCCGCCCCACTTGGCGACATCCGGCTGCAACACCGCCAGACAGCGTGCATCGAGGAATCGCGCAAAGTCGTCGGCGCGCAGGTTCTCGCCTGCCGCCAACGGGATTGGGGACCGCTGCGCCAGCGTCTGCCACGATTCAATGGGAGCGTCGGCGGCAATCGGCTCTTCGAGCCACCGCAGATTGAACGGCGCCATACGCTCGGCCATCCGCAGGGCCTCGTCAGCGGCCCAGGCCTGGTTCGCATCCACCATCATCGTGGCCGAGGCACCCACGGCGGCCCGCAGGTTCGCCAGGTTCTCCAAGTCGCGCTCCACACCAAAGCCGACCTTCAGCTTGAAGGCGGTGTAGCCCTGCGCCGCCTTCGCCGCCGCCAACCGCTCAGGCTGCGTCGGGTTCAATCCGGACGCATAGACGCTCACCCGGCCTGAATGGCCCCCGAGCAGGTGCCACAGCGGCACTTGCTCACGGCGCGCCGCCAGATCCCACATGGCAATGTCGACACCAGCCAGCACCTGAGCAAGTGGTCCAGGCTCGCCCGACTGAATGGCGAGGACGCGCACGGCAGCCACGAGTTCGTCATGGCATTGCGCGGGAGACGCCCACGTGTGGTCCAGGGCGAGCGGAGCCACCGTTTCGGCCAGCAGCCTCGCGCGATGCTCCGCGCCCACGGTGGGGAAGTTGCACCAGATCTCACCCCAGCCTTCGCAGCCACCCTCGTCCATGAGATGGACAACCACCGCAGCACGGTCACGAAGCAGGCCAAAGGACGTTTGCACCGGCGTTTCAATGGGCACCCGGTACACCGAGACGCCAACGGATCGCAGTCGAATCGGTTCCATCACACCCCCAGGTAGACGGAGTGCTCCGTCGTGTAGAACGCCGCGGCGCTGGGCCCCACGGAGTACGCGCCGACCCCCGACGCCTTGACGCCACCGAAGGGCATGTGACTGTCAGGCACCGTTCCATGGTTCACGTGCAACATCCCCGTCTGGCATTCGTCCATGAAACGGGCAATCGCCTTCGCGTCGTTCGAAAAGAAGGCTGCGGTCAGGCCGAACTCGACGCTATTGAGGATGTCGATGGCTTCGTCCAGAGTGTCGTACTCGAGAACGCTGACAACGGGACCGAAGATCTCCTCCCGGGCTGCGGCACTGTCGGCTCGGACCTTGTCGATCACCGTTGGCGCGAAGAAGTACCCACCCTCGCACCCGTCCACCTGAACCTCTTCACCGCCCACAAGCACCTCGGCACCGTCGTCGCGAGCTTGAAGCACNNCGCTGCACGCCGGGACAGCCCCGCTGCGACCTCGGCATGCAGTCCGCGACGCACTAGCACCCGGCTGACGGCCGTGCAGCGCTGGCCAGAGCACATGAGCGCCGCGTTGGCGACCTGGTCCAAACACCCCTCCAGATCAGTCACGTCATGAACCACCGCGGCGTTCTTTCCGCCGAGTTCAAGCGACACTTCCGCCAGATTCGCCGAGGTCGCCGCGACGATTCTTTTGCCCGTTGAAACGGAACCGGTGAACGTAACCCCCTGCACATCGGGATGCGACACCAGGGCATTGCCCACTTCCGCATGGCCGTGGACGATCTGCAGCAGCCCATCGGGCAAAACGCCCGATGCGATTTCGCCCAGTAGGCAAGCCGCCGACGGTGTGAATTCGGACGCTTTCACGATGACCGCATTGCCAAAACCCAGGGCGGGCGCGATCTTTCGCATCGGCGTCATCACGGGAAAGTTCCAGGGCGTGATGGCCACGATGACGCCTCTCGGCCGACGCAAGACCATGTTTCTCACCCCCGTACGCAGAGGAGGTACATGACGTGCCCCTTCACCCGACATCACGTGCTGAAGCATGAAGCGACTCTCCGCACAAGCCTTGGCCACCTCGCCACGGCTCTCCGCGATTGCCTTGCCCTGCTCGGCAGTGATCGCTTGCGCCAGGTCTTCTTTGCGCGCCTCCAGGCGGTCGATGAAGCGTGCCAGCGCCTCGCAGCGTTGCGCAGCCGGCAATCTGCCCCACTGCCGTTGAGCGGCCCCTGCGGCTGCGACCGCGTCGGATACAAGCGAGGCATCCGCAAGCGAATAGCGACCGACCAGCTGCGCGGGCCGCGCGGGATTGAACGTTTCGAATGTCGCCGACGTGTCGCGCCACGATCCGCCAACGAGATTTCCATAGGTGTAGGTCATGCAAGTGCCTCGGTGCGCGCCTGTTCTGCGCTGGAATGGGATTTCAGTACGAGTGCGGCACCCCTTTCTCCGATCATGATCGTGGGGGCATTGATGTTGGCGGACGTCATGCGCGGCATCACCGATGCATCGATCACGCGCAACCTGGAAACGCCATTCACCCTGAGTTGGGGGTCGACCACCGCCGTTGCGTCGCTACCCATCCGACAGGTGCCGCTCGGGTGGAACACTGTGCTGCCATGCCCGCACGCAAACCGCAACAGGTCTTCCTCCTTGGGATCCTCGGCTGGCGGAAGTACATGCGATTCGACCAATTCGCGAAAGGCGGGCTGACGATAGATGTCACGCAGCATGCGCAGCCCGTCCGCGAGAGTCTTTCGATCCAACTCCATCGCGAGGTAGTTCGCCTGTATACGGGGCGCCATGAAGGGATCCGAGGACACGATGCCAACGGTGCCGCGCGATTCGGGGCGGCACTGACATGCGGTCGCGGTGAACCCCGCGAACTGATGGAGCGGCTCGCCGGGCTTGTCGACCGACAAGGGCATGACCGCAAACTGAATGTCGGCGCGGTCATCCTGCGCGTAGCGCGTCCGGGCAAATCCGCCAACCTGGCCAGCGCCGACGGTTAGCGGTCCCTTGTTGAACAACATCCACTGGAGACCCATGGACGCCAGCTTGAGAGGATTTCGCACGTCATTGTTCAGCGAGTGCGGTTTGCGCAGCCTGATGATCGTCCGCGCCTGGTAGTGGTCTTGCAGGTTCGCACCGACCTCGGGTGCGTCGACCACGACCGGAATGCCGAGATCACCAAGAAGATGCGCCGGTCCCACACCTGAAAGCTGCAACAACTGGGGCGACTGAATGGCACCTGCGGACAGGATGACTTCCACATCTGCCGTGGCGGCCTCGACCTTGCCGTTGCGAACCCACTGCACACCGGCAGCACGCGTGCCTTCGAACAGCACGCGCGTGACTTGCGCCCCCGTCACGACAGTCAGGTTGCGGCGCTTGAACGCCGGCCGCAGAAATGCCACCGACGCACTTGAGCGCCAACCGCCCGAAAGGGTGAGATGGAAACGCCCCACGCCATAGTCCGTCTCCGCATTGAAATCGTCATTGGCAGGTAGACCGTATTCCCGCGCCGCGTCCAGCCAGTAGCCGCAATAGGGATGGTCGTTTCGCAGCGCCGAGACCCCAAGCTCCCCCGAAGTGCCGTGGTACTTCGACTCGGGCCCATCGAATGCCTCGCCCTTCCTGAAGTACGGCAGGACCGATTCATAGTCCCAGCCAGACGCACCTTCGCTGGCCCAGGTGTCGAAGTCCTGCCGCTGTCCGCGCAGATAGATCAGTCCGTTGATGGAGCTTGAACCACCGAGAACTCGCCCACGCGGCCAGGCAATGGAGCGCTGCCCGACCCCCTCTCCGCCTTCGGCTTGGAATACCCGGGAGAACTTCTCGTTGTAGATGGTCTTGAAATAGCCGACCGGCAAGCGCAACCAGAAGTTGCGGTCATGCCCCCCCGCTTCCAGCAGCAGCACGCGCACGCCCGGATCAGCAGACAACCGGTTCGCCAGCACACAGCCTGCCGATCCCGCGCCCACAATGACGAAGTCGTAGCCGCGTTGAGGAACATCGCCCTCGGAGAGATGCCGCATAATGGGTTTAAATGACTAAAGTCTAAAAGAATGGTTAATAGTACTTTAGAGACTTCAGGCTCGTCAAGCCCGTTGGCGGACAACCCCATACCGCTCTATTTGCAGGTCGCCGACATCCTGCGTGGCCGCATCAACAAGCGGGAGTGGCCGGCGGGAACCCTGATACCGACGCTCGAAGCCCTCGCCGAGGAGTTCAAGGTGGCTCGGGTGACGGCGCGGCAGGCGGTCCAGTTGCTCACCCGCGAGGGCCTTCTCACACCACGGCGCGGCCATGGCACGGTGGTCACCAAAGCAGACGACGTGCCGAACACTGTTGTGATGAGCACCTCGCTCGAATCACTCGCATCGATGTACGAGTCGACGAGCGCCAAGATGCTCACCTTTGATGAGTCCCATGCGATGCCGACGGTGGAGCCGGGCACCGGACAGCTAGGCAGCAACTATGTCTACATGCGCCGCTTGCACTTCACCGAAAACAAGCCGTACGCCGTCATCGCGCTTTATCTGTTGCAAGAGGTCTTCCAGCGCGCGCCGGACGAGTTCCGGACCCGGGCGGTCATTCCCCAGCTTCTGCGGATGAAGCGCACGGTACGCATCGAGCGGGCCCAGCAGACCATGTCGATCGGAACCGCCGACACCGATTCAGCAAAGCTGCTCCAAGTGAGGGTCGGCACGCCTGTGGCGCACGTCACGCGTGTATTCCTCGACCGCAACGACCGCATCCTTTACTTCGCCGAGGTGATTTACCGGGGAGACTGGGTCAAATGGGAAATCGAACTGCAGACGTAGACCGCGACTCCGTCGGCACCGCTTCATTCCTGTTCACGCCACCTTCCCCAGTGCCCGCAACAGCTTCTCCGGCGTGATCGGCTGCGAGTGCACCACCGCGCCGAAAGGCGCGATGGCGTCGTTGATGGCGTTCATCACCGCCGCCGGTGCGCCCGCCGTGCCCGCCTCGCCCGCGCCCTTGGCACCCAGCTTCGAGCTGCGCGTGGGCGTCATCACGTGCGCCACCTCGATGTCGGGCATCTCGGCCGACATGGGCACCAGGTAGTCGGCCATGTTGGCGTTGAGCATCAGGCCGGCCTCGTCGTAGAGGCACTCCTCGAACAGCGCTCCGCCAATGCCCTGCACGATGGCGCCGCGCATCTGCTCGTCCACCAGCATGGGGTTGAGCACGCGGCCGCAGTCCTCCACCGCCCAGTGCTTCAGCAGCTTCACGAAGCCGGTGTCGGGATCGACCTCCACGTAGGAGGCCTGCACACCGTTGGTGAAGATGAAGGGGTAGTCGCGCTGCGCGTAGTGGCGCGTGACCATGAGCTCGGGCGTGAAGTCCGGCGGCAGCGTGTCGGAGCGGTAGTAGGCGATGCGGCCCAGTTCCTTCAATGGCAACAGTTCCTCGCCGCTGCCGGCGTCCACGATGCGGTCGCGGCGCAGCGCGAGCGTGGCCCCGTCGCGCTTGAGGATGGCCGCCGCCACCTTGAGGATGTTCTCGCGCAGCGCCTGGCCCGCCAGCAGCACGGCCTCGCCGCCGATGCCGGCGCCGCGCGAGGCCCAGGTGCCGCCGCCGTAGGGCGTCACGTCCGTGTCGCCGGTGATGACCTTGACCTTGTGAATGTCCACGCCCACCGCGTCGGCCGCGATCTGGCGGTAGATGCCCTCGGTGCCCTGCCCCTGCTCGCCCACGCTCACCAGCACGGTGATGTCGCCCTCCGGGTCGAGGCGCACGGTGGCGCCGTCCTGCGACGCAATGCGCGCGCCACCCACGCCATAGAACGCGGCGCTGGGGTTGGTGAGTTCGATGACCACCGCGAAGCCGATGCCGCGGTGGATGCCTTGCTTGCGCAGCGCCACCTGCTCGGCGCGCAGCGCGTCGTAGTTCATCAGTTCGCGCAACTGCTTCAGGCTGGCCTCGTGCGACAGCACCTCCAGCTTGATGCCCGACGCACCGGTGGTCGGGTAGGCGTCGTCCGGGATCACGTTCTTCGCGCGGATCTCGAGCGGGTCCATGCCGATCTTCCGCGCGGCCAGGTCCACCAGGGCCTCGGTCACCGCGCAGGCGATGGGGTGGCCCACGCCGCGGTACTGGCAGGTCGGCGTCTTGTTCTGGAACACCACGTCCAGCTTCGCGCGGTAGTGCCGGTGCTTGTACGGCCCGCCAACCAGGTTGACGACCTGGTTGCCCTCGATCGCGCTGGTGCGCGGAAACATGGAGTACGGGCCGATGCCGGTGAGGTCGTCCATGTCGAAGCCGAGGATCTCGCCGTCCCGCTTGACGGCGATGCGCGCCTTGACGCGGTGGTGGCGCGCGTGGATGTCGCTGGTGAAGCTCTCGAGCCGGTCGGCCACGAACTTCACCGGGCGGCCCAGCAGCATGGACAGCGCCACGGTCGCGAAGTCGTCGGGGTAGGCGTGCACCTTGATGCCGAAGGAGCCGCCCACGTCCTTGCAGACCACGCGAATGGCGCTGGCGGGCAGGTCGAACTGGCGGCCGTACAGGTCCTGCATCATGTGCGGGGCCTGGCAGGCGTGGTAGACGGTGAGGCGCTGCTCGGCCGGGTTCCAGTGCGCGATCTGCCCGCGCGGCTCCAGCGTCACGCCGGTGTGGCGACCGAACTCGAACGTGGCCTCGGCGACCGCGTCGGCCTCGGCGAACACCTTGTCGACGTCGCCCACATCGAGGCTGCGCGTGAAGCACAGGTTGTCGCCCAGCTCGGCGTGGATGAGGGGCGTGTCTTCGTGGAGCGCGGCTTCCATGTCGGTGGCCAGGGGCAGTTCCTCCCAGTCCACCACCACGTGCTGCAGCGCGTCCTCGGCCTGCGCGCGCGTTTCCGCCACCACCGCCACCACGGGCTCGCCCTGCCAGCAGGCACGTTCCACGGCCAGCGCGTGTTGCGGCGCCGACTTCATGCCCGCCAGGTGGCCCAGCACCGCGACCCAGGGCTTGCAGACCTTGGCCAGGTCCTGGCCGTCGGCCACCATCAGCACGCCCGGCATGGCGCGCGCGGCGTCGGCGTGCACGGCTTTGATGCGCATGTGCGCCACCGGGCTGCGCCAGAACACCACGTGCGCCAGGCGCGGCAACTCGATGTCGTCGATGAACTGGCCCAGGCCCTGCGTGAGCCGTTCGATGCCGCCGCGCGGCACGCTCGCGCCGATGTAGCGCTGGTCCTCGGTGACGGGAGCGATCGGCGCGGGCTGTTCGACCCCGGGCTCCAGGTTGACGATGTCGCGTTTCATCGGGCGGCCTCCTGGCGCTGGCGCAGCACGTCGCAGATGGCGTCGACGATGGCGTGGTAGCCGGTGCAGCGGCAGTAGTTGCCCGAGATCCAGTCGCGCACCTCGGCGCGCGTGGCCTGCGGGCGCGTCTCCACCAGCTCCTTCGCCGCCATCAGCATGCCCGAGGTGCAGAACCCGCACTGCAGCGCGTTGCGCAACACGAAGGCCTGCTGCAGGTCGCGGATCGCGCCGCTCTGGCTCAGGCCTTCGATGGTGTTCACTTCACCGCCGTCGGCCTGTGCGGCCAGGGTGAGGCAGCCACGCACGATCTGGCCGTTGAGTTCGACGGTGCACGCGCCGCACACGCCGTGCTCGCAGCCGAGGTGGGTGCCCGTGAGGCCGAGGTCCTCGCGCAGGAAATCGACGAGGTGGGCGCGCGGTTCGACGGCGCAGCGGCGCGCCTGGCCGTTGACGGTGACGTTGAGGGGAAACAGGTCTGGCATGGAAGGGCTCTCGTGTCGGAGGTGGCTCAGGGGCGGGCCGAGGCCAGCAGGCGCTGCAGCAACACGCCGGCCAGGTGGCGCTTGGTCTCAGGGGTGTTGGTGAGGTCGGGCAGGGGATCGATTTCGCCGCGCAGGCAATCCACCGCCCGCGCCAGCGTTCCCTCATCGGGCACCTGGCCGTCGAGCACCGCTTCGGTCCGGCGAGCGCGCCAGGGTGTGGTGGCCACGCCCATGAAGGCCAGGCGCACCGACGAGAGCACCCCACCCTGGCGCCGCGCGGAAGCCGCCAGGCCGACGATGGCGTAGTCGCCGTGGCGGCGCGCCAGTTGCGACATGCCACTCCACGCATCGGGCGTGGCCACCGGGATCTCGCCCGCCACCACGATCTCGTCGGGCCGCAGGGCCGTGGCGTACAGGCCGGTGAAGAAGTCATCGCCCGCGATTCGGCGCTCGCCCGCCGGGCCCTGCACGACCACCGTGCCACCCAAGGCCAGCAGGCAGGCGGGCCACTCGGCCGCCGGGTCGGCGTAGGCAATGGAGCCGCCCCAGGTGCCGCTGTTGCGGATGGCGCGGTGCGCGATGTGGGGCGCAGCCTCGGTCAGCAGCGGCGCGTGCCGCGCCACCAGCGGGCTCTGTTCGATCTGCGTGTGTGTGCTCAGCGCGCCGATGCGCAACACCTCGCCGCGCAGCTCGATGCCGCGCAGCGCGGCCAGACCGGTGATGTCGATCACCAGCGCGGGCTCGGACAAGCGCATGTTCAGCGTCGCCATCAGCGTCTGGCCGCCGGCCAGCACGCGCGCGTCATCGCCGTGGCGGCCCAGCAGATCGATGGCCTGCTCGATCGAGCCGGCCCGGACGTAGTCGAATGCAGCGGCTTTCAAGCGGCCCTCCTCACGCGGACAACAGGGAGGCGATCCACACGCCGAAGCCCGTGGACAGTGCACCGAGCGCGAACCACAGGACGCGCACGCCCTCGCCGGGCACCGGCGAGGCGTGGGCGGGCATGGGGCGCGCGATGGGCGTGGGGGGCGCGGTGCGGGCCGGCGCGCCGGCCTCGTCCGGTGGCACCGGGGCCACCGATGGCGTCGGCGCGGCGATCGGTGCCGCCGCTTCACCGGCCGCGGCGGGTGCGAGCTCGGCCTGGAACGCCTCGAAGAACTGGTCGGCCATCTGCTTGGCCGCGGCGTCGATCATGCGGCCACCCACCTGCCCGAGCTTGCCGCCCACCGAGGCCTGCGCCGTGTAGCGCAGGCGCGTGCCCTCGCCCTCTTCGCTCAGCGACACACTCGACTGCCCCTTGGCCATGCCGGCCGCGCCGCCCGAGCCTTCGAACTGCAGCGTGCAGCCCTCGCCGGGCCGCACGTCCTGCAGCCGCAGGTGCCCGGTGAAGCGCGCGCGCACCGGCCCCACCTTGACGGCCACGCGCGCGGTGCGCTCGGTGTCGCTGGTGGCTTCCATGCTTTCGCAGCCAGGGATGCAGCGCGCCAGCACCTGCGGGTCATTGAGCGCGGCCCAGACCTTGTCGCGAGGAGCCGCGACGAGGATGTCTCCGTTGAGTTCCATTCGTTTTCTCCGCCCCCGGGTTTTCACGGGTGCGCTTGTTTACCAACCGTTCAACAATGCTATGACTCATTGACCGTACGGTAAATAGCGTGCGCATACAGAAAAACCCTGAGCGAAGAAAAAAAGCCGACGATCCGGTGGCGGATGGCGCGCCCACGCGCCGTCGCCTGAGCGTGTCAGAGCGCGAGCGCCAGATCGTCGACGGCGCCATCCAGTTCTTCGCGTCCAACGGCTTCGGCGGGCAACTGCGCGACCTGGCCAGCAGCATCGGTGTCACGCACGCCCTGCTTTACCACTACTTCCCCACCAAGCAGGCGCTCATCGACCGCGTGTACCTCGACGTGTTCGAAGGCCGCTGGCGTGAGAGCTGGGACGAGCTGCTGGACAACCAGACGATCGAGGTCGAGGACAAGTTCACCGCGTTCTACGCGGACTACGTGAACAACGCGCTCTCGCGCGAGTTCGTGCGCATCCTCATGTTCTCGGGCCTGATGGACCACGCCATCTCCGACCGCTTCTTCGCCATGCTGCGCGAGCGCCTCTTCCCGCGCCTGATCCGCGAGACGCGGCGCTTCCGAGGCTCCACGTCCCGCGCCAAACCCAGCGAGCGCGAGCTCGAACTGCTCATGGGCCTGCACGGCGGCATGTACTACATCTCGATCCGCCGCTGGATCTACGGCCAGGACGTGCACAGCGAGGCCGTGCACGAGACCTGCGACGAGGCCCTGGTGCGCGACCGCGTGCGCGGCTATCTGCAGAGCAGCCGCGAACTGCTCGCCGACGCACCTGCACAGACAAGGAAGCAGAAGACCCCGGCTCGATGAGCCGCCACCCCAAGAGCAACAGAAGGAGACAAGACAGATGAAGCTTTCGACACTCGCCGTGGCCAGCGCGCTGGCACTGGCCAGCCTGCCCCTTGCCGCGCAGCAGCGCATCACCGTCAACATCGGCTCCAGCCACCCCACCACCAACATCTGGGCCTATGCCATGAAGGAGGTGTTCCAGCCCGAGGTGGACCGCATCCTCAAGGCCGGCGGCGGCAAGTACGAGATCCGCTGGCGCGAAAACTACGGCGGCACGCTCTACAAGTTCACCGACACGCGCACCGCCGTTCGCGACGGCATCGTCGACGTGGGCATGGTCGGCACGGTGTGGGAGAACTCCGCCATGCCGCTGCAGAACGTCACCTACTTCACGCCCTTCGCCACCACCAACCACGAGCTGCTGATCGAGATCTTCGACAAACTCAACACCAGCGTGCCCGCCCTGCGCGAGAGCTGGGCGGCGCAGAACATGGTCCCGCTGTCCTCGCTCATCACCGACAGCTACGACATCTACGCCAACTTCCCCATCCGCACCATGGCCGATCTTCAGAACAAGAAGATCAACGCGCCCGGCACCTCTGCCAACTGGCTGCGCGAGACCGGCGCCACGCCGGTGGACGGCGCGCTCACCACCTACTACACCAACATCCAGACCGGCGTGACGCAGGGCGCGCTGTCCTTTGCCAGTGGCATCGGCCCGGCGCGCGTGTACGAGGTGGCCAAGTACCTCACGCGCGTGGACGTGGGCTCCATGTACTTCGGCAGCGTGGCCGCGAACAAGAAGTTCCACGACGCCCTGCCCAAGGACGTGCAGGACGCCTTCGCGCAGGCCGGCAAGGCCACGTCCAAGGCGCACGGCCAGCACGTCACCAAGACCGCCAACGCCGCGCTGGAGACCATGAAGGCCGCGGGCCTGCAGATCGCCGATCTGCCGCCGGCCGAGAAAACCCGGTGGGTCAACGGACTGCCCAACATCGTGCAGCCCTGGCTGCAGGCCACGGGCGACAACGGCAAGGCCGTGCTCAAGGCCTACTTCGACGAATTGCGCGCGCGCGGCGTGAAGCCGCTGCGCGACTGGGACGGCCAGAACCGCTGAACCGTGCACAAGGAACCCGAACTCGCCGCCGAGGGCGGCGCCGCCGCGCCCGGCGATCCACACCCGTTGCAGGGCATCGCGCGGGTACTGGCTGCCGCTGGCACCGTGTGGATCTTCCTCATGATGATGATGGTGGTGGCCGATGTGGTCGGCCGCAATTTCCTGGACACGCCCATCACGGGCGTGGCCGAATTCGCGGCGCGCTCCGTGGCCTCCATCGTGTTCCTGCAGCTCGCGGCGGCCATCTGCTCGGGCCGAATGACGCGCAGCGACTTCCTGCTGCGCCTGGTCGGCGCGCGTTCGCTGACGGCCCTGCGCCTGCTGGAGGTGGGCAACGCGGTGCTCGGCACGGCGCTCTTCGTGGCGCTGGCCCTCATCGCCTGGCCCGAACTCACCGAGGCCTGGCGCAGCAGCGAGTTCTTCGGCGTGCAAGGCGTGTACACCGTGCCCACCTGGCCGTTTCGCGCGCTGATCGTCGCCGGCTCGCTGGTGGCCGCTGGCGCCTACCTGCTGCAGATCCCTTCGCTGTGGCGCCATGCGGGCGAATTCGGGAGCCCACATGAGTGAACTCGCTTTCGGCGGCCTGCTCATCGGCGCCCTCGTGGTCTTCGTCCTGCTGGGCGTGCACATCGCGGTGGCGCTGATCGGCATCGGCTTCGCCGGCATCTGGCTCATGCGCGAGGACGTGGAGATGGCCATGCGCCTGCTCTACCTCTCGGCCTACAACGGCGTGGCCGACTACATCTTCGCCACCATCCCGCTGTTCGTGCTGATGGGCTTGCTGGTGTCCATATCGAACGTGGGCAAGGACACCTTCGAGGTGGCCGAGGCCTTGCTGCGCCGCGTGCGCGGCGGTCTGGGCGTGGCCACGGTGGCGGCCAACACGGTGTTCGCGGCGGTCACGGGCGTGTCCATCGCCTCGGCCGCGGTGTTCACGCGCGTGGCCGTGCCCGAGATGGCGCGCCACGGCTACCGCACCGCCTTCGCGGCCGGCACGGTGGCCGGCAGCTCGGTGCTGGGCATGATGATCCCGCCCAGCCTGCTGATGATCATCTATGGCGTGCTGGCCGAGCAGTCCATCGGCACGCTGTTCATCGCCGGCATCATCCCGGGCTTCCTGCTGGCGGCCGCCTTCGTGGTGCTGATCGTGCTGATGGCGAGCTTCGCGCCCGGCATGGTGTACGACCTGCAGCGCCAGCGCGACATGGCCTTGCAGCGCGCCACCGGCCCCTTGCTCGGCGGCGCGCAGATGGCGGGCAAGCTGCTGCCCATCGTGGCGCTGGTGGTGCTGGTGCTGGGCGGGCTCTACAGCGGCTTCTTCACGCCCACCGAGGCCGGTGGCATCGGCGCCTTCGGCGCGCTGTTGGTGGCGCTGGCGCGGCGCAGCCTGGGCCAGGGCCGCTTCTGGCGCGTGCTGCACGAAACAGGCAGCGTCTCCGTCACCATCCTGATCCTGCTGATCGCCGCGAGCTTCTACAGCCGCATGCTGTCGGTGGCCGGCGTGCCGGTGGCCATCAGCGACCTGGTGCAGGACGCGGGCCTCGGCCCCTACGGCTTCCTGCTGATCTACGTGCTGATCGTGCTCTTCCTGGGGATGATCCTGGACTCCAGTTCCATCCTGCTGATCATGACGCCGGTGGCCGTGCCGATCGCCAGCGACCTGGGCTTCAACCTGATCCAGTTCGGCGTGCTCACCGTGCTCGCGGTCGAGATCGGCCTGCTCACGCCGCCCTTCGGCATCTCGGTCTTCACCGTGAAATCCACCCTGAACGATCCCAAGGTCTCGGTGGAGGCCATCTTCGGCGGCACCCTGCCCTACGTGGGCGCGATGCTGTTCGTGCTGCTGCTGGTGGCGGTGTTTCCGGCGCTGTCGCTGGCACTGACCTGAGGGAGCCGGCCACCCGAACGGGTGCGCCGGTGGCGGCCCGCGGCGCTTCGCGGCGTGGGTATAGTCGCCGGCCTTTCGCCCGTTTCCGCCGACCCCATGCAGATCACCATTCTTCCGGAGCTCAAAGCCTACATCGACCCCCTCACACCCGACGAGCACGACGCACTGGAGCGCAGCCTCCTCGCGGAAGGCTGCCGCGATGCCCTGGTGCTGTGGGGCGAGGTGCTCGTGGACGGACACAACCGCTACGGCATCTGCCAGAAGCACGGCCTGCCCTTCCAGACGGTGCAGAACCCGCGCTTTCAGTCGATGGAAGACGTGCACCTGTGGATGATCGACCAGCACCTCGGTCGCCGCAGCGTGTCCGACTTCCAGCGCGGCGTGCTCGCCCTGCGCAAGCGCGAGATCATCAGCGCCCGGCGCGCGCGCCTGCTCGCCGCCAGCCCCCCGCCCGAATCGCTGCCGCCCGAAGATGAAGTGGCGCCCATGCCGCAAGCGCACACGCCCGGCGCTCCCGACGCCCCTGAAATCCGCGCGCTCAACAGCCGCGAAGACATTGCCCGCGCCGCCCGCCTGAGCAGCAACCAGGTGGTGATGATCGAGAAGATCCAGAAGCACGCCACGCCGGAAGTGGTGGAGGCGCTCAAGGCGGGTGACATCTCCCTGAACGCCGCCGCGGCCGTGGCCAGCCTGCCCGAGCAGGAGCAGAAGGACGCCGCGCTCGCGGGCAAGGAAGAACTCCGGCAGGCAGCCCGGCGCGTGCGCGAAGCGCGCCGCAAACCGCCGGTGGCCAGCGAGCCGGCGCCAGCGTCCGACGCAGACTCCGCGGCCAGCGCCACGCCCGGCGACGAACTCGAGGCCTTGCGCCAACGCGTGCGCGTGCTTGAACAGGAGAACGCCGCGCTGCGCGAGCGCTTGGCGCGCTGGCAGGCGCAGGCCGCGCCTTCACCCTGACCGGACCCCAGGCGGTTTCCCTCGCCGACGGCTACCCCGCGGCGGGCTTGTGGCGTCCGCGCCTGGCGCCACATTCGTCGCACAGGCCATAGAGCGTGAGCTCGTGCCGCTCCACGCTGAAGCCCGGGGGCGCGATGCGGTCCAGATCGCCCGGGCAAGCGTGGATGTCGAACACACGCTGGCACTGCCTGCACTGGAAGTGGTGGTGGTGGTGCAGCCCCGACAGCTCGTACCGCGGGTTCTCGCCGGGCAGCAGCACGGGCTGAATCAGTTGCGCGTCCTGCAAGGCCTTGATCTGCCGATAGACCGTGGCGATGCCCAGGCCGGGCGCGCCCTGCTGGGCGGCCTCGAGGATTTCCTGAGGCGACAGGGGCCGGCCGGCGGCGTAGAGCACGGCCTCGATGGCGCTGCGTTGGCGGGTGTTTCTTTCCATGGTCGGTGTCGTGGCTGCGCGCATTCTAGGAGGCCGGTGCGAACGCGCAGGTGCGGATCGATCGGCACGGATGGCCTCTTTATTGATATACACTTCTCAATATCAATAAAGAAAGGATTCCGACATGCGACACCTGTTCATCGGCGCCGCCGCCCTGCTGGCCGCCGCGGCCCAGGCACAGACCGATGCCCCCACCGAGCGGTGGCAGTTCGGCGCCGTGCTGGACGCCACCGCCACTTCCCGCGCGCTCGAACTCGGCGCGCGCGACCAGGGCCTGCAACTGGGCCACTCGGACCTCACCGCCAGCGGCCCCGTCGGCCGGCACCTGCAGGCGCAGATCACCGGCGTGCTCGAAACGCACGACGGCGAGCTGGAGTCGGCCTTCGAGGAGGCCTGGCTGGAGACGCGCACGCTGCCGCTGGGTCTGACGGCGCGCGTCGGGCGTTTCGCCTCGCAGATCGGCTACCTGAACCAGCAGCACCCGCACGCGGACGACTTCGTCGAGCGCCCCCTGCTCTACCGCGCGTTTCTTGGCGGGCACTGGAACGACGATGGCGTGCGACTGAACCTCACGCTGCCCACGCGCCTGTACTGGATGGTGGGCGCCGAAGCCTTCCGGGGCCGCCGCCTGATCGCCGACACCGATGAACCGGTGAACGGTGCCGGCGCATTCACGCTGACCACCAAGCTGGGCGGCGACTTCAATCGCTCCAACAGCTGGCAGCTGGGACTGTCCTACCTCAAGAGCCGGCGCATCGCGGCGCTGGAGGAACATGAAGGACACGAGGAGGAAGGGCACGAGGAGGAAGGGCACGACGACCACGCCCACCACCACCACGGCGCCGCTTTCGGTGGCCGCCACACCTGGATGGTGGACGCCACCTGGAAGTGGGCGCCCCTGGGCAACAACAGCGACCAGCAGGTGCGTGTGACGGTCGAGGCCGCGCAGGTTTCGGGCATCAACCGCTTCGCCAGCTCGCAGGACCGGCACAAGGCCTACGCGCTGTCCACCGTCTGGCGCTTTCACCCCCATTGGGAAACCGGCGTGCGCTTCGATCAGCTGCGCGTGGCCATGCCGCATGGCGATCACTTCCACGATGGCCGCCTGAACGAAACGGCCCTGATGCTGGCCTGGAAGCCCAGCCATGGCCAAAGCCTTCGCTTGCAATACACGACGCAAGACAGGGCCATCGGCTTCGAGCACCCGGCCAGGCGCGCCATCCAGCTGCAGTACGTCGTCGCGTTCGGAGCCCACGGTGCGCACAGCTATTGAGCGCTGGCTGAGCGGCGGCTTGCTGCTGCTGGCTTTCACGCCGCTGCAGGCGCAGACCATCTTCGCCTGCGAACCCGAGTGGGCCGCGCTGACGCGCGCCTTGCTGCCCCAGGCCACGGTGCACGTCGCCACGCATTCCCGACAGGACCCGCACCACATCGAGGCCCGGCCTGCGCTGATCGCCCAGTTGCGATCGGCCGATGCCGCGATCTGCACCGGCGCTTCGCTGGAGGCGGGTTGGCTGCCCATGCTGCGGCAGCGCGCGGGCAATGCCGCGGTGCAGGAAGGCGCGCCCGGCATGTTCCACGCCGCCTCGGCCGTTGCGCTCATCGACGCGCGGCCCGGCGAGGGCGGCAACCCGTTCGCCGGCGACGTGCACGCCGAAGGCAACCCGCACCTGCACGCCGACCCGCACCGTCTGCTGCAGGTGGCTCGCGCCTGGGGCGCACGCCTTCAGCAACTGTTTCCGTCCCAGCAGGCCGGTATCGCCGAGCGCCAGGCCGCGTTCGACGCGCACTGGAGCGCGCGCATCCGCGCCTGGGAGCTCAAGGCCGCGCCGCTGCGCGACAAAGGCGTGGCGGCCCAACACGCCAGCTTCGCCTACCTGTGGCGGTGGCTCGGCATGCGGCAGGTGGCCGACCTCGAACCCAAGCCAGGCCTGGCGCCGACGCCCGGGCACCTGCAGGCGCTGTTGACCGGACTGCGGGCCCATCCGCCACACGCCGTGGTCGTGACCGGCCACCAGAACCCGCGCGCCGGGCGATGGCTCGTGCAACAAATGGGCGGCGGCGTGCCGCTGCTGCAACTGCCGGCCACCGTCGACGACCCCGAAGCGCCCGACGCCCTGGGCCGCTGGATGGACGGCCTCGTGGATGCCTTGCTGAACCCGCGCTGATGGACGCCTGGTTCCTCGCGCCCGCGCTGGCACTGGTGGCCGGCGTGCTGGCGTTGGCACCCCTGGGCCAGCGCGTGCTGGAGCGCGGCGTGGTCTTCATCGACCTCGCGGTGGCGCAGGCCGCCGCCGCCGCTGCCCTTGCCGCCACGGTGCTGGGCGGACACCCGCCCTGGCCCGTGGTGCAGGCCTGCGCCATCGCGGGCGCCTTTCTGGTGGTGGCGCTGGTGGCCGCGTTGGCGCGCTGGTGGCCGGCGCAACGAGAAGCCCTCATCGGTCTGGCCTACGTGGCCAGTGCCTGCGCTGCGCTGCTCACCGCGCAGATCGACGCGCACGGTGGCGAACACCTGCACGCCCTGCTGGCGGCCGACGTGCTCTGGTCGGGCTGGCCGCAAGTGGCCTTGCTGGTGGCGTGTGCCGCGCTGGTGGGCCTGGTGCGTCGCCGCCTCGGCGGCGACGTCTGGTTCTACGCCACGTTCGCCCTGGTCAGCAGCCTGGCCGTGCAGGTGCTGGGCCTCTTCGTGGTCTTCGCGGCGCTGATCGCACCGGGCTTGTGGCGGCGCGCCGGGCTGCGATTCGCCGCCGTGTTCGGGCTGGTCATCAGCGCCGCCCTGCTGGGCCTGGGGGCCTCCTGGGTCATGAACGCCCCGAGTGGCCCTCTGGTCGCCTTCGCACTGGCACTGTGCGGGCTGGGCAGCATCGCAAGCCCGGCCCGGCACGGGCGGCGGGACCGACGCGCCTGATGCACCAGGCGCACAAAGAAAAAGCCCGGCGGTTGCCGGGCTTTTTCATGGGGTTCTGCTGGGGTGGCTGATGGGACTCGAACCCACGACGACAGGAATCACAATCCTGGACTCTACCAACTGAGCTACAGCCACCGCAAGCCGCGCATTATAGCCTCAGCCAGCGCGCGCCTTCAGCGCGTGCTCAGCGCGCCGCCACCGTGGCCGCACCGGGCCGCGGTACCTTGATGCTGGCCTTGTAGCGGGCCTTGAGCGTCTCGTAGTAGGCCTGGCTCTCCGCGCCCGACCACCACTGCGACACCTGCTGCACCTCTTGCGCCAGGCGCTGGGCGTCCACGTCGCCGCGCGCAAGCACCTGAGTGACCTGCACCACCGCATAGCCCTGCTCGCCCAGGTCCACGCCCACCCAGGCCGGCAGGGCCTTGGGGTCGGCACTGAGGGCCGCGTCGAGCACGCGTGGGTCCAGGTCGCGCGGCGCGTCGCGTGACGCCGTGACGGGCGCGCCCAGCGCGGCGGCATCGGCGCCGCCCTTCCAGGCCGCGAGCTGCTTTTCGCCTTCTTCCCTGGCCAGCTCGGCGGCGCGCTGCGCGACCAGGCGGGCACGCACCTGGTCGCGCACCTCGTCCAGGCTCAGCGTGCGCGCCGGGTGGTAGGCCACCACGCGCGCCGAGACGAGGCGGTTGCCGCCCACGTCGACAGCCTCGGTGTTGCGCTTGCCGGACGTGGACTCGGGCGCGAACAGGGCCTCGAGCAGGCGGCGGTTGGCCAGCACGCCGTCGTCGCCCGGCGCGGGCGTGCGCTGAAGGCCCTTGGCGGTCTGCACCTGCAGCTTCAGGCGCTCGGCCGTGGGCTGCAGGGAGTCGGGCTGTTCGTAGACCATGTTGGTGAAGGTGTCGGCCGACTCGGCGAACTGCCGCTGGGCCTGCTGCTTGCGCAGTGCCTCTTCGATCTGCGGGCGCAGCTCGGCGAAGGAGCGCTGGGGCGGCGCCTTGATGTCGGTGAGCTGGATGATGTGAAAGCCGAAGTCGGACTCCACCAGATTGGAGATCTCGCCCTTCTTGAGTGCAAACACGGCTTGCTCGAACGGCGGCACCATGGCGCCGCGGCCGAAGAAGTCGAGGTCGCCGCCATTGGGCGCCGAGCCCGGGTCCTGCGAATTCGCCTTGGCGAGTTCGGCGAACTTCGACGGATCGGCCTTGACCTGGGCCAGCAGGCCTTCGGCCTTCTGGCGCACCTCGGCCTTCTGTTCGGGCGTGGCGCCCGCGGGCACGCTCAGCAGGATGTGGCTCGCGCGGCGCTCCTCGGCACCGCTGAGCTGGGCGACGTTCTGCTCGTAGTAGCTGCGCAGGTCGGCCTCGTTGAGGGCCACGGACTTTTCGAGCGCGGCAGCGTCGAGCACGAGGTATTCCACATCGGCCTGTTCGGGTGCCTGGAACAGCGCCTGGTTCTGCTGGTAGAAGGCCTCGATGTCGGCGGCGCTGGGGTTCACGCGCGAGGTGAAGTCCTTGGCCGCGAAGGTCTTGCTGCGCAGCTGGCGCTTCTCGAAGAAGGCGTCGAGCGAGACGCGGGCCATCGCGCTGGAGGCGAAGCCGCTGGTCTGCACGCTCTGCAGCACCTGTCGCTGCGACAGGTCGGCGCGCACCGAGGCCTCGAACATCTCGGGCGTCATGCCCTGGCGCGAAAGCAGTTGGCGATAGGCCTCGACGTCGAGGCTGCCGTCGGGGCGGCGCATCGCGGCGATGGTGGGATTGGACTGCAGCTCGCGAGCCAGGCGCTGGTCGCTGGTATAGAGCTTGAGGTTCTGCGCGGCGGCGGCCAGCACGCGGTCACGCACCATGCGCTCCAGCGTGGCGTAGCGGGCCTCGTCGGAGTCGAGCATGGCGGGGTCGACACCGGGCATCGCTTCGCGCAGGCGCTGCGATTCCTCGCGGTGCGCCTGCTCCCATTCGGCGCGCTTGATGTCCTTGCCGTCGACCGTGGCCACCGCTTCACCGCCTTCGCTGAAACGGGTGTAGCCCTCGACCCCGAAGAGCACGAAGGAGGGAATGATCAGGATCAGCAGGAAGCCCATGAGGTACTTCTTGTGATCGCGGATGGAATCGAACATGCGGACGTCCTTGAGGTGGCGGGGTCGAGTGCCGGATTCTGACGGACAACAAAAAAGGCGAACCCTCGTTCGCCTTCTTGTGGTGGGTGCTGACGGGTTCGAACCGCCGACCTACTCCGTGTAAGAGAGCCGCTCTACCAACTGAGCTAAGCACCCGGGTGTTGGTCGATCAGTTGACCGCGTCCTTCAGTGCCTTGCCGGGGCGGAACTTCGGCACTTTGGCGGCCTTGATTTTAATCTCGGCACCGGTGCGGGGGTTGCGGCCCTTGCGGGCGGGGCGTTTGCTCACAGCGAACGAGCCGAAGCCCACCAGAGAAACGGTGCCGCCCTTCTTGAGCGTGGTGCGGATGGCAGCGATGGTGGAATCGAGAGCACGCGTCGCAGCGGCCTTGGAGATGTCGGCGTGCTTGGCGATGTGTTCGACGAGTTCGGTCTTGTTCACGAAGGGCCCCTCTTTGGAAATGGATGAGTGAAGCGTGTATTGGGCCGGGCGGGACGGTTGCCGCCAGGGGCCGCCGATGTCCGCTCGGGAGCGCATGCCCGGCGGAAATGCCGAAATCCATGCGCCGAACGATTAGACCCACGTGCCGCAGCGCGTGTCAACAAGACGGTTGGCGCTGAGGCCCGTGGGCCACACGAGCGGCGATTCTAGACGCAGATGCGACCGCAACATCGCTCTGGCGAGGGGCCTTGCCCCACCTGTGGGACCGGCGGTCAAAGAAGGGACGCGATCGCACGCCCGACGTCTGCCGTGCCCGCGCGCCCACCCAGGTCGGCGGTGCGCGGCGCACCACTCTTGGGCTCCAGCGCGGCCTCGATGGCGCGCAGCACGGCGTCGTGCGCGTCGCGGTGTCCCAGGAAGTCGAGCATCATGGCGCCGCACCAGATCTGCCCGATGGGGTTGGCGATGCCCTTGCCCGCGATGTCCGGCGCGGAGCCGTGCACCGGTTCGAACAGCGAGGGGTGCGTGCGGTCGGGGTTGAGGTTGGCACTGGGCGCGATGCCGATGGTGCCGGTGCAGGCCGGGCCGAGGTCGGAAAGGATGTCGCCGAACAGGTTGCTGGCCACGACCACGTCGAAGAAGTCGGGGCGCTGCACGAAATGCGCGGTCAGGATGTCGATGTGGAACTTGTCCACCGTCACATCCGGATACTCTTTTGCCATTTCCGCCACGCGCTCGTCCCAGTACGGCATGGTGATGGCAATGCCGTTGCTCTTGGTGGCGCTGGTCAGGTGCTTCCTGGGGCGCGAGCGCGCCACCTCGAAGGCGTAACGCAAGGCGCGATCGACGCCATGGCGCGACATCACCGTCTCCTGCATCACGATCTCGCGCGGCGTGCCGGGGTACATGCGCCCGCCGATGCTGCAGTACTCGCCCTCGGTGTTCTCGCGCACGATGACCATGTCGATCTCGCCCGGCTGGCGCGCGCTGCCGTCGCGGCGCACCACGGGCGCCACCACGCCGGGCATGAGACGCGCGGGGCGCAGGTTGATGTACTGGTCGAACTCGCGGCGGAACAGCAGCAGCGAGCCCCACAGCGAGATGTGGTCGGGCACCTTGTCGGGCCAGCCCACGGCGCCGAAGTAGATGGCGTCGTGTCCGCCGATGAGGTCCTTCCAGTTGTCGGGCAGCATCTTGCCGTGCTTCTCGAAGTAGTCGCAGCTGCTGAAGTCGAAGTGGTCGAACTGCAGATCGATGCCGAAGCGCGTGGCCGCAGCCTCCATCACCCGCAGGCCCTCGGGCATGACTTCGGTGCCGATGCCGTCGCCGGCGATGACCGCGATGCGGTGCTTGCTCATGAAAGGTCTCCTGGTGGTGTCGTCGAATCGGTGGCGCCACTGTAACGAAACCATTCGCAATAATCCGTGCATCGATTGTTGAGCCAGGAGCAATTCATGGACCGCGCCGATCTCGAGATGGTGCACGCAGTGCGCCAGCACGGCAGCCTGGCGCAGGCGGCGCAGGCCCTGGGGATCACGCCCTCGGCCGTCACCCGGCGGCTGGCTGCGCTGGAAGACGCCTTGGGTGTGCGCCTGTTCCAGCGCACCACGCGCCGCGTCAGTCCCACGGCGGAAGGCGAAACGCTGTCGTTGCGCGCGGCCGAACTGTTGCGCGGCTTCGAGGCGGCGGAGTCCGAACTGCGCGAGCGCCAGGCCGAACCCGCCGGCCCCATCCGCCTGGCGGCCACCTTCGGCTTCGGGCGCCGCTGGCTGGGTCCGGCGCTGGCCGATTTCCAGGCGAAGCACCCGGCGGTGTCCATCCAGTTGCAACTCACCGAGCGGCTGCCCGACCTGTCCGCCGAAGGCCTGGACGGCGCGGTGTGGCTGTGGAGCGCGCCCGATCAGCGGGCGGGCGAATGGGTGTCGCGCCGCCTCGCGCCCAACCGGCGCGTGCTGGTGGCCGCGCCCGCCTACCTCGCGGTGCACGGCGCGCCGCAGACGCTGGACGACCTGTCCATGCACCACTGCCTGGTGGTGCGCGAGAACACCGACGCCGATCCGCGGCGCCACGACCACTGGGCCCTGCAGCACGAGGGCGACCCCGCGCTGCGCCGCGTGGCCATCGCCGGACCGCTGTCGAGCAACTCGGGCGAACTGGTGCGCGACTGGTGTCTGGCGGGCCAGGGCATCATGCTGCGCAGCCTGTGGGACATCGCGCCGCAGATCGCCAGCGGCGAGCTGGTGCACGTGCTGCCGGCCTGGAGCCACCGCGACGCCGACATCCACTGGCTCGCGCCCTGGCAGGCGCAATCGCCCAAGCGCATCCGCCTGCTGGTGGCCGCTCTGGCAGAGGCGTTTCGCGACGAGCCCTGGCGGCCCGCGACAGGCGTCAGCGCGGCGAGCGCACGACCAGGCTCACGCCGAAGGCCGTGACCGCGATGCCCGCCACCGTGAGCGGCGTGATCGGCTCGCGAAAGAGCAACCAGGCGATGACCGCCGTGGTGGGCGGCACCAGGTACATCAGGCTGGCCACACTGGCGGCGGCGCCACGCTGAATCAGCAGGTAGAGCAGCGAACTGCCCCCCAGGGTGAGCCCCAGCACCGACCAGGCCATGGCGCCGATGAATTCGCCGGTGTAGTGCATGGGCTCGGACTCGAGCAAGGCCAGCGGCAAGGTGACGATGAAGGCCGCGATGAGCTGCACGGTGTTGGCGGTGCGCACGTCGCAGGCCTGCACGAAGCGCTTCTGGTACAGCGTGCCGGCCGTGATGGCGAACAGCGCGAACACGGCGTAGGCCAGGTTCTGCGCGTTCGCCTGATCACCGGGTGATCCTTCGACCAGCTTGCGCGACACCACCAGCACCAGCCCCGCGAAACCCAGCAACAGGCCCAGCCACTGCCGGCGCGAGACCTGGCCCTGCGCGCCGCCCACGGCGCTGAGCCAGATGGCCGTGAGGACTGGTTGCAGCCCGACGATGAGCGAAGACAGGCCCGAACCCATGCCCGCCTTCACCGCCGCCCACACGCCGCCCAGGTAGCCCGCGTGCATGAGCACACCCACCACCGAGAGGTGCAGCCACTGCGCGCGGCTGGCCGGCCATTTCACGCCGGCCCAGGCGATCCAGGGCAGGAAGCACAGGATGGACAGCGCGTAGCGCATGGCCAGGAAGGACAGCGGTGGCGCGTGCGGCATGCCGTAGCGCGCGACGATGAAGCCCGTGCTCCAGATGAGCACGAACACCCAGGGCATGGCGCGCAGCCAGGCGTTGTCGGACGCGGGGGTCTGCATGGCGCTCGTTCAGCGGGACCGCGCGCGAATCTCGGGCAGCGCCTTCTGCAGGTAATAGACCATGGACCAGACCGTGAGGATGGCCGAGATCCACAGCAGCCAGGTGCCCCACACGCGGGTGTCGATCAGGCCGAGCAGGCGGCCGTCGAACAGAAGGAAGGGAATCGCGATCATCTGCACCATGGTCTTGAGCTTGCCGATCATGTGAACCGCCACGCTCTTGGTGGCGCCGATGATGGCCATCCACTCGCGCAGCGAGGAGATGGCGATCTCGCGGCCGATGATGATGAGCGCGGCGAACACGTCGGCCCGGCCCATGTGCACCAGCACCAGCAGGCTCGCGCACACCAGGAACTTGTCGGCCACGGGGTCGAGGAAGGCACCGAAAGCCGAGGTCTGGTTGAGCTTGCGCGCGAGGTAGCCATCGGCCCAGTCGGTGAGCGCGAAGACGATGAACATGACGGTGGCCACCAGGTTCTGGTCGGCGCGGCTCACCCCGTCCAGATAGAACACCCCCACGATGAGCGGAATGGCCACGATGCGGGCCCAGGTCAGCAGGGTCGGGAGGTTGAAGAACATGGGGCGGATTATGGGGGCAGCCCTTTGGCGACACCGCGCGAGAGGCCATGGCGAATCGCCACTGCATAATTGACGTTTACGTCAACGTAAACGCCACCCCGGCGCAGCTTTTCACCCTCAGGAGCACAAACATGGAGATTGCAGGCAAGGTTTTCATCGTCACCGGCGGCGCATCGGGCCTCGGCGAAGGCACGGCGCGCATGCTCGCGGCCAACGGTGCCAAGGTCGTCATCGCCGACATGCAGGTGGACAAAGGAAGGGGAGGCCGTGGCCAAGGACATCGGCGGCGTGTTCGTCAAGTGCGACGTGAGCAGCGAGTCCGAGGGCCAGGCCGTGGTGGCCAAGGCGGTGTCGCTGGGCAAGCTGATGGGCCTGGTGAATTGCGCGGGCATTGCGCCGGCCGAGAAAACCGTGGGCAAGAACGGCCCGCACTCGCTCGCCGTCTACACCAAGACCGTCATGGTCAACCTGGTGGGCACCTTCAACATGATCCGCCTGGCCGCCGACGCCATGTGCAAGAACGAGCCCGAGCCCACGGGCGAGCGCGGCGTGCTCATCAGCACGGCCAGCGTGGCGGCCTACGACGGCCAGATCGGCCAGGCCGCCTACAGCGCCTCCAAGGGCGGCGTGGTCGGCATGACGCTGCCGATCGCGCGCGACCTGGCGCGCAACGGCATCCGCAACATGACCATCGCCCCTGGCATCTTCGGCACGCCCATGCTGTTCGGCATGCCGCAGGAGGTGCAGGACGCGCTGGCCGCCAGCGTGCCCTTCCCCAGCCGCCTGGGCACGCCGCAGGACTACGCGAAGCTGGCGAAGCACATCATCGAAAACGACATGCTCAATGGCGAGGTGATCCGGCTGGATGGGGCGATCCGGCTGGCGCCGAGGTGAATTCGGCCGTCAGGCCGAACTCGGTTGGCTGAGGCTCCGGGCGAATCCGGATGAACCCAAAAGGGGCAGGCGGGTACCCACCCCGCTCGCAGTTGCCCGACTGCTCCTTCATTCACCCAACGCCAAGCACCGCTGCATGAGCACAACCACCTTTCGCAACATGGCGCGAGCCACCGCCACCCGTATCGACATCGAGTCCGGAAAGCGCTTGATTCCCGACACCAAGAAGCCCGGCCAATTCAAAGTGCTTCTTCAGAAGCCCAATGTGGTGATGTCCCTTTTCCATTTCAGGGACATCAGACGCATGAACAAGGCTGTGCGGAGCGATGCCTGGGCCTTGGTGAGATGGGCGAGCAAACACGCTCCCGAGCGGGCTCTGGAGATCAACAAGGCCGCCGTATTTCTGGACCGCCATGACTGCAGCAAACTCTCTGCCAAACACAATCGCGAGTTGAGCAAGGAATACCAGCTGCACAGACAAGTGATGCTCGAGGCGGAACGCCTCTGCTACGGCCTGACGAAAACGGAACTGGACGAACTGGACGCGGCCATGGACAAAGAGATCGTCTGATAGTCCCTGAGTCGACAACAAAGGCCCGCACAGCGGGCCTTTCGTTTTGGCTTGGCCCGAACTAGAGTGACCCTATGAAGCGCCCGGTCTGCTCCCTGCTCCCGTCCCTGCTCTTGCTGCTGGCTGCCTGCGCGCAACCGCCGGCCTCGCCTCCCCAACCCGAAGCCGCCTCCGGCCTCACGGCCAAGCCCGGCTGGTCCTTCCAGCGCCAGGCCGTCGCCGCCGCCAACCCGCTCGCCACCGAGGCCGGCGCACAGATCCTGCGCGCCGGTGGCAGCGCGGTCGACGCCGCCATCGCGGTGCAGATGGTGCTCACGCTGGTGGAGCCACAGTCCAGCGGCATCGGCGGTGGCGCCTTTCTGCTGCACTGGGACGGCCGGCGCGTGCAGGCCTACGACGGCCGCGAGACCGCGCCCGCCGCCGTGACCGAGCGCCTGTTCCTCAACGAGCAGGGCCAGCCGATGCCCTTTGTGCAGGCCGTGGCCAGCGGCCGATCGGTCGGCGTGCCGGGCGCCGTGGCCATGCTGGCGCTGGCGCACCGTCAGCACGGCCGCCTGCCCTGGGCGCGGCTGTTCGAACCCGCCATCGACCTCGCCGAGCGCGGCTTCGCCGTGAGCCCGCGGCTGCACACGCTGCTGGCCGCCGAGAAGGCACTGCCCGCCGATCCCGTGGCGCGCGCCTATTTCTACCGCCCCGACGGCACGCCCCACCCCGTGGGCCACACGCTGCGCAACCCGGAACTCGCGGCCGTGTTGCGCGAGCTCGCCGCCACCGGACCGATCGCCCTGGTCGAAGGCCCGATCGCGCGCGCCATGGTCGACAAGGTGCGCCAGCACCCCACCCTGCCTGGCACGCTCACGCAGGAGGACCTGCGCCGCTACCAGCCGCGCGAACGCGAGGCCCTGTGCCACCCATTGCGCACCGGTGGGCGCTGGGTGCGGGTGTGCGGCTTTCCGCCACCCAGTTCGGGCGGCATTGCGGTCGGGCAGATCCTGGGCCTGCTTTCGCGCACGCCGCAGGCTATGGCCTCTCTGCGCCAGGGCCTGCCCGGTGCCGACTGGCTGCACGCCTACACCGAGGCCTCGCGACTGGCCTTCGCAGACCGCGCCCAGTACGTGGCCGACCCCGACTTCGTCCCCGCGCCCGGCGGCGACTGGCGCAGCCTGCTCGAGCCCGACTACCTCAACGCGCGCGCCGCGCTCATCGGCCTGCAGCGCATGCCGAATGCCGAGCCGGGCCGCCCCGCCGGCACGCCACTGGCCTACGCGCCCATGCCGCCGCAGCCCGAGGCCGGCACCAGCCACATCAGCATCGTCGACGGCCAGGGCAAGGTTCTGGCCATGACCACCACCATCGAATCGGCCTTCGGTGCGCGGCTCATGGTCAGCACCAACCCCGCGCGCCCCGGCGGCTTCCTGCTCAACAACGAGCTCACCGACTTCAGCTTCGCGCCCGCCGACGCCCAGGGCCGACCGATCGCCAACCGCGTGCAGCCGGGCAAACGGCCGCGCTCGTCCATGGCCCCCACGCTGGTGTTCGACGCGCAGACGGGTGAGCCGCTCATGAGTGCGGGCAGCCCGGGCGGAGCGTTGATCATTCACTACACCGCCAAGGCCCTGCACGGCACGCTGCACTGGAACCTGCACCCGCAGGCCGCGCTGGACCTGCCCAACTTCGGCACGCTGGGCGGGCCGCTGATGCTGGAGCAGAACCGCTTCCCCGACGCCACCGTGCAGGCGCTGCGCGCCCTGGGCCACACGGTGCAGGCGGTGGAGATGACCAGCGGCGCGCAGGCCCTGGTGCGGCGCGGCGGGCGCTGGCTGGGCGGCGCAGACCCGCGCCGCGAGGGCATCGTCGCCGGCGACTGATCGCCCCCGGTCCCAGAAATGCCACGGAACCGGCTTTGCCGGGCCGTTGGCATTGCCCCCTTGAGGGGGTCGCGCGCAGCGCGGCGGGGGTGCTTCATACTTCCCCCATGGCCATCCCCCAGAGCTTCATTCAGGAACTGCTCAACCGCGTCGACGTGGTCGACGTGGTGGGTCGCTACGTGCAGCTCAAGAAGGGCGGCGCCAACTTCATGGGGCTGTGCCCCTTCCATGGCGAGAAGTCGCCGTCCTTCAGCGTCAGCCCCTCCAAGCAGTTCTATCACTGCTTCGGCTGCGGGGCCAACGGCAACGCCATCGGCTTCCTCATGGAGCACGCGGGCATGGGTTTCGTGGAGGCCGTGAAGGACCTGGCCGCGCAAGTGGGCCTTCAGGTGCCCGACGACGGCGCCTCGCCCCAGGACCGCGAGCGCGCCGCGCAACAGCGCCAGCAGCAGGCCACGCTGAACGACGTGCTGGACAAGGCCGCGCGCGACTACCAGAAGGAACTGAAGGCCTCGCCGCGCGCCATCGACTACCTCAAGGGCCGCGGCCTGTCCGGCCACATCGCCAAGGTCTTCGGCCTGGGCTACGCGCCCGAGGGCTGGCGCCACCTGGCCGGCGTGTTCCCCGACTACCAGTCGCCGCTGCTGGTCGAGTCTGGTCTGGTGATCGAACACGCCGACGAGAAGGGCCAGGACGGACAGGCCAAGCGCTACGACCGCTTCCGCGACCGCGTGATGTTCCCCATCCGCAACGTCAAGGGCGAGTGCATCGGCTTCGGCGGTCGCGTGCTCGACAAGGGCGAGCCCAAGTACCTCAACTCGCCCGAGACCCCGGTCTTCAGCAAGGGGCGGGAGCTCTACGGCCTGTTCGAGGCCCGCACCGCCATCCGCCAGCACGGCTACGCCTTGGTGACAGAGGGTTACATGGACGTGGTCGCGCTGGCCCAACTGGGCTTCGGCAACGCCGTGGCCACCCTGGGCACGGCCTGCACGGCCGACCACGTGCAGAAGCTGGTCCGCTTCACCGATGCCGTGGTCTTCAGCTTCGACGGCGACGCCGCCGGCCGGCGCGCCGCGCGCAAGGCCCTGGACGCCGCCCTGCCCTGGGCCAGCGACACGCGCAGCGTCAAGTTCCTGTTCCTGCCCACCGAGCACGACCCCGACAGCTTCATCCGCGAGCACGGCACCGAGGCCTTCGCCGCGCGCGTGAAGGAGGCCGTGCCGCTGTCGCGCTTCCTGCTGGAAGCCGCCAGCGCCGACTGCGAGCTCGACACCGCCGAGGGCCGCGCCCGCATGGCCAGCCAGGCGCGCCCGCTGTGGAGCGCCCTGCCCGAGGGTGCGCTCAAGAGCCAGCTGCTGGCCGACATCGCCCACACCGCCGCGCTGGACGCGCAAGACCTGTTGCGCCTGTGGGCGCCGGCGGGCGGGCGTGGCCCAGGCGGTGGCGCGCCGCGACCGGCCCGAGCCCGCCAGGAGCCCCGTGAACACGAGCAGGCCTACGAGCGCGACCACGGGCATGAACCCACCGGCGGGTACGAACGGGGCGGCGGATACGAGACCCGCGGCCCGCGCCGCCAGCGCCAGGCCGCCACCCAGCACGCCTGGCAAGGCCGCGCGCGGACCGGGCGACGCGGCCTCATGAGCCGCGAGGACCGCGCCCTGGGCCTGTTGCTGTCGAATACCGCGTCCTGGGACCAGCTCTCGGCCGACGACCACCACCTGCTGGCCGAACTGCCCGCGCCGCACGGGCCGCTGTTCGCCTGGCTGGAAGCCCAGTTGCACGAGCACGGCCACCAGCCCTGGGCCGCCCTGCGCGAGGCCCTGCGTGGGCACGAGCACGAGGCCCTGGCCTGCCAGCAGGTCGAGCACTGCGCTCTGACGCCGGGCGCGGAGGAAGACGCCGAGGAACTGGCAGGCGTCATGCTGCGTCTGCGCATCGAGCACCTGAAGGCGCTGGAGGTGGAGGCCATCGCCCGCGCCGCCAGCGACCCGGCCGAACTGCGGCGTTATGCCGACATTCAGGCCCAACGCAAGGCGCTGGAACACCAGATCGGGGCCGCCCCGGTATAATCCTCGGTTGCACCGCAAGCGCGACAGCAGCACCTCCGGCACCGGCCCGGCCCTCCTGCAAGGGCTACATGGCAACCCAGCCTGGCCACCCCGCCCTCCCCGGGCGCGCGGAACCCCGCAAGGACTGCACACCAAATGATCGCCCGACAGCTTGCCGACCCGCCCGCACCGGCCCGTGGCGGGTTCGTGCTCTTCCAAAACCACCGGTTCGACCCCATGTAGGGTCTTCTGGCGGCTGTTGAGTGTTCTGCCGGTCCCATCGACGTTTTTTTGAGGTGTCCATGCCCACGAAGAAAGCCAGTCCGTCCGCTGCCGCTACCAAGACCGCCGCCAAGAAGGCCGCTCCCGCCAAGGCGAAACCGGTGGCCGCCCCCAAGAAAGCCCCTGCAGTGACGACCAAGACCCCCACCAAAGCCGCCGCCACGGCCGCACCGGCCAAGAAGGCCGCCGCCAAGACGACCGCCAGCAGCACCGCCAAGAAAGCCAGGCCCGAGGCCCTGAGCGAGGAATTGCTCGAAGACGCCCCGGCGAAGAAGAAGCCCGGCCGCCCGGCCAAGGCCGCGGCCGACAAGCCCGCCGCCAAGCGCGGCCGCAAGCCCAAGGCCGATGCCAAGGGCGGCAAGGCCGGGGAAGACCTCGACGACGCCGACCTTTCCGACATCGATGAAGACCTGGGCGGCGAGGATCTGCCCGAGGAAGTCGCGGCCGTTGATGAAGCGCAGCCGGCCGAAAAGGCCAAGCCGCTGCGCATGAAGATCAGCAAGGCGAAGGAACGCGCGCTGATGAAGGAATTCGGCCTGGATGAAACCATCCTGTCCGAAGAGGAAGCCCGCGCCCGCCGAGAGCGCCTCAAGACTCTGATCAAGCTCGGCAAGACCCGCGGCTACCTCACGCACGGCGAAATCAACGACCACCTGCCCGACAAGCTGGTCGAGGCCGAGACCCTGGAGGTCGTGGTCTCGCTGCTCAACGACATGGGCGTGGCCGTCTACGAACAGACGCCCGACGCCGAGACCCTGCTGCTGAACAACACCGGCCCCACCGCCGCCACCGAAGAGGAAGCGGAAGAGGAAGCCGAGGCCGCCCTGGCCACCGTGGACAGCGAATTCGGCCGCACGACCGACCCGGTGCGCATGTACATGCGCGAAATGGGCACGGTGGAGCTGCTCACGCGCGAGGGCGAGATCGAGATCGCCAAGCGCATCGAAGGCGGCCTGCACAGCATGATGGAGGCGATCAGCGAGTCGCCCGCCACCATTGCCGAGATCCTGGCCATGGCCGAGGAGATCCGCGAAGGCAAGGTGGTCATCTCCACCGTGGTGGACGGCTTCGCCGACGCCGACGAGGCCGACGACTACGTGGCCGAGGAAGACTTCGATGACTACGACGAGGCCGACGACGACGACGGCAAGGGCGGCTCCAAGGCGCTCACGCGCAAGCTGGAAGAGCTCAAGCGCGAAGCGCTGGAGCGCTTCGACGCCCTGCGCGGCATGTTCGAGAAGCTGCACAAGACCTACGACAAGGAAGGCTACGGCGGCGCTGTCTACGTGAAGACGCAGCAGGCCATCACCGAGAAGCTGATGACCATTCGCTTCACGGCCAAGGCGATCGAGAAGCTGTGCAGCACGGTGCGCGGCCAGGTCGACGAGATCCGCAAGAAAGAGCGCGAGCTGCGCCGCATCATCGTGGACAAGTGCGGCATGCCGCAGGAAACCTTCATCAAGGACTTCCCGCCCAACCTTCTCAACCTCAAGTGGGTGGAGAAACAGGCCGCCGCGGGCAAGCCCTGGAGCGTCATCATCGAGCGCAACATCCCGCCGGTGCAGGAGCTGCAGCAAGGCCTGATCGACATCCAGAACAGCGTCGTGGTGCCCATCGATCACCTGAAGGACATCCACAAGCGCATGAACAACGGCGAGGCCTCCTCGCGCGACGCCAAGAAGGAAATGATCGAGGCCAACCTGCGCCTGGTGATCTCGATCGCGAAGAAGTACACCAACCGCGGCCTGCAATTCCTCGACCTGATCCAGGAAGGCAACATCGGCCTGATGAAGGCGGTGGACAAATTCGAATACCGCCGCGGCTACAAGTTCTCGACCTACGCCACGTGGTGGATCCGCCAGGCCATCACGCGCGCGATCGCCGACCAGGCGCGCACCATCCGCATCCCGGTGCACATGATCGAGAC
>NZ_WVZN01000022.1:0-128779 GCF_011772445.1 Hydrogenophaga sp. | reverse complement strand
TCGAGGCCGCCATGCAGGCCGGCCTGCGGGAGGTGGTGAAGGAAATCCTCGACAGCCTCACGCCGCGCGAGGCCAAGGTGCTGCGCATGCGCTTCGGTATCGAGATGTCCACCGACCACACGCTGGAAGAAGTGGGCAAGCAGTTCGACGTGACGCGCGAGCGCATCCGCCAGATCGAGAGCAAGGCGCTCCGCAAGCTCAGGCACCCGAGCCGCAGCGACAAGCTGCGCAGCTTCATCGATTCGCTCTGATCGGGCGGGTCAACAAGAAAGGGAGCCCGTGGGCTCCCTTTTTCTTTGAGCACATCGCTCAGTGGTCGCTGTCGCGGGGCCGCGCCACCAATTCCAGGTAGCCCGTGGCCGCGTCGGCCTCACGGGAAAAGTCCCAATCCGGCAACAGGGCGATCAGCAGCTCGGCCGTCGTGCGCACCCGGCAACCGGGCAACACGTGGCCGCCCCACACCCGGCCTTGGGCGTCGGCCACGCTCATGTGCAGGTGGCCGTGATCGGCACCGAGCGATCCGCTGAGCGTGAGGATCTCGCTCGGCCCGGGCACCACCAGCGCATCGTCGGCCGCGGCCGGGCGCAGGCGGGCGTCGACGAGGCTGCCGATGCCGGCGATCACGAAGGCGGCGCGCTGGTCTCGCGCCCGCACCGCTGCCTGCAGCGCGGCGCGCAGGTCATCACCGGGATTCAGCCGAAGGGGCAGTGTGTGCATGGCATCGATGGGGCTGGGGCCGGGGCATCTTGCCCCGGCGGCCGCTGATCCGCAACGCCCGCAAATACCGATACATTCATCGGCCATGCAACTCAATCTGTCGACGCGCGAACTGCGCGCCTTCGTGGCGCTGGCCGAGCAGCGCCACTTCACGCGCGCCGCCGCCTTGTGTCACCTGTCGCAGCCGGCGTTCTCGGCGCTCATCCGCTCGCTGGAGGAGCACGTGGGCGGACGCCTGTTCGACCGCACCACGCGGCAGGTGGAGCTCACCACCGAGGGCGCCGCTTTCCTGGAGGCCGCATTGCGCCTGCTGCGCGACGCCGAGGACGCGGTGTCCGACGTGCGCGACCACGTGGCGCGGCGGCGCGGGCGCGTGGCCATCGCGGCCCTGCCCTCGCTTGCCGCCGGCTGGCTGCCGCCGCTGCTGGCGCGCTTCCACCGCGAGCACCCCGGCATCGAACTCGACGTGGCCGACGTGTTGTCCGATGGTTGCGTGGCGCGCGTGCAGGCCGGGCACGCCGACTTCGCGCTGGCCTCGACGCGCGCCAACGTCGGCGGGCTGCGCACCGAGCGCTTCTGCGCCGACGCCTTCCACGCCGTCTTCCGCAAGGACCACCCGCTGGCCGCCGACACGGGCCGGATCAAGCTGTCCGAACTCGGCGCCTGGCCCATCATCCAGCTCGCGCGCTCCAGCAGCGTGCGCCAGTACGTGGAGGCGGCGATCTACCCGAACCGGCTCCAGACCCTGCTGGAGCTGGAGCAGCTCAGCTCGGTGGCCGCCATGGTGCGCGAGGGCCTGGGCATCTCCATCGTGCCCTCACTCACGCTCTTTCACTTCGACCACAAGGACCTGCGCGCACGGCCGGTGGTCTCGGCCGGTCTCAAGCGCCAGGTGTTCCTGGTGCGCCGCGCCGACCGGGCGCTGTCGTCGGCGGCGCAGGGGCTGTACGAGCTGCTGATGGCCAACCGCCCCGGCGCGAAGCGCTGATTCAATGCGCCGACAGGCGCATGTCCCGGCCGAATGCCGCCACGGTCACGATGCGGCAGGCGGGGCGTGGACGAAACGCCTGCGCCAGGCTCAGCAGATCGCCATCACCCGACACCAGCCAGCGCGCGCGCCCCGCCACGGCGAGATGGAGGAACGGCAGATCCGCCGGGTCGCGGCACTCGGGCACGCGCGGCGGCGGCTGTGGCACGCGCACCGCCTCGGCATGCGGAAGGTAGTCCGCCAACAAGGATTCCTGGTCGCTCTCGCTCAGGCGAAAACGCGGGTAGACCAGAACACGCAGGAGTTCGCGCACGGTGTCCGTGCTCACCAAAGGCGTGAACACACCCTGCTGCCAAGCCTGCCGCAACATGCCGGCCATGCCGCCGCCAAACACCAGGGCGGACAAGACGACGTTGGTGTCGAGCACCACGCGCGGTGGCGCGCCGCTCATGCGCGGGGCTTGCGCTTCTTGCCCGCGGGGGGACGGGCCGCCGCGCCCGCGTATGCCGGCCCGTCGGGCTCGGCCACGCGCAGAGTCTCTGACGCAGGGGCGCCGCGGGCCCAGGCCACGGCATCGGCAACGTCCTTGGCGTCGATGGCGAGTTCGCTCAGCTTGGCGCGCACGGCGTCCGCGCGCTGCAGGCGCACCGGCGTCAGCACGATCTGGCCCGCACGCACGTCCACCTCGAAATACTCGGTCGCGCCCACGGCCTCGGTGGCCGCCTTGGGCAAGGTGAGCTGGTTCTTGGAGGTGAGCTTGGCGAGCATGAAAAAGGCGGAGAGTAAGGAATCCTTACTCTACCGCCTCCGGTGGGCAGCCGCAAGCCTCAACCCATATGCAGCCCGCCGTTGACCGAGAAATCGGCCCCGGTGGAGTAGCCCGCCTCATCGCCCGCCAGCCAGGCGATGATGGAGGCGATCTCGCTCGGCTCGCCCAGGCGCTTCACGGGCACCGTGGCCACGATCTTGTCGAGCACGTCCGTGCGGATGGCCTTGACCATGTCGGTGCCGATGTAGCCCGGGCTCACGGTGTTCACCGTCACGCCCTTGTTGGCCAGTTCCTGCGCCAGCGCCATGGTGAAGCCGTGCATGCCGGCCTTGGCGGCCGAGTAGTTGGTCTGGCCGAACTGGCCCTTCTCGCCGTTGACCGAGGTGATGTTGATGATGCGCCCCCAGCCCTTTTCCACCATGTCGGGCACGACCTGCTTGGTCACGTTGAACATGGAGTTGAGGTTGGTGCTGATGACCGCGTCCCAGTCCTCGCGCGTCATCTTGAGGAACATGCGGTCGCGTGTGATGCCCGCGTTGTTGACCAGCACGTCGATGGAGCCGTGGTCGGCCTTGGCCTTGGAGAACGCGGCGACGGTGGAGTCCCATTCGGCCACGTTGCCCACGCTGGCGTAGAACGTGAAACCCAGCGCCTTCTGCTCGTCGAGCCATTTCTGGAAATCCCGCGTGGGGCCGCAGCCGGCGATGACCTTGAAGCCCTCCTTGTGCAGGCGCTGACAGATGGCGGTGCCGATGCCCCCCATGCCGCCGGTGACGTATGCGACCTTTTGAGCCATGTCTGACCTTCCTAAACGTTGTTGTTGAATGCCTTCATGCTATCGGGCCGATCAGCGCTCCACAGCGAGGGAAACCCCCATGCCGCCACCGATGCACAGCGCGGCCAGCCCACGCTTCGCGTCGCGCCGTTGCATCTCGTGGAGCAAGGTCACCAACACGCGGCAGCCGGATGCACCGATCGGGTGCCCGATGGCGATGGCACCCCCGTTGACGTTCACGCGCGCCGGGTCGATCTCCAGCGCCTTGTTCACCGCGCAGGCCTGGGCCGCGAAGGCCTCGTTGAGTTCGAACAGGTCCACGTCGGCGGCTTTCCATCCCGCGCGCGCCAAGGCCTTCTTCGAGGCGGGCACGGGGCCCATGCCCATGGTGGCCGGGTCCAGGCCGCTGGTGCCGTAGGCGGCGATGCGCGCCAGGGGCTTGAGGCCCAGCGACGCGGCTTTCTTCGCGGTCATCACCACCACGGCGGCGGCGCCGTCGTTGATGCCGCTGGCATTGCCGGCAGTCACCGTGCCCGCCTTGTCGAAGGCGGGGCGCAGGCCGGCCAGGGCCTCGGCGCTGGTTTTCTTGTTGATGAACTCGTCGGCGTCGACCACGAGCGGGTCGCCCTTCTTCTGCGGAATGGCCACGCCCACGATCTCGTCCTTGAACTTGCCGGCGTCCTGCGCGGCGGCGGCCTTCTGCTGGCTGCCCAGGGCCAGGGCATCCTGCATCTCGCGGGTGATGCCGTGCGCCTTGGCCACGTTTTCGGCGGTGATGCCCATGTGGTACTGGTTGTAGACGTCCCACAGGCCGTCGACGATCATGGTGTCGGTCAACTTCCAGTCGCCCATGCGCTGGCCCTCGCGGCTGCCGTTGAGCACGTGCGGCGCGGCGCTCATGTTCTCCTGGCCACCCGCGATGACGATTTCGCTGTCACCGGTCTGGATGGCCTGGGCCGCGAGCATCACGGCCTTGAGGCCGGAGCCGCACACCGCGTTGATGGTGAGCCCGGGTGTTTCCTTGGCGATGCCGGCCTTCATCAGGGCCTGGCGTGCGGGGTTCTGGCCCACGCCGGCCGCCAGCACCTGGCCCATGATCACTTCGCCGATGGCGTCGTTGGGCAGGCCGGTGCGCTCCAGCAAGGCCTTGATGACGGTGGCGCCGAGCTCGGTGGCGGGCGTCTTGGCGAGCGCGCCGCCGAACTTGCCGACGGCGGTGCGGGCGGCGGCGACGATGACGATGTCTTCCATGGTTTCTCCTGAGGTTTCAATGATGGGTCTGGTCAGGCCTTGGCCTTCACGTATCGGCCTGGCGCGGGCTCGATGGCGCCGTAGGTCTTGCCCCGGCCATAGGCCTTGGGCGCCGGAATCTGCTTGCCGGCCAGCGGCTTGAGCCAGGCGGCCCAGTCGCCCCACCAACTGCCCGGGTGTTCGGTGGCCTTGGCGATCCACTCCTTCACGTCTTTGGGAAAGCTGGTGCCCGACGAGGTCCAGTGGCTGCGCTTGCCCTTGCTGGCGGGGTTGATGACGCCCGCGATGTGGCCCGAGGCGCCCATGACGAAGCGCTTCTTGCCCGGGAACAATTGCGTGCTGCCGTAGGCCCCGCCGATGGGCACGATGTGGTCCTCGCGCGAGCCGTAGATGTAGACCGGCAGCTTGACCTGGCGGAAGTCGATCTTCTGTCCGCAAACGGTCACCTCGCCGGGCTTGACCAGGTCGTTCTGCAGGTACATGTGGCGCAGGTACCAGGCGTAGTACGGCCCGGGCAGGTTGGTGCTGTCGGAGTTCCAGTACAAGAGGTCGAACGGCGGCGGGGTTTCCCCCTTGAGGTAGTTGCCCACCACGTAGTTCCACACCAGGTCGTTGGGCCGCAGGAAGCTGAAGGTGGTGGCGAGGTCGCGCCCGGGCATGAGGCCGCCGCCGTTGAACTGCATCTCGCGGAACTTGACGAAGTTCTCGTCGATGAACACATCGAGGATGCCGGTGTCGGAGAAGTCGAGCAGCGTGGTGAGGAAGGTGGCGCTGTGCACCGGCTGCTGCCCGCGCGCCGCCAGCACGGCCAGCGCCGTGCCCAGCATGGTGCCGCCCACGCAGAAGCCCAGGGCATTGATGTCCTTGGCGCCGCTGATGTCGCGCACCACATCGATGGCCTTGATGACGGCGTCCTCGATGTACTGGTCCCAGGTGGCTTGCGCGAGCGACTCGTCGGGGTTGCGCCAGCTCACCACGAATGTGCGGTGGCCCTGCTCCACCGCGTAGCGGATGAGCGAGTTCTCGGGCTGCAGGTCGAGGATGTAGAACTTGTTGATGCAGGGCGGCACCAGCAGGAAGGGCCGCTCGTACACCTTGGCCGTGAGCGGCTTGTATTCGATGAGCTGGAACAGTTCGTTCTCGAACACCACCGCGCCTTCGGTGGTGGCCACGTTCCTGCCCACCTCGAACACGCTCTCATCCGTCATGGACACGTGGCCCTGCCGGATGTCGTGCAGCAGGTTGGCCACGCCCTTGGCAATGCTCTCGCCCTGGGTCTCGATGGCCTTCTTCTGCGCCTCGGCGTTGAAGGCCAGGAAGTTGCTCGGCGCGCTGGCGTCGATCCACTGCTGCACGGCGAAGCGCACGCGGGCCTTGGTCTTCGCGTCGCCCTGCACGGCCTCGGCCATGGTCATGAGGGTGCGCGCATTGAGCAGGTAGGTGGCCGCGGTGAAGGCTGCCACCGGGTTGCCGGCCCAGGCGTCGGACGCGAAGCGGCGGTCACCCTCGGGCCGGGCGGACAGGCCCTGGTTCCACAGCGCTGCGGCTTCCTTCAGGTAGTTCTGCTGGATCTCGAGCAGCGTGGCCGGATCGAACGAGGCCGGGGTGCCGGCGGCCTGCTGGAACAGCTCGTTCAGGGCGGGCATGCCCATGGGCGCGGCGCCTTGCGCGGGCGGCATGAAGGCCTGGAACGCGGACCAGGCGTCGGGCGTGGGCACCGCCTGCCCCGCCACGCCGGGGAAGTTCTGCGCCAGTTGCGTCCACTGCTGCACCAGGTTCTGCTGGAACTGTTGCGCCGCTTGGGCCCAGTCGGTCGTGTCGTTCTTGTTGCCCGATGCCATGCCAGTCTCCTCAGCTATCACGCAAGGCCTACAGTGTCGGCCCTTGTCTCCATGAGAGTTCCAGTATCCCTGCGCGGCCCGGTGATGGCTTGACGCAGCTCAACCAGAAAGCAAGCCGTGTACCTGATCGTGATCGGCTGGATGTACGTCGTCCTGATGATGTCGGTGGCCGAAGCCACGAACACGACCGGCACGGTGCTCGGGGGCATTGTGACCTTTTTTCTTTACGGCATCCTGCCCGTCGGCATCGTGGTTTACGTGATGCGCGCGCCGCAGCGGCGCCGCGCGATCAAGGCGCGCGAAGCGGCCGAGGACGCGGCACGTGTGGCGGCCAGCGCGCCCGACGGACCGCCTGCCTCAGCCCAGCCAGACGCAGGCGGCAAAGCGCCCGGTGCTGCCGAACCGGGCGGCGTCGCGCCGGTGCGAAAAGAACCGTGAGGCCTCGCTGACGGTGCACCAGGCGGCGCTGCCGTCGTTGCCGTGCACCGAGCGCAGTCCGGCCGCCGTCAGGCGCTGGCGGGCGAGCCCGGGCAGGTCGGCCCACCACTTGCCGCGCGTGGCGTGGGGCCGAAAGTGCTCGACGGCCGCGCGGTCGGCGGTCACGAAGGCCTCCCACACCTCCTCGCCCACTTCGAATGCCGTGGGCCCGATCGCAGGACCCAGCCAGGCGGACACTTCGCCCGGGCCGGCCACATCGCGCAGGCGTTGCAGCGTGGCCTCGAGCACACCGGCGTGCAAGCCACGCCAGCCCGCGTGCGCGGCGGCCACCGCGCGTCCGCTGGCGTGCGCGAACAGCACGGGCAGGCAGTCGGCCACCATGATGGTGGCGGCCACGCCGGGCGTGTGGACCACGGCAGCGTCGGCTTCGGTGCCGTCGGGCGTGTCGGCCTTGAGCACCACCACGCCGGTGCCGTGCACCTGGCGCAGGAACACGGGGCGCGCGGGCGCGGTGAGCGCGGTCAGGCGAGCGCGGTTGGAGGCCACGGCGACGGGGTCGTCGCGCACGTGGTCACCGAGGTTGAGGCTGTCGAAGGGCGGCGCCGACACGCCGCCCGTGCGTGTGGTGCACAGCGCGCGCACGCCGGCGGGCACCGGCCAATCGGGAACGATGGGCTGAGAGAGGGCGATGGCGCTGTCGGCCATCAGGCCTCGGCGTCGGGGCAGGCCGAGGGCTGCGCCTGCTGGAAGGCGTCGAGCGCCATGCAGGCCTCGAACGCGGCCATGGTGCGCGGCAGGCCGCTGAAGTCAACCTTGAAGCGCTGGCCGTTGAAGATCTGCGGCACCAGGCAGCAGTCGGCCAGCGTGGGCGCGTCGCCGTGGCAGAAGCGCCCCGCCGGAGCGGCGGCGAGTTGCTTCTCGAAGGCCTCGAGCCCCGTGCGCACCCAGTGGCGGTACCAGGTGTTCTTGGGCTCTTCCTCCACCTTCAGTTCGTGGACGAGGTACTTGAGCACGCGCAGGTTGTTGATCGGGTGGATCTCACAGGCCACGATCTGCGACAGCGCGCGCACACGGGCGCGACCCAGCGCGTCGGCGGGCAGCAGCCTGGGGCCGGACTGTGTCTCGTCGAGGTACTCGATGATGGCCATGGACTGCGTCAGCAGCGTGCCATCGTCCAGCTCCAGCGAGGGCACCAGGCCTTCGGGCAACTGGCCGGCCCAGGCCGCCTGCTTGTGCTCGCCGCGGGCGATGTGCACCGGCACGTACTCATAGGGCAGGCCCTTGAGGTTGAGCGCGATGCGCACGCGAAACGAGGCCGAAGAGCGGAAGTAGTTGTAGAGCTTCATGGGGCAGAAGCATACCCAGATGTCCCGCCGCTCTGCGCTAGCATATTGCCCGCTCTCGACAGCGGGTGGAGGAGAACATGAGCAATGTACGTGCGCAGGCGACCTGTCTGGCCGCTGCGCTGGTGGCGGGCTGCGCCACTTTCGCCGTGCCGGCCTACAGCCCGGACTACCCGAGCCTGGACCGTCTCAAGGTCCAGGGCCTGGCGCCCGTGGCCCTCGGAACGGTCGAGCCACGCGACCCGGACCACCCGGTCAACCGCCTGACGCTGCGTGGCGCGCCCTTCGCGCCGCAGGGCAGTGGCTTTGCAGCCTATCTTGAGTCCGCCCTGCGCACCGACCTCACCGAGCTGCGCCGCCTGGACCCGAACGCGTCCACGCGGCTGGATGCCACGCTGCTCAAGAACGACTTCGACGTCTCGGGCTTCTCCACCGGCACCGGCTTCATGCGCGTGCGCCTGGTCGTCACGCGCGCCGGCCAGACGCGACTGGACAAGACCTACGAAGCCAGCACGAGTTTCCCCAGCCACTTGGCCGCCAACGTGGCCGTGCCACGCGCTCAGGCGGAGTACCCCGCCCTGGTGCGCGCGCTGTTGCGCAACGTCTATACCGACCCGGCCTTCCAGGCCGCCCTGCAACCTTGATCTTTCAGGAGCGCTTCATGCATGTCGTTCGAATCGCGCGATTGACGGCCGCGCTGGCCTTTGCGGCATTGATGGCTGCCTGCGCCCATCCCATCGGCATCGGCCCGCTCGAGACCCCGGTGCGCAACGAAGCCGGCCTGAGTGCGCGCAAGGCGGCCTATGTCATGACCGATGCGGACCGCGCGCGCGAGGTCGTCACGCCCGGCGGTGGCGGCGACAAGATCAGCTACTTTCCCTACCGCGACCTGGAAAAGTCCATCCGCGACGCGCTGCGCGCCGTCTACAGCGATGTCTTCGTGGTCTCCGCAGCCAACGACGCCAAGGCGATCAACGAACTGGGGGCCAGCATCGTCTACACACCCAGCATCGTCACAACCTCGTCCTCGCCGTCGATCTTCACCTGGCCGCCCACGGAATTCGGCATCGAGCTGAACTGCTCGGTCGCGGACGCGGCGGGTCAGCCGCTGGCGCCACTGAAGGTGCAGGCCAAGGGCACAGCCGAGTTCGCGGAATTCAAGAGCGACTTTGGTCTGGCCGGGCGGCGCGCGGCCTCGCAGCTGTCGGAGCAGCTGAAACAGGCCGTGCTGGCGCGCCCGGACCTTCGCTGATCCCGTCCGGCGGCCGGCCTCAGGCGCCGGCCAGGACCGGGTAGTCGGTGTAGCCCTTCTCACCGCCGCCGTAGAAGGTGGCCTTGTCGGGCGGGTTGAAGGGGCCGCCCTGGCGCAGGCGTGCCACCAGGTCCGGGTTGGCGATGAAGGGCTTGCCGAAGGCCACGAGGTCGGCGCCGTCTTTCACCGATTGCTCGGCCAGTGCGAGGTCGTAGCCGTTGTTGACCATCCAGGCGCCCTGGCCACCCGCGTCGCGCCAGGCCTGGCGCAGCGCGGCGTAGTCGAAGGGCCGGTCATCGAGCTGGCGCGGGCCGCCGGTGGCGCCTTCGATCACGTGCACGTAGGCCAGGCCCAGCGGGCCGAGCTGGCGCACCACGTACTCGAAGAGCGGCTGCGGGTCGGCGTCGACGATGTCATTGGCCGGCGTGACGGGCGAGAGGCGGATGCCGGTGCGGCCCGCGCCAATGGCGCCGATCACCGCGCGCACCACCTCCAGCAGCAGGCGGGCACGGTTCTCGATGGTGCCGCCATAGGAGTCGGTGCGCTGGTTGGCGCCGGTCTTGAGGAACTGGTCGAGCAGGTAACCGTTGGCCGCGTGGATCTCCACACCGTCAAAGCCGGCCTCGACGGCCGCGAGCGCGGCCCGGCGGTAGTCCTCGACGATGCCGGGCAGTTCGTCGGCGCGAAGCGCGCGCGGCTCGGAGGTCTCCACGAAGGTCGGCACGCCATCGACGATGAGCACGGTCTTGGTCTTGGCCGTCACGGCCGAGGGCGCGACGGGCGCGCCCTTGCCCGGCTGCAGCTCGGTGTGCGAGACGCGGCCCACGTGCCACAGCTGCGTGACGATCTTGCCGCCGGCCTGGTGCACGGCATCGGTCACGCGCTTCCAGCCCGCGATCTGCTCGGGCGCGTACAGGCCCGGCACGTCGGCGTAGCCCTGGCCCTGGTGGCTGATGGCGGTGGCCTCGGTGATCAGCAGGCCGGCGCTGGCGCGCTGGCGGTAGTAGGTGGCCATCAGCGGCGTGGGCACGGCGTTGGGCGCGCGGTTGCGCGTCAGCGGCGCCATCACGACGCGGTTCCTGAGGGCGATGTCGCCGGCGGTGGTGGGTTCGAACAGGGTGGTCATGAAGAAAGGCTCCAGTGGAACGGTGGCGGCATCAACGCCGCCGACGCGCCCATTCTGAAGCCACTGCCCGAAAGGGCTTATGACCTGTGCGGCCAAGCAAATGCGGATACCGCTGTGGCGCCGTGCCGCCTCAGCCCACGACGAGCTTCATCAACGGCATCACCTGCTCGCTCTCGCTGCGCCGCTCCAGCGCCAGGCGCATGTTCATCTGCGCCACCTGCGTGTGCTCGATCGCCAGCGCCTGCGCGCGCGCGCCCTCGCCGCGTTTGAGCGCCTCGAACAGCATGTGGTGCTGGCGGTGCGCGTAGAGCATCCAGTCGCGGTCCATCGCGACCGTGCCCTGCATGGGAAGCATGGCAGAGGCCGGCGCGAACGGCAGCTTGTCGTTCACCGCCACGGCCCGCTGCAGCGCGCGGTTGCCGCAGGCCTGCAGGATGAGTTCGTGGAAGCGGTCGTTCATGCGCGCGTAGGCCGCGTAGCTCTCCAGCGTGAGCGGGTTGTCCGCCAGCAAGCGGTCGCCTTCGTCCAGCACGGCCTGCAGATCGTTCTGCAGTGCCCGCGGTATACCGTGCTCGGCCACCAGCCGCGCGGCCATGCCCTCCAGGTGCCCGCGCACGGCGATCGCGTCCACCACTTCCTGCGCGGTGAACTGGCGCACCAGGTACTTGCCGGTCTCGTTCGCCTCGACCAGGCCTTCCTGCTCCAGCGTCACCAGCGCGGCGCGCACCGGCGTGCGCGAGGCGCCCAGGCGCTCGGCCAGTTGCTGTTCGGCCAGGCGCTGGCCGGGTTCGAACTGGCCCGACAGGATCCAGTCGCGCAATTGCATCAAAACGGTTTCTTGCAAGCTCATGATCGAAACTGTACACTGCATTCGTCAAACGGGATACCGTTTTAACCCCAAACCACCAGAACCCCATGAAAGCTGAACTGAATCAACGCCTTACACAAGTCGGCCCCGGCACGCCCGGTGGCAATCTGCTGCGTCGCTACTGGCAGCCCGTGGCCCTGGTGGACGAGTTCGATCCTGCCATCGACCCGGCCATGGCGGTGCGCCCGGTCAAGCCCGTGCGCGTCCTGGGTCAGAACTTCGTGCTGTTCAAGAACAGCGAAGGCCGCTTCGGACTGCTCGACCGCGATTGTCCGCACCGCGGCGCCGACCTGGCCTTCGGCCGCAACGAAGGCGACGGCCTGCGCTGCCCCTTCCATGGCTGGAAGTTCGACGTCGATGGCCGCTGCCTGGAGACGCCCGCCGAGCCCGCCGGCAGCACCCTGTGCAAGCGCGTGACGCAGAAGAGCTACCCCTTGATCGAGCGCAGCGGCGTGCTGTTCGGCTGGTTTGGCCCCGAGGGCGTGGAGCCCCCGCCCCTGCCCGCGCTGGACTGCTTCAGCGCTCCCGGCACGCACGTGTTCGCCTTCAAGGGCCTGTGGAACTGCAACTGGCTGCAGTCGCTGGAGGTGGGCATCGACCCGGCGCACGCCTCCTACCTGCACCGCTTCTTCAACGACGGCTCGCTCGATGACGCCTACGGCAAGCAGTTCCGCGGCGCCAGCGCCGGCGAGGTGGCCGGCGAGCGCTGGCCCATGACGCGCGTGATGCGCGAGTTCGGCCAGCCCGAGATCCTGCACGAGCCCAAGCCCTGGGGCACCCAGCTCATCGCGCTGCGCCGCCTGAACGACGAGCTGACCCACGTGCGGGTCACCAACGCCGTGTTCCCGCAGACCTTCGTGATCCCGCTGTCGGAGACCATGACGATCACGCAGATGCACGTGCCCGTGGACGACACGCACAACTACTGGTACGCCTTCTTCACCAGCTTCGACAAGCCCGTGGACAAGGAAGCCATGCGCAAGCCGCGCCTGGACGCGGTGACCCTGCCCTTCTTCCAACCCAAGATGGGCCGCCACAACAACTGGGGCTTCAACGCGCAGGAGCAGGTGGAGCGCACCTACCTGGGCATGGGCGAGGACGACATCAACGTGCACGACCAGTGGGCCTGCGAGAGCATGGGCGCCATCCAGGACCGCACCCGCGAGCACCTGGGCACCAGCGACAAGGTCATCATGGCCCACCGCCGCGCGCTGCAGCAGGCCATCGACACGGTGGAGCAAGGCGGCACGGCCCCCGGCATCGCCGATGTGACCCAGCACGAGGGCATCCACGGCCCCGACACCATCGACGGCTTCGCCCCCACGGGCGACTGGGACGCCTGGTGGCGCAAGGCGGTGGACGACCGCCGCGAACGCTCGCCCTGGAGCGCGAAGGACGCGGCCTTGGCGGGCGCCAAATGAGTTTCGCCGAACGCTGCGGACTGCACACCCCCGAACGCGAAGCCGCCTGCCAGCGGCTGGAGCGGCTCATCGCCGAGCGCGGCATCGAGCGCGTGCGCGTGGGCTGGTGCGACGCCCACGGCCTGCTGCGCGGCAAGACGCTGATGCCGCACGCCGCCGTGCGCGCCCTGCGCCAGGGCGTGGGCATGGTGGGCACGCTGATGCTGAAAGACACCGCCGACCGCACGGCCTGGAAGGTGTTCGAGCCCGGCGGCACGGCCGACCTGCCCGGCTTCGCGGGCGCGTCCAACCTGCTGCTGCTGCCCGACCCGGAGAGCTTCATCGAGCTGCCCTGGTCGCCCGGCACCGCCTGGCTGCGCGCGCAGCCCTGGCATGAGGACGGCACGCCCGTGGCCTTCGACAGCCGGCGCGTGCTGCAGTCCGCGCTGGGCCGCCTGGCGCAACGCGGCCTGGGCTTCACCACCGGGCTGGAGGTCGAGTTCCACATCTACCGCCTCACCGACGCCACGCCGCAGCTCGACCCCGAACTCGCGGCCTGGCCCGGCCTGCCGCCATCGGTGCAGATGGTGCACCCCGGCTACCAGTTGCACGGCGAGGCCATGACCGACATGGCCGACGACGCGCTGCGCATCGTCGAGCGCACCGCGCTGGGCCTGGGGCTGCCGCTGCAGTCGCTGGAAATCGAACTGGGGCCCAGCCAGGTGGAGGCCGTGTTCGACGCCACCGACGCGCTGACCGCCGCCGACCAGATGGTGCTGCTGCGCAACGGCGTGCGCCAGGCGCTGCGCCGCGAGGGCTACCACGCCACCTTCATGTGCCGCCCGCCCTTCCCGGGGATCATGTCCAGCGGCTGGCACCTGCACCAGTCGGTGGTGGCGTTGGACGGTGGCCGCAACGCCTTCATGCGCGACGCGCCCGCGCCAGGCACCGACCCGCGCGACGCCACGCACACGCTCAGCGAGCTGGGCGCGGGCTGGCTGGCCGGCCTGCTGGCGCACGCGCCGGCGCTCACGCCGCTGTGCACGCCCACCGTCAACGGCTTCGGCCGCTTCCGCCCCAACGCGCTGGCGCCGCAGGCCATCCTGTGGGGCCGAGACAACCGCGGCGCCATGCTGCGCGTGGTGGGCGGCGCGGGCGACGGCGCCACGCGCATCGAGAACCGCCTGGGCGAGCCCGCGGCCAACCCCTATGTGTGCATGGCCGCGCAGATCCACGCCGGCCTGGACGGTGTGGACCAGAAGCTGGCCGCGCCCCAGGGCACCGAGGCGCCGTATGCCGAAGGCAGCCAGCGCATTCCCAACAACCTGGGCGACGCCCTGGCCGCGCTGCGCGCCGACGCGGCCATGGTCAAGGGCCTGGGCGAGGTGGTGGTGAACCACTTCTGCCGCATCAAGCAGAGCGAGCTGGATCGCCACGCCGCCGCCGAGGATAAGACCGATTTCGACCGCCGCGAGTACTTCTCGCGCTACTGAGCCCCCACGACCCATGATCAAGATCCGACTCATCAACGCCGACCAGAGCGAAACCGAGGTCAGCGGCAAACCCGGCGACAGCCTGATGAAGGCCGCCGTGGACGCCGGCGTCAGCGGCATTGCCGCCGACTGCGGCGGCACCCTCACCTGCGCCACCTGCCACGTGTACGTGGACGCCGCCTGGGCCGACAAGCTGCCCGCGCCGATCGCCGACGAAAGCGACATGCTCGATTTCGCGGCCGCGCCGGTGCAACCCGAAAGCCGCCTGTCCTGCCAGATCGTGCTCACGCCCGAGCTGGACGGCCTGGTGGTGAAACTGCCGGCCACCCAGTACTGAGGTGGCACACTCCGGGGTCATGAACGAATACGTCATCACCCCGCCCCCCACCGTCTCCGTGCCCGTGGTCGGGCGCGCCGAACGCTTCCCGGTCCATCGCATCTACTGCGTGGGCCGCAACTACGAGGAACACGCCAAGGAGATGGGCTTCACCGGCCGCGAGCCGCCCTTCTTCTTCCTCAAGCCGGCCGACGCCATCGTGGTGGCCGACGCCGGCCAGACGGCCAGCGTCCCCTACCCGTCCCTCACCAAGAACCTGCACCATGAGATCGAGCTCGTGGCCGCCATCGGCACCGGTGGCAAGAACATCAAGGCCGCCGATGCGCTCAAGCACGTCTTCGGCTACGCCGTGGGCCTGGACATGACCCGCCGCGACCTGCAAGGCGAAATGAAGAAGCAGGGCCGCCCCTGGTGCATCGGCAAGGCTTACGACCAGTCGGCGCCCATCGGCCCCATCACCCCCGCCGACCAGGCCGGCGACGTGGCCAACGCCGCCATCTGGCTGCAGGTCAACGGCGCCGACCGCCAGCGCAGCAACGTCGCCAAGCTGATCTGGAACCTCGCCGAAACCATCGAACATCTCTCGGCCGCCTGGGAACTGCAGCCGGGCGACCTCATCTACACCGGCACGCCCGAGGGCGTGAACGCCGTGATCAGCGGCGACACCCTGCACGGTGGCGTCGACGGCCTCGTGCCGATCACGGTCAAGATCGCCTGAAAACCGCCGATCTTGGGGTTTGACCTCTGATACAGGGGCACACCCACGGTTTAAGCTTGAACCAAGTTCATCAACCCCGGAGACCCATCCCATGATCCAGCGCAGAACCCTGCTCCAGTCTGGTGCAGCCATTGCCCTCGGCGCCCCGGCCCTCACCGGCTTCGCACAGCAAAGCGTCACGCTCAAGTTCCACACCTTCATGGCGCCGCAGTCCAACGTGTGGCTCAACATGCACAAGGCCTGGATGGACAAGGTCGAGAAAGACTCGGGCGGCCGCATCAAGTTCGAGGCCTACCCCGCCATGCAGCTCGGCGGCTCGCCCGTGCAGTTGTACGACCAGGCTCGCGACGGCGTGGCCGACATCGTCTGGACCCTGCCGGGCAACACCCCGGGCCGCTTCCCGCGCATCGAGGTGTTCGAGCTCCCGTTCATGATGAACAACGCCGAGGCCACCTCCAAGGCCTACTGGGAATACGTGCAGACCGTCGCCAAGGACGAGTTCCGCGAGATCCAGCCCATCGCCCTGCAGGTGCACGGCCCCGGCATGTTCCACATGCGCAGCAAGCTCATCAAGACGGCCGACGACCTGCGCGGCTCCAAGGTGCGCGGCCCCACCCGCCAGATCACCAAGATGCTGGGCCTGCTGGGCGCCACGCCCGTGGGCATGCCCCTGCCGCAGATCCCCGATTCGCTGTCCAAGGGCGTGATCGATGGCTGCGTGATCCCCTGGGAGGTGGTGCCTTCGGTGAAGGTGCACGAGCTCACCAAGTTCCACAGCGAGTTCGAACCCGCCGGCGGCGCCCTGTACACCACCACCTTCGTGATGGGCATGAACAAGGCCAAGTACAACACCCTGGCGCCCGACCTCAAGGCCATCATCGACAAGAACTCCGGCCTGGAGACCTCGGGCTGGCTGGGCAAGACCCAGCAGGCGGGCGACGCCGCGGGCCGCAAGGCCGCTGTGGACCAGGGCAACACCATCCACACCATCTCGGCCGCCGACGCGCAGGAATTCCGCCGCAAGGCCCGCCTGGTGGAAGTGGAATGGATGCAGGAGATGGACAAGCGCGGCTTCGACGGCAAGAAGCTGTTCGAGACCGCCAAGGCGCTGATCGAAAAACACGGCAAAAAGGCCTGATCGCCTTTTGCCTCACAAGGCCGGGACATCCCGGCCTTTTTTTCGCCGTCAAACCACCTCGCTACACTGCCCCGATGCTGCGTCCGCCCGCCAAGTTCTGCCGCAACTGCGGCACCGCCGTGCAGATGCGCCTGCCCGACGATGGCGACACGCGCGAACGCGCGGTCTGCCCCGCCTGCGGCACGGTGCACTACGACAACCCGCTCAACGTGGTGGGCACCGTGCCCGTGTGGGGCGCCGACGGCGAGCAGGTGCTGCTGTGCAAGCGCAACATCGAGCCGCGCTGGGGCAAATGGACCCTGCCCGCCGGCTTCATGGAGCTTGGCGAAACCACCGCCGAGGGCGCGCTGCGCGAAACCGACGAAGAGGCCGGCGCCCACATCGAACTGGGTGAACTCTTCACCCTGATGAACGTGCCGCGCGTGGGCCAGGTGCACCTGTTCTACCGCGCGCGCCTGCTCAGCGAGCGCTTCAACCCCGGCCACGAGACCATCGAGGCCCGCCTGTTCCGCGAGGACGAGGTGCCCTGGGACGAGATTGCCTTTCGCACCGTGCGTGAGACGCTGCAGTGCTACTTCGCCGACCGCCGGCAGGGCCGCTTCGGCTTTCACGTGCTCGACATCGTGTGAGTCATGGCCGGCAACACGCACCTCGTGTTGCGCCTGGGCACGGCCCAGACCCTGGCGTGGGCCTCCAGCTACTACCTGCCCGCCATCCTGGCCCGGCCGATGGCCGAGGGCACCGGCGTGCCGGTGGGTTCGGTCTGGATGGCGTTTTCCATGGCGCTGCTGATCTCGGCCTTCATCGGCCCCTTCGCCGGCCGCGCCATCGACCGCTTCGGCGGACGCCCCGTGCTGGCGGCCACCAGCCTCGTCTTCGCCAGCGGCCTGGGCATGCTCTCGCTCGCCCATGGGCCCGTCTCGCTGTTCGCGGGCTGGCTCCTGATCGGCGTGGCCATGGGCGGCGGCCTGTACGAGGCGGCCTTCGCGGCGCTGGTGCGCCTGCAGGGCAATGCCGCGCGCGACGCCATCACGGGCATCACCCTGCTGGCGGGATTGGCCAGCACCGTGGGTTGGCCCCTGTCGGGCTGGATGGAGGCGCACGTCGGCTGGCGCGGCGCCTGCCTGGGCTGGGCGGCACTGCACCTGCTGCTGGGGCTGCCGCTCAACGTCGGCCTGCCGCGCGCCGCGGCCCTGCCACCGCCGCAAACGCATGAAGGCCCAGCCACCCGCAACGCGCCGCGCGCGCCGCGCCACGTGGCATGGGTGCTGGCCTACGTGTTCGCCGCCACCTGGTTCGTGAGCACCGCTCTGGCGGCGCACCTGCCATCCCTGCTCATGGCCAGCGGGCTGTCGCTGGCGGGCGCACTGGCGGTGGGGGCGCTGGTGGGGCCGGCGCAGGTGGCGGGCCGCCTGCTCGAGTTCGGGGGGCTCAGGCGCTTTCACCCGCTCGTCTCCGCGCGCGTGGCGGCCTCGATGCATCCCGTGGGCGTGCTGGTGTGGATGGCGGTCGGCGTGGCGGCGGCACCCGTGTTCGCCGTGCTGCACGGCCTGGGCAACGGCATCCTCACCATCGCCAAGGGCACGCTGCCGCTGGCCTACTACGGCCCCGTGGGTTATGGCCGCCGCCAGGGCTGGATCGTCGCACCGTCGCGTGTGGCCCAGGCCTTCGCTCCGCTGCTGTTCGGCGCGCTGGTGGAGCGCTGGGGCGCGCAGGCGCTGTGGGTGTCGGGCGCGCTGGTGGCCAGCGCATGGCTGGGCCTGCTGTGCCTGCGCCCCTCGCCCCCTGACCCCACGGCATAAGGGTTCGCCCGATCACGCCAAGGCGGCAGACGCCTCCGGCCAGCGCCGATCGCGACCGATCGCGCCCCATCAACCTTTTGGCTTCCATGACGCAGGAACATGGGGTGATAACTCCGCCACCCATGCACCATTGTTGTGAATGATGGAGTCGTCATGGATGAGCCCGATCTGTTCACGTGGCTGCAGCATTGGCGCTGGAACAGCGGGCACGAGGCGCAGGCCGCCCAGGCCATGCACCAGGTGGAGCCACTCGCCCTGCAGGTGGGCGACGCCTGGATGGCCTTGTCCCCCACGCCACAGGCCGATGTCATCCGGGTCGACGTGCTGATCGAGCCCGTGCTGGAGCACGAAGTCGCTCCCTGGATCTGCGAAGAACTCCTGCGCTGGTCCTTCTCCCATCCCTACGCCAGCGACGGGCTGCAGTTTGCCCTCGCCCCCGACGGTGCCCTCGTCGCCTGCGCCCAGTTGGCCCTTGAACCGGGCATGGAGGCGCCGGAGGTGGAAGAACAGCTCATGGAGACAGCGGAGCAGGTCAACGAGGCCTGGACGCTGATCATGGCAGACGCCCTGCTGCAGGCCTATCGCGCCGAACAAGCACCCACCGCTGGGCAGGGAAGCCTGGCCGTGTAAGCCGCGCCCATTCGTTTCAAGAGGAGAGAGCACCCATGGGAATCGAAACGCCTCGACGGACCTCGCTGGTGCCGCCATCGCCGGGCCACCGCCTCGAGAAGGAACTTGGGGTGTCGACGCCTCGAAACACGGCTCACGGACATGGTGACAAGACCCTGCCGGAAGACCAGCCGCGACGGAAGGCGACCATTCGGCTCACCAGCGATCTGGCGGGTCTGAACAACAAGCGCACCCGAGAGCAACTCGCTGACGACCACTCACGTCAGCAACTGCCTCCGCTTCACAAGCGCGAAGGCGCACCTCTGTGCGAACCCGAGGCGCCCTCAATCCACGGTCACGGTGAACAGCCTTCCAGCAAACCCCTCACCGTGAACACGCAGGTCCCCATCGGCTGCACCGCGGCGGAGTTGAAGAACGTCGTGCCCCACCGCAAGGAGTTCACCGACCAGAAGAAGCAGCTCGGCCTGGGCGCCTGGGGCCTCAGCCTGACCGTTGAAGGCACCAGCGCCGCGGCTGCGACTGTGGTGACTCCATTGGTGGCTGCGGCGACCGTCGGTGCCTGGGCCAGCTTGACTTCCCTGGGGGTATGGGTCAGCAACATCTACGACCGCTTCGAGGCCAGTGGCAGCCGGCGGCTGTCCAAAGCCGAATACGAGAAGGCCCTGGCTCTGCGCAGCAAAGCCATGGACGACCGCGTGATCCTGGCCAAGAACCTGTCCCAGGAAGGCAAGCTCGAGGAAGGCAAGGCCCTTCTGGATGCCGCGAAAGAAATGATCGCGATGTTGGACGAGATTCTGAAAGGACCGGAGGGGTACCTTGCCCCAGCCGAAGCCGAGCTGCGGGACAAGCGGCGCACGCTGGAACTGCAGGCCAACGACGCCCACGTCGAGATGATCAAGGTCGGTCCGAACGACGAGCGCTACAAGCAACATGAGGCCAAGCTCATTCAGCTCAATGAGCGCACATCCCACATGGGCACCGGCAAGTACGAGCGTCGCAAGGCCTTGCAGGCATTGAAGGCCAAACTCCCCGATCTCGCGGAAGCTGAACGGGAAGCGGTGGAAGGAGACATCGAGCGACTCGAACGCATCGCCAAGCAGAAGAAATACCCGCGTGTGCTGCGAAACCCCGAACACCTGGGGCACAGGCGAGTCAAACTCCAACGCGACGAGAGTCTGGTCGACATCCGCCTGCCGCCCGACATCGCCGCGACGCTGGTCACGTTCATCGGGACGATCCTTGGCGCTGCCGCCACGGGCATCGTCGCGCCGGCGGTCACCATTCTCTTGTCCCCCTTCTGGATGCGCAGCGCCAGGCTGGACCTGGAGGACGCGTTCCGCGAGCGGCGCGCGGCCGACGCCAGTCTCACGAAAATCCTGGACAAACTCGCCCTGGGTCGGGCCATGCAAGCCCATTTCGACGACCTGCCGCCCGCCCAGCAGAACGACCCGCAGACCCGCCTCGGCAAAAGCATCGCCCGCAACCTGATCGCGGCCTCACTGCGCGAGTACAAGCAGGCCATGCGGCTGAAGAAGCTGGCGGACAAGAAGGAACAGAAGGGGGCCGGACTGCGTTATGTGGCCATACCCTCGGTGGTGGTCCTTGCTGCGGCGACGATCGTCGGCGTCGTCCTCGGCGTTACGACCATGGGCATCGGCTTCGGGGTGGCCGCCAGCGTGACCGCCATCGGGGTGGGCGCGTACTACCTCCACCTGAGCAAACTCAAGAAGAAGGCGAAAGAGGACAAGCACGAGGCCAAGCGCCGCCAGGCCGCCGCGTTGTGGGTGAAGAACCAGATGGGCGATGTGCGCGGGCTGTTCACCTGCGACAGCGACACCGCGAAAGGCATCGTCAGCGACCTGTGGCGCCATGCCCCGGACACGCTGCGCCCCTACATCGACGTGGGCCCGCTGCTGAACAACAACGAACACCTCCTCTGCATGGCGCTGAGCGACGAATACACCAACGCGCCCATCGGTCCCGAGGTCGCCCCAGGCAACAAGCCCTTCGCCGTGCAGATGAGCAAACCCCTCGGGCTGTCGGACAACCGAAGCAACTTCCTGCTTCACAACGGCCCCCTGCTGGAGGGTGCGAAACAGCAAGGCCACGTGGCACTCACCACCTTGGCCCCCCTGTTCGCCGCCAAGGTCTATGACGCCGACCGCCTGCCCGCCTATCCAGCCCAAGAGGCCACAGACGATCAACTCGAGCACGCGGTCGACGTCCTGAACGACCTGGCCGCGTCACCCGAACACCAAGCGCTGGTGCAACTGATCGCCCAGCAAGACGGATCGCCTGAGGCCATCAAGCAATGGGCTCGACAGAACCCGCAGAACGCGCGCTTCATGCGCGAGGCGGTGGCCAATCTGCGCAACGCACTCATTGGCCACGGCGTTGCGCTCACGCATCTCGCCGAACTTCAGGACCGACCGGTGCCGCAGGGCCTGCTGTCCGTCCTGCTGGATTGGGAAGACGCTGCCCTGCAAGGAACCCCGGATGCAGCGGCGTTCCCCGACCGCCCGCCTATCGGGGTTTCACAATTCGAGGAGGCAATCCGGAAACTCGGCATGGCGCAAAAATCCGGCCGCCAGCAGAAGCGCCTTGAGGCGGGCCAGCAACTGCTCGCCGGTGGCGGGATCCGCACGCCCCGACAGTGGCTCAAGTACTTCGACAAGAAGCCGAATGAGAAGGCCATCCAGATCGGGAACCTCGTATCGATGTGGCGCGATACCTTGCCTCGAAACGCGCAAGGCCAGATCGATGTCCCGGACGGCCACGCCGACGAGGACGCTTACCTCGTTCATCTGATGAAGGAGACGATCGTGCAGTACCAGTCACTGCGCGATTCGGTCAGCACGCACGACGCTCACGAACACTCCAGGATGTTCGCCACCCTGCAAGCGCGGTTCGATGATTCCAGGCAGTTGGCCGCTGACTGCGTGGAGCATCTGGCCAACAAGCACCTGAAAGCACGCAGGGACGCCCGCGCCTCCTCCGAACAGCCATGGCAGGTTGGCGCGGCGTCCTTGGCCATACCCGTGTGACGAGCCCCTCGAACACCGATCTCCAAAACCAAAAGGCCTTGCGATTGCTCGCAAGGCCTTTGGCTGGAATGGGTTCCTGGTGGGCGGTGCAGGGTTCGAACCTGCGACCCCTGCCGTGTGAAGGCAGTGCTCTACCACTGAGCTAACCGCCCGTTCAGCGGCGGTGGTTTGTCACCGCTGACGGAAGCCTCGCATTATAGCCAGTTTTTTCGAGCTCTCTTTTCAGGCAGACGCAGCGGCCTCCAGCCGGCGCCACACCGTCTTGCCCTTGCTGGATTTGTCGAGCTCGGCCAGCACGGTCTGATGGGCCTGCGCCTCCTGCTCGTTGGCCAGCAGCACAGGCAGGTCGAGGCGGCTCAGATCGATCGCCTCCACCACACCGCCCTCGCCTGTCGAGTCGCTCACCTCGATGAGCAGCGCGTCCTGGCCGCGCGTCATGTTGATGTAGACGTCGGCCAGCAGCTCGGCGTCGAGCAAGGCGCCGTGCAGGGTGCGGCCGGAGTTGTCCACGCCGAGGCGGTCGCACAGGGCGTCCAGACCGTTGCGCTTGCCCGGGTACATCTCCTTGGCCATCACCAGGGTGTCGAGCACACTGGCGACGATGTCCTTCACCAGCGGCAGGCCCAGGCGCCGGAACTCCATGTTGAGGAAGGCGACGTCGAAGGGCGCGTTGTGGATGATGATCTCGGCGCCGCGCAGGTACTCGACCAGCTCCTCGGCGATGGCCGCGAACTTGGGCTTGTCGCGGAGGAAGTCGTTGCTGATGCCGTGCACCTTGAGCGCGTCCTCGTGGCTGTCGCGCTCGGGGTTGACGTAGTGGTGCAGGTTGTTGCCGGTGAACTTGCGGTTGATCAGTTCGACGCAACCGATCTCGATGATGCGGTCGCCGTTCTCCGCCGACAGGCCGGTGGTCTCGGTGTCGAGAATGATCTGGCGCATCAGTGATTCTCTTTGGCGTGGTTGATCGTGTACTTCGGAATCTCGATGGTCACGTCCTTCTGCGCCAGGATGGCCTGGCAGGACAGGCGCGACTGCGGCTCCAGGCCCCAGGCGCGGTCGAGCAAATCCTCCTCGTCTTCGTCGGCTTCGTTCAGGCTGTTGTAGCCCTCGCGCACGATGACGTGGCAGGTGGTGCAGGCGCAGGTCATGTCGCAGGCGTGCTCGATGTTCACGCCGTTCTCGAGCAGGGCCTCGCAAATCGAGGTGCCGGCCGGCGCTTCGATGGTTTTCCCCTCGGGCGCGTATTCGGTGTGCGGAAGGATCTTGATCGTGGGCATGGTGCGGAGGGGCTTCGACAAGCTCAGCCCGAACGGTAATTTCTTCAGACTTCTTCGATCTTCTTGCCGGACAGCGCCTGCTGGATGCCACGGTTCATGCGCTCGGCGGCGAAGTGCTCGGTGCCCTTGGCCAGGGCCTCGCTCGCGGCTTCGATGGCCGCGGCGTCCTCGCCCGCCGCGGCGGTGCGCAAAGCGGCCATGAGCGCATCGACCGAGGCGCGTTCATCCGCGGTCAACAGGTCGCCGTCGACCGCCAGCGCGGAGCGGGTGGCCAGCAGCAGGCGGTCCGCGTCCACGCGAGCCTCGACCAGCGCGCGCGCCTGCATGTCCTGCTGCGCGGTGGAGAAGCTGTCCTGCAGCATGCTGGCGATCTGTTCGTCGCTCAGACCGTAGGACGGTTTGACGTCGATGTTGGCCTCGACGCCCGAGGTGAGCTCCTTCGCCCCCACGGACAGCAGGCCATCGGCATCCACCGTGAAGGTGACGCGGATGCGCGCCGCGCCGGCTGCCATGGGCGGGATGCCACGCAGCGTGAAGCGCGCGAGGCTGCGGCAGTCGGCCACCAGGTCGCGCTCGCCCTGCACCACGTGCAGCGCGAGGGCGGTCTGGCCGTCCTGGTAGGTGGTGAAGTCCTGCGCGCGCGCGGTGGGGATGCTGCTGTTGCGCGGCACGATGCGCTCGACCAGTCCGCCCATGGTCTCGATGCCCAGCGAGAGCGGGATCACGTCGAGCAGCAGCAGGTCGCCGTCCTTGCTGTTGCCGGCCAGGGCATTGGCCTGGACCGCCGCGCCCAGCGCGACGACCTCGTCGGGGTTGAGATCGACGAGCGGATCGGTGCCGAAGAATTCGCCCACCACGCGGCGGATGACGGGCATGCGCGTGGAGCCGCCCACCATCACCACGCCTTTGACTTCGTCCTTGGCAATGCGCGCGTCGCGCAAGGCCTTGCGCACGGCGGCCATGGTGCGCGCCGTGAGGGCCTCGGTGCAGGCTTCGAAGTCGGTCACGCGCACCACCTGCTCCACCGTGCGGCCACCCAAGGCAGCGCGGAAGTCCGATTGCGGGGTGGCCGACAAGGCTTCCTTCACGCGGCGCGCTTCCTTGTGCAGCGCCGCGCGGGCCGAGGCGTCGAGCGACTCGGCGGCGATGCCCTGCTGTTGCAGCACCCAGGCCGCCAGCGCCTGGTCGTAGTCGTCGCCGCCGAGCGCCGAGTCGCCACCCGTGGCCAGGACCTCGAACACGCCGCGCGTGAGGCGCAGGATGGAAATGTCGAAGGTGCCGCCGCCCAGGTCGTACACCGCGTAGACGCCCTCGGCGCCGTGGTCCAGCCCGTAGGCAATGGCCGCGGCCGTGGGCTCGTTGATGAGGCGCAGCACCTCGATGCCGGCGAGCCTGGCCGCGTCCTTGGTGGCCTGGCGCTGCGCGTCGTCGAAGTAGGCGGGCACGGTGATGACGGCGCCGAACAGGTCGTCGGCGAAGCTGTCTTCGGCGCGGTGCCGCAGCGTGGCCAGGATCTCGGCGCTCACCTCCATCGGGGTCTTGCGACCCGCCACGGTGTCGATCTGCGCCATGCCGTCCTGCTCGACCACGGTATAGGCGAGCTTGTCGACGTCGACCACCTGCTCGCGCCGGCGCCCCATGAGGCGCTTGACCGAGCTGATGGTATTGGCCGGGTCATCGATCTGGGCCGCCAGCGCGTCGAAGCCGATCTGCCGCCCCGAGCCGCTGGCCGAGGCCTCGAGGTAGCGCACGACGCTGGGCAGGATCACGCGGCCCTGCTCGTCGGGCAGGCACTCCGCCACGCCGTGCCGCACCGCCGCCACCAGCGAATGGGTGGTGCCGAGGTCGATGCCCACGGCCACGCGGCGTTGATGGGGGTCGAGGGACTGGCCGGGTTCGGAAATCTGCAGGAGCGCCATCGGGGGGTCTGTCTTGTCGGTATCGCGGGGAACGGAGCCACCTATTGTCCCTGCTGATCGAGCCGGTCCTCCACGTCGCGCGCAAAGCGCTCAATGAACATGAGGGCTCTGACTTGACGCGCGGCCGCGGGCGCGTCGTTCTGTTCGTCCAGCGCGGCGCGCAAGGCCTCCAGGCGCTCACGCCGCGCCTCGGCCACCTCGTCCGACAGGGCTTCCAGCGCCGCCACGCCCTCGGTCTCGTCGAGCGACTCGCGCCAGTGCATCTGCTGCATGAGGAAGTCGGCCGGCATCGCGGTGTTGTTCTCCGCCTCGATCGGCGCCCCACGCCGCTCGCACAGGTAGGCGGCGCGGCGCAGCGGGTCCTTCAGGCGCTGGTAGGCCTCGTTGATGCGCACCGACCACTGCATGGCCTGGCGCTGCGTGGCCGGGTCGGCGCTGGCGAAGCGGTCCGGGTGGGCCTGGCGCTGCAAGTCTTTCCAGCGCGCGTCCAGCGTGATCCGGTCCACGGTGAAGGCTTCTGGCAGGCCGAAGAGTTCGAAGTCGCTGGATTGCAGGTTCATGGAAAAAGAAAGACCGCCAAGGCCTGCGCCGGGCGGTCGATTGGGGGTGGCAATAGTCAGATCCTGAAACTCTCGCCGCAGCCGCAGCGGTCGCGTTCGTTCGGGTTGTTGAACTTGAAGCCCTCGTTGAGGCCTTCGCGCACGAAGTCGAGCTGCGTGCCATCGATATAGGGCATGCTCTTCGGATCGACCAGCACCTTCACGCCGTGGTCTTCGAACACCACGTCTTCAGGGGCGATCTCGTCGGCGTATTCCAGCTTGTACGCCAGACCCGAGCAGCCCGTGGTCTTGACGCCCAGGCGCACACCCACGCCCTTGCCGCGTTTGGCGATGTAGCGCGTGACGTGGCGCGCGGCGGCTTCGGAAATCGTGACGGACATGGGCTCAGTTCGCGTGCTTCTTGCGGTAGTCGTCCACGGCCGCCTTGATGGCGTCCTCGGCCAGGACGGAGCAGTGGATCTTCACCGGCGGCAGCGCCAGCTCCTCGGCGATCTGGGTGTTCTTGAGCGCGGCGGCCTGGTCGAGCGTCTTGCCCTTGACCCATTCGGTCACCAGCGAGCTCGAGGCGATGGCCGAACCGCAGCCGTAGGTCTTGAAGCGCGCGTCCTCGATCACGCCGGTGCTGGGGTTCACCTTGATCTGCAGCTTCATCACGTCGCCGCAGGCGGGCGCGCCCACCATGCCGGTGCCCACCGTCTCGTCGCCCTTGTCGAAGGAGCCGACGTTGCGGGGGTTTTCGTAGTGGTCAACAACTTTTTCGGAATAGGCCATGGTTGTTCTCCTTCAGGTCAGTGGGCCGCCCACTGGATGGTCGAGAGGTCGATGCCATCCTTGAACATTTCCCACAGGGGTGAGAGTTCGCGAAGCTTGGCGACGTTCTCCTTGATCGTCGCGATCGCGTAGTCGATTTCTTCTTCCGTCGTCCAGCGGCCGATGGTCATGCGCAGGCTGCTGTGGGCGAGTTCGTCGCTGCGGCCCAGGGCGCGCAGCACGTAACTGGGCTCCAGGCTGGCCGAGGTGCAGGCAGAACCCGAGGACACCGCCAGCCCCTTGATGCCCATGATCAGCGACTCGCCCTCGACGTAGTTGAAGCTCATGTTGAGGTTGTGCGGGATGCGGCGCGCCTCGTTGCCGTTGATGAACACCTCTTCGATGTCCTTCAGACCGTTGACCAGGCGGTCGTGCAGGGCCTGGATGCGCTTGTTTTCCTCGTGCATCTCGGCCTTGGCGATGCGGAAGGCCTCGCCCATGCCGACGATCTGGTGCGTCGCCAGCGTGCCCGAGCGCATGCCGCGCTCGTGACCGCCGCCGTGCATCTGCGCCTCGAGGCGCACGCGCGGCTTGCGGCGCACGTACAGCGCGCCGATGCCCTTGGGGCCGTAGATCTTGTGCGCGGTCAGGCTCATCAGGTCCACCGGCAGGGTCTGCAGGTCGATGTCGATGCGGCCGGTGGCCTGCGCGGCATCGACGTGGAAGATCACGCCTTTCTCGCGGCAGATGGCCCCCAATGCCGCGATGTCCTGCACCACGCCGATCTCGTTGTTGACGAACATGACCGAGGCCAGGATGGTGTCGGGGCGGATCGCCGCCTTGAAGGCCTCCAGGTCCACCAGGCCGTCGGCCTGCACGTCGAGGTACGTCACCTCGAAGCCCTGGCGCTCCAGCTCGCGCATGGTGTCCAGCACGGCCTTGTGTTCGGTCTTCACCGTGATGAGGTGCTTGCCCTTGCCCTTGTAGAAGTGCGCCGCGCCCTTGATCGCGAGGTTGTTCGACTCGGTGGCGCCGCTGGTCCAGACGATCTCGCGCGGGTCGGCGCCGATCAGCGCGGCCACCTGCTCGCGCGCGTTCTCCACGGCCTTCTCCGCTTCCCAGCCCCAGGCATGGCTGCGCGACGCCGGGTTGCCGAAGTGCTCGCGCAGCCAGGGAATCATGGCGTCCACCACGCGCGGATCGACCGGGCTGGTGGCGCTGTAATCCATGTAGATGGGGAAGTGGGGAGTGCTCATGGGCTTCTTCTGTCTGGCGTTGGACGAGGGCGGGCACGGACAGCGGTCGAACCGCTGCCCCGGGCCACCCGGATCATTTGGAGAGGGCGCCTCCCAGGGCGAACACCGAGTTCGGCGCGTTCACGCGGATGGGCTTGACCACCGGCGTGCTGGAGATGGCGCGTTTGATCATGGGCGCGTTCTCGATCACGAGGCCTTTGGCGAGCTGCTCGTCCACCAGGGACTGCAGGGTCACCGAGTCGAGGAAGTCGACCATGCGGGCATTGAGCTGAGCCCAGAGCTCGTGCGTCATGCAGCGCTGGCCTTCGCCCATGCAGTTTTCCTTGCCGCCGCACTGGGTCGCGTCGATCGGCTCGTCCACCGAGACGATGATGTCGGCCACCGTGATTTCGGCTGCCTTGCGCCCCAGGGTATAGCCGCCGCCGGGCCCGCGGGTGGACTCCACCAGCTGGTGCCGGCGCAGCTTGCCGAACAACTGCTCGAGATAGGAAAGGGAAATCTGCTGCCGCTGGCTGATAGCCGCAAGCGTGACCGGACCGTTGTTCTGGCGCAGGGCCAGATCGATCATGGCTGTGACCGCAAAGCGGCCTTTCGTGGTGAGGCGCATCGCAAGCTCCTTCTGTGTTGCTTGACCTTCGTGGTAAGGCCCGCCGGGCATTCGCCGTGGCGAACCCCTCCTCCACCCGCCCCGACCCTCGAGGGGTCTTTTGTTCTGCAGGGTTTCCCGACTAATTTTGTCGAATTATAGCCCAAAAGCTGAGCGATTTGCTCGGCATTGTACGGGTATGGGGTTTGTGCCACTGGACAGGCGCCCACACATGACTCCCGGATCGATGGAGTCGCGGCCCCGCGAAACGTTCAGGCGGCGCTGTCGTGCCCCGAAGCACCGAACACCCGGGCCTTGAGCTGCGCGAGCTGGTCGCGCACCTGGGCGGCCTTCTCGAACTCCAGGTTGCGGGCGTGCTCCAGCATGGCCTTTTCCAGCCGCTTGATCTCGCGCGCCACGTCCTTCTCGCTCAGCTCCTCCAGCTCGGCGCGCGCCGCGCTCTCGGCGGCCAGGCGGTCGGCCTCCTTGCCCGCCTTCTCGCTGTAAACGCCGTCGATCAGGTCCTTGATGCGCTTGTTGACGCTTCGCGGCTCGATGCCGTGGGCGGCGTTGTGCGCGATCTGCTTGGCGCGGCGGCGCTCGGTCTCGCCCATGGCCGCCTTCATGGAGTCGGTGACCTTGTCGGCGTAGAGGATGGCCTTGCCGTTGACGTTGCGCGCCGCGCGGCCGATGGTCTGGATCAGGCTGCGCTCGGAGCGCAGGAAGCCTTCCTTGTCGGCGTCCAGGATGGCCACCAGCGAGACCTCGGGCATGTCCAGGCCCTCGCGCAGCAGGTTGATGCCCACCAGCACGTCGAACTCGCCCAGGCGCAGGTCGCGGATGATCTCCACGCGCTCCACGGTGTCGATGTCGCTGTGCAGGTAGCGCACCTTCACGCCGTGCTCGGTCAGGTAGTCGGTGAGCTCCTCGGCCATGCGCTTGGTCAGCGTGGTGATGAGCACGCGCTCCTGCTGCTGCACGCGCTGGCGGATCTCCTGCAGCGCGTCGTCCACCTGGTGCATGGCGGGGCGCACCTCCAGCTCCGGGTCCACCAGGCCGGTGGGGCGCACCAGTTGCTCGACCACGTTGCTGGCGTGGGTCTTCTCGTAGTCGGCCGGCGTGGCCGAGACGAAGACCACCTGGCGCATGCGCTGCTCGAACTCGTCGAACTTCAGCGGCCGGTTGTCCAGCGCACTCGGCAGGCGGAAACCGTATTCCACCAGCGTGGTCTTGCGCGCGCGGTCGCCGTTGTACATGCCGCCGAGCTGCCCGATGAGGACGTGGCTTTCGTCCAGGAACATCACCGCGTCGCGCGGCAGGTAGTCGGTCAGCGTGGACGGCGGGTCGCCCGGGCGCGCCTGCGAGAGGTGGCGCGTGTAGTTCTCGATGCCCTTGCAGTGGCCCACCTCGCTGAGCATCTCCAGGTCGAAGCGGGTGCGCTGCTCCAGGCGCTGCGCCTCCACCAGCTTGCCCGCGCCCACCAGTTCCTTCAGGCGCTGGTCGAGCTCGAGCTTGATGGTCTCCACCGCCTGCAGCACCTGCTCGCGCGGCGTCACGTAGTGGCTGCTGGGGAACACGGTGAAGCGCGGGATCTTCTGGCGGACCTTGCCGGTGAGCGGGTCGAACAACTGCAGGCTTTCGATCTCGTCGTCGAACAGTTCGATGCGGATCGCCATCTCGGAGTGCTCGGCCGGGAACACGTCGATGGTGTCGCCGCGCACGCGGAACTTGCCGCGGCCGAAGTCCATTTCGTTGCGCGTGTACTGCATGCGGACGAGCTGCGCGATCACGTCGCGCTGGCCCAGCTTGTCGCCCACGCGCAGGGTCATCACCATCTGGTGGTAGCTCTCGGGCTTGCCGATGCCGTAGATGGCCGAGACGGTGGCCACGATGAGCACGTCGCGCCGCTCGAGGATGCTCTTGGTGCAACTCAGGCGCATCTGCTCGATGTGCTCGTTGATCGCGCTGTCCTTTTCGATGTAGAGGTCGCGCTGCGGCACGTAGGCTTCGGGCTGGTAGTAGTCGTAGTAGCTGACGAAGTACTCGACGGCGTTGTTCGGGAAGAACTCGCGGAACTCGCTGTAGAGCTGGGCGGCCAGGGTCTTGTTGGGCGCGATGACGAGGGCCGGCCGGCCCACGCGGGCGATGACGTTGGCCATGGTGAAGGTCTTGCCCGAGCCGGTCACGCCCAGCAAGGTCTGGAAGACCTCGCCGTCGTTGATGCCCTCGACGAGTTGGGCGATGGCCTCGGGCTGGTCCCCGGCCGGCGGGTAGGGCAGGAACAGCTCGAAGGGGGAGTCGGGGAAGCGCACGAACTCGCCCTGGGTGGGGGCCTCGCTCGCCACTTCCTGCAGCAGGGGGGTGGTCATCCGGGAAATTGTGCCGGAAGGCCCAAGGCCCTGGCGGCTATGCTGGCGCCCCATGACCGCGCGCGAAACCCGCCCCACGCCCGACAGGGAAGCCATCGACGCCCTGCCCCCGTTTCCGCCGCTGGAGCGCTCGCGCATCGCCCTGGTGCGCACGGCCGATGGCGCGCGCGAAGCGGCCGCCGCGCTGGCGGATCACCCGGTCTGGGGCTTCGACACCGAATCCAAGCCCACCTTCTTCAAGGACCAGGTGTCCGACGGCCCGCACGTGGTGCAACTCGCGGTCGCCGAGCGCGCCTGGGTGTTTCAGCTCGCCGACCCGGGCTGCCGCGAGGCCGTGGCGGCCTTGCTGGCCCACCCGGCGCACGCCAAAGCGGGCTTCGGCCTGCGCGACGACAACCTGCGGGTGCGGGCCAAGCTGGGCATCGAGCCGGCGGGTGTGATCGAGCTCAACGCCCTCTTCCGCGCCCAGGGCTACCGCAAGGACATGGGCGTGCGCGCGGCGGTGGCGGTGCTGTTCGGCCAGCGCTTCGCCAAGAGCAAGAAGGCGGCCACCAGCAACTGGGCCGCCGCCAGCTTGAGCGAATCGCAGCTGCTCTACGCCGCCAACGACGCCTGGGCGGCGTACCGCGTGGCTCAGGCCTTGGGCGTGGAGGCCGGCTGAGTCACGTTGGCCAGCCAGTCCTTGAGCACGGCGTGGAACTCGGCCGGCTTCTGTTTCATGATCCAGTGCCCCGTGTCGAGTGACTTGGCCGCGCAGCCGGTGGTGCGGTTCAGGTGCCGCACCCAGCGGCTGGAATGGAACATGAAGGGCTTGCGCCGGCCATAGACGAACAGGCCCGGCAGGTTCTCGCCGATCAGCCGGTCGGCGTGGCCGGCGCCGCGCAGGCCGCCGAAGGCGTTGAACCAGCGCATGGCGTAGGGGTAGTTCATTTCCCAGCCGATGAGCGCCGGGTCGTTGCGGCAGCCGATCTTTCGGGCCATCCAGCGCGTCATGCGGTTGGCCAGACCCGGTGCATGGGCACCCAGTGACCAGGCCACGGCGAGCCAGAGCTGGTAGCCCGAGATCATGAGCTTCTCGCGCCAGCCCAGGGATTCGAAGTAATCCGGCGAGCCCACGTCGCCGATGTCCAGCGCCACGATGCGCGCCACGCGCTCGGTATGGCGCTTCGCGTAGGTGTAGCCGAAGGCGCAGCCCCAGTCGTGCAACAGCAGGGTGACGCGCTGGTCGGGGCTCACCGCGTCCACGATGCGCGCGATGAGCGCGACGATGTCGCTCTGGCTCATGGGCCGGGGGCCGCGCGCCAGGTCGAAGCCCGGCAGGTGAAAGCGCACGCAGCGCCACTCGGGCACCAGCGCGGCCACGGTGCCGTCCCACAGCGCGGGCGTGTCCGGCCAGCCGTGCACCATCACCACCGTCTGCGGCCCCACGCCGTCGATGAAGACGTCGACGTCGTCGATCACCATTTCAGGCACGGGGCCCGGTTGTGTCGCGGGGCCTCCGTCGTCGGCCTCGTCGGCCTCGGCGGACGCGCGGATCGGGGCGGCGGTGGTGGTGGTGTTCATGTCACAAGGCTTTGCCCAGTCGTTGAATGCCTTCTTCGATCTTGTCCAGCGGCGCGGTGGCGAAACTCAGGCGCAGCGTCGCATGCACGGGGTTCGTGGCGAAGAACGGGGCGCCCGGCACGAAGGCCACACCCTGCTCGATGGCCTTCTTCGCGAAGGCCGCGCCATCGTTCACCTTGCCGCCCGCCCCGGTGAGGCTGGCCCACACGAACAGACCACCCTTCGGCTCGACAAAATCGATGCCCTCGCCCAGCTCTCGCCGCAGCGCATTCGACATGGTGGCCGCGCGCTCGGCATAGATCTGGCGCACGCGCGACAGCGTGGCGGGCATGCGACCGGCCTTGAGGTACTGCGCCGCCGTGGCCTGGGCGAAGGTGCTGGTGTGGGCGTCGCTGAACTGTTTGCACATGGTGGCCTTGGCCAGCAGTTCGGCCGGGCCCACCATCCAGCCCACGCGCAGCCCGGGGCTGAGCACCTTGCTCAGCGAGCCGCAGTGCACCAGCAGATCGCGCGCGCCGGGCACCTCGTCGGCCAGGGCCAGCAGGCTGGGCGGCGGGGCCTCGCCGAAGTACAGGTCGCCGTAGGGGTCGTCCTCCACGATGAGCGTCTGGTGCTTCACCGCCATGCGCAGCACGGCCTTGCGGCGCTCCAGGCTCATCATGGCGCCGCTGGGGTTGCCGAAGGTGGGGATGAGGTAGACGAACTTGGGCTTGTGCTCGGCGATGAGCGCCTCCAGCTCGTCGGTCTTCGCGCCCTGCCCGTCCACCGGCACGGTGATCAGATCGGCGCCGTAGAGGCGGAAGCACTGGATGGTGGCCAGGAAGGTGGGGCCTTCGACGATCACCTTGTCGCCGGGCGACACGAGCGTCTTGCCCAGCAGGTCCAGCGCCTGCTGGCTGCCGGTGGTGACGATGAGGTCGTTGGCGCCGACGCCACGCGCGCCCTTGCCCGCCATGAACGCCGCGAGCTGCTCGCGCAGCGGCTGGTAGCCCTCGGTGGCGCCGTACTGCAGCGTGGCGCCGGGCTCCTCGCTCAGCGCGGCGTTCACCGCCTCGCGGATGCCGTCCACGTCGAACAGCGCGCTGTCGGGAAAGCCGCCCGCGAAGCTGATGATGCCGGGCTTGCCCAGCAGCTTGAAGAGTTCGCGGATGGCGGAGGTTTCGACGTTGTTGAGGCGATCGGCAAAGGGGATGGCGTGGCTCATGCGGACGGCAAGGGGCTTCGGTTTGGAATGGCGCATTGTCACCAAATCCGTGCCTGGCGCGCCGGCCCGGGCAAACCCGCAAGCAGTGGATAGACTGCGCGCCCATGAAGCGCGAGCTGATCGAACCCTTCTTCGCCACCCTCAAGGCGGCCAACCCCAGCCCGCAATCCGAGCTGGAATACACCACCGTCTTCGAGCTGCTGGCCGCCGTGCTGCTGTCGGCCCAGGCCACGGACGTGAGCGTCAACAAGGCCACGAGAAAGCTCTTTCCCGTGGCGAACACCCCGCAGGCCATCCTGGCGCTGGGGCAGGACGGCCTGGAGGGCTACATCAAGACCATCGGCCTGTTCCGCAGCAAGGCCAGGCATTTGATGGAGGCCTGCCGCATGCTGGTGGAGCGCCATGGCGGTGAGGTGCCCAACACCCGCGAAGCGCTGGAGGCCCTGCCCGGCGTGGGCCGCAAGACGGCCAACGTGGTGCTCAACGTGGCCTTCGGCCAGCCCACCATGGCGGTGGACACGCACATCTTTCGGGTCAGCAACCGCACCGGCCTGGCGCCGGGCAAGACGCCGCTGGCCGTGGAGCTGGCGCTCATGAAGCGCGTGCCGCCCGCGTACGCCGTGGACTCTCACCACTGGCTCATCCTGCACGGGCGCTACGTCTGCCTGGCGCGCAAGCCGCAGTGCTACCGCTGCGCGGTGGCGGCGTACTGCGACTTCACGCCCAAGACGCCGGGCTGACGCCGGGTTGACGCCGGCTGCAGGCCAGCGCCCGAAAGCCGACGTCCCGCAGACCGGCCTCAACCCTTCGCCGCCGCCTTCGCCTCGGCGATCCAGCCGTCGAAGGTTTTCTGGTTCGCCTTGATCCAGGCGTCGACGTGGCGCTCAATGTCGGCCGGCTTGTTCTCGCCGTCGCGCATGCGCAGGTTCTGGGCGTTGATGTCGCCCACCGACAGCCTCATCACCTCGAACAGCTTGCCCGCCGCCGGGTTCTTCTCCACGAAGGCGCGGTTGGCCACGATGCGCTGCGTGTTGATCACGAAGCCGTAGTTCTGGCCATTGGGCAGCTTGGTGTCCAGCCTGGCCTGCTCACCGGGCAGCGAGGAAAACGGCACCTGCAGCCACACCACGTCCTGACCCGGGCGCAGCACGCCGCTCACCCAGTAGGGCGTCCAGGTGTAGTAGAGGATGGGCTTGCCCTGCTGGTAGCGGGTGATGGTGTCGGCGATCAGCGCCGAGTAGCTGCCCTGCACGTGGCGCACCGTGTCGCGCAGCTTGAAGGCGCCCAACTGGTGTTCGATCACCGCCTCGCAGCCCCAGCCGGGGTTGCAGCCGGTCAGGTCGGCCTTGCCGTCGCCGTCGGCGTCGAAGAGCCTGGCGATCTCGGGCTTCTGCAGTTGCGCGATGTTCGTGATCTTGTGCGCGTCGGCCGTCTTCTTGTCGATCAGGTAGCCCTGGGCCGCGCCGGGCGAGTAGGCGCCGGTGCGCGAGAGCTTCGCGTCGCCGCCAGCGTTCTTGTAGAAGTCGGCGTGCAGCGGGTCCCAGTGGCTGGCCAGGTAGGTGGCGTCGCCATTGGCCAGCGCCACGTGGGCGGTGGCGTACTCCACTTCGCTGATCGGCTGCACCTCATAGCCCAGCTTCTGCAGCGCGCGGCCCACCAGCAGGGTCTGGAAGGTCTCTTCGGCGATGGAGCTCTTCACGGGCTTGACCACGACGCCCTTGCCGGGCAGGTCCTGGGCGATGGCCGTGGCGGCCGTCGCGGCCGTCACGGCCACCAGGCCGGCGGCGAAGAGTCTGCGCCACAGCGCGAATCGGTTGAACGGAAGGTTCATGCGGTTTCTCCTTGGGTGAGGTCGTTGGAGGAAGAAGGCGAAGGGTTCGGGCGGCGGCGCGCCAGCCGCAGCGCCAGGCCGGCGGGCCCCGTCTGCCACCAGTGGCGCGCGCCGCGCCGCGGCTGGCCCATGGCCTGGGTGATGCGGTCCAGCGTGATGGCCAGCAGCACGATGCCCAGGCCACCGACCGTGGCCAGGCCCATGTCCAGGCGGCCGATGCCGCGCAGCACCATCTGGCCCAGGCCACCCACGGCGATCATCGAAGCGATGACCACCATGGACAGCGAGAGCATCAGCGCCTGGTTGATGCCGGCCATGATCGACGGCATGGCCAGCGGCAATTGCACCTTGGTCAGCAGTTGCCAGGGCGAGGCGCCGTAGGCCTTGGCGGCCTCGATCAGATCGGGCCGCACCTGGCGGATGCCCAGGGTCGTGAGGCGCACCAGCGGCGGCAGCGCGAACACGATGGTCACGATCACGCCGGGCACGTTGCCGATGCCGAACAGCATCACCACCGGCACCAGGTACACGAAGGCGGGTGTGGTCTGCATCGCGTCGAGCACGGGCCGCACGAAACGCTGCGCGCGGTCGCTGCTGGCCAGCGCCACGCCCAGCGGCAAACCGATCAGCACGCAGAAAGCCAGCGAGGTCAGCACCAGCGACAGCGTCACCATGGCCTCGGGCCAGATGCCCAGCACCGACACCAGCAGCAGCGCCACCACCGCGCCGATGGCCACGCCACGGCCCGCCGCCTGCCAGGCGATCAGGCCCAGCAGTGCCACCATCACCGGCGTGGGCACGGCCAGCAAGGCCGACTCCACGCCGCCCAGGGTGGCGTCGATCGGGCCACGCACGGCCTGGAAGAAGGGCCGGAACTGCTCCACGGCCCAGGCCAGGCCGCTGTTGATCCAGTCCTGCACGGGCAGGCTGCCGTCCCAGAGCTGGCTGAGCTGGAAGCCGTCGGTGCCAGCAGCGGTGGCGTCGGCCGGCGCGGTGTCGAGCCAGTCGCCGCCCGATGGCTGCGTGCTGGTGGACCAGGCGTCGCCGGCCGGTGCCTGGGGCTCGGCCGCGGGCGCGGCGGAGGCCCAGGGGTCGGTGGTTCGGGTGTCGTCTTGCATCGCTGCTCCTTCCTCAGTCGCCACCGCGGTCCATGAACCGCAGCAGCGTGGTCTTGCTGATGGCGCCGACGTACTGGCCGCGCGCGCCCACCACCGGCAAGGGCCAGGGCGACTGCGCCACCTGGCCGAACAGTTCGTTGACGGGGTGGCTGGCTTGCAAGGCCTGCACGCCAGGCAGGAAGGCGTGCTGCAGGCCCAGCGGACCTTCGTGACCCTTGAGCGCGGCGCGCAGCGACTCCACGGACACCATGCCCTGGAAGCGCTCCTGCGTGCACACCACGAAGGCGTACTCCCGGTCCTGCTGCTCCAGCATGGACAGGGCCGCGCGCGCCCCCCGCGTGGGGCTCTCGGCCACGACCACCTGGCTGCGGCGCGCGATGTCGCCGGCCTTGAACACGGCTGCCGCGTCCACGCCCCGAACGAAGTTGCGCACGTAGTCGTCGGCCGGTTCGCGCAGGATCTCCTCGGGCGTGCCCACCTGCACCACCTGGCCGTCTTTCATGATGGCGATGCGGTCGCCGATGCGCATGGCCTCGTCGAGGTCGTGCGAGATGAAGACGATGGTGCGGCGCTTGACCTCCTGCAGGCGCAGCAGTTCGCTCTGCATGTCGGTGCGGATGATCGGGTCCAGCGCGGAGAAGGCCTCGTCCATCAGCAGGATGGACGGGTCGGACGCCAGCGCGCGCGCCAGGCCCACGCGCTGCTGCATGCCACCGGAGAGCTCATCGGGGTAGCTGTCGCCCCAGCCGGCGAGGCCCACCTGCGAGAGGGCCTCGTCGGCCTGGGCCAGGCGCGCGGCCTTGTCCACGCCCGCCAGCTCCAGCCCGAGGGCTGTGTTGTCGCGCACCGTCATGTGCGGCATCAGCGCGAAGGACTGGAACACCATGCTGATGTCCTTGCGGCGCAGGGCGCGCAACTCGCGGTCGCTGTGCTCGAAGATGTTGCGGCCATCGATCACCACGCGGCCGGCGCTGGGCTCGATGAGCCGGTTGAGCAGGCGCACCAGCGTGGATTTGCCCGAGCCCGACAGGCCCATGATCACGAAGATCTCGCCGGCCTGGATGTTGAAGTGCGCGTCGAAAACGCCGATGGACTGGCCGGTCTCGGCCAGGATCTCCTGCTTGCTGCGGCCCTCGCGCACAAGGGCCAGCGCGGCCTCGGGCTCGTCGCCGAAGACCTTGAACACGTGGTCGATCTGAATGTCTTTTGCCATTGCGGCGGGCCTCCTCGTGGGTGGGCTTTGGGCAATGGCCGCCTGGGGACAAACGCGCAGGCGGCCGCGGACCGCAGCCACGCAGCAGGCACTGAAGACGACGAAGCGACGACGCAACCAGCGCCTGCGCACGCCAGGGGGAACCGTTCAGCGGGCCTGGTCGAGGGGCGAGAACGGGGTGGCGCAACGCGGCGGCAGGTGGCTGGAAACCAGCCGGTGCCGGGCAAGGCCCGGCGGGGTGTCACCGGCGCCGCGACGGGATTCAGGGAGATCCGCGAGTAGCGCCCGGTGCGTCAACATATCTGGTTGACTGTTTGGGAAACGGTGATTGTAACTTTTTGATCTAAACGAGTCAAGCCGAGTCAGCGGCAACCGCTGGCAACGGCCCGCTTCGGAAAGCAAAAAGCCCGCCGAAGCGGGCTTTTGCAGGGAACCGCAGCGATCAGCCGCTGTGCGGGCGCTTACCCGGGTTCTTCTTGCTGCGCGTGGCCACGCCGCGCTCCAGGCTGCGGCGCTGGCCACGGCCGGGGGTGGGCAGCACGACGCCATTGGCAGCGACGGGACGGGGGGTGGCCTTGCGGTCGGCCTCGGTGACGATCTTGTTGCCCATGGCACTTTCCTTAGAGCGGCGGGGTGACGAAAAACCGGTATTGGACCACAGGACGCGCGCGCCTTCGCGCCCCACCCCCGTCGCCGTATGCTGCCCGCATGCTTCGCCTGCTCGCCACCGTCTCCTGGCCCGAGTTCCGCCACCACCCCTGGCGCACGGCCACGGCCGTGTTCGCGGTGGCGCTGGGTGTGGCGCTGGCGCTGGCGGTGCAGCTCATCAACGCCTCCGCCCTGGCGGAGTTCCGCGACGCGGTGAGCGCGGTGAACGGCCAGCCCGACGTGGAACTGCGCGCGCGCCAGGGGTTGCTGGACGACGCCCTGCTCGAGCGCGTGGCCGCGCAGCCGGGCGTGGCGGCGGCCAGCCCGGTGCTGGAAGTGCCCGCGCAAGTCGTCAACGCGCAGGGCGAGCGTCAAGCCGCGCGCCTGATCGGCGTGGACGCACTCAGCGTGGGCCGCGTGGCGCCCGCGCTCATGCCGCTCATCAACGATGCCGGTGGCCGCCTCGACCTGTTCGCGCCCGACGCCGCCTTCCTCAACGCCAGCGCGCGCCTGGCCGTGGGCGACGCGCCCACCGCGCGGCTGCGCCTGGGACCAACCGAACACACGCTGCGGATCGCCGGCCACGTGAACGCGCCCGGCGCGCCGGTGCTGGTGATGGACGTGGCCGCCGCGCAGGCCCTGGCCGCGCGCGTTGGCGCGCTCAGCCGCATCGACCTGCGCCTGGCGCCCGGCGCCACCGCCGAGCGCGTGCTGGCCGCGTTCGACCTGCCCGCCGGCACGCTGGCTCAGCGGCCCGAGCAGGCGGGCGAGCGCGTGAGCAACCTCTCGCGCGCCTACCGCGTCAACCTCACGGTGCTGGCGCTGGTGGCCCTGTTCACCGGCGCCTTCCTGGTGTTCTCGGTGCTGTCGCTCTCCGTCACGCGGCGCCAGGGGCCGCTGGCGCTGCTGGGCGTGCTGGGCCTGTCGGCGCGCGAGCGGCTGCGCCTGGTGCTGGCCGAATCGGCCCTGCTGGGGCTGGTGGGCAGCGCCCTCGGCGTGGCCCTGGGCAGCGCCGTGGCCGCCTTCGCACTGCGCCAGTTGGGCGGTGACCTGGGCGGTGGCTACTTCACCGGCGTGTCGCCCACGCTGCGCTGGAGCCCGCTGGCCGCGTTGCTGTACGGCGCGTTGGGCGTGGCGGCGGCGCTGGCCGGGGGCTGGTGGCCCGCGCGCGCGGCGCAGGGCCTGGCGCCGGCGCAGGCGCTCAAGGGGCTGGGCACGGGCGCGCCCGGGGCGCGGCGGCATGGCGCGGCCCTGGCCCTGCTGGTGCTGGCGGGCCTGAGCGCGCTGGCGCCGCCCGTGGCCGGCGTGCCGCTGGGCGCCTACGTGTCCGTGGGCCTGCTGCTCATCGGCGGCATCGCCGCGCTGCCGCTGGGCGTGTCTGCCCTGCTCGACCTCCTGGCGCCGCTGAGCGCGCGCCACCTGCTGCCCCTGCTGGCCGTGGAGCGCGCGCGCCGCCTGCGCGAAACCGCCGCCGTGGCCACCAGCGGCGTGGTCGCCAGCCTGGCACTCTCCGTGGCGCTGACGGTGATGGTGGCGAGCTTCCGCGATTCCGTGACGCGCTGGCTCGACACCGTGTTGCCCGCCCCGCTCTACCTGCGCGGCAGCGGCGCGGCCATGGACAGCCAGCACCTGCCGCCCGCCTTCGTGGACGCGGTGGCGGCGGTGCCCGGCGTGGCGCGCGTGGACACCCTGCGCGCCGTGCCACTGCAGTTGGACCCCGCGCGCCCGCCCGTGGCCCTGCTGGTGCGCCCCCTGCGCGGCGACCCCTTGCCCCTGCCCCTGGTGGGCGAGGCCATCGCCGTGGCCGCGCCCGACATCCCCGTCTACGTGAGCGAGGCCATGCCCGACCTCTACGGCGCGCGCGTGGGCCAGCCGCTGCCCGCGCTGGCGCAGGCCCTGGCCGCGCCCGAGGCGCGGCGCGCGCGCTACGTGGTGGCCGGCGTGTGGCGCGACTACGCCCGCCAGCACGGCAGCATCGCCATCGACGCCGACACCTACGCCCGCCTGAGCGGCGAGCGCCGCGTGAGCGACCTGGCCTTGCACCTGGCGCCCCAGGCCGATGCGCTGGCGGTGCGCGAGGCCCTCACCGCACTCGCGCGAACGCACGGCATTCAGGACGCCATCGAATTCGCCTCCGTCGAGCAACTGCGCGCCACCTCGCTGCGCATCTTCGACCGCAGCTTCGCCGTCACCGTGTGGCTGCAGGCCGTGGCCATCGGCATCGGCCTGTTCGGCGTGGCGGCCAGCTTCAGCGCGCAGGTGCTGGTGCGGCGCAAGGAATTCGGTCTGCTCGCGCACCTGGGCCTCACGCGGCGGCAGATCCTGGGCGTGGTGGCGGCCGAAGGCCTGGCCTGGACGGCCCTGGGCGCGCTGGCCGGCACCGCCCTGGGCCTGCTGGTGAGCCTGGTGCTGGTGCACGTCGTCAACCCGCAGAGCTTCCACTGGACCATGGACCTGGTGCTGCCTTGGGCGCGGCTGGGCGCGCTGGCGCTGGCCGTGGTGCTGGCGGGCACCCTCACCGCCTGGCTGGCGGGGCGCGCGGCCGCCAGCCGCGACGCGGTGCAGGCCGTGCGGCAGGATTGGTGAAGCGCATGGAACGCCTCAAGCTCCGTCCCATCAACCGACGCCACTGGCTGCTGGGCAGCGCCGCCGCCCTGGCCTGGCCACACGCCCCGGCCCGCGACATCGCCCGCCCCGGCGACACCCTGCGACCGCGCGAGCTGCGCTTCCCGCGCGACCACGGCAGCCACAACGACACGCGCACCGAGTGGTGGTACCTCACCGGCCACGCACGCGACGAAGCCGGACGGGACTTCGGCTTCCAGATCACCTTCTTCCGCAGCCGCGTGGACGAGGCGCGCGAGCTGCCCGGGCGCCTGGCGGCACGGCAACTGCTCTTCGCGCACGCCGCCATCACCGACGTGGCGGGCCGACGCCTGCACCACGACGAACGCATCGCGCGCTGGAACGGCGAGCGTCCGGCCAACACCGAACGCGCCGTCTTCGCCAGCGAGACCGACACCGAGGTCGTGTTGCGCGAGTGGTTCATCCGCCGCCGCGCCGACGGCGGCTACGCCACCCGCGCCGTGGGCGACACCCTGCTCATCGACATCGAGGCCACGGCGCCGCAGGCCTGGCTGCTGCAGGGCGACAAGGGCTTCTCCCGCAAGGGGCCGGACGCCGCGCAATCCAGCTTCTACGTCTCGCAACCGCAGTTGCAGGTGCGCGGCACGCTGGGCCTGGCGGGTCAACGGTTCGCCGTCAACGGCACGGCCTGGCTGGACCACGAGTGGAGCGAAGCCCTGCTGCACCCCGAGGCCGTGGGCTGGGACTGGATCGGCATGAACCTCTTCGACGGCCACGCGCTCACCGCCTTTCGCCTGCGCCGCGCCGACGGCTCCACCGTGTGGGCTGGCGGCTCTTTCCGCGCCGCGGGCGACGCGCAAGACCCGAACGCCATCTACCGCTTCCGCCCAGGCGAAGTGGCGTTCAAACCCCAGCGCTGGTGGACCAGCCCGCTCACGAACACGCGCTACCCCGTGGAATGGCTGGTGCGCACGCCGGCCGACTTCTACACCGTGCGCGCGCTGATCGACGCGCAGGAACTCGACAGCCGCGCGAGCACCGGCGCGATCTATTGGGAGGGGCTGTCGGAGCTCATCGACAGCAACGGCCGAGTCGTCGGACGTGGCTATCTGGAGATGACGGGGTACGCCAAGCGCCTGGTGCTCTGAGCGCTCAGCGCCGTTCATGCGGTTTATCATCCCGCTCGTCAGACGGAGAACCCCATGGCTTACCCACGTCCCCGCGTCCGCACAAGCCGCTTGTCCGCCGTGAGCGCCGGCCTGCTGTGCCTGGCCCTCGCCAGCACGGCCTCGGCGATGGAGAAAGCCCCGGTCGGTCACGTCAAGACCGTCAAGGGCGTGGCCACGGTCACCACCGATGGCCAGGTCGTCAAGGCCCAGCCCGGCACACCGCTGCATCAGGGCAGCGCGCTCAGCACGCAAGCGGGCTCCAGCCTGGGCGTGGTCTTCGGCGACAACACCATCATGTCCTTCGGGCCGAACACCTCGCTCACCGTCGAGGAGTACATGTACGAGCCCAGCGCCGGCAAGCTCAGGCTGGGCGCGCGCATGGGCAAGGGGACGCTGAACTACGTGTCCGGCGGCATTGCCAAGCTGCAGCCCGAAGCCGTGTCCGTGAAGACGCCGACCGGCATGATCGGCGTGCGCGGCACGCAGTTCCTGCTCAAGGTCGACGAGGAGTGATCCGCCGCCCGCCGCCGATCACTTGGCGGCCAGGACGATGAGGTCGCTGCGCTCGCCCGCGAGCAAACGGGCGCAGTGCAGGTTCACCAGCGGATCGTCCGGGTAGGCGCGGCGCAAGTGCTGGAAGCGCTCCAGCGCCTGCGCCACGTCGTCGGCCCGCAGGGCATCGAGTGCGCCGCGGTACAGCGCCAGCGGCGCGTAGCCCGCTGGCACCTCGTCCAGCGGCTCGAACACCTGCAGCGCTTCCGTCTTGCCCTTGAGCACCAGGCGGCCCACCGGGCGGGCCACACGCGGCGCGCAGGCCGACAGCGTGGCCTCGGACACGCAGACCCAGGTGCCCAAGTGCTTGTTCACGCTCTCCAGGCGCGCGGCGGTGTTCACCGGATCGCCCAGGGCGCGGTAATCGAACAGGGCCTTGCCACCGAAATTGCCCACGATGACCTCGCCGGAGTGGATGCCGAAGCGGGTGTGGCCAAAGGCCACGCCGCGGGCCTGCTGCTGGCGCGTGAACCCGGTGGCGAAGCGGTGCATCTCCATCGCGCAGTCGAGCGCGCGCTGCGCGTGATCGGCCTGCTCCACCGGGGCGGAGAACATGATGGCCAGCGAGTCGCCCATGATGCGGTCCAGCGTGCCCTGGTAGCGAAAGGCGATGGAGATCATCTCCTCGAGGTAGCGGTTGAGCAGGTGCACCGCATCGGCCGGGTCGATCGACTCCATCAGCGGGGTGAAGCCCGCGAGGTCGGTGAAGATGAAGCTGCACCGCTGCCGCTTGCCGCCGAGCTCCAGTTGCTCGGGGTTCTGCATGAGGTGCGCCACGCGGTTGGGCGAGACGTAGCGCGAGAACGCCTGCCGCACCCAGCGGTGCTGCAGCTCACTGCGGAAATGCCGGCACACGCTGGCCAGGCCGTAGGCCAGGGTCCAGGCGATGGCGGGGGTGAAGGTGTCCAACAGCACCCGCTGGGCCGAGAACGCCCACCAGCCGCCCCACAGCAGCGTCGCCACCAGCACCAGCCAGGCCGCGGCCGCGCGCAGCGAACCCATGAACGCGCCGATCGCGACGAGCAGGACGCATCCCACCACCACCAGCAAGGCCTCGGCCGCCATGGCCCAGAACGGGCGCGCCAGGTGCTGCCCCGTGAGCGCCTGCTCCATGGCCTGCGCGTGCGTCTCGATGCCGGGCATGAGCTGGCCGAGCGGGTTGAAGCGCAGGTCGAGCAGGCCGGGGGCCGAGCTGCCGATCACCACGATGTGGCCTTCCAGCAGCGCCGGATCGGCCGTGCCGTTCAGCACCCGCCACGCGGGCACGTAGCGCTGCGCTTGCGCCGGCGTGTAGTGGATCCACATCTCGCCGCGCGCGGTCGTGGGCACCGTGAGCGCGCCGATGCGCACGGCCTCCAGCGCGGGCGCCCCGCCGCTGGCGCGCTGCAGGATGTAGTTCGGCGTGCCCTGCGCCACGCGCAGCAGCTCGGCGCTGAGGCTGGGCACGGGCTGGCCCTGCAGCGCCATCACCATCGGCACGCGCCGCACCACGCCATCGGCGTCGGGCACGAAGCTGAGCGCGCCGACACCGCTCGCCGCCATCTCCAGCGACGCGAGCGGGCGCACCGCGCCCCCGATCGTGTTCAGGATGCCGGGGTCGGGCTCGCCCATCCACACGTAGCGGTAGCGCGGCTCCGGGCTCTTGGCATCGGTCTTGGCATTGGCATGGGCATCGGCCGTCGCCTCGCTGCGCGCCGCAAAGCCCAGCACCACATCCTGCGTCGCGATCGCCTCGGCGAAGGTCGCGTCGTGGTCGGGCAGGTGCTGCAACTCGGCCCGTGCCGTGGGCGTGAGCGGCCAGTCGCCCGACACGCGCTGCGGCGACGTGCGGTCGGGCTCGGCGAACACCACGTCGAAGCCGATGGCCGCGACGCCCTGCTCGCCCAGGCGCTCCACCAGGCTGGCCAGCCGCGTGCGCGGCCAGGGCCACTGGCCGATGCGATCGAGGCTGGCCTCGTCGATGTCGATGATGCGCACCGGTGCGGCCTGGACCACGCGCGGCTGCCAGCGCTGGTACTGGTCGAAACCCTGATGGCGCAAGGTCTGCAAGGCCAGCGGGTCGGCCAGCACGACGACCAGGCCGAGGCCACCCGTCAGAAGCATCAACAGCGCCGCGATGGCGCGCAGGGAGAGGTGCATCAGGCCTGGGCCGCGCGGCGCTCGGCCGGTGCGAATACGTCTGGGGTCATCGTCATCGTCAAGGTACCCATGAGGACAGGCACCTTTCGCGCCGGGGCGGCCGCCGCCCTCCTCAACCGGCGGGCAGTATCCCCGGCTTCCCCGCTTCCCACAAGATCGGGAGCCTGCGCCGCCCCCCGCCGGCACGATGTGCGAAAGTCCCAGGCTCTCGAGGCCTCTGCATGAAAAACGATCGACCCCACCCCTCTGCCGCGCGGGCACCCTGGCTGGTGCTTGCCTTGTTCCTGCTGTCGGCCTGCGCGCCCAGCCTGCCCCGCTCCTACGTGGTGCTGGTGCCCGACCCCGACGGGGCCGTGGGCCAGGTCGTGGTGAGCGGGCCCAAGGGACAGCAGGTGCTGACGCAGGCGGGCCAGGTCGCGGCCATCGACGGCGGCGCGGTGAACATCGTGATGAACCACGCCCAGGTGGACGCCGCCTTCGGCGACGCCAAGGCCGCCCAACCCGTGCTGCCCGGCCACTTCATGCTGTACTTCATGTCGGGCAACACGCAGCTCACCGCCGCTTCGGACAGGGAGTTTCAGAACATCCTGAGCTACCTGCGGGCCCGGCCACCGCAGGCCATGACCGAGGTCGTCGTGGTCGGCCACACCGACACCGTGGGCAGCGATGCGGACAACGTCGTCCTATCCACCCAGCGCGCCACGCTCGTGGCCGAGCGCCTGCGCGCCTCTGGCGTGAAATTCACGTCGCTCAAGCAGGAATCGCACGGCGAGAAGAACCTGCTGGTGCCCACCGCCGACAACGTGGACGAACCGCGCAACCGGCGGGTGCAGGTAACGGTGCGCTGAGCCCGCGCACCGGCCCACTGCGTTCAGGCCGGCTTCTGCGCCTCGGCGCCCACCGCGTCGCGCACGCACTTGTTGGTGAAGCTGGTCTTGGCTGCGCCCGAGAGCTTCTTCTCGCCTGCGGCCATGGTGCAGGCGGCTGCGGCGTCCTTCTCGCACTTGGTGAGGAAGGAGTTCTTGGCTGCGCCGGCGAGCTTTTTCTCGGCGGACTTGGCGTGGCAGGTGGCGCCTTCGGCCCAGGCGCCAGTGGCGGTGAGGGCCAGGGCGGCGGCGAGGATCAGGGGGCGGGTGAGCATCGGGTACTCCTGGGGTGTAGGGGTGCCGATTGTTAGCGGCCAATTTGATGGCGTGCAATGGGATTGCCCTGGGCATGGCCAGATACCCAGTGGGGCACCACCGGACCAAGCTAAACACAATGCGACCGCCCTGTTGCCCGCGCCCGCGCGGGCAATTTTTCGGGCATGAGCACCATGGCATCTGTCGGTCAACGGTTTGAGAGCGACCTTCCACCTTCTTTACGACTGCATTTATGTGTATAAAACACACATTGCAGGCAACCCCAAGCCGCGTACGCCTGCGCGCGGCGGTGCCAACCTGTGAGGCACCGAAGACCACGAGGAAAGCCACATGAGTGAAAAACCAACCGCCGTGCGCAAGCAGCTGATCATCCCTTCGGAGATGGACGAGCAACTCACGAGCATCGCGCAGTCATCGGGCACCACTGCGTCCGAGATCGTGCGCAAGGCTCTTACGCTCTACATCACCGCAGTGGACAAGAAGCGTCAGGGCCTCAAGCTCGGCTTCGCGCGTCCCGAGCAAACGCTCGAAACAGAAGTCATCGGACTTTGATTCATGCCAACCAACCCCTTCGATCTGGATAGCGGAAACGGAAAAGGAAAAATCGAGTGGTCCACCCAGGAGACGCCTACGGAAGAACAGGCCCGCCTGGCGCGTGAGGAGCGGGAGCATTGCTTCCAGATCCAGATGCGCTGGTGCGTGTTCATCGTCTCCTCGATGGCCCTCGCAGCCACCGCGATCTTCGGAGGGGTGTTGGCATTGAGCTCGACACCAGAAACAGCCAAGCTGGGCGTTGGCTTGGTGAGCGCCGTGCTCACTGGCTCGCTGGGCTTTCTCACTGGGCGGGCCAGCGTGTCGGCGCGTTGACCTCACGGAGAAGCGAATGTTCCAGCTTGAAGTGAAGCGGTGGCTGATGGAATACCGCTTCCCTCCTTCCGATGGTTGGAATCTGACCGTGGATGTCGATGCCATGGAAAGAGCAAACGGAGGTCGGCATACTGCTGGAAAGAAGGAGGTCGCAGCCGTGGCAGAAGCAGCGTTGCGGTCAGCCGGAGCCCACATCGTGGCCCATCCAGTTCATGGACGTGCGGACATGGTGGCGACCAAGCCTGGCGCCCCCACGTTTGTCATCGAGGTTGAGGGCGACTCATCAAGACAAAAAGAACAGGCGATGTACTCGGCATTGGGACAACTCATCCTCTCAATGGGCAGTGCTGATGAGAACATCAAGTACCTGCTGGCTGTGCCCGACTCCAAAGAGTGGGAGCGGCAGCTCCTCAAAATTCCAGCCCGCGTGAAGCTGCAACTTGGTCTCGAGGCTCTGTTGGTCTCAGAGCGTGGGATTCGGCTCGTGTGAGCCGCAAGGCCAGGCAGAGCGGTCGATCGCACATCCCCTATCCCGGCAAGCTGCGACCGACCGCCGCCCTTGGGTGTTCGCTTCTTCCTACTATGTTGGCGCGCCTCCCGTGTCTGGCCGGCTACAGCCACAGGCAGGCGACTAGGAAGATGGCACCTGCGACAGCTATAACGCCAATGAACGAGAGCAGCTCGTAGTCGAGCCAATCGGCCTTGGCGGGGTGTATCGATCGCGGGTAGCGGCCGAAGGTGATCATCTTGACCACGAGCCAGCCAGGCCAGAAGAAGACGAAGCTGAATACAAGTTGCTTGAGCACTTGCCATGCTATCCCGGCCACTGTTTCCAATCGCGCCTCCCGCCAGAGCCCGTTGATGGGCTACCGGACTGTACGTGTCACGGGCCAGCCTCGGAATGGGGGGCGGTCAGAAGCGCTTCGAGCGACAAGTCGAGCGCAACGGCAAGGCTCGCGAAGGTAGGCAGTGAGAGCTTGCGCGCTTGGCGCTCGATGTGCACGGCGGCCTCGCCTACAGAATTTCGTGAGCCAATTTGTTCCTCGAGAAATACCACGTCCCCAATCCTGCTGACCACACTGGCTGCTTTTGGGAGTTTGCACGTGTTCACCACCGCCCCCGGCCTCGTCCAGTACCTCCACCCCTCCCAGGTCGCCCCGCGCCAGAGCCATTGGCCCGCCATCACGCTCTCCATGGAGCGCCCCTGGTGCCTGCTCGTCTACGACGTCTCGTACAACGGCCAGAAGCTGTCGCAGACCTCGCTGGTGGCCTGGGACAACACGCTGCTGGACCTGCTGGCCAAGATCCCCGTCACGGACCTCAAGGGCATCGCCCGCCTGGACCGGCGCCGCGATTCAGGCCCGAGTTGGAGCTTCAACTGGATCGACGCGCTATGGACGCCTGCTCCGTGCGAGGCCCCATCGGTCGGCGCCTTGCTTTTCAAGCTCAGTGATGATCCACACGTCCGCAATGGCCGCATGCAGCCCATGCCGGGAGCCCCCGGCCGGCGTCTGCTGTATCAGGCACCTCCCTGGAGGACAGGCTCAATTGAATGGACTCTGCCCTGCAGTTGACGGGACGCGTCAACTGCGCGCGGATTTTCATTCAGCGCATCCCCGCGGATTACAGCGCCGTCATTGAAGACCACGCGCCATGGCCTAAGCTACTCCCCCACTCCGGCACGGACCCCGCGTCCCCTCCCCCCATGGCCACCGCCTCCGACCGCCCCTCGGGCAAGAGCCCGCGTTCGCTCACCGGGCTGCTGCCCTTCATGCGCCCCTACCGCCTGCAGATGGGGCTGGCCCTGTTGTTCCTGGTGCTGGCGGCGGCGGCCACGCTGGCGTTTCCGGTGGCGCTGCGGCTGCTGATCGACGATGGGCTGGTGCCGGCGGGGCGCGGCGACCAGGTGCTGGCGCTGCGCGAACACTTCGCGGCGCTGTTCGGGGTGGCGGTGGCGCTGGGGCTGTTCTCGGCGGTGCGCTTTTATCTGGTCAGCTGGATCGGCGAGCGCATCACGGCGGACCTGCGCAACGCGGTGTACCGCCACGTGCTGCGGCAGAGCCCGCAGTTCTTCGAGACCACGCAGACGGGCGAGGTGCTGTCGCGCCTGACGGCGGACACGACGCTGGTGCAGACGGTGGTGGGCTCGTCGCTGTCCATGGGGCTGCGCAATGCGGTGATGGGCATCGGCGCGCTGGTGATGCTGGTGTGGTCGCACCCGTATGTGATGGTGCTGGTGCTGGCGACGGTGCTGCTGGTGGTGCTGCCGGCCATGTGGTTCGGGCGCCGGGTGCGCCGGCTCTCGCGCGCCAGCCAGGACCGCATCGCCGATTCGAGCTCGATCGCGGCCGAGGTGCTGAACGCGATTCCCACGGTGCAGAGCTACGCGGCGGAGGGGCGCGAGTCGCAGCGCTTCGACCGGTCGACGCAGCACGCGTTCGAGACGGCGGTGCGCCGCACCAAGGCGCGCGCAGCGCTGGTGGCCTTCATCATCATTGCCAACGCGGCGCTCATCCTCTGGGGCATGTTCGAGGGCACGCAGGCGGTGTTGAACGGCCAGTTGTCGCCGGGGCAACTGGGGCAGGCGGTGTTCTATGTGGTGATCTTCGCGGGCGCGGTGGCGGTGCTGGGCGAGGTGTATGGCGATCTGCTGCGCGCGGCGGGCGCGAGCGAGCGGCTGGTGGAGTTGCTGGCGAGTGAGTCGCCGGTGAAATCGCCGCCGCAGGCGCTGGCCGCGCCGCTGCCGGCGGGCGGCAGCGCGCTGGCGTTCGAACAGGTGCACTTCAACTACCCGTCGCGCCCGGCGCAGGCGGCGCTGGACGGGTTCTCCCTGGTGGTGGAGCCGGGGCAAACAGTGGCCATCGTGGGGCCCAGCGGCGCGGGCAAGACCACCGTGTTCTCGCTGCTGCTGCGCTTCTACGACCCGCAGCAGGGCCGCATCGTGCTGGACGGCACGCCGATCAATACGCTGCAGTTGCAGGACTTGCGCGAGCGCATCGGCATCGTGCCGCAGGAGCCGGTGATCTTCTCCAGCAGCGCGATGGAGAACATCCGCTACGGCAAGCCGGGCGCCAGCGACGATGAGGTGAAGGCCGCCGCGCGCGCCGCCTTCGCGGACGAGTTCATCGCCCAGCTGCCCGAGGGCTACGACACCTTCTTGGGCGAGCGCGGGGTGCGCCTGTCGGGCGGGCAGCGCCAGCGCATTGCGATTGCGCGCGCCATGCTGAAGAACCCGCCGCTGCTGTTGCTGGACGAGGCGACGAGCGCGCTGGACGCGCAGAGCGAGCGCGTGGTGCAGGCGGCGCTGGAGGCGGCGATGCGCGACCGCACGACGCTGGTGATCGCGCACCGCCTGGCCACGGTGCAGCGGGCCGACCGCATCGTGGTGCTGGACCATGGGCGCCTGGTGGAGCAAGGCACGCACGCGGAGCTGGTGGCGCGCGGCGGGGTGTACGCGGGCTTGGCGGCGCTGCAGTTCAACGCCTGAGCTGGCGGCTCGGCGTCAGCGCTCGGGTGTCCACTCGCGGAAGTAGCGGATGCGGTCTTCGTCGGCCGGGTGGCTGGCCAGGGCGATGGGCAACACGCCGCCGCGCTCGCCTTCTTTCTGGCGCACGGCGGCCAGGCGCTCGAACAGCGTGACCATCACGGCCGGCGAGAGGCCGGCGCGGTGCAGCCGCTCGGCGGCGTAGGCGTCGGCGCGGCGCTCCACGTCGCGCGAGTACGACTGCGTCAGCAGCGTGGCCGGCACGGTGGCGATGAAGGTGCTGGCGTCGCCAAACACCACACCGACGATGGCGCTGAGCAGGCTGGCGCGCACCAGCATGTCCAGGCCGTCGCGGTGGCGCACGTGACCCAGCTCGTGGGCGAGCACGCCGGTCAGGGCGTCGGGGCGGTCGTGCAGCAGCTCGACCAGTTCGTCGGTGACGATGATCTGGCCGCCGGGCAGGGCCAGGGCGTTGGGGCCCAGGTCGGGCGCGTGCCGGAAGGCCAGGCGCCAGGTGGGCGCGTCGCCCTCGGGGTGGGCGCTGTCCACGAAGGCCCGCCAGCGTCGCTCGATTGCCTGGCGGCGCGCCTCGTCCAGCCGGGTGGGCTTGAGCAGGCCGCGGTCGAGCTGGGCGAGGCTGTCGGTGCCCAGGCGCTCGTCCAGCGCCAGCGGCAGGCGCTGCGCCACGAATTGGCTGGCCACCGGCACGCCCCAGAACCAGCTCGCCAGCAGCACGGCGATGGCGCCGATCACCGCCCAGGCGGTGGCGCGCCAGCTCTGCTGCCAGCCCACCACCCAGGACTCGCGCAATCCGTGGGCGGCCCACCAGGCGTCCCACTCGGGCGCGTCGGCGTGCTGGATCAGGCTGTCGTCGGGCAGCTCGGTCTGGCGCTGGCCGTGCGTTCGGCGCTCGGGCCAGCGCACGCGGCGCATGGGGTAGCGCCGCGGGGGGCCGTCGGCCGCTTCATCGAGCGGCTCAAGCACGAGCTCATCGCCGTCGATGCGCAAGCGCACCGGGCGCCCGCGCGGGCTGCGGCCATCGAACCACAGGGTCGCCAGGGGCTGGCCCATGCGCTTACAGGCCCATGTCGATGCCGAAGAAATCGCCGGCGGCGTCGCCCAGCGGGCCCACGTCGCGCTGCTGCGCGCTGGCCAGCCAGTCGTTCACCGAGCCCTTGACCTGCAGGGCCATGGCCTCCAGGCGCAGGCGCGTCAGGCGCACCTGGGCGAAGGGCCAGTACAGGCCCAGGGTGACGGCGATCAGCAGCCAGTTGAGCGCGTTGACGCGCGCCAGCGCGCCGAAGCCGAGTTCGCTGCGGAATCGCGCATTGCGGCTGCGCGTATTGGCCCACACCAGGTTCTGCAGCGAGGCCGTGTAGTACGGCACCACCAGCACCGGGATGAGCAGGTAGCCCAGCGCCACGGCACCGGTGAAGGCCAGAATGCCGCCGGCCGAGCGGCCCGCCAGCGCAAAGCCCAGCGCGGCGACCGCGCCGACGATCAGCAGCACCAGCAGCAGCACGCCGCCGGTGCGAACGCTCAGGCCATAGAAGCGACCGGTGCCGGCGCGCAGTTCGGTGCGCTCGCCGGCAAAGCGGTAACCGCCGTGCTGGTACTGCTTGATGCGGGCCATGCACCAGGGCATGACGGCTGCGAACAGCAGCATCACCAGCGCCGTCAGCCCCGCGAACATGAGGCCCAGGCGCTTGCGCTCCTCGGGCGACGCACCTTCGTCGGGTGCCAGCGCGGGCCCCATCGCGCCCAGCAGCACGAAGCCTAGCACCGGCAGCAGCAGCGGCGCGAAGGCCAGATAGGCGCCCTTCATGTCGCCTTCGAAGCCCAGGCGCACGCCGCGCCAACTGCTGTTGCGCAGGCGAAACTGCAGCGAGGCGCGCCACAGCGCCGGCCACAGCAGCGCGAAGACCAGAAAGATGGCGCCGCCCACCAGGGGCGCCACCTCGGAGGTGATGCCATAGGCCAGGCCAAAAGCGGCCACCACCAGGTAGCCACGGAACATCTTCCAGGGGTTGGCGTGAAAACCCAGCGGGTCGTCGCCCACCAGGGTGTTGTTCTGGAAGTAGGAGATGCGCCGCGCCCGCGCGAAGGGCCAGTACAGCGTGAACGTCACCAGGATCAGCAGCAGGTTGACGATCCAGATGCGGAAGTATTCGCTGCCCGATCCGGTGAAGCGGATCGGCAGCGTCTGCACGGGTGGGCGCGCGTCCTGCGCGGCCGGAAAACGGCCATCGGGTGTGTCGATGATCTTCATGTTGCCTCCCTCCATTTGTAGGCCGGCGCATGCTAGCACCGCGCCTGCCACCGCCATGCAGCCCGGGCATGGAGCCATCCTGAGCCCGCCTTGGACAAGCCCGGGGCGGCTGCGTACAGTGCGTTCGCCGTGGCCCGTACAGCGGCCAACTCCACACGAAGGACCCACCATGCCGTCGCAAACCGCTCCCGGCGTCTTCACCCAGGCGCTGCCCTCCTACCTCGACCCCAACCACCTCGGCCCCTGGGGCATCTACCTGCAGCAGGTCGATCGCGTCGCCCCCTACCTCGGCAAACTGGGCCGCTGGGTCGATACCCTCAAACGCCCCAAACGCACCCTCATCGTCGACGTGCCCATCCACCTGGACAACGGCACGGTGGCCCACTTCGAGGGCTACCGCGTGCAGCACAACACCAGCCGCGGCCCCGGCAAGGGCGGCGTGCGTTTTCACCAGGACGTGACGCTGTCCGAGGTGATGGCCCTCTCAGCCTGGATGTCCATCAAGAACGCCGCGGTGAACGTGCCCTACGGCGGCGCCAAGGGCGGCATTCGCGTCGACCCCAAGCTGCTCTCGCGCGGCGAGCTGGAGCGCGTGACGCGCCGCTACACCAGCGAGATCGGCATCATCATCGGCCCGAGCAAGGACATCCCCGCGCCCGACGTGAACACCAACGAACAGGTCATGGCCTGGATGATGGACACGTATTCCATGAACGAGGGCGCCACCGCCACCGGTGTGGTCACCGGCAAGCCGGTCGACCTGGGCGGCTCGCTGGGCCGGCGCGAGGCCACTGGCCGCGGCGTCTTCACGGTGGGCGTCGAAGCCGCGCGCCGCATCGGGCTCGACGTGAGCCGTTCACGCGTTGCCGTGCAGGGTTTCGGCAATGTGGGCGGCGTGGCAGGCAAGCTGTTTGCCGAGGCTGGCGCCCGCGTGGTGGCCGTGCAGGACCACGGCGGCACCATCTACAACGAGGCCGGCCTGCACGTGCCCGCCCTGCTCGACCACGTGGGGCGGCACGGCTCCGTTGCCGGCTTCGAGGGCGGCGGGCAGGTCATCCCCAACGAGGATTTCTGGGGCATCCCTTGCGACATCCTCATCCCCGCCGCGCTGGAAGGCCAGATCACCGACAAGAACGCCGGCCGCATCCAGGCGCGCATGGTGATCGAAGGCGCCAACGGCCCCACCACCCCGCAGGCCGACGACATCCTGCACGACCGTGGCGTGCTGGTGCTGCCTGACGTGCTCGCCAACGCGGGCGGCGTCACGGTCAGCTACTTCGAATGGGTGCAGGACTTCTCCAGCTTCTTCTGGACCGAGGACGAGATCAACGCCCGCCTGGTGAAGATCATGAAAGACGCCTTCTCCGCGGTGTGGCAGGTGTCGGAGGACCACAAGGTCAGCCTGCGCACGGCGACCTTCATCATCGCGTGCCAGCGCATCCTGCACGCGCGCGACCTGCGCGGGCTGTATCCCTGAGGGACTACTGCAGCGTGTCCTTCACCGCTGGGAGCATGGGCAGGGGCATCACCTCCACGCCCTCTTCCAGCAGCTCCAGGGCCACGGCCGCGCTGGTCTGGCCGCGGATGTTGCGCCGCTCGATCTCTCCGTGGTGCATGGCGCGGGCCTGCTCGGCGAAGCGCTCGCCCACGTCCTCGGTGCTCGTCATGATCTCGCGCATGGCCTTGAGCATGCGGCCCTGCAGCTCCACCAGTTCGGCCTGCGCCGGGTGGTTGCTGAGGGTGACGCCTTCGGGCCGGGAGGCCGGCGGTTCTTCACGGCCCGCGCGCAGATTCAGGCGCGGCGCCGAAAGCTTCTTTTCCACGCGCTGGTCGCCGCACAGCGGACAGCTCACCAGTCCACGTTCCAGTTGCTGGTGGAAGTCGTCTTCGGAGCCGAACCAGCCTTCGAACACGTGCTGGTGGGCGCATTGCAGATCAAGCACCTTCATGCCGCGGGATTATCCTGCCAGTCCAGTACCCATTGGCCCGACAGCACGTTCTGCAGCCAGAGCATCCCCGCCAGGGTCTTGCTGTCGATGACCTTGCCCTCGCGGCACCAGGCTTGCAGTTCCTCGGGCGTGGCGGCGAACACGTCCAGCGCCTCGCCGTCGTCGAGCGCACGTGCGCCCAGGCTCAGGCCGCGCGCGAACCAGATGTCGATGACCTCGTCGGAGTACGCGATGGTGGGCGCCAGACGGCCCGCGAAGGCCCATTGCCGGGCCGCGTAGCCGGTCTCCTCGCGCAACTCGCGCACGGCGCAGGCCAGGCTGCCCTCGCCCGCATCGAGCTTGCCAGCGGGGAATTCGACGATGACCGAGCGCATGGGGTGGCGGTACTGGCGCTCCAGCACCAGGCGGCCGTCCTCGAGCAGGGGAATTACCATGACCGCGCCGGGATGCAGGACGAACTCGCGCGTGGCTTCGGCCCCCGTGGGCAGGCGCACGGTGTCGCGAACGACGTGCAGGAAGTTGCCGCGCAGCAACTCGGTGCGCGCGAGCGGTACTTCGGTCAGGTGCGGGTCATCCACTGCGGCGCTTGAAGAGGTAGCGGTACACGAAGCCGGGAAAGGCCAGCGTGACGAACAGGCTCGCCGTGGTGGCGTAGAACTCCCAACCCTGCGAATAGATCTGACCGACGCGCTGCTCCAAAGCCAGGCCCAGGCCACCGACCGCGAAGTACAGCAGCACGAGTTCGAGCAGGCGCATCCACAGCGTCTTTGGCTGGGTGCGCGGAATCAGCGCAAGCCAGCGGTTGTTGACGAAGGGCAGGTTGGCGGCCACCAGGGCCGCCAACAGCACCAGCCAGACGAAGGCGGTTTGGTTCATGGTGACGGTGGGAGCTGGCGCCAGCGCGGGGGTTCCGCGGGGCCCGGGCTCAGGCGAACAGCGACGCCACCGCCTGCGCGCACAGCGCCATCAGGCCGCCCGGCACGATGCCCAGCACCAGCACCAGCGCGCCGTTGACCGACAGCACGGAGCGCACGTCCAGGCCGGCCTCGATGGGCGCGGTCTGGCTGGGGGCGTCGAAGTACATCACCTTGACGAGACGCAGGTAGTAGAACGCGCCGATCAGCGACATCACCACCGCGAACACGGCCAGGCCCACATGGAAGCCGCTGGGCGAAGCCAGCAACGCCTGCAGCACCGACAGCTTGGCGTAGAAGCCCACCAGCGGCGGCACGCCCGCGAGCGAGAACATGCAGATGGCCATGACGCCGGCGTACAGCGGGCTGCGCTGGTTCAGGCCGGCCAGGTCCTGGATGGTGTCGGACTCGAAGCCCGCGCGCGAGAGCAGCAGGATCACCCCGAACGTGGCCAGCGTGGTCAGCACATAGGTCACGATGTAGAACATCGAGGAACCGTAGGCGTTGACCATGTTGGCGCCGTCCCCCTGAACCACGCCCGCCAGCAGGCCCAGCAGCAGGAAGCCCATCTGGGCGATGGTGGAGAAAGCCAGCATGCGCTTGAGGTTGGTCTGTGCGATGGCGGCCAGATTGCCCACCACCAGCGACAGCACAGCCAGCACCGCCAGCATCTGCTGCCAGTCCACCGCCAGGGGCAGGAGGCCTTCGACCAGGAGACGGATCACGATGGCGAATGCCGCCAGTTCGGGGGCGCCTCCGATGAGCAGCGTGACCGCCGTGGGCGCGCCGTGGTAGACGTCGGGCACCCACATGTGGAACGGCACGACGCCGAGCTTGAAGGCCAGGCCGGCGACCACGAACACCAGACCGAGCACCAGCACCTGCGACGAACCCTTGAGCGAGGCTTCGCCGCCCGCAATCGTGGCCATCACCTCGCCGATGTCGAGCGAGCCGGTCGCGCCATACACCAGGGACAGCCCGTAGAGCAGGAAACCGCTGGCCAGCGCGCCCAGCACGAAGTACTTCATGGCGGCCTCGGTCGCGGCGATGTCGTCGCGGCGCAAGGCCACGAGGGCGTAGCTGGACAGCGTGAGCAGCTCCAGGCCGAGGTAGATGACCAGGAAGTTGTGCCCCGAGATCATCACGAACATGCCCAGCAGCGCGAACAGGCTGAGGCTGAACAGCTCACCGCCGCGCAGCATGTCGCGCGCGCCGGCGTAGGCGCGGCCGTAGATCAGGGTGACCATCAAGGCAATGGTGGCGAAGCACTTGAGCCAGTTACCCATCGGGTCGCTCACGATCATGCCGCCAAAGCCTTCGATGGTGCGGCCGGAGGCACCGGCCATGGCCAGCAGGCCCGCCACCACCGCCAGGGTAAGCAAGGTGAGCGCATAGGTGGCACCACGCAGCGGCGTCTTCACGGCGAGATCGGCCAGGGCGATGACGCAGGCCATCACCGCGAGCATGATTTCCGGGTAGGCCGCGATCCAGCTGAGGTTGTCGATCATGGGGCTGTTCTCGGTCTTGTCAGTTCAGCTTGGAATTCGCGACGTGGCGCAGCAGCTCGGCCACGGCCGGGTCCATCACGTCGGTGAAGGGCTTGGGGTACACGCCCATGGCGAGCACGGCGATCGCCAGCAGGGCCATCACCAGGAATTCGCGCGCATTGATGTCATTGAGCGCACGCACGTGGTCGTTGCCGGGCTCGCCCAGGTAGACGCGCTTGAACATCCACAGCGAGTAGGCGGCGCCGAAGATCAGCGCGGTGGCGGCGAGCAGGCCGATCCAGAAGTTGGCCTTGACGGCAGCGATGATCACCATCCACTCGCCCACGAAACCGGCGGTGCCGGGCAGGCCGGCGTTGGCCATGGTGAACAGCAGCGCAAAGGCGGCGAAGCGCGGCATGGTGTTGATGACGCCGCCGTAGTCGGCGATCTCTCGCGAGTGCACGCGGTCGTACAGCACGCCGATGGCCAGGAACATGGCTGCCGACACGAAGCCGTGCGAGACCATCTGCACCAGGCCACCACTGAGCCCCAAGTCACTGAAGATGAAGAAGCCCAGGGTGACGAAGCCCATGTGCGCCACGGACGAATAGGCGACGAGCTTCTTCATGTCCTGCTGGACCATGGCCACCAGGCCCACGTAGATCACGGCGATGAGCGACAGCGCGATCATGAGCCAGGCCCATTCGTGCGAAGCGTCGGGCAGGATGGGCAGCGAAAAGCGCAGAAAACCGTAGGCGCCCAGCTTGAGCATGATGGCTGCCAGCACGGCCGATCCGCCCGTGGGCGCCTCCACGTGCGCGTCGGGCAGCCAGGTGTGCACCGGCCACATCGGCACCTTCACCGCGAACGCCGCGAAGAAGGCAAAGAACAGCAGGGTCTGCGCGGTGCCTCCCAGGGGCAGCGCGTACCAGTCGGTGAAGGCGAAGCTGCCGCCCGATTGCACGTACAGGTAGATCAGCGCCACCAGCATGAGCAGCGAGCCCAGCAGCGTGTACAGGAAGAACTTGAAGGCCGCGTAGATCCTGTTGGGGCCGCCCCAGATGCCGATGATCAGGTACATGGGGATCAGCGTGGCCTCGAAGAACACGTAGAACAGCATCGCGTCCTGCGCCGCGAACACGCCGATCATGAAACCCGAGAGGATCAGGAACGCGCCCATGTACTGGTTCACGCGCTCGGTGATCACCTCCCAGCCCGCGATCACCACGATGACGGTGGTGAAGGCGGTGAGCAGCACGAGCCACAGCGAAATGCCGTCCACACCAAGGTGGTAGTTGACGTTGAATCGTTCGATCCAGAGGCTTTTCTCGACGAACTGCATGGCCGCGCTGCCGACCTCGAAGCCGGTGTAGAGCGGCACGGTGACGGCCAGGCCGGCGAGCGCGCCGGCAAGCGCGATCCAGCGGACCATGCCCGCCTGCTCGTCACGCCCCAGCGCGAGCAGCACGACGCCCACAACGATCGGCGTCCAGATGGCAAGGCTCAGCAAACCCATGATGGCTTTCTCTTTCTTGTCTTATTTCGCGAGCCAGACGAAGTACGTCATGAACAGCAGCACCCCCACGAGCATCATCAGCGCGTAGTGGTAGAGGTAGCCGGTCTGCGCGCGGCGCACCACCGCGGCAATGGCGCCGACGATCTTCCAGCTCGCGTTCACGACGCCTCCCTCGATGACACCGCGGTCACCGCCCTTCCAGAGCCCGGTGCCCAGGCCACGCGCGGCGCGGGCCAGCACGTTCTCGTTGAACCAGTCCATGTAGTACTTGTTCTCGAGGATGACGACGATGGGGCGCAGCGCGCGCGCGATGGCGGCCGGCACGGACGGATTGACCAGGTAGCAGTACCAGGCGCTCACGAAGCCGGCCAGGGCCAGATAGAGCGGCGGCGTGCTGAAGGCGTGACCAGCCATGGACAGCGGGCCGTGGAAGATGTCGGCGAACTTCGTCAGCGCGGGATGCGCTGCGCCGTTGATGGTGATGGCGTCGCGGAAGAAGTCGCCGAACACCATGGGCTCGATCGTGAGGTAGCCGATGATCACCGAGGGGATGGCCAGCAGCACCAGGGGCAGCGTGACGACCCAGGGTGACTCGTGCGGTTTGCCGTCGCCATGGCCGTGCCCGTGGTCATCGTGGTGATCGTCGTGGTGGTGCGCGTCGGGGTTCTGGTCGTAGCGCTCCTTGCCGTGGAAGACCAGGAAGTAGAGGCGGAACGAATAGAACGAGGTGACGAACACGCCGGCCAGCACCGCGAAGTACGCGAAATGCGCGGCCGGCAGGTTGCTGAAATGCACCGCCTCGATGATCGAGTCCTTGGAGTAGAAGCCCGAGAACAGCGGCGTGCCGATCAGCGCGAGCGTGCCCAGCAGCGAAGTGATCCAGGTGATGGGCATGTACTTGCGCACGCCGCCCATCCAGCGGATGTCCTGGTTGTGGTGCAGGCCCATGATGACCGAGCCGGCCGCGAGGAACAGCAGGGCCTTGAAGAAGGCGTGCGTCATCAGGTGGAACATCGCGACCGAGTAGGCCGAGGCACCGAGCGCCACGGTCATGTAGCCGAGCTGGGACAGCGTGGAGTAGGCCACCACGCGCTTGATGTCGTTCTGGATGATGCCCAGGAAGCCCATGAACAGCGCGGTGATGGCGCCGATGATCATGACGAAGTTGAGCGCTGTGTCGGACAGCTCGTACAGCGGGCTCATGCGCGCGACCATGAAGATGCCGGCCGTCACCATGGTGGCGGCGTGGATCAGCGCGGAGATCGGCGTGGGACCTTCCATGGAGTCGGGCAGCCAGACGTGCAGCGGGAACTGCGCGCTCTTGCCCATGGCGCCGATGAACAGGCAGATGCAGATGACGGTGATCAGCATCCAGTCGGTGCCCGGAAAGCCCAGGCCGCCGAGTTCGCCGGCCTTGGCGAAGATCTCGCTGTAGTTCATCGTGCCGGTGTAAGCCACGATCAGGCCGATGCCGAGGATGAAGCCGAAGTCGCCGACCCGGTTCACCAGGAAGGCCTTCATGTTGGCGAAGATCGCCGAAGGCTTGTTGAACCAGAAGCCGATCAGCAGGTAGGACACCAGACCCACCGCCTCCCAGCCGAAGAAGAGCTGGAGCAGGTTGTTGCTCATGACCAGCATGAGCATGGAGAAGGTGAACAGCGAGATGTAGGCGAAGAAACGGTTGTAGCCGTCGTCGTCCGCCATGTAGCCGATGGTGTAGAGGTGCACCATGAGCGAGACGAAGGTGACCACCACCATCATCATCGCCGTCAGGCCGTCGACGAGGAAGCCGATCTCCATCTTCAGGCCGCCGATGACCATCCATTCGTAGATGGTGGCGTTGAAGCGCGCGCCCTCGATCACGTCGCACAGCGTGATGACCGAGAGGATCATCGCGATCAGCACGCCGAGGATGGTGGCGCCGTGCGAGGCACGCCGGCCGATGACGTTGCCACCAAAGGCGGTGCCCAGGATGCCGGCGACCAGCGAGCCCACCAGGGGCGCCAGCGGCACGGCGAGCAGCGTGGAGGCGGAAAGCGTGTTGCTCATGTTCCGGTCAGCCCTTCAGCGTGTTGAGTTCTTCGACGCTGATCGACGACTTGTTGCGGAACAGCAGCACGAGGATGGCGAGGCCGATGGCCGACTCGGCAGCCGCCACGGTGAGGATGAAGAACACGAACACCTGGCCGTGCAGGTCGCCCAGGTAGTGCGAGAAGGCCACGAAGTTCATGTTGACCGCGAGCAGCATGAGCTCGATGGCCATGAGCAGCACGATCAGGTTCTTGCGGTTGAGGAAGATGCCGACGACGGAGATCGCGAACAGGATCGCGCCGACAGACAGGAAATGACTCAGCGAGAGACCGCTCATGCCTTGCCCTCCTCGGCGGTTTGGGTAACTGCCACCGGGGCAGGTTTGGCGGCCGCCATGGGCACGACGATCAGGCGGTCGCTGGCGCGCACGTGGACCTGGTCACCCGGGTTGATGGCCTTGCTGTCCTTGCGCTGTCGCAGCGTGAGGGCGATGGCGGCCACCATGGCCACGAGCAGGATGAAGCCCGCGACCTGGATGGGGTAGAGGTAGGCCGAGTACAGCAGCTTGCCCAGTTCGGCCGTGTTCGACACGTTGGCCGGGGCCTCGACCGCGCTGGTGGCGATGGCAGGGAAGCCGACCCACAGCACGGCGATCAGCTCACCGGCCACCACGGCGCCCAGAATGGCCGCCAGCGGGAAGTGGTGCCAGAAGCCGCGGCGCAGCGTCTCGATGTTGATGTCGAGCATCATCACCACGAACAGGAACAGCACCATGACGGCGCCGACGTACACCAGCACCAGGGTGATCCCCAGGAACTCGGCCTTGAGCAGCAGCCACAGCGCCGCCGCCTGCGAGAACGAGAGCATCAGGTAGAGCACCGCGTGCACGGCGTTGCGCGAGGTGACCACGCGAAAGGCCGCGAACAGCAGCACCGCCGCGAAGAGGTAGAAGAAACCGGTGGTGAAGTCCATGGGATCTGTGGATGGCTCAGCGGTACTTCGCGTCGGCGGCCTTGGCCGCGGCGATCTGGGGTTCGTAGCGGTCGCCCACGGCGAGCAGCATTTCCTTGGTGAAGTACAGGTCGCCGCGTTTCTCGCCGTGGTACTCGAAGATGTGCGTCTCGACGATCGAATCGACCGGGCAGCTCTCTTCGCAGAAGCCGCAGAAGATGCACTTGGTGAGGTCGATGTCGTAGCGCGTGGTGCGGCGGGTGCCGTCGTTGCGCACGTCGCTCTCGATGGTGATGGCCAGCGCGGGGCACACGGCCTCGCAGAGCTTGCAGGCAATGCAACGCTCTTCTCCGTTGTCGTAGCGGCGCAGGGCGTGCAGGCCGCGGAAGCGCGGCGACAGCGGCGTCTTTTCCTCGGGGAACTGCACCGTCACCTTGCGGCGGAAGGCGTAGCGTCCGGTCAGGGCCATGCCCTTGGCCAGTTCGACGAGCAGGAAGCTCTTGAAGAAGTCGCGGAAGCTGAACGGCGCGACGGCGGTCGTGGTGGTCATCGTTATGCCCTCCTCACTGCCAGATGTTCCAGGGCGACTTCATGAGCGCGCCCACGAGCAGCAGCCACACCAGCGTGACGGGGATGAAGATCTTCCAGCCCAGACGCATGATCTGGTCGTATCGGAAGCGCGGGAAGGTGGCGCGGATCCAGATGAAGATCGAGACCACGAAGACGGTCTTGATGCCCAGCCAGATCCAGCCCGGGATGAAGTCGAGGAAGGCCACGGGCGGCAGCCAGCCGCCGAGGAACATGAGCACGCCCAGGATGGACACCAGCCACATGCTCGCGTACTCGGCGAGGAAGAAGATGGCGAAGCCCATGCCCGAGTACTCGACCATGTGGCCGGCCACGATTTCGGCTTCGCCTTCGACCACGTCGAAGGGGTGGCGGTTGGTTTCGGCCACGCCCGAGATCAGGTAGACGACGAAGATGGGCAGCAGCGGCAACCAGTTCCAGGACAGGAAGTCCAGGCCCATGCCGGCACCCATGCCGCGGCTCTGCGAGCTCACGATGTCGGCCAGGTTCAGGCTGCCAGCGGTCATCACGACCACCAGGAAGCAGAAGCCGATGGCGATCTCGTAGCTCACCATCTGCGCGGAGGCGCGCAGCGCGCCCAGGAAGGCGTACTTGGAGTTGGACGCCCAGCCCGCGATGATCACACCGTAGACCTCGATGGAGGTGATGGCGAGGATGACCAGCAGGCCCGCATTGACGTTGGCCAGCACGGCTTCAGGGCCGAAGGGAATGGCCACCCAGGCGGCCAGCGCCGGCATGATGGCCATGACCGGGCCGAGGCGGAACAGGCCGTTGGCCGCCGCGCTCGGACGGATCAGTTCCTTGGTGAGCAGCTTCAAGGCATCCGCGATGGGCTGCAGCAGGCCGAAGGGGCCCACGCGGTTGGGGCCATGGCGCACCTGCATCCAGCCCAGCAGCTTGCGCTCCCAGAGGGTGAGGTAGGCGACCGCGCCCATCAGCGGCGCCAGCACGGCGACGATCTTGATGAGGGCCCAGAGCACGGGCCAGGCCGCCGCCGTCCACCACGGCGCGTTGATGAGGCCGAGGCCGCCGTTGTACATCGCGTCGATCACGCTGCCACCCCTTCCTGGGCGCTCGTCTTGGCGTGCGCACGGCGCGCATCGGCCGTGAGCTGCAGCGAGGTCGCGCGGCGCACGAGCGGATCGAGCTGGTAGATGCTGGCGACGCAGGGCGCGGCACTGGCGTTGGAGGTGTCGATGCTCACGCCGGAGGCCCGGTTGTTCAGGCGATCGGCTGCCACCACGGCGCCCGACTCGACACCCGGCAGCGCGCGCGCGAGCACGGCCTGCGAGGAATCGGCGTCGAAGCCCTGCAGCCCGAGCAGGTTGCCCAGCACACGCAGCACCTTCCAGGCCGGGCGCGTATCACCCAGCGGGTGCACCACGGCGTGGAAGCTCTGCAGACGGCCTTCCGCATTCACGAAGCTGCCGGAGGTCTCGCTGAACGGCGCGATCGGCAGCAGCACGTCGCTCACATCCAGGTTGGTCTTGAAGGGGCTCAGGGTGACGACCATGTCGGTCTGGCGCAGGCCCTCGAGGCCGGCGGCCGTGTCCTCGGCCTCCACGTTGAGCAGCAGCGCTGCCTTGAGTGCGCCCCCGAGCATGCGGCCGGCGTCCAGCCCGCCCTGCCCCGGCACCGCGCCCACGAGCTGCGCGCCCACGGTGTTGGCGGCCTCGGTGAGGAAGCCCACGCTGGCGCCGGTGTGCTCGGCGATGAAGTTGGCCAGGGCCAGCAGGCTGGCGGCCTGGGGGTGGTGCGCGGCGGCGTTGCCCAGCAGCACAGCCTTGTGCTCGCCGCCCATCAGCGAGGCCGCGATGGCGCGTTGCGCATCGCTGGGCGTGGCGGCCACGGGCGCATTCACGCTCTTCTCGGCGGCCACGGCGGCGGCCACGCCGGCCAGGGCCGAGGCCCACTCGCTGCTGTCGGACAGCAGGCTGTGCTTGAGCTTGATGGCCCAATCGGGCGCGGTCTCGGTGATCGCGCTGAGCTGCGCGCCACGACGCACGGCCTGGCGGATGCGCTGCGCGAACAGCGGATGGTCCTTGCGCAGATTGGAGCCCACGACGAGCACGCGCTGCAGCGTGGAAAGCTCGGCGATGGTCCGACCCAGCCAGCGCGCCTGGCCCTTGGGCGCCACGGCAGCGGCGTCGGCCGCGCGCAGGCGGCTGTCGATGTTTTCGCTGCCCAGGCCGCGCACCAGCGCGCCGGCCAGGGCCAGTTCTTCCACGGTGGCGTGGGGGCTCGCCAGCAGACCGATGGCGCCCGCGCCGTGCGCCCCCTTGACCTGCTTCAGACCGTTGGCCACGTACTCCAGCGCGGTCTGCCAATCCACCGTCTTCCACTCACCGCCCTGTTTGAGCATGGGCTGGGTCAGGCGGTCCGGGCCATTGAGCGCTTCATAGGAGAAGCGGTCGCGGTCGGCGATCCAGCATTCGTTGACCGCTTCGTTCTCGAGCGGCACCACGCGCATGACCTGGTGGTTCTTGACCTGCACCACGAGGTTGGCACCGGTCGAATCGTGCGGGCTCACGCTCTTGCGGCGCGAGAGTTCCCAGGTGCGCGCGCTGTAGCGGAAGGGCTTGCTGGTGAGCGCACCGACCGGGCAGATGTCGATCATGTTGCCCGAGAGCTCGGAATCGACCGACTGGCCCACGAAGGTCTCGATCTCGGCGTGCTCGCCACGGTGGCTCATGCCGAGCTCCATGACGCCCGCGATTTCTTGCCCGAAGCGCACGCAGCGCGTGCAGTGGATGCAACGGCTCATCTCTTCCATGGAGATGAGCGGGCCCACGTTCTTGTGGAAGACGACGCGCTTTTCTTCCTGGTAGCGCGAGCCGGAGCCGCCATAGCCCACGGCCAGATCCTGCAACTGGCATTCGCCGCCCTGGTCGCAGATGGGGCAGTCGAGCGGGTGGTTGATGAGCAGGAACTCCATCACCGACTTCTGGGCCTTGACGGCCTTGTCGCTCTGCGTGCGAACGATCATGCCCTGCGTGACGGGCGTGGCGCAGGCCGGCATGGCCTTGGGCGCCTTCTCCACGTCGACCAGGCACATGCGGCAGTTGGCCGCGATGGACAGCTTCTTGTGGTAGCAGAAGTGGGGAATGTAGGTGCCCGCCTTCTCGGCCGCATGCATGACCATGCTGCCCGGGGGCACTTCGACCTTCTTGCCGTCGAGTTCGATTTCAACCATGGGGATGTCCGTGTTCCTCGCTTCAGGCCGTGGCCGCTTTGGCACCCGTCTGGGCAGCGGCGATCTTGGCCTCGAACTCGTGGCGGAAGTGCTTGATCATGGCGCGCACCGGCATGGCCGCCGCGTCGCCGAGCGCGCAGATGGTGCGGCCCATGATGTTCTCGGCCACGTTGTCCAGCAGTTGCATGTCCTCGGGTCTGCCGAGGCCGCGGTCGATGCGGTCGACCATGCGCCAGAGCCAGCCCGTGCCTTCGCGGCAGGGCGTGCACTGGCCGCAGCTTTCGTGCATGTAGAAATAGGACAGGCGCTTGAGCGACTCGACCATGTCGCGCGAGTCGTCCATGACGATGACGGCGCCCGAGCCGAGCATCGAGCCGGCCTTGGCGATCGAGTCGTAGTCCATCGTGCACTCCATCATGATGTGCGCGGGCAGCACCGGGGCCGACGAGCCGCCGGGGATCACAGCCTTGAGCTGGCGGCCCTTGCGCACACCGCCCGCGAGTTCGAGCAGCTTGCTGAAGGGGGTGCCCAGCGGGATCTCGAAGTTGCCGGGCATCTCGACGTCGCCACTCACCGAGAAGATCTTGGTGCCGCCGTTGTTGGGCTTGCCGATCTCCAGGTAGGCCTGGCCGCCGTGGCGGATGATCCAGGGCACCGCCGCGAAGGTCTCGGTGTTGTTGATGGTGGTGGGCTTGCCGTAGAGGCCGAAGCTGGCCGGGAACGGCGGCTTGAAGCGCGGCTGGCCCTTCTTGCCTTCGAGCGATTCGAGCAGGGCCGTTTCTTCTCCGCAGATATAGGCCCCGAAACCGTGGTGGCCGTGCAGCTGGAAGCTGAAGCCCGAGCCGAGGATGTTGTCGCCCAGCAGGCCGGCCGCCCTCGCCTCCTCCAGCGCGGCCTCGAAGCGTTCGTACACCTCGAAGATCTCGCCGTGGATGTAGTTGTAGCCCACGCTGATGCCCATGGCGTACGCCGCGATCGCCATGCCTTCGATGACGATGTGCGGGTTGTACATGAGGATGTCGCGGTCCTTGCAGGTGCCCGGCTCGCCTTCGTCCGAGTTGCACACCAGGTACTTCTGGCCCGGGAACTGGCGCGGCATGAAGCTCCACTTGAGGCCGCTGGGGAAGCCGGCACCACCGCGGCCGCGCAGGGCCGACTCCTTGACCGTGGCGATCACCTGGTCGGGCGTCAGGCCTTCGCCGCCGTCCTTGCCAAGGATCTTGCGCAGCGCCTGGTAGCCGCCGCGCGCCTCGTAGTCCTTGATGGACCAGTTCTTGCCATCGAGGTCCGCGTAGATCTGCGGGCTGATGTGGCGGCCGTGGAAGCAGGTCTGCACGCCGGTGGCGGCGAACTGGCCGATGATCTGTTGGGCGTTCATCAGGACTGGCCCTCCGCAGCGCGCAGGCCATCGACGAGCTGGTCGAGCTTGTCGTGGCTCATGAAGCTGCACATGTGGCGGTCGTTCACCAGCATCACGGGCGCGTCGGCGCAGGCGCCCAGGCACTCGCTCTGCTGCAGGGTGAACAGGCCGTCGGGTGTGGTCTCGCCCATTTCGATGCCGAGCTTGCGTTCGAGGTGGTGCAGCGCCTTCTGGCCGTCGCGCAGCTGGCACGGCAGATTGGTGCAGACGTTGAGCTTGAACTTGCCCACCGGCCGCTGGTTGTACATGTTGTAGAAGGTCGTGACCTCGTGCACCGCGATCGGCTCGACGCCGATGTAAGCGGCCAGCGCGGCCTCGGCCTCGGTGCTGACCCAACCCTGTTCCTGCTGGATGATGGACAGGCAGGCCATGACGGCCGAGATGCGCTGCTCGGCCGGGTACTTGTTGACCTCGCGGTCGAAGCGCGCGATGGTCGCGGCGGAGAAGCTCACTGGGGTGCTGGGCACGGGGGTGCTCATCGGTCGATCTCCCCGAAAACGATGTCCATGGTGCCGATGATGGCGACCGCGTCGGCCAGCATGTGACCGCGCGCCATCTCGTCGAGCGTGGCCAGGTGCGCGAAGCCGGGCGCTCGGATCTTCAGGCGGTAGGGCTTGTTGGCACCGTCGCTCACGAGGTAGATGCCGAACTCGCCCTTGGGGTGCTCGACGGCGGCGTAGGCCTCGCCCTCGGGCACGCGGAAGCCCTCGGTGAAGAGCTTGAAGTGGTGGATCAGCTCTTCCATGTTGGCCTTCATGGCCTCGCGCGTGGGCGGCGCCACCTTGTGGTTGTCGGTGATCACCGGGCCGGGGTTGGCGCGCAGCCAGTCCACGCACTGCTTGATGATGCGGTTGGACTGCTTGAGCTCCTCCATGCGGACGAGGTAGCGGTCGTAGGTGTCGCCGGTCTTGCCGACCGGAATGTCGAAGTCCAGGCGGTCGTACACCTCGTACGGCTGCTTCTTGCGCAGGTCCCAGGCGATGCCGGAGCCGCGCAGCATGGGGCCGGTGAAGCCCAGCTTGAGCGCGCGCTCGGGCGGCACCACGCCGATGCCCACGGTGCGCTGCTTCCAGATGCGGTTGTCGGTGAGCAGCGTCTCGTACTCGTCGACGTAGACCGGGAAGCGCTGGGTGAAGTCGTCGATGAAGTCGAGCAGCGAGCCCTGACGATTCTTGTTGAGCTCGTCCACGCCGCGCTGGTTGCGCACCTTGCTCGCCTGGTACTGCGGCATGGTGTCGGGCAGGTCGCGGTAGACGCCCCCGGGCCGGAAGTAGGCCGCGTGCATGCGCGCGCCGGACACCGCCTCGTACATGTCGAACAGGTCCTCGCGCTCGCGGAAGGCGTAGATGAGGATGGTGGAGCTGCCGCAGTCGTTGCCGTGCGAGCCGAGCCACATGAGATGGTTCAGCATGCGCGTGATCTCGGAGAACATCACGCGGATGTACTGCGCGCGGATCGGCACGTCGATGCCCAGCAGCTTCTCGATGGCCAGGCAGTAGGCGTGTTCGTTGCTCATCATGGACACGTAGTCGAGACGGTCCATGTAGGGGAGCGACTGGATGAAGGTCTTGTGCTCGGCGAGCTTTTCGGTCGCGCGGTGCAGCAGGCCGATGTGCGGGTCGGCGCGCTGCACGACCTCGCCGTCCAGCTCGAGCACCAGGCGCAGCACGCCGTGCGCGGCCGGGTGCTGCGGGCCGAAGTTCAGGGTGTAGTTCTTGATCTCTGCCATGTCGGTTCGTCCCGCGCCTTCAGTGCAGGCCGCCGTAGTTGTCCTCGCGGATCACGCGCGGCGTGATTTCGCGCGGCTCGATCGTCACGGGCTCGTAAATGACGCGCTGGCGCTCGGCGTCGTAGCGCATTTCGACGTGACCCGAGAGCGGGAAGTCCTTGCGGAACGGGTGGCCGATGAAGCCGTAGTCGGTGAGGATGCGGCGCAGGTCGGGGTGGCCTTCGAAGACGATGCCGTAGAGGTCGAAGGCCTCGCGCTCGTACCAGTTGGCGCTGTTCCAGAGGTTGTTCACCGAGGGCAGCACGGGGAAATCGTCGTCGGCGCAAAACACGCGCACGCGCACGCGCTGGTTCAGGCTCACGGACAGCAGGTGCGAGACGGCCGCGAAGCGCGGGCCTTCCCAGCGGCCGTCGCCGTAGGTGGAATAGTCCATGCCACACAGGTCGATGAGCTGCTCGAAGCGCGCCTGGGGCGCATCGCGCAGGGACTGCATGACATCCAGGTAGGCGCCGACGTCGACCGTGACCGTGACCTCGCCGCGCTCCAACTCGACCGAGCGCACGCGGCCGGCGAGCAGTTCCTGAAGGCTGGCCTGCAGGGTCTCGGGGGCGACCAGGTGAGAGGGGGATGCGTCGGTCATGTCGTGGGGCTCGGTGTTGTTCTGCGACTCAGGCGCGGGCGATGGTCTGCGTCCGCCGGATCTTCTGCTGCAACTGGATGATTCCGTACAGCAGCGCCTCCGCCGTGGGCGGGCAGCCGGGCACGTAGACATCGACCGGCACGATGCGGTCGCAGCCGCGCACGACCGAGTAGGAGTAGTGGTAGTAGCCGCCGCCATTGGCGCAGGAGCCCATGGAGATCACCCAGCGCGGTTCGGCCATCTGGTCGTAGACCTTGCGCAGGGCTGGCGCCATCTTGTTGCACAGGGTGCCGGCCACGATCATGAGATCGGACTGGCGCGGGCTGGCGCGAAACACCTCGGAGCCGAAGCGCCCGATGTCGTAGCGCGCGGCGGCCGCATGCATCATTTCCACCGCGCAGCAGGCCAGACCAAAGGTCATGGGCCACAGCGAACCGGTCTTGGCCCAGTTCACCACCGCGTCGTAGCTGGTAGTGACGAAGCCTTCCTTGAAGACACCTTCAATCATGTGCTGCTCCGAAGCGCGCCCGCAGCGGGAGTGAACTCACTCCCAGTCCAGGGCGCCCTTTTTCCATTCGTAGGCGAAACCCACCGTGAGAATGGCCAGGAACACCACACCGGCGACGAAGCCGGTCATGCCGATGTCGGAGAAGGCCACGGCCCAGGGGATGAGGAACGCGATTTCGAGGTCGAAGAGGATGAAGAGGATGGCCACGAGGTAGTAGCGCACATCGAACTTCATCCGCGCGTCTTCGAAGGCTTCGAAGCCGCACTCGTAAGGGGAGTTCTTCTCGGCATCTGGCAGGTTCGGGCCGAGTATGTAGCCGAGGACCTGGGGGATGATGCCGACCGCGACGCCCACGACGATGAACAGAAGCACGGGCAGGTACTGGTCAAGGCTCATGGTGGGGCGGTTCCGTTGACAAGGCCTGCGGGCCTTGTCTTCAACGATCTGGTGCCGACGGCGAGACTCGAACTCGCACAGCTTTCGCCACTACCCCCTCAAGATAGCGTGTCTACCAATTTCACCACGTCGGCTTGGGTCTGCGTTGTCGTGCTCAAGAGGGACACTGAGCACTGCGGACAACTCATAGAGTTTACCCTGAATCGCCTCCCCCATCTGGGGAGTGGCCCATCCTTTTTTGATGGGCGTCCCCGAGGCGTCAGGCCCGCGCAAGGCGGGTGATCACATCACTGCGCCGGAATCTGGCCAGCACCGGTCGGCGCGGGCGTGCTGGCCGGCGCTGGCGTGGCGCCGGGAGCGGCCGGCGCCGTTGCACCACCCGGAATCTGCTGCACCGGGCTGGCCGGCGCGGCGGGCACGTTCTCGAGCACGCTGCCCGAACTCGGTGCGGCGGTGCGCAGGTTGCCGAAGTAGGCCAGACCGAGGGTGCACGCGAGGAACACGCCCGCAAGCACGGCCGTGGTACGCGACAGGAAGTTCGCGCCACCGGAGGCGCCGAACAGGCTGGCCGAACCCGCGCCGCCGCCACCGAAGGCGGCGCCCGCGTCGGCGCCCTTGCCGTGTTGCATGAGGATCAGGCCGATCATGCCGAGCGCAGCGAGGATCTGCACCACGAGCAGAAGGGTCAACAGGACATTCATCAGTTTCTCCGTTTGGTTCGATCAGAGCCCTGGCGGCCCCATCGGTTCAAGGCTGTGTTCAGTGGGCGGCGGCGATGATCTGCAGGAAGTCGGGCGCCTTGAGCGAGGCTCCGCCGATCAGGCCGCCGTCGATATCGGGCTGGGCCAGCAGGCTGGCGGCGTTGGCCGCGTTCATGCTGCCGCCGTACAGGATGCGCACGCGCTCCGGGTGGCTGGTGGCCGCGGCGAGCTGGGCGCGCAGCACGGCGTGCACCTCCTGCGCCTGCTCGGGCGTGGCCGTCTTGCCGGTGCCGATGGCCCACACGGGCTCGTAGGCGACGACGATTTCGCTGGTGCAATGGGCCACGGCATGGATCACCGCGGCGAGCTGCCGCTTGACCACCGCCTCCGTCTGCTCGGCTTCACGCTCGACCAGGGTCTCGCCCACGCAGACGATGGGCGTGATGCCCGCGGCCAACGCGCGCTGCGCCTTGGCCGCAACGAGGGCGTCGGTCTCGCCGTGGTATTGGCGGCGCTCGGAATGGCCCACGATGGCGTAGCGGCAGTTGAAATCCTTGAGCATGGCGGCCGACACCTCGCCGGTGTAGGCACCTTGCTCGTGCGCGGACATGTCCTGCGCACCCCAGTCAATGGGGCTGCCTGCGAGCAGGCCTTGCAGTTGCGCGAGATAGGGCGCGGGCGCGCAGACCGCCACCTCGGCCGCGGGATGGCCGACACCGGCCAACAGCGCACGCAGCAGCGCCTCGTTGGCCGCCAGGCCGCCATTCATCTTCCAGTTGCCGGCGATGAGTTTCTTGATCGTCATGACATCAGGCCCACTTCAGCACGAGCTTGCCGACGTGGCGATTGGATTCCATGAGGGTGTGCGCCTCGGCCGCCTGAGCGGGGGCGAACACCTGGTGGATGACGGGCTTGACCGCACCCGATTCGAGCAGCGGCCAGACGTGTTCCTTGAGCGCGCGCGCGATCGCGGCCTTGAACGCCACGGGACGCGGGCGCAGCGTGGAGCCGGTGATGGTGAGGCGACGGCGCAGCACCAGGCCGGCGTTGAGTTCGGCCTTGACACCGCCCTGCACCGCGATGATGACCAGGCGGCCGTCCTCGGCCAGGCAATCGACCTCGCGCGCCACGTAGCCACCCGCGACCATGTCGAGGATGACGTCGACACCCCGGCCGCCGGTGATGTCGGCCACGGCGGACACGAAGTCCTGCGTGCGGTAGTTGATCGCATGGTCGGCGCCCAGCGCCTTGCAGGCGGCGCATTTCTCGTCGCTGCCCGCAGTGGCGATGACCGTCGCGCCGCGCGCCTTGGCGATCTGGATGGCGGTGACGCCGATGCCGCTGGTGCCGCCCTGCACGAGCAGGGTTTCACCGGCCTGCAGACGGCCACGGTCGAAGACGTTGCTCCAGACGGTGAAGAAGGTCTCGGGCAACGAGGCCGCGGCCACGTCGTCGAGCCCTTTGGGCACCGGCAGGCACTGACCCACCGGCGCCACGCACCACTCGGCATAGCCGCCACCGGCCACCAGCGCGCAGACACGGTCACCGATCTCGAGACCGGCATCCGCCAGAGCGGAGGCGTCGCCCGATTCGATGACGCCCGCCACCTCCAGCCCCGGAATGTCGGACGCACCCGGCGGCACCGGGTAGTTGCCAGTGCGCTGCAGCACATCGGGACGGTTCACACCCGACGCGCTCACGCGAATCAGCAGCTCACCGGCGCCCGCCTCGGGGCGCGGGCGCTCGGCCAGGCGCAGCACCTCGGGCGCGCCAAAGCCGCTGATCTCGACCGCTTGCATGCTCGGCATCACGCGCGGGCTTACTGCTGCTGCTGTTGCTGCTGCTGCGCGGCCTCGTCGGCCGTGGCGGCGGGACGCTGATCGCGCTGCTCGCGGCCTTCGCGGGGCTCGCGCGGCTCACGGAACTCGCGCGGCTCACGATCGCCACCGCCGCTGCGCTCCAGCAGCGCCTTCATCGACAGCTTCACGCGACCCTTCTCGTCGGTCTCGAGCACCTTGACCTTCACGATCTGGCCTTCCTGGAGGTAGTCGGTGACCTTCTCCACGCGCTCGTGAGCGATCTGGCTGATGTGCAGCAGGCCGTCCTTGCCGGGCAGCAGGTTGACCAGCGCGCCGAAGTCCAGGATCTTGGTGATGGGGCCTTCGTAGACCTTGCCCACTTCCACCTCGGCCGTGATCTCGGCGATGCGGCGCTTGGCCTCTTCGGCCTTGGCGCCGTCGGTGGAGGCGATGGTGATGGTGCCGTCTTCGCCGATGTCGATCTGCGTGCCGGTCTCTTCGGTGAGCGCGCGGATGGTGGCGCCGCCCTTGCCGATCACGTCGCGGATCTTCTCGGGGTTGATCTTCATGGTGTACAGGCGCGGCGCGAAATCGCTGATCTCGGTCTTGGCCTCGCCCATGGCTTCCTGCATCTTGCCCAGGATGTGCATGCGCGCCTCTTTGGCCTGGGCCAGCGCCACCTGCATGATCTCCTTGGTGATGCCCTGGATCTTGATGTCCATCTGCAGGGCGGTGATGCCGTTGGGGGTGCCGGCGACCTTGAAGTCCATGTCGCCCAGATGATCTTCGTCACCCAGGATGTCGGTCAGCACGGCGAAGCGGTCGCCGTCCTTGATCAGGCCCATGGCAATGCCGGCCACGGGCGCCTTCATGGGCACGCCGGCGTCCATCAGCGCCAGGCAGCCGCCGCACACCGAAGCCATCGACGAGGAGCCGTTGGATTCGGTGATCTCGGAGACCACCCGGATGGTGTAGGGGAAGTCTTCCTTGGTGGGCAGGCAGGCCACCAGGGCGCGCTTGGCCAGGCGGCCGTGACCGATCTCGCGGCGCTTGGGGCTGCCCACGCGGCCGGTTTCGCCGGTGGCGAAGGGCGGCATGTTGTAGTGCAGCATGAAGCGGTCTTCGAACTCGCCGGCCAGCGCGTCGATCTTCTGCGCGTCGCGGCCGGTGCCGAGGGTGGCGACCACCAGGGCCTGCGTCTCGCCGCGCGTGAACAGCGCCGAGCCGTGGGTGCGCGGCAGCACGCCGTTGCGGATCTCGATGGGGCGCACGGTGCGCGTGTCACGGCCGTCGATGCGCGGCTCGCCAGCCAGGATCTGGCCGCGCACGATGCCGGCCTCGATGTCGAACAGCAGGCCTTCGACCTTGACGCTGTCGAACTCGACACCGGCGGCCTTCAGGCCACTCATCACGGCGGCGTAGGCCTCGCGGCAGGCCTGCGTGCGGGCCTGCTTGTTGCGGATCTGGTAAGCGGCGCGCAGCTTGTCGCCGCCGAGTTCGTTGACCTGGGCGATCAGCGCCTCGTCGCGCGCCGGGGCTTGCCACTGCCACTCGGGCTTGCCGGCCTCGCGCACCAGCTCGTTGATGGCGTTGATGGCGATGTTGGCCTGCTCATGGCCGAACACCACGCCGCCGAGCATGATCTCTTCGGACAGTTGCAGCGCCTCGGATTCGACCATCAGCACCGCGGCCTGCGTGCCGGCCACCACGAGGTCCATCTGCGAGTTCTTGCGCTCGGTCTGGCCCGGGTTGAGCACGTACTGGCCATTGACATAGCCCACGCGAGCGGCGCCGATGGGGCCGTTGAACGGAATGCCGGAGATCGACAGCGCGGCCGAAGTCGCGATCATCGCGGCGATGTCGGCGTCCACCTCGGGGTTGAGCGACAGCGTGTGGATGACCACCTGCACTTCATTGAAGAAGCCTTCGGGAAACAGCGGGCGGATCGGGCGGTCGATCAGGCGGCTGGTCAGCGTCTCGTTTTCGCTCGGGCGGCCTTCGCGCTTGAAGAAGCCGCCGGGGATCTTGCCGGCGGCGTAGGTCTTCTCGACGTAGTCGACGGTCAGCGGGAAGAAGTCCTGGCCGGCCTTGGCCTCGCTCTTGGCAACCACGGTGGCCAGCACCACGGTGCCGTCCATGTCGAGCAGAACGGCCCCGCTGGATTGGCGCGCGATTTCGCCGGTTTCCATGGTGACCGTGTGCTGGCCCCACTGGAAGGTCTTGGTGACTTTGTTGAACATGCTCATGTGCGTTCTCCTGTGTGCGCCCCGTTCAACGGGGACTGCTTGGCGTGCAATGCCTTGCACGGACCCGGAGAACCCACCCGCAAGACGATGCCATTCCAGGGGGGCTGCGCAGGCCGCAACCCCGTTGGAATGACACAGCTTCGCTCGGTGTGTGAACTCCGGACTGGATGAGCGGGGGCACCAAACGCAAAAAGCCCGAGCCAGCGAACCAACTCAGGCTTTTCGATCGGGCACACCCGGCTCGGTTTACTTGCGCAGGCCCAGTTTCTGGATGAGGGCCAGGTAGCGGTCGGCGTCCTTGGCCTTCAGGTAGTCCAGCAGCTTGCGGCGACGGCTCACCATGCGCAGCAGGCCGCGACGGCCGTGGTGGTCCTTGGCGTGCGTCTTGAAGTGCGGGGTGAGTTCGTTGATGCGGGCCGTCAGGATGGCGACCTGGACTTCGGGGCTGCCGGTGTCGTTGGCGGAACGGGCGTTGTCGGCGATGACGCCGGCTTTGACTTGCTGATCGATCATTTCAAGCGTTTCCTGTGGACTTGCGTCCCGCTACAGCCTGGGCCGACCCCCCTGGAGTGACCTGGGAGTGAAACCCTGCCGCGACGGGCGTGGAGCCGCTGCGACCGCAACGGCAACCGCGCATTCTAGCCGAAGTGGCCTCCGGGATGGCTAGGCCTTGCCTTGCCCCTCAAACCAGCCGCGCAGCCGCCGCACGCCCTCCTCCAGCCGCGCCACGTCCCGGCTGGCGAAACACCAGCGCAGCCAGCCGGCCGCCTCGGGCGCGAAGGCGCTCCCGGGCGCCAGGCCCAGGCCCGCTTCCCGCACCAGGCGCTTGGCCACGTCCAGGCAATCCGCCTGCCCCGGCAGGCGGAAGAAGGCGTACATGCCGGCGCGCGGCGTGGCCAGTTCCACGCCGGGCAAGGCCTGCAACAGCGGCACGAGGGTGTCGCGGCAGTGCCGCAGGTGGGCCACCAGGGCGGGCGTGACGGCGTCGCCGTGGGCGATGGCGGCGATGGCGCCGCGCTGCACGAACACCGGCGCGCAGGAGGTGTTGAACTCGATGAGCTTGCCCACCGCCTCGGTGAGCGCGGGCGGCAGCACCAGCCAGCCCAGGCGCCAGCCGGTCATGAGGAAGCTCTTGGAGAAGCTGTGGGCGACGATCAGCCGGTCGTCGGCCTCGGCCACGTCCAGGAAGCTGGGCGCACAAATCGGCCGCCCCCCCGATGGACTGCGTCCCTCCCCCCGCCAGGGGGCATCCGGCTTGGGGCGGCCCGGCGCCGGTTCGTTCGACGCATCACCTTCGAAATACAGGCGTTCGTAGACCTCGTCGGCCACGATCCAGGTGCCGGTGGTGCGGCAGTGCGCCAGGATGGCGCGCTGCTGGTCGGCGGTGAGCGTGAAGCCGGTGGGGTTGGCCGGCGCGTTGATGATCAGCACCCGCGTGGCCGGCGTGACGGCCTGGCGCAGGGCCTCGAGGTCCAGCGTCCAGGCGCCGCCGCGCGGCACCAGCGACACGCTGCGCACCCGAGCGCCCAGGATGAGCGGCTGCGCCACCAGGTTCGGCCAGGCCGGCGTGAGCACCACCACCTCGTCGCTCGCGTTCACCAGCGTCTGCGCCGCGAGCATGAGGCCATTGACACCGCCCGAGGTGACCGCGAGGCGCCCGAACCAGTGGGCCGAGCCGCGGCCCGGGTGCAGGCGATCGGTGTAGCCGGCAATGGCCTCGCGCAGTTCGGGCAGGCCCAGGTTGTGGGCGTAGAAGGTTTCGCCGGCCTGCAGCGAGGCGATGGCCGCCTGGCGGATCGGCTCGGGCGTGACTTCGTCACTCTCGCCGAACCAGAACTTGAGCACGCCCTCGCGGCCGATGCCCTCGTTGGCCACCTCCCGAATGCGCGAGCCCTCCAGGCCCGCCACCACGTCACGCATGCACCAGCTCCATCGTCGAATCAGAAGCGGGTCATCGTACAGGTGTGGGGCAATTCGGCCTGTTGCGGGGTCAGGCTGCGGATCACGCGGAAACCATAGCCCGAGCCCTCGACGTCGAACTTCACGCCGGGCGCGCCCTGGCGGTCCATGACCGCCACGGCCAGCCCCTGCTGGAACTGGTGATCGGCACCGCGCATGCGCCCGCGCTGGCCGGCCAGGCCCACGTCGGCCTTTTCCAGTTGGGCGGCGATGGCGCCCGCCTCCACCGTGCCCGCGCGCTCGATGGCCTGCGCCAGCGCCTCGATCATGAGCTGCATGCGCATGTGCACGTAGTCCTCGTCGGGGTTGGGGAAGCGCTCGCGGAAGGCCTTGTAGAAGGCCTCGCTCTCGGCCGTGGGCACGTTGGGGAACCAGTCGGCCACGGCCACCACCTTGCCGATGCCGGCGTCGCCGATGGCGGCCGGCGCGCCGAGGGCGTTGCCGTAGAAGGTGTAGAAGCGGCCGTCGAAGCCGACCTCGCGCGCGGCCTTCACCAGCAGCGTGAGGTCATTGCCCCAGTTGCCCGTGAGCACGGCCTGCGCGCCGCTGGCCTTGATCTTGGCGGCGTAGGGCAGAAAGTCCTTGATGCGCGCCATGGGGTGCAACTCGTCGCCGACGATCTTCACGTCGGGCCGCTGAGCGCCGAGCTGGCGGCGCGCCTCGCGCAGCACACCCTGGCCGAAGCTGTAGTCCTGGCCGATGAGGTAGATGCGTTCCAGCGCCTTGTCCTCGCGCAGCACGCTCATGAGCGCGGTCATGCGCATGTCGGCGTGGGCGTCGAAGCGGAAGTGCCAGGGGCTGCATTTCTCGTTGGTGAGCACCGGGTCCACCGCCGAGTAGTTGAGGAAGAGCTGGCGGCGCTGCGGCTCGCGCTCGTTGTGCTTGTTGATGGCCTCGATGATGGCGCTGGCTGCCGCCGAGGAGTTGCCCTGGGCCACGATGGCGATGCCGCGGTCGTTGGCCAGGCGCAGGGAGGCCAGTGCCTCCTCCGCCTGGTTCTTGCTATCGAAGCGGTCGATGGCGAGAGGGCGCGCGCCGCCGGGCAGCTTGACACCACCGCGCGCGTTGACCCGCTCGGTGGCCCACAGCAGGTTGCGGAACACGGCCTCGCCGGTGTTGGCGAAGGGGCCCGAGAGGCCTTCGATCATGGCGATGCGGATGGGCTCGCCACGCGGCGCGGGGGACTGGGCCAGGCCGGGTGGCACGGCAGCGAAGGACAAAACGGCAGCGGCCAGCGTGGCCAGCCCGCGGCGGGAAATCAGGGTCATGAACAACTCCGTGGTGAAACTGCGGGCCATCGAGCGAGAAGCGGAAGCGGCCCGGCGCTGTCGCCTGTGCGACAGCGCGGTACTCTAATTCATAATTATCTGAACCTGCCGCCGCTGGTCCGCCGGTGATGCGAAGGTCAGGACAAGGGGGCGAGCTCGGCCAGTGGCCAGCGCGGGGCGACGTCGAAGCGGCCCGCCCCTGCGTCGGCGGCCAGCAGACCGGCCTGGGCGCGCAGGCCGGCGGCCAGGGCGATCATGGCGCCGTTGTCGGTGCACAGCGCCAGCTCGGGGTAGTGCACGCGCAGGCCGCGCTGCGTGGCGGCCGCGTTCAACTGGGCGCGCAGCTGGGCGTTGGCGCCCACCCCGCCGGCCACCACCAGGCGGCGCAGGCCCGTGGCCTTCAGCGCCGCCAGCGACTTCTTCACCAGCACCTCCACGATGGCGGCCTGGGCGCCGGCGGCCACGTCGGCCTTCTCCCGCTCGCTCAGCGGGTCCGCCAGGCGCGTGGTGGCCGGGCCCTCGGGTGCGGCGCGCGCCAGGCGCTTCACCTGGGTCAGCACCGCCGTCTTGAGACCGGCGAAGGAAAAGTCCAGGTCGCCGCTGTGCAGCATGGGTCGCGGGAATCTGTAGGCCGAGGCGTCACCGCGCTCGGCCAGCCGCGCCAGTGCCGGCCCGCCCGGGTAGCCCAGGCCCAGCAGCTTGGCCGACTTGTCGAAGGCCTCGCCGGCCGCGTCGTCGATGGTTTCGCCCAGCAGCTCGTAGCGCCCCACCCCGTCCACGCGCATGAGCTGCGTGTGCCCGCCCGAGACCAGCAAGGCCACGAAGGGGAATTCGGGCGGATCCGCGCTCAGGAAGGGAGACAGCAAGTGCCCTTCCAGGTGGTGGATGCCGTGCACCGGCTTGCCCAGCGCCACGCCCAGCGCGTGCGCCACGCCCGTGCCGACCAGCAGCGCGCCGGCCAGGCCGGGGCCGCGCGTGCAGGCGATGGCGTCGATGTCGGCCAACGCCAGGCCCGCCTGCGCCAGCACCGCGTCGGTCAGCGGCAGCACGCGGCGGATGTGGTCCCGGCTGGCCAGTTCGGGCACCACGCCGCCATAGGCCTGGTGCATCTCGATCTGGCTGTGCAGCGCATGGCCGAGCAGGCGCGGCACGCCTTCGCCACCCGCGTCCACGAGGGCCACGCCGGTTTCGTCGCAAGAGGATTCGATGCCGAGGATGCGCATGAGGCGGGCGAGTTTAAGCGCGGCACGCTTGTTGCTCTGCCCCTGAGGAGATACGCCATCGGATAGGTGAATGATGAAAACAGGCCTGGACTTTCTGCTGGCCGCCAAGCGCTGCGAGATCGATGGCCTGCAACGCCTGGCCTTCACGGCCACCCTGGTGGACGTGACCGCGCGTCTGGTGCACGGTCTGCAGCGTGAACGGGGCCTGACCAACCTGTACCTGGGATCGCAGGGCCGGCGCTTCGCCGAGGCGCGCGCGGCGCAGATCGCCGCCTCCCGCCAGGTGGAGGCCGAGTGGCGCGCGCAGTTCGAGCGCGTGGACGCCGGCACCGCGCAGGCCGGGCACGGTGCGCGCCTGTTCAGCCGCATTGCCTACGTGCTGCAGGGCCTGGACGGTCTGGACGCGCTGCGCGCGCAACTCGACGCCCAGGCCTGGGATACCGCCCGCGCCACCGACGCCTACGTGCGTCTGGTGGCCGCGCTGCTGGCGGTGGTGTTCGAGGCCGCCGACAGCGCCAGCGACCCCGAGGTCTCGCGCCGCCTGGTGGCGCTGTTCAACTTCATGCAGGGCAAGGAATTCGCGGGTCAGGAACGCGCCGCCGGCGCCGCGCTGTTCGCGCAAGGCCAGGCCGACGCCGCTGGCCAGCAGCGCCTGCTGCACCTGATCGAATCGCAGGAGCGCTGCCTGGAGCTGTTCGAGAGCTTCGCGCCATCCACCGCGCGCGCCCTGTGGACGGCCCCCCACACCAGCGCCCCCCTGGCCGAACTGGAGCGCCTGCGCCGCGTGCTCTACACCGCCGCCCACGGGGCCGCGCTCAAGCCCGAACTCAGCCAGACCTGGTTCGACGTCTGCAGCGCCCGCATGGACGCCATGAAGCTGGTGGAGGACCGGCTCACCGCCGACCTGCGCGCCCTGTGCGGCGAGAAGATCGCGCAGGCCCAGGCCGAACTGGCCACCTTCGGCGCCCTGGCCGCCCAACCCGTGCCCGACCCGCTGAGCTTCTATCTGGCGCCGGTTGACGCCAGCACCGCCGCACCCCCCGTGGGCACGCAGGGCTTTGGCACGCCGCTGGACCGCACGGTGCTGGAGCTGGTGCACGAGCAGGCGCGCCGCCTGCAGGCCGTGGGCGACGAACTGGAGGCCGTGCGCGCCAGCCTCAACGAACGGCGGATCATCGAGCGCGCCAAGGGCCTGCTCATGGCACACCGCCAGTTGGGCGAGCCGGAGGCCCACAAGACCCTGCGCCAGATGGCCATGAACCAGAACCGGCGGCTGGTGGACGTGGCGGAGGCGCTGCTGTCCATGGCCGAGGTGCTGCCCGCGCGCTGAGCGCGCACTGCTGCGGTGCACAAAAGCGAGGCATACGCACCACGCCAGCACGGCCGCCGCCTGCCCCCCCAATCAAATCAAGCACTTGCCGACGCGATCAAGGCTGGCACGGTCCCTGCTCAGTACGAGCAGAACAGCTTGCAGCCAACGGCGGCCGTGAGCTGAGCAGTCTCCCCAGACACGGACAACGGCGTCCATTTCCTTCCCGCGGCGCGGGTGTGGAAATGGGCGCCGTTGTGCTTTTGGGGTTCCGGTTTGTCATTCGCCTCACAGGAGTCCACGACCATGCCTTCGACCCCTCTGTCCCGCCGCCGCCTCATCCAGCAGGCCGGCGCCCTCGGCTCCGCCGCTCTCGCCGGCGGCCTGCTCAGCACCCGCGTGCACGCCGCCACCGCGCTGGAAACCAAGGCCGCCAAGCTCGGCTTCATCGCCCTCACCGACGCCGCACCGCTCTTCGTCGCCGATGAAAAAGGCTTCTTCAAGAAGCACGGCATGACCGAGGTGGAAGTGCTCAAGCAATCCTCGTGGGGCACCACGCGCGACAACATCGTGCTCGGCTCGGCCAAGGGCGGCATCGACGGCGGGCACATCCTCACGCCCATGCCCTACCTCATCACCACCGGCGCGGTCACGCCCAACAACGTGCCGGTGCCGATGAACATCCTGGCGCGCCTGAACCTGGGCGGCCAGGGCATCTCGGTGGGCGCGGAATACGCCGACCTCAAGGTGGGCACCGACACCAAGGCCTTCGGCAAGGCCCTGGCGGCCAAGCGCAGCTCGGGCAAGGCGGTCAATGCCGCCATGACCTTCCCCGGCGGCACGCACGACCTCTGGATCCGCTACTGGCTGGCCGCCGGCGGCGTGGACCCGAACAAGGACATCTCCACCATCGTGGTGCCCCCAGCGCAGATGGTGGCCAACATGAAGGTCGGCAGCATGGACACCTTCTGCGTCTGCGAGCCCTGGAACCGCCAGCTCATCAACCAGAAGATCGGCTACACCGCCATCACCACCAGCGAACTCTGGATGAACCACCCGGAGAAAGCGCTCGCCCTGCGCGCCGACTACGTGCAGGCGAACCCCAACGCCACGCAGGCCCTGCTCAAGGCCGTGATGGAAGCGCAGATGTGGTGCGAGGACCCGGCCAACCGCGCCGAGGTGGCCGAGATCTGCTCGCGTCGCCGCTGGATCAACGCGCCCGTGGCCGACGTGATCGACCGCGTCAAGGGCGACTTCGACTACGGCACCGGCCGCGTCGAGGCCAACAGCAAGTTCCAGATGCGCTTCTGGAAAGACCAGGCGAGCTACCCCTTCCAGAGCCACGACCTGTGGTTCCTGACCGAGAACATGCGCTGGGGCTACCTGCCCACCAGCCTGGACACCAAGGCGCTGATCACCAAGGTGAACCGCGAGGACCTGTGGCGCGCCGCCGCCAAGGACCTGGGCGTGGCCGCCAAGGACATCCCCGCGTCCACCTCGCGCGGCGTGGAGACCTTCTTCGACGGCAAGGTCTTCGACCCGGCCAACCCGAAGAAGTACCTCGACAGCCTCGCGATCAAGACCGTCAAGGCCGCCTGATTCCGCGCCCCGGCGCGCCGAGCCCGCATTTCCCCGAAGACCAGGAGTCCCCGCGATGAACACCACCACGGAAACCATCGAGCCGATCCGGCTGGCCCCACCGGCCGCGCCATCGGCCGCCCTGCCCAACTGGATCAAGACCGCCGCGCGCGGCTTCATGACCCACGTGCTGCCACCGCTGGTGATCATCGGCCTGCTGCTCGTCATCTGGGAACTGCTGGGCTCGCGCCCGGGCGCCGCGCTGCCGCCGCCGAGCAAGGTCGTGGAAGACACCTGGGAGCTCATCGTGAGCCCCTTCTACGACAACGGCGGCAACGACGTGGGCCTGGCCTGGCAGATGCTCGCCAGCTTGAAGCGCGTGGCCTACGGCTACGCGCTGGCCGTGATCGCCGGCGTGAGCCTGGGCGTGCTGGTGGGCCAGTCCACCTGGGCGCTGCGCGGCCTCGACCCGCTGTTCCAGGTGCTGCGCACCGTGCCGCCGCTGGCCTGGCTGCCGATCTCGCTGGCGGGCTTTCGCGATGGCCACCCCTCGGCCATCTTCGTGATCTTCATCACCGCCATCTGGCCGATCATCATCAACACCTCCATCGGCATCCGCAACATCCCCGAGGACTACCGCAACGTGGCCCGCGTGGTCCGGCTCAATGGCGTGGAGTACTTCGGCAAGATCATGTTGCCGGCCGCCGCGCCCTTCATCTTCTCGGGCTTGCGCATCGGCGTGGGCCTGTCGTGGCTGGCCATCGTCGCGGCCGAGATGCTGATCGGCGGCGTGGGCATCGGCTTCTTCATCTGGGACGCCTGGAACAGCTCGCGCATCAGCGACATCATCCTCGCGCTCTTCTGCGTCGGCATCGTCGGCTTCCTGCTCGACCGCATCGTCGCCTTCATCGGCAAGCTCGTCACGCGCGGCACCGCCGCGAGCTGACCCCGTCCACCGAACACAGGAGCATTCCCATGAGCGACAACGCCTACTTGAGCATCAGCGGCGTGGACATGACCTTCACCAAGGGCCGCACCGTCAACCCCGTGCTGCGCCACATCAACCTGGACGTGCGGCGCGGCGAGTTCATCTCCCTCATCGGCCACTCGGGCTGCGGCAAGTCCACGGTGCTCAACATCGTGGCCGGCCTGCTCAAGGCCACGGCGGGCGGCGTCATCGTCGATGGCCGCGAGGTGAACGAGCCCGGACCCGACCGCGCGCTGGTGTTCCAGAACCATTCGCTGCTGCCCTGGCTCACCGTCTACCAGAACGTGGAGCTGGCGGTGGACAAGACCTTCCGCGGCGTGAAGACCAAGGCCGAGCGCAAGGACTGGATCCTGCACAACCTGGAGATGGTGAGCATGGGCCACGCCCTGCACCGCCTGCCCGCCGAGATCTCCGGCGGCATGAAGCAGCGCGTGGGCATTGCGCGCGCGCTGGCCATGGAGCCCAAGGTGCTGCTGCTCGACGAGCCCTTCGGCGCACTGGACGCGCTCACGCGCGCGCACCTGCAGGACGAGGTGATGCGCATCCAGACGGAGTTGCACAACACGGTGATGATGATCACGCACGACGTGGACGAAGCGGTGCTGCTGTCCGACCGCATCGTGATGATGACCAACGGCCCCTCGGCCACCATCGGCGAGATCCTCGACATCGACCTGGCGCGCCCGCGCGACCGCCTGGCCCTGTCGGACGACGCGCGCTACAACCACTACCGCCACGAGGTGCTGAGCTTCCTGCACGAGAAGCAGCGCAAGGTGGAGCCGATGGCGCGCAGCGCCCGCACGGGCAAGGCGCCGGAGGCCCTGAGCGCCTGACGGCGCACCCCACACGCCAGCGGGCGCACCCCGGCGGTGCGCCCCAAGCTGGCGCGGTTCTTGCACCAATGCGGGAGCCCACTCCCTCGTTGATTTCAAGGACTGCACCATGGCGGCACAGACCGGCCACTTCCGACAATTCCTCAACGCCGGCCATGCCCCGACCCTGGGCGCCGCCTTTTTCTACTTCGCCTTCTCCTGCGCCATCTGGGTGCTCAACGGCTCCATGGCGCCGTTCATCTCGGAGGCCTACAACCTCACCCCCACGCAGAAGGGCCTGATGCTCTCCGTGCCCATCTTCGCGGGCGCGCTCATGCGCTTTCCCCTGGGCGTGCTGGCCCAGTACGTGGGGCGCAAGAACGCCACGCTGGTCGAGATGGGCGGCATCGCCGTCGCGATGCTGTTCGGCTACTTCTTCGTCGAATCCTTCAACGACCTGCTGGCCATGGGCGTGCTGCTGGGCATCGCGGGCGCCAGCTTCGGCGTCGCGCTCTCGCTCGGCTCGGGCTCCTTTCCGCCCCGCTACAAGGGCCTGGCCATGGGCCTGGTGGGTGCGGGCAATGTAGGCACCGCCGTTTCCGCCCTGCTGGCGCCACCGCTGGCCCAGGCCTTCGGCTGGCAGACGGTCTACGGCATCGCTGCCATCGGCGTCTTGCTGCCCGTGGTGGTCATGGTCGTCTGGGCGCAGGAGCCACCCGACCGCGCCGCGCACTCGAGTTTTCGCGATCACATCGCCTGCCTGTTCGAGAAGGACGGCTGGGCCTTCAGCCTGATCTACGCGGTCACCTTCGGCGGCTTCATCGGCCTCACCACCTTCCTGCCCAGCTACTTCCACGACCAGTTCGGCGTGAGCAAGGTGCAGGCGGGTCAGCTCACCATGCTGGCGGCCTTCATGGGCGCGGCGCTGCGCATCTTCGGCGGCTGGATCTCCGACCACTGGGGCGGCGTGAACACACTCACCGGCGTGCTGCTGGTCGTCACCGTCACGCTGGTGCTGTGCGGCTTCGCGCAGCAATCGCTCGCGGCCACGGTGCTGCTGTTCCTGGTGTGCTTCGCGGCCCTGGGCGCGGGCAACGGCGCGCTGTTCCAGCTGGTGCCGCTGCGCTGGCCGCTCACCACGGCGGTGGCGGGCTCCATGATCGGCGAGATCGGTGCCCTGGGTGGCGGCCTCATTCCCAACGCCATGGGCCTGAGCAAGCAGCACAGCGGCGACTACCTCTGGGGCTTCGTCAGCTTCGCGGCGTGTTCAGCCGCCATGCTGCTGATGCTGCGCGTGATGCAGATCCGCTGGACGCGGACCTGGGCGGAGAAAGGCGGGCGGGCGCGCGCGGCGTGACGCCCTTCTCTGCGCCTGAGTGCACCGCCGCACCAGGCGTCCTGCTTTGCCCTTTCACGTCGGCAGAAACAGCAGCCAGACCACCAGGATCAGGTTGAACAGCAAACTCACGCCCGCCAGCAGCTTCCAGCGCATCGCCGGGTCGCGCCGCAGCAGCGGTGACGCGGCCGGCGCGTTCAAGGGCCGCGACGCCCCGCGCTCCAGCGCCAGCAGGAACTCCTCCGCCGTCTCGAAGCGCAGCGCGCGATCCCGCGCCACGGCCTTGAGCACCACGTGATCGAGCCAGATCGGCACCTCCGGGTTGTGGCGGCTCGGCGCCACAGGGTCGCGGTGGTAGCGGCCCATCTGGTAGGGCAGCACCTCGCCGTACGGCAGACGGCCGGTGAGCAACTGGTACAGCGTCACGCCGAGCGCGAACAGGTCACTGCCGGCGTCCGGCGCGGCGGGCTCGGCCTCGCCCGGGCCGAGGCGAAAACCCCACTGCTCCGGGTTGATGAAGCTCGGCGTGCCCGCGTGCAGGGCGCGCGTGGCGGCCGGCTCGCGTCCCGACAGGGCCACGCCCAGGTCGAGCACGCGCAGCACGCCGTCCTCGCCCTGGTGCAGGTTGGCGGGCTTGATGTCGCGGTGCACCACGCCCTGGCGGTGCAGGCGGCCCAGCACACGCAGCGCCTGCATGGCCAGGGCCACCGCCTTCGTGGGGCCGGGGCGCTCGCCGCGATCGATCTGCTGCTGCAAGGTCTCGCCCGCGTGCCAGTCGTAGAGCAGGTAGAAGGCCGTGCGCTCGCCACCGGCCGGCAGCCGCGGGTGCAGGGCCACCAGGTGCTCGGCCACGCGCGACGAGGCCATGCGCGCGGCCAGCCAGCCCTCGTGCGCCAGCGTGGCGCGTTCGTCGGGGTCGTGCGCGCGCGCCGGGTGCAGGGTCTTGAGCGCGTACAGGCGCTGCGTGCCGGGGTCGCGCACCTGGTAGAGCCGGTTGATGCCGTTGTCGGCCACCAGGGCGGTCACCACCAGGCCGTCGATGGCCGCGCCCACGGCCAGCCTGGGCGGCACCGGCAGGGCCTCGGCCTGGCGCTGGGCGTCCTGCAGGGTGGCCTCCAGCAGGCCGCGCACGCGCACCACCAGGGCGGTGACGTTGTCCTCGCTGCCGGCGGCCAGCGCCGCTTCCACCAGGGTCTCGGCGGCCACGCGCGCCTCTCGGCCAGCCAGGCACTCGCGCAGGCGCCGGTCGGGCAGGCTGCCGTGCACGCCGTCGGTGAGCAGCACGAAGGTATCGCCCACCTGCAAGTCGCCCTGCTGGTAGTCCACCACCACGTGGTCTTCCAGGCCCACGGCGCGCAGCAGGCGGTGGCGCAGCTCGGGGTGCGGCACCACGTGGTCGTGGCTGAGCTGGGTGAGTTCGCCTTCGCGCAGCAGGTAGCAGCGGCTGTCGCCCACGTGCGCCAGGGTGTACGACTGGCCGCGCAGCACCAGCGCGGTGAGCGTGGTGAGCCCCATGGCCGGCGCGCGGCGCCGGTTCATGCCGGCCAGCCAGGCGTTCTGCGCGGCGAGCACGCGGTCCAGCGCCACGGTGGTGTCCCAGGTCTCGGGCGTGCCGTGGTAGTCGCGCAGCACGCTGGTGACGGTGGTCTGCGCGGCCTCGCGGCCCAGGCCGCCGGCGCTCACGCCATCGGCCACGGCGACCACGCTGCCGCGCGACTCCTGACCCGGGGGCGGCAACTGGGCGCCACAGAAGTCCTCGTTCACGGGGCCACGGCCGGCGCGGCACCAGAAGCCGATGTCGAGGTCGATGCCGGCGCCCATGCGCTGCCTCAGCCGATCAGCAGTTGCATGCTGCGCTCGACCTGCGCGGTGAGCTGTTCGAAGGCGTCCAGCACCGCCTCGCTGGCCATCGCGAAACCGGCCAGGCGGTTCTGGCGCTCGCGCCCCGTGGCGCGTTCGGCCAGCGCGGCGCCGGCCAGCATCTGCTGCCAGGCGCCGCTCGCCGCGTCCAGGGTGGCGCGGATCTCGGGCGTGGACAGGGGCGCGGCCTGCAGGTAGGCCAGGCCTTGTTCGACGGCCTGGCGGGCCTCGTCCATCGCCTGCGCGTGCCGCGCCACGGCGGCCGGCTCCAGCAGCGCCAGCAGCGTGCACTTGGCGTAGCGCTGCGAGAGCATGCGCTGGCGCCCGGCGGTGTTGAGCGCGCGCAGCGGCGCCACGGAGCCCGCGCTTTCCAGGCTGGTGGTCAGGCGCTCCGCATGGCCGAGCAGTTCGTCGGCCACGGCGTCGGCCGAGGTGTCCGCCATCGCCTCGCTCCGGCGGCCGGTGGTGCGCAGCAGCGGCTTGAGCCGCGCCCAGGCCGCGCTGGCGGGCGCCAGCAGGTCGCCAAAGGTGGGCAGCGAGAGGTTGCGCTGCAGCAGGGCCAGGTTGGCCTCGATGCGCTCGGCGGACCCGTCCAGCAGCGCGCGGTGGCGCGCCTCGTCCACGCCGGCCAGGCACAGCAGGTGCAGCTTGACCACGCGCTGCGACAGCATGCGCAACTGGCCCGCGCGGTTCACGCCCTCGGCGTAGCGCGCGGAATGGATGATGTGTTGCGCCAGCTGTCCCATGCGCTGCTGGCCCTGCATGGCGGCGCCGCGCAGCAACTGGAAGGCCTCCTCGTCGGGGATCTGGCGCGCGCGCATGAGGATGCCCTTGGCGCGCTCCACCAGCTTGCGCTCCTCGAAACGCTGGGAGAGGTCACGCAGTTCCTCGCGCAGGGCCTGCTCGCGCTTGAAGCGCGCCTGTGCCAGATGGATCAGGGGGCGCAGGCGCGGCGCGCCGTAGCCGTTGACGGCCCAGACCTGCACACCCGCGTCGAGCGCGCGCTCCATGCCCTGCGCGTCCACGTCGCCGGTGAACACCAGCACCGGGCGCGGCGCGGTGCCGGCCAGGGCCGTCAGCGCCTGGAACAGGGCCGCGCCCGGCAGCGGCGCGTCCACCACCACCAGATCTGGTGCATGGCGGACCACGCCCGCCATCAATTGGTGCACTGCATCAAGCACCTCGGGCACCTGCAGGCCGGCGGCCTGGAGGTCCGCCGGCAGTGGCGAGGCCTTGGCGCCATCGAGAAGAACCAGCACGGAAGTCATGCGAATCAATCACTTGCGCAGCAAGAAGGGCGAGTTCGCGGCGCTGCGTCACGCCCGCGACCTCGCGATGGTGCACCAGAACGGGGGCCGTGAACGGCGCTGCACGCCCGTGGCACGGCTCTTGCGTTGACTTGCCCGGACGCGACGAGGCGTCCCGTCCCGGCGGCCCAGCCGGGGCACTGCGTGCAACGACGCGCGCAGACATGGCAGCGGCCAGCGCCCGAAGGCGCGCGCCGACCCGGTCGTTCGACCGGCGCAAGAAACACCCACCGCCTGACCGGGGCGCATCCGCCCCTGCCCTGCCCCCGCGCCGGGCGGTTCACTCGTCCCCCGATACACGTCCTGGAGTTCCCACGATGAAAAAACCCAAACTGGTGATGGTCGGCAACGGCATGGCCGGGGTGCGCACGCTCGAGGAGCTGCTCAAGATCGCCCCCGAGCTCTACGACATCACCGTGTTCGGCGCCGAGCCGCACCCGAACTACAACCGCATCCTGCTCTCGCCGGTTCTGGCGGGCGAGCAGACGCTGGACGAGATCGTGCTGAACGACTGGGCCTGGTACCAGGACAACGGCATCACCCTGCACGCGGGCTGGCAGGTGAACCGCGTGGACCGCGTCAAGCGCGTGGTGCACGCCACCAACGCCGCGGGCGAGGCGGTCAGCGCGCCCTACGACCGGCTCATCATGGCCACCGGCTCCAACCCCTTCATCCTGCCGATCCCCGGCAAGGACCTGGACGGCGTGCTGGCCTACCGCGACATCGCCGACACGCAGGCCATGATCGACGCCGCCGCGAAGTACCAGCACGCGGTGGTCATCGGCGGCGGCCTGCTGGGCCTGGAAGCGGCCAACGGCCTGATGAAGCGCGGCATGGGCGTGAGCGTGGTGCACGTGGCGCCCTGGCTGATGGAGCGGCAACTGGACGACGTGGCCGGCAAGCTCCTGCAGCAGTCGCTGCAGTCGCGCGGCATGAAGTTCCTGATCGGCGCGCAGACGCAGGAGCTCGTCGGCGGGGAGGACGGCCGGGTGAAGGCGGTGCGCTTCAAGGACGGCAGCGAGGTCCCCGCGGACCTGGTGGTGATGGCGGTGGGCATCCGCCCCAACACCGCGCTCGCCGAATCGATGAAGCTGCACGTCAACCGCGGCATCGTGGTCAGCGACACGATGCAGACCGTCACCGACGCGCGCATCTACGCCGTGGGCGAGTGCGCGGCGCACCGCGGCATCGCCTACGGCCTGGTGGCGCCGCTGTTCGAACAGGGCAAGGTGCTGGCCACGCACCTGGCCGAGTTCGGCATCGGCCGCTACACCGGCTCGCTCACCTCCACCAAGCTCAAGGTCACCGGCATCGACCTGTTTTCGGCCGGCAACTTCATGGGCGGCGAAGGCACCGAGGAAATCGTGATGAGCGACCCCGGCGGCGGCGTCTACAAGAAGCTGGTCATCCAGAACGACAAGCTGGTGGGCGCCTGCCTGTACGGCGACACGGTGGACGGCAGCTGGTACTTCAAGCTGCTGCGCGAAGGCCGCAGCCTGGCCGACATCCGCGACAAGCTGATGTTCGGCGAATCCAACATCGGCGACGTGGGCCACGAAGGCCACAGCAAGGCCGCCACCATGCCCGACGACGCCGAGGTCTGCGGCTGCAACGGCGTCAACAAGGGCGCCATCTGCAAGGCCATCAAGGACAAGGGCCTGTTCACGCTGGAAGAGGTGCGCAAGCACACCAAGGCCAGCGCGAGCTGCGGCTCCTGCACCGGCCTGGTGGAGCAGATCCTGATGTTCACCGCCGGGGGCGACTACTCGGCCACACCCAAGCTCAAGGCCATCTGCGGCTGCACCGAGCACGGCCACCAGGCGGTGCGCGACGCCATCCGCGAACGCAAGTACCTCAGCACCGGCGCGGTGTTCTCCGGCATGGGCTGGCGCACGCCCAACGGCTGCGCCACCTGCCGTCCCGCGGTCAACTACTACCTCATCAGCACCTGGCCGAAAGAAGCGAAGGACGACCCGCAGAGCCGCTTCATCAACGAGCGCAGCCACGCCAACATCCAGAAAGACGGCACCTACAGCGTGATCCCGCGCATGTGGGGCGGCGAGACCACCGCGGCCGAGCTGCGCCGCATCGCCGACGTGGTGGACAAGTACCGGATCCCCACCGTCAAGGTCACCGGCGGGCAGCGCATCGACCTGCTGGGCGTGAAGAAGGAAGACCTGCAGGCCGTGTGGAGCGACCTGGCCATGCCCAGCGGCCACGCCTACGCCAAGGCCCTGCGCACGGTGAAGACCTGCGTGGGCAGCGAGTGGTGCCGCATGGGCACGCAGGACAGCACCCAGATGGGCAAGGACCTGGAGCGCGCCATGTGGCGCATGTACGCACCGCACAAGGTGAAGTTCGCGGTGAGCGGCTGCCCGCGCAACTGCGCCGAGGCCGGCATCAAGGACGTGGGCATCATCGGCGTGGACTCGGGCTGGGAGATGTACGTGGCCGGCAACGGCGGCATCAAGACCGAGGTGGCCGAGTTCCTGGTGAAGCTGAAAACGGCCGAGGAGGTGCTGGAGTACACCGGCGCCTTCATGCAGCTCTACCGCCTGGAGGGCTGGTACCTGGAACGCACCGTGCACTACGTGGGCCGCGTGGGCCTGGACTACGTGAAGAAGCGCATCCTGGACGACGCCGAGGGCCGCCAGGCGCTGTGGGCGCAGCTGCAGTTCGCGCTCGACGGCGAGCCCGACCCCTGGTTCGAACACGAGAAGGCCGCGGTGGACACGCGGCAGTTCATTCCCATCCAGCCCATGGCGGTGGAAGGGAGCGCGGCATGAGCCTGCTGAGCCAATGGACGGCCATCTGCCGCGTCGACGACATCCCCGTGCTGGGCTCGCGCACCGTGCGCCGCCCGGTGGGCATGGACGTGGCCATCTTCCGCAACGCCGAGGGCGGCGTGTTCGCCCTGCTGGACCGCTGCCCGCACAAGGGCGGGCCGCTGAGCCAGGGCATCGTCTTCGACAACCGCGTGGCTTGCCCGCTGCACAACTGGACCATCGGCCTGAACGACGGCTGCGCGCAGGCACCCGACGAGGGCTGCACGCCGCGCTTCGCGGTGCAGGTGGTGGACGGCGTGGTGCACCTGGACGCGCGCGAACTCGCCACGCACGCCACCGATCTCGTGCGGCCCGTCGCCGGCCCGCAAACGCGGCGCGTGCCCTCATGACCGACACCCGCTCCACCTGCCCCTACTGCGGCGTGGGCTGCGGGGTCATCATCGAAAGCGAGGGCGCGCGCATCACCGGCGTGCGCGGCGACCCGGACCACCCGGCCAACCTCGGGCGCCTGTGCAGCAAGGGCCAGACCCTGCACCTGACCGCCGCCGCGCCCGTGGCGCGCCAGACGCGCCTGCTGCATCCCATGGTGCGCCCCGCGCGCGGCGCCGCGCCGCTGCGCACCACCTGGGACGAAGCCCTGGATCTGGCCGCGCGCCGCTTCAACGGCGCCATCGCCACGCACGGCCCCGACGCCGTGGGCTTCTACATCAGCGGCCAGTTGCTCACCGAGGACTACTACGTCTTCAACAAGCTCGCCAAGGGCCTGATCGGCACCAACAACATCGACACCAACTCGCGCCTGTGCATGAGCAGCGCGGTGGCCGGCTACAAGCTCACCCTGGGCGCCGACGCACCGCCCGCCAGCTACGAGGACCTGAACCACGCCGACTGCCTGTTCATCGCCGGCAGCAACGCGGCCTGGGCGCACCCGGTGCTGTTCCGGCGCCTGGAGGACGCGCGGCGCGCCAACCCGGCCATGAAAGTGATCGTGGCCGACCCGCGCCGCACCGACACCGCCGAGGCCGCCGACCTGCACCTGCCGCTGCTGCCCGGCACCGACGTGATGCTCTTCCACGGCCTGCTGCACATCATGCTGTGGGAGGGCTGGACCGACGCCGCCTACATCGAGCGCCACACCAGCGGCTTCGACGCGCTCAAGGCGCTGGTGCGCGAGTGCACGCCTGCGCACGTGGCCCAGGTCTGCGGGCTGAAGAAGGACGAGCTGTTCACCGCCGCGCGCTGGTTCGCGCTCGGCGCGGGCAGCGACCCCGCGGCGCGCGGCGCCACGCTGAGCCTGTACTGCCAGGGCCTGAACCAGAGCAGCAGCGGCACCGCCAAGAACGCCAGCCTGATCAACCTGCACCTGGCCACGGGGCAGATCGGCAAGCCGGGCGCGGGCCCCTTCAGCCTGACGGGCCAGCCCAACGCCATGGGCGGGCGCGAGGTCGGCGGCCTGGCCAACCTGCTCTCGGCCCACCGCGACATGGCCAACCCCGCGCACCGCGCCGAGGTGGCCGCGCTGTGGGGCGTGCCGGATGTGCCCGCGACACCCGGCCTCACGGCGGTGGAGCTGTTCGAGGCCGCCGCCGACGGCGCCGTGAAGGCGCTGTGGATCGCCTGCACCAACCCGGCGCAGTCCATGCCCGACCAGCGCACCGTGCGCCGCGCCCTGCAGCGCGCCGAGTTCGTGGTGGTGCAGGAGGCTTTTGCCACGCCCGCCACCTGCGACTTCGCCGACCTGCTGTTGCCCGCCACCACCTGGGGCGAGAAGGAAGGCACCGTGACGAACAGCGAGCGCCGCATCAGCCGGGTGCGCGCGGCCGTGCCGCCACCCGGCGAGGCGCGGCACGACTGGCGCATCGTGGTCGACTTCGCGCGGCGGCTGCGCCCCGGCACGCCACTGTTCCCCTACGACACCCCCGAGTCCATCTGGCTCGAGCACCGCGAGTCCACGCGCGGGCGCGACCTCGACATCACCGGCCTGAGCTACGCCACGCTGGAGCGACAAGGCCCGCAGCAGTGGCCGCTGCGCGAAGGCGACACCGTCGGCAGGAACCGCCTCTACGAGGACGGCGTCTTCCCCACCGCCGACGGCAAGGCCCGCTTCGCCGCCCTGCCTTACCAGCCGCTCGCCGAACCGCGCGAATCGCGCTACCCCTTCTCCCTCACCACCGGCCGCCTGCGCGACCAGTGGCATGGCATGAGCCGCACCGGCACCCTGGGCCGCCTGTTCGGCCACGTGGCCGAGCCGGCCGTGCAGCTCCATGCCCGCGACATGGAGCGCCTGGCCCTGAACGACGGCGACCTGGTGCACGTCACCAGCAAGCGCGGCAGCATCGTGCTGCCCGCGCAGGCCAGCGAGCAGATCGGGCCTTCGCAGGCCTTCATCGCCATGCACTGGGGGCCCGAGTACCTGGGCGGCCAGAGCAGCAGCGGCGAGCCCCTGGCCGGCGTGAACGCGATCACCACCTCGGCCTTCTGCCCCTCATCGAAGCAGCCCGAGCTCAAGCACGCGGCGGTGAAGGTGCTCAAGGCGGAGCTGCCCTGGACCCTGCTGGCCCTGGCCTGGCTGCCCGACGACGGCGCCCTGTCCACGCAGGCCGCACTGCGCGCGCTGATGGCCGAGTTCCCCTTCGCCACTTGCGTGCCCTTCGGGCGCGAGCGCACCGGCGTGCTGTTCCGCGCCGCCGCGCACGATCCGCCCGAGCCGGCCCTGCTCGACCGCCTGGAGGCCCTGCTGGGCCTGGACGCCCCCGACACCCAGCGCTACGCCGACCGGCGCCTGGGCCAGCGGCGCTGCGCCCGACTGTCGCGCGACCCCGACACCGGCACCCGCCTGCAGGCCTTCCTGCTCGCCGGCGACGCGCGCGCCGAGGCCTGGCTCAAGCCCCTGCTGCAGGACGAGGCGCCCGCCGAGGCCTACGCGCGCCGCCTGCTCATGCCCGGCGCCAGCGCCCCGGTGGAGCAGGCGCCGCGCGGCCAGCAGGTCTGCACCTGCCTCAACGTCAGCGACAGCGCGATCCGCGCCTGTCTGGCGCGCGCCGACGGCAGCGACGAGGAACGCCTGGCGCAGTTGCAGACCCAACTGCGCTGCGGCACCCAGTGCGGCTCCTGCGTGCCCGAGCTGCGCCGGCTGGTGCGCGAGCGCGACACCGCGCCGGCCTGAGCGAATCGCCGCCTTCATATAACGACAAGTCATCAAGCCTGCCGGACAATCCCGCGATTCAGCCTCCCCTCCACGCACATGGGCATCAGCCACTACATCAAGGACATCGGCCGCGGCAAGGACGGCGCGCGCGCCCTGTCGCGCGAGCAGGCCGCCGACCTGATGGGCCAGGTCCTCGATGGCGCGGTGAGCGACCTGGAGCTGGGCGGCTTCTGCCTGGCCATGCGCATCAAGGGCGAAACGCCCGAGGAGATGGCCGGCTTCCTGGACGCCACGCACGCGCGCCTGAACCGCGTGCCCGGCAACGGCAAGCCCGTCGTCGTGCTGCCCAGCTACAACGGTGCGCGCAAGCTGCCACTGCTCACGCCGCTGCTGGCGCTGCACCTGGCGCGCCGGGGCGCGGCGGTGCTGGTGCACGGCACGGCCACGGAGGACAAACGGGTCGCGGCCGAGGCGGTGTTCGCGGCGCTGGGTGTCGCGCCGGCCGCGCGCGTGGCGGCCATCGCGCCCGGTGAGTGCGCCTTCGTCCCCACCGAGGTGCTGCTGCCCGGCCTCAAGCGCCTGCTCGACGTGCGCCGCGCCGTGGGCCTGCGCAACCCGGGCCACAGCCTGGTCAAGCTCATGAACCCGGTGGACGGACCCGCGCTCATCGTGGGCAGCTACACCCACCCCGAATACGCCCTCAGCATGGCCGCCACCTTCGCCCTCATCGGCGCGCACGCCCTGCTGCTGCGCGGCACCGAAGGCGAGCCCGTGGCCGACGCGCGCCGCCAGCCGCGCATCGAGGCCTTTCGCGACGGCCAGCGCATCGAGCGCATTTCCGCGCAGGACGGGCCGCTGGCGCAACTGCCCGATCTGCCCGCCATCGACGCCGCGTCCACGGCCCGCTACACCCGCGCCGTGCTCGACGGCCACGCCCCCCTGCCGGCGCCCCTCGCGCGCCAGGCCGACTGCATCCTTGCCGAGGTGAACGCCCATGAAACCGTCAACGCCTGACTTCCTGCCCGGCACCGTCACCCTCGTGGGCGCCGGCCCGGGCGACCCGGAACTGCTCACCCTGAAGGCCGTGCGCGCCATTGGCGCGGCCACCGTGCTGCTGGTGGACGACCTCGTCAACGAAGCCGTGCTCGACCATGCGCGGCCCGGGGCGCGCATCGTGCACGTGGGCAAGCGCGGCGGCTGCAAAAGCACGCCGCAGGCCTTCATCGACCGGCTGCTGGTGATGGCCGCCCGCGAGGGCGAGGTGGTGGTGCGCGTGAAGGGCGGCGACCCCTTCATCTTCGGCCGCGGCGGCGAGGAAGTGGAGCACCTGCGCGCCGAGGGCATCGCCGTGCAGGTGGTCAACGGCATCACCTCGGGCCTGGCGGGCCTCACCGCACTGGGCGTGCCGCTCACGCACCGCGACCACGCGCACGGCGTGGTGTTCATCACCGGCCACGCCAAGCCCGGAGACGCCGGCACCGACTGGCCCGCCCTGGCCGCCACCGCGCGCAACGCGAAACTCACCCTGGTCATCTACATGGGCGTGAGCGGCGCGACGCAGATCGAGCAGGGCCTGCTGGCCGGCCTGCCGGCCGACACGCCGCTGGCGGTGATCCAGCACGCCACCCTGCCCCATCAGCGCCACACCGTCAGCACCCTGGGCGACCTGCGCGGCTGCATCGAACGCGAGGGGCTGGGCAGCCCCTCGGTGATCGTGGTGGGCGACGTGCTGCGCGGGCTGCGATCGCTGGGCGCGGCAGAGCCGGCCATCCGCGCAGCCTGACGCGCGGTCTGACGCGCGGGCGGCGTGTCTGTTGACACGCGCTGCTCCACTTTTTTCAGCACCGGGCCTCGCGGTGGCGCGGCGATTGCTTGGTGTGGGCCATGACATCGCTTGCCGCCCCAGCCCTGGGCGCGCGCCCCGACACGGTGCCCGCCCACATTGCCGGCCTTTCCCTGGTCAACCTGGCCGCGCGCCAGCGCATGCTGTCGCAGCGACTGATCCTGCAGACCGTATTGGCCGCCCAGGGCGACGCCGAGCGCCTGCAGGCCGCGCGGCGCAGCCTGCAGATGTTCAGCGAAAGCCAGAAGCACCTGCTGGCCACCGTGGGGCACCTGGAGCCCGCGGGCGCCCGCAAGATCGACGAGACCTACCATGGTGCGCGCGGCGTGGGTCCGGTGGTGCAGTCCTTCCTGCAACTCATGCACCACGCGCTGGACCAGATCGAATCCGGCAGCCCCCGCGCCCCCACCACGCTGGCCGAACTGGTGGCCCACACCGACCGCGTGCTGGACGCCCTGAACACCGCCACCACCGCCTTCGACGAAGTCGCCAAGGCCCGCGCCGACGCCATGATGAAAGAGCTCACCGGCATCGTCGGCGACATCCAGAGCGTGGCCAAGGAAGCCAAGGTGGTGAGCTTCAACGCCCAGGTGATGGCCGCGCGCGCCGGCCAGCACGGGCGCGAGTTCGCCGTGGTGGCCAACGTGCTGTCCGACATCAGCACCGAGATCGATGAGCTGACGCGAAAAGCGGCGGTGCTGGCGGAGCGCAACGCGCGCCAGTGAACCCCTACACTGCGGCCCCTGATCAGGAGGCGGCCGCATGCTCGACAAACTCAACACCCTCGCCGAAAGCCACGGCGCCCTGCGCCCCGGCCGAGGCCTCGTGAGCGGCGTCATCGCCCTGGTGCTGGCCGTGTTGTGCTTCCTGGGCGTGCTGGCCTTCCACTTCCCCGAGTACCTCACCACCCCCGAGCTGCGCCGCCAGTACGACGTGGCGCTGATGCGCCAGATCCTGTTCTGGTCACTGGTGCTGGCGGGCGCGCTCAGCCTGGCCAATCTGGTGTTCCGGCGCGCGCCCTGGCTGGCGGGCGCGGCGTTCGCGCTGGTGCTGCTGAGCGCCCTGCTGGGCGGACACGCGGTGGAGGTGGACCCGAACTTTCCCGACGACACGCCCTACATCGGCCTGGACTGGTTCATCCTCGACCTGCTCGGCTCGGCGCTGATCTTCATCTTCATCGAGAAGCTCTTCAAGCTGCGCAAGGACCAGCCGGTGTTCCGGCCCGAGTGGCAGACCGACTTCCACCACTTCATCGTCAACCACATGCTGGTGGGCTTCATGCTGCTGGCCACCAACCTGCTGGTGCACCGCCTGTTCGGCTGGGTGCCTGTGGACGGCGTGCGCGGCTGGATCGCCGGCCTGCCCTTCTGGGCCGGCCTGCCGCTGTGCATCCTGGTGGCCGACCTGGCGCAGTACTGGACGCACCGCGCGTACCACGAGGTGCCCCTGCTGTGGCGCCTGCACGCGGTGCACCACAGCACCAAGCACATGGACTGGATGGCCGGCTCGCGCCAGCACATCCTGGAAACGCTGATCACCCGCACCCTGGTGCTGGGGCCGATCTTCCTGCTGGGCTTTTCCAAGGAAGTGATCGACGCCTACATCATCGTGGTCGGCTTCCAGGCCGTCTTCAACCACGCCAACGTGAGCGTGCGCCTGGGCCCGCTGCGCTACCTCATCGTCACGCCCAACTTCCACCACTGGCACCACAGCCAGGACCAGGAGGCCCTGGACCGCAACTACGCCGCGCACTACGCCTTCCTGGACCACGTCTTCGGCACCGCCGTGAACAGCCCGAAGCGGTGGCCCGAGCGCTACGGCGTGCTGGGCGACTACGTGCCCAAGGGCTTCCTGCGGCAATTGGCCTTTCCGTTCACCTGGAAGGGCTGAGGCCTTGAGCGAGACCGCCTGGGACGCCATCGTCGTCGGCGCCGGCGCCGCCGGCCTGTTCTGCGCCGGCATCGCCGGCCAGCGCGGGCGGCGCGTGCTGCTCATCGACCACAGCCCCAAGGTGGCCGAGAAGATCCGCATCTCCGGCGGCGGGCGCGCCAACTTCACCAACCGCGACCTCGATCCCCGCGCGCCGCAGAAGCATTTCGTGGGCGAGAACCCGAACTTCTGCCGCTCGGCGCTGTCGCGCTACACGCCCGCCGACTTCATCGCCCTGGTGCAGCGCCACGGCATCGCCTGGCATGAGAAGCACAAGGGCCAGCTCTTCTGCGACCGCTCCGCCGACGACCTGATCCAGATGCTGCTGCGCGAGTGCGAGGCCGGCGGCGTGACCCGCTGGCAACCCTGCGCCGTACACGCCGTGCGCCAGGACGGTGACGGCCACTACGCCCTGGACACCGACCGCGGCCCCGTGCGCGCGCCGAAGCTGGTGGTGGCCACCGGCGGCCTGCCCATCCCGCAGATCGGCGCCAGCGACTTCGGCCTGCGCCTGGCCGCGCAGTTCGGCCTGGGTGTGGTGGAGCCTCGCCCCGCCCTGGTCCCCCTCACGTTCGACGGCGCCGCCTGGACACCCTACGCCGGCCTGGCCGGGCTGGCGCTGCCGGTGCGCATCGACACCGGCGGCAAGAAGGAGCGCATGGCCTTCGACGAGGACCTGCTGTTCACCCACCGCGGCCTGTCCGGCCCGGCGGTGCTGCAGATCTCCAGCTACTGGCAGCCCGGCGCCCCGATCCGCGTGGACCTGGCGCCCGGCACCGACCTGGGCCAGGCCCTGGGCGAGGCCAAGCGCCGATCGCGCAAGCTGCTGGCCAACGAACTCGCCCAGTGGGTGCCCGCCCGCCTGGCCGACGCCTGGGCCGCCCAGGACGGGGACTGGCAGCGCCCCGTGATGGAAACCGCCGACCGCGCCCTGGCCCGGCTGGCCGAGCGGCTGCAGCGCTGGGAGCTCGTGCCCACCGGCACGGAAGGCTGGCGCAAGGCCGAGGTCATGCGCGGTGGGGTGGACACGCGGGTGCTGTCCCAGCAGACCCTGGAATCGCGCCAGGCCGGGCTGTACTTCATCGGGGAGGTGGTGGACGTGACGGGCTGGCTGGGCGGTTACAACTTCCAGTGGGCCTGGGCGTCTGCCCATGCCTGCGCGCAGGCGCTGTGACCGGCGGGCTGGCCGGTAGCCAAGGCGGCGGAAATGTCTATAATCGCGGGCTTTGCTGGCAAATTCCCGTCGGCCAATACTAGTTTTAGACGGGACACTTCGCAGCCAAGAAGGCCGGGCCTGATCTTCCCCGCCATCCTCTGGCCGCACATTCAGGAATCGATCGATACATGACCACCATCCGTGTCAAGGACAACGAGCCGTTCGACGTGGCTCTGCGTCGCTTCAAGCGCACCATTGAAAAACTCGGCCTGCTGACCGACCTCCGCGCCCGCGAGTTCTACGAGAAGCCCACCGCCGAGCGCAAGCGCAAGAAAGCCGCCGCAGTCAAGCGCCACTTCAAGCGCGTTCGCTCCATGCAGCTGCCCAAGAAGCTGTACTGAACGCCGCCGGCGTGTCCGGCCGAAAAGCCCGCTCCAGGACGCTAGAGCGGGCTTTTTCATTTGTTCCTCCCCTTTCCTACTGCTGCCTGCACGGGCGGCGCCATCGGAGTCACACCATGAGCCTCAAAGCCCGCATCACCGACGACATGAAAGCCGCCATGCGCGCCAAGGAAACCGAGCGCCTGGCCACCATCCGGCTGCTCACCGCCGCGATCAAGCAGAAGGAAGTGGACGAGCGCATCGAACTCGACGACGCCGCCGTGGTGGGCGTGATCGACAAGATGGTCAAGCAGCGCAAGGACTCCATCGCCGCCTTCGAGCAGGGCAACCGCCCGGACCTGGCGGCCAAGGAAGCCGCCGAACTGGTGGTGCTGCAGGCTTACCTGCCCGAGCGCCTGTCACCCGAAGCGGTGGCCGCGGAGGTGAAGGCCATCGTGGCCGAGCTGGGCGCCAAGGGGCCTGGCGACATGGGCAAGGTGATGGGCGCGGCGAAGACGCGCCTGGCGGGCAAGGCCGACATGGGGCAGGTGTCGGCGGCGGTGAAGGCGGCGTTGGCGGGCTGATACAAGTCGTTTCAAAAACGCTTGCCGCTGCTACCATACCGCCGACCATACCGGGAGGGGGTAGCAATGCGCCGTTGGCGACACCGCGCGAGAGGAATTTGGCTGGCCGGATGGGCCGGCGTGTGGATGGGACTTCTGGCCACGCCGGCTGCGGCCCAGACGACGACGTACCGGTGCGTGACGGCCGACGGCAAGCGCTTTACTTCCAGTACGCCGTGTTCACAGGCGCGGCGGCCACAGACGCCGATCTACTACGGCCCCAGCCAGCCGCCACCCGTTCGCGCCTTGCCGCCGGCGCGGCTGGAACGCGCACCGGAAGAGCTGACCTACATGAGCCCCGAATGCGCCACTATGCGCGAGGGCATCCGCACCGCGCCGGCACGCGGCGTCGACAGCCGAACGCAATCGGAGTTGCGTCGCAACTTCCAGGAGTTGTGCACGGAAGACCAGTCGCGGGCGCGACGCGCACTCATGGAAGACAAGCAGCTTGAGCAGCGTGAGCGGCAACAGGAAAGGCAACAGGTCATGGAGCGCAGGACGCTGGCCAAAGCGGACCAAGACAAACTGATGGCGCAATGCGCCGAAATGCGTGGCGCGATTCGTCAGCGCCGGGCGCGCACCGGCATGAGCGAGGGCGATCTGCGCGACCTGCAGCTGTTCGAACAGCGCTACGAGACTCGCTGCGTGAACGCCCAGCGTTGACCACGGGCAACCGCCCCGTCCAGCCGGCCCGACGTCAGAAGCTCGCACTCAACTGAAAGCCGGCGGTGGTCTTGGCGGTGCGAAAGCCCTCGGGCTTGTGCAGTGGAGCGCCCAGGAACACGTCGTACTGGACAGGGCCCCAGCCGCCGCGCAGCCCCAGCACCGCACCGGCCAGGCGCTGGCCCACGAGCCACTGCGCGCTGGGGCCACCCACGCGGCCCTGGTCCACACCCAGGTAAAGCTGCTGGCCGCTGTCGCCCAGCAGCAGGCTCAGCTCGTTGCGCCAGAGCCAGCCGCGCTCGCCGATCAGGCTGCTCTCGCCATCGAAGCCGCGCACGCTGTAGCGCCCACCGATGGCGAAGCGCTCGTGCGGTGCGAGCGGTGTGCGCTCGCGCTGACCGCGCCACTGGCTGCTGAACTGCCATTGCGCTCCCCCCAGCTCGAAGGGCTGAAACCACGTGGCATCGAGGCTCAGCAATTCGTAGCGCGCGGTCCCTTCGCCAAAGGCCTCCTCGGGCGCGGGCAGCGAGCCGAACGCCCCGGTGCCACGCTTGAACGCCGCGCGCCCATCGAGTTGGCCCCGGTCCAGCTGAAGGCGGTGCTCGATTCCGGCCTCCCAGCCACCTGTGGCGCGGCGCTGCACCTCCATCTCGGTGTCATCGATGAAGTGGCGCGACTGGTTCGCGAAGGCCTTCAGCCGCAGGGTGGTCTTGCTGAACCCGTCGCGGTGCACCAGTCGCGAGAGGGAGACGTCCTGCTGCCCACCGTTGCCGCTGTAACGGTAGTCCTGGGTCAGGCCGGCCACGCTCTGGAAGTAGCTGTGGCGGCTCGCGTTGAAGCCCAGCCCCCAGTGGCCCAGGGGCAGCGAGTAGTGCAGGCTGGCGTTGCGCGTGCCGCGCGGACCCGGGTCGCCGCCGCCCAGGTCGCGACCCTGGGTGTAGTAGAAAAGATCGTTGAGCGTCCACCAGTGGTCCACGCTGAGCGTGGCGCTGGCCTGGTAGCGACCGGTGGTTTTGGCACCGCTGTCGTCCAGCAAGAGGTGCAGGCGCAGCGGGAAGGCCTGGCGCCATTGGATGAGCAGCTCGCTCTCGGTGGGCGAGGCGCCGGGCGCGATGCGGAAGTCGGCCTCGACCGTGGGCACGCGGCGCAGGTTCTCCATGGCCTGCTCGATGTCGCGCACGTTGAGGATGTCGCCCACGCGGGCCGGCACGGCGTTGATCTGCGTGGCGCGTGGCGAGGTGCCCTCGACGAAACGGATCGCGCCGATGCGCCCCGGCAGCACCGTGAGCGAGAGCGTGCCGCCGGACAGGTCCTGCGACTCAAGCACCACCCGCGAGGTGACGAAACCCTTCGCCATCAGGTGCCGCTGCGCGCGCGACGCCGCCACCGACACGCCCTCGTGCCCCAGGCAGCGGCCAAGGGCGGCGTCTTCCCCTTGCGTGAGCGCGTCCGTCAACCAGCGGAAGCACTCGGCGGCCTCACCGCGCAGCGCCACACGCCGAACGGGAACACACGGCGTCTCCTGCGCGGGCCAGTCCCGCACGGGGGGCAGTGCTGCGTTGCCACCGCCCGCGGGGTCCGTGCCGCGCTGCAAGGCCTCACGCTGCTGGCGCTCACGCTCGTCGGCGCGGCGCTGCTCGATCTGGTCGCGCGCGGCGGCGTCGCTGGGGGATTGGGCGTGAAGCGGGTGGCCGATCAGGCTGGCGGCCGTCATGGCGGACCACGACACCCAACGGGCGGCCCTGGCCGGCCCGGGTCGTTGATGAATGTGCACCTTGTTGTGACGGGCTCCTTGAACCCGACCGTGTCGAGGCGGTCAGGCGGTGCCGCTCCCTGTGAACCGTTGGCGGCCAGGGCCCCATGCCCCGGCGAACGCGGCGCATTACAACCGCTGCACAACTGTTCAAGCGATGGGGGTATGCGGCCACCCCCTGCAGGCATTTGCAGGGGCGCGGGCTCCCGTGGCGCGCGACCCGGCCGAAGGCACCTCAGCCGAGGATGAGCGCCGTTCCCACCACCGCCAGCGCCGCGCCGGCCCAGGCGCCCCACGCGGGCCGGCGCCGGTACACCAGCCACAGCAGCGGCAGCACCACGATAGGCGTGACGGACGACAGGATCGCCACCAGCCCCGCCTGCCCGTGCTTCATGGCCTGCAAGATCAGCGTCATGCCCAGGGCCATCGCAATGGCCGCGCTGCCGAAGACCTGCGCCGCCTCGCGCCAGCGCATGGGCTCGCGCGCCCGCGCCAGGCCCCAGCCGCTGGCCCACAGCAGCGCGTGCGCCGCGAAGGCGGTGCTCATGCGCATGGCCGATCCGGCCACGGCGTCGATGCCGCTGCTCATGAGCGGCTTGAGCATCAGCGTGGCCACCGACTGGCACAGCGCGGCCACCAGGCCCAGCGCCACCCCCACCCACAGGCGGCCACGCGTCTGCTCCCAGGCGTGGGATTCGTCCCCACGCCGCCCGCGCAGGATGGCCAGCATCACGCCCGCCACCAGCAGGCCGCTGCCCACCAGCGCCCAGCCCAGCAGCGTCTCGCGCAGGAACAGCCAGGCGAACACCGCCGAGAACACCGCGTGGGTCGCGAACAGCACGCCACTGCGCCGCGGCCCCAGCCGGTTCATGCAGGCGAACAGCGCGGTGTCACCGATGAAGATGCCGATGACGCCCGAGAGAGCGAGCAGCCCGAAGGCCGAGGCATCCAGACCGCGCCAGCCGCCACTGGCCAGCGCAATGGCCCACAGCAGCAGCGCCGCGAAGAACATGCGCCAGCGGCTGAAGGCGATGGCGCCCAGGCGCTGCGCGGCAGGTGCGGAGAACAGCGCTGCAACGGCCCAGCAGGCAGCCGCGACCAGGGCCAGGGCTTCGGGGCGAAGCATGTTCGGCGTGGTGTGAGGGTGGCGAACGCAGCAGCGCCCGCCGGGGGATCAGCTCCCCGCCACCTTCATGCGGTTCACCAGCACCGAGCCCACGGTTTTGGCGCCGTAGTTGTACGCGTCCGCACCCACGGCCTCGATGCCCATGAGCATGTCGCGCAGGTTGCCGGCGATGGTGATTTCCTGCACCGGGTAGGCGATGACGCCGTTTTCGACCCAGTAACCCGAGGCGCCGCGCGAGTAGTCGCCCGTGACGGGGTTGACGCCCTGCCCCATGAGCTCGGTGACGAACAGGCCGCGGCCCAGCTTCTTCAGCATGGCGTCGAGGTCGTCGTCCGGCTGCGTGCGCCGGCTGGTGAGGGTGAGGTTGTGCGAGCCGCCCGCGTTGCCCGTGGTGCGCATGCCCAGTTTGCGCGCCGAGTAGGTGGACAGGAAATAGCCCTGCACCACGCCGCCGTCGACCACACGCCGCGCGCGCGTCTGCACGCCTTCGTCGTCGAAGGGCGAGCTGCCCTTGCCGCCGCGCACGAAGGGGTCTTCGTCGATGTCCAGGTGCGCGGCCATGGCGGGCTTGCCCAGGCTGTCGGCCAGGAAGCTGGTCTTGCGGTAGAGCGCGCCGCCGCTGGTGGCCTGCACGTAGGCGCCCAGCAGGCCGGCGGCCAGGGGCGACTCGAACAGCACCGGGCATTCGGTGGTGGCGATCTTGCGCGCGCGCAGGCGCGAGAGCGCGCGCTCGGCGGCGTAGCGGCCCACCACCTGGGGCGAGGCGAGGTCCTGCGGCGCGCGCATGGAGCTGTACCAGTAGTCGCGCTGCATGTTGGCGCCCTTGCCGGCGATGGGCGCCACCGACAGGCTGTGGCGCGAGCTGGCATAGCCACCACTGAAGATGCCGGGGCCGCCGCGCTGGCCGCCACGCAGGTGCTCACTGAAGAAGTGCGACTGTTGCGCCGAGACGCTGGCGCCTTCGCTGTTGGTGATCTGCGGGCTGGTGGCGAAGCTGGCGGCCTCGCAGGCCAGGGCCAGTTCGGCCGCCTGTTCGGAGGTGATGGCCCAGGGATGGAACAGATCCAGGTCGCGCAGGCGGTCGGCCTCGGTGGCCACGTCCTGCGCGTCGGGCAGGCCGGCCACGGGGTCTTCGGCGGTGAAACGCGCGATGTCGTAGGCCGCCTGTACCGTCTGGCGCACGGCGGCAGCGGAGAAGTCGGAGGTGCTGGCGTTGCCGCGGCGCTGCCCCAGGTACACGGTGACGCCGAGCGATTTGTCGCGGTTGCGTTCGACGTTCTCGAGTTCGCCCTTGCGCACCGAGACGCTCAGGCCCGCGCCCTCGGACACCTCGGCCGCCGCGTCGGCCGCGCCGAGCGATTTCGCGTGCGTGAGCGCCAGGTCGACCAGTTCCTCGAACTGGTGGCGGCTGTACTGGAATCCGGGCAAGGGGGTGTTCGAGGCGGTCTTGGACATGGCGGCCGCTATGATACGGGCCCCCTTTGCACGGCGCCCGCCCAGGGCGTGTCAACACCACTTTTTCAAGATGCGTTGCGGATCCAAAAGACCATGCGCAAGGCGCGAAACGCAGACGGGCCGGTGGCCCGGCGAGGCTTCGCAACGCGGCGCATGGCCTTTTGGGCCGCAACCCGAAGGGAACGGGGTGAAAACAGCGCCACTCGTCGTTGCCCTCCTAGGCCAGGCGTCCAGCCTGGCCGTCGTCGTGCGCCTAGATTGGCGGTGTTTTCATCCCGTTCGCACTTGAAAAAGTGGCGTTGACACGCCCTAGCGCACAAGCCCCAACATTCCCCATGTCGCGCAAACCCACCCGAGGCTATTTCGTTCGCGGTCACTTCGTGGCCGAGGGCAGCGAGCTGGACCAGGAACTCAAGCGCGACGCCAAGGGCGGCGAGCTGAGCAAGACCGACCTGAAAAAGCTCAGCGAGCGCCTGCAGAACCTGGGCGAGCAACTGCTCACCCTGCCCGCCGGGCCCTTCGATCGCCTGGGTCTCGACGACCGCCTGGTCGACTCGCTGGCCGAGGCGCGGCGCATCACCAACTTCGAGGGCCGGCGCCGGCAGATGCAGTACATCGGCAAGCTCATGCGCAAGCTGCCCGAAGAGACCATCGCCGCCATCGAGACCGCCATCGACGAACAGCACCGGCCCTCGGCCGAGGCTACCCTGCAACTGCACCAGGCCGAGCAGTGGCGCGACCGCCTGATCGCCGACGACGAGGCCCTTACCGCCTGGCTCGCGCTCGACGCCGAGGCCGATGTGCAGCAGTTGCGCACCCTCATCCGCCAGGCGCGCAAGGACGCGCAGGCCGTGAAGGAGCGCCCCGGCGAGGCCCAGCGCCACGGCAAGGCCTACCGCGAGATCTTTCAACACGTCAAAGCCGCGCTGGCGCGTGGCGACGGCGACGAACCCGGTGAACCCGCATGAGCGACTCCCCTGCCGCGCACGACCCGGTGCGCATCGGCATCGTCTCCATCAGCGACCGCGCGAGCAGCGGCGTCTACCAGGACCAGGGCCTGCCCGCGCTGCAGGAGTGGCTGACGCGCGCGCTGAAGAACCCCATCACGTTCGAAGCCCGGCTCATCCCCGACGAGCAGGACCGCATCAGCGCCACGCTGATCGAGCTGGTGGACATGGGCTGCGCGCTGGTGCTCACCACCGGCGGCACGGGGCCAGCCAAACGCGACGTGACGCCCGAGGCCACGCTGGCCGTGGCGCACAAGGAAATGCCCGGCTTCGGCGAGCAGATGCGCCAGGTGAGCCTGGCCTTCGTGCCCACGGCCATCCTCTCGCGGCAGGTGGCGGTGGTGCGCGACGAGACGCTGATCATCAACCTGCCCGGCCAGCCCAAGGCCATCGCCGAGACGCTGGAAGGGGCGAAGAACGCCGACGGCTCGGTGCGCGTGAACGGCATCTTCGCGGCCGTGCCCTATTGCGTCGATCTGATCGGCGGCCCGTACATCGAGACGCACGAAACCGTCATCAAAGCCTGGCGTCCGAAGAACGCGGTGCGCCCCGCCCGCTGAAGCCACACCCGAGGAAACCGCCATGAAGATCGAAAAAGACACCGTCGTCACCCTCACCGCACGCATCCAGAACGCCCAGGGCAAGGTGCTGGAGGACGGCAAGACCGCGCGCGCCTACCTGCACGGCGGCTATGGCAACACGCTGCACGGCATCGAGGTGGCGCTGGAGGGCCAGGAAAAGGGCTTCGGCACCACCATCACGCTGCAACCCTCGCTGGCCTTCGGCGAGCGCGACGAGTCGCTCGTCACCACCATCCCCAAGACGCAGTTTCCGCCCGGCATCAAGGTCGGCGGCCAACTGGAGGGCAGCGACGAGCAGGGCCGCCGCCACCTCTTCACCGTGATGAAGATCAAGGGCGACACCGTGCACCTCGATGGCAACCACCCGCTGGCGGGCGAGGACCTCACCATCACCCTGAAGGTGCTGGACGTGCGCGCGGCCTCGCCGGAAGAGGTGCAGCACGGCCACGCGCACGGCGCGCACGGTCATCACCACTGAGTGCGACCGCGCGGTGCCGCCGGCAGATCAGAACCGGTGCACGTAGCCCAGGCTGGTGGTGGTGATGTTGCGCGTGCCCACGCCTTCGAAGTTCAGGTCGAAGCGGTTCCACTCCAGCACGATGGACGAGCGCGGCGTGATCTCGAATCCCAGACCGACCCCGTAGGAACCCTCCCAGCCGCTGTCCTTGCCGGCCGTGAGACCGGAGGCGGGCAGCACCTCCGAATCGGTGCGGCCGTAGATCGTGCCGAACTTGCCGTAAAGGCTCAGCCGCCCCATCGGCAGGCGCCCGACCAGGCTGAGGTTCAGGCCATGCGCCTTCACGCGCCCGCCGCCCCGGTCGGCCCGGCCGAAGTCCAGCAGGCCAATCTCCGCGCCGATGTATTCGTTGAACATGCCGCCGGTGTAGAGGTGAAAGGCGTTGTTGCTGTCGTCGCAGGCGAAGCCGCCGCCGCCGCAGGGCGCGTCCCAATCCGTGGTGCCGGCGTTGAAGCCGATGTAGCCGTGGCTGGAGTACGGAATCAGCGAGTAGTTGCCCTCGGACCAACCGTACATGCCGCGCCGGGCGGGGTAAGCGTTGCCCGGCGTGGGCGAGGTGTTCGCCCCGGGGGTCTGCGCGGGACCGGTGGTGCTGCCGCCGGTCTGGGCGCTGGCGGCGCCTCCCAGGGCCAGCGCCAGCACCGCCATCGGCCAGGTCCTGTGGATGCGTGGGAATCGGGTCATGGTCTTGCTCCTCGTGAGGTGAATGGGAACGCTGCGCCCAGACGGGGAACAGCGTGCGGCAAGGGGCAATCGCCGTACCCGCAGCGATCGACGCGGACGTTCAGGCGCGGCGGCGCGCGCTGGACTTGGCCGGGGCTCGCCGCGCGGGCGCACGCTTGCCGCTCCCCTCGCCGGCGCCCGCCTTGCGCTGCGACAGACTGCGCGCCAGCAGTTCGGTCAGGTCCACCACATTGCTCGGCGTTTCGGCGCGTGAGGCTTCTTCGACGGGTGTCACCGTCTCCACCTCGCCGGCCTCACGCTTGCGCTGCACCAGGGCCTGCACGGCGTCCACGAAACGGTCCTCGTAGGCCTCTGGCTTCCAGGGCGCGGTCATGTCGGCGATGAGCTGCGTGGCCATCTTGATCTCCGCCGCCTTCAGGCCCAGGGCGGTGCGGCCGGCCGGCGGCAGTTTCAGTTCGTCCATTGGGCGGATCTCGCTGGCCCAGCGGATGGTGTTGAGCATCAGCGCCGGGCCCAGGGGCACCAGCACGGCCAGGTGCTCCTTGGTGTGCATCACCACGCGCGAGATGCCGATGACGCCCGCCTCCAGCATGGCCTCGCGCAGCAGGGCATACACCTTGCCGCCCTTGCCGATGGGCTCCAGGTAGTAGGGCTTCTCCAGCAGCGGGAAGGCGATCTCGGCGGCCCGCACGAAGGCCTCGATCTCGATGGTCTGCGTGGACTCGGGGTAGGCGGCCTTGATCTGCTCGTCGCTGACGATGACGTACTCGCCGTCGTCCTGCTTCACGCCCTTGACGATGTCGGCGCTCTTGATGGGCTTGCCCGTGCGCTTGTTGATGCGCTGGTAGCCCACCGGGTCCATGCTGCGCTTGTCGAGCCAGTCGAAGTCGATGCCCGTCTCCTGCGCGGCAGGAAACAGCGCCACGGGCACGTGCACCAGGCCGAAGCTGATGGCGCCTTTCCAGACGATGCGGGAGGCCATTACGTGTTCTCCGGTGAGTAGCCCAATCGCTTCATGGCGGCGGTGAGCGTGCGCGCGCGCCGCGCGTAGTCGGCCCAGGGTTCGTTGCCCGTGGCCAGGCGCTCGCGCAGGTTGCGCACGGTCCAGTGGTCGCCGCCCTTGAGCGTGTCGAGCTCGCTCCAGTCCACCGGCACCGACACGCCCATGCCCGGGCGCGCGCGCGCCGACCAGGCGCTCACCGTGGTGGCGCCGCGCCCATTGCGCAGGTAGTCCACAAACACCTTGCCCACGCGGTTCTTCGGCCCGCTCTTGGCAACGAAGCGGTCCGGCAGGGTGCGCGCCATGTGCTGGACCACGGCCTTCGAGAAGGCTTTCACCGTGTCCCAGCCGTGCTGCGGACGCAGCGGCACCACCACGTGCAAGCCCTTGCCGCCGCTGGTCTTCAGGTAGCCGATGAGCCCCAGTTCGTCGAGCATGGCGCGCATGAGCTGCGCCGCTTCCTGCACGCGGGGCCAGGCCACGCCCTCGCCGGGGTCGAGGTCGAACACCAGGCGGTTGGGCTGCTCGAAGCGGCGGTGCGAGGCGTTCTGCGTGTGCACCTCCACCACGTTCCACTGCGCGGCCGACAGCAGGCCGCCCGCGCTGGTCACCGCGATCCACGGCGCATGGCCAGGTGAGAGCGCGGGGTCGAGCTGCGCGATGCCGGGCAGCTCGGCCTCCAGGTGTTTCTGGAAGAAGCGCTGGCCCGCGATGCCGGCGGGCGCACGCAGCAGGGCCACGGGCCGCTCGCGCAGGTGCACCATCATCAGTTCGCCCACGGCCTCGTAGTGGCGCACCAGGTCGAGCTTGGTCAACCCGCTGCGGCGGTCGATCACGCGCTGGGGGTTCGTCACGCGCAAGCGTCGGGCGCCGGCCGTGGGCGGCTGGGCGGGCACCACGGGCTCGGTGGGCTCCGGCACGGGCGCGGGCGGGTCGGTGGGTTTGGGGATTTCTCGCGTCACGTCACGGGCCTCCTTGTCTTCGCGCAGGCCGACGAACACGCCCTGGCGGATGTTGCCGCCGTGCGTCCAGGCCGCGAAGGCGACTTCGGCCACCAGGCGCGGCTCCACCCAGTGCGGCCGGGTCGGGGGCCTGGTGGTGTCGGCGAACGCCGGGGTGGCGCGCTCCAGGGCCTTGAGCTGGCGGTGCAGGCGGGCCAGGGTGCGCGCATCGAAGCCGCTGCCCACGTTGCCCACGTGCCGCAGGGCGCCCTTGCCGTCGTACACGCCGAGCATGAGCGAGCCGAAGCCGGCGCGCGTGCCCTGCCCTTCGGTGAAGCCGCCGATCACGAACTCCTGGCGCAGGCCGCACTTGATCTTGAGCCAGTCGTCGCTGCGGCGGCTGCGGTAAGGCGCGTCTCGGCGCTTGGCGATCACGCCTTCCAGGCCCAGCCGGCAAGCCGAGGCCAGCACGTCGCGGCCAGGCACCTCCAGGGCGGCGCTCAGGCGCACGCTGTCGGGCGGCGCCGGCCCCAGCAGGCGCTCCAGCACGGCCCGGCGCTCCTGCAGGGGCGCGGCGCGCAGGTCAAGGCCGCCCGCGTGCGGCACGTCGAACAGGTAGAGCACCAGCTCGCCGGGTCGGGCACGCTCCAGCGTCTGCTGCAGCACGCCGAAGTCGGGCAGGCCGCGGTCGTTGAAGGCCACGAGCTCGCCGTCGTACCAGCCGGGCGGCAGCTTCATGCCGGCCAGGTCGCGGCACAGGGGCCTGAGGCGGTGCGTCCAGTCCAGCCCGCTGCGCGTGATGAGGCGCACGCCACGGCCGTCGATGCGCGCCAGCAGGCGGTAGCCATCGAACTTGAGTTCGTACAGCCATTCGCCGTCATCGGGCGGCAGTGCCTCGACGCGCGTGGCCAGTTGGGGCGAGAGCGTGTCTGGCAGGTCGGCGGCCACGGCGGCGGCAGGCCAGCCGGCCGGCGCCGGCAGGCCCAGGGCGGACACGCTGTCGGGGCCGGCTTCCAGCACGTCGAACTCATCCGCCGGGCGCGCGAAGTCGTCGCGTTCCTTGATGAGCAGCCACGCGGGCTTTTTCTCGTCGCCACCCTTCATGCGGACCAGGGCCCAGCCGCCGCGCAGCTTGTGGCCGCTCAGATCGAACTTCAGGTTCCCGGCGCGCAGGCCCTTGCGCGGGTCGCCGCGCGGACGCCAGTGGCCCTTGTCCCACACGATGACCTCGCCCGCGCCGTACTGCCTGGGCGGGATGGTGCCTTCAAACGATGCGTAGGCCACGGGATGGTCCTCCACCTCGACCGCCATGCGCTTGTCGGCCGGGTCCAGGCTGGGGCCCTTGGGCACGGCCCAGCTTTTCATCACACCGCCCAATTCGAGGCGGAAGTCGTAGTGCAGGCGGCGGGCGTGGTGTTTCTGCACGACGAAGCCCAGGCCCTCGCCGGTGTCGGCCAGGGCCGCTCCCGGCTCGGGCGTGACGGAGAAGTCGCGCTTGGCCTGGTAGCGCCGCAGGGCTCCCCGGGCGCCCGCAGAGGCGCCTTTTGCTCCCTTCGCGCCCGCAGAGGCGCCCATTACTGCGTGGGCGACGTGCCCGACCCGCCGGGCGTGGGCGGCGTGGCTGGCGGCGTGTTGGGCTGCGGCGTCATGGGCTCCGGTGTGACACCGGGAGCGCCCGGCGAAGGCTGCATGCCCGGCGGCACGCGGTTGCGTTCGTCTTCCGGCCGCGGGGTGGCGGCGGGATCGGTGGTGATGGGCGGCGTGGGTGGCGCGCTGCGGTCACAGGCGCTCAGCGCGGCGGCGGCCACGAGCGCGAACAGTACGCCCGCGCTGGCAGAGGATCGGGGGGATCGCATGGAATACCTCCTTGAAGCGGCCCGACAGGGTCCTGGACCGCTTGCCCGGCAATTCCGGTGCCCGCTGGCTGGCTGCCCGTGGGCAGCAGGCCTCACTTGCCGACCAGCTGGTTGAGCTTGTCCGCCTCGAAGTGCTCCACGCGCTGCGCCTCCGTGGGCACGCAGTCGCGCTCACGGGCGTTGGCCAGCTTCTCGATCGCCTGCCACAGCAGCGCGATCTGGTGCTCCTGGCTGGCGGTGCTGTCGATCAGGCCGCGCATGGCCTGCGACAGCGGGTCGTCCTCCTGCGTGATGCCGTAGGCCGAGAACTTCGGCGCGCCCTCGGTCACGTCCGCGCTCTCGCCCTTCTTGCTGGGGATGATGCGCGCCGGAATGCCCACCGCCGTGGCGCCGGCCGGCACGGGCTTGATCACCACGGCGTTGCTGCCGATCTTGGCGCCATCGCCGACCTCGAAGCCGCCCAGCACCTTGGCGCCGGCACTCACCACCACGTCGCGACCCAGCGTGGGGTGGCGCTTGGTGCCCTTGTAGAGCGAGGTGCCGCCCAGGGTGACGCCCTGGTAAATGGTGCAGCCGTCGCCGATGACGGCGGTCTCGCCCACCACCGTGCCCATGGCGTGGTCGAAGAACACACGCTCGCCGATCACGGCGCCCGGGTGGATCTCGATGCCCGTGAAGAAGCGGCCGAGGTGCGAGATGAAGCGGCCCAGCCACTTGAAGCCGTGGTTCCAGCACCAATGCGCGGCCCGGTGCAACACCACCGCGTGCAGGCCGGGGTAGCAGGTCAGCACCTCGAAGGTGCTGCGCGCGGCCGGGTCGCGCTCGAGGATGCACTGGATGTCGGAGCGGAGGCGGGGAAACAGCATGGGGCGGCCAGTCTAGCGTTTCGCGCGCTCGGCGGTCTGCAGCATGGCGCGGGCGACACCGCGAAGAATGTGGACTTCCTCATCGCTCGGTTGCGCGCGATTGAAGAGTTGGTGCAGGCGCGGCATGAGCTTCTTCGGCGCGGCGGGGTCGAGGAAATCCACCGCCACCAGGGCCTGCTGCAGGTGCTCGAGCATGCCGGCCACGGCCGCCGCGTCAGCCGCGGGGCGCGCGCTCACGGGTGAAGCCACCGCGAAGCCGCCCAGGGCCTGGCGCCAGTCGTAGGCCACCAGTTGCACCGCCGCCGCCAGGTTGAGCGAGCCGTAGCCCGGTGCGGTGGGAATGGACAGGGCCACGTGGCAGCGGTACACGTCCTCGTTGGCCATGCCGAATCGCTCGCTGCCGAACAGGAAGGCCACGCCCTGCGGCGGCGCGGGCTCGGCCATCAATGCGGCGAAGTGCTCGCGCGGCGCGCGCGTGGGCGGGCCGAAGTCGCGCGGCGTCATGGCGGTGGCGCACAGGTGCGTGATGCCGTCCAGGGCCTCGTCCAGTGTGTCCACCACGCGGGTGCTGGCCAGCACGTCGTTGGCGCCGCTGGCGCGCTGGATGGTTTCCTCCTTGCGCAGGACATTGGGCCAGCGCGGGCGCACGAGCACCAGTTCCTCGAAGCCCATGACCTTCAGCGCGCGCGCGGCGCCGCCCACGTTGCCGGCGTGGCTGGTTTCGATGAGGATGAAGCGGGTTTTCATGGGAAAAGCGGCTTGACGGGCGGCCTAGTAAAATCGCCCGCCATTGTCGCCGCCCGCATCGCCGGGCCCGGCCCGCCCCCCCCCCCCCGCCCGCGGCCCCGGGCCCGGCCCGCCCCCACCCCCCCGCTCTTCACCGTTGCGCCGCGGCGCGAAGGTCACAATCCATGTCGTCCAGCTACCACCCCATGCTCAACGTGGCCATCAAGGCCGCGCGCGCCGCCGGCGCCATCATCAACCGCGCCGCGCTCGACGTCGAAGCCGTGCGGGTGACGGCCAAGCAGACCAACGATTTCGTCACCGAAATCGACCACGCGGCCGAGGCCGCGATCATCGAGACCCTCAAGACCGCCTACCCCGGCCACGGCATCCGGGCCGAGGAGTCCGGCGAGCAGCCCGGCAAGGGCCGCGAAAAGGACCACGTGTGGGTCATCGACCCCCTGGACGGCACCACCAACTTCATCCACGGCTTTCCGGTCTACTGCGTGAGCATCGCGCTCATGGTGGGCAACCGCATCGAACAGGCCGTGGTGTACGACCCCACCCGAAACGACCTGTTCTGCGCCACGCGCGGGCGCGGCGCCTACCTCAACGAGCGCCGCATCCGCGTGGCCAAGCGCACGGCGCTGCGCGACTGCCTGCTCTCCACAGGTTTCCCGTTCCGCCCGGGCGACGCCTTCCAGACCTACATGCAGATGCTGGGCGAGGTGATGCCCAAGGTGGCCGGCGTGCGCCGCCCGGGCTCGGCCGCGCTGGACCTGGCCTACGTGGCGGCGGGCTTCTCCGACGGCTTCTTCGAGATGGGCCTGTCGCCCTGGGACGTGGCGGCGGGCGCGCTGCTGGTGACGGAAGCCGGCGGCCTGATCGGCAATTTCACGGGTGAACCCGACTTCCTGGAACAGAAGGAATGCGTGGCCGCCAACCCCAAGATCTACGGCCAGCTGGTGGCCCTGACGGGCAAGTACAGCAAGTTCGCCAGCGCGGGCGACAAGGCCGCGGTGCGCCAGGCGCGCGCGGCGGCGCGCAAGACGGTGGTGAGCAAGGCCGCCGAGCCAGGCAACGCGGACGACAACACGCCCGCCTGAGCGTGGCCCATCCAGGGGTGCCGCGGAACCGGCTTTGCCGGGCCGCAGGCGCCGCCCCCTTGAGGGGGTCGCGCGCAGCGCGGCGGGGGTGTTTCACACTCTTGGCAGGCTGAACCAGAAGCAAGCGCCCTGCCCCGGCGCCGACTCCGCCCACACGCGCCCGCCGTGCCGCTCGACGATGCGCAGCACGATCGCCAGTCCCACACCCAGCCCCGGCACCTCGCTGTCGGCGTGCAGGCGCTGGAACAAGCCGAACAGCTTGGCCGAGCGGGCCATGTCGAAACCCATGCCGTTGTCGCGCACGAAGTAGGCGTGCAGGGCCGGGTCGTAGCCCACCCGCACAAGCGGCTCGGTCTGCTGGCGCGAGTACTTCATGGCGTTGTCCACGAGGTTGCTCAGCACCTGACGCAGCAGCGTTGCATCGCCCATCGCCTCGGGCAGATCGCCCACCTCGATGCGCACCTGCGGCGCCTGCGGCCCCAGCGCCTCGGCCACGGCGTGCGCCAGTGCGGTCATGTCCACGGGCCGGGGCTCCAGCTCCACCTGCACCACGCGCAGCAACTCCAGCATGTCGGTGATCATCTGCCCCATGTTGCGCGCTGAGCGCGAGATGCGCAGGAACATCTCGCGCCCGCTCTCGCTCAGGCGCTGCAGCTCCTCCTCGGCCAGGATCTGCGCGAAGCCGTTGACCGAGCGCAGTGGCGCGCGCAGGTCGTGCGCGATGGAGTAGGAGATGGCCTCCATGTCGCGCATGGAGCGCTCCAGCTCCGCCGTGCGCTCGCGCACGCGCTGCTCCAGGCCGGCGTTGAGTGCGCGGATCTGCTCCTGCGCCGCCACGCGCTCGCTGATGTCCAGGTGCGTGCCCGACATGTACAGCGCGCGGTCCTTGGCGTCGCGCTGGTGCACGCGCCCGCGCGAGTTCACCCACACCCAGTGGCCGTCCTTGTGCCGCAGGCGAACGTCGCACTCGTAGTAAGGCGACTGGCCCGAGGTGTGCCGGTCGCGCGCCGCCTCGGCGCGCGGCAGGTCGTCGGGGTGCACGCGCGAGGACCAGGTTCTGTGGTCGACGGGCTCCAGTTCGGCGCGGGTGTACCCCAGCATCTCGGCCCAGCGGTCGTTGATCTGCATGCTGCCGTCGGCGAGGTTGGTCTCCCAGATGCCGGGGCGCGTGGCCTCCAGCACCCAGGCCAGGCGCTGGCGCTCGCCGCGCAGCGCCTCCTGCGTCTGGATGTAGGAGGTCACGTCGGCGTAGGTGCGCACCAGGCCGCCTTCCGGGAAACGGAAGGTGTGGATCTCCAGCGTGCGGCCGCTGCGCGTGCGGCGCCAGTACTGCTGGGGCAGTTCGGCCTGGGGGTCGAGCGCCACGTAGCCACGCGCCCCCGGTTCGACCCAGGCGAATTCGGGCCCGAAATCGCCCCGCTGCGCCTGCCAGGCCACCACGTCGTCGTGGCGGGGGCGCTGGCGCATCATCTCGTCGGGCAGGTCGAGCAGCTCCAGGAAGCGGCGGTTGTAGACGCTCACGCGGCCTTCGGTATCGATCTTCACCAGGCCCTGGTTGATGCTGTCCAGCGTGACCTGCAGCGCGGCGCTTTTCTCGGCCAGCAGGGCGCTGGTGGCCTCGAGCTGGGCGCTGGTGCGCTGGCGCTCGCCGTGCAGGCGCCACGCCAGCACCAGCTGGCGCAGCGCGCCCAGCAGAGGCTGCAGGAACACCACGTCGTCGGCGTTGTAGCCGCCCGGCTGGTTGGCCAGGCCCACCATGGCCACCAGGCGCTCGCCCACCGCCAGCGGGATGCCGAGGAAGGCGTTCAGCCCGGGGTGGCCGCCGGGCATGCCGCCCGCGCGCGGGTCGTGGCGCGGCTCGTTGGCAATGACGGTTTCACCGGTGCGAAGCGCATGGCCGAACAGGGTGTGCAGGTTGCGGAACTCCATGCCGGTGTCGGCGTGCGCCGAATAGGCCAGGCGCGAGGCCTCGTCCCACGAGATGTCGGTCATCGCGTGCGTGCGCAGGAAGGGCTGGTCCTTGTCGTCGTACAGCACTTCGCCCAGGAAGCCATAGCCGCTGTCCGTGACGCTGAGGAAGGCATCGAGCAGGCCCTCGAAGGCGCGGCGCTTGTCGTCGGCTTCGATGAACACCGACTGCGCCTGCGTGATGGCCGCGAGCATGCGGTTGAGCCGGTCGCGCCGCTGCGCGTCCAGGCGTGCTTCGGTCACGTCGGTGGCCAGCCCGTGCCAGACCACGCTGCCGTCGGGCTCGCGCTGCGGCGTGCTTTCCAGGCTGAGCCAGCGCAGCCCCAGCTTGGGCAGCATCACGCGATAGGTTTCGCGCCAGGGCTGAAGGCTTCTCGCCGAACGCGCCAGCGAGCTGATCACACGCTCGCGGTCCTCGGGGTGCAGCACGCGAAACAGCTTGCGCGGCTCGCGCATGAGCGCCGCGGCGTCTTCGTCGAACAGTTCTCGCACGGCCTCGTTGATGTAGCCCAGCTCGCTGCGACCGTCGGGCGTGAGGCGGGCCTGGTAGAAGATGCCCGGCACGCGCGCGGCGATGTTCTGCAGCAGCTTGAGTTGCTCGGCCAGGCGCTCGCGGGCCGCGCGTTCGGTGGTGATGTCCTGCACCACGCCGAAGTCGGTCTGCGGGTTGCCCTTGACCAGGGTCTGACCGGTGCGCGTACGGAACCAGCGGATGTTGCCGTCGGGGTGGCGCCAGCGGAACTCCACCTCGCGGCTGTCGCGGCTGTTGCGGGCCTCCAGCCAATGCGGCATGTCGTCCGGGTGGATGCCGCTGCGCACCACGGCCCGGGTGAGGCCCTTGCCCGGCGTCAGGCCGGTGATGGCGTAGAGGCCGGCCGACCAGGACACCTCCTGCTCGCTCTCGGCGTTCGTCCAGTAGCCCACGTGCGCGGTCTTCTCCATCAGGGAATGCAGTTCCACGCGCTGCTGCAGTTCGCGGTTGGCCTCATGCAGTGCCTGCGCGGTCTGCTCGCGCGCGGCTTCGGCCAGCACCTCCCGTTCGGCTTGCGTGATCTGCACCAGCAGCAGCGCCTCCGGCCGCCGGGGCGAGCTGGGCAGAAGAATCGTGTGCATCCGCACCATGTGCGGCTCGCCCCCCTTGAAGCGCACCGTGGTGGGCGCCAGCGTGCCCGGCACCTGGGCCAGCGCGGCGGTGCGCTGCGCCTCGTCTTCCCAGTGCCCCAGTTCCACGGTCGTGCGCCCGATGGCGTCCTCGCGCGCAATGCCCGAGAGCGCCTCCCAGGCGGCGTTAACGTCGATCACCAGGCCATCGCGTGCACGCGTCAGACAGGCCGCGACGAGCGAGAGCCGGAAAAACTCGTGGTCGGTCAGTGGCTCGTCGGTGTCCACGGTGGCCGCTTCAGGCAAAGGGCTTCGTGCCACCAAAGTCGCCGATCGGCGCGGTGTGGCTCACCAGCCGGCCACCGTGCCAGAGGTGCAGCTGAAATCCGGGTGTCTCCATGACGTATCCATCGGCCGAAGACCCCAGCAGGTTGAGCGCGATCTGGTGCGCCGTGCTGGGGCAGACCATGGCGACGGTGCCGCCGAAGCGGACCTGGATGGATCGGTGCAGGTGGCCGCAGAGAATGGCCTGCACCTGGCCGTGCCGCCGCACGATGGCCTCCAGCGCCTCGGCGCCTTCGAGCAGGCCCATCTCGTCCATGTGTCCGATGCAGGTGGCGAACGGCGGGTGGTGCATGGCGATGACGGTGGGCGTGGCGTCCTCGGCCAGGCGCTGGTCGAGCCAGTCGAGCCGGCGCGCGCACAGGGCGCCGTGGCCTTCCATGGGCACCACGGTGTCCAGGGCCAGCAGGCGCAAGGGCCCCAGGGCGGCCGCGTACTGCCAGAAGCCGGGCAGGCGGGCCGAGTGCGGACCGATGCGTCCGGCGAAGGCCTCGGCCAGGGACGCGCGCTCGTCGTGGTTGCCCGCCAGCGGGTACAGCGGCAGGTCGATGGGCGCCAGCAGCTCCAGCAGGTGGGCGTAGGAATCGGCCCCCCCCGCCTCCACCAGGTCACCGGTGAGCAGCAGCGCGTCGGGGCGGGGTTGCAGCGCCGCCACGGCGCGCAGGCCTTCGCGGGCCATGGCGTTGGTGTCGACCACCCCATTGGCCAGTTGGCCCGGAGCACAGACGTGCAGGTCGGACACCTGGGCGATCAGCATGCGGGGATGTGGCTCGTGGCGTGGCTGCGGGGCATCCACGCATCATCCACGCCGGCCCCAGGCCCGGCAAGCCCCCGATACCCGGGGCTTCCCCTCGATCAGGGGATGTTGATTTCCCCCGCACCGGTTCCTGCCGCTTCAGTCGAGCTTTATGCTGGCCTTGGCAACCAGGTGTGCGTAGCGCTCCTGCTCGGTCTTCAGAAAGGCCGCGGATTGCTCGGGGCTCATGGGCCGGATGAAGTTGTCCTGCTTGGCCATGGCGGTCTTGACCTCGGGGTCGGCGAAGGCCGCCACCACCGCGTCATGCAAGCGCCGGACCTGGACCGCAGGCAGGCCCTTGGGCCCCACCACGGCGAACCAGCCCGCGACATCCACCGAGGGGAAACCCTGCTCGGCGATGGTGGGCAGCTCGGGCAGCGAGGCCACGCGCTGCGCGCCCATGATGCCGATGGCGCGCATGCGCCCGGCTGCCAGGTGACCCTGCACGGCCGGCACCGCGCCCACGCCGAACTCCACCTGGCCCGAGATGATGTCCACCATCATCGGCCCCATGCCTTTGTACGGGATGTGCGTCACTTTCACGCCCAACGCATCCACGAACATCTCGCCCGCCAGGTGGATGATGGTGCCGTTGCCCGAGGAGCCCATGTTGAACTGCCCGGGGCGCGACTTGAGCAGGGCCTGCATCTCCTTTGCGTCCTTCGCCGGCACCTTGGCCGGGTTCACCACCAGCACGAAGGGCGAGCCGCCGACCACGCAGATCGGCGTGATGTCGGCCAGACTGTCGTACGGCAGGCTCTTGTAGACGCTGGGGTTGACCGCGTGGTTGTTCGAGATGATGGCCACGGTGAGGCCGTCGGCTGGCGCGCGCACCAGCGCGTGCGTGCCGGTAATGCCGCCCGCGCCGGGCAGGTTCTCGATCACCACCGCCTGCCCGCCCAGGGCCCTGCTCAACGCGTTCTGCGTCGAGCGGATGATGGTGTCCACCCCCGAGCCGGCGCCAAGGGGCAGGATGACGCGCAGCGGCGCGGACGGGGCCTGCGCGAAGGCGGGGACCCCCAGGCTGGCGGTGGCGGCCAGCGCCAGCACGTGGCGGCGGCGCAGGGTCAGGGTGTGGTGCATGGTGTGTCTCCTCTTCTGGGTGCGTGAAGCCCGGGCGTGCGCTCAGGCCGATTGGGGTGATGCCCGGGGTGATGGGCTGCGGCGGCCCAGCACCTCCTCGGTGTGCTCGCCGACGCCGGCCAGGGGGTGGCGCACGCCGGGGCGTCGCCCTCCCATCAGCAAGGGCAGCAGCACCACCTGCGTGGTGTCGCCGTCGTCGGTGGCCATGGGCACCAGGCCGCCGCTTTGCAGCAGGTGCTCGTCGCTCACCAATTGGTCGGGGCGCACCACACGGGCATACGGCAGGCCGGCGGCCTGCAGGCGCTCGCAGAGCCCGTCGATGGCCTGCGCGCGCAGCGTGCGGCCCAACTCGGCCAGCAACTCGGGGCGCCGCGCCACGCGCTGCGTGTTGGTGGCCAGGTCCGGGTTGCCGGCCAGGTCGTCGCGGCCCAGCACGCCGCACAGGGCCAGGAACTGCTTGTCACTCACGGCGCCGATGAACAGTTGCTCGCCGTTCGCCACCTCGAAGGTGTCGTACACGCTCCAGGCCGAGACGCGCGCCGGAAACGGTGGTGGCACCTCGCCCGTCATCTGGAATTGCTGCATGTGCTGCGCGGCGAGCAGGCAGCAGTTCTCGAACAGCGCGCTCTGGATGGCCTGCCCGCGGCCGGTTCGCTCGCGCTCTCGCAGTGCGGCCAGCACGCCGATGGCGCCGAACATGCCGCCCATGATGTCGTTGACGCTGCTGCCCGCGCGCAGCGGACGGCCCGGCGGCCCGGTCATGTAGGTGAGCCCGGCCATGTTCTGCACCACCTCGTCCAGCGCCAACCGGTCCTCGTACGGTCCGGGCAGGAACCCCTTGTGCGACACGGTGATCAGCCGCGGGAATTCGCGCGACAGCGCCTCGTGGCCCAGGCCCAGGCGCTCCATCAGCCCCGGGCGGAAGTTCTCGATCAGCACGTCGCTCGCGCCGATGAGTTCGCGTGCGCTCGCCAGGCCCTCGGGTGTCTGGATGTCGAGCACCACGCTCTTCTTGTTGCGGTTGAAGCTGCGGAAGAAGCCGATGCCCAGGCCCGGCAACTCGCGCGTCTTGTCGCCCCCGGGCGGCTCCACCTTGATCACCTCGGCGCCCAGGTCGGCCAGGATCATCCCGCAGGCAGGGCCCATGACCATGTGCGTGAATTCGACGACGCGCACGCCTTCGAGCGGCAGTCCCGTGTGGCCCGAACTCATTCGCTCGACTCCAGATGCTTCGGCACCCCGGCCCGCCACAGCGCGCCGTGCGTGGCCTCGCCGTCCAGCCATTGCGCCAGGTCGCTGCGCAGCGACAGCAGCGGCGCCAGGCGGATGCCCGTGCGCACGCCCATGGCCGCGAGCATGAAGGCCAGGTCCTCGGTGGTGGCGTTACCGCTGGCCCCGGGCGCGTGCGGACAGCCACCGATGCCGGCCAGCGAGGCGTCGAAACGCGCCACGCCCAGTTGCAGCGCGGCCAGGGTGTTGGCCAGTGCCAGGCCGCGCGTGTCGTGGAAATGCCCTCCCGCGAAACGATCGCCCGCGAGCCTCAGTGCCCGCTCGAACAGGCGGCTCACGGCCGCCGGGTCGGCGTGGCCCACCGTGTCGGCCAGACTCACGCGATCGGCGCCCGCGTCCAGCAGCGCCGCCATCAGGCGCAGCACTTCCGCGGGCTTCACCTCGCCCTGCAGCGTGCATCCGAAGGCCGTGCCCACACCGCCCTCGATCAGCGTGCGCTGGCCCGAGGTGTCGCGCGCGGCGCGGATGCGCGCCATCTCGGCCACCACCTCGTCGGGCGTCTTGCGCAGGTTGGCCAGACTGTGCGCGTGGCTGGCCGACAGCGGCAGCAACATCACGTCGGCGCCAGCCGACAGCGCGCGCTCGGCCCCCTTGAGGTTGGGCACCAGCACGCTGGCCACCAGGCCCGGCAGGGTCTTGGCGTAGGCCAGCACCTCGGCCGTGTCGGCCAGTTGCGGGAGCCGTTGCGGTGGCACGAAGGAGCCGACCTCGATCTCGCGCTGGCCGGCCTCGAAGGCGCGGCGCACCCAGTCGCGCTTGCGCTCGGTGCTCAGCACGGTGGCGATGCTCTGCAGGCCATCGCGCAGGCCGACTTCGCGGATCACCGCATGGGGGGGCAGGGTCAGCATCGTTTCCTGGTCTCCGGGGTTCGGCTAGAGTTTCTTGGCTTCCCATATGGACTTCAAGTGAAACTTTGGAAGCCATTGAATTCCCGATCGGAACCCATGAGAGAACTGGACCTGAAAAGCCTGCGCCTGTTCGTTGCGGTGTGCGACCACGGCAACATCAAGGCCGCCGCCGCGCAGGAGCACATCGAACCTTCGGCCATCAGCAAGCGCCTGGCGCAACTGGAAGACGCCATGGGCCAGCCCCTGCTGCTGCGCGGGCGCCAGGGCGCGCGGCCCACGCCGGCCGGCCAGGCCCTGCTGGAACACGCGCGCGGCCTTCAGTTCGCGCTGGCGCGCATCGACAGCGACATGGCCGCGTTTCGCGGCAGCATCCGCGGGCAGGTGCGCCTGGCGGCCAGTGTCTCGGCCATCGCCGAGGCCCTGCTCGACGACATCGCCGGCTTCATGCGCGAACCGCAGCACCAGGACATCAAGGTCGACATCGAGGAGCGCATCTCGCGCGACATCGTCGGCCTGGTGCGCGACGGCGTGGTGCCCCTGGGCATCTGCTGGGACCGCATCGACTTCGGCGGACTGGCCACCCTGCCCTACCGCGGCGACGAACTGGTGCTCGCGGTGCCCGGCGGACACGACCTGACCGGGCGCGCGAGTGTGCGCCTGGCCGAGGCGCTGGACCACCCGCACGTGGGCCTGCCCCCCACCACCGCCGTGCACTCCATGCTGCACCGCGAGGCCGCGGCGCTGGGGCGTTCATTCAACTACCGGGTGGTGGTGTCCAGCTTCGACGCCGCGCTGCGGGTGGTGGGCGCGGGCCTGGGGGTGAGCGTGGTGCCGCGCGAGGTGAGCACGCCGCACACGCTGGACGGGCGCGTGCGGCTGGTGCCGCTGAACGAGCCATGGGCGCGGCGGCGGTTTGCGATCTGCTTTCGGCGGCGGGAGGATCTGAGCGTGGCGGCGGGGCGGCTGGTGGAGCATTTATGCCGGCAGGCGGCGCCGGCACAGGCCTCGGGCGATTAGGCCTTGCCGGCCCGCATCCCTTTCAGCACCTCCTCCGCCACATCGATCCGCACCGCCCCCCGCTCCACCAGCACCTTCGCCACCGCTTCGATCTCCTCCCCCACCGCCCCGGCCATCATCGCGATGTTCTGCGCGTGCAGGGCCATGTGGCCCTTCTGGATGCCCGTGGTGGCCAGGGCCTTCATGGCCGAGAAGTTCTGCGCCAGGCCCACGGCCGCGATGGTGCGCGCCAGTTCCTCGGCCGACTGCACGCCCAGCACCTTGAGCGCGAGCTTGGCAGTGGGGTGCAGCTTCGTGGCGCCGCCCACCAGGCCCACGGCCATGGGCAGTTCGATGCTGCCGGCCAGGTTCCCCTCGGCCGTGACCTCCCAGTGCGTGAGGCTGGCGTAGCGGCCGTTGCGCGCGGCGTAAGCGTGTGCGCCAGCCTCCACCGCGCGCGTGTCGTTGCCGGTGGCCAGCACCACGGCGCTGATGCCGTTCATGATGCCCTTGTTGTGCGTGGCCGCGCGGTAGGGGTCCGCGTCGGCGAAGTGGTAGGCCGAGAGCATGCCGTCGCGCACCTCGGCGCCGCCGATGGCGGCCAGCGGCCACACGCAGCGCGCGCGCGCCAGTCGCCGGTCGGCCAGGTTGGAGAGGATGCGCAGGTTGGTGCGTCCGCCCGTCCAGGCCGCGATGCGCGGCGCCAGTTTCTCGGCCATGGTGTTGACGGCATTGGCGCCCATGGCGTCGCGCGTGTCCACCACGATGTGCGTGATCACCATGGGGCCGCCGCGCGTCTCCAGCACGCGCACCTCCAGTTCGCGAAAGCCCCCGCCCAGCTTGAGCAGCACCGGGTCGCAGTCGTCGCAGATGGCCTGCACATCGGCCTGGCGCTCCAGGATGCGCAGGCGCGCGGCCTGCGGGTCGCTCACCTGCGTGAGCTGGATCTGCGCAATCATGCGCGTGCCCGACATGGAGGTGACGAAACCGCCCGCGTCGTAACACTGGCGCGCCGCGTTGCACACCGCCGCCACCACCGACGATTCCTCGGTGGCCATGGGGATCAGGCGGTCGCGGCCGTCGATGCGCATGTTCGTCGCCACGCCCACCGGGATGTTCATGGTGCCGATCACGTTCTCGATCAGGTGGTCGGCCAGCTCGGGCGGCAGGTTGCCGGTGTTCAGCAGGTGGTCGCGCTCGGACTCGCCCAGGCCGGCGAAGCGCGCCACGGCCTCGATGCGGTCGGCGATGGAGAGTTTGTGAAAGCCGCCGATGCGGCTGCTCTGGTCGGTGGTGCTCATGGAAGGTCTCGGGACGAAGGGAAAGGGGTCAGCGCGCGGCCATCAGGCGCGGCAGCCAGGTGATGAGGTCGGGGAAGGCGGCGCAGATCAGCAGGCCCACGAACTGCAGCGCAAAGAAGGGCAGCACGCCGCGGTACACGTGGCCCATGTCCAGGTGCCTGGGCAGCGTGCCCTTGATGTAGAAGAGCGTGTAGCCGAAGGGCGGGCTGATGTAGCCCATCTGGATGGTGATGGCGTAGAGCACGCCGAACCAGATCTCGTCGAAGCCCAGCAGGCGCACGATGGGCAGGAACACCGGCACGGTGAGCAGGATGATTCCCAGCTCGTCGAGCACCGTGCCCAGGAACACGAGCAACAGCATCATGGCGCCCAGCACCACCCAGCGGTTCACCTCCAGGCCCTTGATGATTTCCAGCAGCGTGTCAGCGCCGCCCAGGCCGGTGAAGATGGCCACGTAGGCTTTCGCGCCGAGGGTGATCCACAGGATCATCGAGGTGGCCTTGAGCGCGTCCACGCCGGCCTCTCGCAACATGGGCAGGCGCAGGCGGCGCTTGATGACCGCGGGCACCATGGCGCCCGCCACGCCCACGGCGGCCGACTCGGTCGGCGTGGCCACGCCGAAGAAAATCGAGCCGAGGATCAGCACGATCAGCATCGACGGAAAGACCAGCGCCTTGAGCGCGATCAGCTTCTCGCCCAGCGAGGCGCGGCGCGCCGACGGGTCCAGCGGCACCCATTCGGGCTTGAGCCAGCCCACCACCACGATGTAGGCGATATAGAGCGCCGCCAGGATCAGCCCCGGCACCAGGCCCGCGATCAGCATCTGCCCGATCGACACCTGCGCCGTGACGGCATACACGATGGTCAGCACCGAGGGCGGAATCAGGATGCCCAGCGTGCCCGAGGCGCAGATGGTGCCCAGCGCCAGGCGCGGCTCATAGCCGCGGCGCAGCATCTCGGGCAGCGCCAGGATGCCCATGGCCGTGACGGCCGCACCCACCACACCGGTCATGGCCGCCATCACCACGCAGATGATCACCGTGCCGATGGCCAGGCCGCCGCGCAGGCGGCCGAACCACAGCTCCATGGCGCGGTACAGGTCTTCGATGACACCCGAGCGCTGCAGGATGCAGGCCATCAGGATGAACAGCGGAATGGCGAGCAGCGCCTCCGACTTCATGGTGTCGAAGATCTGCAGCACCAGCACGATGACCGCGTTGGGCTCCCACAGCGTCACTGTGAACAGCAGCGACAGTCCGCCCAGAACGAAGGCGATGGGCAGACCGCTGAGCATGAACAGCGTCAAGCTGCCGAACATCAGCAGCAGGATCATGTTGGAGCTCATGCGCGCGGCTCCTCATCCGCCACGCCGAACAGCGCCCGCGCGAACTCCACCAGCGCCTGCAACAGCATCAGCAGCAGCGCCAGCGGAACGGCCGCCTTCACCGGCCACACCGGCGGGTTCCAGGCCGAGAAGCTGGTCTCGCGGTACTCGAAGGCGCTCAGCGCGGCGGGCACGCTGTACACCAGCAGGATGCCGCAGAAGACAACGATGACCGGGTAGTTGACGAGGTCGAGCCGGCGCGTCCAGGCGGCGCTCAGGCGCTGGCGCAGCAGGTCGAGCGCCACGTGCCCCTTGAGGTGCAGGAGGAACGGCCCGCCGAGCAGGAAGTACGGTCCGAACAGCAGCACGGCCAGCTCCATGCCCCACACCGTGGGCGCGTTGAAGAAGTAGCGCATGACCACCTCGTAGAGCATCACGGGCACGACGATGGCCATGAGCCACACCGTGAGCTGGAACAGCCAGCGGTTGAACGTGGTGATCGCGCGCGCGATCGCGGACAGCCAGAGGGGCATGCCGACACTCCTGAAATCGAACGGGAAGGCCCGGCCCGCCGCGCAGGCGAACCGGGCGCTTCAACGGGGCTCAGGCCAGCAGGCCCAGCTCTTTCATGAACGCGACCTGGCTGTCCAGGATGCGCGTGGCCAGGGCGTCGCCCTTGGTGGCGGTGCGCCAGGCCTCCATGGCCTTGGGCCGGGCGGCGGCCACGTCGGCGGGGTTGAAGCGGATCACCTCGCAACCCTTGGCCGCGTACTTGCCCAGCACGGCGGCGTCGTTCACCAGGATGTGCTGGCGCAGCGCGCCAGACACCTCGCGCGCGGCCACGCCCAGCGCGGCCTTGTATTCCGCCGGCAGGCGCTCGTGCGCCCCGCGGTTGGCCACGTAGGCCGTGGCCGTGGTGGGCTGGTGAAAGCCCGGCACGATCACGAACTTGGCCACCTCGGCCAGGCCGGCCTCGAAGTTGGCGGTCAGGTCGCCACGGTCGGCCATGTCCACCACGCCTTTGTCGAGCGCGGAGTACACCTCGCCCGTGGGCAGCGGCGTCACCGACACGCCCATCGCGCCCATCACGGTGGACGCCAGGCCGACGAAGCGGCCCTTCTTGCCCGCCAGGTCGGCGATCTTGCGGATCGGCACCTTGGAGTGCAGCGGCTCCTGGCCATAGACCGTGGGCGCGATGTAGTGCAGGCCGGCCGGCGCATAGGCCTGGCGAACCAGGTCCAGGCCACCACGTTCGTAGAACCAGGCCTCGTACTCGTCGCTCTCGGCGAAGCCGAAGGGAATGGTGCTGGTGAAGGCGAAAGACGGGATCTTGCCGGCCTCGTAGCCGTCGAAGGTCTTCATCATCTCGAAGGCGCCACCGCGCACGGCGTCGAAGGCCTGGGCCGCCGGCACGATCTGGCCGGCCGCGAACAGGTTGATCCTGAAGCGCCCGCCGGTGAGCTCGGCCACGCGGGCGACGAAGCGCTCCTCGTACTTCTGCGGCGTGGTGCCGCCGTCCCACAGCGCCTGCATGCGCCAGGTGACGGCCGGCGACTGCGCGTGCACGGCCAGCGGCGCCGCGGTGGCGGCCACCGCCACGCCGGCGAGAGAGGTTTTCAGCAGGCCGCGTCGCTTGATCGCGTCTTTCATGTCTTGTCTCCGATCGGTTGGTCGTCCCGCCGTGGCCGGCGGTGCTCTGTTGCGCGCACCCGGCCACGCCGGGCCATGCGGGTCGCGCTGCAGAAAAGTCTATAGACAGTGCGCAGGCGACATAGGTACAGTTTGGGCACAGTCAAAAGAACTGTATCCATCAAGTCACGGGTACGGTTTTCCCTTCCACAGGAGCCCCGCGTGGACACCAAGGTCGAATCGCTGGCCAACCGCCTCGCCAAGGCCATCGAACAAGGCAGCCTGCCGCCGGGCAGCCGCCTGCGCTCGGTGCGCGACGCCGCGGCCAAGGACGGCCTGGGCGTGAACACCGTCGTGGAGGCCTACAACCGCCTCGTCGCGCGCGGCTATGTGGAGGCCCGGCCCGGCTCGGGCTACTTCGTGCGCCGCCTCGCGGGCGTGCGCTCGCACGCGGCGCCGGCCCACGTCACGGAGGCGGTGGACGTGGTTTCGCTGCTGCGCGAACAGCTCGAGCAGCACTACGAGGTGCGCGTGGGCGACGGCCGCCCCCCCGCCTCGTGGATGGAGGGCTCGGAACTCGGCCGCCACTTGCGCGGCGCGGGCAGCAGCGGGCTCTCGCAGGTCGACCACGGCTACGGCACGCCCTGGGGCTACCTGCCCTTGCGCGAAACCGTGGCGCGCCTGCTGGGCGAGCGCACCCTGCCCGTGAGCCCGCGCCAGGTGCTGCTCACGCAAGGCGCCAACCACGCGCTCGACCTCATCGTGCGCCACCTGCTCGAACCCGGGGACCACGCGCTGGTGGATTCGCCCGGCTACTACCCGCTGTTCGGCAAGCTCAAGCTGGCCAAGGTGCACATGCACGGCGTGCCGCGTCAGGCCGACGGGCCCGACCTGGATGCCTTGCAGCGCCTGCTCAAGGCGCACCGGCCCAAGGTGTTCTTCACGCAGTCGCTGGCGCACAACCCCACGGGCGGCTCCATCAGCCTGCCCAAGGCGCACAAGCTGCTGCAACTCGTCACCGAGCACGACTGCCTGGTGGTGGAAGACGACCCTTTCGCCGACCTGCTGCCCGCCGGCGCGCCGCGCCTGGCTGCGCTCGATCAGCTCGAGCGCGTGATCTACGTGAGCAGCTTCTCCAAGACCTTGTCGGCCGGCCTGCGCGTGGGCTATATCGCGGGGGCCGCGCACCACATCACCGCGCTGTGCGACCTGAAGATGGTGACCGTGGTCTCCACCTCCGACTTCGTCGAGCGCGTGGTGCACCAGCTCATCTCCAGCGGGCAGTACCGGCGCCACCTCAACCGCCTGAAGGCGCGGCTGGACGAGGTGCACGAGCCCGCCATCAAGGCCTTGCGCCGCGCGGGCACCACGGTGCACCCGGCCACGCCGGGCGGCTATTACCTGTGGGTGGCCTTGCCCGAAGGCCTGGAGGAGCTGGAACTCGCGCGGCGCGCCGCCGCGCAGGGCATCTTCCTGGCGCCGGGTTCGGTGTTCCACCCCGACCGCCACGCCGACTGCGTGGCGATGCGCGTCAACGTGGCCTACGCCACCGACCCGCGCTTCCTGCGGTTTCTGCAGGGGCAGATCAAGGCGCTGCGCTGAGCTGTCTATGGGGGGTGCGTTTCGCGGCTCTGCTTCGCGCCACTGTTTCGCGCCTCTGCTTCGCGAGGGCCGCTGGTGCGTGTGCCCGTTCTCCGGCCCACGCTCGCGCAGAGGCGCCCGAGCACTCGAGCAGGGTTGGCGTCACCACCGCTGTTGGCGCGCCCCCTCTGTGGCAAGCGCGAATGGGGCCTGCGCCCGGACACCCACACCATCGAC
>NZ_WVZN01000024.1:94459-104374 GCF_011772445.1 Hydrogenophaga sp. | reverse complement strand
CGCCGGGAATGGGCGCGGCGCCATGGCCGCGCCAGTAGTCGGGCACCACCAACTGCATGCGCCGCAGCCAGGCCTGATCCTCGGGGGTGAAGACGAGCACGGTTCTGAGCGGGGTGGTCATGGCATCTCCTGGTGCGATCGACGAGGGGTCAGGTTAGCGCAAGGCGGGTCTCAGTCCAAGCCGTCGAGACCGCGCGCCGCGCCCAGCAGCGCGGGCGATTCGCGCGCGGTGATCACCCACACCGGAATGGCGCCCAGGTAGTCGCCAAAGCGGCCCTTGTCCTCGAAGCGGGCGCGAAACGGCGAGCTGTCGAACCAGGTGCCCAGGCGCGGCACGATGCCGCCGCCCAGGTACACGCCGCCACGTGCGCCCAGCGTGAGCGCGAGGTTGCCGGCCACCGAGCCCAGCAAGGCGCAGAAAAGCTGCAGTGTCTCCAGCGCCTGCGGCTGGCCGTGCCGCAGCGCGGCCTCGGTCACGTCGGCGGCGCGCTCGATGCCTTGCACGGTGACGCCATCGGCCTCGCACAGGATGCGAAAGCTGTCGATCAGGCCCGTGCCGGAGCACACGCGCTCGGCCGAGGCGCGGCCGTAGCGGGCCGCCAGCGCGTCCATGAGCAGGCGCTCGCGCGGCGTGGCCGCCGGCAGCGTGACATGACCGCCCTCGCCCTGCAGGGGCGCCCAGCCGTGGTCGCCGCAGGGCAGCAGGCCCGACACGCCCAGGCCGGTGCCGGCGCCCAGCAAAGCGCGCGCGGCGCGCGGCACGGCCTGGCCGCCGCCCACCTGGCGCAGATCGGCGGCCGGCAGCACCGGCAGGGCCAGGGCCAGCGCGGTGAAGTCGTTGAGCACGCGCAGGCGCTCCCAGCCCATCGCCTCGCGCAGCGCGCGCTGGGAGAAGGCCCAGTGGTGGTTGGTCATGCGCACCTCGTCGCCCGTGACGGGGTTGGCGATGGCGATGGCCGCCGCGCGCACCGTGCGCGGCGCCAGGCCGCAGAGGTAGTCGCGCACGGCGTCCTGCACGTGAGGGTAGTCGGCCACGGGCAGAACGCGGACGTCGCTCAAGGGCTCGCCGGGCGCGGACTGGAAGGCGAAGCGGGCGTTGGTGCCGCCGATGTCGGCCAACAGGCGGCCGCCCGTGGGTGCAGGGGTGTCGCTCATGGCGACGGATGATAGGCCGAGCGCCGCCGGGCCCGCCTCAACGCGGCAGGTGGGCGCGCGTCCAGCGCACGATGTCCGCCGCGCCCATGGCACCCGGCTGGCGGGCGATCTCCCGACCGCCCGAAAACAGCGCCAGCGTGGGGATGCTGCGGATGTTCATGGCCGCCGACAGCGAAGGCGCCTCTTCGGTGTTGAGCTTCACCAGCCGCACGCGCGGCTCGAGTTCGCGCGCCGCCGCTTCGAACTGCGGCGCCATCGCGCGGCAGGGGCCACACCAGGGCGCCCAGAAGTCCACCAGCACCGGCAGGTCGGACTTCTCGACGGTCTTGCGAAACCCGGCCTCGTCCAGCGCCACCGGCCCACCGGTGAACAGGGCCCGGTGGCAGCGACCGCAATCGGGCGCGCTGCCCAGCGCATCCGGCGCGAGCCGGTTGGTGGTGCCGCAATGCGGGCAAACGACGTGCAGAGGGGTGGTGGCGTCCATGTCCCCAGATGACGGCCATCGGCAGGAATTGCAAGCCCCCGCCCGGGGTTCAGATCAGGTAGCCGATCAGGCTCGCCACCAGACTCAGCAGCACGGTGCTCGCAAACGGCAGGAACCACTCGCGGCCGAAGGCGCGGAAATGGAAGTCGCCCGGCAGACGGCCCAGGCCCAGGCGGCGCAGCAGCGGCGTGGCCCAGCTGATGAGCAGCAGGGCCAGGAAGATGACGATCATCCAGCGGATCACGGGCCACCTTCCTAGAGCCGGTGCGTGCGGTCGCCGTGCGCGAAGCCGATCGGCACCCAGCCGGCTCCGCCACCCGATGGGGTCAGCGCGATGACCTTGAACAGCTCGCCCATTTCGTGCTCGTGCACCAGCATCTGCATGCGCGAGCGCTCGCGCGGGTCGGCGCCCTGCGAGAGTTCGACCAGGCCCAGGTTGATGAGGAAGCGCCCCTGGCTGGTGTAGCCGATGACGTCCAGCCCCGCGTCCTGCGCCGCCAGGGCCACACCGGTGAAGTTCACGTGCGCGGTGATGTCCTTCTCGCCGGGGCGGTCCAGCACCTCGTCGTCCACCTGGTGCGCGCGGTGTGCCACCAGCGTGCCCATGTGGCGCTGGGGGTGGTAGTACTCGGCCTCGGGAAAACCGTAGTCGATGAACAGCGCCATGCCACGCACGAGGCGATCGGCGATGGTGCGCACGAAGGCCTCGGTCTGCGGATGCACCTCGGTGCAGTAGTCGTGCTCGCCGGGCACGTCCAGGGGCGGGCGCAGGGTGGTGGGCCGGTCCGCCCAGGCAAAGCCGTCGCCCGCCCGCACCACCACGCGCTCGTGCCAGACGCCTCCGACGCGCGCCAGCGGTGTGACGGGGATGGCGTCGAGGATCTCGTTGCCCAGCAGCACGCCCTCGATGCGATCGGGCAGCACCTCGGCCCAGCGCACGCGATCGCCGAATGCCGCCAGCCGCTCGCGCTGGCGCGCGCGCAGTTCACCCGGCAGATCGACGATGGTGTAGCGCGCGACCGGCTGGCCAAGGGCGTCGAGCTCGGCGATGAGCTCGGCCGCCAGCGCGCCGCTGCCGGCGCCGAATTCCCAGACCTCCTGCGTGCCGGTGGCCGCCAGGGCCTGCGCCACCTGGCGGGCCAGGGCGCGGGCAAACAGCGGCGTGAGTTCGGGCGCGGTGACGAAATCGCTGCCCTGCGACGGGAAGTGGCCGAACTTGGGCGTGCCCGCCGCGTAGTAGCCGAATCCCGGTTCGTACAGCGCCATGCTCATGAAGCGTTCGAAGGACATCTGTCCGCCGGCCGCGTCAATGGCTGTCAGGATGCGGGCCGTCAAGGGGCTGGCTACACTCCCGGGCTGGTTCACGAATGGGGCGTTCACGCGCCGATTGTCACCCATGCCCTCCCCTCCAACGCCCCGCACCGCGCTGGTCACCGGCGCCGGCCGGCGCCTGGGCCGGGAGATCGCCATCACCCTCGCGCGGGCCGGCTGGAACGTGGCGGTGCACCACCGCCATTCGCTGCACGAGGCGCGCCAGACCGCGTCCGACTGCGAGGCCGCCAGCGGGCGCGCCGGCAGCGCCCACACCTTCTTCGCCGACCTGTCCGACGAGGCCAGCGTGCGCGCGCTGCTGCCCGCCGTGGCGGCGCGCTTCGGCGCGGTGGACGCGGTGGTCAACAGCGCCTCCACCTTCGAGCACGACAGCGCCGGCAGCTTCGACTTCGCCACCATGGACGCCCACTTGCGCGCCAACACCGGCGCGCCCGTGCTGCTGGCGCAGGCCCTGCACGCGCACCTGGGCGAGCGCGATGCGCGCGGCGCGGTGGTGAACCTGCTCGACCAGAAGCTGTGGAACATGAACCCGGATTTCTTCAGCTACACCCTGTCCAAGGCGGCGCTGGAGGCGGCCAACACCATGCTGGCGCTGGCGCTGGCGCCCCGCGTGCGCGTGGTGGGCGTGGCGCCGGGGCTCACGCTCACCAGCCACCTGCTCAGCGAAGAGAAGTTCCGGCAACTGCACCAGCAATCGCCGCTGGGCCGATCGTCCACCCCGGCCGACGTGGCCGCCGCCGTGGCCTTCGCGCTGGACAACGGCTCCATCACCGGCACCACGCTGCTGGTGGATGGCGGCCAGCACCTGATGCGCTTCGAGCGCGATTTCTCCCTCATGTGAGGACCGCATGATCCCCACGACCGCCGCCACCCAGATCCTGACCCTCACCGGGCTGCGCTTCGACGCCAACCTCGGCATCCTCGACCGCGAGAAACACGCGCCGCAGCCCATCCAGGTGGACGCCGAACTGAACCAGGGCACGCAGCCCCTGCTGCCCAAGGACGACGACATCACCCACGTGCTCGACTACCGCAAGGTGCGCCAGATCATCATCGACGAGTGCACCGCCGAGCACGTGAACCTGCTGGAGAGCCTGATCGGCAAGCTCACGCGCCGGCTCATGCAGTTGCCCGGCGTGATCGGCGTGCGCGTGAAAATCGCCAAGCTGGAGATCTTCGAGGACTGCGAGGTCGCGATCCGCATGGAAAGCGGGCAGTGGTGACCCTGAAGGAATGGCAATGAACATCGAACTGGAAAACCACAAACTCGAGAAGCGGCTGTGCCGCGAGGTCGGGCGCGCCATCGTCGACTACAACATGATCGAGGAAGGCGACCGCGTGATGGTGTGCGTCTCGGGCGGCAAGGACAGCTACGGCCTGCTCGACATCCTGATGAAGCTGCAGCAGCGCGCACCGGTGAACTTCGAACTCATCGCGGTCAACCTCGACCAGAAGCAGCCGGGCTTTCCCGAGCACGTGCTGCCCGAGTACCTGGGCAAGCTCGGCGTGAAGTTCCACATCGAGAACCAGGACACCTACTCCATCGTCAAGCGCGTGATCCCCGAGGGCAAGACGCTGTGCAGCCTGTGCAGCCGGCTGCGCCGCGGCATCCTCTACCGCGTGGCCGACGAACTCGGCGCCACCAAGATCGCGCTCGGCCACCACCGCGACGACATGCTGCAGACCCTGCTGCTCAACATGTTCTTCGGCGCCAAGCTCAAGGGCATGCCGGCCAAGCTGGTGAGCGACGACGGCAAGCACGTGGTGATCCGCCCGCTGGCCTATGTGCCCGAGAAAGACCTCACGCGCTGGGCCGAGGTGCGCCAGTTCCCCATCATTCCCTGCACCCTGTGCGGCAGCCAGGAGAACCTGCAACGCAAGCAGGTGGGCAAGCTGCTGCGCGAATGGGAGAAGCAGTACCCCGGCCGGGTGGAGAACATGGCCAGTGCGCTGCAGAACGTGGTGCCCAGCCACCTGATGGACCGCGCGCTGTTTCCTTTTGAAACCCTGCGGGCGAGCGGCGTGCCGGACGACAACGGCGACAAGGCCTTCGACGACGAGCCGCTGGCCACGCCATCGGTCACCGCCGAGGCAAGCGAACCCACGGCGGCAGGGAACCCGCCCGCGGCCCGCACGGTCATACCCATCGCCACCGAAGCCAGCTGACCGCCAGCCACGAGGGGCTTCAACGCCAGGAGACGTCCATGCCCTCGATCCGCCTTCTCATCCTCGCCTTCGCCGCGCTGTTGCTGTCGGGCTGCGCGTCCGTCATCCTGGTCGACAACCAGGTGGAGAGCTTTCCGCGCTGGCAGGACCGCGCGGCCAACGCGGCGGTGCCCGCGCCGCCGCAGGTCTATCGGTTCGAGCGCCTGCCCTCGCAACAACAGGAACAGCGCGGCGGACGCGGCCAGGACGAACTGGAGCGCTACGCCGAGGCCTCGCTGGCCAAGCTGGGCTGGACGCGCGCCGCCGCCAATGTGTCCGCCCCCTGGGCCGTGCAGGTGAACGCCAGCAACGTGCGCCTGCCCCGCGCGCCCTGGGAAGACCCCTGGGACACCTGGGGCTGGGGGCCGTACGGCGGCTACCCCTTCGCCATGCCGGGGCGCGACTACGTCGTCACCGGCTCCGGCCAGGTGGTGTTCTTCCCCATGATGGCGCCGCGCTTCGAGACGCCGTACTACCAGCGCACGGTGTCGCTGGTGATCCGCGACGCCGCGAGCGGGCGCGTGGTGTACGAGACACGCGCCGCGCACGACGGCCGCTGGAACAGCACGCCCGCGCTGTGGACGGCCATGCTCGACGCGGCCTTGCAAGGCTTCCCCACGCCACCCGCGGGCATGCGTCAGGTCAACATCGAAGTGCCGCGCTGAGGCCACGGCCTCCCGCGCGGCGTCTCAGGCCGGCAACTGCGGTCGGTCCGCGGCTTCCAGCAGCGCGCCGATGGCCTGCGCCAGCGCGTCCATGTTGTCCTGCTTGGGCAGCACCGCGCGCACGCCCAGGGCCTCGGCCTCGGTCACCAATGCCTCGCTCACGTGCCCGGAGACGATGGCCACCGGCAGCGCCGGTCGCCGGGCGAGCGCGGCGCGCGCCACCTCCAGGCCCGACAGCACCGGCATGTTCTGGTCGGTCACCAGCAGGTCGATCGGCTCGTCCTCGTGCCCGGCCAGCCAGTCGATCGCGGCCTGACTCGATTCGAAGGTGGTGACGCGCGCGCCACGCTTGGTCAGCAGGCGGCGCACCAGGAACACCAGGGCCTCGTAGTCGTCCACGTACACGAGGTGCCGGCCTTCCAGCGCGGGCAGCCTCGCGGGTTCGGGCACGGCGGCGGGCTCGTCGGCCGACGCGCCCTCGGGCGCCAGCGGCAGGTACACGTCGAAACGCGTGCCCCGACCCGGCGCACTGTCCAGCGCGATGGCCCCCTTGTGGGCCTTGACGATGCCGTGCACGACAGCGAGCCCCAGGCCCGTGCCCGCCCCGGGCGCCTTGGTGGTGAAGAAAGGTTCGAACACGCGCCGCTGCGTGTCGGCGTCCATGCCCGGCCCGTTGTCGGCCACGCTCAGGCAGGCGTAGAGCCCGGGGCTCAGGCCACCGAGCTGCAGCGCGCGCGCCGCGTCAACCGCCTCTTCGTGCAAGGCCACCGTGATGTCGCCCGCGCGCCCTTCGAAGGCCTGCCAGGCGTTGGTGCACAGGTTCATCAGCACCTGCTGCAGTTGCGTGCCATCGGCCATCACGGGCAGCGGCGGACCGTCCAGCGCGGACGTCAGCCGCACGCCGGCCGGCAGGAGCGTGCGCATCAGGCGAAGGGCTTCATCCATCAGCGGCCGCAACAGGCGCCGCTCCATGATCTGGGCGTCGCGCCGGCTGAAAGTGAGGATCTGCTGCACGAGTTGGCGCGCGCGAATGGCTGCGCGGCTGATCTCGCTCAGGCTCTCCTGCGCGGGGTGCTCGGGGCCCACGTCTTCGCGCGCGAGCACGAGGTTGCCCAGGATGGCCGCCAGCAGGTTGTTGAAGTCGTGCGCGACACCGCCGGCCAGCGTGCCGATGGCCTCCATCTTCTGGCGCTCGCGCAGTTGCGCCTCGAACTGGCGTTGCTGCTCCTCGGCCTGCTTGATCTCGGTGATGTCGGTGTGCGTGCCCACCAGGCGCAGCGGCCGGCCTTGCGCGTCGCGCGCCACCGCGGTACCGCGCGTGAGCACCCAGATCCAGCGCCCATCGCGCGTGCGGATGCGGTGTTCGTTGCGGTAGACGGGCGTGCGCCCTTCGAAATGCGCCTGCCGCGCGGCGAGCATGCCGGCCACATCGTCGGGGTGCGTGCGCTCGTCCAGATCAGCGGCCACGCCGTGGACGTCCTCCCGCGAGTAGCCGTACATGGAGAGCAGGCTGTCGGACAGGTACTCCTCGCCTGTTTCCAGGTTCCAGTCCCACACGCCGTCGCCGGCGCTTTCCAGCGCCATCTTCCACAAGGCCTCGCTGCGGTGAAGGGCCTCCTCCATGCGCTTGAGTTCGGTGATGTCGAGCAGCACGCCCACGCGGTGGATGCCCTCGTCGTCGCGGTAGACCTCACAGGAGCGGTTGTGCACCCACTTGAGCACGCCCTCGGGCGTGACGACGCGGAACTCACCCGAGAGCACCGCCTTGCCGCCGAGCAAGGCCCGGGTTTCGGCCGCCAGGCGCGGGGCTTCGTCCGGGTGCAGCAGTCGCGTGATGGTGGTCGGGTCGCGCAGGAAAGCCTCGGGCAGCACGCCCAGCAGGTCGCGCACGCCCGAACTCACGTAGCGGTAGCGCCGCGTGCCGTCGTGGTGCACGACAAGCGAGAACACCATGCCGGGGATCTGGTCGGCCAGCGCCTGCATGCGGTCCTGCTGTTCGCGGATGTCGCGCTGCTGCGCGACCCGTTCGGTGATGTCTTCCACCGTGCCTTCGTAGAACAGCACCTGGCCGTCGGCGCCGCGCACGATGTGCGCGTTCTCGCTGACCCAGGCGCGTTCGCGCGTCTTGTGGCGGTACACCTCCGAGACGAAGCCACGAACGAAGCCGTCGCGCTCGAGCAGGCTGCGGAAGTCCTCGCGGCGCCGGCTGTCCACGTACCACTCGGTGGCGATGTTGCCGACGCTGGCGATCAGCGCCGCCTCGCTCTCATGGCCGTTGAAGCGCACGAGGGCCTCATTGGCCCGGATCATCCGGCCATCGGGGGCGCTGCGGTAAGCGCCGATCGGCAGGAAGTTGAACAGCGAGGAGAAGTCGCCATCGGGGGGCGTGGCCATGCGCGGCATTGTGTCGCAAGGGCCGGTACATTTCATCCAGACCGACCCTCTCTCCGGGAATACGCTTGCAAGTCACCCGCATCCTGGCCGTGCGCCACGGTGAAACGGCCTGGAACCGCGACACGCGCATCCAGGGCCACACCGACATCGACCTCAACGACCACGGCCGCTGGCAGGCCGAACGGCTGGCGCACGCCCTGCGCGACGAGCCCATCACCGCCATCTACAGCAGCGACCTCAAGCGCGCGCGGGTCACCGCCCAGGGGGTGGCCGACACGCGCGATCTGCCGGTGCACGCGCACATCGGCCTGCGCGAGCGCAGCTTCGGCCGTTTCGAAGGCCACACCTGGGACGAACTGGAGCTGCGCTACCCCACCGAGACCCTGGCCTGGCGCAAGCGCATGCCCGATTTCGCGCCACCCGGTGGCGAGACCCTGCTGCAACTGCGCGAGCGCGTGGTCGGCACGGCGCTGGAACTGGCCGCGCGCCACCCGGGCGAGCAGATTCTGCTGGTGGCGCACGGCGGCGTGCTGGACGTGCTGTACCGCGCCGCCACCCGGCTGGAACTGCAGGCGCCGCGCAGCTGGCAACTGGCCAACTGCGCCGTCAACCGCCTGCTGTGGTCGCCCGAAGGCCTGGCGCTGGTGGGCTGGGGCGACGTGAGCCACCTGCAAGTCCCCGACGACGAAGGAGTGCTCGATGAGCGCAACGCCTGAGCGCTTCGCGGGCCTGATCGGCCAGGGCGTGGCCGCCATCGACACGCCCGCGCTGGTGATCGACCTGGACGCCATGGACCGCAACCTGCACCGCATGGCCGACTGGTGCCAGGCGCGCGGCCTGCGCCTGCGCCCGCACGCCAAGATGCACAAGTGCGCCGAACTGGCGAAGCTGCAGATGGCGCACGGCGCGGTGGGTGTGTGCGTGCAGAAGATCGGTGAGGCGCTGGCGCTGTCCGCCGCCGGCGTGACGGACGTCTACATCAGCAACGAAGTGGTGGACCCGGCCAAGCTGACGCGCCTGGCGCGCGCGGTTCGCGCGGGCGGCACCCGTTTCGCCATCGCCGTGGACAGCGCGCTGGGCGTTGAACGCCTCGCACAGGCCCTGGCCGCGGCCGGCGTGCGAGGGCCGGGCGCCATCGACGTGTTCGTGGAAATCGACGTGGGCCATGGTCGCTGCGGCGCGGCGCCGGGCGAGCCGGCGCTGGCCCTGGCGCACGCCGTGGCGGCGCACGCCGCGCTGCGCCTGGCGGGCCTGCAGGCCTACCACGGGGCGGCCCAGCACCAGCGCACGCCGCAGGAACGCCGCGACACCGTGGCGCGCGCCGCCCAGGCCGTGGCGCGCACGCGCGCGCTCATCGAGGGCGCGGGCCTGGCGCTGCCACTGGTCACCGGCGCAGGCACCGGCACCTTCGTGCATGAGGCGGCCAGCGGCCAGTGGGGCGAGCTGCAAGCCGGCTCCTACCTGTTCATGGACGCCGACTACGCCGCCAACACCGCCGACGGCGAGTCGCCCGCCTTCGAGCACGCCCTCTTCGTCAAGGCACAGGTGATGAGCCGCCCCGAGGGACGCGCCGTGATCGATGCTGGCCACAAGAGCCACGCCATCGACAGCGGTCTGCCGCGCGTGTGGCTGCCCGAGGGCCTGGACTTCGCCAACGGTGGTGACGAGCACGGCGTGCTG
>NZ_WVZN01000024.1:0-94439 GCF_011772445.1 Hydrogenophaga sp. | reverse complement strand
GTCGACTGAAACAGGCTTCGCCGTTCAGGGCCCGAACACGCGGGCCTCCAGGCCCAGGTTGCGCACCGTTTCCGCCGCGGTCACAGCCTGGTCGTGGGTGTCGAAAGGACCGACGCGCACGCGCGTGAGCGGACCGCGCGCCGATTCCACGGGGTCGGTGCGCACCGGCAGGCCGGCCTGGCGCAGCCGGGCCGCGGCGCGCTCGGCGTTGGCCGGGTCGGCGAAGATGCCCACATTGACCCCGTGGCCCTGCCAGCGCGGGCGCGGTGCGTCGGCACTGGCCACAGACGCCTCGGCGGGCCGGGGGCTCGTCCGGGTGGCCGGCGCCAGGATGGGTGGCGGTGCCGGTGCCGCCACCGGAGGCCTGGGTGGCGCGTCGGTGACGGTGCCTGCCACCGACGCGCCGCCGGACGAGGCGGAGACCAGGGACGGCGCGGGCTCCGCGACAGGCTCGCCGGACGCCGGCGATGCGGACGCCGACGCCGGGACAGGCGCTGGCAAGGCGGCCGGCACGGGGGCTGGCGCAGCCGCCTCGGCCACGGTCGGCTCTGCCAGCGCCGGCCCGGACGCGGTGGTGGGCGCGCCGCCACCGGTGCGCACACCCAGCGCGAACAACAACGCCATCTGCACCACCAGCGCCAGCGCCCAGGCCCAGCGCAGCGGCCCCACGCGCTGCAGCAAGCCGCAGGCCTCCTGCACGGTTCGTGCGCGCCGCACGGCATCCGTCATGCGCCGGCGCACGTCGGCGTGCAGCCAGGCGCTGCCCCACCAGCCCGGTACAACCACCGCCAGCACACCGATCAGGGCGAGCAGGCCCCAGCGCACACCCGCCGGCCAGGCGGCCATGACCCCGCGCGCCCACCACCACAGGCCCAGCGCAGCGGCCAGGGCCACGGCGTACAGCAGGGCCCGGCGCCACAGGCGCCGGTACAGCAGCCAATTCAGATTGAGCCAGGCGGCCGCGTGGTTCCACGAGGTCCCCGCCATGCCGCGTTCGTCGAACCGCGCGAACACCGGCAGGTAGTGCGCCGTGCGGCCCGGGCCGAGCGCCGCCCGGTACAGCGCCTCGGTGGCGCTGGTCAGCGCTGCGGTGTCCGGGGGCGTGACGGTCGGCGGGCTGGTCATGGCGGCTCAGTCGGTGGCGCCGAACAGGCCGCCCTCGGTGCGCGGCGGGTTCACGCCCAGGTGACGGTAGGCCGCCAGCGTGGCGGTGCGCCCGCGCGGCGTGCGCTGCAGGTAGCCCTGCTGGATGAGATACGGCTCGATCACGTCCTCGATGGTGTCGCGCTCTTCGCCGATGCTGGCGGCGATGTTGTCCAGGCCGACCGGCCCGCCGTCGAAGCGGTGGATCACGGCCTCCAGCAGCTTGCGGTCCATCAGGTCGAAGCCCTGGGGGTCCACGTCGAGCATGGCCAGGGCGCGCTCGGCGATGTCCTTGCTGATGCGGCCGCTGCCCTTCACCTCGGCGTAGTCGCGCACGCGGCGCAGCAGGCGGTTGGCGATGCGCGGCGTGCCGCGCGAGCGGCGCGCGATCTCGAAGGCGCCGTCCTCGTCGATGGGCGCGTTGAGCAGGCCCGCACTGCGCCGCACGATGCGCGCGAGTTCTTCGGCCGAATAGAACTCCAGCCGCGCCACGATGCCGAAACGGTCGCGCAGCGGGTTGGTGAGCATGCCCGCGCGCGTGGTGGCGCCCACCAGGGTGAAGGGCGGCAGGTCGAGCTTGATGGTGCGCGCGGCCGGGCCCTCGCCGATCATGATGTCGATCTGGTAGTCCTCCATCGCCGGGTAGAGGATCTCCTCCACCGCCGGCGAGAGGCGGTGGATCTCGTCGATGAAGAGCACGTCGCCGGGCTCGAGGTTGGTCAGCAGCGCGGCCAGGTCCTTGGGTTTTTCGAGCACGGGGCCGCTGGTCTGGCGCAGGTTCACACCGAGTTCCTGCGCGATGATGTGCGCCAGCGTGGTCTTGCCCAGACCGGGCGGGCCGAACAGCAGCACGTGGTCCAGCGCCTCGGCGCGCTTCTTGGCCGCGCCGATGAAGATCTCGAGCTGCTCGCGCACCTTCATCTGGCCCACGTACTCGTCGAGCAGCTTGGGCCGCAGCGCGCGCTCGATGGCCTCTTCCTTGGGCGAGGTCGCCATTGGCGAGATCACGCGCGGCGCGGGGGCGAAGTCGTCGGTCTGGATGCTCATTTACTTGGCCAGCGCCTTCAGCGCCAGCTTGATGCCGTCGGTGACGCCCACGTCCGCCGGCAGTGCCTTCAGCGCGGCGGCGGCGTCCTTTTCGTTGTACCCCAGGGCCATGAGGGCCTGCTGGATGTCGGCCTGCGCGTCGCTGCGCGTGGCGCCCGCCGGGAGGCCCAGGTCCACGCCCAGCTTGCCCTTGAGTTCGAGCAGCAGCCGCTCGGCCGTCTTCTTGCCGATGCCGGGCACCTTGACGATGCGCCCGGTCTCCTGGGTGCTCACGGCCTGGGCCAGGTCGTTCACCGACAGGCCCGACAGCACGGACAGCGCGGTGCGCGGGCCGACGCCGCTGATCTTGATGAGTTGCCGGAAGGCGTCGCGCTCGGCCGAGGTGCCGAAGCCGTAGAGGATCTGCGCGTCCTCGCGCACGACAAAATGGGTGAGCAGCGAGACCCGCTCGCCGCTGGCGGGCAGGTGGTAGAAGGTGCTCATGGGCACGTCCACCTCGTAGCCCACGCCGTGGCAGTCCAGCAGGATCTGGGGCGGGTTCTTCTCCAGCAGGGTGCCGGTCAACTTGCCTATCATTCGAGTCCCTCTTGGCGCTTCGCGGATTATCGGCTTGATTCTCAGACACACCTTCAGCCCACCGGACAACACGCGCATGGCCCACCTGTGCGGCCCGCTGGACGCCCACCTGCGCGCCATCGAGTCCGCGTTGCAGGTCAAGGTGGCCCACCGCTTCGAGCAGTTTCGCGTCGAAGGCCCCAAGGCCAAGGCGCAGCGCGCCATGGAGGTGATCCAGGCCCTGTACGAGATGGCGCGCGGCCCGATCCCGCCCGAGCAGGTGCAGCTCATGCTCAACGGCAACACCGCGCTGGACAAGCCCGGCGAGGACGCGCTGACCATGCAGACGCGCCGCGGCGAGGTGCGCGGGCGCACGCCCAACCAGGCGCGCTACCTGGAAAACATGGCGCAGCACGACATCACCTTCGGCATCGGCCCGGCCGGCACCGGCAAGACCTACCTGGCCGTGGCCTGCGCGGTGGACGCGCTGGAGCGCAGCGCGGTGCAGCGCATCGTGCTCACGCGCCCCGCGGTGGAGGCCGGCGAGAAGCTGGGCTTCCTGCCCGGCGACCTGGGCCAGAAGGTGGACCCGTACCTGCGCCCGCTCTACGACGCGCTGTACGACCTGATGGGCTTCGACAAGGTGCAGAAGGCCTTCGAGCGCCAACAGATCGAGATCGCGCCGCTGGCCTTCATGCGCGGGCGCACGCTCAACGACGCCTTCGTGATCCTCGACGAAGCGCAGAACACCACGCCCGAGCAGATGAAGATGTTCCTCACGCGCATCGGCTTCGGCAGCAAGGCCGTCGTCACGGGCGACGTGAGCCAGATCGACCTGCCTCGCACCCAGCTCAGCGGCCTGATCGACGCCGAGCGCGTGTTGAAGCGGGTCAATGGCATCGGTTTCACGCGCCTGACCAGCGCTGACGTGGTGCGCCACCCGCTGGTGGCGCGCATCGTCGACGCCTACGAGGCGCGCAGCCCGTCGGTGGAAGAGGCCGAACCGGCCCGCCGCCGCCGAAACACCTGAAGGGAGAACCCGCCATGCGTTCGATCGCCATCGCCGCCCCGCTCGCCACCGCCCTGCTGGCCGGCGGCTGCGCGCTGCACCAGCACCCGGCGGCGCCCGGTACCCGGGGCGCCATCCAGGGCCCGGGCTACAGCAGCGAGACGGTGCGCTACCGCTGCGAGAGCGGCACCGAGATCGAGGTGGCCTACCTGGAGTTCGGGCACGGCGACAGCTTCGCCGCCCTGCACCACCAGGGACGCACCGCGCTGCTCAAGAGCCGGCCCAGCGCCTCGGGCGTGCGCTACATCGCGCTGGACGAACAGCACAGCCTGCGCTGGAACACCAAGGGCGAAGAGGGTTTCCTGAGCTTCCTGGCTGCCGACCACACGGCGCAGGAGCGCGTGCTGCTGGCCAACTGCAAGTCGCTGCAGTCGCTCAGCGCCGGCAAGGCGGCGAGCTGATGGCCCTGCCCACGCTCACGCTGTCGCTGCAGTTCGCGCGCTTCGACGGAGTGGCCGAGCACCGCGCGGCGCTGCCGCGCGCCTTCGTCGCGCGCTGCCTGCGCCGCGCGCTCGACCGCCAGGCCGAACTCACGGTGCGCATCGTCGACGCCGACGAGGGCCAGGCCCTCAACCGCGATTACCGCGGGCGCGACTACGCCACCAACGTGCTCACCTTCGACTACGCCACCGAGCCCGTGGTGATGGCCGACCTGGTGCTCTGCGCGCCCGTGGTGGCGGCCGAGGCGAAGCAGATGAAGAAGCCCTTGGCCGCGCACTACGCGCACCTGCTGGTGCACGGAGCGCTGCACGCGCAGGGCTGGGACCACGAGACCAGCGAGGCCGACGCCGAGGCCATGGAGGCGCGCGAGAGCGAAGTCCTGGCCGCGCTGGGCGAGCCCGATCCCTACGCCCGATCGCGCCACGCGCGCAAGGCCTGAGCTCAATCGCAGCCGTCGGCGCGTCCCCAGCGCTGCACCGGGAAGCGCAGGCCGCCGGCGGACAGGTCGCGCTGCGGAGGCGGCACCGACGCGACGCGGCCCTCGCGCACGGCGTCGAACAGGGCGGCGGCGCCCGGCTGCGACTGGCAACGCGCGTCCAGGCCCTGGGTCGGCAAGCTGCCTTGCGCCGCCCATTCACCGCGTTCACCGGCGCGCCACACGCGCGCGCCGCCGCCGCGGGTAGCCGACGCCTGGCGCGACAGCAGCGCATAGGCCTCGGCGCCCAACACCTCGGGCGGCAGCCGCCAGATGAGACAGGTGTCGGCCTCGCAAGCGCCTGCACCGCCCTCGCGCGCGAGGGCCTCGAGCAGCGCAGGCGGCGCCATGGCGCCCGCCGGGTACACGGGCAACCCGCGCAGCACCGCCGCCTGGCGCTCGCGGCGGGTGTCGGCGTCGCTCAGCGCGTCGCGCGCCAGCGTCTGGCGCGCGAGGGGTACCCCACCGAACACGGGGTCGTCGGCCGCCAGGGCCTGCAAGGCACGACGGCCGAACACGCCGCCTTCGCGCGCCAGGTAGCGGATGGGGTCCTGCTGGTCGCCGCTGTCGGCCATCAAGCGCCTCACCTGGTCGTTCACGCTGACACGGCGCGGGTCGATCGCACCACCCAGCAGCAACAGGATGCCCGCCACGGCCACCCCGGCGGCCACCGCGTTGGTGGCGGGCACCAAGCAGCGTTCGGCGCGGCCGGCCCATTCGGCCAGTGCGTTGAGCGCATAGCCCAGCGCGAACACCGCGATCACGATCGCCACGAACAGGCCCCAGAGGCGGTCGACCGTCCAGCCGTACTGGCCGATGCGCAGGCCCAGCGCGTACAGCGCCACCGCCACCATGGGCAGCAGCACCAGCAGGCCGGTGGACAGGGCGCGGCGCAACCAGCGCGGGTAACGCGGTTCGTCGAGTCCGCCGCGCGAGCTGGCGTTGACCAGCAGCACGCTGAGCACCGCGAACCACAGCAGCAGGAAGGCCGCGCGCCGCGTCTGCAGCAGGGGCTCGACGCCCTGGAACAGCCAGCTCGCCACGAAGGCCACGCCCAGGGCGCTCGCCAGCGGGTAGATCCAGCCGCAGAGCTGCGTGACGCGGTCGAACAGGAAGCGCGCCACCGCGCGCTGCGTGACGGCGAGCGACACGCCGTAGGAGAACACCAGCGCGGTGGCGGGAATCCAGAATTCGCCGCGTTCGATGAGTTCGCCCAGGAAGGGCAGGCGCACGAGCTTGAACAGCGCCGCCGCGCTGAACATCACCAGCCAGAACAGGCCGGTGACAAGCCCGCCCTGCGCGAGCAGCAGGGTGTTGTGCAGCAGCGCGTCGAACCAGGCCTCGTAGCGCACGCGGCCCTCGCGCGCCACGGCCACGGCGGGTACGGCGATCATCAGCGCCAGGCCCAGCACGAAGGTGGGCATGAGGTAGTCGTCTTCCTTGAAGGGCAGGTTCGCGCGCGCGTTCACCGAAAGTCCGCTCACGGTGAGGCCGTGATAGGCGCCAACGGCCAGCGCGACCGCCCCCACGCCCAGCGCGATGGCCACCCGCCGGCGCAGCGGCGCCGCGCTGGCGAGGTAGAACCCCAGGGGCGCCAGCGCCATGAGCAGGAACAGCGGCACGAAGGCCGCGGGCTCGGTGGCGGGCCAGGCGCCTTGGCGCGTGGTCTGGTACAGGGCATAGGCCAGAGCGGCTTGCAAGGCGCCGGTGACCAGGTGGGCGCGGGCTTCGGGCTCGGGTGTCGAGGGATTCGTGGGGGTCGTCATGCCTTCCTCCTGATGGCGCGCCGGTGCGTCAGGCCGTCAAGCGCATGGGGATCGTCACCGGCCCGTCGTTGACCAGGTGCACCTGCATGTCGGCGCCGAAGCGGCCGGTGGCCACCTGAGGGTGCGCCGCGCGCGCCGCCGCCACGAAGGCATCGTAGAGCGATTCGCCGAGCGCGGGCGGCGCCGCGCCGGTGAAGCCGGGGCGGTTGCCGCCGGTGGTGTCGGCCGCCAGGGTGAACTGGCTGACGATCAGCAGGCCGCCGCCCACGTCCTGCACGCTGCGGTTCATCTTGCCCGCGTCGTCCGCAAAGATGCGCAGCTTCAAGACCTTGTTGAGCAGCTTCAGGCCCAGGGCCTCGGTGTCGGCCGGTTCGGCGCACACCAGCACCAGCAGGCCGGGGCCGATGGCGCCGACGGTCTCGCCGGCGATGTCCACGCGGGCCTGGCTCACACGTTGCAGCAGGGCAATCACGTCGGTTCCTCTTCGTCTTGTTCGATGGCCAGGGCCTCGACATCGGTCGGCAGCAGCTGGATGGTGGCGCGCAGGCCGGGCACGGCCTGCATGAGTGCCTGCTCCACCTCGGCGCGCAGCGCAGCGGCGCGGCCCAGCGGCCAGGCAGCGGGCAGGTGCATGTGCAGGTCCACGAAGCGGCGCTGGCCGGCCTTGCGTGTGCTGATGTGGTCGAAGCGGGCGGCCGCGAAGCCCGCCAGCGTGCGCTCGATGGTGGCCTGCAGCGCGGGGTCGAGCGCCTCGTCCATGAGGCCTTGCGCGGCCCGCCAGACCAGGCGCAGGCCTTCGCGCAGGATGTTCAGCGCCACCAGGATGGCGACGACCGGGTCGAGCCACAGCCAGCCCGAAAAACCCACGAGCGCGATGCCCACCAGCACACCGACAGAGGTCCAGACGTCGGTGAACAGGTGGCGCGCGTCGCCTTCCAGCGCGGCCGACCGGTGCCGGCGCGAGGCACGCAGCATCACCGTGGCCAGCGCGCCGTTGAGGGCGGTGCTCAACAGCGTCAGCAAGAGGCCCAGGTCGAGTTGCTGCAGCGGCTGGGGGTGGATCAGGCGGCCGGCGGCGGCCACGATGATGGCGAAGGCCGCGACCACGATGAGCACGCCCTCGAAGCCCGAGGAAAAGTATTCGGCCTTGTGGTGTCCGTAGGGGTGGTCCGCATCGGCGGGGCGCGCGGCAATGGTGACCATCAGCAGACCGAAACTGGCCCCGGCGAGGTTGACCAGCGCCTCCAGCGCATCGGACAGCAAGCCGACCGAGCCGGTGAGCCACCAGGCCGCGGTCTTGAGGCCGATGGTGAGCAGGGCCACGGCGATGGAGGCCTGCAGCAGGCGGTGCGGCGTGAGTCGGTCGAGCCAGGTGATCGTCACCCGCGGCATTGTGGCGCAGGGCAGGCGGCCGGCGGATGACGAGACGTTGCAGAATCGCCGCCATGCAACGCTCCTGGACGTCCCGCCTGGGCTGGACCGCGGCAGGCCTTGTCCTGTCGCTGCTCGGCGCGTGGCTCATCGCGCAGCGCGGGCTGGAGGCACAGCGCACCGCCTTCGAGACCGACGCGCGCATCGTGCATCGGCTGCTGAGCCAGCAGGTGGTCCAGCACGACGCGGTGCTCTCGACGCTGGCCCTGCTCGAGCCCGAGCGCACCGAGGCGCTGCCGCGTTTGAGCGCCATCCACCCCCGACTCTTGAGCGTGCTGGCGCGCGCCCCCGGTGGCGCCTGGGCCGACGCGGCGCTGGCACGCGCCGAGTCGACCTCGCGCACGAGTGGCCGTGCGGTCATGGCCGAGGGCGATCTGGCCAGCGGCCGCTACACGCTGGTGCTGGGTGCGGGTGACGGCGCCTACGCCCTGGTGATCGCGCTCAAGGGCCTGGTGCCCGACGCCGACTGGCCCATGCACCGCGCGAGCAGCCCGGTGCGCGTGGCCCTGGAGTGGAAAGGACAGTCGCTCCCCCTGCAAGCGGGTCGCCCGCTCGATCGCGGCTGGCGATTCGATTTCGACAAGGTGGTGGCGGCCGAGAGCCAGCCCTTTCACGCGGCGGCCACGCGCTGGGTCGGCTGGGGCGAACTGCCCTGGCTCGGCATGGCCGCCTGGGTGGTGGCCGTGCTGACCGGCCTGGCCTTGCTGGCGCACGCGCTGCGCCTGCGCGAAGCGCGCCAGCGCGCCGAGGCCTTGCTGCGCCTGGGCCAGCTCGGCCGGCTCAACGCCATGGGCGAGTTCGCGGCCGGCCTGGCACACGAGCTGAACCAGCCCCTCACTGCCGTGCTGGCCAGCACCCAGGCCGCGCAGCGCCTGTTGGCCGACGAGCCGCCCGCGCTGGACACCGCGCGCGAGGCCATGGGCCGCGCCGGCGCGCAGGCGCGGCGTGCGGCCGAGGTGCTGGCGCGGCTGCGCCGCGGGCTCGAGCCGCCGGCCGGAGCGGCGGCGAGCCTGTCGCTCGACCTCGGCGCCTGCCTGCGCGAGGCCCTGCACCTGCTGCAGCCCGAGATCGACCGGCGCGGCGTGGCCGTTCGCTGGCCCGCGAACGAGGCCGTGGTGGTGCGGGCCGATCCGGTCGCGATCGATCAGATCGTGCACAACCTGATCGCCAACGCGCTGCAAGCGATGGACCGCCAGGCCGATGGTCCACGCGAGTTGCGCCTGTCGGTACGCCGCGAGGGCGATCGCGCCGTGCTCGACGTGGCCGACACCGGCCCGGGCCTGCCGCCCGACGTGCTGCCGCGCCTGTTCGAGCCCTTCTTCAGCACCCGCGAGGGTGGCCTCGGCCTGGGTCTCACGCTGAGCGAATCGCTCGCGCAGGCGCAGGGCGGGCGGCTGAGCGCGGGCGCTGCGCCGGGCGGCGGTGCGCTGTTCTCGCTGAACCTGCCGATCGCCACCGACACGCCACCATGAACACCGCCAGTGACGCCCTTTCCCCCACCGTGCACCTCATCGATGACGACGAGGCGGTGCGCGAGAGCCTGGCCCTGCTGATCGGCACGGTGGGCCTGCGCGTGGTCGCCTGGGCCGACCCGCGCGCCTTTCTGGCGGGCTTCGAGCGCGAGGGCATCGGCGCCATCGTGCTCGACGTGCGCATGCCCGGCATCAGCGGCCTGAGCGTGCTCGACACCCTGGCGGCCGAGGGCGTGGACCAGCCGGTGATCATGCTCACCGGCCACGGCACGGTGGAGATGTGCCGCCGCGCCTTCAAGGCCGGCGCGGCCGAGTTCCTGGAAAAGCCGGTGGACGACGAGGCCCTGATCGAGGCCCTGCAGCAGGCCGTGCGCCAGCACGCGCAACTGCGCCAGCACGCGCAGACCGACCGCGCCGCGCGCGAGCGGTTCCAACAGCTCTCGCCGCGCGAACGCGAGGTGCTGGCGCTGATCATCGAGGGCCTGAGCAACAAGGCAATCGCGCGAGCGCTCGATCTGTCGCCGCGCACGGTGGAGACGCACCGCGCGCATGTGTTCGAGAAGCTCGGCGCGGACTCCCTGGCCCAGCTCGTGCGCGGCTACGCGGCGCTGGTGAACGAGCCGGGCACCGCGTAGTTCTACGGAGCCCCGCGCGTAGCCGCGCGAATGGTGCGCGCGGCGCGCGATTCCTACAGTGCGGACACGGTTGATCGAACCGCAACGCCCCCACGGAGACCCGCTTCATGAACACCCCCATTTGCACCACGCTGGCCATCGCGCTGATCGGCGCCAGCGCCCTCGCCCAGGCACAGACCGGTGGCGCCGTCCTCAGCGAGCGCAATGTCTCGCTGGCGCTGGCCAACCAGATCGCCGCCGCCACCGTGGCTGCCTGCAGCGCCAACGGCCACAACGTGACCGCCACCGTGGTCGACCGCGCCGGCAACGTGCGCGCCGTGCAGCGCGCCGACAGCGCCGGCCCGCACACCCTGGAAGCCAGCCGCCTGAAGGCCTACACATCGGCCTCGGCGCGCAACACCACCCTGGCCATGATGGAAGCCTCGCAAAAGAACCCCGCCGCGGCCAACCTGAAGGACATCCCTGGCTACCTGCTGCTCGGCGGCGGTGTGCCGGTGCGCGCGGGCAACGAGGTGATCGGCGCCGTGGGCGTGGGCGGCGCGCCCGGCGGCCACCTGGACGAGCAGTGCGCCATGGCCGCGCTGGAACAGGTGAAGGCGGCCCTGCAATGAAGCGCCGCGCGCTGCTCTTGCTGGCGTTGGCCACCGCGTTCGCGGGCGCCGCGCGGGCCCAGGTGCCGCCCTCGCCAAGCGAGGTCGCGGCCTACCAGGGCCTGCACGCTGCGGCGCAGCGCGGCGATGTGGCCGCCATCGCCCGCCTGCTGCAATCGGGCGCGGCCATCGACGCCACCGACGGTGCCGGCCGCACGCCGCTGCATGTGGCGACGTTCGCGCGCCAGCGCGAGGCGGTGCAGGCGCTGTTGAAGGCCGGCGCGAACCACGGGGCGCTGGAGCATGGCCGTTACGACGCCGTCACCATCGCCTCGGTCGCCGACGACGAGGACACGCTGCGGATCCTGCTCGCCAACGGCGCGAGCGCGAAGCGGGTGACCAGCCGCTACGACGGCACCGCGCTGATCGCGGCCGCGCACCTGGGACACGAGGGCGTGGTGCGTCAGCTCATCGCGGCCGGCGCGCCGCTGGACCACGTGAACAACCTCCACTGGACAGCCGCCATCGAGTCCATCGTGCTCGGCGACGGCGGGCCGCGGCATCAGGCCACGCTCAAGGCCTTGATCGACGCCGGCGCGAACCTGCAACTGGCCGACCGCAGCGGCCACACGCCGCTGGCGCTGGCCCGCGCGCGCGGCTACACCGCCATGGCCGCGATGCTCGAGAAAGCCGGGGCGCGCTGAACCCGGCGCCGGCTCGGCCTCAGCCGAGCGCCACGCGCGCGAACTTGCGCTTGCCCACCTGCACCACGTAGGTGCCTGCGGCCAGCTTCAGTCCCTTGTCGCTCACCACTGCGCCATCGACGCGCACTCCGCCGCCGTCGATGAGGCGGTTGGCCTCGCTGCTCGACGGCGCCAGGCCCGCCGACTTGAGCAGCGCCGCGATGCCCAGCGGCGCGCCCGAGAGCGAGACCTCGGGGATCTCGTCCGGCACGCCGCCCTTGGAGCGGTTGATGAAGTCCTGCTCGGCCGCGTCGGCCGCCGCCGCGCTGTGGAAGCGCGTGGTGATCTCCTTGGCCAGCATCACCTTCGCGTCCTTGGGGTTGCGGCCGGCGGCCACTTCCTTCTTCAGCGCCTCAATGGCGTCCATGGACTGGAAAGACAGCAGCGTGTACCAGCGCCACATCAGCGTGTCGGAGATGCTCAGCACCTTGGCGAACATGCTGTTGGCGTCCTCGGTGATGCCGATGTAGTTGTTCTTCGACTTGGACATCTTGTCCACGCCATCGAGGCCCTCCAGCAAGGGCATGGTCAGGATGCACTGCGGCTCCTGGCCGTACTCGGCCTGCAGGTGGCGGCCCATCAGCAGGTTGAACTTCTGGTCGGTCCCGCCCAGCTCCACGTCGCTCTTGAGCGCCACCGAGTCGTAGCCCTGCATCAGCGGGTACAGGAACTCGTGCACGCTGATGGGCGTGCCGGCGGTGAAGCGCTGGTGGAAATCGTTGCGCTCCATCATGCGCGCGACCGTGTACTTGGCCGCGAGCTGGATCATGCCCATGGAGCCCAGCGGCAGGCTCCATTCGCTGTTGTAGCGAATCTCGGTCTTCGCCGGGTCCAGCACCAGGCTGGCCTGCTTGTAGTAGGTCTCGGCATTGGCCTTGATCTGCTCGGGCGTCAGCGGCGGGCGCGTGCTGTTGCGACCCGAGGGGTCGCCGATCAGGCTGGTGAAGTCGCCAATAAGAAAAATGACTGTATGCCCCAGGTCCTGCAGCTGACGCATCTTGTTGAGCACGACGGTGTGGCCGATGTGGATGTCCGGCGCCGTCGGGTCCAGCCCCAGCTTGATGCGCAACGGGGTGCCGGTGCGCTCGGCACGTGACAATTTTTGCGCCCAGTCCGCCTCGGGGATCAATTCTTCGCAGCCCCGCCGCGTGACCGCCAGGGCGTGCCGCACGCCGTCCGTCAGGGCCTCGCTGCCGCTGGGGGAGCCATCGGTCGGGGATGGGAAAGATAAGCCGTTATTCATACGTGTTTGTTCCGATGGGAGCGCGTCGCCAGCTCGCTACACTTGCCGGTTGTCGCCGGATTTTAGTTGGCGTGCTTTTTGCACAAGCGTTCGGACCAACGTAAAGCCGGCCCGTGGCGTGAACTCTCGCGTCGCTGCCCGCTCACTCCCTGGATGCCGGTGTGTGGCTCCGCTGCCCTCACCGGCCCTTTCATGGATGACCGATCTTGATACGCCAGACCCTGCTCGCCGTGGCCCAGTTGGGCCAACAGACCGCTGAATCCCTCTCCCGCCATCCGCGTCGCATCATGGGTGGCATCGGCGTCCTTCTCCTGGGTACCGGCGTCACCGCCTTCGGCATCGCCCCGCTGGCCCCCGACGCCGCCGACCTGCCGGTGCGCGAAGTGGTCGAAGCCCTTCCGGTGCTCGCCACCCCGCTGTACGCCGCCATTCCCGCCAGCGCCGACCTGCCCCCCGAGGCCCGCCCCGTGCTCGCCGGCGCCCAGCCCTGGACGCTCTACCGCAGCGACACCACACGCGCCGATGACACCCCCCAGTCGCTGCTCCAGCGCCTGGGCGTGAACGACAGCGACGCGCAGGCCTTCCTGGCCCGCAACCCTCTGGCGCGCCAACTGCTGGCCTCGCGCCAGAGCCGCCTGGTGCACGCCGAGTCCACCCCGCAACAGACCTTGCAGCGCCTGTCCGCGCGCTGGGCGGACCCGAAGAACGAGCGCGGATTCCTGCGCCTGGTGGTGGAGCGAGACGCCAATGGCCTGAACGCCCGCCTCGAGCCCGGCGCTCTGCAGTCCACTTCGCGCCTGGCCAGCGGTGAAATCCAGAGCTCCCTCTTCGCCTCCACCGACGCGGCGGGCATTCCCGACGCCGTGGCGGTGCAACTCGCCGAGATGTTCGCCAGCGACATCGACTTCCGCCGCGACTTGCGCAAGGGCGACCGCTTCCAGGTGGTCTACGAGATCCTCAGCGCCGAGGGCGAGCCGATGAAGACCGGCCGCATCCTCTCGGCCCGGTTCGTCAACAACGGCCGCCCGCACGAAGCGGTGTGGTTCGAGGCGCCCGGCGTCAAGGGCGGCTATTACGCCTTCAACGGCGACAGCAAGCGCCGCTACTTCCTGTCCTCGCCGCTGGAGTTCTCGCGCGTGAGCAGCGGCTACGGCATGCGCTTCCACCCCGTGCTCGGCCGCCAGCGCGCGCACCTGGGCGTGGATTACGCCGCGCCCACCGGCACGCCGGTGCGCACCATCGCCGACGGCGTCATCGAATTCGCCGGCGTGCAGCGCGGCTATGGCAACGTCATCTACGTGAGCCACCGAAACAACCAGATGACCGTCTTCGCGCACCTCAGCCGCATCGGCGTGCGCAAGGGCCAGCGCGTGAGCCAGGGCGAGTTCATCGGCAACGTGGGTTCCACTGGCATGTCCACCGGCCCGCACCTGCACTTCGAATTCCGCGACAACGGCGTGCACCGCGACCCGCTGGTGATCGCCCGCCAGAGCGAGGCCATCAAGCTGCCCGAGAACCTGCGCAGCGCCTTCAATCAGGTCGCCCAGGTCCAGCGGCAGGAACTCGCCGCCGCCGGCCGTCTGCAGCAGGCGCTGGCCAGCGCCGACTGAACAGGCCGGGATCGGGTCCCGCCTCAAACAAAAAAGGGAGCCGATGGCTCCCTTTTCACTGGCCGGCGCGCCGGCGGGTTTCAGGTACTGAAGCTCGAACCGCAGCCGCAGGTGGTGGTGGCGTTGGGGTTCTTGATCACGAACTGCGCGCCCTGCAGGTCTTCCTTGTAGTCGATCTCGGCGCCCACCAGGTACTGGTAGCTCATGGCGTCGATCAGCAGGGTGACGCCGTTCTTGCTCATCGCGGTGTCGTCCTCGTTGACGACCTCGTCGAAGGTGAAGCCGTACTGGAAGCCGGAGCAGCCACCGCCTTGCACGAAGACGCGCAGCTTCAGCTCGGGATTGCCCTCTTCGGCCACCAATTCGGCCACCTTGGCGGCGGCGCTGTCGGTGAAGACCAGCGGCGCGGGCATGTCGGTCTGGATGTTCTCGGCCACGGCACTCATGGGTATTCCTCTCGTAGGGACGGGCGGCAAGCCCGCAATACCGCGAATGGTACGGTACGGCGCTCGGGTATGCGCCTCAGCGGTCGTTTGCCGCCAGTTTCAGTGTGGGCTTTTCCTCGGCGCCCTCGCTCGCCACGGGGCGCAACTGTCCCTCGACGGTAGCGCCCTGGTGCATCTCGATCGCGCAGTAGGACACATCGCCCTTGATGTCCGCCTTGGGCTGCAGTTCCAGCAGCTTGCGCGCCAGCACCGGGCCCTTGACGTGGCCGTTGATGATCACGTGATCCGCCTCGATGGAGCCCTGGACCGACGCCACCTCGCTCACGATAAGCAGACTGGCCCCGTCCACCGCCCGCACATTGCCCACCACTTCGCCATCGATGCGAAGCCCTTCGGCGAACAGCAGGTCGCCCTGGATACGGGTGCCCTGCGCGATCAGGCTCTTGATCGGGGGTTGCTTGGCCTTGTTGGCGAACATGCGCATCTCCTGTCGACGCCCCCGATCAGGGATCGAAGGTCTGAACGGACCGCACCGCATTGCCTTGGAGCAGCTTCGCGGTCACGGTTTTTACAACGGCCTGGGCAGGCAGATCAACAACACCTTCCTGCCGCAAATAGCCTTTGACGAGCACCGGCTGAGGCGCTGGTGCGTGCTTGGCCGACCAGGGTTTGCCGGCCAGCGTGCCAGTGAAACTGATCTCCAGCGCACCCTTGAAGTCTGGCGCGTTGCGCGCCGCCTGGATCATCAGAACCTGCCAACGCCACTGTGTGGCCGACAGGCGTTCCGCCTGCAGGCCGCGAATGGCGAGTGCGTCGCCGCCCGCGGGAATCAGCCGCTCGAAGAAGCCGAGGTCATTTCGCAGGGCCTGGTTGTCCGCCTCGAGCTGGCGGATCTGCATGCGCAGTTGCTCCTGCAGCGAACGCTCGGTCGTGAGCCGGCTCTGGGCCGTGTGGTCCTCCGAGCTGAGGGCCGCCAGATCGGCGCGCAAGGTGACCACCTCGGCGCGCAAGCGCTCGAGTTCCTCCCGCGCGTTGCGGTCCAGGCCGGCGATGTCCTTGCCGAATTCGAAGGCCCACAGCGCCAGCGCACCGCACAGGCCCAGCATGACCGCGGCCCCGAGCCAGCGCAGAGGCCAGGGCAGCGCGCTGCGCACCGACATGCGCGGGGCCCCAGCCTTCCAGCGTCGACGTCCGAAGCGCAATCGCATGCAAACCTTTCAAACTGCAAGCAAAAGAAAACGGGGCCCAGAAAGCAGAAACCGCCCCAAGCGGACTTGCAGGCGGTTTCTGGGGGTCGTTCGCGAGGCGATCAGCGCTTGCTGAACTGCTTGCGGCGCCGCGCGGAGCGCAGACCGACTTTCTTGCGTTCGACTTCGCGGGCGTCGCGCGTGACGAAGCCGGCTTGCGACAGCTGCGACTTGAGGCTCGCGTCATAGTCGATCAGCGCGCGGGTGATGCCGTGGCGCACCGCGCCAGCCTGGCCCGATTCACCGCCACCGTGCACGTTGACCTGAACGTCGAAGGTCTCGGCGTTGTCGGTCAGCAGCAGGGGCTGCTTGGCGATCATGATCGAGGTCTCACGGCCAAAGTAGGCGGCGATGTCCTTGCCGTTCACCGTGATCTTGCCGCTGCCCTTCTTGAGGAACACGCGGGCGACGCTGGATTTGCGACGGCCGGTGCCGTTGTTCCATTCACCAATCATTCAGGGCTCCTTAGATGTCCAGCGTTTGCGGCTGTTGGGCGGTGTGCGGGTGCTCCGCGCCGCCGTAGACCTTGAGCTTCTTGATCATGGCGTAGCCCAGAGGACCCTTGGGCAGCATGCCCTTGACGGCCTTCTCGAGCGCGCGGCCGGGGTGCTTGGCCTGCATGTCGCGGAAGTTGGTCGAGTAGATACCGCCCGGGAAGCCCGAGTGGCGGTAGTACATCTTGTCGGTGGACTTCGTGCCGGTCACGCGCAGCTTGGCTGCGTTGATGATGACGATGTAGTCACCCGTGTCGACGTGAGGCGTGTAGATGGCCTTGTGCTTGCCGCGCAGTCGGAGAGCCACTTCACTGGCAACTCGTCCGAGGACCTTGTCGGTCGCGTCAATCACAAACCACTCGTGCTTCACGTCAGCGGGTTTGGCGCTGAACGTTTTGGTCATGTTGAACCTGATAGCGAGGGTTTGGCGGCCCTTTTCCACGGTCGGTGGTTCTCTGGTGGAACCCTCTTAGGTGGTGTTTGAACTTCGCCGCGGGGCCAGCAGAAAACGCTGCGAAGCCCGCGATTGTACGAAATCGGCGCCGGGCGGGCAAATCCGGCGCTACCATCGCCGGCCCATGTTCTCCTACCGCCACGCTTTCCACGCCGGCAATCATGCCGACGTGCTCAAGCACCTCGTGCTGATCGCCACCCTGCGCCACCTGCAGCTCAAGGAGCCGTCGATCACGCATATCGACACGCACGCGGGGGCGGGCCTGTACCGGCTGGACGGCGAATTCGCCGACAAGGGCGGTGAAGCGGCGGACGGGGTGGTGAAACTGTTTGCCGCCTGCCGGCCGGCGTCGGGCGCGCCAGCGGTGGCGACGACGCCGCTGATCGACGATTACCTGGACATGGTGGCGGGCTTCAACCCATCGGGCGCGCTGCGCGTCTACCCGGGTTCGCCGTTCGTGGTCCAGCGCCTCATGCGGGCCGAGTCGCGCGACCGGCTCAAGTTGTTCGAGTTGCACCCCACCGACGGCAAGACCCTCATGGCCAACGTTGGCCAACTCGATGCGGGTCGCGCGGTGGTCGTCAAGCGTGAGGACGGTTTCGAGGGCCTCAAGCCCCTGTTGCCCCCACCCGCCGACGCCAAGGGTTCACGCCGCGCCCTGGTGCTGGTCGATCCGAGTTACGAAATCAAGAGCGACTACGCCAGAGTGAGCGCCTGCATACAAGACGCGCTCCAGCGTTTCGCCACCGGCACCTACATCGTGTGGTACCCGGTGATCCCCCGCGCCGAAGCGCACGACCTGCCGCGCAAACTGCGTGGCCACGCCCAGCGCGCGGGCCGGCCCTGGCTGCACGCCACCCTGGCCATCGGGCATCCGCCGCTGGAGCTGGACGAGCGCCCTGGCCTCACCGCGAGCGGTGTGTTCGTGATCAACCCGCCCCACACGCTGGCGGCCGGACTGAAGGCCGCACTGCCGGTGCTGGTGGACGTGCTGGGCCGTGGCCGCGGGCAAGGCCAGGCCGTCGAGGCCTCGGCGAGCTGAAGCCCGTCTGGCTCAGGGGCGGGCCAGCACCATCGTCCAGTAGGGCGTCTGGCCGCCGCCCTGCCGGCGCACACAGGCCAACCCCACCTGCGTGACCGTGGCCAGCATCAGGTTCTGGCAGTGGCCCGGGCTGTTCATCCAACCGTTGAGCGCGGCGGACAGATCCCCCGGACCGGCCGCGAGGTTTTCTGCCACCACGGTCCAGGCATAGCCTGCGGCCGTCACCCGCCCACCCAGGGTGGCCCCCTGGCTGCCGGTGTGCGAGAAGAAGTTGTTCACCGCCATGTCGGTCGAGTGCGCGCGCGCCGCCTCGGCCAGGCGCGCGTCCCAGGTCACGGCCCCCACCGCGGAAAAATTGGCGGCACCACAGACCTGTGCCACGGACCGCAAGGCATTGATCGCCGGCGCGGCGGTGGTGGCCAAGTCGCCAACCGGGCACGGCTCCACCGGCACAGACGTCTGGGGCGGCGGCGGTGCTGCGCCATCGTCACCACCGCCCCCTCCGCCGCCCCCACAGGCGGCGAGCAGCAAGGGCAGACACAGTGCGACAACGCTGGGCTTGAACATGGCGATTCCAATGCAATGTAGATCTTTAATACTACAAAACAAAGCCGCTCAGCGGTGCAGCAATTGGTGACGAAAATTAACCGACCGACCGGTCGGCTAACTTGATAAACTGCGCCCACCCGAGCCCGCCCGTGAGGAGACCCACGTGTACACCCAATCTTTCAACGTGCCCGATGGCACCACCCCCGGCCCGCAGGCCGTGCCGGCCGTGGCCGACCCCGCCCTGCAGGCGCACTTCGACAGCGTCATCGACGCCGACGGCAAGATCGAACCGCGCGACTGGATGCCCGAGGCCTACCGCAAGACCCTCGTGCGGCAGATCAGCCAGCACGCACACAGCGAGATCGTGGGCATGCTGCCCGAGGGCAACTGGATCACCCGCGCGCCCAGCCTCAAGCGCAAGGCCATATTGCTGGCCAAGGTGCAGGACGAAGGCGGCCATGGCCTGTACCTCTACAGCGCAGCCGAAACGCTGGGCACCAGCCGCGACCAGATGTTCGACGCCCTGCACAGCGGCAAGGCCAAGTACAGCTCGATCTTCAACTACCCCACCCTCACCTGGGCCGACGTCGGCGTGATCGGCTGGCTGGTCGACGGCGCGGCGATCATGAACCAGATCCCCCTGTGCCGCTGCAGCTACGGGCCGTACGCGCGCGCCATGATCCGCGTCTGCAAGGAAGAGAGCTTCCACCAGCGCCAGGGCTACGAGTCCCTGCTGACCATGATGCAGGGCACGCCCGAGCAGAAGGCCATGGTGCAGGACGCGGTGAACCGCTGGTGGTGGAAGTGCCTGGCCATGTTCGGCCCGCCCGACGACAACAGCCCCAACAGCGTGCAGGGCATGCGCTGGGGCATCAAGCGCATCAGCAACGACGCCCTGCGCCAGAAGTTCGTCGACGCCACCGTGCCGCAGGCCGAGGTGCTGGGCGTCACGCTGCCCGACCCCGAACTGAAGTGGAACGAGGCCAAGGGCCAGCACGATTTCGGCGCCATCGACTGGGACGAGTTCTGGCAGGTCGTCAACGGCAACGGCCCCTGCAACAAGGAGCGCCTGGCCACCCGCGTGAAGGCCTGGGACGACGGTGCCTGGGTGCGCGAGGCCGCGCTGACCCACGCGCGCAAGCAAGAACAACGCACGATGAAGGAGGCCGCATGAGCCCGGCACGACCGCCCGAAGGGGCTTGCACCGCAGCGCGCCGCGCGGAGGTTTTCCAATGAACGCGCCGGCATTGAAAGAGTGGCCGCTGTGGGAGGTCTTCGTCCGCAGCAAGCAAGGCCTGGAGCACAAGCACTGCGGCAGCCTGCACGCCAGCGACGCGCGCCATGCGCTGCAGATGGCGCGCGACGTGTACACGCGCCGCCAGGAGGGCGTGAGCATCTGGGTCGTGCCCTCGGCCAGCATCACCGCAAGCGAGCCCGATTCCAAGGACGCCTTCTTCGATCCCGCCGCCGACAAGGTCTACCGCCACCCGACCTTCTACGAGATCCCCGACAAAGTGGGGCACATGTGATGAGCGCCGCGCCCGTCGACTACCTGCTGCACCTGGCCGACAACGCGCTCGTGCTCGGTCAGCGCAACGCCGAGTGGTGCGGCCACGGCCCCATCCTCGAGGAAGACCTGGCCCTGGCCAACCACGCGCTCGACCACCTGGGCCAGGCGCGCCTGCTCTACCAGCACGCGGCCGCGCTCATCAACGCCGACGCCACGCAGACCAAGCGCTTCGGCCACCTGCAGGGCGCGCGCGCCGACGGTGCCGTGACCGAGGACACCCTCGCCTACTTCCGCACCACGCACGAGTTCCGCAACTTCACGCTGCTGGAGCTGCCGCACCACGGCCCGCTCGCCGGCCCCGCGCGCGCCGATCGCGACTTCGCCACCACGACCGTGCGCAACGTGCTGTACGCCGCGCTGATGAACCTGTGGTGGGAGCGCCTGCAAACCAGTGCCGACGCGCAGCTCGCGGGCATCGCGGCCAAGTCGCTGAAAGAGGCGCGCTACCACCTGCGCCATGCGGGCGACTGGTTGATCCGACTGGGCGACGGCACCGACGGGAGCCATGCGCGCGCGCAGGCCGCGCTGGACCACCTGATGCCGCACACGCAGGAGTTCTGGATCGGCGACCAGGCCGAAGCCGCCGCCGTGGCGAACGGCACCGGCGTGGCCCTGGCCGAGTTCAAGCCGGCATGGGACGCGCTGGTGGATGAAGTCCTCGCAGAAGCCACGCTCAAGCGCCCCGCCGGTGGTGGCTACGTGACGCAGGGCCGCCATGGCGTGCACTCCGAGCACATGGGCTTCCTGCTCGCCGAGATGCAGAGCCTGGCGCGCGAACATCCGCAAGCGGTGTGGTGATGGACGCGGTGCGCCACCCTTCGCTGGACGCCGTGCGCGCCGCCATCGCGCACCTGAGCGATCCCGAGATCCCGGTGGTGAGCCTGGCCGAGCTGGGCATCCTGCGTGAGGTGCGCACAGGCGAAGACGGCGTGGCCGAGGTCGTCATCACGCCCACCTACAGCGGCTGCCCCGCCATGGGCCAGATCGAGGACGACATCCGCGCCGCGCTGGATGGCGCGGGACTGGCCGCGCGCGTGACGACGCAGCTCTCGCCCGCCTGGACCACCGACTGGATGACCGCCGAAGCGCGCGAGAAGCTGCTCGCCTACGGCATCGCGCCGCCCAACGGCCGCGCCGCGCACGCCGCCGACAAGGTGGTCAGCTTCGCGCGCCGCGCCGCCACCCAGCCGGTGCCCTGCCCGCGCTGCGGCTCCACGCACACCACCGAAACCTCGCCCTTCGGATCGACCGCGTGCAAGGCACTGTACCGGTGCCTGGACTGCCTCGAGCCTTTCGATCTCTTCAAACCGTATTGACCATGAGCACCAGCCCCCGCGGATTCGTCGATCTGCCCATCGCGCGCGTGAGCCCCGAGGCCGCGGGCTCGGTGGCCGTCACCCTGGCCGTGCCCGCCGAGCAGCGCGGCGCCTTCGCCTTCGAGCCCGGCCAGTTCCTCACCGTGCGCGCGCGCATCGACGGCCAGGAGGTGCGCCGCAGCTACTCCATCAGCAGCCCGCGCAGCATCTACACCAGCAAGGGCGAGCTCACGCTGGGCATCCGCCCGGTGGACGGCGGCGTGTTCAGCAACTGGGCCGCCACACAACTCAAGGCCGGCGACACGCTGCAGGCCATGCCGCCCGATGGCCGCTTCACCGTGCACCGCCCGCGCGCCATCCACCGCGTGGGCTTCGCGGCGGGCTCGGGCATCACGCCCATCCTGTCCATCATGACCAGCACGCTGGAGGAATCGCCCACGGCCAAGTTCACCCTGGTCTACGGCAACCGCCGCATGGCCAGCGTGATGTTCAACGAGGCCCTGCAAGACCTGAAGGACCGCTACCGCGACCGGCTCACGCTGATCCACATCCTCTCGCGCCAGGCGCAGGAGGTGCCGCTGCTCGAAGGCCGCATCGACGGCGACAAGGTGCGCGCCCTCATCGATGCGCTGCTGCCTGTGCCCAGCCTGGACGAGGTCTTCATCTGCGGCCCCGAGGCCATGATCGAGGCCACCGAACAGGCCCTGCTGGGCGCGGGCGTGAAGCCCGAGCGCATTCACACCGAGCGCTTCACCTCGCCCACGCTGGAAGCGATGCCGCGCGCGCAGCGCGCCGGCGTGCAACTGAGCCACGTCGAACGCAGCGAAGGCGAGGTCGCCCTCACCGTGGTGCTCGATGGCAAGCCCCACGAGCTGCGCATGGGCCGCGACGAACGCGTGCTCGACGTCGCGCTGGAAGCGGGCCTGGACCTGCCCTGGTCCTGCCGCGGCGGCGTGTGCTGCACCTGCCGCGCCAAGGTGATGGAAGGCCAGGTGGAGATGGAGCGCAACTTCACGCTCGAACCCTGGGAGATGGAGCAGGGCTTCGTGCTGAGCTGCCAGGCGCGGCCGACCACGGACCGTGTGGTGGTGAGCTACGACGAACGCTGACTCAACGGCTCAATCGGCAGCGTAGAGCACCACCGGCGCCACACCGGCCTGGACGAGGCCGATGCGCTCGGCCGCCGCCCGGCTGAGATCGATGACCCGTCCGGGCCTGAACGGACCCCGGTCGTTGATGCGCACCACCACCGCCTGCCCCGTGGCCGGGTTTTCCACGCGCACGCGCGTCCCGAAGGGCAAGGTCTTGTGCGCCGCGGTCAAGGTGTTCATGTCGAAGACTTCGCCGTTCGCGGTGCGCCGGCCATGGTGCGGCTCGCCGTACCAGGAGGCCAGGCCGCGCCCGATCTCGCGCGCTTCATGGGCGGCCGGCCCGCTGTCGGACGGTGCCTCCGTCCCCCAGCCTTCGCCCGGTGGCCCGCCGCGGCTCGCGCAGCCCGAGAGGGCAACGGCGAGCACGGCAAGGGCGGCGAAACGGGCGAAGGGCATGCGTCAGCTGACGTCGAGGCGGCGCAGGATCTCCAGCGTCGCCGCGCTCTGGTTCATCGTATAGAAGTGCAGGCCCGGCGCGCCGCCGCGACGCAATTGCTCACACAAAGACGTCACCACGTCCAGACCGAAGGACTTGATCGAGGCGGTGTCGTCGCCATAGGCCAGCAGGCGCAGGCGGATCCAGCGGGGGATCTCGGCGCCGCAGGCGTCCGAGAAGCGCATGAGCTGGGTGGAACTGATGATGGGCATGATGCCCGGCACCACAGGAATGTCGGCACCGAGTCGCTTCGCATCGTCCACAAAGCGGAAGTACGCGTCCGCGCTGTAGAAGTACTGCGTGATCGCCGAATGGGCGCCGGCCTTCACCTTGGTCACATAGGCCTTGAGGTCCGCCTCGGGCGACTTCGCCTGCGGGTGCACCTCGGGGTAGGCCGCGACTTCCAGGTGGAAGTCCTCGCCGGTCTCGGCGCGGATGAAGGCCACGAGATCACTCGCGTAGTGGAACTCGCCACCCAGGCCGTAGCCGCTGGGCAGGTCGCCGCGCAGCGCCACCAGGCGCTTGACGCCCATGGCCTTGAGCTGCGCGAGCTGCTCGCGCACGCTGGCGCGCGTGGCGCCGATGCAGGAGAAGTGCGAGGCCGCGTCCACGCCCTCGGCGAGGATCTCGCGCACGGCACCGAAGGTGCCCTCCTGGGTGGAGCCACCGGCGCCGTAGGTCACGGAGCAGAACAGCGGCTGGCGCGCGTAAAGCTGCTGGCGCACGGCGCGCAGCTTCTCGGTGCCTTCGGGCGTCTTGGGCGGAAAGAATTCGAAGCTGAGGGGCAGGTTCATGCCGGTTTCCGAATGAAGACGAAGAACTCGCGGTTGCCATCGCCACCGGCGATGGGGCTGTCGAAATAGTCGCGCACCTCCAGGCCCAGGCCTTGCAGCGCGGTCGTGATGCGCTCGCGCACCATCGCGTAGGACGCGGCGTCCTTCACCAGGCCGCCCTTGCCGATGTGCTCGGGCTGCAGCTCGAACTGCGGCTTCACGAGCACCAGGCCGTGGCCACCGGGCGTGAGCAGCGGCGCCAGCGCGGGCCACACCAGGGTCTGCGAGATGAAGGACAGGTCGCCGACGATCAGATCGAATGGCGGCTCGGCCCCGGCCTCTTGCAGGCGCTGCGCCGTCAAGTCCCGTGCGTTGAGGTGTTCGATCGCGACCACCCGAGGCTCACCGCGCAGGCGCGGGTTGAGTTGCCCGCTGCCGACGTCCACGCCCACCACCTGGGCGGCGCCGCGCTGCAGCAGGCAATCGGTGAAGCCGCCGGTGCTCTGGCCCACATCAAGCGCGCGCAGACCACGCACATCGAACCCGGTGTGCACCAGCGCGCCCTCCAGCTTCAGGCCGCCGCGCGAGACGAAGCGCGTCTCGGCCGTGTCGAGCAGTTCCAGCTCGGCGGTGCCAGGCAACTCGTCGCCGTTCTTGGCCACGGGCTTCCACTCGCCGCCGGCACGCCAGCGCACGCCCGCGGCGATCAGGCGCTGGGCCTGCGAGCGCGACGACGCGAGCCCGCGTTCGACGAGAAGTTGATCAGCACGCATGGTGGAGCGTGGCGGCCCCGTCCAGAGATGCCGCGGAACCGGCTTCGCCGGGCCGCTGGCATCGCCCCCGGAAGGGGGTCGCGCAAAGCGCGGCGGGGGTGATCAATATCTGTACGTATCGGGCTTGTACGGGCCCTGCTTCGGCACGCCGATGTAAGCAGCCTGCTCGTCCGTCAGCTCGGTGAGCTGCGCGCCGACCTTCTTCAGGTGCAGGCGCGCCACCTTTTCGTCCAGGTGCTTGGGCAGCACATAGACCTTGCCCACGTCGTAGCCCTCCGGGTGCGTGAACAGCTCGATCTGCGCGATCGTCTGGTTCGCGAAGCTGGAGGACATGACGAAGCTCGGGTGGCCCGTGGCGCAGCCCAGGTTCACCAGGCGGCCCTTGGCGAGCAGGATGATCTTCTTGCCGTCCGGGAAGATCACGTGGTCCACCTGGGGCTTGATCTCTTCCCACTGGCATTTCTCTTCCAGTTTCGCGACCTGGATCTCGTTGTCGAAGTGGCCGATGTTGCAGACGATGGCCTGGTCCTTCATGGCGGCCATGTGCTCGTCGGTGATGACGTCGCAGTTGCCGGTGGCGGTGACGAAGATGTCGGCCTTGTCGGCGGCGTCTTCCATGGTCACCACGCGGTAGCCCTCCATCGCGGCCTGCAGGGCGCTGATCGGGTCGATCTCGGTGACCCACACCTGCGCCGACAGCGCGCGCAGCGCCTGCGCCGAGCCCTTGCCCACGTCGCCGTAGCCGGCGACCACGGCCACCTTGCCGGCGATCATCACGTCGGTGGCGCGCTTGATGCCGTCCACCAGCGATTCGCGGCAGCCGTACAGGTTGTCGAACTTGGACTTGGTGACCGAGTCGTTCACGTTGATGGCGCGGAACATCAGCGAGCCCTTGACCGACATTTCCTTCAGGCGGTGCACGCCCGTGGTGGTCTCTTCGGTCACACCGATGATCTGGGCGCTCTTGCGGCTGTACCAGCTGCTGTCTTCGGCCAGCTTGGCCTTGATGGCCGCGAACAGGATGCGCTCTTCCTCGCTGCCCGGCTTGGCCAGCACCGACGGGTCCTTCTCGGCCTGCTTGCCCAGGTGCATCAGCAGCGTGGCGTCGCCGCCGTCGTCCAGGATCATGTTGGGGCCTTCGCCCTCGCTGCCTTTGGGGCCGAAGTCGAAGATGCGGTGCGTGTAGTCCCAGTAGTCCACCAGCGTCTCGCCCTTGACGGCGAACACCGGCGTGCCGGCGGCGGCGATGGCGGCGGCCGCGTGGTCCTGCGTGGAGAAGATGTTGCAGGAGGCCCAGCGCACCTCGGCGCCCAGCGCCTGCAGCGTCTCGATGAGCACCGCGGTCTGGATGGTCATGTGCAGCGAGCCGGTGATGCGCGCGCCCTTCAGGGGCTGCCTGGCTGCGTATTCCTCGCGGATGGCCATCAGGCCAGGCATCTCGGTCTCGGCGATGCGGATTTCCTTGCGGCCCCACTCGGCCAGGCCGATGTCGGTGATCACGCAGTCGGTGGTCGGGTTGATTCGTGCATTCATGTGGCGCTCCAGAACATTGAAAGCCACCGCACGGACAGGGAGATGAAGGGACCCATCACACGTGCAGTGGATGAGCGTCGTTGCCGGTTGAAGGGTCCGAGCCTCACGCCCGCGGCCCGCGGTGTGCGGGTGGGGCGCTGCAACGCTCCTCGGATGGGCGCGGATTCTACCCGGGCCAGGTCTCGGGTGGGGGAATCGCCCCGGGGTATCCGACAGGTGCGCCGACCCTGTGAGAAACTGCCGCCCCGCCATGCAACCCACGCCCCTGGCCGACTGGCCCCTGCCCGACGTCGCGCGCATCCACGGCGTGCTCACCGACATCGACGACACCCTCACGGCCGATGGGGCGATCGCGCCCGAGGCCGGGGCCGCGCTGCGCCGCCTGCGCGCGGCCGGCCTGCCGGTGTTCGCCGTCACCGGCCGGCCAGCGGGCTGGAGCGAGCCCTTCGCCCTGGCCTGGCCGATCGACGCCATCGTGGCCGAGAACGGCGCGGTGGCGCTGTGGAACGAGGGCGGGCAACTGCGCAAGGCCTACGCCCAGGACGCGACCACGCGAGCGGCCAACTTCACCCGCCTGCAAGCCGCCGCCGCGCGCGCGCTGCGCGAACTGCCGCACGCGCGCCTGGCCACCGACAGCGCCGGCCGCGAGACCGACATCGCCATCGACCACAGCGAACACGCGCACCTGAGCGAGGCCGACGTCGCGCGGATCGTGGACATCCTGCGCGACGATGGCCTCACCGCCACCGTGAGCTCCATCCACATCAACGGCTGGATCGGCGCGCACGACAAACTCAGCGGCGCGCGCTGGATCGTGCGCGAGCGCCTCGGTCGCGACCTCGACGCCGAGATCGACCGCTGGGTCTACGTGGGCGACTCCACCAACGACGCCGCCATGTTCGCGCGCTTTCCGCACAGCGTGGGCGTGGCCAACATCGCGCGCTTCTGGAATCAGTTGGCGCACCACCCGCGCTACGTGGCGCCGCGCGAGCGCGGCCAGGGTTTCGCCGACGTGGTCGAGGCGGTGCTAGCGGCGCGGGCCACGGCATGAGCGAACGTCCGGTGCCCGCCAGCGGTCGCGCCGCCGCACCAGCCGCCCACGCCCGCCTGGGCCTGGTCGCCATCTTCGGCGCCACCTTCTTCGAGCTCGTGGGCTACTTCATGCTCACGCCCCTGCTGCTGCTGCGCCTGAAGGACGGCGGCGAGTCCACCGCATTGGCCGGCGTGTTCGCGGCCAGCGGCTGGTTCGGCATCTTCCTCATGGTGCCCTTCGCCTCGGCCGTCACGCGCGCGCTGGGCCGCCGGCCCACGCTGTGGCTGTCGGCGCTCGTCCCCACACTCGCCACCATGGGCTTCGCGCTGTCCTCGTGGCTGCCGCTGTGGTTCGGGCTCAAGCTGGTCGCGGGCATGGCCTCGGGCCTGCGCTGGGTGCTGGCGGAGGCGATCGTGGCCGAGTTCGCGCCGACCGCGCAACGCGGGCGCTACGTGGGCCTGTTCGAAACCCTGGTGGGCGTCACCTTCGTCGTCGGCCCGCTGCTGCTGGCCTGGGTCGGCCCTCAGAGCGACGCCGCCATCTGGCTCGCCTTCGGCTGCATGGCCATCGGCCTGGGCTGGAGCCTGCTGATCCCGCGCGTGCCGCCCGCGGCCGACGCGCAGGAGGCCCGCGTGGGCCTGGGCGGCGTGTGGCACGCACTGACCGCGCACCCGCTGATCATGACGGTGGGCTTCGTCGGTGGCTTCTTCGAAAGCGGGCTCACGTCCATCCTGCCGCTCTACGGCCTGGCGCTGGGCCTGGGCGCGGTGGTGGCGGCGCTGCTGGTGTCGGCCAGCGGCCTGGGCAGCGCGCTCATGATGCTGCCCGCCGGCGTGCTGGCCGACCGCATGGCCCATCACCCGCAACAGCGCTGGGGCGACCAGCGCGCCGCGCGATCGACGCTCATGCGCGGCTGCGCCTGGGTCACGCTGCTGGGCACCTTGTTGATCCCCTTCGTCGCGGGCACGCCTTGGCTGGCCGCGCCGGTGGCGTTCGTGTGGGGCGGCGCGGGCGGCTGCCTCTACACGCTCGCGATGATCGACATCGGCTCGCGCGAGCGGGGCATCACCCTGGTGAACAGCACCGCCGTGCTGGTGATGAGCTACACCCTGGGCGGGGTGCTGGCGCCCGCGCTGGGCGCGGCGGCGCTGCAGTGGTCGCCGGCGCTGGGCTTTCCGGCGCTGCTGGTGGGCGTGGCGGCAATGGGGGTATGGTTGCTGCGGCGCCGGGAACCCTGAGGCCCGCTTCGCGCTCCCACCCGCACACCGCAACGAGGACCCGACCATGGCCATCCCCTGGATCGCCGCGCTGAAGATCATTCCCTGGGGCGACGTGATCGAGCACGCGCCGAAGGTGCTCAATGCCGCGCGCAAGCTGCTCGACAAACAGAAGGCCCCGACAGTGCCGGTGCCCCCGAGCCCGCCCACGGACCTCGCGGCTGAACCGCCCACCCTGGAAGCGCTGCGCGACCGCCTCGTCGAAGCGCGCCAGCTCATCGACCAGCAGTCCGCCGCGCAGCAGCAGATGGCGCAGACCCTGAGCGAACTGGCCGAGCAGAACGCGCGGCTGGTGGAGGCGGTGCAGTTGCTGCGCGTGCGCACGCGGGTGCTGATCGTGGTGGCGGTGGTGCTGGTGGTGGGCGTGGCGGTGCTGCTGGCGCGCTGAACCATCCAGGGCAATGCATGCCCCGGCCGGTGGGCCGATACAGGAACCGGGCCGGGAGGGCCCGCTACTGAGGCGGGCGCGGCGTGGTCGCGCCTCCGCTCAATCCTCGGTGCATCGCTTCCTCATGATCAAGAACACCCCAAAGCCAAAACCAGACGCCAGGTACCTGGCCGTGCAGAACCGGCACGCTCCGTCGCTCGAAGACGTGCCCCACGTTCGCGCGGCCCTGGAGCAGGAAAGCCAGAAGGCGACCGGTCGCACGCTTCACGTCAAGCCTGGCAAGGCCGGATTCGAGTTCCTCTCGCCCAACCGGATGGACGAAGACCAGACCTTCTCCTCCGTCCGGGCCAGCCTTTCCGGCACGGACGAACCGCTTGCCTATGAGTTCATCTGGAGGATGTGCGAGCAGATCAACCACGACGGCAACAACAACCAGGAAGTCAGGAACGCCGCCGCCGATCTTGCTCAACACATCCTCTACACGCAACCCATGCGGAAGACCCATCTGCAAGTCGCCGACACAAAGGAGATGCGCCAGAAGCTGATGGCGCTGGACGACGCTCGCAAAGCCCAGGCCGGCGAACGGAGACAACAGGCCGCACCGACAAGGGGTGAGAAAAAGCGGCGTCAACTGGACTCACTGGCGTCGTTCCGCACACCCTTGCCTTCCACGCCCGATATCGAACTGGAATCGCACACACTCGATGAGATCCCGACATCCAGGGACAAGATGGAACCCGCCACGCAGCCGACTCGGGGAACCCGGCGTTTGCGACGCCGCGACCGTCAAGCCGAACCCCGTCAGACGGTCACCTCCCTCGATGCGGGATGGGAAACCGTGAACGTCGAGAAGGCGCTGGGAGGCTATGTGACAAGCCGCGCCATTCGAGACCTGGCCCTCCACACGGAACAGCAACTCTTGCAGACCCTCGCGACGCGCCCGCTCACGGAACCCGAAGAACAGAGGCTGCAGTTGGCGGCGTCATACCTCGCGGAAACCGCGCTGCCGAACACCCACTGGGACCCGATGACCGAAGTCCGCCTGGAAACCCCGCCTCCGTCCGGCTACTTCGGCTCGCCCAAGGAGTAAGCCCGCGCCGCGGCGGCAATGCTCGCCGCGTCCACCCGGAAGAAGGCGCGCAGCGCGGCACGCGTGTCGCTGCGGCCAAAGCCGTCGGTGCCCAGCGTGCGGTAGGCGCGATCCACCGGCAGCCAGGCGCGCAGAGCCTCGGGCACGGCGCGCACGTAATCGCTCGCGGCCAGCACCGGGCCGGTGGTATCGGCCAGCAAGGCGCGAAGCCAGGGCGTGCGGCCCTCCGCCTCGGCGGCCTGCGCCTCGCGCGCGAGTTCGCTCCAGCTCGTGATGCTGCAGACGTGCACGCGGTGCCCTTGCCGCGCCAGCGCGTCGGCGGCGCGCAGCACCTCGGTCAGGATGGCGCCCGATCCCAGCAGCGTGATCGGCGCGCCATCCGCCGGTCCGAATCGCTTGAACACGTAGCCGCCCTTGAGCACGCCCTCGCGCGCGGCATCCGGCAGGTCGGGCTGCGCGTAGTTCTCGTTCATCAGGGTGAGGTAGTAGAAAACGTCGCGCTGCTCCACCAGCATCTCGCGCATGCCCGCATCGACGAGGAGCGCCAGCTCGCCCGCGAAGGCCGGGTCATACGCCTTGCAGTTGGGGATGGTCGCAGCCACCAGGTGGCTGCTGCCGTCCTGGTGCTGCAGGCCCTCGCCGCCCAGCGTGGTGCGGCCTGAGGTGGCCCCCAGCAGGAAGCCCCGCGCGCGCTGGTCGGCCGCGGCCCAGATGGCGTCGCCCACGCGCTGGAAGCCGAACATGGAGTAGTAGATGTAGAAGGGCAGCATGGCCAGGCCGTGCACGCTGTAGCTGGTGGCCGCGGCGGTCCAACTCGCGATGGCGCCGGCCTCGCTGATGCCCTCTTCCAGGATCTGCCCGTCCAGCGCCTCCCGGTAACTCAGCACCGAGCCGATGTCTTCCGGCGCATAGCGCTGCCCCACGCTGCTGTAGATGCCGACCTGCTTGAACAGGTTGGCCATGCCGAAGGTGCGCGCCTCGTCGGCCACGATGGGCACGAGGCGCGGGCCCAGCGCCGCGTCCTTCAGCAGGTTGCCCAGCAGGCGCACGAAGGCCATCGTGGTGCTCATTTCCTTGCCGGCGGCGTTCAGAGCGAAGCCGGCGTAGGCATTCACCTCCGGCACGGGCACCACGGCGCATGCGGTCTCTCGCCGCGGCATCGCACCACCCAGGGCCGCGCGCCTCTCGCGCAGGTAGCGCAGCTCGGCGCTGTCCTCGGCGGGTTTGTAGAAGGCCAGGCCCGTGGCCTGCTCGTCGCTCAGCGGCAGCGCGAAGCGGTCGCGGAAGGCCAGCAGGTCGTCCGCGTCGAGCTTTTTCTGGCTGTGCGTGGTCATGCGGCCCTGTCCGGCCGTGCCCATGCCGTAGCCCTTCTTGGTGTGCGCCAGGATCACCGTGGGCTGGCCCCGGTGCGCCACGGCGGCGGCGTAGGCGGCGTGGATCTTCACCAGGTCGTGTCCGCCGCGCTTGAGTCGGTCGATCTGCTCGTCGCTCAGCCCCTGCACGAGCGCGGCGAGCGCGGGGTTCTGGCCGAAGAAGTTCTCGCGGTTGAAGCGGCCGTCCTTGGCCGCGAAGGTCTGCATCTGGCCGTCGACCGTGTCGCCCAGCGCCTGCGCGAGCGCGCCGCCGGTGTCGCTGGCGAACAGGCCATCCCAATCACTGCCCCACAGCAGCTTGATGACGTTCCAGCCCGCGCCCGCGAACAGGCGCTCCAGCTCGTCGATGATGCGGTGATTGCCGCGCACCGGGCCGTCGAGCCGCTGCAGGTTGCAGTTGACGACCCACACCAGGTTGTCGAGCCGCTCGCGCGCGGCCAGTGTGAGCGCGCTCATGCTCTCGGGCTCGTCCATCTCGCCGTCGCCGAACACGCCCCACACGGTGCGCTGGCCGGCGTCGAGCAGGCCGCGGTGCGTGAGGTAGCGCATGAAGCGCGCGTGGTAGATCGAGCTGATGGGGCCGATGCCCATGGAGCCGGTGGGGAACTGCCAGAAATCGGGCATCAACCACGGGTGCGGGTAGCTGGAGAGCCCGCGCGCGCCGTGTTCGGGCGCGACGATCTCCTGCCGGTAGTGGCGCAGATCGTCTTCGTTCAGGCGGCCTTCCAGGAAGGCGCGCGCGTACACGCCGGGCGCGCTGTGCGGCTGGAAGAACACCAGGTCACCGCCGTGCGCGGCGCTGCGCGCGTGAAAGAAATGGTTGAAGCCGGTCTCGAACAGGTCGGCGGCGCTGGCGTAGCTGGCGATGTGGCCGCCCAGTTCGCCATAGGCCTGGTTGGCGCGCACCACCATGGCCAGCGCGTTCCAGCGCATCAGCGAGGCCAGGCGCTCCTCGATGGCGAGGTCGCCCGGAAACGGCGGCTGGCGCTCGGCCGCGATGGTGTTCACGTACGGCGTGTTCAGATTCGGCCGCCAGCCCACGCGCTGCTGTCCCGCCAGCGCCACCAGGCCATCGAGCATCTGCCGGGCGCGCGTGGGGCCTTGCGTGTGCAACAGCGACAGGAAGGCGTCGTGCCACTCCGCGGTTTCCTGCGGGTCGGGGTCGGGGGCGATGAGGTCGTGCGGGTTCATGGCGGGGCACTCTAGGCGCGACTGTCCGGCATGTGCTGCCGAACGGGCCGATGTCCGCCCGATAGGCAGCAGATAATTCCATCAATAGATCATTCAGCAGCACAAAAGACCATGGACGCCATCGACCGCCGGATCCTCGACGAGCTGCAACACGACGGCTCCCTGTCCAACGTGGCCCTGGCCCAGCGCGTGGGGCTGTCGCCCTCGCCCTGTCTGGCGCGCGTGAAGGCGCTCGAACAGTCGGGCGTGATCCGCCAGTACGTGGCCCTGGCCGACGCGGCGCGCCTGGGCCTGGGGCTCAACGTGTTCATCAACATCAGCCTCACCACGCAGAGCAAGGAGGCACTGGCGCGCTTCGAGCAGCGCATCGCCGACCTCGACGAGGTGATGGAGTGCTACCTGATGACGGGCGATTCCGACTACCTGTTGCGCGTGGTGGTGCCCGACATCGGCGCGCTGGAGCGCTTCATCCTCGACCGCCTCTCGCCCCTGCCCGAGGTGGAAAAGATCCGCTCGGGGTTTGCGCTCAAGCAGGTGCGCTACAAGACCGCGCTGCCGCTGCCGCGCGCTTGAGGCAGCGACGGCCCGGCCTCAGGTGCGCGAGGACGCCACATCGAGGTCGGCGTCGCAACCCACCCCGGCCGCGATCCATCGCCGCGCCAGCCGGCGCAGCAGTGGCGCCGCAAAGGCCCAGCGTGGGCCGAGCACCCCCGCCGCGTCGGTGATCGCGCCGCAACGGTAGAGCTTCAAGGCCCCGTCCCAGCGCAGCGCGTCGCACGCGCCCACGCGCTTGCGCGAGATCACGCGACCCAGCGGACACGGCTCGGCCAGGCAGCACACACCGCAGCCATTGCACGGCGTGCCCAGCGCGGGCTTGGCCGGCGCGGCGGGCTCGATGTGGATCACCTGCCCCGCACGCACCGCCGCCGCCTCACTGCCGGGCCAGCACCGGTGCCAGCACGCGCCCGGTGTGAGTACCCGCCGCCACCACCGCCTCGGGCGCCGCGGCGGCCACCACGCGGCCGCCGCCCGATCCGCCCTCGGGGCCCAGGTCGATGATCCAGTCGGCCTCGGCCATCACGTCCAGGTTGTGCTCGATCACCACCACGCTGTGGCCGGCGTCCACCAGGCGGTGCAGCACGCGGATGAGCTTTTCCACGTCGGCCATGTGCAGGCCCACCGTGGGCTCGTCCAGCACGTAGAGCGTGTGCGGCGCCTTCTGCCCGCGCCGGCCCACCTCGTCGCGCACCTTGCTGAGTTCGGTGACGAGCTTGATGCGCTGCGCCTCGCCGCCGCTCAGGGTGGGCGAGGGTTGGCCCAGCGTGAGGTAGCCCAGGCCCACGTCCTTGAGCAGTTGCAGCGGGTGGCTGATGGCGGGCATGGAGGCGAAGAAATCCACCGCCTCGTCCACCTCCATCTGCAGCACGTCGCCGATGCTCTTGCCCTTCCAGGTCACGGCCAGGGTCTCGGGGTTGAAGCGCGCGCCGTGGCAGGTTTCGCAAGGCACCTTCACGTCGGGCAGGAAGCTCATCTCGATGGTGCGCACGCCCTGGCCTTCGCAGCTCGGGCAGCGGCCTTCGCCGGTGTTGAAGCTGAAGCGGCCCGGGCCGTAGCCGCGCGCCTTGGCCTCCAGCGTGTCGGCGAAGAGTTTGCGCACCGTGTCCCAGAAGCCGACGTAGGTGGCCGGGCAGGAGCGCGGCGTCTTGCCGATGGGCGTCTGGTCGACCTCGAGCACGCGGTCCACGGCTTCGCTGCCGATCAGGCGCTCGCAGCCGGACCAGGCGGGCCGCTCGCCCCTGTCCCAGGCCTTCTTGCCGGCGGCGGTGCTGCGCATGGACACGGCCTCGGCCACGTTGGTGAGCAGCACGTCGCGCGCCAGCGTGCTCTTGCCCGAGCCGCTCACGCCGGTGACGACCACCAGGCGCTTGAGCGGCACCTTCACGTCCAGCTTCTGCAGGTTGTGCAGGGCGGCGCCACGCAGCTCGAGCTCGGGTTCGTCGGCCCGCACGGCGCGGCGCGCCTGCAGCGGGTGCTTCATGGCGTGCAGCAGGTAGCGCCCGGTGACCGACTCATCGTTGGCCGACAGGTCCGCCACCGTGCCCTGCGCCACCACGCGCCCGCCGCGCTTGCCGGCGCCGGGGCCGATGTCGATCACGTGGTCGGCGCGGCGGATGGTGTCCTCGTCGTGCTCCACCACCACCACGGTGTTGCCCTGCGCGCCGAGCTGGTGCAGGGCATCGAGCAGGATCTGGTTGTCGCGCGGGTGCAGGCCGATGGTGGGCTCGTCGAGCACGTAGCACACGCCTCGCAGGTGGCTGCCCAGCTGCGCCGCGAGGCGGATGCGCTGCGCTTCGCCGCCGCTGAGCGTGGGCGCGCCGCGATCGAGCGTCAGGTAGTTCAGGCCCACTTGTTCCAGGAAGGCCAGGCGGCTTTCGATCTCGGGCAACAGGTCGCGCGCGATGTCGGCCTCCCGACCGGACAAACCACTGCCCTCCATGAGTTCGCGCACCCAGCGCCGCACCTCACTGACGGACAAGCGCGCGATGTCGGTGATGGCGACGCCGCCAAACCGCACGGCGCGCGCCTGCGCGTTGAGCCGCGTGCCCTCGCAGGTCGGGCAAAGCTCATCGCCCACACCCTCCACCTCGGGCTCGGCGAAGCTCTGCTCGCGGCCCTTCTCGTCGGCGTCGCGCACCGAATCGTCCAGGGCCTTGCGCTGCTCGCGCGAGAGCTTCGTGCCGGTGCCCACGCAGTCGGGGCACCAGCCGTGCTTGCTGTTGTAGGAGAACAGCCGCGGGTCCAGCTCGGGGTAGCTGGTGCTGCACACCGGGCAGGCGCGCGCGGTGCTGAATACCTCCACCGCGCCGATCTCGCGCGTGGAGCGGCCATCGGCAATGGCGTCTTTCAGCCCATCGAGCGGGTGCAGCAGGTGCAGGATGCCCTTGCCGTGCTCCAGCGCCTTCGCCAGTTCGCTGCGCAGCCGGGCCTCGTCGGCCGGGTTCACGACGAAGTCGGCCACCGGCAGCTCGATGGTGTGTTCCTTGAAACGGTCGATGCGCGGAAAGCCCGTGGTGGGCAGGAACTCGCCGTCCACGCGCAGGTGGCTGTGGCCGCGCGGGCGCGCCCAGTCGGCCAGCTCGGTGTACACGCCCTTGCGGTTGACCACCAGCGGCGCCAGCAGGCCCACGTGCCGCCCCGCGTGCTTGCGCAGGATGGCGGCGGCGATGCTGTCGGCGCTTTGCGGCTTCACGGCCGCACCGTCGTGCACGCAATGCTGCGTGCCCAGTTTCACGTAGAGCAGACGAAGGAAGTGCCAGACCTCGGTGGTGGTGCCCACGGTGCTCTTGCGTCCGCCGCGCGAGAGGCGCTGCTCGATCGCCACGGTGGGCGGGATGCCGTAGACCGCGTCCACCTCGGGCCGGCCGGCCGGCTGCACGATGCTGCGCGCGTAGGCGTTGAGGCTTTCCAGGTAGCGACGCTGGCCCTCGTTGAACAGGATGTCGAAGGCCAGCGTGCTCTTGCCCGAGCCGCTCACGCCCGAGATGACGTTGAACTTGCCGCGCGGGATGTCCACGCTGAGCTGCTTGAGGTTGTGTTCCTTGGCATTGACGATGCGGATGGCCTCGTCGTGCGGGCCGCGTCGCCTGGCCGCGCGCGCACCGTAGGGCACGGCCGGCCGTTCGTTGACCGCGTGCACCTGGTCCATGGCCATCGCGTACTCGCGCAGGGCCTGCGCGGTGTGGCTGCCGGGGTGCTCGCGCACCTGCTCCGGCGGACCCTCGGCCACCACCGCGCCGCCGCCCGCGCCGCCCTCGGGGCCCAGGTCGATGACCCAGTCGGCCGCGCGGATCACGTCCAGGTTGTGCTCGATCACCACCAGCGAATGACCCGCGTCGATCAGCTTGCGCAGCGAGCGCATGAGCTTGGCGATGTCGTCGAAGTGCAGGCCGGTGGTGGGCTCGTCGAACAGGAACAGCGTGCCCTTGCGCGCCACCGATTGGCGGCTCGCGCTGGCGGACTTGGCCGCTTCCGCGAGGAAGCCCGCGAGCTTGAGGCGCTGGGCCTCACCACCCGACAGCGTGGGCACGGGCTGGCCGAGCTTCACGTATTCCAGGCCCACGTCGACGATGGGCTGCAGCGCGCGGATGACCTCGCGGTCGTGCGCGAAGAGCTGCGCGGCTTCGTTCACGGTGAGCTCCAGCACGTCGGCCACGTTGAGCAAGCGCTGGCCGCGGTCGATCTTCACCTCCAGGATCTCGGGCCGGTAGCGCTTGCCGTCGCAGTCGGGGCAGCGCAGGTACACGTCGGAGAGGAACTGCATCTCCACGTGTTCGAAGCCGGAGCCGCCGCAGGTGGGGCAGCGCCCGTCGCCGCTGTTGAAGCTGAACTTGGCCGGCGTGTAGCTGCGCTGGCGCGACAGCGGCGCGTCGGCGAACAGCGCGCGGATGGCGTCCCAGGCGCCCACGTAGCTCACGGGGTTGGAGCGCGCCGTCTTGCCGATGGGCGATTGGTCGACGAAGACCACGTCGGCGAGTTGTTCCGCGCCCAGCAGGCGGTCGTGCGCGCCGGGCGATTCGGTGCTCTGGCCGAAGTGGCGCATGAGCGCGGGCGCCAGCACGTCCTGGATGAGCGTGGACTTGCCCGAGCCCGACACGCCGGTGACCACCACCAGGCGCTGCAGCGGAAACTCCACCGACACGTTCTTCAGGTTGTGCTCGCTCGCGCCTTCGAGGATCAGGCGCGGCGTGCTGTCGGTCACCGCGCGCTTGAAGCCCATGCCGATGGTCTTGCGCGCGCCGAGGTAGGCGCCGGTGAGCGTGTCGGCCGCGCGGATCTGCTCGGGCGTGCCGTCGAAGACGATGCTGCCGCCGCGCTCGCCGGGGCCCGGGCCCATGTCGATGAGCCGGTCGGCGGCGAGCATGACGGCCGGGTCGTGCTCCACCACCACCAGGGTGTTGCCGGCGTCGCGCAGGCGCTTCAGGGCGTCCACGATGCGCGCCATGTCGCGCGGGTGCAGGCCGATGCTGGGCTCGTCGAGCACGAACAGCGTGTTGACCAGCGAGGTGCCGAGCGCCGTGGTGAGGTTGATGCGCTGCACCTCGCCGCCGCTGAGGGTGCGGCTCTGGCGGTCCAGCGTGAGGTAGCCGATGCCGACCTCGCAGAGGTAGCGGATGCGGGTGTTGATCTCTTCCAGCAGCAGCTTGAGCGCCTGCTGCTCGCCCGAGCTGCCCGCCTGCGTGGGCGCGATGGAATCGAAGAAGCGCCGCAGCTCCGTCAGCGGCATGAGCATCAGGTCGTGCAGGCACAGGCCGGGCAAGGCCTCGAGCTGGGCGCGCGACCAGGCCACGCCGGCGGGCAGGTAGCGCTTCGCGGGTTCCAGCACCGCGTCGGCCTGCGCGCGGGTGCCCACGCGCCACAGCAGGCTGTCGGTCTTGAGCCGCGCGCCCCGGCACACCGGGCATTCGGTGTAGCTGCGGTACTTGGACAAGAGCACGCGGATGTGCATCTTGTAGGCCTTGCTCTCCAGGTACTCGAAGAAGCGGCCCACGCCGTACCAGTGCTGGTTCCACTTGCCGTTCCACTGCGGCGAGCCGTTCTTCACCCAGGCCTGCTGCTCGGGCGTGAGCTTGGCCCAGGGCGTGTCGCGCGGAATGCCCGCCGCTTCGGCGTGGCGCATCAGGTCGTCCTGGCACTCCTTCCACGCGGGCGTCTGGAACACCTTGATGGCGCCGTTGCGCAAGGTGAGCTTCTCGTTCGGGATCACCAGGCCGTAGTCGACACCGATCACGCGGCCGAAGCCACGGCAGGTGTCGCAGGCGCCCACGGGCGAGTTGAACGAGAACATCGAGGGCGTGGGCTCGGTGTAGCGGATGTCGCTCTCGGGGCAATGCAAGCCCGTCGAAAACTTCCAGATCTCCGGCTCTCCCTCTTCCTTCAAGGCGTACACCGTGAGCCGCCCACCGCCGCGCTTGAGGCCGGTCTCGATCGCCTCCATCACACGAGCCGGCTCGGCGCCGGCGATGCGGAAGCGGTCGGCCACCACGTCGAGCAGCTTCACGGCCTCGATCGCGGGCCTGGCCTTCTTGCCTTTGGCGGGGGCCTCGTCCTTCACCTCGCGCTGCACGGTGCGTTCGGCCTGCACGCGCGTGTAGCCGCTGGCCGAGAGCCACTGCTCGATTTCCTCGGGCGTCGTGTTGGCGGGCAGCTCCACCGGAAAGGTGAGCACCAGGCGCGGGTCGGCTTGCGCTTCACTGCGCCGCCGCAACTCGGCCGCGATGGTCTCCGGCGAGTCGTGCCGCACCGGCAGCGCGGTCTCGCGGTCGAACAGCTCGGCGCCGCGCGCGAACAGCAGCTTCAGGTGGTCGTTGAGCTCCGTCATGGTGCCCACGGTGGAGCGCGAGGTCCGCACCGGGTTGGTCTGGTCGATGGCGATGGCGGGCGGCACGCCTTCCACGCGGTCCACGGCCGGCTTGTCCATGCGGTCCAGGAACTGGCGCGCGTAGGCGCTGAAGGTCTCGACGTAGCGCCGCTGGCCCTCGGCGAACAGGGTGTCGAACGCCAGGCTGGACTTGCCCGAGCCGCTGGGGCCCGTCACCACCGTCAGCTCGCCGGTGCGGATGTCCAGGTCCAGCCCCTTGAGGTTGTGCTGGCGCGCGCCGCGGATGCGGATCAGGCCCTCGGCGCCCCCGCCATCGGCCGCCCGTTCATCGGGTTCGGCCTGGTGGGCGTGGTCGGGGCGTTGATCGTCGGACATGCGGGGGCTCCTGAGCGGGAAGCGGAAGATTCTAGGGACCGTCCGTGACCGTTGCCGCGCCCTACGTCATTTCCACACTGGTACCCTGGGGGAGCATTCGGACAGAATCGCGCGCCCTTACAAAAGGAGACAAAGATGCGGTTCCGTTCCCTCGCCAGCGCGGGCCTGGCCTTGCTCGTCGCGGCCACCACTGCCCAGGCGCAGTTGCGCATTGGCCAGCCCTCGGGCTTCACTGGCTCGGTGGCGGCCGGGGTCAAGGAAAACACCGACGGCGCGAAGCTGTATTTCGATGCCGTGAACGCGCGCGGCGGCGTGCACGGTGAAAAGATCGAACTGGTGTCGGTGGACGACAAGTTCGACCCCAAGGTAACGGTGGACGTCTCGCGCGAGCTGATCACGAAGCAGGGCGTGCTGGCCCTCTTCCTCAACCGGGGCACGCCGCATTCGCAGGCGCTGCTGCCGCTGCTGGCCGAGCACAAGGTGCCGCTGATCGCTCCCAGCACCGGCGCCATGGTGCTGCACGACCCCGTCAACCCCTGGGTGTTCAACGTGCGCGCCACCTACCAGCGCGAGGCCGCGCGCGCCATCGAGCACCTGGCCAGCATCGGCCAGAACCGCATCGCCATCATCGAGACCGACGACTCCTTCGGCGCCGACAGCGCGGCCGGTGCCATGCAGGGCTTCGCCAAGGCGAAGCTGGAGCCGGTGTTGCGCCAGAAGACGCCGCGCGACAAGCCCGACTACAGCGCCGTGGCCGCCGAGGTCGCCAAGCTGAACGCCCACGCGGTGATGGTGATCGCCTCGGCCGGCAACACCGCGAACGCGGTGAAGGCGCTGCGCGCGGCGGGCTCGCGCGCGCAGGTGGTCACGCTGTCGAACAACGCCTCGGACGGCTTCATCAAGCTGCTGGGCGAACACGCGCGGGGCGTGATCGTGACGCAGGTGTTTCCCAACGAGCGCTCGGTCAGTTACGCGCTCATCAAGGAAGCGCAGGACCTGGCCAAGGCCAAGGGCCTGCCGGGCGTGTCGCCCGCCATGATGGAAGGCTTCGCCGGCGCGAAGGTGGTGGTGGAAGGCCTGCGCCGCGCCGGCCCCAACCCCACGCCGCAGAAGCTGCGCGACGCGCTGGAGGGCATGTCGCGCTTCGACCTGGGCGGCCTGACGGTGAGCTACAGCCCCACGAACCACACGGGGCTGGACTTCGCGGACCTGTCGATCATCGACGCCAGCGGGCGGTTCCGCCGGTAAGCGGGCGTTCCCCGCGCTCAGGTCGCGTCGTTCTCGGGGTCGAGGTACTCGCTGTCGCTGTCGTCGAAGGTGTCGCTCTCAACACCCCCCTCCGTGCTGCTGACGCGCTCGCTGTCGCCATCTCCTTCGCTGGCTTGGTCCGCCGCAGCGACCCCACCCCACAGCGAAGCGATGGAACCCACGGCCTGCACCACGCCGCGGCCCAGGAACCGCGCGCCGCGCCCCACGCACGTGACCAGGCCGTCCGGCAGCACCGACCCGTTCTGCACCGTCGACACGGTGGTCATCACATAGTTGAAGGTCCGGCCGCGCAAAGCACCGAAGGGGCCGCCCGTCGCACCGGCGAGCGCCGCGAGCACCAGCGCCGCCGGGCGATACCCCGCGCGCATCAGCGCGGCGGCGATCGCGGCCAGGGTGTCCGACGGGCACATGGCCACGGTCCGGGCCAGGCCATGCCGCATCCAGTGCTCCCAGTTCCGGCCCGGATTGGGCTGGGTGCCGCGCCGCGCGACGTAGTCCGCGATGAGCGCGGCGGCCAAGGCCAGGAAGATGTCGACCACCATGCCGTCCCAAGCCTCCACCAAGGCGCTGGGGAACGTCATGACGAACGAATGGCCCAGCACGCTCGCCAGGTCGTCAAGCACCGGAAACAGCTCGTTCGCGAGGCCCGTCACCCATTCCAGGGTGCACACGCTGGCCACGACGTAGGGCACGGTGTAGGCCAGGTCTCGAAGGATGTTGAAGCGGTACTGGAAGTGCTCGGACGGGGGATTGCCCTGTCGGTCGACCACGGTGATGCCCCGCGTGAGCGACGACTGCGTCCAGCTCTGGGTCGGCTGCCGCAGGAGGAACCGGCCCAGGTTGCCGGCGGCCAGGCCGATCAACACCGAGTGGATGCCCTCCTCTGAAAAGGCACCGTACCGGACGCCGACGTACAGCGAAAAGCCGATCCCGGCCGCGGCGCCGAGGCCGGGCATGAGGTCGAGCAGGAAGCGGACCACCTTCCTGGGGTGCATCTGGTAGTCCAGCGTTTCGAGGCTGTGCAGGTAGCGTGACGCCAGCAGAGGCAGGACGCCGACGCTGACGACCGTCACGACGATCGTGCCCCAGGGTCCCGCGTAGTGAACGGTCGTTCGCATCAGGCCCGCGCCCACCCACTGGGCGGCCCCTTCGCGCACCCCATTGGCAAAGACGCTCACCGCCGCCTTGAATTTTTCCCGGGGGCCCAGGGGCCTGACCTGCATGATCGACGGAACGGCTTCGTCCATCTTGTTCATCAGGCGTTGCGCCAGCGGCTGCTCTTTGAGGCGCATGTCGTGGGCCACGATGGCGAGGGCCTGCAACAGGCGGGCGCGGGGGATCGGGGAGATGGCCAGCAGTTGCACGCAAAGCTCTTCATCGCTGGTGTCCACGTAGCCATATCCGCCCGCCGGATCGGCTTGCCGCAAGTGCAGGTGGTGCGACAACAGGCCGCGCACCACCTGCGCATCGTCAAAGGCAATGCGCTGCTGCGCGGCCACTTGCAGTTGCTTGTCGTGGTAGCGCCTGCGTGCCGCGGGCCCCGCCTTGCGCTTGGGCATTTCCTCGGGCGCGATCGCCAGCGTTTTGGGAACCTCCGCGGCTTTTCCCGGATTGGCCATGAGCTCGGGCGGCATCCCCTCCGTCGCGTACCACTCGGCCACGATGCGACGCAGACGGGTCCACTCGTCCTCGGTCCAGACCTGGGCGTTCTGCCTGGCGGCCTGCAGGGCCACCGCCGCCGCGGCCTTGGAGCCGCACTGCTTCAGCAAGGCCTGAAGCACCTCGGCGGGTCGCTCGTGGTCCCTCATGGCCAGGCGAACCTGCCTGATCCACCGTTCATCCCCGTGGCCACGCGCGGTCAAGACGTCCACGGCCTCCCGATAGGTGCTGAACGCATCGAACAGACACGCCCCCTCGTCCGACGGAAGTTCCTGTTGCGCCACCAGCACCAGTTGCCGCAGCAGCGCCAGCGAGCTGGCGGGATCGTCCGGGATCGGCAGCGGCGGTGCGTCTCCCGCGCAATCGCGCGCACCCCAGGCGATCAGGGGTGCGAGCACGCGGGCCCTCTCGTGCTGGTCGATCAGGCGCAGCCTGTCGCCGGCCAGCCGGACCAATGCGGGATCGGCCTCGGCGTCCGGGTCCATCAGCCGCCCCAGGGTTTCCATCAAGGCGCTGGCCGACAAGCCGTCCAGGAAGCGATTGATCGCCTCGGCGCCTTTCCCTGCGCGATGCATTTCCTGCACGACCTGATGGCCCAGGCCCTGGGCCGGGCCCCGGATCGAGAGGGCAGGCAACTGGATCTTGCGCCGCCCACTCGACGGGTCCGCGTCGCGAAGCCGCCTGATCACGTTCAACACGGCCACCTTCTCGATCTCATCGAGTGCCTCCGCGCCCTGGACATGCAGTTCCAGCGCCAGCAGTTGTTCGTGCAGGTCGCGACCGGTGATGCCCGAAAAGGCCTGACTCACCATCGCGTGGGTGTCCCTGTACTTGCCCGAGGCCAGTTGACGGATGCACGACTGCAAGGCCGTTTCCGGCGAAACAGCCGGTTCGTGCACCGGGGCGTGCGTACCTGGCGGCTCACCGCCATCGCCCTGTTCGCGCTCCGCCCGAACGGGCGACAGGAAGTGGGCGAGGGCCTGGTGGAACAGCGGGTGGTCGCTCTCGTGCGCATGCTCCTGCACATGCCGCCACAGGCGCTCGGCCGCCACCCGCCGTGCCGGGCCGTCCAGGTCGGGGAACAGCTTCTGTGCCACCCCCTGTGCGTCCGCGGGATCGAAGTCGCCCAGTTGCAGCGCCTGGAAGGCGCGCTGCACGTCGAAATCGCACGCGGCGGACAGCGCCCGGGCCGCGTCCAGGATGACCGCGTCGACATCCGCGGTGTCTTCGCCGGCCTCGGGTGATCCGCTCCGGGCATCGACCGGCGGTGGCCGCTCGGCTCCGTGCACGCGAAGGGACGACGGTGACTTTTTCGGCTCTTGCGATTGGCGTACGGCCATGGGCAGTTCCTTGAGGACGTGGGGTGGGGTGAAGTCGACGGCAGCGGTGTCAATCGCCGCCGAGGTAGCGCCCGTCGCACCAGCGCGACGACAGACTCGCCAGGTGGAAGAGCCCCATGAGGAAGGCGTCGCGCGCCGCTTCATGCAGGGCGAACGCCTGCGTGACACAGACCGCGTCGTCCGTGTCGCGCAGGCCGAGCACCGGGTCATGGCCGCGCAGGGCCGTCACGAAATTGGTCTGCAGCAGTTGCAGCAGCAGGGCGTCGCCGTCCTCCGGCGCCAGCGCACCCAGCACCGCCGTGACGCGCACCTCGGTGGCCCGCTCGTCCAGGTCGTGCAGCAGCAGCACGGCGGTGCCTTCCACCGTGCACTCGGCGATCAGTGCCGACGGGTGATCGATGCTCAGGACCACGTCGATCGGCACCCAGGCGATGCCGGCGTCTTCCAGCCACTGCAGCAGCTGGCGACGCGAAGCGATGCCCTCGCTGTTGTCGAAGGGAAGGTAGGCCACGGCGCCCCCGTCAGGCCCGTCGGCTCGGGTCGGACGATTTCACAGCCTCGCCCCGGGGCGCCAGGCGCGCCAGGCTGGGGTCCTCGTTCCATTGCCCGGCCCAGTGGATCAGCGCGTGCACCGAGTTGTGCAGGCGGGCGGGCGTGGCTTCATCCAGGGCGATGGCGTGCAGCGCGTACAGATCCTTCGTGACCGGATCACACCCCATGCGGGTTCCGGTCCAGGCCGTCGCCAGGTTCAAGCGCAGGAGCTGGCGCAGCACCGTGCCGCGGTCGTGATCGGGCACGGGCCCCAGGGGGCAGGCCACGGTGATGCGGGGCGGCTCGGCCTCAAGCCGGCAGACCAGGCGGATCCTGTGCGAATCGACATCGAACCGGAGTTCGAAAGGTCCCGGCTCGCTGGGCGGGTCGATGCGCTGTTCGGCGGGCATCAGATCGGCCAGCGCATCGAGCAGCCGGCTCAGGCGCTCGTCCATCGTGGGGTCGTGCATGCGGTCTTCCTGATTGAGAGGGGAAGAGCGCACGCCTTCAATCGCCAGCCGGGCCTGTTGCCCTTGCCCGCAGGCCTCGCCGCCCTTCGAACCCGGCCAAGGGGTTCGGAGGGCTAAGTCGTCGGGCCGAGGCCCGAGTTCCTAAGTCAATGCCTGGATCAGTCCGCCGTCAGAACTCGGCCTCAGCCCTTGACGATCAGGACCGGTATGTGCGCGTGCGTCAGCACCTTCTGCGCCACGCTGCCCAGGATGAGCGCCTTGACGCCTTGGCGGCCATGCGAGCCCATCACGATCAGGTCGCAGCCCTCGGCCTTGGCGGTTTCCAGGATGCCCTCCCACACCAGGTTGCGCTCGATGGTGTCGCCCGCGAAGGGCACGTTCTGCGCGCGGCAGGCGCTGCCCACGCTCTCCAGCGCTTCGCCCGCCACGCGCTTGGCATCGCTCAGGTAGGCCTGCAGGCCCACGGCGGAGGCATCGCCAATGCCGATGTAGGGGAAGGGGTCGATGACATACACGCCAACGACCTGGCCGCCCGACTCCCTGGCCATCTGGGCCGCGGTGGCGGCGGCCTCCTTGCCGACGTCGGAGCCGTCGGTGGGAACGAGGATCTTCTTGAACATGGTGGCCTCCTTTGGCGCGTGAACGATGGCCCATGGTGGACCAGGGTCACGACCCGCGGCTTGAGGCAGCTCAAGCGGATGCCACCTCCGCGGCCGCGGGCCGCACGTCGACCGCACAGTACTTGAGTTCGGCGATCTTGCCCAGCGGGTCCAGCGCCGGGTTGGTGAGCAGGTTGGCCGCCGCCTCCGCGTAGGCGAAGGGAATGAACGCGGCATCGGGCGGCATGCCGTCGTCGATGCGCACCGGCAGCGAAATGGCGCCACGCCGTGAACTCACCTGTGCGAGCGCGCCCGCGCGCAGGCCCAGGCGCTCGGCCGTGGCCGGGTGCAGGCTCACCACGGGACCGGGCTCGATCGCGTCAAGCACCACGCTGCGCCGCGTCATGCTGCCGGTGTGCCAGTGCTCCAGTTGCCGCCCGGTGATGAGCACCAGCGGGTACTGGGCGTCGGGCTCTTCGGCCGGCGGCACCAGGGCGGCGGGCACCAGGCGCGCGCGGCCCTCGGGCATGGGAAAGCCATCGGTGAAGACGACCGGCTGGCCGGGGTCCTGCTCGTCGCGCACCGGGTAGGTCACGGCGCCCTCGCGCCACAGGCGCGGCCAGGGCAGGCCGGTGATGCTGGGCATGAGGGCACGCATCTCCTCGTACACGGCACCGATGCCTTGCGCCCCGTCGCCCGTGCCCGAGCCATCGGCCGCGATCCCGTAGCCCCAGCCCAGGCCGAGTCGCACGGCCAGTTGTTCGGTGATCCAGGCGTCGGCGCGCGCCTCGCCGGGCGAGCCCACGGCCTTGCGGCCGAGCTGCACGCAACGGTCGGTGTTGGTGACGCTGCCGGTCTTCTCGGGCCAGGCGGTGGCGGGCAGCACCACGTCGGCGAGCGCAGCGGTCTCGGTGAGGAAGATGTCCTGCACCACCAGGTGCTTCAGGCCCGCGAGCGCCTCGCGCGCGTGCGCGGCGTCGGGGTCGCTCATGGCCGGGTTCTCGCCCTGCACCAGCATGGCCGTGATGTCGCCGCGGTACGCCGCGTCGATGATCTCAACCACGGTGAGGCCGGGCTCGGCGCCCAGGGTGCCGGGCGCCAGGTGCCACAAGGCCTCGGCGCGTTCGCGCGCGGCCGCGTCGCCCACGCGGGCGTAGTCGGGCAGCACCATGGGGATGAGGCCGGCGTCGCTGGCGCCCTGCACGTTGTTCTGGCCGCGCAGGGGGTGCAGGCCGGTGCCGGGTCGGCCGATCTGCCCCGTGATGAGCGACAGCGCGATCAGCGCGCGCGCGTTCTCCGTGCCGTGCGCGTGCTGGCTCACGCCCATGCCCCAGAGGATCATGGCGCTCTTGGCGGTGGCGAAGGCGCGCGCGACCTCGCGGATGGCCTCGGGCTCGATGCCGCAGACGGGCGCCATGGCCTCGGGCGTGAAGGCCGCGACGTGGGCCTTGATGGCGTCGAAGTCGCGCGTGTGCGCGGCGACATAGGCGGGATCACCCAGGCCTTCGTCCACGATCACGTGCAGCATGGCGTTGAGCAGGGCCACGTCGCTGCCGGGCGCAAAGCCCAGGTAGCGCCAGGCGTGGCGCGCGAGCTCCGTGCGGCGCGGATCGGCCAGCACCAGGCGCGTGCCGCCGCGGATCGCGTTCTTGATCCAGGTGGCGCCCACCGGGTGGTTCTGCGCGGGGTTGGCGCCGATCAACAGCACCAGATCGGCGTGCGCCACGTCGCGCAGCGGGTTGCTCACCACGGCCGAGCCCAGGCCTTCCATGAGCGCGGCCACGCTGGAGGCGTGGCACAGGCGGGTGCAGTGGTCCACGTTGTTCGTGCCGAAGCCGGTGCGCACGAGCTTCTGGAACAGGTAGGCCTCTTCGTTGGTGCCCTTGGCCGAGCCGAAGCCAGCGACCGGGCTGGCGCGCCCGCGCGCAGCGCTGGCCGTGAGCGCGGCGCGAAAACCGGCGGCGGCGGCGTCAAGCGCCTCATCCCAGCTGGCCTCGCGGAACAGCTCCCTCCAACTGCGCCGTTCGATGGCCATCGGGTCCTTGGGGGCGTCGGCGCGCCGGATCAGCGGACGCGTGAGGCGCTCGGGGCTGTGCGCGTAGTCGAAGCCGAAGCGGCCCTTGACGCACAGCCGGCCTTCGTTGGCCGGGCCGGCTATGCCCTCGACGTGCGCGATGCGGTCGTTCTCGTCGACGTGGTAGCGCAACTGGCAGCCCACGCCGCAGAAGGGGCAGACCGAATCGACCTGTTTGAGCGAGGGTTTGGCGAAGGCGCCGTTGGCCGGCGCGATGGCGCCCGTGGGGCAGGCCTGCACGCACTCGCCGCAGGCCACGCAGGTGCTCGCCCCTATCGGGTCGTTCTGGTCGAACACGATCTGCGCGTGACCGCCGCGAAAGGCCAGGCCCAGCACGTCGTTGCCCTGCGTCTCGCGGCAGGCGCGGATGCAGCGCGTGCACTGGATGCAGGCATCGCGGTTGACGGTCATGGCGGGGTGGGAGTGGTCGTCGCCGACCACCTGGCGCAGGGCAAAGCGGCGCTCTCGCGCGCCGCTCGCGCGCGCCCAGTGCCCGAGTTCGCTGTCGTGCTTGAGCGCGTTCGTCGTGGGCGCGTCGGCCAACAAGAGCTCGAGCACCGTGCGGCGCGCGTTCGCGGCGCGCGGTGTGTCGCTGCGGACCACCATACCCGCCGTCGGCGCGCGGCAGCAAGACGGTGCGAGCACGCGCTCGCCCTCGATCTCGACCACGCAGGCGCGGCAGTTGCCCGCCGGGCGCAGGCCCTCGCTGGCGCACAGGCGCGGCAGCACCACGCCCGCGCGCTCGGCCGCCTGCAGCAGGGTCTCGCCGGGCGCGGCTTCCACCGCGCGGCCGTCGAGCGTGAAGGGCACGGGCGCCGCTTCGCGCGGCAGGTCGTTCGTGTTCACAGGCCCACCTCCTTGGCGAAGAAGCGCCGCACGCTGTCCACCGGGTTGGGCGCGGCCTGGCCCAGGCCGCAGATGCTGGCCTCGCGCATCACGGCCGAGAGTTCGTCCATGCGCTCGGCGTCCCAGCGCGGCGCCTGCATCAGGCGCACCAGTTGGCCCGTGCCGGCGCGGCAGGGTGTGCACTGGCCGCAGGACTCGTGTTCGAAGAAGCGCATGAGATTGAGCGCGGCGTCGCGCGTGCTGTCGTGCTGGCTCATCACCACCACGGCCATGGAACCCACGAAAGCCCCGTGTTCGGCGAGCGTGTCGAAGTCCAGCGGCACGTCGGCCAGCGCGGCCGGCAGGATGCCGCCGGACGCGCCGCCCGGCAGGTAGGCGTGCAGCGTGTGGCCCTTGGCCATGCCGCCGCAGTGTTCGTCGATCAGCTCGCGCAGCGTGATGCCCGCGGGGGCCAGGTGCACGCCGGGCTTGTTCACCCGGCCCGACACCGAGAAGCGCCGCAGCCCGTGGCGCCCGCGCCGGCCCAGGGCGGCCCAGGCCGCCCCGCCGTGCGCCAGCAGCGCGGGCACCCACCACAGCGTCTCCAGGTTGTGCGCCAGCGTGGGCCGGCCGAACACGCCGTGGAGGGCGACGATGGGTGGCTTCAAACGCGGCAGGCCGCGCTTGCCTTCGATGGATTCGATGAGCGCGGACTCCTCGCCGCAGATGTAGGCGCCCGCGCCGCGCCGCAGCTCGATGCGCGGCGGCTGGTAGTTCGGGAAGCGCGTCTTCAGCGCCTGCAGGCGCGGTGCCAGCGCGTCGATCTCGCGCCGCAGCATCGGCCGCAGGTCGTGGTATTCGTCGCGCAGATAGAGCCACACCTGGTCCAGGCCCACCACCTCGGCCGCGATCAGCACGCCTTCGAGCACCTGGGGCGCGCCCTCGCTCAACACCTGCCAGTCCTTGAACGTGCCGACCTCGCCTTCGTCGATGTTGACCACGCCGTGGCGCGGACCGGGTTGCGCGCGCACGATGTCCCATTTGCGCCAGGCGGGAAAGCCCGCACCGCCCAGGCCGCGCAGGTGGGCGGCCTTCAGTTCGGCGATGACAGCGTCGGCTGTGGTGTCACCCGCCAGCAGGCGCTGCAGTTGCGCCAGGTCGGTGGGCAGCGGCGGCGGCAACTGGCGGGGGCCGGTCTCGTGGCGCGCCACGTGGTCGGCAATCGACTCGGCCGTGGCCCGGGGCAACTGGCGTTGCCCCGCGCAGGCCGCGGGCGCCTGATGGCACTGGCCGATGCAGGGCGCTTCTTCCACTGCCACGTCGGCGCGGCCGGCAAGTGCCTCGCGCGTGCGGGCGAACAGCGCTTCGCCGCCGGCCATCGCGCAGGCCAGGCTGGTGCACACGCGCACGGTGGTGGTGGCCACGGCGGCCTCGTCATCGACCACCTTGAAGTGGTGGTAGAAGCTCGCGACCTCATAGACCTCGACCTGGCTCAGCCGCAGGCGCTCGGCCAGCGCGGCCAGGTGGCCCCGGCGCAGCGCGCCCTCGCCGTCGTTGAGGCGGTGCAGGTGCTCGATCAGCAGGTCGGCGCGCGGCGCCAGCTCGGCGCACAACGCGGCCACGCGCTCGCGCGCGGCGGGCGCGACCTGGCGGCCCTTGGGCGTGCGGCGCGCCGCCCCGCGGGCCTGCCGGTCCAGTGGGCGAATGGGGATGACCCGGGGGGTGTCGTGGGTGGTGTTCATCGCGCCTCTGCGGGCCGGTTCATGGGAGCCAGCAGGCTAGCACCATGAACAGCACTTAATATGTTCACCGTTTCACATATGACCCCACATGGCCAGCCGCACCAACCCCGACCCGCTGCGCGTGAGCCTTCAGCCGCACTGGCGCGTGGGCCGCGCGGACGCCGACCCGCTGGACGCCACCGCCCTGCTCGACCTGCTGGCCACCGTGCAGGCCACCGGCAGCATCGCGCAGGCCGGGCGCGAGGCCGGGCTGTCGTACCGCCACGCCTGGGGCCTGCTGCGCCAGGCCGAGGACCTGTTCGGCGAGCCGCTGCTGCTGCGCGGGCGCGGGCGCGGCTCGGCGCTCACCGCGCTGGGTGAGAAGCTGGTCTGGGCCGACGCCCGCGTCGCCGCGCGGCTGCAGCCGCTGCTGGAGTCGCTGGCCTCGGAGCTGGAGGGCGAGCTGGGCCGCGCGCAGCGCCGCACGCCCGCCGTGGCGCCCACGCCGCCCATGGCGCGTCTGCACGCCAGCCACGGTTTCGCGGTGGCCGCGCTGCGCGAGCAGCTCGGGGCGCGCCAGGTGCCGGTGGAGCTGCGCTACCGCTCCAGCCTGGAGGCGGTGTCGGCGCTGGCGCACGGCGAGTGCGACCTGGCCGGGTTTCACGTGCCCCTGGGCGAGTTCGAGGCCGCCGCCGCCCGGCGCTACCTGGCCTGGCTGCGGCCCGAGCAACACCGCCTGGTGCATCTGGCCGTGCGCACCCAGGGTCTGTTCGTGGCGCCCGGCAACCCGCTGGGCCTGCAGGGGCTGCAAGACCTGGCGCGACCTGGCCTGCGCTTCGTCAACCGGCCCGAAGGCTCGGGCACGCGCGTGCTGATCGAGTTGCTGTTGCAGCGCCAGGGCATCGCACCGCGTGCGCTGCTGGGCTACGACAACACCGAGTTCACACACGCGGCCGTGGCGGCCTACGTGGCCAGCGGCATGGCGGACGCGGGCATCGGCGTGCAGACGGCGGCGCACCGCTTCGGCCTGCACTTCATTCCGCTGCTGCGCGAGCGCTATTTCTTCGCGGTGCCGGCCGACGCGCTGCAACGCCCGCAGCTGCGCCCCGTGCTTGCGGTGCTGCGTTCACCGGCGTTTCGCGCGCGCGTGGCTGCGCTCAAGGGCTACGAGGCTGCGCAGACCGGGCGCGTGCTGACGCTGGACGAAACTTTTGGCGACTGAGCGGGCCGCTTGACGCTCGCGGACCACCGCCGTCTACTGCCCCATCCGGGAGGAACAACCATGCGATCACTGTTGCTGTCCCTGGCCCTGCTGACGGCCCTGCCCGCGCCCGCCGCGCCCCCCGATGCCGAGGCCAGCGACCCGGCCCGGCTGGGCTGGATGAAAGGCGACCCACCGCCGGCCGAGCGCACCATCCGCTTCGCCGACGGCAGCTACGCCGACTTCCCGGCCTGGCGCTGGAGCGTGTCGCATTTCCGCGAACTGATGCCCACCGTGCAGGTGTCGCGCGGCCTGGGCGCGCCGCGTGCGCTGCCGCGCGCCGAACGCCAGGACATCGACGGCCTGCGTTTCACGCCCCTGGGTGGCGGCGAGCCCATCACCTGGGCGCAGTCTCTGGCGCTCAACTACACCGACGGCATCGTGGTGCTGCACCGCGGCCGCATCGTCTACGAGCGCTACGCCGGCTCGCTGACCGAAGACGGCCAGCACGGCCTGATGTCGGTCACCAAGTCGTTCACCGGCCTGCTGGGCGCGGTCCTGGTGGCTGAGGGCACGCTCGACCCGGACCAGCGCGTGGACCACTACGTGCCCGAACTCGCGTCGTCAGCCTTCGGCGACGCCTCCGTGCGGCAACTGCTGGACATGACCACCGGCATCCGCTTCAGCGAGGACTACGCCGACCCCAACGCCGACGTGTGGCAACACGCGCGGGCTGGCAATCCCTTGCCCAAGCCCCCCGACTACCAGGGGCCGCGCAGCTACTTCGAGTACCTGCGCACGGTACGTCCACAGGGCCGCCACGGGGAGGCCTTCGGCTACAAGACCGCCAACAGCGACGCCTTGGGCTGGGTGATCGCGCGGGTCAGCGGCCAGTCGGTCGCCGAGCTGCTGTCGCGGCGCCTGTGGCGGCGCATCGGGGCCGAACAGGACGCCTACTTCACCGTCGATTCGATCGGCTCGCCCTTCGCAGGTGGTGGGCTCAACGCCGGCCTGCGCGATCTCGCGCGCGTGGGCGAGCTGCTGCGCAACGAAGGCCGGCTCGGCGGCCAACAGATCATCCCGCGCGCGGCGGTGGCCGACATCCGGCGCGGCGGCTCCCAGGCGGATTTCGAGAAGGCCGGCTACACCCTGCTCAAGGGCTGGAGCTACCGCAACATGTGGTGGGTGACGCACAACGAACACGGCGCCTACATGGCCCGTGGCGTGCACGGGCAGGCGCTGTACATCGACCCGAAGGCGGAGATGGTGATCGCTCGACTGGCTTCGCACCCCACGGCGGGCAACGCGGCGAACGACCCGACCTCGCTGCCGGCGTACCACGCGCTCGCGCGGCACCTGATGGTGCAGCCCTGAGCGTCAGCGCCGCTGCGCGCCCACCGCGGTGCGTGCAGGGGCCTCCCAGGCGCCGCTGTCGAACCAGGCGTCGCCATCGAGCCAGGCCTTGAGCATGGGCAGGGCGTCGAAGCCCCAGAAGATGCGCCCGTCCACCACCAGCGCGGGCACCCCGAACAGGCCCAGGGCCAGGGCCTCGTCGGTGTTGGCGCGCAGGCGCTGCTTCACGGTGTCGCTGTCGGGTTCAAGCCAGGGACGGCCGCGCTGGGCCATGTGGTCCTGCAAACGGGCCTGCAGCTCGGCCAGGCGCGCAGGGTCGGCCGCGTCGGCGCCGCCGTGCCACACGTGCTGGAACAGCAGCTCGGTGACGTAGCGGTTGGTCTCGCCGGGCGCTTCGTCGGTGGCGGTGGCCAGGCCCAGGCGCAGCAGGGGCAGCGGGTTGAAGGGGTGGGAGGCGGGCAGCTCGAGCCGGATGCCGTGCGTGTGCGCCAGCCACTGGATCTGGCGGTAAGTCCAGTCGCGCTTGGCCGGGATCTCGGCCGGGCCCAGTTGGCCGTGCGCCTTGAGCAGGCCAGCGAACAGCACCGGGCGGTGGTGCAGGTGCACGCTGTGGCCCATGAGCGCCTGCGGCAAGGCCGCGAAGGCCAGGTGCGCGTAGGGCGAGATGGGGTCGTAGAAGAACTGCACGTCTTTCATTCGACGATCAACTCCCGCGTTTCGAGCTGCGCCCACACGGCCAGCTTGTCCTCGTCGCTCATGCGGCTCCAGGCGCCGATCTCGCTCAAGGTGCGCAGGCAACCCACGCACACGTTGCGGCGCTCGTCGAGCCGGCACACGCTCAGGCAGGGCGAGGGCACGGCCACGGCGGGCTGGCGCATGCGGGCGCGCTTGAGGTTGGGGCGTTCGGGGGCGTTCATGTCATTCGGCCAGGGCCTGAACCACGTCGGCCACCGGTGCACCGGTGTAACGCTCCAGCTCCTGTGGGGTGAGTGGGAACACCGCGTGCGGGTGCCCGGCCGCGGCCCAGACCACGTCGAAGCGGAACAGCTCGCGGTCGATCAGCGTGACGGGCTCGTTCGCGTGCGCCAGCGGCGATACGCCGCCGATGGAGAAGCCGGTCTGGGCCTTCACGAAGTCCGCGTCGGCGCGGCCAAGCTTGTGGCCTTCGCCGCAGACCAGGGCCTGCACGCGCTTCTCGTCCACGCGCCGGTCACCCGAGGTGATGACCAGTACCGCGCGCTCGTCGCCCTTGCGGCGGAAGATGATGCTCTTGGCGATCTGGCCCAGGGCCACGCCCAGCGCGTCGGCCGCCTGCTGCGCGGTGCGCGCGGCGTCGTCGAGCATGACGGGTGCGTGCGCGTGGCCCAGCGCGGCCAGGCAGTCGGCCACGCGGCGGATGGCGGGAGAGGTCTGCAGTTCGGACACGGGGGTCATAAGGCGGTGGCGCCGCTCAGGCGGGCAGCGGTGCGGTCAAAGGTGAGCATGGTGTCGCAACCCATGTCGCGGTATCGGGCAAGGTGCAGGCAATCGGCGAAATCGGCCGAACCCTGTTCCCAGGCGTACACGGCCCGCTCGACGCTGGCCTCGTGCTCGATGCGCAGGTCGCGCGTTTCGAGCAAGCCCTTGAACACGCGCAACACGGCGGCCTTGTCCAGGCCCGCGCGGCTGCGCAGCACCCATTCGAGTTCGAGCAGAACACCCAGCGCGATCATCACGAGCTGCCCGCGCGTCGCGGCCTTGACCAGCATCCGCTGCGCACGCCGGGTCTGCTCCGCGTCGTCGGCCAACACCAGGCGCGCGATGACATGGGTGTCGAGCCCGACCGGGCCATCGGCCACCTCAGCCACGGCGCGGCGCCTTGAGTTGCTCGGCCGGGATGGGCTTGCCCTTGTACCCGGCGATGCCCGCAAGATCCTTCAGGCCGCGGCGCTTGGCCCGCATGATCACCGTGCCGTCGTCCATCAGCGTGAAGTTGAGCTGGTCGTGCGGTTGGAGACCCAGGCCTTCGCGCACTTCCTTGGGTATGGTGGTCTGGCCCTTGGAGGTGAGGGTGGCGTTGTACATCTCTACTCCTTACTTCTTGTCGATTGGTAAGGATTCTAGGTCGGCCCCGCGCCTGGCTCAAGCCTTGCGCTTGGCCAGCACCGCGCGCGCCACGCGCGAGTTGGTGGGCCGGCCCAACTGTTCGCTGATGTAGGCGCCGGCGTCGATCAGCGCGTCGAGGTCGATGCCGGTGTCGATGCCCATGCCGTGCAGCATGTAGACCACGTCCTCGGTGGCGACGTTGCCGGTGGCGCCCTTGGCGTAGGGGCAGCCGCCCAGGCCGGCGACCGAGGCGTCGAACTGCCACACGCCCATCTCCAGCGCGGCCAGGGTGTTGCCCACGGCCTGGCCGTAGGTGTCGTGGAAGTGGCCCGAGACGGAATCGATGTCGTAGTGCTTGAGCGTGGCGTCGAAGGCGGCCTGCACCTTCTTCGGCGTGCCCACGCCGATGGTGTCGGCCACGCCCACGTGCTCCACGCCGATGCCCTTCATCAGGCCCGCCAGGTACTCCACGCGCGAGGGCGGGACCTCGCCCTCGTAAGGGCAACCCACGGTGCAGCTCATGGCGCCGCGCACGGCGATGCCCTTGGCCTTGGCCGCCTCGACCACCGGCGCGAAGCGCTCGATGCTTTCGGCGATGCTGCAGTTGATGTTCTTCTGGCTGAAGGCCTCGCTGGCGGCGCCGAAGACCACGATCTCGTCGGGCCGGTCGGCCAGGGACGCCTCGAAGCCCTTCATGTTGGGCGTGAGCACCGAGTAGCGCACGCCGCTCTGGCGCCGCACGCCCTGCATCACCTCATGGTTGTCGGCCATCTGCGGCACCCACTTGGGGCTCACGTAGCTGGTGACTTCGATCTCCCTCAGGCCGGCGGCCTGCAGGCGGTGCACGAGTTCGATCTTGACCGCGGCGGGCACGGGCTGCTTCTCGTTCTGCAGGCCGTCGCGCGGGCCGACGTCGACGAGCTTGACGCGATTGGGGAGCGTGTTCATGGCGATGTCCTTTTCAATAGCCGCGCTGGCGGTCCACTTCGCCAGCGACGGATTCACCGCGACCCAGCGCGGCAATCTTGCGGGCGATCTGCTCGATGCTCTCCTCGCGCAGGGTGCGGGCCGAGGTGTGCGGCGTGACCGTGATTTTCGGGTGCTTCCAGAAACCATGCCCGGCGGGCAGGGGTTCGGTGCGGAAAACGTCGAGCGTGGCGCCGGCCAGGTGGCCGTTGTCCAGCAAGTCCAGCAGGTCATCGTCCACCAGGTGCGCGCCGCGCGCGAGGTTGATCAGGTAGCCGCCGGGCCGCAGCAGACCCAGGGTGCGGCGGTTGAGGATGTTCTCGGTCTCGGGTGTGAGCGGCAGCAGGTTGATGAGCACACGGCAGCTCGACAGGAAGGTGTCGAACTGCGCGTCGCCCGCGTGGCCGGTGACACCCGGGATGGCCTTGGGCGTGCGGCTCCAGCCGTGCACCGGAAAGTCGAACACCGTGAGCGCGCGCGCCACGCGCTCGCCGAGCACGCCCAGGCCCATCACGCCCACCGGGTAGTCGGCGCGGGCGCGCGGCTTGCGGTAGCTCCAGCGCCCCTCGCGCACGTCGGCCTCGTAGCCGTCGAGCTCGCGGAAATGGCGGATCACCGCGTGGCAGGCGAACTCGGCCATCTGCACCGACATGCCGGCGTCGTCCAGCCGCACGATGCGCGTGCCCGGCGCGACGCGCAGCTTGAGCAGCGCGTCCACGCCAGCACCGGTGTTGAACGCGGCCTTCAGGCCGGGCTGTTCGTCGAAGAAGGCCTGAGGCGGCGCCCAGACCACGGCGTAGTCGGCGGCGGGTGTGCCGGGCTGCCACACGCTGACGGTGGCGTCGGGGAAGGCGGCCTGAAGGCCCTGCTGCCAGGGTTCGGGTTTCTGTTGGCTGACGCAGACGGTGATGTGCATGGCGGCGAGCTTACGCGGGCGCGGGGCGCGGCCCTGTCACGCGCCGGCCAGCTTCAGCAGTTCCGCGCCCTCCGCCACCTGGTCACCGGGGGCGTACAGCAGCTCGGCCACGGTGCCGTCGGCCGGCGCGGCGATGGTGTGCTCCATCTTCATGGCCTCCATCACCGCCAGCGCCTGGCCCTTCTTCACCGCGTCGCCGGCCTTCACGGCGAAGGACACCACCTTGCCCGGCATGGGCGCGGTGAGGCGCCCGCCCTCGCCCTCGCCTTCGCCCGCATGGGCCAGCAGGTCGATCTCGACCAGGCTGGTGGCGCCGCGCGCGGTGAACACGTGCACGGTCTCGCCGGTGGTCCAGGTCTGCACGGTGTCGCGGCGGCCGGCGAACTGCAGGTCGAAGCGTCCGTCGTCCAGGGGCTCGATCAGCAGCGGGCCCTGCACGTCACCCAGCGCAAGCGTGAGCGCACCGTCGCGGCCATAGGTGAGCGTGGCCTGCAAGGTGGCACCGGCCAGCTCGAAATCGAAGCGGCGCGTGGTGAGGCCGTGCGAGCGGAAGCCATCGCGACGGGAGAAGGGGTCGGCGCCTTCGAGCGCGCGCTCGCCGAGCAGGGTCTGTGCCACGGCAGCGGCCACGGCCGTGGGCGTGCCCACGCGGTCCTGCTGGAACAGCACGGCCGACTCGCGTTGAATCAAGGCCGTGTCGAGCCGCGCCTTGGCGAAGGACTCGCTGCCCACCACGTGCCGCAGAAACTGCACGTTGGTGGCCAGGCCCACGATGCGCGTCTCGGCCAGCGCGGCATCCAGGCGCGCCAGCGCCTGCTCGCGGGTGTCGCCGTGCACGATGAGCTTGGCGATCATGGAGTCGTAGAAGGGGCTGATGGCATCGCCCTCGCGCACGCCGTCGTCGACGCGCACCACGCCGCGTTCGAAGGCCGCGTGCGCCGGCTTGCGGTAGACACGCAGCGTGCCGGTGGCGGGTAGGAACTGGTTGTCCGGGTTCTCGGCGCAGATGCGTGCCTCGATGGCGTGGCCGTTCATGCGCAGCTCGTGCTGCTGCAACGGAAGCGGCTCGCCGCCGGCCACGCGCAACTGCCACTCCACCAGATCCAGGCCGGTGATGGCTTCCGTCACCGGGTGCTCCACCTGCAGGCGCGTGTTCATCTCCATGAAATAGAAGCGCATGGCCTCGGGGTGGTCGTAGCCTTCGGGCTGCTCGACGATGAATTCCACCGTGCCGGCGCCCACGTAGTTCACGGCCTTGGCCGCCGCCACCGCCGCCTCGCCCATGCGCTGGCGCAGTTCGGGCGTCATGCCGGGCGCGGGCGCTTCCTCCAGCACCTTCTGGTGGCGCCGCTGCACCGAGCAGTCGCGCTCGAACAGGTGGACGCAGTTGCCGTGCGTGTCGCCGAACACCTGGATCTCGATGTGGCGCGGGCGCTGCACGTACTTCTCGATCAGCACCGCGTCGCTGCCGAAGCTGTTGCGCGCCTCGCGCTGGCAGCTCGCCAGCGCGGCGGCGAAGTCCTCGCTCTTCTCGACCACGCGCATGCCCTTGCCGCCGCCGCCCGCGCTGGCCTTGATGAGCGCGGGGTAGCCGATGCGGTCGGCCTCGCGCTGCAGCAGGGCCGGGTCCTGGTCGGTGCCGTGGTAGCCGGGCACCAGCGGCACGCCGGCCTTTTCCATCAGGCGCTTGGATTCGGCCTTGAGGCCCATGGCCTCGATGGCCGACGAGGGCGGGCCGATGAACACCAGGCCGGCCTTCGCGCAGGCGTCGGCGAAGGCCTCGTTCTCGCTGAGGAAGCCGTAGCCGGGGTGGATGGCCTGCGCACCGGTGGCCTGGGCGGCCGCGATGATGCGCTCCCACTGCAGGTAGCTCTCCTTGGGCGCGGAACCGCCGATGTGCACGGCTTCGTCGCAGGCCGCGACGTGTTTGGCGCGCGCGTCGGCGTCGGAATACACGGCGACGGTTCTGACACCCAGGCGGCGCGCGGTGGCGGCGACGCGGCAGGCGATTTCGCCGCGGTTGGCGATGAGGATCTTGTTGAACATCTCAGCTTTCCTTCGGGAGCGCGGGGAATGCGCGGCGCCAGGCCGCGCGGAAGAACTTGAACAGCAGCCAGGTGAGGGCCCACATGGCCAGCACGGCCATCACCAGCAAGACGGCGAACACCAGGGGATGCTGCGTGGCCAGCCACAGGGCGCCAACGACCAGGCCGTCCTCGAGCAGGCTCAGGCCCAGGTTGGAAAAGGGCTCGGGCGAGGCATTGGCCGCCGCGCGCGTGCTGGTCTTGGCGGCCTGGCTGGTGGCGGCCAGGGTGCCGCCCAGCAGCGCGGCGGTCAGCGCCATGGTGGCGCTGTCGGCGCCGAGCGCGCCGGCCGCCAGCGCGGCACCCGCGGGCACGCGGATCACGCTGTTGACCAGGTCCCACACGGAATCGACCCAGGGGATCTTGTCGGCGAAGAACTCGATGAAGAGCATGAAGCCGCTGGCGCCCAGCAGCGCGGGGTGCTGCAGCACCTGCAGGCCCGGGGGCAGCGGCAGCCATCCGAGCCAGCCCGCCAGGCCGGTGAGGAAGACCACCAGGTACAGGCGCAGGCCACTGGCCCAGCCCAGCGCGGCGGCCAGCGCCAGCAGCTCGGGGGTGCCCAGGGACTGCAGCGCGTGATTCATGTCGCGTTGCCTCCAGGGCTCCCGAGGAACTGGCTTTGCCAGGCCTCTGGGTGCGCCCCACTCCCGCCGCAGGCGAGAGAGGGGGGAGCCGCGAAGCGGCGCGGGGGGTGCTTCATCTCACAACCAGTTGGGCGCGCGCTTGTTCAGGAAGGAGGCCAGGCCTTCGCGGCCTTCGTCGCTGGCGCGGATGTCGGCGATGCGGCGCGCGGTGTCGGCGCGCAGTTCGGCGGTGAGCGGCTGGCCCGCCACGTCGCGCACCAGGGCCTTGCAGGCGCGTGCGGCGGCGGGACCGTTGTTCACGAGCGTGGTGACGATCTCGTCGACCTGGGCATCCAGCGTGTCGGGCGTGGCCAGTTCGTGCACCATGCCCAGCGCATGCGCCTGCGCGGCGCTGAAGCGCTCGGCCGTGACCATGTAGCGGCGCGCGGCCTGTGCGCCCATCGCGCGGATGACGTAGGGGCTGATGGTGGCGGGCAGCAGGCCCAGGCGCGCTTCGGACAGGCAGAACGTCGCGCCCTCCACGGCCACCAGCACGTCGCAGATGGCCGCCAGGCCCATGCCGCCGGCGTAGCAGTCGCCCTGCACACGGCCCACCACGGGCACGGGGCACTGGTCCAGGGTCCAGAGCATGTCGGCCAGGCGCTGCGCGTCGGCGCGGTTCTCGTCCCACGAGTAGCCGGCCATGGCCTTCATCCAGTTCAGGTCGGCGCCGGCGCAGAAGGCCTTGCCGTGCGCGCCGAGCACCACCACGCGCAGGTCCTTGTCCTGCGACAGGGATTCGAAGGTGCGCGTGAGCGCGGCGATCACCTCGTCGTTGAAGGCGTTGCGCACGTCGGGGCGGTTGAGCCACACGCGCGCCACGTGGGCGCAGGGGCGGGACACATCGATCACGTCGCTCATCTCAATACCTCTTTGCCACTTCTTCCAGCATCACCTCGGTCGCGCCGCCGCCGATGGCCAGCACGCGCGCGTCGCGCCACAGGCGTTCGATCGCCGTCTCGCGGATGAAGCCCATGCCGCCGTGGAACTGCTGGCAGGTCTGCACCACCTCGTTCACCAGCTCGCCGGTGAGGGCCTTGAGCATGGACACGTCCTGCACGATGTCTTTGCCTTGCGTGACGGCCCAGGCGCAGTGGTACATGAACTGCCGGGCCGCGCGCACCTTGGCGTCGAGCATGGACAGGCGCTGGCGGATGACTTGCTGGTCCCACAGCGGCCCGCCGAAGGCCTGGCGCTGGCGCACGTGGTCCAGCGTGAGCTGCAAAGCGCGCTGGCAGTGGCCCACGGCCATGGCGCCCAGGGCAATGCGCTCGGTCTGGAAGTTCTTCATGACGGCGTAGAAGCCTTTGCCCTCCTCGCCCAGCAGGTTGGCCGCGGGCACGCGCACCTTGTCGAACACCAGCTCGGCGGTGTCGGAGCTGAGCCAGCCCGTCTTGTGCAGGGCGCGGCCCACGGTGAAGCCGGGCGTGCCTTTCTCGACGATGAACATCGAGACCTCGCGCTTGCCCGGTCCGGTCTTGGCCGCGACGAAGTAGAGGTCGGCGTGCACGCCGTTGGTGATGAACATCTTGGTGCCGTTGATGACCCAGTCGTCGCCGTCGCGCACGGCGCGCGTGCGTATGCCGGCGACGTCGGAGCCCGCGCCGGGCTCGGTGATGGCCACCGCGCAGATCGACTCGCCTGCGCAGACCTTGGGCAAGTGCTTCGCTTTCTGCGCGGCGTTGCCGGCGTGGTGCAGGTGCGGACCGGCCATGTCGGTGTGCACCAGCACGGTGATGACGAAGCCCGCGAAGGTGCTTTGCGACAGCGCCTCGGCGAACACGAGGTTGGTCAGCGCGTCCGCGTCGCCGCCACCGTATTCGCCTTCGAAGGCGATGCCCAGCAGGCCGGCCTGGCCCATGCGGCGCAGCACCTCGCGCGGCACCATGCCGCGCTCTTCCCAGGCCTGGGCGTGCGGCTCCACCTCGCGCGCGATGAAACGCGCCACCTGCTCGCGCAGGGTCTGGTGTTCGGGGGTGTCGTAGATCGTGGTGTCCAAGGGCTTGTCTCCATGGTGGCGCCGGCTTCAGCCGGTCTGGGCTTCCTGCATCTGCAGGAAGTACACGAGGTCGAGCTCGGGACCGGGCTGCCCGAGCAGGGTGAGCGCCGCCGTGATCTGGCCGCGGTGGTGCGTGGCGTGGTTGAACACATGGGCCAGGGTCGGCGCGAACGGCAGGCCCACCACGGCGCCCGTCATTCGGGTGTAGCGGATGCGGCCATCGAAGCGCTCGGCCGGCCAGGCCGAGATGGCCGCTTCCCAGGCCATCGCGCCATCCAGCACCGCCTGCGCGAGCCGCGCGCGGTCGGGCTCGGCCTCCATGTCCAGCTTGAGCGCGGGAGATTCGCCGTGCGCGAAGCGGCGGAACCACAGCAAGGTCTCGCCCACCAGCAGGTGGTTCAGCGTGCCGTGCACGCTTTTGAAGAACAGGCCGACGTCGCGGCGGTAGGCCTCGTCGCTCAAGGGCGCCACCGCGTCCAGCAGGCGCCGCGTGGCCCAGGCGTGGTAGCGCGCGAACGTGAGGAAGTGGCCACGCCAGGGGCTCAGTGCGGCCATGTGTCCAGGCCTCCCAGGTCCTTGAGCGACTCGAAGTCGGCGTCTCGGTGCAGCAGCACGTGACCGTGCGTCATGCAGTAGCTCGCCAGCAGCACGTCGATGGGGCTGCGAACGGTGCGCCCCTTGGCGCGCAGGCGGCGGTAGTGTTCGGCGGCCTGCAGTGCGTTGTCCGCACCGCCAATCTCCACCTGCGGCAAGGCGCCCATCAAGGCCTGCGCCTCCCGCATCAGAGGGCCGCTCCGGAATCCCCGCATCACCTCGAACAGGACGAGGTCGGGCATGCCGAGCTCCCGGCTGGAATCGCCCAGGCATTGCGCCAACACCAGTGACGGTGCGCTGTGCCCGCCCCGGAAGAAGTCGATCCAGACGCTGGAATCCACCAGGATCATGGGCGCTTGCTCCGCGCGCGGGCCGAGGCCTTGCCTGGCTTCGCCGGTTGGGCCTTACCCGCAGAGGCGGCCTTGCCAGTTGCGGCATAGGACGGCACCGGCTCTTGCACCGTGAGTGTGGGGGCGCCCTCTTCAAGGGCCTGCGCCCAGCCCTCGTCGGAGTCGTCCCACTGGAGCTTGCCGCGCAAGGCCAGCAAGCCGTCGTACACCTTGCGGCGACGCACGAGCCGCAAGCCTTCTTCGACCGCCTCCTTCTTGGTCTTGAAGCCGCCCGCCTCCATGGCGGCGGCCATCAAGTCATCGTCGATATCGATGTTCGTTCGCATGCGACCCACCTTTGATGTGTATGAAAATGCGAAATCATACACATCACATGCGGAACACACCAAATTTCGGCTCGCCGATCGGCGCGTTCAGCGTGGCCGACATGGCCAGGGCCAGCACGCGGCGCGTGTCGGCCGGGTCGATCACGCCGTCGTCCCACAGGCGCGCGCTGGAGAAGTACGGGTGCGACTGGTGCGCGAACTGGTCGAGCAGGGGCTGCTTGAACTTCGCCTCTTCCTCCGCGCTCCAGGATCCGCCCTTGGCCTCGATGCCGTCGCGCTTGACGGTGGCCAGCACGCTCGCGGCCTGCTCGCCGCCCATGACGCTGATGCGCGCGTTGGGCCACATCCAGAGAAAGCGCGGGCTGTAGGCGCGCCCGCACATGCCGTAGTTGCCCGCGCCGTAGCTGCCGCCGATGATGACGGTGAACTTGGGCACCTGCACCGTGGCCACGGCCGTCACCATCTTGGCGCCGTGGCGCGCGATGCCTTCGCTTTCGTACTTGCGGCCCACCATGAAGCCGGTGATGTTCTGCAGGAACAGCAGCGGCACCTTGCGCTGGCCGCACAGCTCGATGAAGTGCGCGCCCTTCAGCGCGCTCTCCGAGAACAGCACGCCGTTGTTGGCCACGATGCCGATGGGCATGCCCTCGATGTGCGCGAAGCCGCAGACCAGGGTGGCGCCGTAGCGCGCCTTGAACTCGTGGAACGCCGAGCCGTCCACCAGGCGCGCGATGACCTCACGCACGTCGTACGGCTTGCGCGTGTCGGTGGGGATGACGCCGTAGATTTCCTCCGGCGCGTACCTGGGCGCGCGCGGCTCGATCAGCGCCTGCGCCACCTCCTTGCGGTGGTTGAGCGTGGCCACGGCCTGGCGCGCCAGCGCGATGGCGTGCGCGTCGTTCTGCGCCAGGTGATCGGCCACGCCCGAGAGGCGCGTGTGCACGTCGCCGCCGCCCAGGTCTTCGGCGCTCACGATCTCGCCGATGGCGGCCTTCACCAGCGGCGGGCCACCCAGGAAGATGGTGCCCTGGTTCTTGACGATGATGGTCTCGTCGCTCATGGCGGGCACGTAGGCGCCACCGGCCGTGCACGAGCCCATGACCACCGCGATCTGCGGGATGCCCTGCGCGCTCATGTTGGCCTGGTTGTAGAAGATGCGGCCGAAGTGCTCGCGGTCGGGGAAGACCTCGTCCTGGTTGGGCAGGTTGGCGCCGCCCGAGTCCACCAGGTAGATGCAGGGCAGGTGGTTCTGCATGGCGATCTCCTGCGCGCGCAGGTGCTTCTTCACCGTCATCGGGTAGTAGGTGCCGCCCTTCACCGTGGCGTCGTTGCAGACGATGAGGCAGTCGACCCCGCTGACGCGGCCGATGCCGGCGATCAGGCCGGCGCAGGGCGCGTCGCCGTGGTACATGCCGTGCGCGGCCAGGGGAGCCAGTTCCAGGAAAGGCGTGCCCGGGTCCAGCAGCATCTGCACGCGGTCGCGCGGCAGCAGCTTGCCGCGCTTGACGTGCTTGGCGCGCGCGGCCTCGCCGCCGCCTTGCGCGGCCTTGGCGAGCTGGACCTTCAGGTCCTCCACCTGGGCGCGCATGGCCTCGGCGTTGGCCTGGAAGTCGGCCGATCGGGGGTTGAGTTTGGTCTCCAGGATGGACATGGCCGGTCTCGTCTTGTGTGGGCGAACGAGGGGGGAGGGTACACCCGGGGCGCAAGGGGCCGGGCGCCAAGGCGGTTGCAAATCGCGCCACTTCGGTGGCTTGCTGGCACACTCCTGCGGTGGCCACCGACAACCCCGATCTGCTGCAGGGCCCCGCCCTCACGCCCATGGCGCTCGTCAAGGCCATGGCGCTGGCCTACCGGGCGCGCGGGATGGACCCGTCGAACGCGCTGGCTCAGGCACAAATTCCGCCAGCCGACCTGAACGATCCGCGCGCGCGCATCACGGCCGCGCAGATGGAGGCCGTGTCGTACGCCGCCATGCGCGAGCTGGACGACGAGGCCCTGGGCTGCTTCGAGCGCGCCCTGCCCTGGGGCAGCTACGGGCTGCTGGGGCGGGCCTCCTTGTCGGCGCCCACGCTGGGCGTGGCGCTCAAGCGCTGGTGCCGCCACCACGGGCTGCTGGCCGAGGCCGTCGCGCTGAACGTGGAGACCAGCGGCGAACGCGCCGAGATCGTGCTGCGCCTGCACCACGACCCGGGCCCGCTCACCGAGCTGTGCGTGGTCTCGGTGCTGCGCAACATCCATGGCCTGGCGGCCTGGTTCGTGGACTCGCGCATCCCGCTGCTGGAGGCGCGCTTCCCCTATGCGCCACCGCCGCACGTCGACGCCTACCCGGTGCTGTTCGACGCCCCGGCCCGCTTCGGCACCGACGAGGGTGCGATCGCCTTCGACGCGCGCTACCTGGCGCTGCCGCTGCGCCGCGACGAAGCGGCCATGAGCCAGTTGCTGCAGCGCGCGCTGCCGCTGACGGTGCGCTCCTACCGGCGCGACCGCCTGCTGGTGCAACGCGTGCGCCAGTTGCTGGCCAGCCAGCCGCTGGACACGCACAACGCCGACGACCTGGCCGCCCTGCTGCACACCTCGGCCCGCACGCTGCACCGGCAACTGAAAGAGGAAGGCGCCAGCCTGCAGGCGCTGAAGGACGAGGTGCGGCGCGAGCGCGCTAGCCAGTGGCTGCTGCGCACCGACCGCCCGATCAAGCAGGTGGCCGAGGCGGCGGGGTTCCGCAACGAGAAGAGCTTCATCCGCGCGTTCCGCGCCTGGACGGGGCAGTCGCCGGGGGAGTGGCGGCGGCGATGAGCCGATGGCCTCACAATCGGGAATCGTTCTCATTCGATCAAGGTCCACGACGCCCATGATGCTGCGCATTCCCCAGGTGCTGACGCCCGAGCAGGTGCGCCAGTGCCGCCAACTGCTGGAGACGGCCGACTGGACCGACGGCCGCGCCACCGCCGGCCACCTCGCCGCGAAGGTCAAGGACAACCAGCAGCTCGGCGACGACCAGCCCGCGGCACGGCAGGTGGGCGACCTGATCCTGCAGGCCCTGGCTCAGCACCCCCTCTTCATGTCGGCCGCCTTGCCGCTGAAGGTGCTGCCGCCGCGCTTCAACCGCTACCAGGGCGGCGGCCAGTACGGCGCGCATGTGGACGCGGCCATCTTCAGCGTGCCGGGTACGCCGCACCGCATCCGCAGCGACTTGTCGGCCACCCTGTTTTTCAGCGAACCGCACGAGTACGAGGGTGGCGAACTGACCGTGCAGGACAGCTTCGGCCAGCACAGCGCCAAGCTGGCGGCGGGCGACCTGGTGCTCTACCCCGGCACCAGCCTGCACCATGTCACGCCGGTCTCGCGCGGTGTGCGGCTGGCGTCCTTCTTCTGGATCCAGAGCCTGGTGCGCGACGACAGCCAGCGCGCGCTGATGCTGGAACTGGACACCGCCATCCAGCAGCTCGCGCGCGACACCCCCGGCCACCCCTCGCTGGACAAGCTCACCGGCGTGTACCACAACCTGCTGCGCCAATGGGCGAACACCTGAAGCCGCCCCTGACGCGCATCCCGCCCGAGGTGGCCGCCGTCAGCGACTACGAGCCCCTGGCGCGCGAGCGCATGACGCAGGCCGCCTGGTCCTGGCTGCAGGGCGGTGCGGCCGACGAGATCACCGTGCGCGAGAACCAGGCCGCCTTCCAGCGCCTGCGCCTGGCGCCGCGCGTGCTGGCCGATCTGGCCGGCGGCCACACACGGCTCACCCTGCTGGGCCAGGCCTTCGACCACCCGGTCTTCGTGGCCCCCGTGGCCTACCAGCAGCTGGCGCACCCCGACGGCGAAATGGCCACCGTGCTCGCGGCATCGGCCCTGGGCGCGGGCATGGTGGTGAGCACACAGGCCGGCCTGCCGCTGGAGTCGCTGGCGCGCCAGGCCAAGGTGCCGCTGTGGTTCCAGCTCTACGTGCAGCACGACCGCGGCTTCACCCGCGAACTGGTGCATCGCGTGGAAGCGGCCGGCTACCGCGCCTTGGTGGTGACGGTGGATGCCCCCGTGAGCGGCACGCGCAACCGCGAGCAGCGCTCCGGCTTCGCGCTGCCGCCCGGGCTGAGTGCGGTGAACCTGCAGGGCGCCCACAGCCTGCCGCCGCATACCGCGCCGCCCGGTACGCCGCCGCTGTTCGGCAGCCCGCTGGTGGACACCGCCCTCACCTGGCGCGACATCGCCTGGCTGCGCCAGCAGACCGTGCTGCCCATCCTGCTCAAAGGCGTGCTCTCGCCCGAAGACGCCGCACGCGCGGCCGACGAAGGCCTGGCCGGCGTGATCGTTTCCAACCACGGCGGGCGCGTGCTCGACACCGTGCCCGCCACCATCGTCGCCCTGCCCGCCATCGCGCGCGCCGTCGCCGGGCGCCTGCCCCTGCTGCTGGACGGCGGGGTGCGCCGCGGCACCGACGTATTCAAGGCCCTGGCCCTGGGCGCCTCGGCCGTGCTGGTGGGCCGGCCCGTGCTGCACGGCCTGGCCGCCGCCGGCGCACCGGGCGTGGCGCACGTGTTGCACCTGCTGCGTGCGGAACTGGAGATGGCCATGGCGCTGACGGGTTGCCGCACGCTGGCGGACGTCGACGCCTCGCGGATCTGGCGGGGCGACTGAGGCGCGGCGTCAGAGACGCAACTCGCGCATGTGGTGGAACACACGCGCCACCGGCAAGCCGTCGAAAGCGCGGCCGTGGCCTTGGGTGCAGAAACCCCAGACGGTGGCACCCGCCGCCAGGCCGGCCTGGGCGCCGGGTGCCGTGTCCTCGATGACCAGACAACGCGTCGGGTCCACGCCCAGGTGCGCGGCGGCGGCCAGGTAGACGTCGGGCGCGGGTTTGGAGCGCGGCAGGTCGTGGCCGCTGAAGACGGCGTCGCCGAAGAAGCGGGACAGGCCGACCTTGTCGAGCTGCATCACCACCTTGGGCCGGTCGGCGCCCGAGGCGCAGGCGATGCGTCCGCCCGTGAAGGCGTGCAGGTGCGCCACCGCGTCGTGCACGCCCTCGATGGCCCGCAGCTCGGCCATGAGACGCGCATTGCGGCGCGTGTAGAAGGTCTGCAGCCAGGCATCGGTGAAGGGCTTGCCGGTCTCGGTCTCGATGCGTTCGCGCAGGTCGCGCACGGCGCGGCCGATGAACAGGCGCTCGCATTCCTCGCGCGTGATCGCCCAGCCGGCCTCGACGAGCGATTCGCGCAGCACGCCGTTGGTGATGGGCTCGCTGTCGACGAGTACGCCGTCGCAATCAAACAGAACCGCGTCGAAGCTCATGCCTTGTCTTTCGTGATGAAGTCACCGTCCAGGTAATACCAGTGCCCGCCCTCGCGCACGAAGCGGCTGCGCTCGTGCAGGCGGGTGGCGCGCCCGCCGACGCGCGAACGCGCAACGAACTCCACCTCGGCGTGGTCCGGGTCGATCTCGCGGTGCGCGCGCACCTCCAGACCGAGCCACTTCACGCCGGGTTCGAGATCGAGCGAGACGGGCCGCGTGCTGGCGTGCCAGGTGGCCNNTCGGCGTCGGGGGCGGGCGTGCCGGTGCCAAGGTAGCGGCCGCAGCAGGCGCCGAAGGCGGGGCCGCGCCCGCAGGGGCAGGGCTCGCTGGTGGGAGTAGGCATCGGTGGTCGCAAGAGAGAACGGATTATCGATGTCCCTGCAAACCCTGGGGCCACACGGGGCGGGCCGCACAATGCGCGCCAACCAAAAAGGAGAACCCATGAGCGCCCTCGACAGCTTTCCCATCACCAGGAAGTGGCCCGCCCGCCACCCCGACCGCCTGCAGCTCTACTCGCTGCCCACGCCCAACGGCGTGAAGGTGTCCATTGCACTGGAAGAAACCGGCCTGCCGTACGAGCCGCACCTGGTGCGCTTCGACACCAACGACCAGTTCTCGCCCGAGTTCCTCTCGCTCAACCCGAACAACAAGATCCCCGCCGTCATCGACCCGAACGGCCCTGAGGGCAAGCCGATCGCGCTGTGGGAATCGGGCGCCATCCTGGTCTACCTGGCCAGCAAGACGGGGCAGCTGATGCCCGCCGGCACCAGCGAGCGCTACGAGACCCTGCAGTGGCTGATGTTCCAGATGGGCGGCATCGGCCCCATGTTCGGCCAGCTCGGCTTCTTCCACAAGTTCGCCGGCAAGGACTTCGAGGACAAGCGCCCGCGCGACCGCTACGTGAACGAGAGCAAGCGCCTGTTGGCCGTGCTGAACCAGCACCTGAAGGGCCGGCGCTGGATCATGGGCGACCAGTACACCATCGCCGACATCGCCACCTTTCCCTGGGTGCGCAACCTCGTGGGCTTCTACGGTGCCGGCGAGATCGTCGGCTTCAGCGACTTCCCCGAAGTCCAGCGCGTGCTCGACGCCTTCGCTGCACGGCCTGCGGTGCAGCGCGGCCTCAACATCCCCGCACGGGACTGAGCGTCACTTTTTCCAGAAGTGGCCGGTGAAGAGAACGAGGACCGTGAGGAACTCCAGCCGGCCCAGCAACATCGCGAAGCTCAGCACCCAGATCTGGCCGTCGTTCAACACGCCGTAGTTGCTCGACGGCCCCACCAAGCCAAGGCCGGGACCGATGTTGTTGACGGTGGCGATCACGGCCGAGAACGCGGTGACGATGTCCAGTCCGCTCAGCAGCAGCGCCATCGTCAGGCCCACGGTGGCGGCGCCATAGATGAGCATGTAGCCCAGCACCGCATTCATCACCTGCGGCGGCACCACGCCGCCGGCCAGCGTCACCGGGTTCACCACGCGCGGGTGAATGATGCGCACCAGCTCGCGCCGTGCCTGCTTGATCAGCAGCACCATGCGGACCATCTTGATGCCGCCCCCCGTCGATCCCGCGCAGGAGGCGAAGCAGCCGAGGAAGATCAGCAGCACCGGTGCAAACACCGGCCACTGCGCGTAGTCGGCGGACGAGTAGCCCGTCGTGGTGGCCACGGACACCACATGAAACGCCGCGCTGCGCAGTGCGGTGCCCACGTCCGTGTACACGCCGTTCACCAGCAACAGCAAGGTCACCACGGCGATGGCCAGGACAAGCACCACGAGGTAGGTCCGGATCTCGCGGTCACCGATGATGGGCCGCAGCGAACGGCGCTTGATCATCACGAAATAGCGCAGGAAGCTGATGCCCGCCATGGTCATGAAGGCGGTGGCCACCCATTCGACGCGCGCCGAATCGAAGTGGCCGATGCTGCCGTCGTAGGGGGAGAGTCCGCCCAGGCCCATGGTGGTGCACATGTGCATGAAGGCGTCGGCCCAGCTCATGCCGGCCCAGCGGTAGGCCAGCATGCAAGCGCCGGCGAACAGCGCGTAAACGCCCCAGAGGCCGCGAGCCGTCTCGGCGATGCGTGGCGTGAACTTGGTGTCCTTCATGGGCCCCGGCGTCTCGGCCCGGTACAGCTGCATGCCACCCAGGCCCAGCAGCGGCAGGATGGCCACCACCAGCAGCATGATGCCCAGGCCACCGATGAGCTGCAGGAAGCAGCGCCAGACGTTGATGGACACGGGCAGCAGATCCAGCCCAGAGATGGCGGTGGCGCCCGTGGCGGTGAGCGCGCTCATGGCCTCGAAGTACGCCTTGCTCAGGCTCAGCTCGGGCACGGCGTAGACGAGCGGCGCCGCCGCGTAGGCCGGCAGCACCAGCCAGACCAGGTTCACCAGCAGGAATCCGTCGCGCGGCAGCAGCTCGCGTCGGTGGTGGCGAGTGGCCAGCGACAGCAGCCAGCCACTGAGCACGGCCGCCGCGAAGCCGAAGGCCCAGATCAGCACGTGGTGCTCCTGGTCGAGGAACCAGGCCCAGGCCATGGGCACCAGGAAGGCCGGCGAAAACGCCAGCAGCACGCGGGAAAAGACCGAGAGAACGGGCAGCCAGAGGGATTGCATGGTCGCTCGACGCTCAGCCGAAGAAGGTGGCGCTCACCTGGAACAGCTTTTCGACCTCGCGCACCAGGCGCTTGTGCGGAATGAACAGGATGAGGTGATCGCCGTCCTCGATCAGCAGGTCGTGGTGCGGCATCAACACCTCGGAATTGCGCCCCTCACCGCGCACGAGGGCGCCAATGCGAGCGCCCTTGGGCAACTTCACTTCCTCGATGCGGCGGCCCACGAGTTTGCTGGTCTTCACGTCGCCGCGCGCGATGCCCTCGAAGGCCTCGGCCGCGCCGCGCCGCAGGCTGTGCACGGCCGCCACGTCGCCGCGTCGGATGTGGGTGAGCAGCTCGCCGATGACCGCCTGCGAAGGCGAGATGGCGATGTCGATGGTGCTGCCCTGCATCATGTCGGCGTAGGCGCGGCGGTTGATGAGCGCCATCACGCGTCCGGCGCCGAGGCGCTTGGCGAGCATGGCCGACATGATGTTGTCCTCGTCGTCGCTGGTGAGCGCAAGGAACATGTCCATCTGGCCGACGTTTTCCTCCTCCAGCAGGTCCTCGTCGGCGCCATCGCCCTGCAGGATCAGCATGCTCGACGGCAACTGGCTTGCCAGGTACTCGCAGCGCTTCTTGTCGCGCTCGAGCAGCTTCACCTCGCACTGGCCGACCAGGCTGCGCGCCAGGCGCAGGCCCACCTTGCCGCCCCCGGCGATCATCACGCGCTGCACGGGCTTGTCGATGTTGTGGATGGCCGAGAGCACGTCGCGGATCTTGTCGGTGTCGGCCAGCACGAAGATCTCGTCGCCCGCGAGGATGCGCGTGGACGGCGTGGCCTCCATCTCGGTGTCGAGCCGGTACAGCGCGACCACGCGCATCTCGCAGCGCGTGTAGCGCTCGCGGAATTCGCCGATGGTGTGGCCCACGAGGGAGCCGCCGTGGTTGGCGCGCACGGCGATCAGGCTGGCGCGGCCGCCGGCGAACTCCAGCACCTGCAGGGCCTCGGGGTAACTGATGAGCTGACGGATATAGCCCGTGACCGATTCTTCGGGGCACAGCACGTGGCTGACGGAGAAGCCGGTCTGCGAGAGCAGTTCGTCGCCTTCGGCGAATTCAGGCGAGCGCAGGCGCGCAATGGTGGTGGGCACATTGAAAACGTCGTGCGCCACTTTGCAGACCACGAGGTTGGTCTCGTCCATCGCGGCGCAGGCGATGACCATGTCCGCGTCCTTGGCGCCAGCGTCGCGCAACACCGAGGGCTGGATGCCGTTGCCGACCACGCCGCGCAGGTCGAGTCGGTCCTCGAGCTCGCGCAGGCGGGCCGGGTCCAGGTCGATGACGGTGATGTCGTTTTGCTCGGAGACCAGGCTCTCGGCCACGCTCTCACCCACACGGCCCGCCCCGAGGATGATGATGTTCATGTGGAAATGGTACCCCCCGCGCCGCCTGCGGCGTCACCCCCCAGGGGGCGATGCCTGCGGACCGGCGGAGCCGGATCCGCGGCATCCTCGATCGGCCCGCGCGCCGCAGGCATCGTCGACTCAAGCCAATGCGCGCTGGATCAGGATCTTCTGCACGTCCGAGGTGCCCTCGTAGATCTGGCACACGCGCACGTCGCGCTAGATGCGCTCGACCGGAAAGTCGTTCACGTAGCCGTAGCCGCCGTGCACCTGGATGGCGTCGCTGCACACCTTCTCCGCCATTTCGCTGGCGAACAGCTTGGCCATGGCGGCTTCCTTCAGGCAGGGCCGGCCGGCGTCGCGCAGCGCCGCCGCGTGGTGGGTGAGCGCTCGCGCCGCCTCGATCTGCGTGGCCATCTCGGCCAGACGAAAGCCCACCGCCTGGTGGTTGAAGATGGGCTGGCCGAAGCTTTCGCGCTGTTTGGCGTAGGCCACGGCGCACTCGAAGGCGCTGCGCGCCATGCCGATGCTCTGGGCCGCGATGCCGATGCGCCCGCCCTCCAGCGCCGACAAGGCGATCCGGTAGCCCTCACCCTCCTCGCCAATGAGGTTCTCGGCCGGAATGCGGCAGTTCTCGAAGTTGATCTGCGCGGTGTCGCTGCTGTGCTGGCCGACCTTGTCCTCCAGCCGCGCCACCACGTAGCCCGGCGTGTCGGTGGGCACCACGAAGGCGCTCATGCCGCGCTTGCCTGCGGCCTTGTCGGTCACCGCGATCACGATGGCGAGCTGGCCGTTCCTGCCGCTGGTGATGAATTGCTTGACGCCATTGAGCACGTAGTCGCCGCCCTGCTTGACCGCCGTGGTGCGCAAGGCCGAAGCGTCGGAACCCACGTGTGGCTCGGTGAGGCAGAACACACCCAGCATCTGCCCGGCCGCGAGCGGGCGCAGCCAGCGCTCCTGCTGCCGCGGGTTGCCGTAGCGCATGAGGATGGCGTTGACGGGGCAGTTGGTCACGCTGATGGCCGTGCTGGTGCCGCCATCGCCGGCCGCGATTTCTTCGAGCACGACAGCCAGGGTCACGTAGTCCAGGCCAGCACCGCCCAGCGCTTCGGGCACGCAGATGCCATAGGCGCCGAGCTCGGCGAGGCCCCGGTGCGCGTCTTTCGGAAAGTGGTGTTCCTTGTCCCACTTTGCGGCGTGGGGCCAGAGCTCGGCCTGGGCGAAGGCGCGCACGGCCTCGCGGATGGCTTCCTGGTCGGTGCTCAGCAGCATGCTCAATCCTTGTCGGGGGTTCGTTCCTGCGCCAGTTGTGCGAGGTAGCGCGCCCGGGTCGCCTCCTCGCTCTCCAGCACCAGGTGGGCGCCCAGTTGGTCGCGAATCATCTGGTTCATGCTGGGGAGGCCGGCGCGGTCGGGCCAGGTCTCGGGCGTCCAGAGCCGCGACCGCATGAAGGCCTTGGCGCAGTGCAGGTAAAGCTCTTGCACGGCGATCTCGATCACGAGCTTCGGACGCTGGCGCTCCTGCGCGAAGCGGTCGACGAATTCGGCCTCGTCGCGCAGGCGCGCGCGGCCATTGACGCGCAGGGTCTCATCCACGCCGGGCAGCAGGAAGATCAGCGACAGGCGCGGGTCGGCGAGCAGGTTCTCCAGCGTATCGAGCCGGTTGTTGCCGCCCGAGTCGGGGAAGAGCAGGGTGTGGTCGTCGAGCACCTTGACGAAGCCCGGATCACCGCCGCGCGGCGAAGCATCGAGCAGACGCCCATTGGCCCCGCCGCTGGCGAGCACGCAGAAGGGCGAGAGCGCGATGAAGCGGCGCGCGTGTATGTCGACGTGCGACAGCTGCTTGAGCCGCGCCCGTTCGCCCGGGGCGGCGTAGAGGCTGCGCAACTGTTCGAGGGTCTGGATCATGGGAGCCTCGATTCACCAGCCGTCGAAGGGCCGGCCGTCGTGGTCGATGAAGCGGCCGCCTTCGCGGGGCGTGAGGCGCGCGATCGTGCGGCGCATGTCCGCCACGCTGCGCTCGGGCGTGAGCGGGGCCGAGGCACCGCCCATGTCGGTCTGCACCCAGCCAGGCGAGAGGGCGACGAGGACGGCCTCGGGGTAGTCNNGCGCTGGAGAGAAAGGCGAAGCGGCCGCGCGCGGCCTCCACCAGCGGCGCCACCTGCGGGATCACCTGCATGGCGCCCAGCAGGTTGGCGTGCATGGCGTGGTCAAAGGCCTCGCGCGTGGGCGGCGACGCGGCGCTGCCTTGCGGAAACACACCGGCCACGTACAGGGCCACGTCGAGCTTCTCGCCATCGAGCTGCCAGGCCAGGCCGCTCACGCTGGCGGGGTCGGCCACGTCCACACGCAAGGCCTCGGCGCCGAGGTCGCGCAGACGCGCGAGGCCGGCGTCGTCGCGCGCCGTGGCGATCACACGATCACCCGCCTCGCGGTACTGGCCCACGAATTCGAGGCCGATGCCGCGCGACGCGCCGATGACGAGGACCGTGGCCACGGTGCGCCGATCAGATCAGTTCTATGGCCATGGCGGTGGCTTCGCCGCCGCCGATGCACAGCGTGGCCACGCCCTTCTTGCCGCCGCGCGCCTGCAGCGCGTGGATGAGCGTGACGAGGATGCGCGCGCCGCTGGCGCCGATGGGGTGGCCCAGCGCGCAGGCGCCGCCGTTGACGTTGAGCCTGTCGTGCGACACCTTGAGCTCGGCCATCAGGGCCATGGGCACCACGGCGAAGGCCTCGTTCACCTCCCACAGGTCCACGTCCTCCACCTTCCAGCCGGTGGCGGCCAGCAGCTTCTGCGTGGCGTAGACGGGCGCGGTGGTGAACCAGTTGGGCTCCTGCGCGTGCGTGGTGTGGCCCACGATGCGCGCGATCGGCTTGGCGCCCAGCGTCTTCGCGGTGGATTCCTTGGCCAGGACCAGGGCAGCGGCGCCGTCGTTGATGGAGGAGCTGGAGGCTGCCGTGATGGTGCCGTCCTTCTTGAACGCGGGCTTGAGCGCCGGGATCTTGTCGAGCTTGATCTTGCCCGGGCCCTCGTCGATGGAGACCACGCGCTCGCCGCTGCGGTCCTTCACGGTGACGGGGGTGATTTCCTTCGCGAAGGCGCCGCTGTCGGTGGCGGCCTTGGCGCGCGACACGGACGCGGTGGCGAAGGCGTCCTGCTGCTCGCGCGTGAAGCTGTACTTGGCGGCGCAGTCCTCGCCGAAGGTGCCCATGCTGCGGCCGGGTTCGTAAGCGTCTTCCAGGCCGTCGAGCATCATGTGATCGAAGATCTTGTCGTGGCCCATGCGGTAGCCGCCGCGGGCCTTCTGCAGCAGGTAGGGGGCGTTGGTCATGCTCTCCATGCCGCCCGACACCATCACCCGCGCGCTGCCGGCCATGAGCATGTCGTGCGCCAGCATCGTGGCCTTCATGCCCGAACCGCACATCTTGGACAGCGTGACGGCCCCGGTGGACAGCGGCAATCCGCCCTTGAGTGCGGCCTGGCGCGCGGGCGCCTGCCCCTGGCCAGCCATCAGGCAGTTGCCGAACAGCACCTCGTCGACGCTTTTCGGATCGACGCCGCTGCGTTCGATGGCGGCCTTGATGGCGGCACCGCCGAGGTCGTGCGCGGCCAGCGCGGTGAAGTCGCCCTGGAAGGCGCCCATGGGCGTGCGCGCGGCGCCGAGGATGACGATGGGGTCGGACATGGAGTGCTCCTGGTTCTGAGAGGGTTCGGGTTCAGCGCTGGCGCGAGCCGACCTCGGCCACGGCCTTGCGGTAGGCCTGGTCAAGGTCGTCGTTGCCGCGCACGGTCATGAACAGGTCTTGCAGCAGGCCGTCCTTGAGGCCATACACCCAGCCGTGCAGCGTGACGTTCTGCCCACGGTCCCAGGCGTCCTGCAGCACGGTGGTCTGCACGGTGTTCATCACCTGTTCGATCACGTTCAATTCGCACAGCGCGTCGTGGCGCTGCGCCTCCGGCAGGCCGGCCAGCAGGACGGCGTGCTTGTCGCGCACGTCCTTGATGTGGCGCAGCCAGTTGTCCGCCAGGCCCACGCGGGTGTCGCGCAGCGCGGCCAGCACGCCACCGCACCCGTAGTGGCCCACCACCATCAGGTGCTCGACCTTGAGCACGTCGACCGCGAACTGCACGGTGGACAGGCAGTTGAGGTCGGTGGGCACCACGACGTTGGCCACGTTGCGGTGCACGAAGACCTCGCCCGGGTCCAGGCCGGTGATCTGGTTGGCCGGGACGCGGCTGTCGGAGCAGCCGATCCACATGTAGCGCGGGCTCTGCTGCTGCGAGAGCCTGGTGAAGAAGCCGGGGCGCTCGGCCTCGACCTGGGCCGCCCAGCGCCGGTTGTGGTCGAGCAGGTGTTGGAGATCGTCGTTCATGGGGATGGATTGTCGTGCCCGCGAGACGCCCGCGCCTTCACATGGTTTCGGCAAACAGCTCGCGGCCGATCAGCATGCGCCGGATCTCGCTGGTGCCGGCGCCGATCTCGTAGAGCTTGGCGTCGCGCCACAGGCGGCCCAGCGGGTACTCGTTGATGTAGCCGTTGCCGCCGAAGATCTGCACGCCTTCGCCGGCCATCCAGGTGGCCTTTTCGGCGGTCCACAGGATCACCGAGGCGCAGTCCTTGCGCACCTGTCGCACGTGCTCGCTGCCCAGCATGTCCAGGTTCTTGGCCACGGTGTAGGCGAAGCTGCGCGCGGCCTGCAGCACGGTGTACATGTCGGCCACCTTGCCCTGGATGAGCTGGAACTCGCCGATGCTCTGGCCGAACTGCTTGCGGTCGTGAATGTAGGGGATCACGTTGTCCATCACCGCCTGCATGATGCCCAGCGGGCCGCCGGTGAGCACGGCGCGCTCGTAGTCGAGCCCGCTCATCAGGACCTTGGCGCCGTTGTTGAGGCCGCCCAGGATGTTCTCGGCTGGCACCTCCACGTTCTGGAACACCAGCTCGCCGGTGTGGCTGCCGCGCATGCCCAGCTTGTCGAGCTTCTGCGCAATGCTGAAGCCCTTCATGCCCTTCTCGATCAGGAAGGCCGTGACGCCGCGGGCACCCAGTTCGGGCTCGCTCTTGGCGTAGACCACGAGCGTGTCGGCGTCGGGGCCGTTGGTGATCCACATCTTGCTGCCGTTGAGCAGGTAGTAGCCGCCCTTGTCCTCGGCCTTGAGCTTCATGCTGATGACGTCGGAGCCGGCGCCGGGTTCGCTCATGGCCAGCGCACCGACGTGTTCGCCGCTGATGAGTTTGGGCAAATACTTCTGGCGCTGCGCGTCGTTGCCATTGCGCTTGATCTGGTTGACGCAGAGGTTGGAGTGCGCGCCGTAGCTCAGGCCCACCGAGGCGCTGGCGCGGCTGATCTCTTCCATGGCGACCATGTGGGCGAGGTAGCCCATGTTGGCGCCGCCGTAGGCCTCGGGCACGGTGATGCCGAGCACGCCCAGTTCGCCCATCTTGCGCCACAGGTCCATGGGGAACTGGTCGCTGCGGTCGATCTCGGCCGCGCGTGGCGCGATCTCGGCCTGCGCGAAGTCGCGCACCGCGTCGCGCAGCGCGTCGATGTCGTCGCCGAGCTGGAAGTTCAGGCCGGGCAATGAGGTCATGGGGTGTCTCCTGGTGTCGATGGTGTGTGGGGATCAGCCGCGCACGTTCTCGCGGCCGAGCACGGTCATGAGGGTGCAGCCCATGGTGGCCACGAGCTTTTCCTTGCCCTGGTGCAGGGCGTAGGCCTGGCCCTCGGCCACGGTAACGGTGCGCCCGGGCTTGATGACGGTGCCGACCATGCGGAAGGACTCGCCTTGCGCCGGCGCGAGCAGGTTGATCTTGAATTCGATGGTGAGCACGGCCGCCTCGGCGGGCATGAGCGAGAAACCTGCGTAGCCGCAGGCCGAATCGAGCGCGGTGGACACCATGCCGGCGTGCAGGAAGCCGTGCTGTTGCGTGAGGTGCGCGGCCCAGGGCAGCGTGATGACCACGCGGCCCGGCGCCACCTCGGCGAGGGTGGCGCCCAGCGTGTCCATGGCGGCCTGGCGCGCAAAACTGTCGCGCACGCGCGCCTCGAAGTTCGGGTCCTGTGCCTGGAAGGGGGTGCTCATCGGTGCGGGCCGCGAGGGCCGAAAGACTGGACAGCCCCGGATTCTAGGTTGACGTTTACGTAAACGTCAAACCGACGGTCGGGCGGGCCGAAACGGCTCAGGCGCCCTTTCGCTCGATCTTGTTGAGCAGGGCGCGCGCCTCCTTCTCGTGCGTCTTCACCTCGTCCAGGTTGGCCACCAGATCGGCCATCTGCTCCTCGAGCTGGCGGCGGTGTTCGGCCAGCACGGCGAGGAACTTGCGCAGCTGCGGCCCCGTGTCGCGCGGGCTGTCGTACATGTCGATGATGTCGCGCGCTTCGGTGAGCGAGAGGCCCAGGCGCTTGGCGCGCAGCGTGAGCTTGAGCCGCGTGCGGTCGCGCGCGCTGTAGACGCGGTTGCGACCACCGGGACCTTCGCGCAGCGGTTGCAGCAGGCCCACGTCTTCGTAGAAGCGGATGGCGCGCGTGGTCAGGTCGAATTCACGCGCCAGGTCGCTGATGGTGTAGGTGGGGTTGGTGGCCATGTGCCGAGGTCGGTGTCGGGTGACGGACAGGTGCGGATGCGTGGGCTCCGTAGAATGCCCTTTTCTTGACGTTTACGTCAACGTCAAGGCGCGCGCATCTTACTGAAATCGTCCCCCCACGCCATGAGCCTTACCCGCGACCAGCTCGAAGCCCGACTGCATTACCCACTGGGGACCGCCCTGCCCGAGGCCGGCCGCGCGCTGGAAGTGGCTGCCGGCGTGAAGTGGATCCGCATGACCCTGCCCTTCGCGCTGGACCACATCAACCTCTGGCTGCTGCGCGACACGCTGGACGGGCGCGAGGGTTGGACGGTGGTGGATTGCTGCATCGCGCGCGACGAGGCGAAGGCGCAGTGGGAGCAGGTGTTCCAGCACGAACTCGATGGCTTGCCCGTGCTGCGCGTCATCGTGACGCACATGCACCCGGACCACATCGGTCTGGCGCACTGGCTGTGCGAGAAGTGGAACTGCCGGCTCTGGATCAGCGCCACCGACTACGTGATGGCGCGCCTGGGGACGCAGACCACCACCGGCTTCGGCGGCGATGCGGCGGCGGCCTATTTCGCCAGCCACGGCCTGCTGGACCCCGAGAGCGTGCACAAGGTGCGGGCGCGCGCGGGCTACTACCCGAACCTGGTGCCGGCCGTGCCGGCGCAGTCGCGTCGCCTGATCGACGGCCTGGTGGTGCGCATCGGCGACCACGACTGGCGCTGCATCAGCGGCTACGGCCACGCGCCCGAGCACATCGCCCTGTGGTGCGAGGCGCTGAAGCTGCTGATCAGTGGCGACATGGTGCTGCCGCGCATCTCCACCAACGTGAGCGTCTACGAGCAGGAGCCCGAGGCGGATTCGCTCAAACTCTTTCTCGACTCCATCGACAAGTTCCTGCCGCTGCCGCCGGACACGCTGGTGCTGCCCTCGCACGGCCGCCCGTTCACCGGCCTGCACGAGCGCATCCAGCAGCTGCACACGCACCACGAGGAGCGCCTGGCCGAGCTGGTCGCCGCCTGCCGGGAAAAGCCGCTGAGCGCCTTCGACGCGCTGCCCGTGCTGTTCCAGCGCCAGCTGGACCTGCACCAGACCACCTTCGCCATGGGCGAAGCGGTGGCGCACATGAACCGCCTGTGGCACGCGGGCACGCTGGCCCGCACGCGCGGCGACGACGGCGTCTGGCGCTTCAGCCTTCGCTGAGGGGCAGCGCCGCGTCCTTGAGCGCGCGGCGGCGCTCGGCGTGGTCGGGCATCACGCTGGCCACCACGTCCCAGAAGCGCGGGCTGTGGTCCATGTGGTGCAGGTGACTCAGCTCGTGCACCACCACGTAGTCGATCATGTCCATCGACAGGTGAATGAGCCGCCAGTTGAGGCGGATGCGCCCGTCGGCGCTGGCGCTGCCCCAGCGCGTGTCGGCGTTGGACAGGCTCAGCTTCGTCCACTGCACGCCCACACGCGGTGCGAAGAGGTCCAGCCGCTGCGTGAACACGGCGCGCGCGTGGCGCATGAGCCAGGCCTGCGCGGCGTCGCGGATCTGCGCCTCGCTGGCGTGGCGCGGCAGGCCGATGCTCAGCGTGCGCGTGGCCGCGTCGAAGGCGCCGCCGCGACCGGAAAAGCCATGCGCCGGGTCGAGCACCAGGCGCGCGGCTTCGCCCAGCAGCGGCAGCTCGGTGCCGTCGGCCCAGCGGATGCGGGAGCTGGCCTGGCGTTCGGCGCGCTCGCGCGCCTCGGCCAGCTTGTCGAGCACCCAGCCGGCCTTTTCCTGCAGCACGGCCTCGACATCGCCCAGCGTGCTCCAGCGCGGCGCGCGCACGCTCAGGCCTTCATTGCCGACACTCAGGCCGATGGTGCGGCGCTTGCCGCGCAGGAATTCGTAGCCCACCTCGCAGCCGCGCAGGCGCACCAGGCGATTGGCGCGCGGGTGGTGCCAGGTGCCGGGCTGAAAGACCTCGGCCAGAGGCAGCGCGTGATCGGTGCCCACCGACACGACGGGGGCTGGCGGCGTGGCGACGGGCGCTTCGCGCGGGGGCTCGGGCTCGGCGGCACCGAACAGATCGAACGCGAGCTGCACGAAGCGCTGCATGGCCGGTTCAGCGATAGGCCTCGGGGTCGAGGCGCCGCATTTCGCCCTCGATCCAGGCCTCGACCTCGCGCATGAGTTCGTCGGCCTCGCGGCCCTGGCTGGGAATGGGCTTGCCGATGGAGAAGTCGACCACGCCGGGGCGCTTGATGAAGGCCTTGCGCGGCCAGCACTTGGCCGAGCTGACGGCGATGGGGATCACCGGCGCGCCGGTGGCCACGGCCAGGCGCGTGCCGCCGGTCTTGTAGGTGCCCTTCTCGCCGCGCGGAATGCGCGTGCCTTCGGGAAACATGATCACCCAGGTGCCCTGGTCGAGCAGCCTCTGGCCCTGCTCGACCACCTTGTTGAAGGCCTGGGTGCGCTTGCTGCGGTCGATGTGGATCATGTCCAGGCGGCCCATGGCCCAGCCGAAGAAGGGCACGTAGAGCAGCTCCTTCTTGAACACGTAGGCCAGCGGGTGCGGCATGAGCGTGGGCATGGCGAAGGTTTCCCACGTGGACTGGTGCTTGAGCAGCAGCACGGCCGGCGCGGTGCTGCCCACGGGCAGGTTCTCCCACCCCGTGACGCGGTTGCGGATGCCCAGGATCCAGGTGCCGCTGTGCACGGCCACGCGCAGCCAGTTGGCGCACATCCAGTACAGCGTGGTGCTGCTCACGAACGGCGAGGCGGCGATGACCACCAGCGCCCAGGGAATCACGGTGATCACCATCACCAGCAGGTGCAGGACGGAGCGCAGGAAGTTGACGGCGATCATGCGGGCTTGTTCAGGCGGGAAGCTTGGACGCGGGCGGAACCTGGGCCAGCAGCCAGTCGGCGAAGGCGCCGAGGTCGGCGTGGACCTGGGTGCCCGGGGGCAGGCCGGGCATGGCCGCGGCGGCCTGGGTGCCCAGCGCGGCCGACTGGCCGGTAAGCAACAGGTGCGTGGCGCAACCGGCGGCGGCCGCCGCCTGCACGTGGCGCAGCGAGTTGCCGGCGGCCGGCACCTCGGCCAGCGGCACGCCGAAGCGCGCGCCGATCTGGTGGAACAGGCCGGGCGCGGGCTTGCGGCAGCCGCAGGCGTCCTCGGGGGCGTGCGGACAGATGAAGATGGCTTCCACGCGCGCGCCGGCGGCGGCCATCAGCCGGTGCATCTTCAGGTGGATGGCGTTGAGCGAGGCCATGTCGAACAGGCCCCGGCCGATGCCCGACTGGTTGGTGGCGAGCACCACACGCCAGCCACCGTGGTTGAGCCGTGCGACGGCCTCGAGCGCGCCGGGCAGCGGCTCCCACTCGTCCGGCGACGCCACCTTGTCGTCGCGGCCGCGGTTGAGCGTGCCGTCGCGGTCGAGGATGAGGAGCTTCATGCCGCGATCATGCCGCGAGTCGCGCGAGATCGGCCACGCGGTTCATCGCGCGGTGCAGTTGCCGCAGAAGCGCCAGGCGGTTGGCCTTGAGCGCGGGGTCCTCGGCATTGACCATCACGCCGTCGAAGAAGGCGTCCACCGGCGCGCGCAGCGCGGCCAGTGCCTGCAGGCTGGCGGTGAAATCGCCGGCTTCGAACTTCGCGTCGGCGCCGGGCACGGTGGCCCGCATGGCGTCGAACAGGGCGCGCTCGGCGGGCTCCTTGAGCAGGTCGGCGTTGACGCTGTCCCCGGCTTCGTCGGCTTTCTTGAGGATGTTGCCGATGCGCTTGTTGGCGGCGGCCAGGGCCGGGGCTTCGGGCAAGGCCTGGAACTCGCGCACGGCGGCCAAGCGGCGTGGCACCGTGGACCACAGACCGAGTTGCTGCGCGTACAGCGCCGCGTCGACCTCGGCTGCGGAATAGCCGCCGTCCTTGAGGTACCCCTTGAGGCGCTCGATGAGGAATTCGTCGAGCGGTACGACGGTGTCCTGCAAGCGGCCGGCCGGGAACACGGAGAAAGCCAGGCGCGTGAGTTCGTGGAACTGCAGCGGCAGCGCGCCCTCGATGAGCATGCGCGCCACGCCCAGCGCGTGCCGGCGCAGCGCGAACGGGTCCTTGTCGCCCGTGGGCAGGTTGCCGATGCCGAACATGCCGGCCAGCGTTTCCAGCTTGTCGGCCAGCGCCACCACGGTGCCCACCGCGTTGCGCGGCAGCGCGTCACCCGCGAAGCGCGGCTTGTAGTGGTCCTCGATGGCGAAGGCGATGTCTTCGCTCAGACCGTCGTGGCGCGCGTAGTAGCCACCCATGACGCCCTGCAGCTCGGGGAATTCGCCCACCATGTCGGTGAGCAGGTCGGTCTTGGCCAGGCGCGCGGCCGTGTCGGCCTGCCTGGCGAGCACGTCGCCCCCCAGTTGCTGGCCAATGGCCTTCGCGATGGCGCGCACGCGCTCCACGCGCTCGCCCTGCGTGCCGAGCTGGTTGTGATAGACCACCTTGCCCAGGCCCTCGACGCGCGATTCGAGCGTTTTCTTGCGGTCCTGGTCGAAGAAGAACTTGGCGTCGGCCAGGCGCGGGCGCACCACGCGTTCGTTGCCGCCGATCACGGCGCTGGCGTCGGTGGGGCTGATGTTGCTGACCACGAGGAACTTGTTGGTCAGGCGGCCCTGGGCGTCGAGCAGCGGGAAGTACTTCTGGTTGGCCTTCATCGTGAGGATGAGGCATTCCTGCGGCACGTCGAGGAACTGCTGTTCGAACTCGCAGACGAGCACGTTCGGGCGCTCGACGAGTGCGGTCACTTCGTCGAGCAGGGCCTCGTCCTCGATGGGCCGGCAACCGCCGCCCACCCGCTCGGCAGCGGACGCGAGCTGGCGCACGATCTCGGCGCGGCGTTCGGCGAAGGAGGCGATCACGGCACCGCGCTTCGCGAGCGTGTCGGCGTAGGTGTCGGCATTCGCCAGCGGGACCGGATCCACCGCCGCCTCGAAGCGGTGGCCGTGCGTGCTGCTGCCTGCGTCGAGACCGAGCGCCTTCACCGGCACCACGTCGGCGCCGTGCAGCGCCACCAGGCCGTGCGCGGGCCGCACGAACTGCACGCTGTCCCAGCCCGGCAGATCGCAGCCCGACTCGAGCTGGTAGGTCATGACCTTGGGAATGGGCAGTTGCTTGATGGCATCGTCAAGCGCGTTCTGCAACCCTGCGCCAAGCGACACACCTTTCGCCAGACTCTTCAAGTAAACGGCCTCAGCCTTCCCGTCGCCTTCAACGACCAGTTCGTCGGGGCCGTCAACCGCCTGCGGCCACAGGTCGGCGAGATGGGCTCGCCCCATACCAGCCAGCTTCTTTCGCAGGGCTTCCGTTGGCTGTCCGTCCTTGAGCGCGACGGTCGTCGGCATGAGCTTGCTTTTCGTTGGCTCATCGACGCCCTTGGCGAGCACGCCCGCCACGTGCGCGGCCAGGCGGCGCGGCGAGGCGAAGGCCGTCACGGCCGCGTCGGCCGGGGCCAGGCCCTGCGCCTTGAGGCTGTTGGCCAGCACGGTGGCGAAGGCGTCGCCGAGCTTTTTGAGCGCCTTGGGCGGCAGTTCCTCGACGAAGAGTTCGACGAGCAGGTTCTGTGCGGACATCGTTGTTCTTCTCTTCCCGGCTCAGGCGGCCTTTTTCTCGATCTGGGCCACCCACTCGCGCGGTGCCATGGGAAATCCCAGGCGCTCGCGGCTCTCGTAGTAGCTCTGGGCCACGCTGCGCGCGAGGTTGCGGATGCGGCCGATGTAGGCGGCGCGCTCGGTCACGCTGATGGCGCCGCGCGCGTCCAGCAGGTTGAAGCTGTGCGCGCACTTGAGCACCTGCTCATAGGCGGGCAGCGCCAGTTGTTCGGCCATCAGGTGCTTCGCCTGCTTCTCGTGCGCGGCGAAGGCGGTGAACAGGAAGTCGGCGTCGCTGTGCTCGAAGTTGTAGGTGGACTGCTCGACCTCGTTCTGCTTGTAGACGTCGCCGTAGCTCAGGCCATCGGTCCAGGTGAGGTTGTAGACGTTGTCCACGCCCTGCAGGTACATGGCCAGGCGCTCCAGACCGTAGGTGATCTCGCCAGTGACGGGACGGCAGTCGATGCCGCCGACCTGCTGGAAGTAGGTGAACTGCGTCACCTCCATGCCGTCGAGCCAGACCTCCCAGCCCAGGCCCCAGGCGCCCAGCGTGGGGCTCTCCCAGTCGTCCTCGACGAAGCGGATGTCGTTCTTCTTCAGGTCGAAGCCGAGCGCTTCGAGGGAACCCAGATAAAGCTCGAGGATGTTGGCCGGTGCGGGCTTGAGCACGACCTGGTATTGGTAGTAATGCTGCAGGCGGTTGGGGTTCTCGCCGTAGCGGCCATCCTTGGGGCGGCGGCTGGGCTGCACGTAGGCGGCCTTCCAGGGCTCGGGACCGATGGCGCGCAGAAAGGTGGCGGTGTGGCTGGTACCCGCGCCCACCTCCATGTCGTAGGGCTGCAGCAGGGCGCAGCCCTGGTTGGCCCAGTACGTCTGCAACGTGAGAATGATTTGCTGGAAGGTCAACATGCGCGTGAGGCCCGCGCGCGCGGGCCGGCGGAAGGAAAGGTCTTGTCGGGGATCGCGGCGCGCCGCGCGGGCGGCGGCACCGGAGGAATGCGCGATTTTACGGGGCGGGGTCTTGCCCGCCCGTGACTCAGCGGCGGCGCGTGCGTCCGCCCCGGCGGCCCAGGTGGCGCAGCGAGGCGATGACCAGCAGCAGCGCGCCGCAGACCACCCACAGCGGCATGAGGCCCCAGCGCGCCGCCCACTGCGCGTACGGCGTGAGGCCGCTGCGGCCCTCCACCACCGCTTCCAGCCGGCCGCGCTCCAGGCGCGGCAACTGGTGCGTGACGACGCCGCGGTGGTCGATGGCGGCGGTGGCGCCCGTGTTGGTGGCGCGCAGCATGGGTCGGCCGAACTCCAGCGCGCGCAGGCGCGAGATCTGAAGGTGCTGGTCGATGGCAATGGAGTCGCCGAACCAGGCGATATTGCTGAGGTTGACCAGCACGGTGGGCGCCCCCTCGGCGGTGGCGAAGCCGGCGGCGATTTCCTCGCCGAAGAGATCCTCGTAGCAAATGTTGGGCGCGATGCGCTGGCCCGCCCAACTCCAGGGCGGCTGCGGCAGCGCGCCGCGCGCGAAGTCTCCCAGCGGGATGTTCATCATCTGGGTGAACCAGCGGAAGAAGGGCGGGATGAATTCGCCGAAGGGCACGAGGTGGTGCTTGTCGTAGCGGTGCACCTCGGGCGACTGGGCGTTGGCCAGCGCTCGGCGCGCGGCCGCGGGCGTGAAGCCCCAGGTGGAGTTGGTGTAGCCGGCTTCCAGGCTGCCCAGGGGCAGGCCGGTGAGCACGGCCGCCGCCTGGGGGCCGGTCTGATCGGCGATGGGTTGCAGCAGCGGTTGCCAGAACGCCGCCCCGAGTTGCTCGGGCAGCAGGGGCACGGCGGTCTCGGGCGCCACCACGAGTTGCGGCCCGTCGGCACGAGCGCCGGCGGCGGCCACACCCTCCAGCATCTGGCGCGGGTACCAGTCAAGCGCTTGCGCCACGCCAGTACCGGGCACGAACTTCTGGTCCTGCGGAATATTGCCTTGCAACAGCCACACGCGCAGCGGGCCGGTGCTGGCGGTCTCGGCCTGACCCAGGCCGCGCCAGCGCTCGCCACCGCCGAGGCAACTCCACACCAGCAACACCACCACCAGCCAGCTCAGCACGCCACGCGCCAGGCTCAACGGCGTCCAGGTGCGCGCCTGCACGCGGGGTGTGGGGGTGGACACGTAGACCCCGCCGCCGGCGTTGCGCACGGGCACCGGCCGCACGGGCTTGCGCATCCAGGCCAGCAAGGCCTGCGCCGCGCCGGTGACGATGGAGGCCAGCACATAGGCCAGTATGGCCGACAGGAAACCCATGCCATAGACACCCACCAGCGGCGCCCAGGGGGCCATCAGATCGACCTGCGCGTAGCCGCCCGCGCCCCAGGGGAAGCCGGTGAAGAGCTGGCCGCGAGCGAGCTCGGCCAGGGTCCAGGCGGAGGCGAACATCAAGGCCTGCGCGCTGCGCGCCATGGGCGCCCAGGCGCACAGGAAGCCCACGGCGAGGGCGTAGTACAGCGCCAGCGCGCCAGCCAGCGCCAGCACGGCGAGCGCGGCCAGCCAGGCCGGCAGGCCACCGTAGGTGTGCATGGAAATGAACAGCCACCAGAAGCTGCCGGCCAGCCAGGCGGTGGAGAACAGCCAGCCGCGCCACATGGCCTGGCCCACGCGCGTGGCGAACTGCAAGGCGAAGACCAGCAAGGCCAGCGAGACGATCTGCAGCCAGCCACTGGGCTGCCCCAAGGCCAGGCCCGGTGGCGCCCAGGCCGCGGTGGGCCAGGCGATGGCGGCGGCCTGGGCCAGTCCGCCCGCCAGGCAGATCCAGAAGAAAAGGAAACCCGCCAGCCGCGACCCGCGCCCGGGGGGGCGGCGCGTCATGGGATGAAAGCTCGAGGGGGTGTGGAGCGATCCGAAGAGGCTGCGCATGGGCCGTGGGCAGGGGAAAGGGGAGTCAGGGTTCGGTGGGCACCGGCGCCACCTTGAACCACTTCACGGCGCCGCCCTTGGCGTGCAGCACAGTGAAGCGCAGGCCCTCGAGTTCGTGCACCTCGCCGCGCTTGGGCACGTGGCCCATGGTGTGCGCGATGAGACCGCCGATGGTGTCGAAGTCCTCGTCGGACAGGTGGAGTTCGAAGGCTTCGTTGAGGCGTTCGATCGGGGTGTCGCCGCTGACGCGCCAGGTGCTGTCGGCCAGGGCGAAGATGTCACCCGCGTCTTCGTCGACATCGAACTCGTCCTCGATCTCGCCGACGATTTCCTCGAGCACGTCCTCGATGGTGATGAGGCCGGCCACGCCGCCGAACTCGTCGATGACGATGGCCAGGTGGTTGCGGTTGCCGCGGAACTCGCGCAGCAGGTCGTTCAGGCCCTTGCTCTCGGGCACGAAGGTGGCCGGACGCAGCAGGGCGCGGATGTTGAGCGAAGGCGAACGCTGCAGCTTGAGCAGGTCTTTCGCCAACAGGATGCCGATGATGTTCTCGCGTTCGCCCTCGTACACCGGGAAGCGCGAGTGCGCGGTGTCGATCACCAGGTGCAGCAGCGCGTCGTAGGGCGCGTCGATGTCGATCATGTCCATGCGCGGCGCAGCCACCATCACGTCGCCAGCGGTCATGTCGGCGATGCGGATCACGCCTTCGAGCATCACCCGCGATTCGGCGTTGATGATGTCGTTGTCCTCGGCGTCGGCGAGGGTCTCGATCAGCTCGTCCTTGGAGTCCGGCCCGGGGTGCAGGAACTCGGCGAGCTTTTGCAGGAATCCGCGTTTGTCGGGAAGCCGCAGGCCGCGCTGCGGCCCGCTACTGGGTGGGTGGTCGGCCACTGGGGAGGACGGTGGTTGTAACAACGGGCAAGGATACCCCATGGGTTTGAAGGGCCAAACCCCACGCAAGCCGGCGACACGGCCGGCGCGACCTCTCAGCCGCGCACGCGGTCGCGGGCGTCGCGCACGCCCTGGCGGATCTCCTGCAGCAGGCGGATCACTCCCCAGAATTGCTTGGCCTGGGCCTTCAGGTGGTAGTCGGTCACGGCCAGTTGCTCACCGAGCATCTCGCTGACGCGCGAATCGAAGTCGGCGGGCGGCAGGCGCAGGTGCGCCTCGGTCTCGGAGCCGGCCCGCTCGAGCACGGCGCCCGCGTTGCGCGCGATCTTGAGCATGGCCGTGTTTTCGGACAGGGCGTGGATGAAGAGCTGGGAGACGCCCTCGTTGCGCGCATGCACGACGGCGCGCTCGAACAGGCGGCTGCCATAGCCCTTGCCACGCGAGGCCTTGGACACGGACACGCCGAACTCGGCGCAGGTGCGCAGTTGGGGGTCGACCGAGAACGCCAGGTGGGCCATGGCGATGAGGTGCAGGCGCCGGTTGAAGATGCCGAAGACCGCGTCGCGGTCGAAGTCGATGCGCTCGGCGTAGCGTCGGATCTGCTCATCGGTGGCGGCGTAGCCGAAGCGCAGGTAGCGGTCGGACTGGTCCAGCGAGAGCAGATGCTGCGCGATCTGGACGCGGTGGCCATCGTCAAGCGCACGAATGGGCACCGTGGCCGTGTCGGCACGGGCGTCGCGCGGGGTCTTGGGAGCGGGCGTGGCCATCGAGACGCGGTGGTGCGGGGCGAAAGTCCCAAGCTTGGCACGCCCGGGGATCGGCCGCAAGCGCAGCGAGCGCTCAGAGCGGCAGCGCGGTGGTGCTCTTGACCCGGTCCATGACGAAGCTGGTCTTGCAGTCCTGCACGCTGGGGTGCTTGAGCAAGGTGTCCATCATGAATCGCGAATAGGCCGCCATGTCGGCCACCACCAGGCGCAGCTGGTAGTCCATGTCGCCGGTCAGGGCCACGCACTCCACCACCTCGGGCCAGGCCATCACACTGGCCCGAAACTCATCCATCGGGTTGCGCTTGTTGCCTTCGGCGTGTTTTTCCAGGCGCACGTTCACATGGGCCGTGAGGCCCAGGCCCACGGCCTCGGGCCGCAGCAGGGCCACGTAGCGCGCGATCACACCCGCCTCCTCGAGGCGGCGCACGCGGCGCAGCACGGCGCTGGCCGACAGGCCCACGGTCTCGGCCACCTGGTCGTAGGTGGCGCGTCCGTCTGCCTGCAGGCTGCGCAGGATGGCTCTATCAAGCTTATCCAAGGCTTCCATGAAGTTCATTGTGCATGAATCCTGCGTCTTGGACGAATGGCACGCCCCAATACGCCGGAATCGTGACACGCTGCATCGATACAGTGGCCCATCCCCAGAACCCACGAAGGAACCGCCATGAACGCCGCCCTGCCCGCTTCCGCCACCGCCTTTCAGACCTGGGACAACCCGATGGGGACCGATGGCTTCGAGTTCATCGAATACGCCGCACCCGACCCGGTGGCCATGGGCGCGCTGTTCGAACGCATGGGCTTCAAGGCGATCGCCAGGCACCGTCACAAGGCCGTGACCCTGTACCGCCAGGGCGAGATCAACTTCATCATCAACGCCGAGCCCGACAGCTTCGCGCAGCGTTTCGCCCGCCTGCACGGGCCCAGCGTCTGCGCCATCGCCTTCCGCGTGAAGGATGCCAAGGCGGCCTACGAACGGGCCATCTCGCTGGGCGCCTGGGGCTATGCGGGCCAGGCCGGCCCCGGTGAGTTGAACATCCCGGCCATCAAGGGTATCGGCGACTCCATCATCTATTTCATCGACCGCTGGCGCGGCAAGAATGGCGCCAAGGACGGCGAAATCGGCAACATCGGCTTCTTCGACGTGGACTTCGAACCGCTGCCGGGAGCCGAGCTCAACCCGGTGGGCCATGGCCTCACCTATATCGACCACCTCACGCACAACGTGCACCGCGGCCGCATGGCCGAGTGGGCCGACTTCTACGAGCGCCTGTTCAACTTCCGCGAGGTGCGCTACTTCGACATCGAGGGACAGGCCACTGGCCTCAAGAGCAAGGCCATGACCAGCCCCTGCGGCAAGATCCGCATCCCCATCAACGAAGAAGGCAACGAGAAGTCGGGCCAGATCCAGGAGTACCTGGACCGCTACCACGGCGAGGGCATCCAGCACATTGCCATGGGCTCGACCAATCTGTACGACACGGTGGACGCGCTGCAGATGGCGGGCGTGAAGCTGCTCAATACCAGCGAGACCTATTACGAGCTGCTGCCCAAGCGCATTCCGAACCTGGCCGAGGACATCGAGGCGCTGAAGCAGCGCAACATTCTCGTGGACGGCGCGCCCGGCGAACTGCTGTTGCAGATCTTCAGCGAGAACCAGCTCGGCCCGATCTTCTTCGAGTTCATCCAACGCAAGGGCAACCAGGGCTTCGGCGAAGGCAACTTCAAGGCCCTGTTCGAGACCATGGAGCTCGATCAGATGCGCCGCGGCGTGCTGCAGAAGGCTTGAGCTTCGCGGGGACCACCATGGCCGTCGAACCCGTCGTCTACGGCGCCAGCGAGCGCCCGCCGCGCGGCGACTATTCGCGCGCCCGCGAGGACTACACCTGCCCACAGAACTGGGCGGCCTACACCGAGGCAGACCACGACACCTACCGCCGGCTGTACGAGCGCCAGAGCGCCCTGCTTCCCGGTCTGGCGTCGCAGGCCTTCATCGACGCTCTGCCCGCGCTGGGCGTGCGCGACCGCATCCCGCGCTTTGACGAGATCAACGAACGCCTGCGCCCGGCCACCGGCTGGGAGATCGTGGCCGTGCCGGGGCTGATCCCCGAGCGGCCCTTCTTCGATCTGCTGGCGCACCGGCGCTTCCCGGTCACCGACTGGATCCGCTCGCCGGAGGAGTTCGACTACATCGTCGAGCCCGACGTCTTTCACGACCTGTTCGGCCACGTGCCACTGCTGTTCAACCCGGTGTTCGCAGACTACGTACAACGCTACGGCCAAGGCGGGTTGAAGGCGCACGACCTCGGCGCCGGCGAACTGCTGTCGCGCCTGTACTGGTACACCATCGAATTCGGCTTGATCCGCGAGCCGCAGGGCCTGCGCGCGTATGGCGCCGGCATCCTGAGCTCGTCGGGTGAGCTGCGCCACAGTGTCACCAGCCCGCGCGCGCAGCGCATCGCGCTCGACCTGGTGCGCTGCATGCGCACCCGCTACAAGATCGACGACTACCAGGCCACCTACTTCGTCATCGAGAGCTTCGAGCAACTCTTCGAAATGACGGCGCCCGACTTCACGCCGATCTACGGGTCCGTGCGCTCGCTCGGCGAACTGCCGGCCGACGCCAGCATCGCCAGCGACTCGCCCATTACTTTGGGGTGAAACGCCAGGTCCACGTGGGCCGCGCCCGGCACCAGCCGGTTGTCGGCACCGGGTAGTGTGGCGGTGGACGCCGGAAAGACGATGTTGTCGGTGTCGGCGTACCAGCAAACGAACTGCGCGTATGGCGAATCGCCGCGTTGTTCGCGCTCGCGCACCGCGAGTTGGCACAGCCAGTCGCAGTCCACGCGCATCTGGCGGCCGTTGGCCACGCGACTGAAACGCCCGATCCAGGTGCCGCGATGCGGACTGCCGATGGTGATCAGCCACTGTACACGCTCAGCGTTGCGGGGGTCCGCCGCCAGCCAGGCCCGCGCCGCCAGCCCGCCCATGCTGTGGCAGACCAGAACAGGCTTCTCATCACCAAGCCGCTCGGCCCGCCGGATGGCGGCCTCGACCTGCGGTACATAGGCATCGATCGAACCGAACACGGGCTCGAGATTGACCGTCGCGTACGCCGTGCCTCGCTCGCGCAAGGCCCGCAACCAGGGCAGCCAGAACCCGCGGTTGCACACGAAGCCATGCACCAGCACCACCGCGGCGCCCTTCAGGGGAGCCTCGCTGTCCGGCAGCGCCTGCCAGCGAAACGGCTGTCGCCAAGCGAAGACCTGCGGTGCCACGCGCACCTCCCGCCACCAGGCGCGCCACCAGGCGCCCAGCGTCGTGGTGGCGGCCGCTTCACGCCGATTCACCCATGCCGCCAGCGCGAACTCAAGGCCCAGCGCCCCTGCGTATCCGAACAAGACCACGATCGCCACCAGCAGCGCTGCGACCGGGTGCCCTTTGCCCCATAGCACCGCGGCGCCCAGCAAGGCCAGCACGCCTCCGATCACCAGCATGCGTTGCAGGTCGGCCAGCACTGATCGGGGGGTAGGATGTGGCATCGCTTCGTGCATGCGCCAACTATCTCACGTCATCGGCCCTCATCGCCGCTGATAACGCCGGGTTCTCGCCATGACATCCCACAACAGCTTCGCTGCCCGAATCCGTCACCACCTTCAACAGGTGGCTAGTCTGCGCACGCAAGCCGCGGACGCCGATCGGCTGGCGGCGGTTCACGCCGTGAAGCGACTCCAGGCCCAACGATTTCAGGGCACGTACAGCGACCTCAGTGGCCATACTCGCACCCGGCCCGCGGTACGGTTCTTTCTTGATGAGTTGTACGGTGAACACGACTTCTCTCATCGGGATGAGCAGTTCGGACGTATCGCCGGCGCCATTGAACACCTCTTTCCCGCCGCCGTCGGTCAACTCGCGGTGGACCTGGCGGAAATGCATGCGCTCACCGAAACACTCGACCATGCCTTGGCCAGCCACTGGCAGGACCTTCCTGCGGACACCAGCAACGCTGAGCGCTACGTCGTGTCCTGGCGCCGTTGTGGCGCCCGCGGGGAGCGTGAACGCCAGTTGGCCGTCGTGCAACACATGGGTGCCGAATTGCAGCGGCTGACCCGAATGCGCTCGCTGCGCCTGGGTCTGCGCATGATGCGCAAGCCCGCCAATGCGGCGGGCCTGGATGCTTTGCAGCACTTTCTGGAGAGCGGCTTCGATGCGTTCACCGCGCTTGGCGACGCTTCGTCGTTCTTGGCGACCATCGCGCAACGGGAGGCGCAATGGATCGACACCCTGTTTGACGCTCCGCTGACAGACGCCTGCCACCGCCTCGCCGACGAGCTCTCCCGTTCGAACCCTTGACGGGCCTGCCCGTCACACAATCGCGCATGACGACGCCCATCACACCAGCACTGCAACCGACAGTTGGCGCACGACTCGCGGACCTTGGCATCACGGTTCTTGAACGTGGCTGGTTGTCCGCCAACAACGTCGTGATGCGCGGGGAAACAGACGGCTTGGTCGTCGATACCGGCTACGCCAAGCACGCCGACCAGACCGTGGCCCTCATTCGCGAGGCGCTCGAGGGCCTGCCGCTTGCACGCGTGGTGAACACCCACTTGCACAGCGACCATTGCGGCGGAAACGCCGCTCTCCGTCACGCTTGGCCGCAGGTGCGCATCGGCATTCCTCCTGGGCAGGCGGCAGCGGTTCGCGAATGGGATCCGGTCGCCTTGACCTATGTGCCGACGGGGCAGTTCTGTCCACGCTTCGACTACGACGATCTCATCCAGCCAGGTGATCGGCTCCAGATTGGGCGCCTGCATTGGACGGCGCACGCGGCGCCAGGGCACGACCCCCACGCCATTCTTCTGCACGAGTCGAGTCGAGGCATTCTGATCTCAGGTGACGCCTTATGGCAAAACGGCTTCGGCGTCGTGTTCCCTGAACTCGATGGTGCCGACGCGTTTGATGAGGTGGCGGACACGCTGGATCTCATTGAAGCACTGGCGCCATCAGTCGTCATCCCAGGGCATGGCCCCCCGTTTCAAGACTTGGAGATTCCAACTGCGCTCGGCCGCGCCCGCAGCCGGCTACTGCAATTCAGGAGCGACCCCGCCAAACATCGATGGCACGCGCTCAAGGTGTTAGTCAAATTCAAGCTACTTGAATTGCAACGAATTCAGCGAAAGGAATTACAAACGTGGTTCGATTGCTCCGATTACTTCACGCGAATCGCCAGCATTGATAGGAAGCAATCGTCGCCTGAAATACTCGAAGCCGTGCTGAAGGACCTGAGTCAAACGGGGGCCTTGGTGATGGCGGGCGACTGGATTCTCAACCACTAAATTCCAGCGTACGCCGAGCACTTTTTCTCCGGCCGGAGCCAAAAAAACAACCCCCCACCGTTTCGCGGAGGGGGGTTGAGGGATAAGAGCCTGACGATGACCTACTTTCACACGGGAATCCGCACTATCATCGGCGCAAAGGCGTTTCACTGTCCTGTTCGGGATGGGAAGGAGTGGGGCCACCTTGCTATGGTCGTCAGGCATAACGGGTATCCTGGCTGCTTGTTGCTCAGCCAGGCGAATTCATAGAGTCGGATCGGCCTTCTTTCGGGGCGGATCACATCAGCGTGTCATTTGATTGCGAACAACGATGGCATATCGTTGCATTTGCCTTTGATGGTGACATCAAAGTTATAGGGTCAAGCCTCACGGGCGATTAGTACTGGTTAGCTCCACGCATTGCTGCGCTTCCACACCCAGCCTATCAACGTCGTGGTCTACGACGACCCTTCAGGGGGCTCAAGGCCCCGGCAGATCTCATCTTGGAACGAGTTTCCCGCTTAGATGCTTTCAGCGGTTATCTCTTCCGCACTTAGCTACCCGGCAATGCCACTGGCGTGACAACCGGTACACCAGAGGTGCGTCCACTCCGGTCCTCTCGTACTAGGAGCAGGCTCCCTCAAATATCCTGCGCCCACGAAAGATAGGGACCAAACTGTCTCACGACGTTTTAAACCCAGCTCACGTACCACTTTAATTGGCGAACAGCCATACCCTTGGGACCGGCTACAGCNNCCCGGAGTACCTTTTATCCGTTGAGCGATGGCCCTTCCACACGGAACCACCGGATCACTATGTCCTGCTTTCGCATCTGCTCGACTTGTCAGTCTCGCAGTTAAGCACGCTTATGCCATTGCACTATTAGCACGATGTCCGACCGTGCCTAGCGTACCTTCGAACTCCTCCGTTACGCTTTGGGAGGAGACCGCCCCAGTCAAACTGCCCACCATGCACTGTCCCCGATCCAGATAATGGACCTAGGTTAGAACTCCAAACA
>NZ_WVZN01000017.1:256542-297824 GCF_011772445.1 Hydrogenophaga sp. | reverse complement strand
GAGTTGACCTCGTTGACGATGACGCGCGCGGGGCCGGTGGCGAGCCAGGGGTTGCCCGCGACGCCACCGCCGAGTTGCGTCTGCGTGGCGGTGCGGCTGTTGTTGAGGATGGCGCCCGGCGTGCCGACGTCGAACTGGCGGTAGGTGTTGCGGCTGACACCGGCGGCGCTGGGTGTGGTGATGTTGACCAGGGGCACGCCGTTGGGGGCGGTCAGCACCGTGGGACGCTGGTTGCCGGGGGCGCTGGGGTCGGCCACGATCTGCGCCCAGGCCTGCGGGCTGGTGAGCGGGCTGCTCACGGCCAGGGCCACGGCCCATTGCACAGAACACGCCAGCCCGCGCGCGGGCTTGAGCACCACACGGTGGCGGTGACGGTTCATCTGCTTCCTCCCTGATGCTGATCACCAACGCCGTGCCACATGCACAGCTCGCGCGATCACATCAGGAGGCGATCTCTACGCCCATACCGCAAGGGCGGTAGTTCATAGCGGGGATCACTGAATCATCATCAGGGCCGCTTTCTGCCGAACCCGTGGTCAAACATCGGCTCAGCTTCAGCGAAACCCGGTGCCGCCCATCCACCGCCTCACCAAGCCCACCAACCGCTGCTGGCTCGCCAGCGTCGTGAACGTGTGGTCGCAGCGATCGAAGTACTCGATCAGCAGCTTCCCCTTGAAGTCCAGCGAGGGAAACGCGTCTTCCAGTTGCCCGCGGTAGTTGTGCTGGCGTTCGCGGTCGGAGGTGAGCACGGCGAGGAATTGCGCGCCGTTGCCCAGGGCGCGGCCGTAGGCGTTTTCGAGGAAGGCGCGCACCTCGGGGTGCTCCAGCGTCACGGCGGGGCGGGCAGAGGCCATGTCGGCGGGCCCGCCGCCTTCGCCCAACACGGGCAGTTCCTGCGCGCGGCGCTTCTTCAGCAGTTGCCACAGCGGGTGCCGGCCCATGGCCACGTTCTTCCAGGTGCGCAGGCTCAGCAAGCGGCCCGAGTAGTGCTTGACGTAGTAGCCCGTGGTGCGCGGGATGGACGGGTCCAGCAGCGCCACGCCCACCACGCGCGGGTCGGTCGAGGCATAGATCACCGAGTGGTCGGCGCCCGAGCACAGGCCCATCAGCACCACGCGCTTGACCTGCCGCGTCGCCTCCAGGGTGTCGATGATTTCGCGGATGTCGGCCAGGGTCGCGTCCAGCGGGGCCAAGCCGTCCTCGCGCGCGGCGCTGTCGCCCAGGCCGGACAGGTCCACGCGCAGCACGGGAAAACCATCGGCCGACAAGGTCCGCGCCAGCGAGACGTGCAGGCGGTTGGGCCCGACGCGGTGGATGATGCCGGCGTTGAGGATGACCACGAAGGGCGCGTCTTCGCGCGGCGCCTGTCCATTGGCCGGTGGCAGCGGCGGCGTGATCACGCCGACCAGGCCCTTGCTCTGGCCCAGCAGCAGTGTCTGTTCGGCGGCGTGATGGCTCATTGCCCCGTCCAGTCCACGATTCGCCGCAGCAGCCTCACCGGCACGGCGCCCGCGCCCGAGTGCCGGTCTTCCAGCCAGGCCGGCTGCACCTCCATGGACTCGACGGCCGAGCCATCGCCGGGCGGCAGCGCAGCACCCAGCGCGCGCCAGGCCTCGCGCGTTTCGCTCACCACGGCCAGCGTGCGCGCGGGCCAAGTTGGCGCGGGGTCCAACAGGTCAATGCCCTCGATGTCCCGCAGCAGCGCCTCACTCATGGGAAAACCCAGCAGTTCCGAGGCCCCGTCGCTCAGGCCGCGCGTGTGCAAGGTCTGCGCGTGCAGGGCGCGCAACTCCGCCAGGTGTTCACGCCCGCTGATCACCGGGTCCCACAGCAGCAGGCCGTCCACCTCGCGCCGGCGCTTCGCGGCGGCGCGCGCGGCCAGCGTGGCGCCCAGTCGCAGGCCCACCAGCGTCACGCGCTGCAGGCCGGCGGTGTCCTTCAATTCGTCGATGGCGGTCTGCACGTCCTCGATCCAGCCGTCGATGCGCGCCTCGCCCATGTCGCCGGCCGAGTCGCCGGTGCCGTGGTAGTCGAAGCGCAGCACGTGCACGCCCGCTTCGCCCAGCCACTTGCCGAGCTGGGCCATGCTGCGGTGCGCGCGCAGGTACTCCGCGCCCCAGGGCGCGCACAGCACGGCGCCGCGCGCGCGCCCACCGGTGGCATGCGCGGGCGTGTAGAGCCCGAACAGGCGGCGCGAACGCTCGCCGAAGTACAGGGGCGTCATGCCTTGAGCACCCCCTTGCCCGCGGCCGCCGAAGCGACCACCTGGCGCAGGTTCTGGAAGAACAAGGTGCGCGCGTCCATGCGCCAGCCCAGCTTCTGCTCCACCGCCAGCACCACGCGCAGCGAGAGCAGCGAGTGCCCGCCGAGTTCGAAGAAGTTGTCCTCCGCGCCCACGCGCTCCACCTTCAGGATGTCGCGCCAGATCTCGGCCATGGTCTGCTCCGCGCCGCCCTCGGGCGGCACATAGTGGCGCGCGGCCTGCACCGCGTTCTTGAAGGGGTCGGGCAGCGCGGCGCGGTCGACCTTGCCGTTGGGCGTGAGCGGGATCGCGTCCACCGCCGCCACCACGGACGGGATCATGTAGTCGGGCAGGTCGCGGCGCAGGTGGCGGCGCACGTCGCTGGCGGTCAGGTCGGCGCCGGGCGCGAAGACGATGTAGGCCACGAGGCGCAGGTCGCCGGGCGCGGCCTCGCGGCCCATCACCACGGTCTGCTGCACGGCCTCGTGCGTGGCCAGGCGGGTTTCGATCTCGCCGAGTTCGATGCGGAAGCCGCGGATCTTGACCTGGTGGTCGAGCCGGCCCAGGTGCTGCAGGCGGCCCTCGGCGTCCCAGCGAGCGAGGTCGCCGGTGCGGTAGAGGCGCGCGCCGGCCTGCGGCGAAAACGGATCGGCCACGAAGCGCTCGGCCGTGAGTTCGGGGCGCTGGTGGTAGCCCAGGGCCACGCCCGCGCCACCGATCCACAGCTCGCCGGGCACGCCAACGGGCAGGGGCTGCTGGTGCGCGTCGAGCACGTAGACCTGGGTGTTGGCGATGGGCCGGCCGATGCTGACCGGCGCCGGCGATGGCGCCACGCGTTCGGCGGTGGACCAGATGGTCGTCTCGGTGGGGCCGTACAGGTTCCAGAGCTGACCCACGCGCGCGAGCAATGCATCGGCCAGTTCACGCGGCAGGCCTTCGCCGCCGCAGAAGGCGCGCAGCGAGGGCGCCCCCTGCCAACCCGATTCGATGAGCAGCCGCCAGGTGGCCGGCGTGGCCTGCAGCACCGTGGCACCACAGGCCTGCAGCGCCTCAGCCAGGTCCAGCCCGTCGCTCGCGGTCTCGCGCGAGAGCAGCTCCACACGCGCGCCCACCAGCAGCGGCAGGTAGAGCTCCAGGCCGGCGATGTCGAAAGAGATGGTGGTGACGGCGGCCACCACGTCGCCGTCCGTGAGGCCGGGTGCCTCGCGCATCGAGCCGAGGAAGTTGCTCAGCCCACCGTGTGACACCACCACGCCCTTGGGGCGGCCGGTGGAGCCCGAGGTGTAGATCACGTAGACCGGGTCGCTTGGCGCGGCGTTTCCATCGAGGTCCTCGCTGTCCAGCGCCTGCCGCACCGCGGCCTCGCGCGCCGGATCGAACACGCGCACACCGGGTGGCGCGTCCACCGCGTCGGCCGCTTCGCCGGTCGTGAGCAGCACCTTGGCGCCGCTGTCCTCCAGCATGTAGGCCAGGCGCTCGGCGGGGAAGCCCGGGTCCAGTGGCACGTAGGCGCCGCCGGCCTTCTGCACCGCGAGCAGGGCCACCAGCATGTCCAGCGAGCGTTCGACGCATACGCCCACGCGCACGCCAGGGGCCACGCCCAGCGCGCGCAGCTGCCGCGCCCACTGGTTGGCGCGGCGATTGAGTTCGCCGTAGCTCAGCGACGCGCCCTCGAAGCCCGCAGCCACGCGGTCCGGCGCGCTCGCCACCTGGCGCTCGAACTGGCGCACGAAGGGGGCGGTGTCGAGCGATCGTGCGGTGTCATTGAAGTCCACCAGGATCTGCCGGCGCTCGTCGGCGGTGAGCAGCGGCAGGCGGCTGATCGGCGCGTCGCCCTGCTCCACCACGGCGCGCAGCAGCGTCTGCAACTGAGAGGCCAGGCGCTGCATGTGCGCGGCGGAGTACAGGTCGCTGCGGTACTCCAGGCTGCACAGGATGCGGCCCTCGTGCTCGCGCGCGAACCAGGTGATCTCGTTGAGCGACCCGCCGCTGTGCACGGCCACGTCGCCTTGCCCGCCAGCGGCACCGCCGGCCTGGTGGTAGACCACGGCGAGCTGGAACAGCGGCGAGTGCTGGAAGCTGCGCACCGGGCGCACACGTTCCACCACGGCCTCGAAGGGCGTCTCGCGGTGCGCGTGCGCGTCCAGCAGGGCGCCGCGCGCTCGAGCCAGCAGTTCGGTGAAATCCGGGTCGTCGGCCATGCGCAGGCGCAGCACCAGCAGGTTCACGAAAGGGCCGATGAGGTCCTCGAACTCGGCGCGCTCGCGCACGCCCATGGGGCTGCCGATGAGCACGTCGCCCTGCCCCGTGTGCGCGCGCAGCAGCGCGGCGCTGGCGGCCAGGAAGGCCATGTAGACGGTGGCGTGGCGCTCGTGCACCCAGCGCTTGAGCGCGGCACTGAAGGCCGCGTCGAACTCGAAGTCCACCGTGGCGCCGCGCGCGGGCGCGTCGCTGGCCGGCAGGTCGGGCGGGAACATCGAGGTCTGCGGCGCGCCCTTGAGCGCCTCGTCCCACCAGTCGAGTTCGGCGCGGATGGCCTCGGGGTGCTGGTGCTCGCGCTGCCAGGCGGCGTAGTCGGCGTACTGCAGGCGCGCGGGGCCGGCGGACGGTTCGGGCGCGGGCGCGGGTGCTTTCAGCTCCTGCGCCAGCTCGCGCAGCAGGATCTGCAGCGACCAGGCGTCCACCGCGATGTGGTGCGCCGCCGCGATGAGCGCGTAGCCTTCGGGCGCGAAGTCCAGCAGCTCGAAGCGCAGCGGGGTCTGGCGCGAGAGGTCGATGGGCGTGTGCACCGCGCGATCACGCGCAGCCTGCACGGCCCCCAGGCGCTCGTTGGCGGGCAGGTGGCGCAGGTCATGAACAGCAACGGGCGGCACGTCCACACGGCGCGCGCCGGGCACATCGCCTTCTTGCACGAAGTGCACGCGCAGGCCCAGGTGGCGGGCGTGCACGCGCTGCACGGCGGCCAACAGTTGATCCCGCGGCACATCGCCACTCACTGGCCACGCCAGCGCCAGCAGGTAGGTGGTGCTCTCGGGCTCCAGTTGCTGCAGGATCCACAGGCGTTCCTGGAACAGCGAGAGTGGCAGCAGGCCGTCGTGTGCCACGGTGGCGCGCGGCGCGGCGTCGATCTTCGGCGCATGCGATGCGTGGGGCGCATGCGCCACCCCGCCGCGCTCGGCCAGCAGCGCCATCAGTTCGGTCTTGTGCCCGGCGATGGCAGTCTTGAGCTCGTCGTCGAGCCGGCCGCGGCTGGCGCTCACGCGCAGCCGGCCTTCGGCCACCTCCAGGTCCACACCCAGCCCCTCCAGCCGGTGCAGCAGTTCACGCGCGTTCAAAACTCGATCTCCTCCCGATCGTCATCGTTGCTTTCAGCGGTGGCCATGCCCTCCTGCACCCGCTGTGCCAGGGCCTGCAGGGTGGACGCGTCAAACATGTCGCGCAACGCCAGTTGCACCCCCATGGATTCGCGGATGCGCGCGAGCACCCGCGTGGCCAGCAGGGAGTGTCCCCCAAGATGGAAGAAATCATCGTGCGAGGCGACGCTGTCCACGCCCAGCAGTTCCACCCAGATGGCGGCCAGGCGGGTCTGCACCTCGCCTTGCGGCAGCTCGTCGGGGTTCACGGCGCGCGCGGCGGCGGGTGCAGCGTCCTTCACGGGCGTGGGCTCGCGCACCGCGGCCTCGGCGCGCGGCGCCTCGGCCGGGGGCTTCAGCGCGGCCGCGCGCGTCAGCGACAAGGCCTTGGGCAGGTCGTAGGGCACGACCACCACGCGGCGCAGTTCGCTGGCGAGCACGCGCTCGAAGGCGTCCAGCCCGTCCTGCGTGCCGATGGCCTTGGCGAGGTAGGCGTCCCAGGCCGCGCGGCGCCAGGCCGGCACCTCCAGCTTGGCGGCCATGCCGACCTCGCGCCAGGCGCCCCAGTCGAACGCCACCACGCGGTGCCAGGCCGGCGGCACCTCGGACGATTCGGCGAAGGCGTCGAGCACGGCATTGGCCGAGGCGTAGTCGGCCACGCCGGGCGCGCCCAGCACGGCGTTGATGGAACTCATCAGCACCACGAGCTCCAGCGGCGTGTCGGCCAGCAGCTCGCGCAGCACGCGCAGGCCTTCCAGCTTGGGCGCCAGCACGGCCTCGATGGCCTCGGGCGTCTTCAGCGCCGAGAGCGAACCCTCGCCCGCCACGCCGGCCGCGTGGATCACCGCGTCGATGCGGCCCCAGCGCGCGCGCGCGGCCTGCACGGCAGCGGCCATGGCGGTCGCGTCGGCGGCGTCGGCCGTGGCCACCTCCACCTCGCCACCCGCCGCTTCGATGGCGCGCAGTGCGGTGATGGTGACCGAGTGGCGATCGTCGGCGCCTTTTGCCGCGAGCCAGGCGTCCCACTCGCCGCGCGGCGGCAGCGCCGTGCGCGCGGTCAACAGCCAGCGCACGCGGCGGCGCTCGGCCAGGCGCTGCGCGATGGCCAGGCCCATGCCGCCCAGCCCACCCGTCATCAGCACCACGGCGCCGTCGCTCAGCGGCAGGGCATCGGCGCGGGCGGCTGGCAAGGCGGTGTGCTCGTGGCGGCGCAGCCAGCGCTGGCCCTGGCGGCGCGCCACCATGTCTTCCTCATCGCGCGCCAGGGCTTCGTCGAACAGTTGTTGCGCGGCCAGCTCGTCCGCCGCGCCGGCCTCGAGGTCGAGCTGGCGCAGACGCAAGCCCGGCACCTCCAGCGGCAGAGCCAGCACGGGGCCCACGGCCAGCGCGCCGCTGGACCGCACCACGGGCTCGCCGAGCACGCTGTGCGCGCCGGCGGTGGCCACGACCATCCGCACCGGCTCGCTGGCCGTGGGCGCCAGCGCGGCGGCCAGGGCCACGGGCGCGTGGTGCAGCCAATGGCTCGCCTGGGCGTTCTTGGCTGGGTCGGTCTGCAGGCCCCACAGGGCGAAGGCGCCCACCACGGGCTGACCCCCCGCGCGGGCCTGGGTCACGGCCGGCCCGGCCTCCCCGGGTTCCCGGAGGCGAACGACCTGCGCACCGGCCGCGCGCACAAGGCGCGCGAGCGCCTCGGCCAGTGCGTCGGCACCGCCCGCGATGAGCCAGGTGCCCGAGAGCGTGGCCGCGCGGTTGAGCGGCGCGCGCGCCCAGGTGGGCGCGAACAGCCAGTCGGCCACGTCGCGGCTGAAGGCCACGGTGTTGGCATCGTTCGCTTCAGCGGCCGGCACGGCGGCGGGGGCGGCCGTCGGCGCGGACGCCTCGATCGTGTGGCGCTGGCGCTCGAACGGGTAGGTGGGCAACGGCACGCGGCGCGCCGGCCGCCCGCTATGCAGGCCCGCCCAGTTCAGCGACACGCCCGACAGCCACAGGCGGCCCGCGGCCTCCAGCACGGCGGGCGCTTCCTGCTTCGCCTCGCGCGCGCCGCCCAGCGACGCCGCCACGCGGCGCGCGCCCTGTGGACCCAGCGCCATGCCAGCCAGCGTGGCGAGGGCACGGCCCGGGCCCACCTCCAGCAGGTGCAGCGTGGCGTCGGCCGCCAGCATGCGCACGCCGGCCTCGAACAGCACCGCGCGGCGCAGGTGCTCGGCGTAGTACGCGGGCGAGGTGGCCTGCTCCGGCGTGATCCACAGGCCCGTGAGGTTGGAGACGTAGGGCACGGTGGGCGCGTTCAGCGTGAGGCCGCTCACCAGCGCGGTGAAGGGCTCCAGCACGCCGTCCATCATCGAGGAATGGAAGGCGTGCGAGGTGTGCAGCGCCTGCGCCTCGGTGCCTTGCGCGGCCAGCGCGGCCAGGCCCGCGTCCAGCGCCTCGCGCGGGCCGGCGATGGCGCACAGACCCGGCGCATTCACGGCCGCGATCTCCAGCGCGGGCGCGTTCGCCGTGAGCCAGGCGCGCAGCGGGCCTTCGGCCATGTGCACCGCGGCCATGCCGCCGGGCGCCATGCCTTGCATCAGCCGGCCGCGCGCGGCCACCAGCGTGAGCGCGTCGGCCAGCGACAGCACACCCGCCAGGTGCGCGGCCACGTACTCGCCGATGCTGTGACCCAGCATGGCCGCCGGGCGCACGCCCCAGCTTTGCCACAGCAGGGCCAGCGCGTATTCCGTGACGAACAGCGCGGGTTGCGCGTAGCGCGTCTCGTTGATGGTCTTGTCGCCCGCGGGGGCGAACAGCAGCTCGCGCAGGTCGCGGCCCAGGGGCTCGCGCAGCAACCCGGCGCAGCGGTCCACGGCGTCGCGGTAGACCGGGTGTTGCGCGTACAGGCCCGCGCCCATGCCGGCGAACTGGCTGCCCTGCCCGCTGAACAGGAAGGCCACGGGGCGGTCACCACCTTCGTGGCGCGCGCTGAACACGGGCCCGCGTTGCGGCGCGTCCAGCGCGGCGATGAGTTCGGCCGCGGAGGACGCCGCCACCACGCGGCGCTGCGCGAAGGCGCGGCGGCCGGTCTGCAGCGTCCAGGCGATGTCGCGCAGGCTGGCCTCGGGGTGGTCCCGCAGGTGCTGTTGCAGACGCTGCGTGGCGGCGTCCAGCGCGGCCTCGGTGCGTGCGGACAGCACGATGAGTTGAGGCCCCGCGTCCACCGCCTCGCGCGCCGGTTCCGGCGCTTCTTCCAGCACCACGTGCGCGTTGGTGCCGCCGATGCCGAAGGAGCTGACGCCCGCGCGGCGCGGCGTGGCGCCGGCTGGCCAGGGCGCGGCCTCGGCGCTGGCGGTGAAGGGCGAGGCCTCCAGGTTCAGTTGCGGGTTGGGCCGCTGGAAGTTCACCAGCGGCGGCAGTTCGCGGTGTTTCAGCACCAGCACGGCCTTGATGAGGCCGGCCACGCCGGCCGCCGCGTCCAGGTGGCCCAGGTTGGCTTTCAGCGAGCCGAGCCGGCAGAAGCCGCGCTCGTCGGTGCCGCCCTCGAACACCTGGCGCAGCGCCATGATCTCGATCGGGTCGCCCAGCGGCGTGGCCGTGCCGTGCGCCTCGATGTAGCCGATGCTGCGCGGCTCCACGCCGGCGAGGATCTGCGCGGTGGCGATCGCCTCGACCTGGCCGTCCACGCTGGGCGCGGTGTAGCCGGCCTTGCCCGCGCCGTCGTTGTTGATGGCCGCGCCGCGGATGACGGCGTGGACGGTGTCCCCGTCGGCCAGCGCATCGCTCAGACGCTTGAGCACCACGATGCCCGCGCCCGCGCCGGGCCGCGTGCCCTTGGCGTCGGCGTCGAAGGGGCGGCAGTGGCCGTCGGGCGAGAGGATCATGCCCTCCTGGTAGAGGTAGCCGCCGCGCTGCGGAAAGCTCAGCGACACGCCGCCGGCCAGGGCCATGTCGCACTCGTGGCGCTCCAGCGCGCGGCAGGCCGCCTGCACCGCCACCAGCGAGGTGGAGCAGGCGGTCTGCAGCGTCATGCTGGGGCCGCGCAGGTCCAGCTTGTAGGACACGCGCGTGCAGAGGAAGTCCTTGTCGTTGCCGAGCATGAGCTGGTAGCCGCCCACCGCCGCCGCCAGCGCCGGGTTGCGCAGGATCTGCGAGAACAGGTAGCTGTTCATGCTCGCGCCCGCGTACACGCCCACCGGCGCCTCGATGGCGCCCGGCGCGTAGCCCGCGTGCTCCAGCGCCTCCCAGGCGCACTCCAGGAAGATGCGCTGCTGCGGGTCGATCACCTGCGCCTCGCGCGGCGACAGGCCGAAGAAGGCGGCGTCGAAGTGCTCCGATTCCTGCAGCACGGTGCCGCGCTTCACGTAGCCGGGCTGCGCGCTCAGCGCCGGGTCCACCCCGGCCTCGCGCAGGTCCTCGTCGCTGAAGTCCTCCAGCGACTCCACGCCCTCGCGGATGTTGCGCCAGAAGGCGTCGAGGTCGCTCGCACCCGGAAAACGCCCCGCCAGGCCGACGATGGCGATGGCGTGCGCGGGGTACTTGTCCCTGAGGTCCTTGTTGTCCGTGTGGTCCATCCGTCAACCCTGAATCTGTTTCGCGGCGCGGGCGCGCGCCCGCTCCAGTGCCGAGTTCGTGCCCGCCGGCGCGCCCAGGCGCTCCGCCTGCGCCGCCACGGTGGTGCGCTGGAACAGCTCGACCAGCGGAATCTCCTGGCCGAACTCGCGCTTGAGCGCGGCCTGCAGGCGCACCAGCAGCAGCGAATGCCCGCCGATGTCGAAGAAGTTGGCGTGCAGGCCCACGCGGTCGAGCTTGAGGATGCCGCGCCACAGCGCGGCCACCTGCCGCTGCACGGGCGACATCAGCGCCTCGGCCACTTCGTCGGCCTCGCTGGGCGCGCTCGCCTCGGGCACGGGCAGGGCCTTGCGGTCCACCTTGCCGTTGGGCGTGAGCGGAAAGGCGTCGAGCACCACGAACTGCCCGGGCACCATGTACTCGGGCAATTGCGCGCGCAGCGTGGCGCGCATGGCCTCGGCCTCGGGCGTGGCGCCGGGGGTGGGCACCACGTAGGCCACCAGGCGCTGGTCGCCGGGCGTGTCCTCGCGCACGTGCACCACGTTGCTCTTGATGCCGGGGTGGCGCGAGAGCACGGTCTCGATCTCGCCGAGCTCGATGCGGAAGCCCCGCACCTTCACCTGGTGGTCGCGCCGGCCCAGGAACTCCAGGCGGCCGTCGGCCAGGAAGCGCACCACGTCGCCCGTGCGGTACACGCGCGTGGGGCCCACGCCGGGCAGGTCCAGCGTCACGAACTTCTCGGCGGTGAGTTCGTCGCGGTTTCGATAGCCGCGCGCCAGGCCGTCACCGCCGATGCACAGCTCGCCGCCCACGCCCACGGGCGCCGGCAGGCCGGAAGGCTCCAGCACGTACACCTGCGTGTTGGCGATGGGCCGGCCGATGGAGATGCCGCGCGCCGTGTCGGTGATGCGCTGCACCGTGGACCAGATGGTCGTCTCGGTGGGGCCGTACATGTTCCAGAGCTCGCCGCCGGTGGCGATGAGCTTGTCGGCCAGCTCGCGCGGCAGGCCTTCGCCGCCGCACAGCATCTTCATGCCGGGCCGCCCGCGCCAGCCGCTGTCCAGCAGCAGGCGCCAGGTGGCGGGGGTGGCCTGCAACAGCGTGGCCTCGTGGCGCTCCAGCAGTTGCGCCAGGCGCAGGCCGTCGAGCGCGGTGGCGCGCGCGGCCAGCACCACCGTGCCACCCACCGTCAGCGGGCCGTGGATCTCCAGGCCCGCGATATCGAAGGACAGCGTGGTCACGGCCACGAAGCGGTCCTGCGCGGTGATGCCCGGCTCGCGCTGCATGGACAGCAGGAAGTTCACCACCGAGCGGTGCTCCAGCATCACGCCCTTGGGGCGGCCGGTGGAGCCGGACGTGTAGATCACGTAGGCCAGGTCGCTGGCGCCCGCGCTGGCCGGCAGGTTCAGCGGCGACTGCGACACCAGCTCGGCCTCGCTGGCGTCCAGGCGCACGCCGTGCACACCATCGGGCAAACCATCGGCCAGCGACGACTGCGTGACCACGATGGCCAGCTCCGCGTCTTCCATCATGTAGTCGATGCGGTCCTTGGGAAAGGCCGGGTCCAGTGGCACATAGGCCGCGCCGGCCTTCAGGATGCCCAGGATCGCGACCACCATGTCCAGGCCGCGCTCCATCCACACGCCCACCAGCGAACCCGCGCCGGCACCGAGCGCGCGCAGGTGGTGGGCGAGGCGGTTGGCGCGCGCGTTGAGCTCGGCGTAGCTCAGCGACTGCTCTTCGAAACGCACGGCCACAGCCTGCGGCGTGCGCGCCACCTGCGCCTCGAACAGGCCGTGCACGGTCTGCTCGCGCGGGTAGTCCGCGGCGGTGGCGTTCCAGTCGATCAGCAGCTGGCGCTCTTCGGCGGGGGTGAGCAGGGGGAGGTCGGCGATGCGGGCGTCGGGCGTGTCGATGAAGCCGCGCAGCAACTGCTCGAAGTGGCCCTGCAGGCGCACGATGGTGGCCTCGTCGAAGAGATCGCTGTTGTATTCGAAGTAGACCCGCAGGCCGAGGTTCGGCACGTCGAAGACGTCCACCGCAAGGTCGAAGCGGGCCGTGTTCAGCGGCAGCTCCATCACCTGGCACTGCAGCTTGTCCAGCGTCAGCCCGGTGAGGCTGAAGTGCTGCAGCACGAACAGCACCTGGAACAGCGGCGAGTGGTCCAGCTCGCGGCGCGCGCCGATCACGTCGACCAGCATGTCGAAGGGCATCTCCTGGTGCGCATAGGACTTGAGCGCGGTCTCGCGCACGCGCGACATGAGCTCGCGCACGGTCGGGTTGCCCTCCAGGTTGGCGCGCAGCACGATGTTGTTGGCGAAGAAGCCGATGACGGGCTCGATCTCGGATCGGTTGCGGTTGGCGATGGCCGAGCCGACGGCAAAGTCGGACTCACCGCTGTAGCGGTGCAGCAGGGCCTGGAAGGCCGACATCAGCACCATGAACAGCGTGGTGCCTTCGCTGCGCCCGAAGGCCTTGAGCCGTTCCGACAGGTCCAGTGGGAGCTGCACCACGCTGCGGCGTCCGCGCGTGGTCTGCACCGGCGGGCGTGGGCGATCGGTGGGCAGTTGCAGCATGGAAGGCAGGCCCGCGAGTTGGCGCTTCCAGAAGGCGATGTGCTCGTCGAGTGCGCCCCGCTCGAAGTTGTCGCGCTCCCACTCCACGTAGTCGATGTACTGGATGGGCAGTGGCGGCAGGCCGTCCGCGCTGCCTGCGGCGTGGCGGTTGTAGAGGGCCTGCAACTCGTGCATGAAGATGCCCATCGACAGGCCGTCCGACACGATGTGGTCAAGCACGAAGACGAAGACATGCGAATCGGCCGCGGTGCGGATGAGCGCCGCGTGCAGCAGCGGCGCACGCGCCAGGTCGAAGGGCTTCGCGGCCACCGCCTGCGCGGCGTCCAGCGCGGCCGCGTCGCGGCGCGCCTCGGGCAGGTGGGTCAAGTCAATGCGCTCGATCACCAGCGGCGCTTGCGCCTCGATGACGCAACGCGGCACGCCGTCGGCCTCGATGAAGCGCGTGCGCAGGCTCTCGTGCCGGGCCACGATGTCGGCCATGGCACGCCCCAGCGCGGCTTCGTCCAGCGGCCCGTCCAGACGCATGACGTTGGCGATGTTGTAGACGTGGCTGTTCGGGTCCATGCGGCGGATGAACCACAGCCGCTGCTGGGTGTGCGAAACCGGCATGTCCTCGCCGCGCGGCACGGCCACCAGGGCGGACTGGCGCGCGCCTTCGCCACCGCCGCGGGCGGGCTGCGCCTGCAGCCAGGCCCTCACTTCTTCCTTGCGGCGCCCGAGTTCTTCGCGCAACTCGGGCGTGACCGCGCCCTTGGGCGCATTCACGCTCAGGCGCTCGCCATCCAGCTTCAACTGGATGTCCAGCGCGGCCAGCCGCTGGATCAGCTCGGCGGTATCGCTCACAGGGTCATTTCCTCTCGGTCGGTATCGGGTGTGCTGGCGCCTTCGGCGGCGCCGTAGAGACCGGACAGGTGCCCGGCCATGGCCTGCACCGTGGGCCATTCGAAGGCCGCGGTGGCGGCCACCGTACGGCCCAGGGCCTGTTGCAGGCGGTTGCGCAGTTCCACCGAGGTCAGCGAGTCCAGTCCCAGCGTCGGGAAGCCCTGGTCCACCGGGATGGATTGTGGTGAGCCGGCCAGGCCCAGCACGGTGGCGAGTTCGCGGCGCACCAGCGCCAGCAGTTGCTGCTCGCGCTCGGCCGGGGGCAGGCTGGCGTAATCGACCCGTGCCGTGGCGCCGACGGCGCTGTCGGACCCTTGCGCCTGGGCGGCTTCGAGCAGTCGGCTCAGCAGCGGGGGGTGAGCGCCCTGCATCTGGCGGCTCAGCAGGGCCCAGTCGATGGGGGCCGCCGAGGCGCGCACCGCGCCTTCGCGCATGAGCAGGTCCAGCGCCTGCATGCCCTCCTTGGGCGAGAGGGCCGCCAGACCCTGGGCCCCCGCACGCGCCGCGGTGTCGCCACGCGCGGCCATGCCCACTTCGCTCCAGGCGCCCCAGTTGACACTGAGCGCCGGCAGGTCGGCCTCGCGCCGGCGCCGCGCCAGCGCGTCGAGGAAGGCGTTGGCGGCCACGTAGTTGCCCTGCCCCGCCGAGCCGAACACGGCCGACAGCGAGGAGTACAGGACGAAGAAGTCGGGTTTGAGACCGGCCCGGGCCATCGCCACGTGCAGGCGCCAGGCACCGTCGGCCTTGGGGCCCATGACCTTGGCGAAGCGCTCGGTGCTCTGCTTGATCAGCACGCCGTCGTCGAGCACACCCGCGCAATGGATCACGCCGCCCAGGGGAGGCAGGCCCTGCAGCGCGGCCAGCGCGCCGGCCACGCCCTCGGCACTCGACACGTCGGCCGCCACGGTGCGCACGCTCACGCCCTGCGCCGCCATCTCGGCGATGGCCTCGCGCGCCGCGGCATCGGGTTCACTGCGCCCGGCCAGCACCAGGTGGTGCGCGCCTTCGGCGGCGAGCCAGCGCGCGGCCACCAGGCCCAGGCCCTTCAGGCCACCGGTCACCAGGTAGCTCGCGTCCTCGCGCACCGCCTGCTCCAGCTTGCGCGGCGCAACGGTGTGGCGAAACACCACGCGGCCGATGTGGCGCGCCTGCGCCATGAAGCGGAAAGCGTCGGGCGCGTCCTCGAAGGCGAAGGTGGTCAGCGGCAGCCAGGGCAGCACGCCGCTCTCGATGTCCTTGAGCACGCGGGTGAAGATCTCGCCCACGATCTGCGGCGTGTCGCGCGCGTTGTCGTTGCAGTCGACGATGTGGTAGCTCAGGCCGCGATTGAGGGCGGCCACGCGCTCGTGCGTCCACAGGCCGCGCTTGCCGATCTCCAGGAACACGCCGCCGTCGGCCAGCGACTCGAAGCTGCGGTCCATCAGCTCGCCCGCGAGCGAGTTGAGCACGATGTCCACGCCCTTGCCACCGGTGATGCGGGCGATCTCGTCGGCAAACGAGGCGCTGCGCGAATCGAGCACGTGGTGCACACCCAGGCGGCGCAGCACCTCGCGCTTTTCGGGGCTGCCGGCGGTGGCGAAGATCTCCGCGCCCGCGCGCCGCGCCAGCGCGATGGCCGCCATGCCCACCCCACCGGCGCCCGAGTGGATGAGCACGCGCTGGCCGGCGCGCATGCCGGCGATCAGGTTGAGCGTCACATCGGCCGTGAGGTAAGCCGTGGGAATGGCCGCACCCTGCTCGAAGCTCACGCCCGCCGGCAGCGGCGCCACGAACTCCCAGCGCGTGGTGGCGTGGCTGGCGAAGGAGCCGTCGGCCATGGCGACCACGCGGTCGCCGATCTGGAACTGCGTGACGCCTTCACCCAGCGCCACCACCTCGCCCGCGCAGTCGCTGCCCAGGTGCTTGATTTCGCCCGGGTACATGCCCAGCGCGCTCAGCACGTCGCGGAAGTTCAGGCCACTGGCGCGCACGCGGATCTCCACCTGTCCCGGGCCGGGCGGACGTCGCTCGGCCGGGCCGAGGTGCAGGTTTTCCAGGGTGCCGCGCTCGGCGATGTGCAGCCGGATCGGCGCATCGTCCACATGCGCGCCGCCGGGGCGCGCGCGGCGCGCCAGGCGCGCGGCGTGGCGCACGCCTTTGCGCAGCGCCACCTGCGGCTCGGCGCTGTCGGCCAGCACCTCGTCGGCCAGCAGGCGCGCCTCGCCGGGCGTGGCCTCGGGGTCGAGGTCGACCAGGGTCACGCGCCACTCGGGGTGCTCGGAGGCCGCCACGCGCGCCAGGCCCGCCACGGGCGCCTGTTCGATGCGCAGGGTTTCGGTGCCGTCCACGCTCTGGCTGCCGCGCGTCACGATCCACAGCCGGGGCTGCTGGCCTTCGAACGCCTCGGCCGCGGCCAGGCCCTGCAGCAGCAGCAAGGCCGCTTCGGTGCCCAGGGCCTGACCGGTGCTGGGCAAGTCGTCCTCGTCCAGGGCGGGCACCCGCAAGGGCCATAGCGAGACGACGCCGCGCAAGGCCGCGCCCTCGCCGCCCGCGCACACCAGGTCCGCATAGGCCTTGGCATCGGCGGGGTCGATGGCGATCACCCCAGGCGCGTCCGCGTCCGCGCCGCCCTTGGGCACCACGCGCACCACCTGCGCGCCATGGCGCGCCAGTGCGTCGGCCAGCCGCTCGCCGCGGCCCTCGCCCTCGTCGAAGACCAGCCAGCGGCCGGCGGCGGCGGCCGCGGGGTCGGCCACGGGCGTTGGCGCCTGCGGTTCCCAGGCCAGTTCGTACAGCCAGCCGGCCACCTGCGCTTCGACGCGCTGGCGGAACATGTCGCGGCTGGCGCGCCGGCAGCGCATGCCTTCGAGAAACGCGACAGGCTGGCCGTCCATCGTCTCCACTTGGATGTCGATGAGCAGCATGTCGCCGCGCACGGCCGGAGGGCGCACTTTCGCGTGGCTGCGCAGGCGGCCCTGGGGCGCGGCATACCAGTGGTAACGCTCGACGCCGATCGGCAGGTACATGCGCCCGTCGTCGGCCCCCGGCAGCGTGTCCAGCGCCACGGCGGAGACGTGGAAGCAGGCGTCCATCAGGGCGGGGTGCATCAGGTGCGCCGACAGGTTCTCCGGCGCCAGCTCGACCTCGCCGATCGATTCGGCCACGCCGCACCAGACGCGGCGCATGCCTCGAAAGCCCTCGCCGAAGTCCGCGCCCAGCTGGCGCATCTTGTCGTAGAACGGGGCGACCTCCCGCTGGCTCGTCAGCGAGGCGGCCACACGCGACAGCGGCTCGTGCGCGGCGGACGCAGCGCTTGCCGCCGAGGCGAGCGCACTCGCGTGCAGCGCCCACTCGCCGTCCTCGCGGGCCGCGTGGCGGCTGAACACGCGCACGCGCAGCGGTGCGCCGGCCCCCGTGCGGTCCACCACCACCTGCATCAGCCGCGACTCGCCCTCGGGCAGGGGCATGGGCTCGCCCACTTCCACGGCATCCAGCGCGGTCACCGTGGCGTCCACCTGGCGCACGGCCGACAACGCGGCCTCCAGGTAGGCAGCCAGCGGCATCACCACCTCGGAGGCGATGCGGTGATCGGCCACCCAGGGCGGGTTCTGACAGTCGACGACGCGCTCGAACTGCGCCACCACGCCGGCCACGCTCAGACGCGTGCCCAGCAGCTCGTGCACCGAGGGACCGGTGGCGCGCCGGGTGGCGGTCTTGAAGGGCACCAGAAATCGCTGGCGCTGGAAGGGATAGGTGGGCAAAGCCAGGCTGTGGCGCACGCCCGGGCCCTGGATGGCGCGCCAGTCGAGCCGCGCGCCGCGCGTGTACAGGCGCGCCACGCTCTCGAAGGCCGTGGCCCAGGCGGGCCTGCCTCGCTTGAGCGAGGGCAGCCAGTCGATCACACGCCCTTCGCCTGCCAGGCATTGCATGCCCAGCCCGATCAGCGTGGGGTGCGGGCCCACCTCCAGGTGCACGTCGCAGTTGGTCGCGCCCAGGGCCTTGGCGCCGGCCTCGAAGGCCACGGGCTCGCGCACGTGGCGCGCCCAGTACTCGGCCATGCGGCCACTCCAGCGCGACCAATCGAGGGGTGCGCCATCGAGGTTGGAGACCCAGGTGATCCGTGGTTCGTGGTGCACCACCTGCTCGGCGATGCGGCGGAATTCCTCCACCATCGGGTCCATCAGCGGCGAGTGGAAGGCGTGCGAGACCGTGAGCGCCTGCGTGCGCATGCCCAGGGCCGCCAGGTCGGCGGCCATGGCGTTCACCTCGGCGCCGGCACCGGCGATGACCACGTTGCCCGGCGCGTTGAAGGCCGCCACCGACACCTTGTCGGCGTGCGCGGCCACGGCCTGTTTCACGCGCTCCACGTCGCCCTGCACCGACACCATGGCACCGCCAGCGGGCAACGCCTGCATCAGGCGCCCGCGCGCCGCGATCAGGCGGGCACCGTCCTCCAGGCTGAACACACCGGCCACCACGGCCGCCGCGAACTCGCCGACGCTGTGGCCGATCACCACCGTGGGTTCGATGCCCCAGGCGCGCCAGGTGGCGGCCATGGCGACTTCGATCGCGAACAACGCCGGCTGAGTGTTGCCGGTCTGGTCGAGCAGGCCGCCACTGTCTTCGAACAGCAAGGCCTGCAGCGGCCGGCCGAGCAGCGGGTCGAGCACGGCCGCGCAGCGCTCGATGGTGGCGCGAAACACCGGTTCCGCGTCGTACAGCTCGCGCCCCATGCCCGCCCACTGCGAGCCCTGGCCCGTGAACAGGAAGGCCACGCGGTGGCGCGCAGCGGCGCTGGCGGCGGCGGGCGCCTCGCCTTTGCCCGCCAGGTCGCGCAGTTGCCGGTCCATGTCCTCACGATCGGCCGCCACCAGCGCGGTGCGCAGCGGCAGGTGCGAGCGACCGATGGCCAGCGTGGCGCAGACGTCGGCCAGTCGCTCATCGGGGTGCGCCTCCAGGTGGTCGGCGTAGCGGGTGGCCAGCGCGGCCAGCGCGGCGTCGTTGCGCGCGGACACGGGCAGACAGAACAGGGCCCGCTCGGGCGCGGGCGCCAGCGGCGCAGGGGGTGGCGCCTCTTCCACCAGCACGTGCGCGTTCATGCCGCTGAAGCCGAAGGCGCTGACGCCGGCGATGCGTCGACCACTCGACGGCAGCGTCCATTCGTGCAGGGCCGTGCTCACGCGCACGGGCAGGCTGGCCCAGGGAATGGACGGGGTGAGCTGCTTCACGTGCAGGCTGGCCGGCAACTGGCGGTGCTGCAGCGCCAGGGTCAGCTTCATCAGGCTGGCCACGCCCGAGGCCGCTTCCAGGTGCCCGATGTTGGATTTCACGGACCCCAGTTGCAGCGGCTCGTCTGCGCGGCGGCCTTCGCCATAGGCCGCTGCCAGGGCCTCGACCTCGATCGGGTCACCCAGCGAGGTGCCGGTGCCGTGGGCTTCGACGTAGCTCACGTCGGCGGGCTTGAGGCGCGCTGCCGCCAGGGCCTGGCCCACCACTTCCTGCTGCGCCAGCCCGTTGGGCACGGTCAGGCCGCTGGAACGGCCGTCCTGATTGATGGCCGAGCCAGGGATCACGCCCAGGATGCGACGGCCATTGGCCACGGCGTCCGACAGGCGCTCCAGCACCACCAGGCCGCAGCCTTCGCCGCGCACGAAGCCGTTGGCGCTGGCGTCGAAGGTCTTGCAGCGGCCGTCGGGCGACAACATGCCCCACTTGGAGATCAGCACGAAGGGGTCGGGCGACATGATGGCGTTCACGCCGCCGGCCACCACCAGGTTGCTCTCGCCGTCGCGCAGGCTCTGGCAGGCGGTGTGGATGGCCACCAGCGAAGACGAGCAGGCGGTATCGATCGCCATGCAGGGCCCGCGGAAACCGAAGGTGAAGGACACGCGGCCGGCCGCCGCGTTCAGCGCGGTGCCGGTGGCCAGGTAGATGTCGCTGCGCGCCGGGTCGGCCACGTCGATGCGGTCGGCGTAGTCCATCGAGGTGATGCCCACGAACACGCCGGTGAGGCTGCCGTCGAGCTGGTCGGCCGGGATGCCGGCGTGCTCCATCGCCTCCCAGGTGGTCTCCAGCAGGAGGCGCTGCTGCGGGTCCACCCCGGCCGCCTCGCGCGGCGACATGCCGAAGAAGCTGGGCTCGAACTGGTCGATCTGGTCGAGGAAGGCCCCGGCCTTGGTGCGTGCCTTGCCCAGCTTGTTCGGGTCGGGGTCGTAGTAATCGTCCACGTTCCAGCGATCGGCCGGCACCTCGCCGACGGCGTCGCGCCCTTCGGTCAGCAGTTGCCAGAAGGCATCGGTGTCGTAGACGCCGCCGGGCAGGCGACAGGCCATGCCCACGATGGCGATCGGCTCGTGGCGCGCGCGCTCGACCGCGTCCAGGCGCGACTGCAGGCGCTCGATCGCCGCCAGCGCGTTCTGCAGCACGTTGCGGCGCTCGGCGGCCGGGGCGGCCTGCGGCGTGGCGGCGGGGGCGTCTGTCCGATCAGAAGACATGTCTCTACTCCAGAAAAATTCAATGGGGCGCGGCGGCGCTCAGTGCGTCCTGCGGTTGCAGGCGCGACTCCCGCACCCAGACGAACAGCGCTGCGCCGACGATCAACAACAGGCCCAGGCCCACGTGCAGCGGCAGCTTGCCCGCACCCAGCACACCGAGGGCGATCAACAGGAACAGCGTGAGTGCCACCTGCATGTAGATGACGGGCGCGCTCAGGCTCACGGGTGCGGCGGCGGTGGCGCGGTCCAGGGCATACAGCGTGAGGCAACCCAGCACGCCCACCGCCACCATCACCACCAGGTCGGTGGGCGCGGGCCATTTCCACAGGCCGGGCATGGCGGGGCTGAGCGCCAGGAACACACCCAGCGCGGTATAGAACAGGTTGGCCCGCGTGAGCTCGCCTCGCAGCGAGCGCGTCATCACCACGTAGGCACTGAAGCTCAAGGCCATGCCCAGCGGATAGGCCAGCAGGCGCAGCGACGGCAGCGCGTGCGGCGGGTGCACCAGCAGCGTGCCCAGGCCAGCGACCAGCGTGGCCAGCCAGACCGCCGCCGGGGCGCGGTCGCGCAGGAACAGCCAGCCCAGCGCCACCACGAGCAGCGGGCTGATCCAGAACACGCTCATCACCGCTTCACCCGTCAGGCCGGCCTGCATGCCCATGACCCAGGACGCCGGCATGCCCAGCATGAGCAGCGAGCGCGCCAGGTGGAAGACCGGGCGGCGCGTGCGCACCAGCGCGGCGGGGTCGCGCCAGCCGAAGATCAGCAGCATGAGCACCAGGTGCACGACATAGCGGGTCCACACCACCTGATAGGGCGAATAGCGCTGCAGCACCTGCCAGGCCATGATCTCGATCGCGGCCCACAGGCCCACGAAGACGAGCATCAGGAGGATGGCGCGGCGGTTGTCGGACATGGCGTGCCTCACAGGCTCCCGAAACCGGTGTCGGTGGCGAGCCCGGCTTCGCGCCGGAACGGGCGCTGGCGGCGCCACACGTAGAGCACCACCACCACGGTGAACAACACCCCCGCGAGCGTGCGCAGGCTCGGGTCGTGCAACTCCAGCGCCCAGGCGAAGCCCAGCGCGAAGGGAATCTGCAGGTACACCAGCGGCGCGGTGCGCGACACCGGCGCGGCGGCGGTCAGGCGCTCCAGCGCAAACAGGCCGCCCAGGCCCAGCAGCGCCACCGCGCCCACGAGTCCCACGTCCAGCGGCGTGGGCGTGACCCAGCCCGAGGGCACCAGCGGCGCCAGCGCCAGGCACACGCCCAGGCCGGTGTAGAACAGGTTGGTGCGCGTGCGCTCGCGGCGCAGCGCGCGCGTCATCACCACGTAGAGGCTGAAACACATGGCCATGCCGAGCGGGAAGACAAGCAGCAGCGGCTGCGGCAGCGCGTGCGGCCCGGTCAGCGCGAACACGCCCGCGCAGGCCAGCAGCGCCGCGAGCCACACCGTGGGCGAGGCCCGCTCGCCCAGGAACAGCCGCGCCAGCGCCAGGATCATGAGCGGAGCGATCCAGAACACCGACATCAGCACCGCGGGCGACAGGCCGCGGTGCAGGCCCATGATCCAGCACGCGGGCATGCCCACCATCATGGCCGCTCGCGCCAACTGGAACAGCGGGCGCTGCGTGCGCCACAGCAGCGCGGGCTCGCGCCGGCCGAACAGCAGGTAGAGCAGCACGATGTGCCACACGAAGCGCATCCACACGATCTGGTCGAGGCCATAACGGCCCATGAGCAGGCCCGTGAGCGCCTCCTCGGCGGCCCACAAGGCCACGAAGGCGGTGGTCAGCATCAGGCCGTGGCGGTCGGGCGTCCAATTCATTTCATTTGCTCCAGGCGCGCCATCAGGCGCGCTTCGAGTTCCTCGTCGCTGAGGTCGTCGAGTTCACCGTCGGGCACCTCGAGAGGTGCCGCCGGGGTGGCGGGGGTGGGCGTGGCGGGGGTGGGCGTGGCGACCGGGGCGCTGGCCACCGGTTTCACCACGAGCTGCGTTTCCAGGAAGCGCGCGAGCGCGCCCACGTTGGGGTAGTTGAAGGTCAGCGTGGACGGCATGGGCTTGCCCGCGCCCCGCTCCAGCCGGCGCTTGAGCTCCACCGCCATCAACGAGTCCATGCCGAGGTCGAACAGGCCGGTGGCGACGGGCACCGCAGCGGGGCCATCCAGCGAGAGCACGCTGGCGACCTCGCCCTGCACGAACTCGATCAGCAGGTCGTGCCGCATGGCCTGGGGCAAGGCGGCCAGGCGCTCGGCCAGCGTGGGGCCGGTCTGGGCGCGCGGGCCCTTGTCGGCGGCCGGCGGCGCGGACACGACGGGCGCCACGCCCATGTGGCGCAGGAAGGGGCGGGGACGGCGCGCCTCGTGCAGGGGCTTGAGGGCGGCCCAGTCGATGGCGGCCACCACCGCTTGCGCGTGCGCGCCACCGAGCAGGCGGCCCAGCGCGTCGAGCGCGTCCGCGGCCGGCATGGGCAGCAGGCCGGCCTCGGCGTAACCGCGCTGGTGCTCGGCCGAGGCCAGGCGCATCAGCTCCCAGGTGCCCCAGTTCACCGACAGCCAGCGGCGCGCGGGCGGCAGTTGCCGCGCAAGCGTGTCGAGGAAAGCGTTGGCCGCCGCGTAGTGCGCCAGCCCCGAGGCACCGAGCAGCGCGGTGGTGGACGAGAAGAGCACCACGAAGTCCAGCGGCAGGCCGCGCGTGAGACGCTCCAGCAGCGCGGTGCCGGCCAGCTTGGGCGCGAGCATGGCGGCCACCTGGGCCTCGCCGAGCCGCGCCAGCGGCGCTTCGCTGAGCGCGGCGGCGGCATGCACCACGCCGCGCAGCGGCGGGGCTTCGCGGGCGAGTTGGGCGAGCGCGGCGCTCAGCGAGGCCTCGTCCGCCACGTCGGCCTGCAGCACGTGCACCCTTGCGCCGAGGGCCTCGATCTCGCGCAGGCCGGTGGCGCCGGTGTCGGGGCGGCGCCCCATCAGGGCGATGTGGCGCGCGCCGTTCTCGGCCATCCAGCGCGCCACGCGCAGGCCCAGGCCACCGAAGCCGCCGGTGATGAGGTAGCTCGCGTCGGGCTCGAACGTGGCGGGTGCCTGCGCGGGCGCGGCGAGGCGGCGCAGGCGCGCGACGCGGCGACGGCCGTCGCGCCAGGCGGCCTGGTCCTCGCCGTCGTCGGCGTCCAGCGCGGCGAGCAGGGTGCCGGCGAGATCACCGCCCGCGGGCAGGTCGATGAGGCCGCCCCAGTGCGCCGGGTGCTCCAGCGCGAAGCCCCTGCCCCAGCCCCACAGCGGCGCCTGCCAGGCCGCGCCAGGTGCCACGACGCCACCAGCGTCGCCGTGCACGCCTTGCGTGACGAGCCAGACACGGCCATCGCGTTTCGTGGCATCGACCAGCCAGCGGCGCGGCAGCTCTCCCGCGAGTCGAACCGAGTCGGCGGGCGCCGCCGCGTCGGCCAGGGGCCGTGTGGCCAGCGGCAGAGCGCCGAGGTAGACGAGGTCACCTGACGCGTCGGCTTTCACGAGCGCTTCGTCCGTGTCGATGCAGGTGACGTGATCGCCACGTGCACGGAGACGCTCGGCCAGCGCGGCGCCCAGGCCGTGGGGCTCGCCCACCAGCGTCCAGTGTCGGCCGCCCAGCGGAGCGCGCGCGACGATCAGCGCCTGCTGATCCGCCGCGCGTGACAGGCCCTGGGCTTCGGGCACGGCGCTCGCGTTTTCGAAGCCGAGTTCGGCCAGCGCCGACAGCCAGCGCTCGCGAGGCATCAGGGGGTAGCCGGGGCGCAGATCGGCGTCGGTGAAGCGCCACCAGCCTTCGGTCAGGCCGAACGTCAGATCGACCCAAGGCTCCGGCGCCACGCCTTCCAGCAGCAGCAGCAGCGCGCCTGGGGCCATCAGACCCTTCACGTGCCGCAGGGTGGCGCGCAGGTCGGCCGTCGCGTGCAGCACGTTGGCGGCGATCACGATGTCGTAGGCGCGCGGCGCGAAGCCCTGCTCCGCTGGCTCGCGCTCGATGTCGAGCAGGGCGTGCCGCACAAAGGGGAAACGCGCGAACTGCTCGGCCGCGCGCTCCAGGAACAGCGGCGAGAGGTCGGTGAAGGTGTACTCCGTGCGCTCGGCTGGCAGCAGGGGAAGCGCGTAGCTGGTGGTGCCGCCGGTGCCGGCACCGATCTCCAGCACGCGCAGGCGCGCGCCCGCAGGCAATTGCGCAACGGCTGCGCTCAGCGCCTCGCCGAGCGCGCGGTTGTAGGTCTGCGCGTAGGGCGAGTCGACGTAGAGCTGGCGCGCTTCGTCGAAGGAGCCGCCGGGGAACAGCAGTTGCAGCGGATCCTGCTCGCCACGCAGCACCTTCGCCAGCGCGGGGCCGCAGCGGGCCAGGGTGCTCAGCTCGCCGGTGACACCGGTGAAGGTGTCCAGCCCGTCGGCGTGGCGCACCGCCGTGTCTTCGTACGGCAGCGGTGCCACCACGGTGTGGCCGTCGGCGCTGTCGCGCAGCAGGCCGTCTTCGCTCAGCATCTGCAGCAGGCGGGCGAACAGGCGGCGGTGGCGCGGCTGCACGCCCAGGCGATCGGCCTCCTCGGCGCTGGAGAAGGCACGGGCGGGGGTGTCGTCGAAGCCGAGTTCGCGCAGCGCGTTCGCCACATGCGCCAGGCTCAGGCGATCGAGTTCGGGCAGCAGGCGCTCGTAGACGGAGAGACCGTGGCGCTCGGCGAGCGCAGAGAAGCCTTGTCGCAACGCGGGCGCCAGCGCCGCGGGATCGGGCATCGCGGCGGCGGCCGGCACCGGCGCCGGCGCGTCCTCCCAGCCAACTTCGTAGAGCAGGTCCGATTCAGCGCCGCCGAGCGCCTGGCGCAGGGCCTCGCGCGAGGCCTTGCGCAGTCGCACACCGCGCAACTGGCCCAGCACGCCACCCTCCAGCGAACGCAGGCTCACGTCGGCCTGCCATTCGGCGGGCTGCTCATCGCGCGGGTTCAGCACGCGCACGTGGCACCAGAAGCTGTCGGGCAGCGGGCCGGCCAGCGCGATGCGGTCCACGCTGGAGAAGAGGTACACGTGCTTGTCGCCGTCGCTTGCCGGCAGCGACAGCCCCACGGCCTGCAGGGCACCGTCGATGAGCACCGGGTGCGCCCAAGCCAGCGGCATGCCGCGCGCGGCCTCGGGCAATTGCAGGCGCGCAAGCGCTTCGCCGTCGCGGCGGTGCGCCTCGCGCAGGCTGCGCAGGGCCGGGCCGAGCTCGATGCCCAGGCCCTGGAGCTGTTCGTAGAAGCCTTCGCCAGACGTGGCCGCGCCGAGCGCGTCGCGCGTGGCGGTGAAGTTGGTGGTGTCGGCACCCACGATGGCCTGTTCGGCCGTGATCGGCAGCAAGCGCCCGCTGGCGTGCAGGCGCCAGTCGCTGCCGCCCACCGCGCGGCTGTGAACGGAGAAAGCCACCACCCCGCCCTGCGGCGCGGCCAGGTGCGTCTGCAGCACGGTGCCCGCGTCCGGCACCACCAGCGGCTCGTGGACCTCGAAGGACTCGACGGCGCGCTGGCCTTCACCCAGCGCCTGGCGCGCGGCCGCTTGCGCGAGTTCCAGGTACAGCGGGCCGGGCACCAGACAGGCGCCTTGAACCACGTGCTCGGCCAGCCAGGTGGGGCTCGATGGGGTGAGCGCGAGTTCGAAGGTGGGCAGGGCCGTGGACAGGCGCGTACCGGGCCAGGCCGTGCCAGCCACCGCGGCGGCCACACGTGCGCCGGGCGCTTGCGGTTCGATCCAGAACGGGCGGCGTTCGAAGGGATAGGTGGGCAGCGCGAGGCGCTGGCGCGGCAGGCCGCGGTCCACGCCGGACCAGTCGATCGGCGCGCCGTGCGCGTACAGCGCGCCCAGGCTGTGCATGAGCTCGCGCCAGTCGTCCCTGCCGCGCCGCAGCGAGCCGAGCAGCACCGTGCCCGCCTCGGGCAAGCCGCTTTGCGCGTAGGCCGTCAGCACCGGGTGCGGACCGATTTCCAGGAACACGCGGTGGCCCTGCTGGTGCAGCGACTGCAGGCCGTCGGCGAAGCGCACGGGCTCGCGCAGGTGGCGGCGCCAGTAGCGCGCGTCGGGCGCGCCCCCGGGCAGCGGTGCGCCGCCGGTGAGGTTCCAGGCCACGGGAATGCGCGGGGCGCGCATGCTCACGCGGCCGGCGCAGGCCTCCATGGCGTCGAGCGCGGGCTCCATCAGCGGCGAGTGCGCGGCGAGCGACACCAGAACCTTCTTGCCTTGCACGTCGCGCGTGGCGAGTTCGGCCAGCAAGGCATCGAGCGCCTGCGCCTCGCCGGCCACAACCACGCTGTCGGGTGCGTTATAGGCGGCAATGGACAGCTTGCCGCTCCAGGGAGCCAGGGCGCGCTGCACCTCCTCGGCCGGCGCGTACACGGCGGCCATCGCGCCTCCGGCTGGCAGGGCCTGCATCAGACGGCCGCGCTCGGCGATGAGGCGGATGCCCTCTTCCAGCGTGAACACACCGGCCACGCAGGCCGCCGCGTACTCGCCCACGGAATGACCGATGACGGCGGCCGGCTCCACGCCCCAGGCGCGCCAGAGTTGCGCCAGGCCGACCTGCACGGCAAACATGGCGGGCTGGGTCCAGCCCATCTCGTGGATCGGGGCGCCTTCGCTCGGGCCCGCCTGCAAGACGGTCTTCAACGTGCGCCCCTGCGCGTCGGCGCCCAGGATGGCGTCGCAGCGGTCGATGACGTCGCGGAACACCGGCGAGGTCTCGATGAGCTTCGCCGCCATGCCGGGGTACTGCGCGCCGGCACCGGTGAAGAGGAACACCACCTCGGCCGGCTGGCCGGGCGTGGCGGTGGCGCGCGACAGGCCCTCGGGCTGGCCGCCCTGTGCGAAGGCCTCGAGCGCGACACGCGCCTCGGCCGCGTCGGCTGCCGCGACGGCCAGGCGTTCGGCGAAATGCGAGCGGCCCACGCCGGCGGTGTGGGCCACGTCGGCGAGCGATACACCCGGCGTCGCGAGCTCGCGCGCGAAGGCGCCGGCCAGTTCACGCAATGCCGCGTCGGAACGCGCCGACAGCGGCAGGCACTGCACCGGGCGCTCGGTCGCCTGCGCCGCGCTGGCCTGGGCCACAGGCGCTTCCTCGATCACCAGGTGCGCGTTGGTGCCACTGAAGCCGAAGGAGCTGACGCCCGCGCGGCGCACGCGTTCGCCGCGCCCCCAGGCTTGGCCGTCGGCCGTGACGCGCACGGGGTACTGCGCCCAGGCGATGTGCGGGCTGGGGGTCTTGAAGTGCAGGTGGCGCGGGATGCGCCCGTGCATCAGCGACAGCACCACCTTCATGACGCCGGCCACACCCGCTGCCGATTCCAGGTGGCCGAGGTTGGTCTTGACCGAGCCGATGAGCAATGGCGCATGGGCCGCGCGGCCCGGGCCCAATGCGCCCGCGAGCGCGCGCACCTCGATCGGGTCGCCCAGCGTGGTGCCGGTGCCGTGGGCCTCGACGTAGTCGATGTCGGCCGGCGCCAGGCCGGCGTCGGCCAGCGCGGCGCGGATCACCGCTTCCTGCGCGGGGCCGTTGGGCACCGTGAGTCCGCCGCTGCGGCCGTCCTGGTTGGCGGCGCTGCCGCGGATGACCGCGAGCACGCGGTCGCCGTCGGCCTGTGCGTCGCTCAGGCGCTTGAGCACCAGCACCCCGCAGCCTTCGCCGCGCGCGAAGCCGTCGGCCGCGGCGTCGAAGGTCTTGCAGCGACCGTCGGGCGCGAGCATGTGGGCCTTGGTGAGCGCGACCGTGGTCTCGGGCGAGCACATGAGGTTGACGCCGCCGGCCAGCGCGGTGCGCGACTCGCCGCTGCGCAAGCTGAGGCAGGCCACATGCAACGCGACCAGCGACGACGAGCAGGCGGTGTCGATGGACATCGCGGGGCCCTGCAGGCCCATGAAGTACGCGACACGGCCCGAGGCCACGCTGTGCGCGTTGCCGGAGGCGATGTAGGCGTCGATGTTCTCCGTGCCGCGTTCGAGCACGCGGTGGAAATGGTCGCTGTTGCACAGGCCGAAGAACACACCGGTGGGCGAGCCGGCCAGGCGCTCGGGCGACAGGCCGGCGTGCTCCAGCGCTTCCCAGCTCACCTCCATCAGCAGGCGCTGCTGCGGGTCCATGGTGAGGGCTTCGCGCGGGGAGATGCCGAAAAAGGCGGGGTCGAAGCCGGCGACGTCGTCGAGGAAGCCGCCGTTGCGCACGGACATGCGGGCGGGGGCGTCGGGGTCGGCGTCGAACCAGGCGTCCTTGTCCCAGCGGTCGGCGGGGATGTCGCGGATGGCGTCACGGCCTTCTTCCAGCAATTGCCAAAAGGCTTCGGGGCTGTTGGCGCCGCCGGGGAAGCGGCATCCCATGCCGACGATGGCGATGGGCTCGTTCCTGAACCGACCGCGCGCGTTCGTTCCGTCGGCGGCTTGGAGGGCCTCGACTTTTTCGTGCAACTCCAGCGCCAGCAGCGCCAGGCGCTTGGGCGAGAGTTGGCTGATGCGGTCCAGGAAATCGCTCATGGTTTCGGTTGCATGCGCTGCGCGAGCAGTCGGTCGACTTCTTCGTCGGACAGGTCTTCGATCGCATCCACCACGCTGGTGGACGCCGTGTCGGGCACGGCCTCGGCGGTGGGCGTGTCGGTGGGCGCAGGCGCCAGCACCTCGTTCATCAGGTGGTCGGTCAGCGCGTCGATCGTCGGGTAATCGAACAGCAGCGTGGCCGACAGCGTGACGTCCAGGGCGGCGCCCAGCTTGTTGCGCAGCTCCACGGCCAGCAGCGAGTCCAGGCCCAGCTCGCCCAGCGGCGTGCGCGGATCGACGGCGCGAGCCGGATCGACCCCGAGCGCGCGCAGCGCGCGCTCGCGCACGAAGGCCGCGATCAGCGCGCGGCGGCGGCCGGGCGGCGCTTCTTCCAGTTGCTGCTTCAGGTCCACCGTGGCGGCGCTGCGTTCGGCCTTCGCGGACGACACGGCGCCCTCGGACGCGCCCGTGGCCACGCCAGCCAGGAACGGCGGCGGCGCCTCGGCGCCAATGGCCGAGAGGTAACGCGCCCAGTCGATCGGCAGCACCGCCGCCTGCACAGCCTGGCGCTCCAGCAGGCGCGCCATCGCCAGCAGGCCCTGATCGGGCGTGAGCGCCGCGATGCCCTGCCCTGCCAGCCGATCGGCCACACGGCGGTCGGCAGCGGCGCCCACCTCGGACCAAGCGCCCCAGTTGATGCTCAACCCCGGCAGGCCCTGCGCGCGGCGCGCGTGCGCCAGCACGTCCAGCAGCGCGTTGGCGGCCGAGTGGTTGGCCTGGCCGCGCGAGCCCAGCACGGCCGCAACGGACGAGAACAGCACGAACAGGTCCAGCGGGTCGCTGCGCGTGAGGCGGTCCAGCAGCCAGCCGCCTTGCACCTTGGGCGCGAACACCCGCGCGAAGCGCGAGGCGTCCTGCTGCAACAAGCCCGCGTCGTCGAGCACGCCCGCGCCATGCACCACACCACGCAAAGGCGGGCCGTCGGCGCGCAGGCGCGCGAGCAGGCCACGCAGCGCGGGTTCGTCGGACACGTCCAGCGCCTCGGCGAGCACCTCGGCGCCGAGCGCGCGGATCTCGTCAAGCAGCGGCGCCACCTCGGGCGTCGTGCCCCGGCGGCTGAGCAACACCAGGCGCCCCGCGCCCTGCTGCGCAAACCAGCGCGCCACCACAGGGCCCAGGCCGGCCAGGCCGCCCGTGATGAGGTAGGTGCCGTCGCGGCGGATCGGCGGAATCGCAGCCGTTTCGTGCCGAACCACCACCTTGCCCGCGTGGCGCGCCTGCGCCATGAAGCGGAAGGCGCGCTCGGCTTCGTCCAGCGCAAAGGCGTGGCGCGGCAGAGGCGCCAGACGGCCTTCGCGCAGGTCCTTCGTCAGGCTGTCGAGCAGGCCGCCAATGAGGGCAGGTTCTCGTTCGCCGGTCTCGCCCCAGTCCACCACGTGGTAGCGCAGGCCACGCTGCAGGCCCCGTACCCACTCGGGCGTCTTGATGTCGCGCTTGCCGATCTCGACGAAGCAGCCGCCGTCGGCGATGGCCTTGAAACTGGCCTCGATGGCCTCGCCGGAGAGCGAGTTGAGCACCACGTCCACGCCCTGGCCTTGCGTGAGCGCCAGCACCTCGTCGGCGAAGCCGGCGTGGCGCGAGTCCATCACGTGGGCCACGCCCATGGAGCGCAGCAGCTCGCGCTTCCACTCGGCGCCGGCCGTGGCGAAGACTTCTGCGCCCGCGCGCTGTGCCAGGCGCACGGCCGCCATGCCCACGCCACCGGCCGCCGCGTGGATGAGCACGCGCTGGCCCGCGCGCAGGCCGGCCAGGTGGTCCAGGCAGAAAGCGGCGGTGAGAAAGGCGATGGGAAAGGCCGCGCCCTCCTCCGCGCTCATGGCCTCGGGGCGGCGCTGAACGAAGGCGGCGCGTGCGATGACGTGCGAGGCGAAGCTGCCACCGGCCACGCCAAGCACCTCGTCGCCCACCCGCAGTTGCGTGACGCCGGGGCCCAGCGCGCTGACACGGCCGGCGAACTCGCCGCCGAGAGGACCGGGGTCGCCGGGGTACATGCCCAGCACGTTGAGCACGTCCTTGAAGTTCAGGCCCGTGGCCTGCACGGCCACTTCCACCTCGCCCGGGCCGGGCAGGCGGCGTGTCATCGGCTGCAGGGCCAACTGGTCGAGCGAGCCGCGCGTGGCGGGCACCAGTCGGTAGCTGGCGGGGCGCGGCGCGGCCGTCGACGGGGCGCGGCGAACGCGCGCGAGTTGGGCCACGTGGCGTTCGCCGCCGCGCCAGGCCACGAGCGTGGGCGATGGCACGGGGCGAGCCTCGGCGCCGGCCTGCAGTTCGGCGAGCAAGGACTCGAGCTCACCGCCCTCCTCCAGGTCCACGCCGGTGCAGCGCAGTTCGGGGTATTCGAGCGAGGCGGCCTTGAGCAGCCCCCATACCGGCGCCTGCGCGGGGTTGAGCGTGGCGTCGAGCGCGTCGGCGGCCTGCGCGCCGCGCGTGGCGACCCACAGCGGCGGCGGCGAGCCCGCGCCCATCAGGGCTTGTGCAAGGTGCAGCGCACTCACCGCGCCCAGCGTCCGGGCGCGGGCCAGGCCGTCGTTCGACAGGCCGTCCCAGGGCGCGGCGTCGAGCGACCAGGCATGCAACACGCCGCGCAGCGCGCGTCCGCTGGCGCGCCAATCGGCAAGCAGGCGCTGGTGGTCGGCGGGCGACGCCGGGTCAAGCGTGATCGCGTCCGCGCCACTGGCGTACGCGGCACCGGGCCGCACCAGTTGGCAGTCCTCTCCGCGTTCGCGCAGGCGCGCGGCCAGTGCGTCGGCCACGCCGTGGCGGTCGGCCATCAGCAACCAGGTGCCTTGAACGTTCTCGGTGCGACGCGCCAGCAGCAGCGTCTGCAGCGCGAGCGTGCCGGTGTGCGACTCGCCCACCGGCAGCGCGGCGCTGTCGGCGAAGCCGCACTCGGCCAGCAGGGAGAGCCAGCGCGCGCGCGGCAGCGTGGCGTAGTCGGTGCGCAGATCGGTGTCGTCGAAGGCCCACCAGCCTTCGGTCAGGCCCACGGTCAGGTCGAACCAGCGCTGCGGCTGGGTCACCTCGATCATGGCCAACAGGCCGGCAGGCGCGAGCAGGCCGCGCACCCGGCCCAGGGTGCGGCGCAGGTCCGCGGTGGCGTGCACCACGTTGGCGGCGATCACGAGGTCGAAGGACTGCGGTGCGACGCCTTGCGCGGCGGGGTCCTTCTCGAGGTCCAGCACCTGGAAGCGCATGAAGCCGTGCTGGCCGAAGCGTTCCTGCGCGCGCGCCACGAACAGCGGGCCGATGTCGGTGAAGGTGTATTCCACTCCCTGGGCTGGCAACAGCGGCGCGATGCGTGCCGTGGTGCCGCCTGTGCCACCGCCGATCTCCAGGATGCGCAGCGGGCGGCCGGGGTTCGCGGCCTGGTGCGCGAGCAAGGCGCGCATGACCTCGCCCAACAGGCCGTTGAAGACCTGGGCGGTGGGCGCGTCGCGGTACATGCGCTCGGCGTTGGCGAGCGAGCCGCCGGGAAAGAGCAGCTCCATGGGCTCGCGCTCGCCGCGCAGGGCCTCGGCCATGGACGCGGCCACGCGGCCCGTCATCTCCAGTTCGGCCGCGGCGTCGGGGTGCGCGGCGTGCAGGCGGGCGAGTTCGGTCTCGGGTTCGACCATGGGCCAGGCGGCGCGCGCGGTCCATTGATCGCCGTCGCGAGCGAGCAGGCCCTCTTCCGCCAGGATCGCCAGCAGGCGCGCGAACAGGCGCCCGTGGCGCGGCTGCACGCGCAAGCGCGCGGCCAGGGCCTCGGCCTGCACACGCTCACCGGGCGCGGGCGCCCAGCCCAGGCGCCCCAGGGTCCGCACCACGTATTGCGCGCACAGGGCTTCGAGTTGCGGGATGAAGGCGTCATAGCCATCGAGCCGCGCGGACTGGCGCAGGCTGCCGAGCGCGCGCATGGCTTGCTCGGCCAGGGCCGGCGTGGATACGGCGTTCGTGGCCTCGGGCAGGGGCAGCGGCGCAGGGCGCCAGGTGGTCTCGTAGAGCGCGTCGTCAAGCCAGCGCTCGCCCAGGCGCTGCAGCGCGTCGCGCGACACGCGTTTGAGTTGCACGTCGGCCAGCTCGGCCACCAGGGCGCCATCGGCGCGCCACACGGTCACGCTCGCGCGGGCCGACTCACCTCCGCTCGCGCTGACCGTCACATGGCTCCAGCACCGCGCGCCGGGCGCCTGGTGCAGGCTGAAGCGCGCCATGGCGATGGGCAGGAACAGGGCCTCGTCGTCTTCGGGCAGGGCGGCGGCCAGCACTTGCAGGCAACCGTCGAGCAGCACGGGGTGGATGCGGTGGGTACCGGCCTGCGCGGCCAGTTCGTCGCCCAGCGCGACCTCACCGAGCGCCTGCGCGGCACCGCGCCAGAGCCGGCGGATGGAGCGGAAATCGGGCCCGAAGTCCAGGCCGCGGCGCTCGAAGCCTGCGTAGAAATCGGCGGTGGCCAGGGCCTGCGGGCAGGCGGCCTGGGCGGTGGCCAACGGGGCGCCGCTGGCCACCGTGGCCGTGCGTCGCAGCGTGGCCGACACGTGCGCGGTCCAGGGCTGGTCCTCGCCCGCGTCCTCGGCCAGGCTGCTGAGGGATGCGCGGACCGAGCCATCGGCCTGCGGCGCGCCCCCCACCAGTTGCAGCGTGCGCGCGGCACCGCCGTCATCCAACAGCATGGCCTCCTGCACGGTGATGTCCTCGACGCTCACGGCCTCATGGCCCAGCAGGGCCTGGCCGGCGGCGAGCAGGGTGTCGAGGTAGGCCGTGGCCGGCACCACCGCGTGGCCCTGCACCTGGTGCTGGCGCATCCAGGCGGGTTCGTCGGCGCTGATGCGCGACTCGAAGACGGTTTCACTCCCCGCGCCGCGCAGGCGCGCGCCGAGCAGCGGGTGGCCGGTGTCGCGCGCGCGGGCCGGACGCGCGGGGGCTTGGGGCCTCGCCACGAACCAGCTGCGTTCGCGCTGGAAGGGGTAGCTCGGCAGCGTGATCAGGCGGCCCTTCATGTTGCCGCGCCAATCGATCTCGGCGCCCGCGAGGTAGAGCGCGGACACCGCCTGCAGCGCCTGCTCTTCGTCGGCGCGGCCTTTGCGCAATGAGGCCACGAGCGCAGGCCCCTGATCGCCCCAGACCTTGCCGGCCATGGTGGTGAGCGTGGGGTGCGGCCCGATCTCGATGCACACGTCGGGGCGCAGCGCGGCCAGCGAACGCAGGCCGTCGCCGAAACGCACGGCCTCGCGCGCGTGGCGGCGCCAGTAACCCGGCGTGGTGAGGTCTTCACCGGCCACCTCGCCGTTCAGGTTGGACACCAGACGAAGGCGCGCAGGAGCGAAGCGCACGCCAGCGGCCTCGCGCTCGAAAGCGTCGAGCATGGGATCGAGCAGCGGCGAGTGGAAGGCGTGCGAGACGGTGAGCGATTGCGTGCGGATGCCTTGCGCCTTCAAGTCGTTGGCGATGGCGTCGAGCGAATCCCTGGCACCCGACACCACGGTCTGGTCGGCGCCGTTCACTGCCGCCAGCGAGACGCGGCCCGCGTGCGGCGCGATGGCCTGCTTCGCGCGCGCCTCGTCGGCGAACACGGCCAGCATGCCGCCCCCGGCCGGCAGGGCCTGCATCAGGCGGCCACGCGCGGCGATGAGTCTGAGGCCTTCTTCCAGCGTGAACACGCCGGCCACGCAGGCCGCCGCGAGCTCACCGACGGAATGGCCGATGGCGGCCTGCGGCACCACGCCCCAGGCGCGCCACCACTCGGCCAACGCGACTTCCAGCGCGAACAGCGCGGGCTGTGTATAGCCGGTGTCGTCGAGCGGCGTGGCCGCGCCTTCGGCGGGGAACAGCACCTCCAGCAACGGGCGATCCAGGTGCGGCGCGAGCAACGCGGCGCAGCGGTCGAGCGCGGCGCGGAACACGGGCTCGGTCTCGTACAGGCGCCGGCCCATGCCCGCGTACTGCGCGCCTTGGCCGGTGAAGAGGAAAGCCACGCGGGGCGGGTCGCGGCGCGTGACACGCGCGGTGCTCACGCCCTCCACAGCCTCGCCGCGCGACAGAGCCAGCAGGCGCTCGCGCAGCGTTGTCACGCTGTCGGCCAGCACGGTGGCGCGCTGCGCGAAGTGCGCGCGGCCGGTGTTGGCGGTGAAGCAGATGTCGGCGAGTTCGCCATCGCCGCGGCCTTGCAGGGCCGTGGCGTAGCGGGCGGCCAATTGCGCCAGCGCGGTTTCGTCGCGCGCCGACAGGGCCAGCAGGTGCGTGCGCTTCACGGATGCGGCCTCGGCCGGCGCCTCGGCGGGCGCTTCTTCCACCACCACGTGCGCGTTGGTGCCGCTGAAACCGAAGGAGCTGACGCCCGCGAGGCGCCGACCCTGGATGGGCTCCCAGGGCGTGAGCGCCGTGGGCACGCGCAGCGAGAAATCGCCCCAGGGGATGTGCGGGCTGGGCGTGCTGAAGTGCAGGTGGGCGGGCAGTTGCTTGTGCTGCAGCGCCAGCACCAGCTTGATGAGCCCGGTGACGCCGGCCGCCGCTTCGAGGTGGCCGATGTTGGTCTTGACCGAGCCCAGCCACAGCGGCTTCTCGCGGCTCGAGCCGAAGACGTGGCCCAGGGCCTGCACCTCCAGCGGATCGCCGAGTTGCGTGCCGGTGCCGTGGGCTTCGATGTAGCCGACCTCGTCGGGCGACACGCCCGCGCGCGCCAGGGCCTCGCGGATCACGGCCTCCTGCGCGGGGCCGTTGGGCGCGGTGAGTCCGCTGCTGGGGCCGTCCTGGTTGACGGCGCTGCCGCGAATCACGGCGAGCACGCGGTCGCCGTCGGCCTGCGCGTCGCTCAGGCGCTTGAGCACCACCATGCCGCAGCCCTCGCCGCGCACGAAGCCGTCGGCACTGGCGTCGAAGGTCTTGCAGCGGCCGTCGGGCGCGAGCATGCGCGCGTGCGACAGCGCGATGTACAGGTCGGGCGAGAGGATGAGGTTGACGCCACCGGCCAGGGCCATGCGGCAGTCGCCCGCGCGCAGGGCCTGGCAGGCCAGGTGCACGGCCACCAGAGAGGACGAGCAGGCGGTGTCGAGCGTGAGGCTGGGGCCCTGCAGGCCCAGCAGGTAGGACAGGCGGCCGGACACGATGCTGTGCGCCATGCCCGAGGTGAAGTGCGCGTCGAGCAGCGAGCGGTCACCGCTCATGAGCTGCAGGTAGGCGTAGTCGCTGGCGGTCACGCCCACGTAGACGCCGGTGCGCGAGCCTTTCAGGCGGTCGGGCGCCTGGCCTGCGTGTTCCAGGGCTTCCCAGGCCACCTCCAGCAGCAGGCGCTGCTGCGGGTCCATGCCCTGGGCCTCGCGTGGAGCGATGCCGAAGAAGCCGGCGTCGAAACCATCGACCGGGCCGAGGAAGCCGCCCGCGCGCGTGGCGATGCGGCCGGGCGTTTCGGGGTCGGGGTCGTAGAGCGACTCGGTGTCCCAGCGGTCGGCGGGCAGCGGGCCGATGGCGTCCACGCCGTCGCGCATCAATTGCCAGAAGCTCTCGCTGTCGTTCGCGCCGCCGGGCACGCGGCAACCCAGGCCGACGATGGCGATGGGCTCGCGGACCGCGGCCTCCAGCGCGGCCACGCGCGCTTGCGCCGCCTCCAGCGCGAGGAAGGCGCGCTTGAGGGGAGACAGGGCGGGCTCGCCGCTGGCGGGCAGGTTCTGTTCGCTCATGGCTTGTCCAGGCGCGCGAGCAGCAGCGCTTCGATCTCTTCGTCGCTCATGGCCGCGACGGCGGCCTCGCCCAATGCGGCCGGCGCGGCGCTCGTGGCGATCGGTGCGACCACGGGGCCGGCGGCCTCGGCCGGCGCCACGCGGCCCAGCAGGTGCGTGGCCAGTGCATCGATCGTGGGGTGGTCGAACATCAGCGTGGCGGGCAGGGGTTTGTCCAGGCCCAGGCCGGTGCCGAGCTGGTTGCGCAGTTGCACGGCCATGAGGGAGTCGAATCCGAGGTCCATCAGCCGATCGTGCCTGCCCGGCGGGGTGTTCACGTCCAGGCGCAGCACACGGACGACCCGATCGCGCACGAATTCACGCAGGACGTCCACGCGCTCGGCGGGCAGGGCCTCGCGCACGCGGCGCAGCAGGGCCTCGGCCTGTTCGCGCGCGGGGGTTTTTCCCGCGGTGGCCGCGGCGCTGGGGTCCGAGGCATCGGCCACCGTGTCGGTGCCGGCGGCGCCCGAGGCCTCGCCGGCCACCCGCGCCACGATCACGTGCTGGCCGAGTTCCGATGCCGCCGAGCCGGCGCGCGGCCAGGCATCGGCCGCTTCGAAACCGGCCTCGCGCAAGGCTTGCAGCCACGCCGGCGGCGCGAGCAACGGGTTGTCGGTGCGCAGGTCGTCGGCGAAGTGCTGCCAGCCCTCGATGAGGCCGGTGGTCATGTCGAACCAGGCCATGTGCACGGTGGACTCCACCAGCACCAGCGCGCCGCCGGGCGCGAGCAGCTCGCGCAGACGCTGCAGGGTCAGGCGCAGGTTCTTGCTGGCGTGCACGGCGTTGGCGGAGACGATCACGTCGAAGGTGCCCGGTGCCGCGCCCTGCTCGGCCGGGTCACGGTCCATGTCGAGCAGGCCGAAACGCATGAAGGGCCAGGCCGCGAAGTGCTCGCGCGCGCGGTCGAGGAAGACGTCGGACACGTCGGTGAACAGGTAGCGCGTGGCCTGGACCGGCAGCACCGGCAGCAGCGAACTGGTGGTGCCGCCCGTGCCCGCGCCAAGTTCCAGCACGCGCAGTGGCCGTGCGGGCGTGGCGCCGCGCGCGAGTTCGGCCACGGCCGAGGCCGCCAGGCCGTTGACGTAGCGCATGGTGGCCGAGCGCTCGTACAGGCCTTCGGCGAGGTCGAAGGAGCCGCCGGGGAACAGGGTCTCCAGCGGGCTTTCCGTGCCGCGCAGCACGGCACTCACGAGTCGGCCGCAGTGGCGCACGTAGGCCAGCAGCGGCTGGTTGTCGGTGAACAGCGCCTCGGCGCGCGCCCAGAGGGGGGCCATGTCGGGCGCGGGCAGCGGTGCCGGCGAGGCGAAGGCCTCGCCGTCCTGCTGCAAGGCACCGCGCTGCGTGAGGCGTTCGAGCCAGCGCTGCACGAGGTGGCCGTAGGTGGGCGCGATGCCGCCCGCGCTCAGCACCTGGGCCAGGGTGCGGCGTTCACCGGCCGCGTGGAACAGACCCACGTCGCGCAAGGTGAGCGCAGCGTGCGCCACGGTGAGTTCTTCCAGGCAGGCCCACTTGGCGGGGTACGAGGGTGCGTTCAGGTCCAGCGGGCCGCGCTCGGCCTGGCGGTCCATGGCGGCTTGCAGATCGGCCCAGCGCTGCGCGGCGTTGGCGGGCGCGGCCGGGGCCTGGCCCACCACGTCCATCCAGTGGCGGCGCTCGCGGAACGGATAGGTCGGCCAGGCCTGGCGCTGGCGTTTCACGCCCGCGTCCAGCCCGGCCCAATCGATCTCGGCACCGGCGAGGTAGAGGCTGCGCAGGCCCTCCAGCAGGTCGGTCCAGTCGGCTCGCTCGCGGTGCAGCGAGGGCAGCCATTCCACCGACGCCGCGTCGGGCACCGCGGCGGTGTTTTCCGCGCCCATGCCCAGCAGCACGGGGTGCGGGCCGATCTCGATGAAGTGCGTGAAGCCCTGTTCCAGCAGAAGGCGCAGCGACTGCGCGAAGCGCACGGGCTGGCGCATGTGCTCGGGCCAGTAGCCGGGGCGGCCCAGTTCCTCGGCGCCCGCGAACCGCCCGGTGAGGTTGGACAACAGCGCGATCTGCGGCGCCGCGTGCACCACGCCCTGCAGGGCGCGCGCGAACGCGGGCAGCACGGGTTCGATGCAGGGCGAGTGCGCGGCGTGCGGCACGCGCAGCCACTTGATGCGCACGCCCCGCGCTTCCAGAGGCGCGAGCGCGGCCTCGAGCTCGCTGCGCAGGCCGCTGAGCACCAGGTGCTCGGGGCCGTTGTAGGCCGCGATGGCGAGCGAGGGACCGCCGCGCGCCAGCGCTTCCTTCACCACCGATTCGGGCGCGAACACCGCCGCCATGCCGCCGTTGCCCGGCAGCGCGTGCGTGAGGCGGCCGCGTTCGGCCACCAGGCGCAGCGCGTCGTCGAGGCTGAGCACGCCGGCCACACAGGCCGCCGCGTACTCGCCCAGGCTGTGGCCCATCACGGCCTCGGGCTCGACACCCCAGGAACGCCAGAGCGCGGCCAGCGCGTATTCGATGGAGAAGGTCAGCGGCTGCGCCCACAGCGTGCGGTTCACCGGCGAGTCGTCGGCGGGCGCGCTGAACATCACCTCCAGCAGGCCGCGCTCGAGGTGCGGGGCCACGCGCGTGGCCGCTTCGGCGCAGGCATCGAGCGCCTGCCGGAACACGGGCGAGCTGTCGTACAGCGCGCGGCCCATGCCGGCGTGCTGCGCGCCCTGGCCGGTGAACAGGAAGGCGACTTTCGGACGGCGCGCGCCTTCCACCACCGAGGCCTGCGCCTCGGCGAGCGAGCGGCGCAGTTCGTCGGCGCTGGCGCCCAGGGCCACGAGGCGGTGGCTGAAGTGGGCGCGGCCGGCGTTGGCGGTGAAGCACAGGTCGGCCAACGGGGCGTGCGACTGCGCGAGCGCTTCATCGGCGCGCTGCGCAAGCGCTTGCAGCGCGGCGCCGTCGCGCGCGGAGAGCGCGAGCAGGTGCAGCGGGCGCTCGGAGGACGCGGCCTCGGCGGCGACCGGCGCGCCTTCCAGCACCACGTGCGCGTTGGTGCCGCTGAAGCCGAAGGAGCTGACACCCGCGAGACGGCGACCGTCCACGCACGGCCAGGGCGTGGTGCGCGTGGGAACGGTCACGGGCAGCGCGGCCCAGTCGATGTGCGGATTGCCATGCGAGAAATGCAGGTGCGGCGGGATCTCGCCACGCTGCAGGGCCAGCACGGTCTTGATGACGCCGGCCAGGCCGGCGGCGGCTTCGAGGTGGCCGATGTTGGTCTTGACGGAGCCGATGGGCAGCGGGTTGGCGGCATCGCGCCCCTCGCCGAGCACCGCGCCCAGGGCCTGCACCTCGATCGGGTCGCCCAGCGGCGTGCCGGTGCCGTGCGCCTCCACGTAGCCGATGGCCGCACCGCTCACACGCGCGGCGGCCAGCGCGGCGCGGATCACCGCTTCCTGCGCGGGGCCGTTGGGTGCGGTCAGGCCGCCGCTGCGGCCGTCCTGGTTGATGGCGCTGCCGCGGATGAGCGCGAGCACGCGGTCGCCGTCGGCGCGCGCGTCGCTCAGCCGCTTGAGCACCAGCACGGCACAGCCTTCGCCGCGCACGTAGCCGTCGGCAGCAGCGTCGAAGGTCTTGCAGCGGCCGTCGGCGGCCATCATGCGCGCGCGCGAGAAGTTGATGTTCATCTCGGGCGTGAGGATCAGGTTCACCGCGCCCGCCAAAGCCATGTCGCACTCGCCCAGGCGCAGGCCCTGGCAGGCCTGGTGCAGCGCCACCAGCGACGCGGAACAGGCCGTGTCCACCACCACCGCCGGGCCTTGCAGACCCAGCACATAGGACAGGCGCCCCGCGACCACGCTGTAGGCGTTGCCGGTGGCGAAGTAGGCGTCGATCTGATCGCGGTGCGCGAACAGCGCGCGGCCGTAGTCGTTGTTGCTGACGCCAAGGTAGACGCCGGTGTTGGAACCAGCCAGACCCGAGCCTGCGTGGCCGGCGTCTTCCAGCGCTTCCCAGGCCACCTCCAGCATCAGGCGCTGCTGCGGGTCCATGCTGGCGGCCTCGCGCGGCGAGATGCCGAAGAACTCGGCGTCGAAGCGGTCCACGCCGTCGATGAAGCCACCGTGGCGCGTGGTCATCTTGCCGGGCGCGTCGGGGTCGTCGCTGAGCAGACTGTCCAGGTCCCAGCGGTCGGCCGGGATGGTGCGGATCGCGTCGGTGCCCGACCACAGCAACTCGGCGAAGCTCTGGGCATCGCGCACACCGCCGGGCAGGCGCAGACCCATACCGACGATGGCGATGGGCTCGTGCAATACCGATTGTTCCGCCTGCGCGCGCGCGAGCTGGGCCTTGAGATCGCGGATCTCCAGCAGGGCGCGCTTGACAGGGGTAAGCGCCTCAGTGGCGCGGGGCTCGGTCATGAAGTCTCCGGGGTGCCGCCGTCGAGTTCCCTCAACAGCAGGGCTTCGGCCTCCTCATCGCTGAGTTCGGCCATGTCGTCGATCGCGGGCGCCGGGGCGGGCGCGGCGGGCACGGCCGCGCGCTCCTCCAGACCCAGCGCGCGCAGCAGGTGCGCGGCGAGTGCGTCCAGCGTGGGGTAGTCGAACAGCAGCGTGGCGGGCAGCGGCTGCGCGAAGGCCTTGGCCAGCGCGTTGCGCAGTTCCACGGCCATGAGGGAATCGAGGCCGGTGTCTTTCAGTGCGGCGCGCGGGTCAAGGTGGGTGTCGGCGTCCAGCCCCAGCACCTGCAGGGTGCGTTCGCCGAGGTAGGCCACCAGGGCCGCGCGGCGCTGCCCCGAGGGCAGGCCTTGCAGGCGCTGGCGCACGCCGGGAGCGGCCGACGCGGCCGGCCCGGAGGCGGCGGGCGCGCTCGCCGCGGCGGCGTCGCCGGCCACGGCGCGGAACAGGGCACTCTCGGCCACGCCGGCGCGTTGCGACAGGAAGCGCGGCCAGTCGATGGCCAGCACCAGCGCGTGCGCCGCGTCCTCGCGCATCACGCGCTCCATCGCGGCGA
>NZ_WVZN01000017.1:0-256537 GCF_011772445.1 Hydrogenophaga sp. | reverse complement strand
CGGCCATGCCGACGCCGCCCCAGGCACCCCAGGCCACGCTGAGCGCGGGCAGGCCGGCGCGGCGGCGCGCCTGCGCCAGCGCGTCGAGCCGGGCGTTGGCGGCCGGGTACAGGCCCTGCCCCGCCGCGCCCAGCCACAGGCCGGCGGCCGAGTAGAGAACGAAGAAGTCCAGCGCCCGATCGCGCGTGATGTGGTGCAGCACCCAAGCCCCCTGCGCCTTGCCACGCAGCACCGCCTGCGCGCGCAGCCAGGTCTGGCGTTGCAGCACGGCGTCGTCCAGCGCGCCGGCGGCGTGTACCACGCCGCGCAAGGGGGGCATGTCGCGCGTGATCTCATCGAGCACGGCCTGCATGCGCGCACCATCGGCCGCGTCGGCTTCCACGGCCCGCACCGTCGCGCCTTGCGCGCGCAGTTCGGCAATGACCGATTGCGCGTGTTCGTCGGGCGCGCGGCGTCCGCTCAGCACCAGGTGGCGCGCGCCACCGGCCACCAGCCAGCGCGCGGTCTCCAGGCCCAGGCCGCCGAGACCACCGGTGATCCAGTAACTGGCGTCGGCGCGCACGGCGCTCGCCGCGTCGGCCCGCAGCACGAGCTTGCCGACGTGCTTGGCTTGCGCCATGAAGCGCATGGCCTCGGGCGCGGCGCGCAGGGGGTACTCGCGCACGGGCAGGGATTTGAGGCTGCCGTCGGCCAGGGCCGCGAGCAATTCGTCGTAGAAGGGGCGCAGCAGGCCATGGTCGGCCAGGGCCTCGGTGCCAAGGTCGTAGGCGTGGTACTTCACATCGGGCCGCGCGGCGGCGGCCGAGGCCGCGCTCATGATGTCGCGCTTGCCGAGTTCGAGGAACACGCCGCCCTGCCCCAGCACGCCCAGCGTGGCGGGGATGAAATCACCGGCGAGCGAGTTGAGCACCACGTGCACGCCCTCGCCGTTCGTGAGCGCGCGCACCTCGTCGGCGAAGGCCAGCGAGCGCGAGTCCATCACGTGCCGTACGTCCATGCCGCGCAGCAGGGCGCGCTTGTCGGGCGAGCCTGCGGTGGCAAAGACCTCGGCACCCGCGCGCAGCGCGAGCTGCACGGCCGCCAGCCCCACGCCACCGGCGGCGGCGTGGATGAGCACGCGCTGGCCCGCGCGCAGGTTCGCCAGGCGCTGCAGGCCGTACATGGCGGTGAGGTAAGCCACGGGCAGGCCGGCGGCGGTGGCGGCGTCCATGCCGTCGGGTATCCGCGCCAGGAAAGCGGCGGGCACCACCACCTCGTCGCCCAGGCTGCCGGGTGCGAAGCCGAAGACGGCGTCGCCCACGTTCAGGTCCGTCACGCCGTCGCCGCGCTCGATCACCACGCCTGCGCACTCGGCACCGAGCGGGATGCCTTCGGCCTGGTACATGCCCAGGCTCAACAACACGTCGCGGAAGTTCAGGCCGGCGGCGAGCACACGCAGGCGCACGCTGCCGGCACCCAGCGGCGCGGCGGGCACGGGCTGCAGGCGAAGACCATCCAGCGTGCCGGCCTGGGCCACGGCCCAGGCTTGCGGGCCGCCGGGGCGTGCCGCGTCGGCGGTGGGGCGCCGCAGTTGCGGCGTGAATCGCCTCGCGCCGCGCAGGGCCAGGCGCGAGGGCACACCCTCGCCCGCGAGCAGTTCGGCGAGCAGGCGATCGGCCTGCTGCGCCGCGCGGTCGGCAGGGTCGAGGTCGATCGCGCGCGCCCGCAGCTCGGGGTGCTCCTGCTCGATGACGCTCACCAGGCCATCGAGTCCGGCGGCGCGCGGTTGCAGGGCTGCGGGGTCTTCATCGCCAACGACCACGCAGGCGCCCCGGCTCACCAGAAACAGCGGCGCGGGCTGCTCGACCAGCGCCTGCGCGAGCGCGAGCGCACTGCCCAGCGCGGGCCAGTCCTCGTTGGCGGCGTCCGGCGCCGCGGCATCGGCGAACGACGGCGTGTCCAGGGCCCAGAGGTGCACCACGCCGCGCCAGGGCCCCTGGGCCACGGCGTCGAGTGCGTCGCCCGCGCGCAGCGTGGTGCAGTGCGCGCCCTGCTGCTGGAGTCGCGCAGCCAGGGCACCGCCCACGCCGCCCCGGTCGCCCAGCAGCAGCCAGCGGCCGGCAACGGGTTCGCGCGCCTCGGCGGCCGGCAAGGCCTGCCAGTGCACGTGGTACAGCAGATCTTCGGCCGGGGCCGAGGTGCCGGCGTCGGCCGGTGCGAAGCGCATGCCCTCCAGACGCAGCAGCTCGGTACCGTCGGCCAGCGACAGCACCACGGTGGCCGAGAGCGAGGACGGGCCGGCCTCCACGCTGGCGCGCGCGTGCACGCGGCGGGCCTGCGACGGGGCCACCATGATGCGGTCGGCGCCCAGCGGCAGGAACAGGCGGGGCGCCTGCTCGCCGCCGAGCCCGGCGGCAACGGAGCACAGCTGCAGGGCACCGTCGATGAGCAGCGGGTGCAGGCCATGGCCTTGCGGCGACTGGCCATCGGGCAGCTCGAGCCAGGCCTCGGCCACGGCCTGGCCCGCGCGCACCTCGCGCAGCACCTGGAAGCTGGGGCCGAAGGGGGCACCTGCGTTGGCGAAGCGGCGGTAGATCGTGTCGGTGTCGAGCGCCGTGTGCGCGTCGGCTCGCGCCGCTGCGGCCCGTGCCTGGGCGGCGGGTGGGCGCGCCGATGCGCTGGCCACGGCACGCCAGCCACCATCGGGCAGGGCCTCGTGCAGCGCCAGTTCGGCGCTGCCCTCGTCGCCGCGCGTCGCCACCACCTGCCAGCGCGCCGGTGCCTCATCGCCTTCGGCGATCACCAGGGGTCGCAGCACGGTGAAGGATTCCAGCGCCACGCGCTCCACCTGCAACAGCGCGCGCGCGGCGGCGGCCAGCATGTCCATCTCGGCGGCGGCGGGCATCAGCAGGCGGCCCTGGATGCGGTGGTCGGCCAGCCAGGCCCGGGCCTGCGCGGCATCGCCCTGGAATACCAACATGCGCTCACCCGCAAGCGGCAGGCGCCGGCCCAGCAGCGGATGGCCGCTGTCCGAGCCGACCGCCAGGTTCGCGGCGGGACGCGAGCGGATCCAATGGCGCTTGCGCTGCCACGGGTAGGCGGGCAAGGACACCACCTGCCCCGCCTCTGGCTGCAGGCCGTCCCATGCGGGCGTGACACCGGTGGCGTACACACCGGCGCAGGCCTGCAGCATCGTCTCGCGCTCGGGCCGGCCACGCCGCAGCGAGGCGAGCACACGCGGTGCGTGCTCCCGATCCGCCAGGCATTCGGCGATGGACGCGGCCAGCACGGGGTGCGGGCCGATCTCGATGAACGTGTCGATGCCCTCGTCGGCCATGGCCGCGATGGCGGGGGCGAAGCGCACGGCCTGGCGCACGTTGCGGCCGAAGTACCCGGCCTCGGGCACGCCATCGAGCGCGGTGCCGGTGACGGTGGAGAACACCGGCACGGCGGGCGTGGCCAGGCGCAGGCCGGCGAGTTCGGCGTCCAGGCGCTGCTGGAATGGCGCCATCTGCGCGCTATGGAAGGCGTATGGCACGGGCAGCCGGCGGTGGCTCACGCCACGCGCGCTCAAGGCGTCGAGCACCTGGTTCAGCGCGGCTTCTTCGCCCGAGAGCACCACGCTGCGCGGACCGTTCAAGGCCGCAAGCGAGAGCCGGTCGCCCAGCGGGCGCAGCAGCTCGGTGGCCTCGTCCTCGCTCAGGCCCACGGCGGCCATGCGGCCCAGGCCCGTGGCCTGCTGCATCAGGTGGCCCCGGTGCCAAACCACGCGAATGGCGTCGGGCAGATTCAGCGCACCGGCCACGTGCAAGGCCGCAACCTCGCCCACGCTGTGGCCGATCACGGCATTGGGCAGCACACCCCAGGATTTCCAGAGCGCGGCCAGCGCCACCTGCAGCGCGAACAGCGCAGGCTGCGCGACCTCGGTGTCGCTCAGGCGCGAGACCACTTCGTCGGCACCCAGTTGCTCCAGCAGCGACCAGCCCGACAGCGGGCGCAGCAGCGCGTCGCATTGCTCGATCACCTCGCGGAACACGGGCTCGTCGGCCAGCAGCTCGCGCCCCATGGCGAACCACTGCGGCCCCTGCCCGCTGAACACGAAGCCCAGGCGCGGCAGCGCGGTGGCCGAGCGCTGGCCACTGGCCACGGCGGGCGAGTCCTGGCCTTGCAGAAAGTCGTTCAGGCGTGCGCGCAGCTCGTCGGCGCTGCGGCCGACCACGGCCAGGCGGACGTCGTGGTGCGTGCGGCGCTCGGCGGCGGTGAAGATCACGTCGCTCAAGGGCTCGCGCGCCTGACCCAGAAAGTCCACCCAGCGCGCCGCGAGCGCGCGCAGCGCTTCGGGCGATCGCGCCGACAGCGGCAGCAGTTGTGGCGCGCCCTCGGCGGTCGCGGCGCCATCGCTCGGCAGCGCGGGCGCCTCTTCCACGATCACGTGCGCGTTGGTGCCGCCCACGCCGAAGGAACTGATGGCCGCGCAGCGCGGCACGGCACCGCGCGGCCAGGGCGTGAGCGCGGTGGGCACGGCCAGGCGCGTGCCCTCGAACGAGATGTGTGGACTCAGGCGCTTGAAGTGGGGCTGCGGCGCGATGGCCTGGTGCCGCAGGCTGAGCACGGCCTTGATGAGGCCGGCCACACCCGCGCCGGCTTCGAGGTGGCCGATGTTGGCCTTGGCCGCCCCCAGGTAGCAGGGGCCAGTGCCCGGGAACGCGCGTCCCACGGTGGCGGCCAGCGCCTCCACCTCGATCGGGTCGCCCAGCGCAGTGCCGGTACCGTGCGCTTCCACGTAGCCGATGCGCTGCGGCGCGAGCTGGGCGTTGGCCAGGGCTTCGCGCACCATGGCCTGCTGGGCCAGGCCATTGGGCGCGGCCAGCAGCGTGGAGTGGCCGTCCTGGTTCACGGCCGAGCCGCGCACCACGGCCAGCACGCGGTCGCCGTCGGCCACGGCGTCGGACAGGCGCTTGAGCACCACCACGGCGCAGCCCTCGCCACGGCCGAAACCATCGGCCAGTTCGTCGAAGGTCTTGCAGCGGCCGTCCGGCGCCATGAAGCCCACCTTGGACAGCGAGACCATGAGGTCGGGCGTGAGCATGAGCGAGACGCCACCCGCGATGGCGACGTCGCTCTCGCCGTGGCGCAGGCTCTGGCAGGCCAGGTGCACGGCCACCAGCGAGGACGAGCAGGCGGTGTCGATGGACAGGCTGGGGCCGCGCAGGTCCAGCACGTACGAGAGGCGATTGGCCAGCACGCTGTGCAGCGTGCCGGTGAGCGTGCGCGCGTCGATGGCGTCCGGGTCGTTGTACTGGAGCTGGGCGTAGTCGTTGTGGTAGCTGGCGATGAAGACGCTGGTGCGGCTGCCACGCAGGCGCTCCTGCGGCAGACCGGCGTCGTCGAAGGCCTCGATCGCCACTTCGAGCAGCAGGCGCTGCTGCGGGTCCATGCTGGCGGCTTCGCGCGGCAGGATGTTGAAGTAGGCGGCGTCGAACTGGTCGATGCGTTCCTTGAGAAATCCGCCCCGCCGTGTGGACGCCTTGCCGGGCAGCGAAGTGTCGGCGCTGTAGAACGCGTCGGCGTTCCAGCGCTCGGCGGGCACTTCGGTGGTGGCGTCACGGCCTTCTGCGAGCAGGGTCCAGAAGGCCTCGGGCGAATCGGCACCGCCAGGCAGGCGGCAGGCCATGCCGACGATGGCGATGGGGTCGGCGCGCAGCAGGTGAGCGGACTGTTCGCGCACCTGTTTGGCCAACAGGGCGAGCTTGAGCGCGGAGAGCTCTGGCGTGGGCTCGCTCATCGCACACCTCGGCGGCGGTTGCCGCGCAGGGCCAGCGCGGCTTCGTCGTCGGACAGGCCGGCGACTTGCAGCACGGGCGCCTCCAGGGCGGCAGCGCTCGGCTCGTCGGCGACCGCGATCGGCTCGGGGGGACCGTCGCCCGCCAGGTGCGCGGACAAGGCCTCCACCGTGGGGTAGTTCCAGGCCAGCGTGGCCGACAACGGGCGCCCCAGCGCGGCTTCGAGCCGGTTGCGCAGCTCCATGGCCATCAGCGAGTTCAGGCCCATGGCGCCCAGGGCCTTGCGCGGGTCCAGCCGCGCGGGCGCCACCTTGAGCACCTTGCCCACGGCTTCCTTCACCACGGCCTCCAGGGCCTGACGGCGCTGGGCGGGCGTGGCTTCGGCCAACGCCTCGCCGCTGGCGGGCAGCGCGGCGGCGTCGGGCTGCAGTTCGGTGAACAGCGGCGAGCGGCGGCCCGCGCGGGCCTGGGCGAAGCGCGCCCAGTCGATCGGCAGGACGACTGGCGTGGTCTCGTCGCTGGCGATCAGCGCGTGGAACAGCGCCAGGCCGCGCGCGGGCGCGAAGGCCGCGATGCCCTGGCGGTTCATTTCGGCGACGTTGCGCTGGCCCGCCTCGTCGTGCACCAGGCCGGTATCGGCCCATACCCCCCAGGCGATGCTGATGGCCGGCAGGCCACGCGCCCGGCGGTCCAGGGCCAGGGCGTCCAGGCCGGCGTTGGCGGCGGCGTAGTTGGCCTGACCCGCCTGCGCGAGCAAGGCGCCGGTGGAGGAGAACAACACGAAGAGATCGAGATCGGGCAGCAGGCGGTCGAGCAGGCGCGCGCCGTGCAGCTTGGCTTGCAGCGCGGCGCCAAAGGCCGCGCCATCCATGGCACTGACGAGGTGGTTGTCCAGCGCGCCGGCCGCGTGCACCACGGCGCGGATCGGCGGCCAGCCTTCAGCGGCGTAGGCGTCGAGGAAGGTGCACAACTGGTTCTCGTCGCCCACGTCCACCGCCGCCAGGTGCACGCTCGCGCCCATCGCTTCGAGCGCGCGCACGGCGGCCACGCGGCGGCCGGCGGGGCTGCTCGCGTCCAGCGCAGCCCAGGTGGCGCGCGGCGGCAGGGCGGTGCGGCCCATGAGAATGAGGCGGCGCGCGCCCTGACGGACCAGCTCGGCGGCCAACAACAGACCGATGCCGCCCAGGCCGCCGGTGATGAGCACGCTGGCGTCGGCGCGCCAGGGCGCGGAGGTCGGCGCTGGAGCCGGCTCGAGCGCGCGCAGGCGCGCCACGAAGCGGTAGCCCCCGCGCAGCGCCACCTGGTCTTCGCCGTCGGCGGCGAGCAGGTGGTGGGCGAGCGAGGCGGCGTCGCCGCGGGCGGCGGGGTCGCGATCGACCAGCCCGCCCCATCGCTCGGGGTGTTCCTCGGCCAGCACGCGCGCACTGCCCCACAGCGCGGCCGGCATCACGGCGACACGGGCGCCCGCGTTCACCGCCTGCGCGCCCCGCGTGGCGAACCACAGGCGCGCGGGGCTGCCGGCCTTCAACAAGGCCTGCAGCGCGTGCACGGGCAGCCAGGCGGCTTCCGCGGTGTCGGGTACCAGCCAGAGCACCTGGTGGGCACCGGCCAATGCGGAGGTCCACCGGTCGCTGACACTGGCTGTGGCGCTGGCGCCCTGCGCTTGCAGGGCCCGCACGACGGCGCCCGCGTCATCGAGGTCGTCGCTCACCACCAGCCAGGGTCCGGGGGACGGGGCGCAGGGCGCGGGCGCGTCCAAGGCCTGCCAGCGCAGCGCGTACAACCAGCCCAGCGATTCGTCGTCGGGGCGATGGCGTTTCACGCGTTCGCGTCCCGGCGAGGCGGGGCGCAGGGCCGCGTCGATCCAGTGGCGTTCGCGCTGCCAGGGGTAAGTCGGCAACTCGGTGGGAGGCGCAGCGGGCATCAGCCGCGCCCAGTCGATGGCGCCACCCGCGCACCACAAAGCGCCTGCCGCGGTCAGCAGGCCGGTGGCGCCGTCCTGATCGCGCTGGCCACAGGCCACGGCCTGCAACTCGCGGCCGGCGGCCTGCGCGGTCTGCTGCATCGCGGGCAGCAGCACGGGGTGCGGACCGAGTTCGATGGCGGCGCCGATACCGTCTTCCAGTGCGCGCGCGAGCGTTTGCGCGAAGCGCACCGGTTGGCGCAGATTGGCGGCCCAGTAGGCGGCGCCGAGTTCGCCGCCGTCGGCGCGGCGCGCCAGCACCGTGGCGTACAGCGGCACGCTGGTTTCGGCGGGCCGCAGGTCCGCCAGCTCGGCGCCCAGCGCATCGGCCAGCGGCTGCATCTGAGGGCTGTGCGAGGCCACGTCCACCTTGACGAGGCGGCAGAACACGCCCTCGCCCTGCAATTCGTCCATCAGGGCCTGCACGGCGGCGGGCTCGCCCGATACCACGCTGGAGCGCGGGCTGTTGCTCACGGCCACGGCCAGGTGCGCCTCGCGGCCGCGCAGGCGCGCCTGCGCCTCGTCCATCGACAGGTCCACCATCGCCATCGCGCCCTGGCCGCTGGTGGTCTTCATGAGCTGGCTGCGGCGGCAGATGACCCGCATCGCCTCGTCCAGCGAGAGCGCGCCCGCCACGGCGGCGGCGGCCACCTCGCCCATGCTGTGTCCCATCACCGCATCGGGGCGCACGCCGTTGGATTGCCACCAGGCCGCGTAGGCCAGGGCCAGCGCCACCAGCAGCGGCTGCACCACGTCGATGTCGTCGAAGCGGTCACCTGCGCTGCCGGGCTCGGCATGCAATTGGTCGGTCAGCGAGACGTCGAGCCAACGGCGGGCAGCGGCGTCGCAGCGCTCGAAGGTCTCGCGAAACACCGGCTCGTTGCGCAACAGGTCGCGCGCCATGCCGCGCCACTGCGCGCCCTGCCCCGGCATCACGAAGGCGGTGCGCAACGGCCGGCCGGGCTCGCGCACGCGGCCTTCCGCGCTGGGGGCTTCGCGGGCGGCGTAGCCGCGCAGGGCGTCGACCAGTTGCCCGCGGCTGCCGGCCACGAAGGCCGCGCGGTGCTCCAGCGCGGCGCGGCGCGTGGCGGCGTTCCAGCAGATGGCCGCGACGTCGTCGTCGCGCGCGGATGCGAGGCGATCGGCGTAGCTCGCCGCCAGCGCGCGCAACGCGGGCTCGGCGCGGGCCGAGAGCACCAGCAGCGCGGCCGGTCGCGCGCTCGACGCGGTGGTCGATCCGTCGCCCATCGTCGCGGACGTGGTGGTGGCCGGCTGGAGCACCGGCGCTTCTTCGAGCACCGCGTGCGCGTTGGTGCCGCCGATGCCGAAGGAGTTGACGCCCGCGAAGCGCGGCGCGGTGCCGCGCGGCCAGGCCTGCGCCTCGCGCGCGATGGCCACGGGCAGGGTCGACCAGGCCACCGCCGGGTTCGGCGTCCTGCAGTGCAGGCTGGCGGGGATGCGCTGGTGGTGCAGCGCCAGGCAGGCCTTGATCAGCCCCGCCACGCCGGCCGCCCCTTCGGTGTGGCCGATGTTGGTCTTGACCGAACCCATGAGGCAGGTCGAGCCGGCTTCGCGCCCTTCGCCCAGGACCTTGGCCAGCGCGTCGATCTCCACCGGGTCGCCCGCGCGCGTGCCGGTGCCGTGCGCTTCCACGTAGGACACGCTGGACGGCGCCACACCCGCGTCGCGGTAGGCCGTGCGCAGCATCTCCTCGTGGCCGATGCGGCTGGGCCGGCCCATCACGCCGCTGCTGCGGCCGTCGTTGTTGACGGCACTGCCGCGCAGCACCGCGTAGATGCGGTCGCCGTCGGCCTGCGCACGCGCCAGCGGCTTGAGAACCACCAGGCCAGCGCCTTCGCTGCGCACGTAGCCATCGCCATCGGCGTCGCCGAACTTGCAGCGGCCGTCGGGCGCCATCATGCGGCTCTGCGAATACGCGATGCTGATGTGCGGCTGCAGGATCAGGTTGACGCCGCCGGCCAGGGCGAGGTCGCTCTCGCCGTTCTGGATGGCGCGCGCCGCCAGGTGCACCGCCGCCAGCGAGGACGAGCACGCGGAGTCCAGCGACAGACTGGGCCCGCGCAGGCCCAGCAGGTAGGACAGCCGGCCCGCGAGCGCGTAGCGCCCGCTGCCGGTGGTCATGAGGAAATCGACGTTCTCCGGGTCGGCGAACAGGCGCGATTCGAAGTCGCTCACCCACTGGCCCACGAACACGGCGGTGTTGGAGCCGTCGAGCCGCGTGGGGTCGATGCCGGCGTCTTCCAGCCCTTCCCAGGCGCACTCCAGCAGCAGGCGCTGCTGCGGGTCCATGCGCTCGGCCTCGCGCGGCGAGACGCCGAAGAACTCGGCGTCGAATCGGTCGAGCGTGTCGAGGAAACCGCCCCAGCGGCTCATCATGCGGCCAGGCGTGGCAGGGCGCGGGTCGAAGTAGTGGCCGAGGTCGATGCGGTCGGCCGGGATCTCGGTGATCGCGTCGCCGCCCTCGGCCAGCAGACGCCAGAAGCTCGCAGGCCCCGTCACGCCGCCGGGAAAGCGGCAGCCGATGCCGACGATGGCGACCGGCGTCGGCGGACTCGGGTTCATACCAGGGCCTTCGCCAACACCGGCGCCAGGCTGGCCGAGACGTCGGCCAGCAACGCGTCGCGCTGGGCGTTCAGGTAGAAGTGGTCGCCCGGCAGCACGCGCAGGGTGAAGGGCCCGCTGGACTCACCGCGCCAGCCCTCCAGGTGCTCGCGCGGGGTGAGCGGGTCGTGCGAGCCGCCGAACACCGACAGCGGGCAGGCCAGCGGCGTACGCCCCGCTGGCGGCGCGTGCGTCTCCAGCGCGTGGATGTCGGCGCGCAGCGAGGGCAGCAGCATGGCCATCAGTTCCTCGTGCTCGGCCACTTCGGGCGGGATGCCGCCGTAGCGGCGCTGGATCTCGGCCACGAATTCGGCGTCCGACAGCACGTGCAGCAAGGGATCGGGGTTGGGCCAGTGCGGCGGGCGACGGCCCGAGACGAACAGGTGCCGTGGCATGGGTGCGCCTTCGTGCCGCAGGGCGCGCGCCACCTCGTTGGCCAGCACGGCGCCCATGCTGTGGCCGAACAGCGCGTAGGGCAGGTCCAGGTGGGGCCGCAGGGCGTCGACCACGCCGTCGACGATGTGGTCCAGGCGCGTGATGACGGGGTCCTTCAGGCGATTGGCCCGCGCGGGCAACTGGATGGCCACGAGCTCCACCGCGTCGGGCAGGGCGTTGCACCACGGGCGGTACACCCCCGCACTGCCGCCCGCGTGCGCAAAGCAGAACAGGCGCAGTCGCGCGCCCGGGCGGGGAACGAAACGCTGAAGCCAGGGGCTGTTCATCGGGCCCCCCGGCGGCTGGTTTCCTGGCGTTCGATGGCCGGTGCGACCTTGCAATGCATGATGGATTCCTCTGGCCCGCCCGCGCTGGCGCGCCTGCCCCCCGAAGTAGCGTTTACGTATCGGTTTTTTCGGCTCCATGTTACCGAATGTTTCTCTCCAAACCGCTCCGCCAGACCCGTTTCCAGTGCCATTCATCACATTCGCTCCCATACGGGTAGGAGGCATTTGCCAAGAGGATGCTACGAATGAAGAAATGGTCAAATGACCCAGGTCACACATACCCGGTACTGGATGCGCGGAAGACCCGGCAGGCGATTAGAAGGGCGCCGGGCCCGAATAGGTAGTAAATATTCACGCATCGGCGTGTAACGAACATGCGGATTGATCAACACGCAGCGATTCAGGCACCCGGCATCGAGCTGTGGCTGGTGGATCTGCTGGCCGAGGCGGCCGAACGCGGGGCCCCCGCGCCCGGCGACGGGCTGGACGGGGTCGAGCGCGCCCGCGCCGCGCGCTTCCACTTCGAGCGGGACGCCCACCGCTACCGGGCCAGCCACACCGCCCTGCGCCACCTGCTCGCGCAGCGCACCGGCGTGGCGCCCGCGGCGCTGCGCTTCGCGGCGGGCAGCCACGACAAACCCCGTCTGGACCTGCCCGGCGCACCGGCCTTCAACATGAGCCACAGCGGGCGCTGGGCGCTGATCGGCATCGGCGGGACCCTGCCGCTGGGTGTGGACATCGAGGTGCCGCGCGAGATGGACGACCTGATGGCGCTGGCCGAGCGCAACTTCACCCGCACCGAGTGCGGCGAGCTGCAGGCGGTGCCCGCGGCCGGGCGGCTGCGCGCCTTCCTGCGCTGCTGGACGCGCAAGGAAGCCGTGCTGAAGGCGGTGGGCAGCGGGCTGTCGATCGAACCCGGCCTGTTCGAGGCGGGCACCACACCCGGGCGCCGCACCACCACCCTGCCCGTCTCGGGCCAGGCCTGCGCGGTGACGGTGCTCAGCGTGGACGTGGACAGCGAAGCGCTGGCGGCGGTGGCCTGGGTGGAGGCGGGCTCACGTCACCTGGCGTTCTAGGCCGTGGCCGCAGCCGGCGCCGGCGTCCGCGGCAACTGCGTCAGCACCAGCAGCGTCACCACCGAGGTCAGCGCCATCACGCCCAGCAGGGCGGTGAAGCCGGCCGCCTTGACCACCGGCCCGATCGCCCACACCGCCACCGAACTCGCGCCCAGCGACACGGCCAGCCGCATGCCGGCCACGCGCGAGCGCATGCCGTCGTCCACGAAGCGCACGATCATCGCGTCGGTGAAGGGAATGGCGCCGAAGATGGCCGACATGAACAGCAGCTGGATGAAGAGGAAGGCCCAGCCGTCCAGCGTGGTGGCCAGCGCCAGCAGCAGCGCCTGCAGTGTGATCACGCCGATGTAGAGCCGCTTGAGCGAGTGCCGATCGATCAGGTAGCCCACCACCAGTTGCGTGACCGAGGCCGCGGTGTAGACCAGCGCCAGCAAGGTGCCGATGCGCGCCGGGTCTTGCGAGACCTCGCGCAGGCGGTCCGTCAGCAGCTCGAAGTTGGCGTTGGTCGACAGGTTGAACAACAGGCCGCCACTGGTGGCCGCCATGGTCATGATGAGGAAGAGCCGCGCCAGCGGCATGCCCGACGGCGGGTGCCCGCTGCTTTTCTTTTTCGCGGGCGCCGCGGTTTCGCGCGTGCCGACCAGCGCGAAGGCCACCCCGCAGGCCAGGCAGATCAGCCCCGGCACCACGAAGGCCATGCGCCAGCCCGTGTACTTGACGAGAAAACCCGTGAGCACCGCGGCGAAGGCCACGCCCAGGTTGCCCACCAGGCCGTTGACACCGATGGTCCAGCCCGGGCGCGGCGCGCCCTGCACCAGCATGGGAATGCCCACCGGGTGGTAGATGGACGAGAAGGCGCCGAGCAGCGCCAGCGCCAGCGCCATCTGCATCGGCGTGTTCGTGGCCGCCACCAGCAGCGAGGCCGCGCCCATGCCGAAGAAGAACACCAGCATCATGGGACGGCGCCCCCAGTGGTCGCCCAGCCGGCCCGCGGGCAGCGAGCCGATGCCGAAGAAGAAGAAGGCCGCCACGCCGTAGGGCATGAGGTCTTCCCAGCGCGCGAGGCCGAAGTCGCTGGCGATGCTGGTCACCGCCGTGGCGAAGATCAGCAGCATCATGTGGTCCATGGCGTGACCGATGTTGAGCAGGGCCTGGGTGGACTTGTTGTGCATGGCCGCGATCATCGGCGGTTAAGCTGTGCCGGCAAAATTCAACGCCGCCAGAAATGCGTCCAAAACCGCCAAAGCTTGCCAGCCGGCCGTCGCGCGGCCCCAGCGCCGGTGCGCTGGCCGCCAACCGGGTGCCGCGCCCCGTCGCGGCGCTGGCGCGTTCCGACGCGGCCGGCACGCAGATTGCGCCGCACCTGCACGCGCGCGACCAGCTCATCTACGCCATCCGCGGCGTGATGACGATCCGCGCCAACGGCTTCATCTGGACCCTTCCGCCCAGCCACGGCATGTGGATGCCGGCGCAGGCGGTGCACCAGATCCACATGGACACCGAGGTGGAGATGCGCACGCTCTACTTCCAGCCGGGCACGGTCACGGGCCAGGGGCGCGGCTGCCAGGTGCTGGCGATCACGCCGCTGCTGCGCGAGCTCATCCTGCGCGCGATGCTGATCCCGCCGCGTTATGCACTGGACAGCGCCGACGCGCGCCTGATGGAGCTCATCGTGGACGAGGTGGGCCGGCTGGAGCCCCGGCCCCTGTCGTTGAAGCTGCCCACGGACAAGCGCCTGGCGCGCCTGTGCCAGTTGCTCATCGACGACCCGGGCCATGCGGGCTCCATCGCCGAACTGGGGCGCCAGGTGGGCCTGTCCGAGCGCAGCGTGATCCGCCTGTTCCCGCAGGAGACCGGGCTCAGCCTGCACCGCTGGCGTCAACAGGCGCGGCTGATGCGGGCCTTCGCGCTGAGCGACCAGGGCATGAACATCGGGCAGCTCGCGGACGAACTCGGCTACGCGAGCGCATCCGCCTTCGGCAAGATGTTCGCGAAGCAGTTCGGGCAGGCGCCGCGGCGGGTGCTGCTGCCCTGAGCGCCTGGCCACCCGGCGCCCACGCGGTCGCCGGGCGGGGAGGACCGCCAATTGCCGGGCGATCGCCTGTTGATGCACACGCGCCACAGGGAGATTCACATGGCGGAAACCCAGCGGACCGTCGTCCGCCGAACAGACGCGGTGGCGATGGCCGCCCTCATCGCCGGCACGGCACTGGCCGGCTGCGGTGGCGGTGGTTCCGAAACGAGCGCCGATGCCAACGGCACTGCGTCGCCGCAAGGCGTCGTCTACCTCAAGCGCAGCGCCGGCTCGGCCGACTGGAGCTTCGGCCGCACCATCGCCTTCTCCCCCGATGGCCAGGCCCTGGCGGTCGGCCAGTCCTCGGCCGTGGAGTTGTTCCGCCGCGGCCAGGGTGGGTGGTCGTGGGTGCAGACCCTGCCCTTCGGCTGGCGCGACGCGCCGGCGCCCGCCTTCACCGCGAATGACCAGTTGCTCGTGGGCTTGCCCGGGAGCGACGCCGCCTTGCCCGACGCCGGCCTGGTGCAGCGCTTCGTCTCCACGCCTGGCGCCTGGACGCTGGCCGACACCTGGCGCCCCCCGGCGCCGCTGGCGCGGGGGCGTTTCGGCAGCGCGGTGAGTGCCTCGGCGAATGGCGCCGTGGCGGTGGTGGGGGAACCCGCCGAGCACGCGCCCGGGCGCTTTCACGTGTACCGCCGGCAGGGGGGCGCCTGGTCACTGCAGCACACGGTGGCGCCGGTGAACCCCGAACCGGGCGACCGGTTTGCGGGGCAGCTGGAGGTCTCGGCAGACGCCAGCACCATCGTCGTGGGCGCGCGGCACGAAAGCAGCGCCCTGCCCGACGACCCAGGCGACACCAGCCGGCGCCACGCGGGCGCGGCCTTCGTCTACGCATTCGACGCCGAAGCCGGTGCCTGGCGCCTGCGCGCGTACCTCAAGGCGCCCCTGCCGATGGCCGACGACTGGTTCGGCAGCGCGGTGGCCATCTCCGGCAACGGCGCCACCGTGGTGATCGGCGAGCGGTTTCGGGGGGTGGAGGGCCAAACCAGTGCGGGTGCGGTCTACGTGTTTCGCCGAGGCAGCGAGGGCTACACGCTGGCGCAGACCATCACCGCGCCCCAGGTGCATGACCGGCGGCATTTCGGCGGCCACGCCCTGGCGCTGACCCCCGATGGCGCCCAGCTGGCCATCGGCGAGATCGGCGACGCCAGTGCCGGTACCGGCCCGGGAGCCGACCCTGCGCAGGCCCGGCTCAGCTGGGCCGGTGCCGCGCACGTCTACCGCCTCCAGGGCGGCCGCTTCGTGCACGCGCAGTACCTGAAGGCCAGCAACACCGGCCAGGGCGACCTTTTCGGCTGGTCGATCGCGCTCACGAGCGATGGCCACACCCTGGCCGTCGGCGCGCCCGCCGAAGGCAGCAACAGCACCGGCATCGGCGGCAACCAGGCGGACAACAGCGTCTTGCACCGGGGCGCGGTCTACGTGTACTGAGGATCGCCGCGGGACGGGCCTCGCCGAGCTCACATCCCCACCACCAGCCTGAGGGCTTGCGGCACCGGCGCCCCTTCGTCGCGGTGCTCCAGCGCCTTCTGCAGGTTGTGCCGCGCGGTCTCCGTGTGCTCCGTGGCCAGCGCTTGCGCGCGCGCGCTCTCCCCTCGCGCGAGCGCGTCGAACAGCATGTGGTGTTGCCGGTGCGCGTACATCATCGAATCGCGGTCCAGGGCCAGGGCGCCTTGAATGGGCAGCAAGGCGCTGGCCGCCGCGAAGGGGAGCTTGTTGTTGAGGGCGATGGCGCGCTGCAGCGCGCGGTTGCCACAGGCCTCGACGAACAGATCGTGAAAGCGGTCGTTCATGGCCGCGTAGCGCGCGTAGTCGTCCACCTGCAGGCTGGTCACGGCCACCACGCTGTCGCCTTCATCCAGGCAGGCCTGCATGTCCCGCGCCAGTTGGCGGCTGAGCCCGTGTTCGGCCACCAGGCGGGCCGCCATCCCCTCCAGGTGCGCGCGCACCGAGATCACGTCTGCCACTTCCTGCACGGTGAACTGCCGCACGACATAGCCCACCGTGTCCTTCGGCTCGACCAGCCCTTCCTGTTCAAGGCTGACCAGGGCCGCACGAACCGGGGTGCGCGAGGCGTCGAGCCGCTCGGCCAGGAACTTCTCGGTCAGGCGCATGCCCGGGGCGAATTCGCCGCGCAGGATCAGGTCCCTCATCTGCATGAGGACGGTGCTGTGGATGTTCATTGAAAAAATGTACACAAATTTTCAAAACAGTATACATTTCAGCGAAAGGTGAACCGCCATGCACGTCCCGCAGAGTCCCTCGACCCCAACCGGCGCGACGCCCAGGCGCCTCGACTCGCGGACGCCGCCCGTGCCGCGAGCGCGCTGAGATGGACGCGCGCGTGGTCAGCCCGCCCTGCCTGGCGCTCGCGGGCGTCGGCAAGACCTTCGCCCAGGACGGCGGCCAGACGGAGGCCCTGGGAAGCATCGATCTCTCGGTGCGCGAGGGCGAGTTCCTGGCCATCGTCGGCCCCTCCGGCTGTGGCAAGTCCACGCTGCTGCAAATTGCCGCCGGGCTGACGCCAGCGACGCGGGGAAGCGTGCGCTTCCATGGCGAGGCGGTCACCGCGCCGCCGCCCGGCATCGTTTACCTCTTCCAGCAGTACGGCAAATCGCTGTTTCCGTGGCGCACGGTGCTCGACAACGTCGCGTTCGCGGTGGAGCACCGCCCGGGCATGCGCCGCGCCGCAGCGCGCCACAGCAGCCGCCACTACCTCGACATGGTGGGGCTGGCGGACTTCGCCGACCACTACCCCGCGCAACTCTCGGGCGGCATGCAGCAGCGCGTGACCATCGCCCGGGCCCTGGCCGCGCAGCCGCGGGTGCTCCTGATGGACGAGCCCTTCAGCTCCGTGGACGCGCTCACCCGGCTGGAACTGCACGCCATCGTGCAGGACCTGTGGCAGAAGCACGGTTTCACGGCGGTGCTCGTCACGCACGACGTGGACGAGGCGGTGTTCCTGGCCGACCGCGTCGCGGTGCTCTCCTCGCGGCCCGCGCGCGTGGTCCAGGTGCTGGAGACGGGGCTGCCCCGACCGCGCGACCGCCTCGACACCCCGCAGATGCCGCGCTTTCTGGAGCTGCGGCACGCGCTGCTCGCCGCGCTTCTGGGGCGAAGGGCATGAGCGATCCGATGAGCGCCGCAGCGCCCGATGGCCAGCGGCTGAAAGCCTGGCTGGGGCCCGCGGTCCTGCTGTCGCTCGTGCTCCTGCTGGAACTGGGCACGCGTTCCGGCTGGGTCAATGCCGTGCTGGTGCCACCGCCATCGGCCGTGGCGCTGCGGGTCATCGCCGTCGTGAGCGCCGGCAGCGTGTTCGAACCCTTGGGGCGCACGATGGTCCTGCTCGCGATCGCCTACGCGATCGGCTGCGTGTTGGCCATCGGCACCGGGGTCTTCATGGGACGGTCCCCCCGGGTCCATGGCCTGCTGGAGCCCCTCGTGGAGGTGCTGCGCCCCTTGCCAAAACCCGCTCTGTTGCCGCCGCTGATGCTGTTCCTGGGCCTGGGCGACGCCATGAAGATCACGGCGGTGGCATTGGGTGTGTTCTTTCCCGTGCTGATCAACACCATCCAGGGCGTGCGCGGCGTCGATCCGGTGATGGTGGACGTGGCCCGCACCTTCCAGCATTCGCGCGCGGCCCTGCTCTGGAAGGTGGTGCTGCCGTCGGCCATGCCGCTCGTGCTGGCGGGCATGCGCGTCGCCCTGGGCATCGCGCTGGTGCTGGTCGTGATCGCCGAAATGATGGCCGGCACCGGCGGCATCGGCTACCTGATCATCGATCTGCAGCGTTCCTTCCGCGTCGTCGACATGTACGCGTGGGTCGTCATCCTCGCCTTGCTGGGCTATGCGCTCAACGAGGTGTTCGTGCGCATCGAGCGGCGCGCGATCCACTGGTCCGGCGCGCGCGCCGGCTGACCGATCACCTCCCTCTGCCCCGTTTGCACCCACCCCCACAAGGAGAAGTCACGATGAGCAAGCCCACTCTGAACCGGCGCACGGCCGCCGCCGCCCTGGCAGTCAGCGCACTCGGTCTGGCCAGCCAGCGGGTGCGCGCCCAGGCCACGACCAGGCTGAGGGTCAGCACGATTCCCATCATCGACATCGCCCCGCTGCAGGTGGCGATGGCCAAGGGCTACTTCGCGGCCGAGGGCATCGAGGTCGACACGACGCCCACGCAAGGCGGCGCGGCCGGCATCCCCGCGCTGGCCGCGGGCCAGGTGCAGGTGGTCTTCAGCAACGTGGTCTCGACCATCCAGGCGGCCAGGCAGGGCCTGGGCCTGCAGATCATTGCGCCGGCCAGCACCACCGGCGACGCCCCGCCGGACCAGGCCGCGCTGATCGCGAAGAAGGGCGTGCCCTTCAAGACAGGCAAGGACCTGGAGGGCAAGCGCATCGCGGTGAACACGCGCAACAACATCATCTGGCTGTATGCGCGCGCCTGGGTGCGCGCGACCGGCGGCAACCCCGACGCGGTGACCTACCTCGAGGTGCCGTTCCCGCAGATGGTGGATGCCGTGCGCGGCGACCGGGTCGACGCGGCGTTTGCCGTCGAGCCCTTCGTCTCGAGCGCCGTGGCCAATGACATGCAGGTGGTGGGCTATCCGTACATCCAGGTTCAGAAGCGCCTGCCCGCCGCGCAGTACGTGGCGAGCCGGACCTACATCCAGCAGAACCCGCAGCTCATCGACGGCTGGGTGCGCGCGTACCAGAAAGGGGTCGACTGGGTGAACCAGAACCTGAAATCCGAGGAGCTGCTCAACCTCATCTCCGGCTACACGCGCATTCCGCCGCAGGTGATCGCGAAGCTGCCGATGGCGGCATTCGAGAAGGTGGTGGACCCCGCCGCCCTGAACCCGGTGGTCGAGCAGATGCGGCGCAACGGCCTGCTGGAAGGGGAGTTCGACCCCGGGTCCATTCTTCACCGCACGGCCCTGCAGGCTTCGCGCTGAGCTGCCGATGGCGTCGCAGGAACAGGTGCTCGTCACGGGCGACATCGTGACCATGGACCCGGCCCGGCCGCGCGCGCAGGCGCTCGCGGTACAGGGCGCGCGCCTCGTCGCGGTGGGCACGCGCGACGAGGCCCGCGCCGCGCTGGGTGCGGCCCCGCGTGAGATTCACTACCCGACGGGCACCGTGGTGCCGGGCCTCATCGACACCCACAACCACATGCAATGGACCGCGATCCAGACGCGGCTGGTGGACCTCGCGCCCGCCCGCTCGATCGCCGACGTGCAGGAGGCGATCCGCGCCTACGCCCGGCGCCACCCGCACAAGCCCTGGATCATGAGCGGCAGTGGCTGGCACGTGGTGAGCCTGCGTGAAGGGCGCTACCCGACGCGGCAGGAACTGGACGCGGCCTGCGCGGACCGGCCGGTGTACCTGCCACGCATCGGTCACGCGGCCGTGGCCAATACGCTGGCCCTGAGCCTGGCCGGCATTGGCCCCGACACAGCCGATCCGCCCGGCGGGCGCATCGAGCGCGACGAACATGGACACGCCACCGGCGTGCTGCTCGAGCCACCGGCCTTCGAGATGGTGGCGCGCCTGGTGCCGCCGAGCTCGCTGGACGAGCAGCTCGACGCGCTGCGCGACATGCAGCGCACGTACCACGCCGCCGGCCTCACGGGCATCATGGACCCGGGCGTGACGCCGGAGATGATGCGCCTGTACCAGACGCTGTGGCAGCGCGGCGAGCTGTCGGTGCGCAGCGTGCTGATGCCGCTGTCCGACTCCAGCCTGCCGCTGCAGGCCAACCTCGACCGCATCGCGCAGGCCGGCCTGGCCACCGGCTTCGGCGACGCGCGCCTGAAACTGGGGGGCGTGAAGCTCTTCCTGGATGGCGGGGCCTCGCTCGGCACGGCGCTGATGCGCGAGCCCTACCCGGACGAGCGCTGCAACTGCGGCATCCAGGTCACCCCGACCGAGTCCTTCCGACAGATCGCGTGGGCCTGCGCGCGGCAGGGCTGGTCGCTGGGCGTGCACGTGGTGGGTGGCAAGGCCATCGACATCGCCCTGGAGGTGTTCGCCGAAATCGACAAGGACATTCCCCTGCGCCCCTTGCGCTTCAGCCTGATCCACGCGTACCTGTGGCCGGAAGCGCGCAACATCCGCGAGGCCGCCCGCATGGGCATCACCGTGGCCACGCAGTGCTCGATGCAATACACCTTCGGGCCCCTGCTGGTCCAGCGCTTCGGCACCGTGCTCATGTCGCTGGCCACGCCCGTGCGCAGCTGGATCGACGCGGGTGTGGTGGTGGGGGGCGGCTCCGACTCGCCCGTGACGCCGTATCAGCCGCTGCTGGGCTTGTGGCAGGCCCGCACACGCCACATTGCCGGCACGGACGAACCGGTGGGCCGCCTGCAAGCGGTCAGCGGCGAAGAAGCGCTGGCGCTCTACACGCGCGATGCCGCGTACGTGAGTTTCAGCGAGCACGAGCGCGGCATGCTGCGCCCCGGGCTGCTGGCCGACTGGACCGTGCTCTCGGTGGACCCTGTCGCCTGCGACCCCGAGGCCCTGCGCGACGCTCGCGTGCTCGCGACGGCGGTGGACGGCCGCGTGGTGCACGAGACCTGACCCCATGCGCGCCCTTCCGCATCGGTTCTGGGGCGTGCTGCTGCTGGTGTTCCTGCTGGTCCTCTGGCAGGTGTCCGCGGTGCATTGGGTGTCCAGCAGCAGTTGGCCGCCCGTGACGGACATCCTGAAGGCGATCGCCGAGGGGCTGGGCAGCGGAGAGCTGGCGCAGGTGTTCGGCTCGACCCTGTGGCGCATGGCGGCGGGCTTTGCCATCGGCTCGGCCATCGGTGTGCTGCTCGGCCTGGCGATGGCGAGCTTCCCGCTCGCGGACGCCGCGCTGCGCCCGCTGGTGGAGCTGCTGCGCCCCATTCCGATGCCGGCCATCGTGCCGCCGCTGATCCTGCTGCTGGGCATCGACCACGCGATGAAGGTCTTCGCCGTGTCATTCGCCTGCTTCTTCCCGGTGCTGGTGAACACCGTGAGTGGCGTGCGCGCGGTCGATCCGATCGCGCTCGACGTGGCGCGCACCTTCCAGGTGGGGCGCTGGCGCACGCTGGCCATGGTGGTGCTGCCGGCCAGCCTGCCCTACATCCTGGCGGGCCTGCGCACCAGCCTGGCGCTGGCGCTCATCGTGAGCGTCGTCGCGGAGATGATCGCCGGCTCCGAAGGCATCGGCTACTACATCATGACCATGCAGTACGCCATGCGGCCGGGCGACATGTACGGGGCCATCTTCCTGCTCGCCGCACTGGGTTACGGCCTGAACCGCATCCTGCTGATGGTCGAACACCGGCTGCTGCACTGGTGGCAGCGCGCCGGGCGCTAGGCCGGCGTCGGCCAGGACAGGGTCACCCCCGCCCCGACCGCAACAACAGCGCCGACACCTCATCCGCCGCCGCCCGCAGCTTCGGCAACAGCTGATCCTTCATCACCGTCGCCGAGGTGCGGTTCGCCTGCCCCGACACGTTGAGCGCCGCAATCACCGCGCCGCCCCGGTTGCGCACCGGCGCCGCAATGGAAATCAGACCCTCCTCCAGCTCCTGGTTCACCAGCGCCCAGCCCTGCCGCCGCACCTGCTGAACGCGCGCCAGGATGTCGGCCGGCCGGGTGGCGGTGTGGCGCGTGTTCGCGCGGATATCGCTGGCTTTCAGCCGCGCCTTCACCCCGGCGTCGTCCAGCCCCGAGAGCAGCACGCGGCCCAGCGAGGTGCAGTACGCCGGCAGGCGCGTGCCCACGTTGAGGTTGAGCGAGACGATCTTGTGCGTGTGCACGCGCAGCACGTAGACGATGTCGCTGCCGTCCAGCACCGCCGCCGAGCACGACTCGCCCACCGCGTCGGCCAGGCGCTCCATCACCGGCTCGGCCAGGTTCCAGATCGGCATGGACGTGAGGTAGGCGAAGCCCAGGTCGAGGATGCGCGGCGTCAGGCGGTAGAGCTTGCCGTCACCCTCCACGTAGCCCAGCGTCTGCAGCGTGAGCAGGATGCGCCGCGCCCCGGCGCGCGTGAGGCCGCTGCGCGCGGCCACCTCCGACAGGGTCTGCTCGCTCGCCTCGGCGCTGAACGAGCGGATCACCTCCAGCCCGCGCGCGAAGGACTGCACATAGCCGTCGCCGGGGGTTGGCGCGTCGGGTGCGCGACGGGCGTGGGTTGCCATGGTCTTCCCTGGGCGACTAGAATGATTCGTCAATCGAACAAGTGTTCGTCATTAGAACATTCATCGATCGGCACAACAAGTCCCCTGCCCCTTCCCGTCCGGAGACAAGCCCGTGATCAACAAGATCGCCCCCTCGGTGGCCGAGGCCCTGCACGGCGTACGCGATGGCGCCACCGTGCTCATCGGCGGCTTCGGCACCGCCGGCATTCCCAACGAACTGATCGAGGGCCTGATCGACCAGGGCGCGCGTGATCTGACCGTGGTGAACAACAACGCCGGCAACGGCGACCACGGCCTGGCCGCGCTGCTCAAGACCGGGCGCGTGCGCAAGATCATCTGCAGCTTTCCGCGCCAGGCCGACAGCCACGTCTTCGACGGCCTGTACCGCGAGAAGAAGATCGAGCTCGAACTGGTGCCGCAGGGCAACCTGGCCGAGCGGCTGCGCGCGGCGGGCGCGGGCATCGGCGCCTTCTTCACGCCCACGGGCTTCGGCACCGAACTGGCGAAGCACGCCGATGGCTCGCCCAAGGAAACGCGGGTCATCGACGGCCGCCCCTATGTGCTGGAGTACCCGATCCACGGCGACGTGGCGCTCATCAAGGCCGAGCGCGGCGACCGCTGGGGCAACCTCACCTACCGCAAGGCCGCGCGCAACTTCGGCCCGGTGATGGCCACCGCCGCGAAGCGCACCGTGGCCAGCGTGTTCGACATCGCCGAACTCGGCACGCTGGACCCGGAGACCATCGTCACCCCGGGCATCCACGTGAGCGCGGTGGTGAAGATCGCGCGCGTGGCCACGCAGGCCGGCGGCTTCAAGGAGGCGGCATGAGCCACCTGAGACGCACAAAAGACGAACTCGCAAAGCGCGTCGCGCAGGACATCCACGACGGCGCCTACGTGAACCTGGGCATCGGCCAACCCACGCTGGTGGCCAACCACCTGCCGCCGGGCATCGAGGTGATCCTGCACAGCGAGAACGGCATCCTGGGCATGGGCCCCGCGCCCGCCGCGGGGCAGGAGGACTACGACCTCATCAACGCCGGCAAGCAGCCGGTGACGCTGCTGCCCGGCGCCGCCTTCTTCCACCACGCCGACAGCTTCGCCATGATCCGCGGCGGCCACCTCGACATCTGCGTGCTCGGCGCCTTCCAGGTCTCGGCCACGGGCGATCTGGCCAACTGGAGCACGGGCGAACCCGGCAGCATCCCGGCCGTGGGCGGCGCCATGGACCTCGCCATCGGCGCCAAGCAGACCTGGGTGATGATGGACCTGCTGACCAAGCAGGGCGCGAGCAAGGTGGTGCCGCAGTGCAGCTACCCCCTCACCGGCATCGGCTGCGTCAAACGCATCTACAGCGACCTGGCCACACTCGAATGCACGCCGCAAGGCCTGCGCCTGATCGACGCGGTCGAGGGCCTGTCGCTCGACGAACTGCAGCGCCTCGTGGGACTGCCGATCGCCGCCCCGGCAACGTCCGCCTGAACGAATTCACTTTCCCGGAGAAACCATGACCACCCGCCAAGCCTTCATCGTCGACGCCATCCGCACCCCCTTCGGCCGCTACGGCGGCGCGCTGTCCAGCGTGCGCACCGACGACCTCGCCGCCATTCCCATCAAGGCCCTGATGGAACGCAACCCGAACGTGGACTGGGCCGGCGTGGACGACGTGCTCTATGGCTGCGCCAACCAGGCCGGCGAGGACAACCGCAACGTGGCGCGCATGGCCGCGCTGCTGGCGGGCTTGCCCATCGACGTACCCGGCGCCACCATCAACCGCCTCTGCGGCTCGGGCATGGACGCCGTGGGCAGCGCGGCGCGCGCCATCAAGGCCGGCGAAGCGGGCCTGATGATCGCGGGCGGCGTGGAGAGCATGAGCCGCGCGCCCTTCGTCATGCCCAAGGCCGAGAGCGCCTTCAGCCGCGCCAACGCGGTGTACGACACCACCATCGGCTGGCGCTTCGTCAACAAGCTGATGAAGGCGCAGTACGGCGTGGACTCCATGCCCGAGACGGCCGAGAACGTGGCCGTCGATCACCAGATCGAGCGCGAGGCGCAGGACCGCATGGCCCTGGCCAGCCAGCTCAAGGCCGTGGCCGCGCAGAAGGCCGGGCACCTGGCGCGCGAGATCGTGCCCGTGACCATCCCGCAGAAGAAGGGCGATCCCGTCATCGTCGACAAGGACGAGCACCCGCGCGAGACCAGCCTGGAAGCGCTGGCCAAACTGAAGGGCGTGGTCAAGCCCGAAGGCAGCGTGACCGCCGGCAACGCCAGTGGCGTCAACGATGGCTCCTGCGCGCTGCTGCTGGCCGACGAGGCGAGCGCCGCGAAGAACGGCCTCACGCCCAAGGCGCGCGTGGTGGGCATGGCCACGGCCGGCGTGGCGCCGCGCGTGATGGGCATCGGCCCGGCGCCGGCCACGCAGAAGGTGCTGGCGCTCACGGGCCTCACGCTGGAGCAGATGGACGTGATCGAACTCAACGAGGCCTTCGCGGCGCAGGGCATTGCGGTGCTGCGTTTGCTGGGCCTGAAGGACGACGACGAGCGCGTGAACGCCTGGGGCGGCGCCATCGCCCTGGGCCACCCGCTGGGCGCCAGCGGCGCGCGCCTGGTCACCACGGCGGTGAACCGCCTGCACGCCACGGGTGGCCGCTACGCGCTGTGCACCATGTGCATTGGCGTGGGCCAGGGCATCGCGTTGGTGGTCGAGAAGGTCTGAGCCGGCCTACTGCACCCAGGCATCGAACTGCTCGGCGCTGGCCAACTGGCGTTCCAGCACCAGCTCGCGCAGCGGCCGCCCCGAGGCCTGCGACTCGCGGTACAGCACGGCGGCTTCTTCGTGGCCGATGTGCTTGGCCAGCAGCGTGGCCTGCAGCATCGCGGGCGACAGCGTGGCCGCGATGCGCTCGCGATCGGGCTCCATGCCGCGCACGCAGTGCTCCTCGAAGCTGCGCATGCCACCGGCCAGCAGGCGAATGCTCTGCAGCAGGTTGTGCGCCAGCAGCGGCTTGGCCGCGTGCATCTGGAACTGGCCCAGCGTGGCGCCGACGCCGATGGCCACGTCGTTGCCCATCACCTGCGCGCACACCATCGTCAGCGATTCGCACTGCGTGGGGTTGACCTTGCCCGGCATGATGGAACTGCCGGGCTCATTGGCCGGCAGCCGCCATTCGCCCATGCCGGGGCTGGCCTCCCAGCGCAGGTCGTCGGCGATCTTGCACAGCGCCAGCGCCAGCACGCGCAAGGCGGCGTGCAGTTGCAGCAGGGCGTCGTGCGCGGCCTGGGCCGCGTAGGGGTTGTCGGCGCGGCGCATGGGCAGGCCCGTCACCTCGCTCAAGGCCTCGGCCATGCGCTGGCCGAAATCGGCGTGGGCGTTGGCGCCACTGCCCACCGCCGTGCCGCCGATGGCCAGGCCCTGGACGGCGCGCAGCGCGGGCTCCAGCCCGGCGTCGGCCTGATCGAGCTGCGCCACCCAGGCCAGCAATTCATCGGCCAGGGTGAGCGGCAGCGCGTGCTGCAGGTGGGTACGGCCGGTCTTCTGCACGTCGCGCACGCCCTCGGCCTTGGCGGCCAGCGCATCGCGCAGGGTGCGCAACGCCGGACGCAAGGAACGCTCCACGCCCAGCAACGCGGCCACGTGAATGGCGGTGGGAATGGTGTCGTTGGACGACTGGCCGAGGTTGACCTCGTCGTTGGGGTGCACCTCGCGGCCCAGCAGGGCCGAAGCGCGGTGCGCCACCACCTCGTTCATGTTCATGTTGCTCTGCGTGCCCGAGCCGCTCTGCCACAGCGACAGCGGGAAGGCCTCGGCCCAACGCCCATCCACCACCTCGGCGGCGGCCTGCGCGATGGCATCGGCCACGGCGGGATCGAGCATGCCCAGCGACGCATTCACGCGCGCCGCGCAGCGCTTGATCAGCGCGAGCGCGTGCATCAGTTCGGGCGGCATCTTCTCGGTGGAAATGGCGAAGTGGCCGATGGCGCGCTGGGTCTGTGCGCCCCAGGGGGCGCCGGCGGGGATGGTGATCTCGCCCCAGGCGTCGTGTTCGGTGCGGGGTTGGGGTGCGGGTGGGGCCATGAAGAATCTCCCGTGAAGCGGCCTGCACCGGCAAACGCGGTGCCCAGACAACTGTAGACCGGCGCCAGCCAACCCCGGCAGCGTGCCGGAAGAAACCACTACGCCCGCAACGCCGCCCTGATCTCCTTCACCAGCGCCTGCCCCGATAGAGACAGCGCCCGCCCTCGCTTGGTCACGATGCAGATGTCGCGCGAGACCCGTGGGCCGGTCAGCGGCAACACCACCAATTCCTCGGGCCGCGCCGCGCGCGCGTAGGCCGCCGGCATGATCGCGATGGCCATGCCCGCCCGCGTCATCCACAGCGCGGTGGACAGGAAGGTCACCTCGTGCACCACGCGCAGCCGCACCCCCGCGCGCGCCGCACTGGCGTCGATCAGCGGCCGCACGCCGTAACCCGGGCGCACGGTGATGACGGGGTGGCCGTCCAGGTCCGCCCAGCGCAGGCGCGCGCGCCCGGCCAGCGCGTGCCCGGCGGGGCACACCACGGCCAGGTGGTCGCGCACCAGCGTGTCGGTGTCCACGTCGGCGCCCGCCTGCTCGGGCACGCCGATGCCGAAGTCCACCTGCTCGCCCACCACGCGCGCCACGAACTGGTCGGGCGCGCAGTCGTTGATGTCGACGTGGATGCCCGGGTGCCGCTCACGAAAGCGCACCACCGCCGCCGGCAACAGCAGCTCGGCCAAGGTGGGCGTCACGGCCACGCTCACGCGCCCGCGCCGCAGTTGCGACAGCTCCAGCGTGCCCGCCCCCAGCGCCTCCGCGTCGCGCAGGATGCGCTCGGCCAGCACGATGGCCTCGTGCGCGGCCTGCGTGGGCTGCAGGGTGCGCGTGGTGCGGTCGAACAGGCGCGCGCCCAGGCCGTCCTCCAGTTGCCGCAGCGACAGGCTCACCGCTGACTGCGTCACCGACAGCTGCTCGGCCGCCGCGCTCACCTTGCGCAGGTGGTAGACGGCCGCGAAGGCGCGCAACTGGCGCATGCTGGGGATGAAGCGGCTGTCGTTATTCATGAGTTGAAATGATAAATCGTTCGATAAGTTTCGCTTTACGCATGAATACGGAGCGGGTTGAATGGCGGTCGGATATCCACCCCCAGAACCAGGAGACAAGTCGATGAAGTTCCCCTTCCTTCGGCGCGCACTGTGCGCGGCCCTCGGCGGCGCCACGCTGTTCGCCTTCGCCAGCCCCGCCCTGGCCCAGGACGCCGCCTGGCCCACCAAGCCCATCCGCGTGATCGTCACCTTCCCGCCCGGCGGCAGCGCCGACGCCATCGTGCGCGCCATCGCGCCGCGCGTGAGCGAGAAGCTGGGCCAGCCGCTGGTGATCGAGAACCGCCCCGGCGCGGGCGGCAACATCGGCCTGACCGCCGTGGCCAAGGCCGAGCCCGACGGACACACGGTGGGCCTGGGCGCGGCGGGCGCGCTCTCGGCCAACGTGAGCCTCTACCCGCAGATGCCCTACGACCCGATCAAGGACTTCAAGCCGGTCTCGCTGGTCGCGGTCATTCCCTTCGTCTTCGTGGGTCACCCCTCGGTGGGCGTGCGCACGCAGGCCGAGCTCATCGCCCTGGCCAAGCGCGACCCGAGCAAGCTCACCATCGGCCACGGCGGCAACGGCACGGCCATGCACCTCACGGCCTCGCTGTTCGACCAGATGGCGGGCACGAAGATCGTTCAGGTGGCCTACCGTGGCTCCGGCCCGGCCGCCGTGGACGCGCTGGCCGGCCAGATCCCGCTGGCCGTGACCGACCTGCCCGCCGCGCTGCCGCACATCCGCGCGGGCAAGCTGCAGGCCTTCTCCGTCACCAGCGACAAGCGCGTGCCCGCCCTGCCCGACGTGCCCACCGTGGCCGAAGCCGGCCTGCCGGGCTACGAGTCGGTGGGCTGGTTCGGCATCGTCGCGCCCGCCGCCACGCCCGACGCCGTCGTCACCAAGCTCAACGCGGCGCTGGCCGACGCGCTCAACGACCCGGCCACGCAGGCCACCATCCGCGGCCTGGGCGTGGAGCCCGCGCCCAGCACACCCAAGGCCTTCGGCGACTACATCAAGTCCGAGACCACCAAATGGGCCAAGGTGATCCGCACCGCCGGCATCAAACTCGAATGAGCCCCTCCTCTCCCATGCCAGAACCGATCGACACCCGCACCGACGTGCTCATCGTGGGCGCCGGCCCCGTGGGCCTGACGCTCGCCATGGACCTCGCCGGGCGCGGCGTGCGCGTCACCATCGCCGAGCTGCGCGCCTACAAGGAGCCGCCCAGCGTGAAGTGCAACCACGTGGCCTCGCGCACCATGGAGCGCTTCCGCCAGCTCGGCGTGGCCGACAAGCTGCGCCAGGCCGGCCTGCCCGACGAGCACCCCAACGACGTGGTGTTCCGCACCGCGATGACGGGCATCGAACTCACGCGCATCCCCATCCCCAACCGCCTGGAGCGCTTCACCGACAACGGCGGGCCCGACACCTGGTGGCCCACGGCCGAACCGCCGCACCGCATCAACCAGATCTACCTCGAGCCCATCCTGCTGGAGCACGCGGCATCGCTGCCCAACGTCACCCTGCTCAACCGCACGCGCGTGGAAGGCTTCGAGCAGGACGGGGACGGCGTGTCCGCCACGCTCAGCGGCCTGGACGACGGCACGACACGAACGGTCCGCGCCCGTTTCCTGGTGGGCTGCGACGGTGGCGCCTCCGGCGTGCGCAAGGCCATCGGCGCGCAATTCGAAGGCACGGCCGTCATCCAGCGCGTGCAGTCCACCTACATCCGCGCCAAGGACTTGCTGCAGCGCCTGCCCGGCAAGCCCGCGTGGTGCTACTACTCGGTCAACCCGCGACGCTGCGGCACGGTCTTCGCCATCGACGGCCAGGAGACCTGGCTGGTGCACAACCACCTCAACCCGCAAGAGACCGAATTCGATTCGGTGGACCGCGACCAGAGCATCCGCCGCATCCTGGGCGTGGGCGCGGACTTCGACTACGAGATCATTTCCAAGGAAGACTGGGTGGGCCGCCGCCTCGTGGCCAACCGCTTCCGCGACCGGCGCGTGTTCATCGCCGGCGACGCCGCTCACCTCTGGGTGCCTTACGCGGGTTACGGCATGAACGCCGGCATCGCCGACGCGCTGAACCTCTCGTGGCTGCTGGCCGCGCAGGTGCAGGGCTGGGCCGATGCGGCCATGCTCGACGCCTACGAGGCCGAACGCCAGCCCATCACCGAGCAGGTGTCCCGCTTCGCCATGGACCACGCGCAGAAGATGATCAAGGCCCGCAGCGCGGTGCCGGCCAACATCGAGGCGCCCGACGCCAACGGCGAGGCCGCGCGCGCCCTGATCGGCGACGAGGCCTACCAGCTCAACGTGCAGCAGTTCTGCTGCGCGGGCCTGAACTACGGCTACTACTACACGGGCTCGCCCATCATCGCGGCCGACGGCGAAGAAGCGCCCGCCTACACCATGGGCGACTTCACGCCCTCCACCGTTCCAGGCTGCCGCGCGCCCCACTTCTGGCTGGCCGATGGCCGCTCGCTCTACGACGCCTTCGGTGAGGGCTACACGCTGCTGGTCACCCAGGCGGGCGCGAACGTGCAAGCCCTGACCGATGCGGCCGCCGAAGCGGGCCTGCCGCTGCAGGTGCTCGACATCTCCGGCGAGCCGCAACGCCCGGCCGAGTACCGCCACGCCCTGCTGATGTGCCGTCCCGACCAGCATGTGGTGTGGCGGGGCGACACGGCGCCTGCCGACGCGCGCGCCCTGGTGGCCCTGCTGCGCGGCGCGGGCCGCACCCGCCGAGCAAGCGGCGTGGCCGAGCGCGGAGAGCTCAACGAAGTCTGATGCGTCGAAAGGGCAAGGGAACCGCGTACCGCGCGCGGCTACGCAAGCGGCGCGCCTTGGGGCAAGCAGCCACGGCGCGTCCCTTCACTGACCGCAAGCCCGATGAAGCGCATCGCCCAAACGCCATACACCTCGACAACGCAAGCCGACCAACAGCAGAAATCCTCCGTCGCGCTCATACGCACCGACCCCGGCGGCGAGCTTGCGCGCAGCCAGACGCTGTGGGATCTGCTCCCCCGCGAAGTGGCTCAGAAAATCGTGTGGTACCGATCGCCGCTGCCCAGCCCCGGGCACGAGAGCACACTGGCCACTCGCATCGAGCTCTTCCGCTCGCTCATGGTCGACCGCAAACTGCGGGGCGCTACGCAGCCCCTCTTGCGCATGGCGCGCTGGTCCCACGAGTTCACCAAGTACTGGCCCAGGCCGTCGGACTTGCCCTCGAATGACTGCGCCGAGCCCGACATCGAGACGCTTGTCAGCAACCCAGTGACCCCAAGCGGGCCTGACGGGTCGGTGGACCTGACACTCGAACTGCCGAACGAGTACCAAGGCCAGGCGCGCACACGGCTCTTGTTGAGCGGCTTGAATGCCCACGATAGACCGCGGTTCATGCCCCCCCTGCTGACACGCATGTTCGCGATCTGGCTGGAGCGGCGGCACGACACCGGCGCGCACGCCCAACGCCTGCCCACGGACGACCTGCCCCGACTGCTGCTTCACGCCGATACCCTGCTGACACCGCCCCTCGTCTACGAGGCCATCGGCATTGCGTATTCGCGCCTGCCCCTGCACACCGTCAGTAGCGCGCCTGTGGAGCTGCTGCTCCAACATTTCATGCACTTCGACAGCGACCTCCAGTGCACGCTGGCGCTGCAGTTGCTCCTGCTGCTTGAAGACGATGATCTGCAGATGACAGCGCAGACCAGGGCCTCCCTGAAACGGCACGGAATCGATCGCCACTGCATGGTCGAGCAGGCCGTGCGCTGGAAGTCAGGCCTGCTGGACACGCCGTGGGATCAAATCGACGTTCAACTCGGCCACGAGGTGCTGGACTTCCTCAAGCGGACGCGATCGCCGGCGGGTATGGCGTGCATCGCGCTGCTGCTGAGGTTGTGCGCCGTGCCCCATCTGCGGGCCTTGGAGAGCGACGAGACCTGGATCGGGCTCATTCAGCAGGCCATGGCGCAGATCAGCCATCAACGCCCATCCGTGTGGAACGACACCTACCGCACCGACTACCTGGTCGCTCACCTGCCCGAAGACCTGGGCGTCGCCGCGTTCAAAGGGCTGCCCGCTGCACAGCGCCTGCGCTTCATCCGCAAGCCCCAATGTGACCTGTATTTCAAGGCCCGCAGGCACATCCCTTACCTGCGGGCACTATTCCAGTCCGAGGACATTGAGCCAGTGACGCGGCTGGCGACGCTGGACCACTTCATCGGGGGGGTGGTTTCGCGCGGTGCATACGATGCGGAGGCGCTGCCTCAGCTACGGCTGTGGCGCCAGATCCTGGACGACAGCATCCGTGCTCAGGAGCTGACCCGACCAGAGCCGCGCCATGCGCCGGTGTAGAGTGACGCCCCTTGCCAGCGCCACACCCTTCCGACATGGACCTCCCCTCCCACCAGTTGAGCATGACCGTGCTCATGACCCCCGACATGGCCAACTTTTCGGGCAACGTGCACGGCGGCACCATCCTCAAGCTGCTCGACCAGGTGGCCTACGCCTGCGCCGCGCGTTACGCCGGCCGCTACGTGGTCACGCTCTCGGTCGACCAGGTGATGTTCCTGCAGCCCATCCACGTGGGCGAGCTCGTCACCTTCCTCGCCTCGGTCAACCACACCGGCACCTCGTCCATGGAAATCGGCATCAAGGTGGTGGCCGAAAACATCCGCTCGCAAGTGGTGCGCCACGCCAACAGCTGCTTCTTCACCATGGTGGCCATGGGCGACGACGGCAAACCCGCACCCGTGCCGCCGCTGCAACCCGCCACGCCCGACGAGCACCGCCGCCACGCGGCCGCGCGCGTGCGCAAGCAACTGCGCCAGGAGTTCGCGCAGCGCACCGAGGCCCTGCGGCAGGCGTGATCAATTCCAAAGTTCATCCAATCGTCATGATTCACGGCGCCGCCAGGGTCACATAGCTGCGCCTTCCGCCCCGCGGCAGGCGGAATCCCAGCATGCGCTCCTTCACGACCCAAGCCACCGTCACCACCCCCCTCATCCGGCCTCGGCAGACCCCGTCCCCGGGATTCATCGAGACCTTGAGCGGCCTTTTCGGCACCACGCAGCCGCCACCCGAGACAGGGCGCCAGGCCCACACCATCCAGCTCAACGACCAGTGGCTGCAGCAACTCGGCGCCGACACCGAGTCGCGCGCCATCGCATCGCAGCACCCACAACTGCAGCAAGCCATCTCCGCGTTGCGCGCTGCCGATCCCCCCGTGGTCGAGCTGCACACGGAGGACGGCGAAACCTCATGCACCTTCCTGGCACCTGGCCCCACGCGTGACACCCTGGAGCGCGTGGCCTGGATCGGCCAGACGCTGCTCCAGCTCAACGACCCCGCCGCCGCCCGACTGCTGGCCGCCGCCAGCGGCGCTGCCCGGCAAGGCTTCCCCGCGCGGGAAGTGGCCCTGCTGCGCGATTGCGGCCGGGCACTGCAGAACAGCAAGGCGAGCCTGCCGTTCAACGCCCTGATGGCGCTGTGCATGCGCACCGCCGAACTCATCGATCTGGGCTTCATGGACAAGGACGATGGACTGCTGTTCGAAGCGGCCGCCTGCCGCTCGCCGCAGGGCGCGGCCTATGGCCGCAACCTGTGCCTGCGGCGCCTGCGCTCGGAAGTCAAGGCGCTGTCGGAGCAACCCGCCGGCGAACGCCAGGCCGACACCATCGACCGCCTGGGCCGTGAGATCGATGAGCTGCACCGCCAATGCCGCACCCTGAACCAGCGGGAGCCGGCGCAAGCCGCCATCGAGCTCCTGACGGACCTCGTTGCGCTGGCGAAGGGCACGCCGGCGCAAGCCACGCTGTCCGCCACATGGGACCGCCTGATCGACACCCAGGCCCGGTTCTTCGACGCGCCCCTGGACGTCGCCTCCTGGTACCCGGACCTGCTCGGAGGCGGCGACCCCCAACTGGCCGCGCAGGCCTACCAGCAGCGCCTCGACGCATCTGCCGATCCCGCGGGACGCCACAAGGGGTTGTGCAACTGCCTGACCACCCTCGTGCAGCACGGACCCGATCGGCCCTGGTCGACCTGGGCGGCGCACCTGGCGTTCGCGGCGCAGGCCTTCCCGCAGCAGCACGACGCCCGCGTCGACGTCAGCCTCTGCCTGAACTGGGTGTGCGCCCAACCGGGTGACGCGGCCCAGCGGTTGGAGCGCCTGTGGGCCTGCATGGCCGCCGCGCCCAAGCCACACAAGACCCTGCGCCGCCAGGACACGGAACGCCTGCTGAAACTCATGCTGGACCTGCCGGCCGAGGCCTCCACCCAAGCCTTCACGACCTACATGGCCCTGGTCCACCCCAAGCTGAAAACGCGGGCGGAGCCCTTGTGGACGCTGCTGGACGCCCACCGGCAACTGACGGCAGGCGCCGCCCCCGGGAAGGTCCTGGAGACGCTGGTGACCCGCCTGAGCCAAGGCCAGCACCCCATGGCCCCCATGCCCGAGTGGGACTTCGTGGTGCGGCGCCTGATGGGCCGCCTGCTCGCGCGCGACAAAGGCATCGGCATGGCCAACTCCCCGGCCCTGCGCACCTTGCTCGTGCGCCACGCCGTGGCCTCGAAGGACCCACTGGCGGCGCTGGACAGCACCATCGAGCTGATGCGCACCCTGTGGAAATCGGTGCGAGACACGCCCGCGTCGGCCGGTGCCGGCACCGATGACACGCCCGGTTTTTGCATGGTGCTGCGCAGCCACCTGCAACATCGATTCGGCTTCGGCGGCCAGGACCCCGAAACGGCGGACGGCGAGAAACGGCATGCCGAGCAGTTGATGGACGCCTGCCTCCGCGTGTTCGAGGAGCCCTCGCATCCGGTGTCGGCAGTGCCCGCCGTCGATTCGACGCCGGCGTTTGCGGACGTCTATTCGGGCCTGGTGCGGGCTCGCCTCGCCCAGCGAACCCAGGGCAACAGCGCTCGCCAGTCCGTGGAACAGACCGTTGCACTGCTCAAAGCCACCCTCGGAGGCAAGGCGCTTCTGCAGATGCTCGACCGCCGCGACCCCGCCTGGCGCGACTACAGCGCGCGACTGCAGGACATGGTCGAAGCCCTGCAGGACGCGCAGGGCAACGACCAGCGCTGAGCCGTACGGGCTACCCGCTTGACGGCGGGGCCCCTGATCTTCTTCTTGATTTCCCTTACCCCCATGTGGCGTCCCAGTACATCCAAAACCATCCCCCCGGAAAGCAAATCGCTCCTCCCTCAAACGCCCCCCCGGAACCCATCGAAGGCCACGAAGGCCACGCCGCTGGGCGAAGTCGAACGCGTACGGCGCAACAACGAGTTCCTGAAAAAGGAACTGCGCGTCGAGGACGCCGACACGCTCGCCCTGGCGTCACAGGCCATGGAGCCGGTGCTCAGCGCGCTGCTCGACCCGGAACGGCCGGTCCTGCACGTGACATGCGAGGGGGACAATCGCTTCTACAGCGTCCTGGAAACGCAGCCCGAGGACCTGGACAGGCTGATGGCGCTGGGCCGATTCCTGCTCGAGCACAAGCAGCGGGCGGCCTTCTACGTGCTGACAACGAGCGTGATGCAGTTGCAGACTCGCCTCGACCACCCGCGCATGGGTGAACTCCTGCAGGTCTGTGGCGAGGCGATCCAACAGAGCGCACAGCCCAACGAATCCATTGTGCGAGCCGTCCGCGCCGTCGCCGTGCGGTGCGCGCAACGCAAGCTGGTGTCGCACGACGTGCTCGCCCTGTTCTTCCCCGGCATGCTGGCCGCTCGCAACAAGCTGCTGAGCGCACTCGGGGCGTCCGAGCAGCAATGCGAGCACGTGCAAGCTCACCTCGAACTGTGCAACGCGCTCGACGACCTGCTGTCCGCCAATCCGCCGCTTCTGGGGGTGTCCACGAACGACACGGGCGGGCAGGACTACGCCGTCCCGCGGGGCTCGGACACCAGCGGGTGCTTCGACCAGGCCATCTGGATCGCCTATCAGCTGCTGGACATGAAGCTGCCGAAGGCCGTCCACCTGTTCGCTGCCTTGAGCTGCGCCGCCATCAACCAGGGGGGCAGGGAAACCGACCTGCTCAAAGGCTTCGTCAAGGCGCTGCGGCAGGCGCCGGCCGGGTTCGCGCCCGAGCTGCTGATGCAATTGAGCCAGCGCGCGTGCGAACTGGCCGCCAGCGGAGCGCTGGACGCCGGGTGCCTGAGCGATTTCGAAGCCGCGGCCCAACACCAGGGCGCGCTCGATTGCCAGGTTCTCCTGTGCCGACGGCGCATCGAATTGGACCTTCATCGCCTGCAACGGCTGAAAGACCCGCAGCAACGCAACCAGCTCGCCAGCCGGCTCATGAGCGAGATCCTGGAAGCCCACGCGCTGATGCACCGGCACGACGCGACGAACCACGACGCCGTCAAGCTCATGGCGAGCCTGCTGGGCATCGGCGTGGAGCACCAGGCCCCGTGGCTGCACGTCGTGAACAACGCCCTCAAGGACTTGACCCAGCCCACACCCCATTGACGCGCCATGAGCGGCGCCGGGCAACGCGCATGCGTACACTCCCTGCACCCCATGAGCTCCGCACGGCCGCCCGAAGGAGCTCGCACCGCAGCGCGCTGCGCGAAGGTCCCACAGTGAGCCCGCAAGACTACGTCCAGCAGAAGGCCGCCGCCTCCGGCAGCAGCTTCTACTACGCCTTCCTCTTCCTGCCGCCCGAGCGGCGCGCCGCCATCACGGCGTTCTACGCCTTCTGCCGCGAGGTGGACGACGTGGTGGACGAGGTGAGCGACGCCGGGGTGGCGCAGACCAAACTGGCCTGGTGGCGCGGCGAGGTGGCGCAGGCCTGGGCGGGCCAGCCCAGCCACCCCGTCACGCAGGCGCTCATGCCGCTGGCCGGTGCCTACGGCATCGAGGCGCGCCACCTGCTGGGCGTCATCGACGGCTGCCAGATGGACCTGGAGCAGAGCCGCTACCTCGACTTCGCCAACCTGCAACGCTACTGCCACCTGGTGGCCGGCCTGGTGGGCGAAGTCGCCGCGCGCATCTTCGGCCAGACGCAGGAGCAGACCACCGCCTACGCCCACCGCATGGGCCTGGCCTTCCAGCTCACCAACATCATCCGCGACGTCGGCGAGGACGCGGTGCGTGGGCGCATCTACCTGCCCATCGACGAGCTGCAACGCTTCGACGTAAAGGCCCACGAGCTGCTGCGCCGCGGCACCGCGCCCGGCACCGACGCGGCCGACTTCGAGCGCCGCTTCACTGCGCTGATGGCCTTCCAGTGCGAACGCGCCCTGACCACCTACGACGAAGCCCTGGCCCTGCTGCCCGACGCCGACCGCCGCAGCCAGAAGCCCGGCCTGATGATGGCCAGCATCTACCGCACGCTGCTGCGCGAGATCGCCGCCGAACCGCTGCTGGTGCTCACCCGCCGCGTGAGCCTGACGCCGCTGCGCAAGTTCTGGCTCGCCTGGAAGGTGCAGGCGCTGGGGCGTTTGTGAACACCGCCCCGAGCGTCGCCATCGTCGGCGGCGGCTGGGCCGGCTGCGCCGCCGCCGTGGCCGCCGCGCAAGGCGGCGCGCGGGTCACGCTGGTCGAGATCACGCACACCCTGGGCGGGCGCGCGCGGCGCGTCGACATCGCCCACCCCGACGGCGCCCCGATGCCGCTGGACAACGGGCAACACATCCTCATCGGCGCCTACACCGCCACGCTGGCCTTCATGCGCGCCGTGGGCGTGGAGCCGCATGAGGCGCTGCTCGCCACGCCGCTGACGCTGCGCTTCGCCGACGGCCAGGGACTGGCCGTGCCGCCCTGGGCGGCGCGCTGGCCCGCGCCGCTGGACGCGCTGGCCGCCATGCTCACGGCGCGCGGCTGGCGGTGGGCCGATCGGCTCGCCCTGCTGCGCCGGTCGCTGCGATGGCGCGCGCGCGGCTTCGCCTGCGCTCCCGCCGACACGGTGGCCCAAGTCTGCGCCGGCCTGCCACCGCGCGTGATGGACGAACTGATCGAGCCGCTGTGCGTGTCGGCCCTGAACCTGCCGGCCGCACAGGCCAGCGGTGCCGTGTTCCTGCGCGTGCTGCGCGACGCGCTGTTCGGGCGCGGTGCGCCCGGCTATGCGCCGTCGGCGCTGCTGCTGCCGCGGCACGACCTGTCGGCCCTGGGCCCCGAGCCGGCCGCGCAATGGCTGCGCGAGCGCGGCCACACCGTTCAACCGGGCCGGCGCATCGAAGGCATCGAACGCCTCGACGACGGCGGCTGGCGCCTCAGCGGCGAGGGCCAGACGGCACGCTTCGACCGCGTGGTCTGGGCCACGCACCCGAGCGCCGCGGCCCAGGCGCTGCGCGAGATCGCCCCCACCTGGGCCCAGGCCGCGGCGGCGCTCGGCCACACCGCCATCACCACGGTCTACGCCCTCGGGCCACGCCACCACCCCCTGGCCGCGCCCATGCTCGCGCTGCGTGGCGGCCCCGCGCAATTCGTGTTCGACCGGGGCCAGCTGCGCGCGGCCGACGCCGGCGTGCTGGCCTTCGTGCTGAGCCACAGCGAGGGCGAACGCGAGGACCTGCAAGCCGCCACACTGGAGCAGGCGCGCGAGCAGCTCGGCCTGACGGGCCTGATCCCGCTGCGCAGCATCACCGAGCGACGCGCCACCTTCGCCTGCACGCCGGGGCTCACGCGCCCCCCGGGCGCGGTGGCGCCGGACCTGTGGGCCGCGGGCGATTTCATCGACGGCCCTTACCCCGCCACCATCGAAGGCGCGGTGCGCAGCGGGCAGGCCGCGGGTCTGGCCGCTGCGCAGCGCCGCTGAAATCGCGTGATTCTTGACGCAGGTCGGCCTCGCGGGCCGCCGCGCCCCTCGGCACACGGCGACGAGGCTGTTAACCTCTGACCTTCGGGGGAACCTGGGCCGCGCGAACGGCTCCCATCCCCTTTCGTTTTTCATGACCCGAGGAAAGGAGCCCATCGCCATGCCGGTCACCACCGTTGCACGATCCCTGTTCCGCGGCCTGTTCGCCCTGAGTCTGGGTGTGGCCGCCATCAGCGCCAATGCCCAGAACATGGTCAGCATCAGCGGCAGCACCGTGAACATGCGCGACGGTCCGGGCCTGAAAAGCACGGTGCTCTGGGAACTGCGGCGCGGCTTTCCGCTGCAGGTGACGGAGCGGCGTGGCGACTGGCTCGCGGTGAAGGACTTCGAAGGCGATACCGGCTGGGTGGCGCGCTCGCTCACCTCCGACGAGCCGTATCACATCGTGACCAGCAAGATCCTCAACGTGCGCAGCGGCCCCGGCACGAACAATGAGGTGGTGACGCAGGCCCAGTACGGCGAGTTGCTCAAGACCCTGGAGAAGCGCGACGACTGGGTGCGCGTGGAGCGCGAGACCGGCGAATCCGGCTGGGTGGCCGAGCGCCTGGTCTGGGGCTGGTGAGCCGCGCGCGGCCGAACGCTCAGTCCTCGCTGAGGTAACCGCGCTCCAGCTGCTGCTGCTGGTTGTCGAAGATGGCCATCGCCGTCTTCATGCGCAGGAAGCCGAACTGGCGGTAGAACGGCTCCTTGCCGGGCACGGCATAGAGAATGATCTTCTTGTGCCCGCGCGAGCGCTCCACCAGGTGCGCCACGATCTGCTTGCCCAGGCCCGTGCCCTGGTGGCCGGGCAGCACGGCGATGTCGCAGATGTAGGAGCAGTCCGCGCCGTCCGCCAGCGCGCGGCCGGCACCCACGAGGCGGCCGTCCTCGAACACGAAGCACTTGAACAGGCTGTTGCCGAACACCGTGCGCAACCGCTCGGGCGGCTTGTCGCCCAGCGGCGCCGCGCGGTAGAGCGCGGACAGCTCGTCCCAGTCGATGCCGTCGGTGCCTTCTCGCCAGTCGAGTGCCATGCCCGCCTCCTTGCGGTGGAATCAGCCGTTCTCGCGCAGCCGCAGGTAAGCCGGGCGCTCCATGCAGCGCCGCAGCCACTCGTGCATCACCGGGTGGGCGCCCAGCAAGGGCCGCGACACCCGCACCCAGTTGAGCACACTGGCCACGCAGAGGTCGGCGATGGTGAAGCGCCCCGCCGCGATCCAGGCATGGCCCGCCGCCCGTTGCTGCTTCAGGTGCGCCTCCAGCACGCGCAGCGGCACCGCCAGGCGCCGCTCGGCCGCCAGGGCCAGCTCGGGCTTGCGGCGCTCCTCGGGCATGGCGTGCAGGTGGGCCAGCACGGTGAGGGCGTCGCGCTCCACCTCGTTGACCACCCAGAACGACCAGCGCAGGGCCTCGGCCTCTTCGCGCGCGTTGGCGGGTGCGATGCCGCGCCCGTCGGGCCGGCCGTGCACGCGCGCCAGGTAAAGCGCGCAGGCCATGCTCTCCCACACCACGACCTCGCCCTCCGGGCGGCGGTCGATCAGCACGGGGATGTGGCCGTTGGGGTTGAGCTCGAGGAACCCCGGCGTGCGCGTGCTGCCGTCCAGGTAAGGCGTGGGCACGTGCTCGAAATCGAGGTCCAGCTCGACGGCCGCCCACAGCGCCCGCACGGCGCGTGAAGCGGGGATGCCGTGGATGGTGAGGCTCATGCGCCGTGCACCCTCAGGCCAGCTGGTTGCACAGCGTCATGAGGTCGGCCACGGTGGTCTGCGGCACCAGCGGTGCGTGGTCCCAGCCGTGGCCCTCTCGGTTGAGCCAGGCCACCTGCAGGCCGGCCACCAGCGCGCCCAGGGCGTCGAGCTGCTGGTCGTCGCCGATGTGCAGCACCTCGCCCGGGCGCACGCCGGCCGCGCTGGCGGCGGCGTGAAAGATGCGCGCGTCGGGCTTGGCCACACCGAACTCGCGCGCGCTGATGGCCGCGCGAAAGTGCTGGCCGAGGCCGATGCGGTGCACGTCCGCGTTGCCGTTGGACAAGGCCACCACCGGGTAGCGGCCAGCCAGCCATTCCAGTGCGGGCAAGGCGTCGTCGAACAGCTCCACGCGCTGGCGTTCGGCGAAGAAGACGTCGAAGGCCTCTTCCGCGAGTTCGGGGTTGTCGCCGCCCTTGATCAGCACGAAACGGATCGATTCGCGCCGCAGCGCGCTCAGGTCGTGCGAGAGGTCGGGTCGCTTGATCTGCAGGAAATGCCGCGCCTCACGCAGCGACTGCGGGTTGGCCGCGAGGATGGCGGCGGCGGGCGCGTGCTCGCGAAACCAGGCGAGCAGCGCGGCCTCGGCGCGTTCGATGGTGGGCCCGATCGGCCAGAGCGTGTCGTCGAGGTCGATGCTGATGGCGCGCACACGCGATGGGTCCAGCGTGGCGGCGCCGGACACGGGGTCCGAGCTCGGTGAGTCTTTCATGCTTGCGAGAGAATAGCGCATGCCCTTCGCCACCGAACCGCCCCACGTCCATGGCCGCACCGAGCGCACGGCGGTGATCTGGTGCAACCTGGGGACGCCCGACGAACCCAGCCCCGCCGCGCTGCGCCGCTACCTCGCCGAATTCCTCGGCGACCCACGCGTGGTCGAGATCCCGCGCCTGCTGTGGTGGCCCATCCTGCACGGCGTGATCCTGCGCGTGCGCCCGGCGAAGTCGGCCGCGAAATACAGAAGCGTGTGGATGCCCGAAGGCTCGCCACTGAAGGTGTGGACCGAGCGGCAGGCCAAGCGCCTGCTGGGTCACCTGGGCGAGCGCGGGCATTCGCTGCTGGTGCGATACGCCATGCGCTATGGCAACCCATCCATCGCCTCGGTGCTGGACGAGCTGAAGGCACAAGGCGCCACGCGCGTGCTGGTGCTGCCGGCCTACCCGCAATACAGCGGCACCACCACAGCCAGTGTGGTCGACGCCGTGAACGCCTGGAGCGCCAGGCAGCGCGCGCTGCCCGAACTGCGCTTCGTCAACCGCTACCACGACGACCCGGGCTACATCGAGGCGCTGGCCCGTTCGGTGCGCGAACACTGGCAAGCCCATGGCCAGGCCGAGCGGCTGGTGATGAGTTTCCACGGCGTGCCCGAGCGCACCTTGCACCTGGGCGACCCGTACCACTGCGAATGCCACAAGACCGGGCGCCTGCTGGCGCAGGCCCTGGGCCTGCCGCCCGATCGCTTCGTCCTCACCTTCCAAAGCCGCTTCGGCAAGGCGAAGTGGCTCGAGCCCTACACCGAGCCCACGCTGGTGAGACTCGCGGGCGATGGCGTGAAGAGCGTGGACCTCATCTGCCCCGGCTTCACCGGCGACTGCATCGAGACGCTGGAGGAGATCGACATGGAGGCGCGCGCGGCCTTCCTGAAGGCCGGCGGCGAGCGCTTCTCGTACATCCCCTGCCTCAACGACCGCGAAGAGTGGATCCGGGCGCTGGGCGACATCACGCTGCGGCACCTGCAGGGCTGGCCCACGGCGCCGGCCGACGAGGCCGGGCGCGCCGCCAGCCGCGAACGCGCGCTGGCCCTGGGCGCCAGGGACTGAGCCGCGCGTTCAGTGCCCCGCCAGGAAACGCTGCACCAGCTCCAATTGGTCCGGCACGTTGAGCGCGGGCGCGTGCCCGCAGCCGGGAATCGTCACCACCAGCGCGCGCGGGCCGCGGTCGCGCATGGCCTCGGCGGTCTCGGCCAGCAGCAGGTCGGAGTCGGCCCCGCGCAGGCACAGCACCGGCACGTCGATGCTGTCGAACACCGGCCACAGATCGTAGTCATGCGGGTGGTGCTCGAACTGCTGCGCCATGGCCGGGTCGTAGTGCGGCGTCACGCGGCCGTCGGGCAGGCGGCGCATGGAGCTTTCGCTGAGCAGGCGCCATTGCTTGTCGGGCAGGTGACCGTAGGGCTTGTAGACCTCGCGGAAGTACTGTTCCAGCTCGCGCATGGTGTCGAAGGCCGAGGGGCTGCCAGCGTAGCTGCGGATGCGCTGCACCGCCGCCGGCGCGAGCTGCGGGCCGATGTCGTTGAGCACGAGGCGCTCGATGCGCCCGCGCAGCGGCCCCGCCGCGCACACCATGCCGATAGCGCCGCCCATGGACGTGCCCACCCAGTGGAAGCGGTCCAGCGCGAGCTGATCGACCAGCGACTTCGCCAGCTTCGAATAGAAGTCGAGGCAGTACTCCGCCTTCGGATCGCGGCTCCACTGCGAGAGACCGCGCCCGATGGTGTCGGGGCAGATCACGCGCCAGCCCTGGGCGCACAGGTGCGCGGCCAGCGGGTCCATGTCGCGCCCGGTGCGCGCCAGACCGTGCCAGGCCACCACCACCGGGCCGCCGGCCTGCGCGGGCACCCAGTCCATGAAGTGGATCTCGCGCTCCTCGCAGGTGATGTAGCGCGAGCGCGGTTCGAGCGCGGCGAAGTTCATGTGGACTCCTTCGTGGCCCTGGCCAGTGCGCGCTCGCGCAGCTTGCCGACGACGCCCGTGGGGAAGTGGTAGACCGAGAGCACGAACAGCAGGCCCAGCCAGAGCAGCCAGCGATCGGGCGTGAGCAGCGCGGGCAGCAGCGGCAGGCCTTCGAACAGGCCGCCGAGCCAGCGCAGCAGGTCCTGCAGGTAGCTCTGCGCCACCAGGAAGACCACGCTGCCGATGATGGCGCCGTAGAGCGTACCCATGCCGCCGATGACGACGATGAGCAGGATGTCCAGCATGATCTCGAAGGACAGCGAGGTGTCCGGCCCGTTGTAGCGCAGCCAGAGCGCGAGCAGGCAGCCCGCCAGCGTGGCGAAGGACGCGGCGATCACGTTCGACAGCGTGCGGTACACCACCACGCGATAGCCCAGGGCCTCGGCGCGGAAGTCGTTCTCGCGAATGGCCTGCAGCACGCGGCCGAAGGGAGAGTTCACGATGCGCAGCATCACCAGGAACATGGCCACCACGCTGGTAAACAGCAGGTAGTAGGTGATGAAGCGGCCGTTGAGCGAGACCGGGCCGAAGGGGCCCTCGAAATCCTCCTCCATCAGCGCGAAGCCGGGCGACAGCAGCTCGGGCAGGCGGAAGGTCAGGCCGTCCTCGCCGCCGGTGATGTCGGACAGCTGCGAGGCCAGTGTGAGAAAGGCCGAGGCCACGGCCAGCGTGATCATGGCGAAGAAGATCGCCCGCACGCGCAGCGAGAACAGGCCGATGAGCAGCGACAGCAGCAACGAGAGCAGCAGCGCACCGACCGCGCCCACCACCAGCGCCCACCAGGTGGGGCCCATGGCATTGGCCGAGATGGCGATGCCGTACGCGCCGATGCCGAAGAACATGGTGTGCGCGAAGCTCACGATGCCGGTGTAGCCCAGCAGCAGGTCGAAGCTGACCACCAGCGCGATGAAGATCAGCACCTTGGCCGCGACGTTGAGCGCCTTCACGCCCGGAAACAGGAAGGGCGCGAAGGCCAGGCCCAGCACCAGCAGCACGAGCAGGATGGCGAGCCAGCGGCTGCGCGGGAGATCATGGGAGAGCAGACGGGACAACATGGTGGATCGAGCCTCTCAGGACCGAAGAACGGGGGCGAGTGCCAGGCCCGCCAGGCGCGGCAGCCGTGGAACCGGCTTTGCCGGGCCACAGGCTGCGCCCCCCTTCAGGGGGGTGACGCCGACGGCGGCGCGGGGGGTGTTCATCTGTTCGCGACGGGGTAGACACCCTGCGGCCGCCACAGCAGGATGGCGACCATGAGCGCGATGTTCGAGAACAGCGCCACCTTGGGCATGAGAAAGCCCGTGTAGTTGGCCATCAGGCCCACCAGCAGCGCGCCCACCAGCGCGCCCAGCGTGGAGCCCAGGCCGCCGATGATGATGACGATGAAGATCAGCACATTGACCTGCGCGCCCATCTGCGGCAGCACGGTCTGCTGGTACAGGCCCCACATCACGCCGCCCAGGCCGGCCAGTGCGCTGCCAGCCACGAACACGCCCACGAACAGGCGCTGGATGCGGTAGCCCAGGGACTCGACCATCTCGCGGTCCTGCACGCCGGCGCGAATGAGCAGGCCGACCTTGGTGCGGTTGAGCGTCCAGACCATGACGGCGAACACCGCGATGCCCACGGCCATGGCCAGCAGGCGGTACTTCTCGATCGACGCATCGCCGATGATGAAACTGCCGCGCAGGGTTTCGGGCAGCGGCAGCGCGAGCTGGCCCGGGCCCCAGATCACCTTGATCAGTTCCTCGCCGATGATCATGCCGCCCATGGTGATGAGGATCTGCTTCAGGTGCTGGCCGTAGACCGGGCGCACGATGAAGCGCTCGAACACCAGGCCGATGGCTCCGGCCACCAGCATGGCCACCAGCATCGCGGGCACCAGGGCCAGCAGGTTGAGCCAGAAGCTGTCGGCGATGGCGTAGGCGTTGAGGCCGCCGAACACACTGACGGCGACGAAGGCGCCCAGCGCGATGAACACGCCGTGGCCGAAGTTGAGCACGTCCATCAGGCCGAACACGAGCGTGAGGCCCGAGGCGATGATGAAGACGATGAGGCCCATGGCCAGGCCGGCCACGGTGAGCGTGAGCCAGGTCGAGCCGCTGCCCACGGCCGGCAGCGCCAGCGCGGCCAGCAACGGCACCAGGGCCACGGGCTTCCAGTCGAAGTCTTTCAGGGCCTGCCAGCGGGCGACGCTGCCGGTGGCGGGGGTGTTGATCACCGAGGTGTTCACTGATGCGCTCCCAGCGAGAGACCGAGCAGGCGCGACTGCAGCGCGACGTCCTCGGCGAGTTCGGCCATCGCGCCGCTGTGCACCACGCGGCCGTCGTCCATCACGGCCACCGTGTCGCCCAACTGGCGCGCGAAGTTGAAGTTCTGCTCGACGAGCAGGAGGGTCGTCTGCGCGGCCTTGAGCTCGCGGAAGGCCGCGATCATGTTCTGGATGATGGCCGGGGCCAGGCCCTTGCTCGGCTCGTCGATGAGCAGCAGCTGGCGCGGCTCGACGATGGCGCGCGAGACCGCGAGCATCTGCTTCTGCCCGCCCGAGAGCTTGCCCGCCGGGTGCAGCCAGAACTTCTTCATCGCGGGGAACATGTCGAAGATCCATTCCAGGCGCTTCGTGTCCACGTCGTCGATGGTGCGAGCGCCACGCGCGGCCAGCAGCATGTTTTCCTTCACGCTCAGGTCCGCGAAGATGCCCATGTTCTCGGGCACGTAGGCCACGCCGCTCTGCGCGATGTCCGGCGTCGCCCTGGCGGTGATGTCCTGGCCCGCGAGCGTGATGCGGCCCTGGCTGGCGTGCCACAGGCCCATGATGGTGCGCAGCGTCGTCGTCTTGCCGGCGCCATTGCGGCCCAGCAGCATGGTGAGCTGGTTGGCGGGCACCTGCAGGTCCACGCCGTGCAGGATGTGGTACGCGCCGATGTGCGTGTGCACGCCATCGAGCTGCAGCAGCGGCGCCGTCATGCCGTGGCCTCCTCTTCCGGGTTCACGCCCAGGTAGGCCTGCTGCACCACGGGCGAGGCAATCACCACGTCGGGTTCGCCGTCGGCCACCAGCTCGCCGTTGTGCAGCACGATGATGCGGTCCGAGAGCTCGCGCACCACGTCCATCTTGTGCTCCACCAGCAGGATGGTCTTGCTTTTGTCGGCCTTGAGGCCCCGGATCAGGTTGAGGATCACCGGCACCTCGTCCACGCTCATGCCGGCGGTGGGCTCGTCGAACATGTAGACCTTGGGGTCCAGGGCCATCAGGATGCCGACCTCCAGCTTGCGCTGGTCGCCGTGCGGCAGGCTGGCCGCGCGCGCCTCGGCCTTGTCGGCCAGGGCCACGGTCTCCAGGATGCGGTCGGCCTGCTCGATCAGGTCCTTGCGGTCGCTCCAGATGCGAAAGAAGTCCATGCCCGCGCCGGCGCGGGCCTGCACCGCCATGCGCACGTTCTCGCGCACGCTCAGTTGCGGAAACAGGTTGGTGAGCTGGAAGGCGCGCCCCAGGCCCGCACGCGTGCGCAGCGGTGCGCTCAGGTTCGTCAGTTCGCGCCCGTCCAGCGTCACCGTACCGGCGCTGGCCTTGATCTGCCCGGAGATCAGGTTGAAGTAGGTCGTCTTGCCCGCACCATTGGGGCCGACGATGGCGGTGAGCGTGCCCGGCGCAAACGCGCAGGAGACAGCGTTCACCGCCACGTGCCCGCCGAAGCGGACCGTGAGGTTCGAGGTTTGCAGCATGGGGGTTCGTGCGCCCGGCGGGCGCACGCCAGGTTCAGCGCTTGTTGCGGATCGGGATGTTCATGTCCGACGGCTTGATCTCTCGAACAAGCTCGGGCACGCCCCAGGCGAAGGCCGGGTCGGCCTTGATCCGGAAGTGGTACATGCTCTGCATGGCCTGGTGGTCTTCCTTGCGGAAGGTCATGGTGCCCTTGGGCGTGTCGAAGCTCATGCCCTCCATGGTCTGGATGAGCTTGTTGGTGTTGGTGTCGCCGTTGGTTTTCTTGAGCGCGGTCACCACGGCCATCGCGGCGCTGAAGCCACCGGCCGTGAAGAAGTCCGGCGGCTGCTTGAACTGGCGGTAGTGCTCCGACACCATGGCCTCGTTGATCGGGTTCTTGGGAATGCCGAAGTAGTAGTACAGCGCGCCCTCCATGCCCGGGAACTGCTTGTAGGCGACCATGGCCGGCAGGATGTTGCCGCCCGTGGCGAGCTTGATGCCGTAGCGCTTGTCCAGCTCCATCTCGGCGATCTTGGCGAAGGGCGTGGGTGCGCCCGACCACACGACCGAAATGAACTTGTTGCCGGGCTGGTCCTTGAGTTTGTCGACCAGGCGCAGCAGGCCGGCGGTGAAGTCCGTCGTGCCCACGGGCAGGTACTCCTCGTGGACGATCTTGGCCTTGGTGGTGAAGTCCTTGGCGGCCTTTACCGCGTCGCGGCCGAAGGCGTTGTCGTTGGCGAGCACGCCGATCACGTTGTTGGGAGCGTCCAGCGCCACGGCGTTCGCGGCGGCGTCCTGGCTGCTGTTGCGGCCGGTGCGGAAGATGTACTTGTTCCACTTGTCGCCGGTGATGGAGTCGGCCACGGCGGGCTCCACCAGCAGGATCTTGCGGTACTCCTCGGCCACGGGGAGCATGGCCAGGGCCACCGGGGAGGCGGTGGGGCCGATGGCGAGGTCGACCTTGTCGTCGGCGTAGGCCGCGGCCAGCAGGCTCTTGCCCACGTCGGGCTTGCCCTGATCGTCCTTCTCGATCACCACGATCTTCTTGCCCGCGACCGTCATGGTGCCGCCCGTGGCGTAGTTCAGGCCCATCATCAGGCCCGTGTGGGTCTGCTTGGCGTAGGCCTCCAGCGGGCCGGTCTTGCTGTGGATGTGGGCGATGCGGATCTCACCCTTGTTGGCTTGGGCAAAACCCAGGGTGGCCGTGCAGGCCAGGGCGATCACCGCCAGGCGGCGGGTGGTGTCGAACATGCTTGTCTCCTGATGGTTGCTGGCACAGCGCGTGGCGCCGTGCCACAGTGGTGCACATGCCGTGCCAGCTTGACAAGCCGTTGATCTGAAACGGTTTTCCTTTCCGGCGGGGGGCTATATGTCTGAATTTCAGACGCGCCCAAGCGATCCGACTGCCTGAAAATCAGGCAGTTGTCGGAAATTCCGACAAGCCCTCAAAAGACGCCAGGCGGTCGTACAGGCTCGCCCGCGAGATGCCCAGGAGTTTCGCCGCCGCGCTGCGGTTGCCGCCGGTGCGCGCCAGTGCCTGCGCGATGGCGCGGCGCTCGAGTTCGGCCACCTGCTCGGCCAGTGGGCGGGGGTCGATGTCGGGCGCGGGCGCGGGCGCGGTGGCGCGCGGCGCCTCGCGCACCGGCGCCAGCGCGGGCAGGCCCGCCTCGCGCAGCACCTCGTCCACCTGCGCGGGATCGATCAGCGGCGAGTCGCTGCGCAGCGCCAGTTGCTCCAGCACGTTGCGCAGCTCGCGGATGTTGCCGCGCCAGGGCTGGGCCGCGAGCAGTGCCTGGGCCTCGGCGCCGAACTCCAGCTGCGGCCCGCCGCCGCGCGCGGCGATGTCCTCGCACAGCGCTTCGATGAGCAGGGGCACGTCGCTCTGGCGTTCGCGCAGGGGCGGCACGCGGATGGGCAGCACGTTGAGGCGGTAGTACAGGTCCTCGCGGAAGCGCCCTTCCCTCACCATCTGCGGCAGGTCGCGCGAGGTGGCCGCCACCACGCGAACGTCGAAGGGCACGAGCTGGTTCGAGCCGAGCGGCTCGATCTCGCCTTCCTGCAGGGCGCGCAACAGCTTGACCTGCATGGCCATGGGCATGTCGCCCAGTTCGTCGAGGAACAGCGTGCCGCCATCGGCCAGCTTGAACTTGCCGTCGCGGCCTTTCTTGTCGGCGCCGGTGTAGGCGCCGGGCGCCACGCCGAAGAACTCGGCCTCCAGCAGGGTCTCCGGCACGGCGGCCATGTTCACGCTGACGAAGGGCCGGCCGGCGCGCGGCGAGGCGGCGTGAATGGCGTGCGCGAGCAGTTCCTTGCCGGTGCCGGTTTCGCCGAGCAGCAGCACCGGGCTGCCGGACTGCGCCGCGCGGCGCGCCTGCCGCTTGACCTCCACCGCGGCCGTGCTGGTGCCGACGAAGCTGGCGAAGGTGTATTTGCTGCGGCGCTGGTGCGCGAGTTCGCGGCGCGCGTCGTGCAGGTCCTGCTCGAGCCGGGCGAACTTGGTGATGAGGGGTTGCAGCGTGGTCTCGGGGTGGTCGAAGAGCACGATGCCGAGCACGCCGATGACCTCGCCGGCGTCGTCGCGCAGGGGAATGCGGGTGACGACGAAGGTGCCGGCGCGGTTGGTGAGCAGGTCGATGAGGATGGGCTTGCCGGTTTCCAGCACGCGGTGCATCTGGGTGTGCTGCACGACCTGGCTGACGGGCTGGCCGACGAAGTCTTCCTCGCGCTCGAAGCCCAGGGCGGGGAGGAAGCGGCGGTACTGGTCGTTGATCCAGACGACGCGGGCGTGCCGGTCCACCAGCAGCATGCCTTCGCTGGCGTTGGCGAAGAGGTCGAACATGGAGCGCGCGGCGAGCTCCAGGATGCTCTGCGCGTCGCGGGGCAGGCGGTCGTCGCGGGTCATGGGCGGGATGGTACCCGGGTGGGGTATGTTTTTTTGTCCCCCCGGGGGGCTTCTTCTCCGGAGGCTCCGGTCATCGGCGCTTGGGTGTCCGGCTCCGCGAATGTCCCCCGGAACGGATCGCTGACGCGCTCCGCTCCTCCTCCTTTATTTCGCTACGCCGGACACCCAATCACCGACGACCTCGTTGGCACTCGTCTGTTGGCACTCGAACCATGCCTTCGGCTCGCGGACGCTGGGTGCCCTGCGTAGCGAAATAANNNNAGCTCACGCGGAAGCCAACGCACGCCGTTGCCGCCGCGCCAGCAGCCTCGGCACCACCACCACCCCCATCACCGCGATCAGCAGCACCAGCGACATCGGCCGCTGCACGAAGATCAGCCAGTTGCCCTCGCCGATCGACAGCGCGTTGCGCAACTGCGCCTCCGCCAGCGGCCCCAGGATCAGGCCCACGATCACCGGCGCGGCGGGGAAGTCGAATCGGCGCATCAGCACCCCCAGCAGGCCGATCGCCAGCATCAGGTACAGGTCGAACGCGCTCTGGCGCATGCCGTACACGCCCACTGTCGCGAAGATCAGGATGCCCGCGTACAGCTGCGGACGCGGGATCTTCAGCAGCTTCACCCACAGGCCCACCAGCGGCAGGTTCAGCACCAGCAGCATCACGTTGCCGATGTAGAGCGAGGCGATCAGCGCCCACACCAGGGCGGACGAGGTCTGGAACAGCTGCGGTCCGGCGTTGATGCCGTAGTTCTGCAAGGCGGACAGCAGGATCGCCGCCGTCACCGAGGTGGGGATGCCCAGCGTCAGCAGCGGCACCAGCGTGGCCGTCACGGCCGCGTTGTTGGCCGCCTCAGGCCCCGCCACGCCCTCGATGGCACCTGTGGTGCCGAAGCTGGCCTTTTCGTCGTCCCTGGCCAGCTTGCGCTCCGTGGCGTAGCTCAGGAAGGTGGGGATTTCCGACCCGCCCGCCGGGATGGTGCCGAAGGGGAAACCGATCGCCGTGCCGCGCAGCCAGGCCGGCCAGGAACGGCGCCACTCGCCGCGCGTCATGTGCACCTTGGTCAGGCGGTTCATCGACGACTGCAGGCGGCCTTCGTAGAGCGCGTTGTAGAGCGCCTCGGTCACGGCGAACAGGCCCACCGCCACCAGCACCACCTCCACGCCGTCCATGAACTCCAGGATGCCCGCGGTGTAGCGCACCTGCGCGCTGATCTGGTCGATGCCGACGAGGCCGAACGAGAGGCCGAGGAAGAGCGCGGTGAGGCCACGCAGCGCGCTCTTTCCCAGCACCGCGCTCACGGTGGTGAAGGCCAGCAGCATGAGGCAGAAGTACTCGGGCGGGCCCAGGCGCACGGCGTATTCCGCCAGCGCGGGCGCGAACAGGGTGACGAGCACCGTACCGATGGTGCCGGCCACGAAGGAGCCGATGGCCGCCGTGGCCAGCGCGGCACCCGCGCGGCCGTTCTTGGCCATCTTGAAGCCTTCGAGCGCGGTCACCATGGTGCCGGTTTCACCGGGGGTGTTGAGCAGGATGGAGGTGGTGGACCCGCCGTACATCGCGCCGTAGTAGATGCCCGCGAAGAAGATCATCGAGGCCGTGGGCTCGACCTGCCCCGTGATGGGCAGCAGCATGGCCACCGTGACCGCGGGCCCCAGCCCCGGCAGAACGCCGATGGCGGTGCCCAAAGCGCAGCCGGCCAGCGCCCACAGCAGGTTGATCGGCGTGGCGGCGGTGGCGAAGCCGCCCATGAGTTGCGTCAGGATGTCGCCCATGTCAGATCCAGCCGCTGGCGCTGATGCCGGGCAAATTGACCGCCAGCACCTTGGTGAACACCCAGAACACAGGCGCCGAAATCAGCACGCCGGTGACGAGGTCGGTGAGCGTGGTGCGCGCGCCGCCGCCGGCGCGGCCCTCGCTCAGGCGCAGGCCGCGCACGGCCAGCGCGTAACACAGCGTGCAGCTCAGCACGAAGCCGATGGTGGTGATGAGCGCGGCGTTGGCGACGACGCCGCCCGCCACCCAGGCCAGCGCGCGCCAGTCACCGCGCTCGGCACCCGACGGCGGCTCCACGTCGCGCCAGCCGCCGTGCAGCGCCTGCCACAGCAGCAGGGCGCCGCAGGCGGCCATGGCCACGCACATCACCCAGGGCAGCACGTTCGGCCCCACGCCCGAGTAGCCGGTCGACGCGGGCAACTGCCAGGCGCCGACGGCCAGCACCACGGCCACGCCGAGCGCGCCCAGGGCGATGGCCACCTGCCCCGCGTCCACCGGCGCGGGCTGCTGAGAATCGCTCATGGCCGGGCCTGGCTCAGACCATGCCGGCGCGAACCATGGTCGCGCGCAGGCTGGAGAAGTCGCGGTCCACGAATTCCTCGAAGGCCTTGCCGGTCAGCAGCGCGGGCGTCCAGTTGTTCTTCTTCACCGACGCCGCCCAGGATTTGCTTTGCGTGGCCTTGACGACCATGGCGACCAGCGCATCGCGCTGCGCGGGCGTGATGCCGGCGGCACCGTACACACCGCGCCAGTTGCCGATCACCACGTCGATACCCTGCTCTTTCAGCGTGGGCACGTTGATGCCGTCCAGGCGCTTGTCCGAGGTGACGGCGATGGCGCGCATCTTGCCGCTTTCGATGTAGGGCTGGAACTCGCTGTAGCCGCTGCCGCCGACGGTGACGTTACCGCCGAGGATGGCCGCCACCGCTTCGCCGCCTCCACGGAACGGCACGTAGTTGATCTTGGCGGCGGGCACGCCCACGGCCTGCGCGATCTGCGCCGCCGCGATGTGTTCGGTGGCGCCGCGCGAGCCGCCGCCCCACTTGACGCTGCCGGGGTCCTTCTTGAGCTGCTCGACCACGTCCTTCATGGTCTTAAGCGGCGAGTCGGCCGGCAGCACGAAGACGTTGTATTCGGTGGTGAGGCGCGCGACGGGCGTGACCTGGGTGATGGACACCGGCGGCTTGCCGGTGATGATGCCGCCGAGCATGACGGCGCCCATCACCATGAGGGCGTTCGGGTCGCCCTTGCTGGCGTTGAAGAACTGGGCCAGTCCGATGGCGCCGGCCGCGCCGCCCTTGTTCTCATAGGTCACCGAAGATGCCACGCCCGCGTCGCGCAGGGCATCGCCGAGCGCGCGGCCGGTGCCATCCCAGCCGCCACCGGGGTTGGCGGGGATCATCATCTTGATGTTGGCGTTGGCCCATGCCGCGTTGGGCAGGGCGCCGGTGGCGGCGAGCGCGGCCAGGGATTTGATGAAGGTGTCGCGGCGCATGGACTTGTCTCCGTGGTTGTGGAATCGACGGAGCGAATGGTCGGCGCCCGGGCTGTCAGTTGGCTGTCGGTCGCCCTGGGAGAAACCCTGAGGCGCGAGCGTACCCATAATCGATGCCCCCATGAAGCTCCTGCTCGTCGAAGACAACACCACCATGCAGGCCACGCTGAGGCGTGCCTTCGAGCGGCGCGGCATCCAGGTGGTGACCTGCGACGACGGCGAGCGCGCGCTGCCGGTGTGGCGCGACACCCAGCCTGACGCCGTGCTGCTCGACCTGTCGCTGCCTGGCAAGGACGGGCTGGAGGTGCTCGCGCAGGCGCGAAGCAGCGGCCTCAAGACGCCGGTGATCATCCTCACCGCGCGTGGCACGGTAGGTGACCGCATCCTCGGCCTGAACACCGGCGCCGATGACTACCTGCCCAAGCCTTTCGACCTGGACGAGCTGGAGGCACGCGTGCGCGCCCTGGTGCGCCGCGCGGGCGACGCCGAGGCCTCCCCCGCCAGCGCCTGGTGCGGCATGGCCGTGGACCGTGAGAGCGGCGCCGTGTACCACCTGGGCCAGGCCCTGGAACTGCCGCCGCGCGAGCTCGCCCTGCTGCGCGCCGTGCTCGCGCGCCCGGGCCACGCCATCGCCAAGGAGCGCTTGTTCGAACTCGTCTTCCCCGGCGAGACCGACGTGCAGCCCGAGGCCATCGAGGTGGTGGCCTACCGCCTGCGCAAGAAGATCGCGCACACCGGCGCGCAGCTCGTCACGCTGCGCGGCCTGGGCTACCTCATCAAGGCCACCCCATGAAGCCGCGCGCGCTCTCGTTGCGCCGCACGCTGCTGCTGGGCATCCTGCTGCCAGTGTTCGGCTACGTGGTGTTCAACACCGTGGTGCTGTACCGTCAGGCCCTCGCCGCTGCCGACACGGCCTACGACCGCACCCTGCTGGCCACGGCCAAGTCGCTGGGCGAGCAGTTGCAGGTCACCGCGCAGAACGGCGAGGTGCACGTGCAGGCCACGGTGCTGTACTCCGCGCTGGAGGCCTTCGAAGCCGACAACCGCAGCCGACTCTTCTACCGCGTGAGCGGCTTCCGGGGCGAAATGGTCTCGGGCTTCGCCGACATGCCACCGCCTCGGCGCGACCTACCCTCGGACAACATCTACGCCGCGCTGGTGAGCTTCTACGACGACCGCTACCGCGACGTGCCCGTGCGCATGGCCGTGCTGCTGCAACCCGTGGCCGGCGTGCAGGGCCAGGGCATGGCCACCATCCAGGTGGCCGAGACGCTGGAGCTGCGCGAGACGCTCGCGCGCCAGATCCTGATCGACACGCTGTGGCGCCAGGCCGCGCTGCTGGCGGTGATCGCCTTCGTGGTGGTGCTGGTGGTGCAGCGCGCCACGCGCCCCGTGCGCGACATCAGCCGCGCGCTCGCCTCGCGCAGCGAGAACGACCTCTCGCCCCTGCCCGCGCAGGACGCGCCACGCGAACTGCTGCCGCTGCTGGACGCGACCAACCAGCACATGCAGCGGCTGTCGCAACTGCTGGAGCACCAGAAGCGTTTCGTGCGGGACACCTCGCACCAGTTGCGCACGCCGCTGGCGGTGCTGAAGACGCAGTTGCAGTCGGCGCGACGCGGCGACGTGGAGCCGCGGCAGGCGCTCGACGAGATCGCCCACACCGTGGACCGCGCGACCGAGCTGGCCAATCAGATGCTGGCCTTGGCCAAGGTCGAGCAGTTGCGCCAGGACCGCGACGTGCCCGTGAGCGACTGGGCCGCGGTGGTGCGCGCGGTGGCGCTGGACCTGTCGGCACTGATCGCGGAACGCTCGCTGGACTTCGCGCTCGACGTCAACGAGGCGGCGCCGGTGCGCGCGCACGAGTGGGCCCTGCGCGAGCTCACGCGCAACCTGCTGCACAACGCCATCAAGCACTCACCGCCCGGCGGTGCCTTACGCGTGGGGCTTTTGCACGACGAGCGCACGGCCGCACTGATCGTGCGCGACAGTGGCCCGGGCATCGCGCCCGCCTTGCGCGAGCGGCTGTTCCAGCCCTTCGCCACCGATCACCGCGCCGGCCCCAGCCTCTCGGGCTCGGGCCTCGGGCTTGCCATTTGCCGGGAGGTGGTGCAATCGCTGGACGGACAGATCGAACTGGACAACCGCATGGACGGCAGCAGCGTGCGCGGACTCGACGCCACGGTGCGCCTGCCCTTGGCCTCCACCACGACGACATGACGACGACCAAGACCGGACCCGAGCGCGTGCGCCTGGACAAATGGCTTTGGGCCGCGCGCTTCTTCAAGACCCGCGCCTTGAGCGCCGAGGCCATCGACAAGGGCCGCGTGAACGTCAACGGCCAAGCGGCCAAGGCCTCGCGCGAGCCGCGTGTGGGCGACACCATCGAGTTTCGCCAAGGCAAGGACCTGCGCGCGGTGATCGTGCGCGGATTGAGTTCGGTGCGCGGGCCGGCGCCGGTGGCGCAACAGCTTTACGAGGAAACGCCCGAGTCGGTGGCGCGCCGGCTGGCCAGCGCCGAGCAGCGCCGTCTGGCGCCTGAGCCTGCCTTGAGCCAGACGCAAGGACGGCCGACCAAACGCGACCGGCGCACGCTCAAGGACTGGGGCGACCGCTGGAGCGCGTCATTGGACGACGAGGCGAACTGAGCGGACCCGCGCAGGTGATCACGCGTCACTGAAACCAGATGCGCGCGCCGTCGGCGGGGTTCACGCTGGCCGCAGTCGGCCGGGCGAAGGACAACAGCATCGACAACTGCGCCGCCTCCGTGCAGTAGCGCTGGGCGGTTTCGCTGCGGCCTTGCGCGGCCATGCAGTACTCCAGCAACCTGAGCGTATGAACCCTCGCCTCAGGCTCCTCCAGGCGTTCCTGAATGTCCAGGGCTTGCTGCAGCATGGCCTCGGCCGAGTCGAACCGGCCGCGCCGAATGTCGACGACGGCGTGGGCCGACAGCGTGGCGCTCAGGTGCCGGATGTCGCCACACGCCTGCTGGATTCGTTGAGCCGTCGAGAGGGCGGCGAGCCCGCCTTCGACGTCCCCCTGCGCAATTCTCGCCAGGCCGAGGTGGAACTCGACATACGAAAGTCCCGGCGTCTCGACCTCGTCCTTCAGCAGGCTGCGCGCTCGCTCCAGCAAGGGCAAGGCGCGGGACAGCTCCCCTTGACCTACCAGGAGACCCCCCATGTTGCACAGCGCGGCGGCCAGGAGGCCCGGATCATCGGGCGGCGTCCCGCAAGCCGCGATGACGCCTTCGTAGTGTGCCGCCGCGCGCGCGAAGTCGCCTTGCTGTTCATGCAGGAGGCCGGCGCGCAACTCGGCGATCGCCTGCCGGGTCTTGTGAGGGAGCGACGCGGCGTCGGGATCGAGGTTCTGCTAGGGGTCGGACATGTGCGGCGGGCCTGCTGGCCGGTGGTTGCCACGTCCCGTGGCAGCACCCCACGCCGCGGTTCCCCGCGCCCTCAAGCCTTGCGCAGGCCCAGCCACATCACCGTGGCCACCACGATCAGGCCACCGGCCACCTGTATCGCCGCGATCGACTGCCCCAGGAACACCCAGGCCAGCACCAGCGCGAAGATGGGTTCGATGTTCATGATGGCCGAGTTGCCCACCACGCCCAGGCGCGGCAGCACGGTGAACATGATGGTGAAGGCCGTGCCGTAGAGGAAGGTCAGGCCCAACAGGCCCCACCAGCCCGGCAGGGCGTCCGGGAAATGCAGCCCGCCTTGCGTGGCGCTCGCGGCCAGCGCGATCACGGCGACGATGCCCATGGTGGTGGCCGTGCGCAGGCGGCCGTCGAGGTCCCCCGCCTCGTGCTGCGTGAGCACCAATGCCAGACCGAAGCTGGCCGCCGCCGCGAGCGCGAAGCCCACGCCCACGCCGATGCGCGCCCAGTGCCCGCCCGCGCCCAGGCCCGAGGCCGCGCCCGACACGTCGAGCGCCAAGGCCAGGCCCAGCAGCATCAGGGGCATGGCCTTCAACAGGTGCGGCGCGGGCCTCTGGCCGTACACGATGCGCGCCCACATCGCCGTCCACAGCGGGTAGGTGTTGAAGGCCAGCAGCGCCAGCGCCACCGGCAGGCGCGCCACGGCGGCGTACAGGCACAGACTCTGCACGCCCACCAGCAGGCCAATCGCGGGCAGGGCCTTGCGATGGCGCGCCGTGAGCTGGAAGGGCACGCGGTAAAAGAGCAGGATGGCCGTCACCACCAGCGCCGTGACGCCGCTGCGGAAGGTCACGGCAGTGGCCACGGTGACGCCGTGGTCGAAGGCCAGGCGCGCGGCCACGTGGTTGGCGCCCATCATGAAGGCAATGAGCAACAGGGTGGCGAACGCGGTGCGCGACAGGCTTTTCGACATGTGAAGGTCCGGCGAATCGGCCAAACGAATCGGCAAAAACAAAAGGCGCCCCGCGGGGCGCCTTTGTCGATGGAAACATCTGGCGGAGTGAGAGGGATTCGAACCCTCGATGAGGCTCTACACCCCATACTCCCTTAGCAGGGGAGCACCTTCGGCCACTCGGTCATCACTCCGCGAAACCCGCATTATGCCCCAAAGCATGTGCGGGCCAGCCCCTCTCAGGCGCTGATCGTGTCGGCGGTCTGGTCGAGATCGAACTCGCGGTGCAGGGCGCGCACGGCCAGCTCCATGTACTTCTCGTCGATGACCACCGAGATCTTGATCTCGGAGGTGGAGATCATCTGGATGTTGATGCCCTCGTTGCTGAGGCAGCGGAACATGCGGCTGGCCACGCCCACGTGGCTGCGCATGCCGATGCCCACGATGCTGACCTTGCAGATGCGGTTGTCGCCCACCACGTCGGCCGCGCCGAGCGCGGGCACCACCTGCGCCTTGAGCAGATCGAGCGTCTTCTGGTAGTCGTTGCGGTGCACCGTGAAGCTGAAGTCGGTCTTGCCGTCCTTGCTCAGGTTCTGGATGATGACGTCGACCTCGATGTTGGCGTCGGCCACCGCGCCCAGGATCTGCGCGGCGATGCCGGGCTTGTCGGGCACGCCGAGCACCGAGACCTTGGCCTCGTCGCGGTTGAACGCAATGCCGGAAACGACGGCTTGTTCCATTTGTTCGTCTTCCTCAAAAGTGATCAGGGTGCCGGAGGCGGCTTCTTCGGCGAGGTCGATGTCCCAGGGCGTGAAGCTCGAGAGCACGCGAAGCGGCACCTGGTACTTGCCGGCGAATTCCACCGAGCGGATCTGCAGCACCTTGGAGCCCAGGCTGGCCATCTCCAGCATCTCCTCGAAGCTCACGCGCAGCAGGCGGCGCGCCTCGGGCACCACGCGCGGGTCGGTGGTGTAGACGCCATCGACGTCGGTGTAGATCTGGCACTCGTCGGCTTTGAGCGCCGCGGCCACGGCCACGGCCGAGGTGTCGGTGCCGCCGCGACCCAGCGTGGTGATGTTGCCGTCGTCGTCGATGCCCTGGAAGCCGGTGACGATGACCACCTTGCCGGCGTTCAGGTCGGCGCGCACGCGGGCGTCGTCGATGGATTCGATGCGGGCCTTGGTGTAGGCGTCATTGGTCTTGATGGGCACCTGCCAGCCGGCGTAGCTCACGGCTTCCATGCCTTCGGCCTGCAGCGCAATGGCCAGCAACGCGGACGAGGCCTGCTCACCGGTGGCGGCCAGCATGTCGAGCTCGCGGCCGTAGGCCTTGCCTTGCTTCGACGGCGCCAGTTCCTTGGCGAGGCCCAGCAGGCGGTTGGTTTCGCCGCTCATGGCGCTGGGCACCACCACCATCTGGTGACCGGCCTTGTGCCATTTGGCGACGCGACGCGCGACGTTGCGGATGCGTTCGGTCGACCCCATGGAGGTGCCGCCGTACTTGTGAACGATGAGGGCCATTTGGAATGGAGAAGGGACGCGGCGCGTCGGGTCCTTCAGGGCTTCATCGGGGCGCGCGCCGCACAGCCACCGGGGCCGGGCAAAACCGCGGGATTATACCGAGGGGGTGTAGGCCAGGCACCCGCCCTCGCGCAGCACGAAGCCGCCGGCCACCTTGAGGCGGATGGCGTGGCCGCGCGTGCGGCAGGCCTGGACCTGATCGAGCAGTTCGTCGAGCTGCGCGGTGCTGGGCGCCACGCCGTGCGCGCGGCGCAACCAGTGCCGCAGCGCGTTGGCCTGCCGGTCGCGCGAGAGGGCCTGCAGCGCGGCGATGCGCGGCGGCTCGCCGGTGGCGAGCAGGTCGATCGCGGCCAGTTCGTCGAGCAATCGCTGCGCCTGCGCGGCGTGCGCGGCGCTGCGCGCGAGCGCGGCGCGGTAGCCCGGGAAAGCGCGCGCCCAGGCTGGCATCAACTGCGCGCGGATGCGGTTGCGTGTGAAGCGCTCGTCGCCGTTGCTGGGGTCGTCGACGAAGCGCTGGTCGCGCGCGATCAGGGCTTCGCGCAGGCTGTGCGCGGGCACGCCGAGCCACGGGCGGCCAAAGCGCTGACCGTGGCGCTCGAAGGCCTCGGGCATGGCGGCCAGGCCGGGCAGGCCCGCGCCGCGCGAGAGCGCAAGCAGCACGGTCTCGGCCTGGTCGTCGCCGTGTTGCGCCACCAGCACCCAGCCGATGCCCTGCCCTTTCGCCAGTTCGGCCAGTGCGGCGTAGCGCGCGAGCCGGGCCGCATCTTCGGGGCTCTGGCCGGTGCCGTGCCGGGCGTTCACCCGCGCCACGCACATGGGCAGGCCCAACGAAGACGCGAGTTCGCGCACGCAGGCCTCGAAATCGTCGGCGGCGTCCTGCAGGCCGTGGTGCACATGCAGCGCCACGCAGCGCCCCGGCCAGCGCGCGTGCGCGGCCAGCAGCAAGGCCACCGAGTCGGCCCCGCCGCTGCAGGCGATGCCGATCGGTGCGCTGTCCTGATCGGTGAAATGCCGCGCCGCCCAGCCGCCGAGCTCATCGGCACCGGGCCATCCGTTCGCCTCAGCGACGGTCTTTGACGTCGGCCTTGGTGTCGGTGAAGCGGCCATAGCCGTCGAGGCGCGCATGGCGGCGCTCCAGCAGTTCCTTCACCTTGAGGTCGGCCACCTGGCGGTAGGCGTCGGCCAGGGCGCGCTTGAGGAAGGCGGCCATCTGCTTGTGGTCGCGGTGCGCGCCGCCCACGGGCTCGTTGACGATCTTGTCGACCAGGCCCAGGGCCTTGAGTCGGTGCGCGGTGATGCCCAGGGCCTCGGCCGCATCGCTCGCACGCTCGCTGGTCTTCCAGAGGATGGAGGCGCAGCCCTCGGGGCTGATCACCGAATAGACCGAGTACTGCAGCATCAGCACCTGGTCGGCCACGGCGATGGCCAGGGCGCCACCGGAGCCGCCCTCGCCGATGATGGTGGAGATGATGGGCACCTCGAGTTGCGCCATCTCGAAGATGTTGCGGCCAATGGCCTCGGACTGGCCGCGCTCCTCGGCATCGATGCCGGGGTAGGCGCCGGGCGTGTCGACGAAGGTGAACACCGGCAGCTTGAACTTCTCGGCCAGCTTCATCAGGCGCAATGCCTTGCGGTAGCCCTCGGGCTTGGTCATGCCGAAGTTGCGCAGACCGCGCTCCTTCGTGTCGCGGCCCTTCTGGTGGCCGATGACCATGCAGGGCTGGCCATTGAAGCGCGCCATGCCTCCCACGATGGAGAGGTCGTCCGCGAAGTGGCGGTCACCGTGCAGCTCGACGAAGTGCGTGAAGATCTCGCGCACGTAGTCCAGCGTATAAGGCCTGTCGGCGTGGCGCGCGATCTTGGTGATCTGCCAGGGCGACAGGCTGCTGTAGATGTCCTTGGTGAGCTGAAGGCTCTTGGAGGCCAGCTTGTCGATCTCTTCCGAGATGTCGACCGCGGACTCGGTCTGCACGTAACGCAGTTCCTCGATCTTGGATTCGAGTTCCGCGATCGGTTGCTCGAAGTCGAGAAAGTTCTTCTTGGCCAAGACAGGCTCCTTAACTGAGATCCGCTGCGCGCTCCAGGGACTGGCCCAGGGCGCCGCGGATCCGGCTTTGCCGGTCCGCTGACGCCGCCCCCTTGAGGGGGTCGCGCGCAGCGCGGCGGGGGTGACTCAATAACTGACGGGGAGCGGATCGAGCGACCGCCAAATATACCAAGTGGCCACGCTGCAGAACGGGGCCCAGGACCCGGCAACTTCCCGGATCTCGCTGCGGCTGACGGGTTCACCCGAAAAGTAAGCCTGACTGATGCCCGTCTGCAAGCCGATGTCGTCCAGCGGTAGCACATTGGGCCTCATCAGATGGAAGATGAGGAACATCTCTGCCGTCCAGCGGCCGATGCCGCGGATCGCTACGAGCTCGGCAATGATGGCCTCGTCGTCCATGCCGGGCCAGTCGCTCACGCGCACGCGCTTGTCGGCGAAGTGCAGTGCCAGATCAACCAGGTACTCGACCTTGCGCGCGGACAGGCCGGATGCGCGCATGTCGTCCACCTTGAGCTTGAGCACCTGTGCAGGCGTCATCTTGCGCGTGAGGCTTTCGAAGCGGTCCCACACGGACTGCGCGGCCTTCACCGAGATCTGCTGGCCCACGATGCTGCGCGCCAGCGTGACGAAGGCGTCACCGCGCGACTGCAGGCACACGTCGGGGTGGCGCGGGATGAGTTTCTTCATCACGCGGTCGCGCTTCATCAGGTGCTTGCAGGCGTCCTGCCAATACTCGGGTTCGACGGCAGGCGGCATCTCGCTCATCACGCGCGCTCCCACGTGGTGCCGGCGGCGCTGTCCTTGAGCACGACGCCCAGGGACTGAAGCTCCTGGCGAATGCGATCGGCTTCGGCGAAGTCCTTCGCGCGCTTGGCCGCAGCACGCGCCTCGATGCGCTCGGCGATGGCGGGTTCGTCGAGCGCATCGCCCGCGCCACCGCCCTGCAGGTAACTGGCCGGGTCGCTCTGCAGCAGACCCAGCACACCGCCCAGCGCGCGCAGAAGACCGGCCTGGCGCGGGTCCTTGCCGCGGTTGAGTTCACTCGCCAGATCGAACAGCACGCTCAGGGCCACCGGCGTGTTGAAGTCGTCGTCCATCGCGGCCCTGAAGCGCGCGGCGAAGGGTTCGCTCCAGTCGATGGCGACGTCCGCCGCCTGCACCGCCGACAGCGCGGTGTACAGCCGCTTGAGCGCGGCGCGCGCGTCGTCCAGGTGCGCGTCGCTGTGGTTGAGCGGGCTGCGGTAGTGGGCCCGCAGCATGAAGAAGCGCACCGTCTCGGCGTCGTACTTCTGCAGCACCTCGCGAATGGTGAAGAAGTTGCCCAGGCTCTTGGACATCTTCTCGTTGTCGACGTTGACGAAGCCGTTGTGCATCCACACCCGGGCCAGCGGCACGCCGTTGGCGCCTTCGCTCTGCGCGATCTCGTTCTCGTGGTGCGGGAACTGCAGGTCGGCGCCGCCGCCGTGGATGTCGAAGGTCTCGCCCAGCAGCGCGCACGACATGGCCGAGCACTCGATGTGCCAGCCCGGGCGGCCACGGCCGTAGGGCGAATCCCACTGCGCGTCGGCGGGCTCTTCGGGCTTGGCGGCCTTCCACAGCACGAAGTCCAGCGGGTCGTCCTTGCCCTGGGCCACGGCCACGCGCTCGCCCGCGTGCAGCTCATCGATCGTCTTGCCGGAGAGCTTGCCGTAACCGGGGAAGCGCCGCACCGCGTAGTTCACGTCGCCGTCGCCGCTGCGGTAGGCCAGGCCCTTGCCTTCCAGCGTGCGCACGATGTCGAGCATCTGCGGCACGTAGTCGGTGGCGCGCGGGTCGTGCGTGGGCCGCGCGATGCCCAGCGCGTCGAAGTCCTCGTACATCGCGGCGATCATGCGGTCGGTAAGCGCGCGAACCGACTCGCCGTTCTGCACGGCGCGACGGATGATCTTGTCGTCGATGTCGGTGATGTTGCGCACGTAGGTGACGCGGTACCCACTGGCTTCGAGCCAGCGGCGGGCGACGTCGAAGGCGATGTTGGAGCGCGCGTGGCCCACGTGGCACAGGTCGTAGACCGTGATGCCGCAGACATACATGCGCACGTGGCCGGGCTCGATGGGCGCGAAAGGCTCGAGCCGGCGCGTCAGGGTGTTGTGGATATTCAGGGTCATCGCAAGGCGCAGGACGGGTGCGGTGCCGACCGCCTCGAGCCGCGTCCACAAGCGCGGCGCCTCGCGGGTCCGGCGCCCCGCAGGCACGGTCTGATGCGACCGGCTCGCCGGTACCCCTCAGATACAATGCGCCAGTATATCGACGCCCATCCCGCGCTCGCACGCGCCAGTGGGCGCCACTGGTCGGGCACCCGCTTCGCCCGGCGCATCCCATGAGGTTCCATGTCCCACCGAGCTTCACCGCCGGACCGCGCCGTCCTCGTCTTTTCCCGCTTCCTCGCCCGCGCCCTGCTGGCCGGCCTGGTGGTGGCGTCACCCGGGCTGGCGCAGGCCCAGTCGCCCAGCATCCCTTCGCCCTCGGCCTACGATGAGGTCTCGCGCCTCATGCGCGCCAACCAGCTCGATCAGGCGCTCGCTCGCGCACAGGACTACCTGCGCACCAACCCGCGCGATCCGCAGATGCGCTTCCTGATGGGCGTGGCGCAGAACCAGAAGGGCGACAGCGCCGCCGCGCTGGAAACCTTCACGAGCCTCACGCAAGAGAACCCCGAACTGCCCGAGCCGCACAACAACCTGGCCGTGCTGCACGCCGCAGCCGGCCGATACGACGAGGCCCGCGTGGCGCTGGAGGCGGCGCTGCGCGCCAACCCGGCCTATGCGGTCGCGCTCGAGAACCTGGGCGACGTGTACGCGCGCCTGGCGGAACGCGCGTGGCAACGCGCCCAGTCGCTCGACGCCCGAAACCCGCGCCTCGCCCCCAAACTCAAGGCCGTGCAAGGCCTGCTCGACACCCCCACCCGCTGAGGATCTCTCCATGACGCTGCAACGCCGCGCCCTCGCCCGCCTGGCCACTGGCCTCGCCACTTCCCTGGCACTTTCCCTCCCGTTGGCCGCGCATGCGCAAGACAAGGCGCCGCGTGTGCGCCTGGCCACCTCGCTCGGCGACATCGTGGTCGAACTCGACGCCGCCAAGGCACCGAAGACGGTCGAGAACTTCCTGCAGTACGTCAACGACAGGCATTACGACGGCACGGTGTTCCACCGCGTGATCGGCAACTTCATGATCCAGGGCGGCGGCTTCGGCGCCGACATGCAGCAGAAGGCCACGCGCGCACCCATTCCGCTCGAGGCCTCGAACGGCCTGAAGAACGACCGCGGCACCATCGCCATGGCGCGCACGACCGACCCGAACTCCGCCACCGCGCAGTTCTTCATCAACGTGGTCGACAACGCGGGGCTGAACGCCCCCTCGCCGGATGGCCACGGCTACACCGTGTTCGGCAAGGTCGTTGCCGGCATGGACGTCGTCGACAAGATCCGCGCGGTGCCGGTCGGCAACCGCGGCATGCACCAGAACGTCCCCCAGACCCCCGTCACCATCGTCAAAGCCAGCCTGGAGAAATGAACATGGCCAATCCGCAAGTCGAACTGCACATCGCCGGCATGGGCGTCATCACGCTCGAACTCGATGCCGAGAAAGCGCCGCAGTCCACCGCCAACTTCCTGGCCTACGTGAACAAGGGTCACTACAACAACACCGTGTTCCACCGCGTGATCCCCGGCTTCATGGTCCAGGGCGGCGGCTTCGAGCCGGGGATGAACCAGAAGCCCACCGACGCGCCGATCCAGAACGAGGCCAACAACGGCCTGAAGAACGACGTGTACACCGTTGCCATGGCCCGCACCAGCGACCCGCACTCGGCCACCGCGCAGTTCTTCATCAACGTCGCCAACAACGGCTTTCTCAACCACACCGCGCCCAGCGCGCAGGGCTGGGGCTACGCGGTGTTCGGCAAGGTGGTCGCGGGCACCGAAGTCGTCAAGCAGATCGAGGGCCTGCCCACGGGCCGCCGCGGCTTCCACGACGACGTGCCGAAGACCGACGTCGTGATCGAAAAAGCCGTGGCCCTCTGACCCACGCTCCGCCACGCATGACCGAGCGCTTCCCCGAGCTGGTGGCGCCCGCGCCGTGGCGCTCGGTCGAGCTGATCTCTGACCTGCACCTGCAAGCGGGCGACGCCGCCACCCATGGCGCGTGGCTCGCCTACCTGGCGCGCACGCCGCGCCCCGACGCGCTCTTCATCCTGGGCGACCTGTTCGAGGTCTGGGTCGGTGACGACCTGCTCGCCGACGGCGGCGACGACGACCCCGACCGCCATTTCTGGCGCGGTTGCGCGCGAGCGCTGCGCAACTTCTCCGCGCACACGCCCACCTTCTTCATCGCCGGCAACCGGGATTTCCTGCTCGGCCCCGAGGGCCTGAGCGCCTGCGGCATGACCGGACTGCACGACCCGACCGTGCTGGTGTTCGGTGGCCGGCGCTGGCTGCTGAGCCACGGCGACGCGCTGTGCCTGGCGGACACCGACTACCAGGCCTTTCGCGCCCAGGTGCGCAGCACCGACTGGCAACGCGACTTCCTCTCGCGCCCCCTGGCAGAGCGCCAGGACATGGCGCGCGAGCTTCGCGCGCGCAGCGAAGCACGCAAGCGCACGCTCGGCCCCGACCCCAGCCTGTGGGCCGACGTTGACGGCGCGGCCGCGAGCGACTGGCTTGCGCGCGCCGACGCCGCCACGCTCATCCACGGCCACACCCACCGCCCCGGCGAACACGCACTGGGTCAGGGGCGCCAACGCATCGTGCTCAGCGACTGGCACGCCGGCGCCCGGCCGCCGCGTGCCGAGGCGCTGCGCCTGAGCGCTGACGGCGGCGCGCGACGGGTCGCTCTGGCATGAGCTGGTTCGCCTCCCTGCGGCGCCGCTGGCGCCGCCCCGCCGTCGTGCCGGACACCCTGTGGCGGGACACACTCGCGGCATTGCCCTTCCTCGCCTCACTGGACGGCGCCGAACTCACCCGCTTGCGCGTTCTCTGCCAGCACTTCCTGGCCGAGAAGGAGTTCAGTGGCGCCAACGGACTCGCGGTCACCGACGCCATGGCCCTGTCCATCGCCGCCCAGGCCTGCCGGCCGCTGCTGCGGATGCACGGGCCGCACGGTCGTGCGGTGCGGCACTTGCCCGACCTGCTCGACTGGTACGACGATTTCGTCGGCATCGTGCTGCAACCGGGCGCGGTGCTCGCCCGCCGCGAGGTGCGCGACCACGCGGGCGTGGTGCACGAATACACCGAAGCCCTGGCCGGCGAGGCCATGGACGGCGGCCCGCTGATGCTGAGCTGGGAGGACGTGGCCAGTGCGGGCGAACGCGCCGCGATCGGCCACAACGTGGTGATCCACGAGTTCGTGCACAAGATGGACATGCGCGAACTGCAGGTGGGCGAACACCCCCAGGGCGCGCCCACCCTGCCCGCTGGCTTCCTGGGCACCCGCGATCCGCGGGAGGCGCGAGCGCACTGGCAACGCGTGATGAAAGGCGCCTACGAAGGCTTTCGAGAGGCCGTGGCCATGGCCGAGCGCTTTGGCGGCGAGCCGCCCTGGCTGGACGACTACGCGGCCAAGGACCCGGCCGAGTTCTTCGCTGTGACCTGCGAGGCCTACTTCGTCAGCCGCGAGCGCTTCGGGCAGGAGTTCCCCGCCCTCCTCGCGCTCTACGACGGCTTCTTCAACGCTTCAGCAGCGCCTTGAGCGTGGCCTGCAGGCGCCGCGCCGATTTCTCGTCGTGCGCGCCCGCGAACACCTGGGCCACGTCTTGCGCCCACGTCTCGGCCGGCGACGGCGCGTTGCGGCGCGTGAGCAACTGCAGTTGCAGCAGGCGACGCTCGCTGAGGTGCTCGGCTGGCGTGGGAGCCTCGGCGGCGATCTCCAGGCGCAGCAGCGCCTCGGCGGACGGCTGGCCCGCGGGCTGCCCCAGCGCCGCGGCCCAGGCCGAGCGCTGAGCGGGCGCGACGCGTCCACCCAGGGCCTGCGCGGCGGGCAGTTGCCCGGCGTCGCGCGCCTGCCAGGCCTCGAGCAACTGCGTGAGCACCTCGCCATGGGCCTGCTCGGCCAGGCGGCGCAGGCTGGCCTGCGCCGCTTCCAGGGCCTGGCGCTGGGCACGGAAAGCGGTGTCGCCCAGGCGGGGACCGCGCGGCTCGCGGTCGTCGCGGAAATCGCGGCGATCCCGTCCGCCATCGCGACCATCGCGCCCACCCCGGGCGTCGGGACGGCCGGGTCGGCCATCGCGCCGGGCGTCGCGGGGCGCGGGTTCGCTCTTCTTCGCGCCGGGGCGGTCGTCGCCGCGCATGGCGACGAGCTTGCGCGGCGCGGCCGCGGGAGCGGGTGCGGCCGGCGCAGCCTCGCTGCCTTCGGCCGCGGCCGGCGCACCTTCGGCACCCTCCGCAACCGTGGGCGCAGGTGCCGCAGCGGGCGGCGCCGCGCGCCCCGCCGCTTCCAGCGCGGCCATGGCCGCGCGGATGCGCTGCGCATCGCCCGACTGCGTGGCCGCCTCGAGTTCACGCGACGCGTCCAGCACGCGCTGATCGACCGCGCTGACGGCGCTGGCCTGCTGCTGGCGCTCGTTCGTCTTGCGTTCGAACGCGGCGTCGATGGGCGAGCGGAAGGCTTCCCACAACTTCTGTTCCTGTTTGCGATCGAGCGGCACGGCGTGCGCCTCGGCCTGCCAGCGCTGCTGCAGGGCCTTGACGGCGTCGATGCGCAGCGGCTGCGCCTGAGACAGCGCGCCCGCCTCGTCGATCAGTGCCTTGCGGCGCGCCACGCTCTCGGCCTGCGCAGCCTCCAGGCGCGCATGCGCCTGGTGCATCGCGTCCTTCCAGATCGGCTGCACCTCGGCAAAGGCCTTTTCGCTCAGGTGGCCCGCCTGACGCCAGCGCTCGGAAAAAGCGTGCAGTTCGCGCAACTGGGCTTTCCAGTCGCTGCTCTGGGCGTGCGCCTCGGTCCAGGCCTTCAGCTCGTCGATGATGGCCTGGCGCTGGGCGCGCGTGGCCTCACTTTGCTGACGCACCTGCGCGAGCCAGGCCTCCACACCCTTGTGCGCCTCGGTGCATGCCTCGTCGAAGCGCTTCCACAGGGCATGGTTCGGCGCGCCGCCCTGGTCGGTGGTCTTCCACTGTTCGCGCAACTGGCGGATGGCTTCCTGCAGCTTGCGCCCCGTGGGCCGCTGGCCCTCGGGCGCCTGAGTGAGCGCCTCGGCCCTGGCCACGAGTTCCTCACGCAGTTGATCGGCGCGCCAGCGCTGCCAGCCTTCGAGTTCGCCGGCTTGCGACAGCACGGCGTGCGCACGCGCCTCCAGGGCCTGACCGATGAGGCGGCCATGCTGCTTGAGCAGTTGACGCAACTCGGCCGCTGCCTTGGGCGTGGCCTTGCCGTGGCCCTGGGCCACCTCCGCCTCCAGCGCCGCCACGGCCTTCTCGATGTCGGCGCCTGCGCGCTCACGGCGCGCCTGCTGCGCGTGCTGCGCCTGCTCATTGGCAGCCTGCTGCTCGGCGGGAGGCACCCCGCGCGCGGTGCGCAGCTCGTCGGCCCACACGGGCACGGCCGGCAGGGGCGCGCTGGCGTCGGTGTCCGCCGCCACGGCCTGGGCCAGCGCGGCCTCGAACGCGTCCCACACCAGTTGCAGTTGCTGGCGCGAGGCCTCGAGCATGGGCGGGAACTTGGCTTCGACGCTGGCCCATTGCGCGTCTTGCGTAAGCCCGCCGATCTGCTGCTGCCACTGCGCCACATCGGCACGCAGCGCGTCGGCGGCCTGCTGGGCGTCGCGCCAGGGTTTGGTGGAGAGCACCTCGATGCGCTGGGCGATGAGCACCGCGGCCTCGCGCTCGACCTGCACCGCGTGCTGCAGGTCTTCGATGGCCTTGATGCGCTCGGCCAGTTGCTGGCGCAGCGTGGCCAGCGGTTCGCGCGACAGCGGTGCACCCGCGCGGGCGGCATCGCGCTGCCAGGCCAGGGCGTCGGCCAGGTTCAGGCGTGAGGCGCTGAGCAGGGCTTCGGCCTTGGCGGCCCACTCGGCTCCCGCCTGCTCCTGCGACTTCTGGCGCTTCAGTTCGTCGAGTTTCTCTTTCAGCGGCTTGGCCGCGCCGCGGTCGCGTTGGCTCAGTTCCTTGAACACCTCGCTCATGTGCTCGGCCGAGGGGCTGGTGGCGAGCCAGTCACGCACGCGCGCGGCGCGCTCGCCGGCGTTCGTGGCGGAGAAGACGCCGCCGGTGAGCGCGTCCAGGGGATGGGCGTTGGCGGATTTGGGGCTGGATGGGGTGTTCACGGCGGGCTGGGGGGCAGGCGTCTGACGCGGAGGAAACAGCGACATGTGGATGGGCAGCGGCAGCGCGGCGTGGCGCGCGGCAAAACGCGTATTGTCGCCGCAGCCACGCGGGAATGTGCGCCCTCGGGTCCGTCGCCCTATCGCGGTGCGAGCTGAAGCTCCGCCTGCGGTTGCCAATTCCCGCCGCTGCGTGCGGTCTTGGGCGCTCCCAGGAACAGGCGGTCCTCGGGCAGACGTTGGCTCGCCAGAAAGTCCTTCACCGCCATGGCGCGCGCCACGGCAAGGTCGCGCATGGTGTCGGCCGTGGGCGCCTGGGCGGCCAGCAGCAGCGATTCCATTTCCTCCTGGGGAATGTCCTTGGCCAGGCCGACGAAGTTGCGCGGTTTGGGAATGTCGGCGCGGCGGTAGACCTCGCGCAGCAGCTCGGGCCGCTCCTGAGCGCTCACGTTCACCTGCTGGGGTACCTCGCCACCGGCGCGCGCCAGGCGGCGGCGCTTTTCGGCCTGCAGCAACGCGTCCAGACGCGCGCGCTGCCAGCCGGCGCGCTCGGCTTCGAGGTCGCTGTGCCCCACGATGGTGACGCGCAACGCCGGCCGGTTCTCCAGCGCCTTGGCCAGCGATTCCAGCTTCGTCCGCTGCGCGTCGGCCAGCTCGACGCGACCAGGCGCGAAGTCCACCTGGCTGGCGTCGGCGCCGCCACCGGAAAAGGCGCTGGCGATGAGCGAGAACGGCGCGGTGATGGCCTTGCCGATGAGGTTGACGATGACCCTCACGATCACAGGACCGAGGCGAAACTGCGGGTCATTGAGCGAACCGCTGATGGGCAGGTTGATGTCGATGACGCCCGAGCGGTCGGCCAGCAGGGCCACCGCGAGCTTGACCGGCAGGTTGGCCGGGCTGTCAGGCACGCGCTCGCCGAAAGCGAGCTGGTTGAGGACGATCTGGTTGTTGGCCGTGAGTTGGCCATTGGGTTCGACGCGGTACGCCACGTCCACGCTGAGCTTGCCGCGTTCGATGCCGTAGCCCGCGTACTTCACGCTGTAGGGCGACAGCGGCGGCAGCTCCAGGTCGCGCACCACGCCCTTGATGTCCAGCGCCAGCGGCTGGGCCAGTGGGTTGATCTGGCCATTGACGTCCAGCGTGGCGGTGCCTTCCGCACGGCCCTTGAGCGAAAGGGTGGCCATCTCGGGCGGCTGGCCTGGCGCGGCCGGCGCGCTGGAGAAGGCGCTGAGCGAGCCCGTGACCTCGCTGAGGTTGGCGCTGTAATTGGGGCGCACGAAGCGGTCGGAGAACAGCACGCGGCCGTTGACCAGGCTGATGGGGCCGACGCGGATGTCGGGCGCGGGGCCGGAGGCCGGCGTGATCGCAGCGGTGGTGGTAGCGGGCGCGGCGGTGGGGCCGGCGGCTGGCGCGGCGCCGGTCTCGGCCGCCTCGCCCGGCGCGGGCCTGATCAAATCCTGCAGGTTGAAACGGCCGTTCTCGTCAATGGCGATGCGCGCGTAGTAATCACTCAGCACCGTTTCGGCCACGTTCACCGACAGCGCCTGGTTGGGCGCGCTGCGCACCCGCAGGCCACGCACCTGCAGCGATTCCCACTGCAGCAGTTCCTCTCCGGGGGCCAGCGTGTTGGCGCGGAAGTCCTCCACCGCCACGTCGACGGCGGCCTCCACGCGTGGGCCGTTGGCGGACAGCCCCAGATCGATGTCACCGCGCACGCTGGTGTCGGCGCGCAGCAGCTCCAGGTTGAGCCGGTCGGCGAGGTAAGGCTCCAGCGCGTGCACGGGAAAGCGCTCCACCCGCACGCGGCTGCGCCAGCGCAGATCCGGACCGGCCCCTCCGGCACCCGGCAGGCGCAGGCGCCCATCGGCCGATACGGTGCCGCTGACCGGCGTTTCGCCATCGGACACGCGCAGTTTCAGGCTCAGCGGCATCTCGGGCGCGCGCTCGCCCGGCGCCTGCAGGTCCTGCAGGCGGACGTCGAAACGGTCGAGATTGAGCCGCACCGGGCGCACGCCGGCTTCGTCGAGGAAGCGCACGCCTCCACCTTGCAGGCGCAGGTCGGCGACTCGCCAGTTCCAGGGCGCCGCCTCGGTGTCGGCGGACGCCTCGGTCGCCGACGATTTCATCCAGCGCTGCGCCATCCATTGACCGCGCGCATCGCGGTGCACGTCGAGCTGGGGCTTGTCCAGGGCCACCAGACCCAGGTCGGCGCTGCGCTTCGCCAGGTCCACGTTCAGGTCGGTCAAGCGCAGGCTGTCCAGCCGGGCCAGTGGGCGTTTCGCCGGGCCAAGGCGCAACTTGTCCACCACCAGTTCGGTCGCCTGCAGGCTGAGCCGGTCGGCCTCTCCCGAGGCGCCGCGTGCCCAGTCCAGCACCAGCGCGGCGCGAGCCGTGCCATCGAGTTCCGGTTCGAGCACCGACGCCAGGTAAGGCGCGGCCAGCCGCAAGCCCCAGGCGTCGAGCGCCGCACGCAGCTGGGCGCGCTCGCCCGCGAATTCGCCCTCGGCCTTGAACGTGGCGTCTCCCACCGCGGCCGCGAGCCGGATGCGCGCGGGCTCGGTAACCGGCCAGGCGATCGGCGCCACCGTGAGCGAGTCGATGCGCAGATCCTGCTCGGCCCGCGGCTTGACCGAGTCGTCGCGCCAGCGCACGACCGCGTCGCTCAGGTCGACACCCTGCACGGTCACTTGCCAAGCCGCCTGCGGGGTTGACGGCGCAGGCGGCGCGGTGTCGCTCGGGCTGGCGGGCGGGGTTTGCACACGCGCGGCCAGACGCTGGAGGTTGATCAGCCCCTGCGCGTCGCGCCGCAGGTCCAGCTCGGGCCCCTGCCAGCGCACCGCGCCCAGGGCGACGCGCCGGCGCAGCGGATCCACGCGCTGCAGGGCGACGTCCAGGCGCGGCGACGACAGCAGGGGCGGCCCATCGGTTTCGTCGAGCCGCAGGTTCGACACACCCGCGCTGCCCGACACCACCAGGGTCGGTTCGGCCTGCTGCTCAAAGTCGAGCGTGAGGTCGAGGTGCAAGGCGCCAGTGGCCGGCCGCACCGGCAAGGCCTTCGGCCAATACGGCAGGTAAGGGGCCAGGTCCAGCGCGGGAATCCGCACGCGTGCGCGCGTCTGGCGATCCTCGGCGAAGGGGGTCGTGGCCGCCTGGCTGTCAAAGGCGCTCCCGTTGAGCGTGAAGGCCAGCCGCGGCTCCGTCACCACCTCCCGACGCGAGCCCAGGCTGCTCAGGAACGGCACCGTCAGTTGCAGCGCGTCGAGCCGGTGGGTGACGCCCACCGGCTCGTCCACCACGCTGGCCTGCCCGTTCACGAGCTCGATATTGAACACGGCGAAGCGCGCCGGGCCCTCGTCCGGCTCGGCCCGGGCCTCGGTCGGCGCCAGGCGGGCCACGATGTCATCGAAGTCCCATCGGCCTTCGCCTTGGTGACGCAGCGCGAGTTGCGGCGTGTCGACGCGCAAGGCATCGATCACCGGCGCCAGCCGCAAGAGGGATTGCAGCTCTGCATCTATATAGAGCTGCCGCACGGACAGCAGCGCGCCGCTGCCGGTGGCATCGGCGACCCGCAAGCCGTCGACCCACAATTCCAGCGACCAGGGGTGCAGTCGCACCTGCTCCACCGTCACGGCGCGGCCCAAGCGCTCGCTGCCCTGCTTCTCCAGTTGCCACTTGAGCAGGGGCGGTATGCCCAGCCAGGCCAGACCCCAGAGCACCACCAGGCCACCCAGTGCCCACGCCAGCCACCGCCCGAGGCGGGAACGCAAGGCCCTGTGGGGCGCGGAAGGCGGTGTGTCCGTTGCCGTATCGACCATGCGCGCAGTGTCGCGCAAGCCAGGTCGAGTCGCGTGACAGGCCCCCAGAAACAAGAAACCCCGGCAGGAAGACCTGCCGGGGTTGACGGCGGGCAATGAAGCACTTGCCGTCGGGGTGGGTGGTGGGAGGGTGATGTCCCGCCAGCCAGGGAGCAAGAGATTGCCCCCAAGGGAGGCCGTTCGATGGATCGCCACCGAGTCGGCTGATGCCGGACTTCAAGACCGGCGGGATGGAGCGTACGACGCGCCCGCAATCGAATCAAGGCGCAGACGTCGCCCCACCATGGAACTTTTCAATCGGGGTCCACCACCCCATTCCGGGGCCTCAAAACCCCGTTTTGCAGCATGAAAGGCGGCAAGATGCCGACAAACGGCAGACCAGGGCCCACCACGCGCAAACCCGCGTGGCCATTGGGGCGCCTCGGCGGCGCGTCGATTTCGACACACTTGCTCACAGTTTTATATTACTAATTATTCTGCAAACAGCGTTCAAAACCATTGACTGGCTATTAACGTCTCCCTACCATCCGCCCACTTTTGCCCATGCGAGGGTAAACCCGACGCTGCCCACCCGGGCTCACTCAAGGCACCAAGCGCTCCGCGCTGCCATCGAGAGCAACCCCAACGAGCGTCTGCGCCGATCCCACGAACGGCGCCGACGAACAGCAAGGAGCGATCCATGAGGACCAACTCGCCGACGCCGCAGAAGAGCACGACCAGTGCCCTGGCCTCGTCCCTGAACAACGCCGCGAACGACGTGTACCGCGGCTTCATCCACACCACGCAAAACAGCCTCGCCCTGCTGGGCACGCTGGCGGCGGTGGTGCTGCTCGTCTTCGGCATGCGTGCCGACCTGCGCGCCAGCGGCGAGGAACGCCTGCTGAGTTGGCTGCTGCAGCGCCAGGAAGCGCAGCAGCTGGTCGAGCGCGAGGTGGACGTAGAACCCACCGCGATCGACCGGGTGACCGTGGCCAACCTGCGCGACCTGACCGACCAGCAGGCCAAGGTGACGCAGTGGCTCAGCCGCAAGTACCGCGTGGCGCCCGAGCCCTTGGGTGCGCTGGTGGCCGAGGCCTATCTGATCGGCGAGCGCACCCGCCTCGACCCGACCCTGCTGCTGGCCGTGATGGCCATCGAATCGCGCTTCAACCCCTTCGCGCAGAGTCCCGTGGGCGCCCAGGGCCTGATGCAGGTGCTGACCCGTGTCCACACCGACAAGTACGAGGACTTCGGCGGCGAACTCGCGGCCTTCGACCCGCTGTCGAACCTGCGCGTGGGCGCGCGCGTGCTGGAAGACGCCGTCAAGCGCTCCGGCTCGCTCGAAGGTGGCCTGCGCCTGTACGTGGGCGCCGTCTCCACGGACGGCAGTTGGTACATCAACCGCGTGATGGCCGAGCACCTGCGCATCCAGCGCGTGGCCCAGGGCAAGCCGCTCAAGCACTTCGACACGCCGCCGCCGGTGCGCGCCATCCCGGTCAACGCCCCGGCACCGGGCAGCGAGGTCGAGGCCGAGGTGCGGCCCAACGCCGCCACGCCGCCGGTCACGGCCATCCCGTCCTGACAGTCTGCCGCGCACGGCAGCGAGGGGGCTCCGGCGGCCACCGCTCGGCTAAACTAACGCGGTGCGCGACTGGCGATAGGCGGCCATCCGATCGAGGAATCGGCCGCTGACGTGGACACCCGACCGCCCTTTCCGGGCGGCTGCCGGGACAACCACTGGGAAGCGCACCGCCCGTGCCGGCAGGCCGGGCGTTCAGCCGTTCGCCTGGGCAGCCCTTGTCACGCGCAAGGTTCCTCGTCATTCAGGACTGCCATGTACGACCGCCGCACCCTCATCGAACAGACCGACCCCGAGCTGTTCGCCGCCATCCAGGCCGAGAACGCCCGCCAGGAACACCACATCGAGCTCATCGCGAGCGAGAACTACGCCAGCCCGGCCGTGATGGAGGCGCAGGGCACCCTGCTCACCAACAAGTACGCCGAGGGCTACCCCGGCAAGCGCTACTACGGCGGCTGCGAGTTCGTCGACGTGGCCGAGCAGCTCGCCATCGACCGCGCCAAGCAGCTCTTCGGTGCCGACGCCGCCAACGTACAGCCGCACTGCGGCGCCTCCGCCAACGAAGGCGTCTTCCTCGCGTTCCTCAAGCCGGGCGACACCATCATGGGCATGAGCCTGGCCGAGGGCGGACACCTTACCCACGGCATGGCGCTCAACATGAGCGGCAAGTGGTTCAACGTCGTCTCGTACGGCCTCAACGCCCGGGAAGAGATCGACTACGACGCGATGGAGCGCAAGGCCCACGAGACCAAGCCCAAGCTGATCATCGCCGGCGCCTCCGCCTACAGCCTGCGCATCGACTTCGCGCGCTTCGCCAAGGTGGCCAAAGACGTGGGCGCCATCTTCATGGTGGACATGGCGCACTACGCCGGCCTGATCGCAGCGGGCGTCTATCCCAATCCGGTGCCGCACGCCGACGTCGTGACCTCCACCACCCACAAGACCCTGCGCGGCCCGCGCGGCGGCTTCATCCTGATGAAGGCAGAGCACGAGAAGGCCATCAACAGCGCCATCTTCCCGGGCCTGCAGGGCGGCCCGCTGATGCACGTGATCGCCGCCAAGGCGGTGGCCTTCAAGGAGGCGCTCTCGCCCGAATTCAAGGTCTACCAGCAACAGGTGGCCAAGAATGCCCAGATCGTGGCCGAGACGCTCACTCAGCGTGGCCTGCGCATCGTCAGCGGGCGCACCGAGAGCCACGTCATGCTGGTCGACCTGCGCGCCAAGGGCATCACCGGCAAGGAAGCTGAGGCCGTGCTGGGCCAGGCGCACATGACGATCAACAAGAACGCCATCCCCAACGACCCCGAGAAGCCGATGGTGACCAGCGGTGTGCGCATCGGCACCCCGGCCATGACCACGCGCGGCTTCAAGGATGAAGAAGCACGCCTCACCGCCAACCTCGTGGCAGACGTGCTCGACAACCCGCGCGACCCGGCCAACATCGCAGCTGTGCGCGAGAAGGTCAACGCCCTGACCGCGCGCTTCCCGGTCTACCGCTGAACCAGGAGCGGCGGCGATGCGGTGCCCCTTCTGCGGCCATCTCGAGACCCAGGTCGTCGAGACCCGCGTCTCGGAAGACGCCGACTTCATCCGCCGCCGCCGCCGCTGCGGTCACTGCGAGAAGCGCTTCACCACCTACGAGCGGCCTGACGTCAGCTTCCCCATGGTGGTGAAGAAGGATGGTCGCCGCGTGGAGTTCGTGCCCGACAAGCTGCGGGCCTCCATCGCGCTGGCGCTGCGCAAGCGCCCGGTGAGCATCGAGCAGGTCGATGCGGCGATCGAGCGCATCGAGGAAAAGCTGCTGAACCTGGGCGCGCGCGAGGTGCCGGCCAATCGCATCGGGGAGATGGTGATGCGCGAGTTGAAGAAGCTCGACAAGGTGGCGTATATCCGGTTTGCCAGCGTGTACCGGAGTTTTGAGGATATTGACGAGTTCAGGGCGTTGGTGGATGAGGTGAAGCGGTGACGACGAGGTGGTTCGCCCCTGCGCCGGTTGGTGGATGTGCCGATGCTTCCTTTTCGAGCGGAGCGGAAATACTAAAAATGGCGTATTGCTCTTCCTGAGGCTTGCAAACCGTTCGTCTCGCTTATTTGGCACTTCGGCGCCTTTGGCCAGTGGTTTGAAGCGCCCCGCCGACAATCCGGGCGTGAAACATTCGCTAACCAGACGCCCCCCGAACCGCCCCGAGGCGCGGGGTTTTTCGCTGATCGAGCTCATGGTCACCGTGGCCGTGCTGGCGATTATTTTGGCGATCGCCGTGCCAGGGTTTCAATCATTCATTGCCTCCAGTCGCTTAACGACAGTGACCAATGACTTCGTCGGGGCGCTGACGTTTACCCGCAGCGAAGCCATTCGCCGCGGCGGGCGGGTCACCCTGTGCAAGAGCACCGATGGCGCGACCTGTACCGACGCGGGGAGCTGGCAACAAGGCTGGATCGCTTTCGTCGACGTGACGCGGGCCGGCGCCAGCGCTGAGGTCGACGCCGGGGAAACCATCGTGGCCCACTTCAACGCAGCGCCCACCGGCATGAGCGTCGTGGGCGACGCTGCCTTGGCCAACTTCGTCTCGTTCGCCGCTGATGGCACGTCCCGGACCCTGGCGGGTGCCGCGCAGGGAGGCCGCATCCGGGTATGCACCTCGGCGACGGCACTGGGCAATGACCGTCGCGCGCGCGACATCACCATTACGCCGTCGGGCCGCATCAGTTCCACGACTCCGGCGAACGTCGACGCGGCTTGTCCTCTCTGATCACCATGACGAACCCCATGGCATCCTCTTCGCAATTGCGGCGGCGATCACAGTCGGGCGTAGGCCTGATCGAGGTCCTGGTGGCCGTGCTGATCCTGGCCCTTGGCCTGCTGGGCATGGCGGGGCTGCAAGCCAACGCGCTCAAGACCAACCAGAGCGCCTATGCGCGCAGCCAGGCAGTGATGCTGAGCTACTACATGCTCGACGCAATGAGGGCCGACCGCACCGCCGCCACTTCGCAGCAGTACAACACTGGGTCGGCCGGGGGCGACGGAGTCATCGAACCTGCTTGCAGCGCCGGTGTGTTCAATCAGCCCACCCTGGTTGACAACAATCGCCGTGAGTGGCTTTTGAGCCTGCGAGACAATCTGGGAGATGCCGACACAACCTGCGGCGCCATCTTCTGCGGTGCCGGTGCCGCCAATGAATGCATTATCCAGATCACCTGGGACGACTCGCGAGCGGGTGGCCTAGGCCAACAGCGCATTGAAACCAGGAGCCGGCTGTGAAGGGCCCAGCGTCTTTGCACCGGCGCGTCACCGGCTTCAGCCTCGTGGAGCTCATGGTCGCCCTGGCCCTGGGGCTGTTTCTCATCGGCGGCATCCTCAACATCTTCCTGACCAACCAGCAAACCTTCCGCACGAACGACAACCTCGCCAGACTTCAAGAAAACGCCCGGCTGGCGTTTGAGTTGACGGCACGCGAAATCCGGCTAGCGGGGGGCAATGTCTGCGGCGCCACGCCGATCGGCAACGTGCTGAACAACAGCGCCACTCAGTGGTCATCCAACTGGGACGCGGGGCCCATTCGGGGGTTCGACGGCAATCAGGTCGCCACGGATATCGTGGCGACGGGCAATGGCGCCACACAGCGCGTCGATGGCACCGACGCCATCGTGGTGCTGACAGGCGCGATGGACACCGGGGTGATGCTGGCCAACCACGATGCGGCGACCGCTGTCGTACAGGCAGGAACCGCCGACCACGGCCTGCAAACGGGTGAAATCGTGATGGTGTGCGATCCGCAGACCGCAGTAATCGCTCAGATCACCGCAGCCAACAGTGGCACAAATGCCAATTTGACGTTTGCCGCAGGCGCTCCCCCGCCCGCTCCGGGCAACTGCACCATCGGCCTGGGCTTCCCCACGGTCTGCGGCGGAACCGGCACCACCAAGACATTTTCGCCCGGGGGCTTCATCAATCGACTGACCGCGTCCTTCTGGTACGTGGGCAACAGGGCCGACGGCGGGCGCTCGCTGTACCGGATGAATGCCGCGGGCGCGTCCGAGGAAGTCGCCGAGGGCGTCACCGATATGCAGATCAACTATCTTCTGCGCAACACAGCGTCCGGCGCCCTGGGCACTGAGTGGGTGGATGCGAGCGCCATCACCGACTGGACCGTGTCGGCCCCTCAGCAGGTTGTCGCCGTCCGCGCGCGTTTGGTGTTCCAGACCGCTCAAAGCGTCGGAACCGATCAACAACCGCTTCAACGCGAACTCCTCCAGGTGATCAGCGTGCGTAACCGGAGCCTTTGATGAGGCAAGTCTTGCAACCACGTGCCTCCTTTCGCCCGGGCCGCAGGCGGCAGCAAGGCATTGCCCTGGTCATCGCGTTGGTGCTACTGGTCATCATGTCGCTGGTCGGCCTCAATGGACTGCGGTCGGTCACGCTGGAAGAACGGATGACCGCGCACACCTATGACCGCAGCCTGTCGTTCCAAGCCGCCGAGGCGGCCTTGCGCGACGCAGAAGCCTTTGTGGAAGCCAACAAGCCTTCCCCGGCCAGCGGCTGCAACAATGGCATATGCGCCGCCCCTGTGCCGACCGCAACGCCCCGTTGGCTCGACGCTTCCTTCAATAGCTGGCGCTCGGCGGGCGCCGTCGCCAGCGGCTCCGTCACCATCACGCCGCAGTATTTTGTGGAATACCTCGGAAACACCTTCGAGTGCTTCCCTGGCTCCAGCGTGCTAATGACCTGCCGCCGCTACCGCATCACGGCGCGCAGCAACGCGGGGGCCGACAGGGCCGCTGTCATGCTGCAGTCGATTTACGCGACAGATTGAAGTCCGCGCACAGGGAGAACCCCATGTCGACCCAGACCCATCTCAACCGAACCGCGAAGTGGTTGGCCCTCTCAGCCATCATAGGATCGCAACTCACCATAGCGGCCCACGCGCTCAACTGGCCCAACACCCCGCTCAGTGCCACGGTTGGCGCTACGCCCATGGCGATGCTGATCGCCGGGCGCGACCACAAGCTGTTCTACGAGGCCTACAACGACGCATCTGACATCGATGGCAATGGCGCCATTGATGTGCGTTTCAAGCCCTCTATCAATTACTACGGACTGTTCGACTCGACACTCTGCTACACCTACTTGGGCAACAGCAGCAGCTATTCCATCGGCAGCGCCGCCGAAGTCGCCACGGAAAACGCGGAAATGTTCCAGCCTACGTCCCAGGCCGGGGCAGTAGGCACCACCAACTTCGGCAAGTGCACCGGGGCGGCGGAATGGTCGGGCAACTGGCTGAACTACGTCACCACCAGCCGCATTGACGCCCTGCGCAAGGTGCTCTATGGCGGCTTCCGCGATGTCGACAGCACCACGCAGACCGTTCTGCGCCGCGCCTACATCCCACAAGACGCGCACAGCTGGGGCAAGGAATACCACAGCGTCTCGACCGACGGCTACGACATTCGGGAATACACGCCGCTGGATCTGCCCACGAGCAGCAACAGGCGGCATTTCTTCGGCAACCTGACGGGCAACATCGACCGCAGTTGCGCGACATTGAACAACTGCAGCAACCTGCCTCCTTTGCTGCGCATCCGTCGCAACGTCGGCGGCGACAAGCGCATCTGGGAATGGGCCTCGAAAGAGCGCCCGGTGCTGGCTGACGAACTGTCTTCGGGCAGCTTCCCCAATGGCACCGGAGCAGAAGAGAACTTTACCGTTCGTGCCGAGGTCTGCACCACGGCATTTCACAACGAGTGCAAACGCTATCCCAATGGGTCATACAAGCCCATTGGTCTCCTTCACGAATATGGCGAAAACAACGCCATGCTCTTCGGCTTGATGACAGGCAGCTACGACCGGCATATGTCGGGCGGGCGCCTTCGCAAGGTGGTGTCCTCTTTTGCCAACGAGGTCAATGCCAACACCGGCCAGCTCTTGAGCGGCTCGGCGCCGATCGTCGACACGTTCAACCGCTTGCGCATTCGTGGGTTCAACCAGAGCAGCAGCAGCAACGAGTACTGGAAGTCGAGCCCTTATACCGACTCGGCCAAGGCGCCGACGGAAGGACAATTGGTGGATTGGGGCAATCCGATCGGCGAAATGCTGTTGGAGAGCGCGCGTTACTTTGCCGGATCCGGGTCCCCGCTGCCCGCGTTCGATCCCAGCGGTAGCAGCAACCGCACGCACGACACCGCGGTGGGGCTGAGCAGTGCGACATGGGATGACCCCTATCAGAACCGCCCATATTGCTCTCGAGCAAACTTCCTCGTCATCTCGGACATCAACCCGTCTTTTGATTCGGACCAAATGTCCGGTTCGACGTTTGCCAACGCTGCGCCACCAAGCCTCGGCACCGCGGGCAATCTCGCCTCGCTGAACGCCGCGACCTACGCAGGCTTCATCACCGGCATCGAAGCGGCCAGCGCCACATCCAGCATCACGGGCTTGCGGTTCATCGGCGAATCGAACAGCGTCTACGACTCCGCCCCCACGGCCAAAAATGTGACTTCGATGGCCAACATCCGGGGCCTGGCCCCGGAGGAGCCCACCAAACAGGGCAGCTACTACTCGGCGGCGGTGGCCTACTGGGCAAAGACGTCCGGCGTACGCAACCTGCCCAAGCCGAACGACGTCAACCCCCACAAGGTCACTGTCGACTCGTACGTCATCGCGCTGAGTTCGCCGTTGCCAAACTTTGAAATTCCCCTGCCCAACGGGCGCAAGATCTCCTTTGTCCCGTTCGCCAAATCTGTCGGCGGCTCAGGCATCGTGGCGACCAAGGGCGCCTATCAACCCACAAACCAGATCGTGGACTTCTACGTGGAGCAGATCGCCAACTCCACCGGCACAAGTGGCAGCGACTACAACGCCGCAGTCAATGGAGGCCGCTTCCAAGCGACCTTCCAGATCAACTTTGAAGACGTCGAGCAGGGTGGTGACCACGACATGGACGCCATTGCCCGCTACGTCATCAGGGCCAATGCCGACAACACGCTGACCGTCACCGTGACCGCCACCTACCAAGCCGGTGGCATACAGCAGAACATGGGTTACGTCGTTTCTGGCACCACCAAGGACGGCGTCTACCTGGTGGTCCGGGATGAAACCAACTCGCCGGCCTATTTCCTCAACGTGCCGCCAGGTCGGGAACCGGGCTACTGCAACGTGAGCTCCATGCCCGCCGATTGCGGCTCTCTGCCGGGCCTGGGCGTCGCCAGCACCTTTACCTTCACTCCCGGGGCCTCCGGGGCAAGCCTGTTGAAGGGTCCGTTGTGGTACCTGGCCAAGTACGGAGGCTACACGCCCGAGGACGACTCCACCAACCTCGGCCCGAACCGACGGTCCGAGTGGACGAACAGTCCCACAAGCGACCTCAACCCGACACCCAAGACTTATTTCCTCGTACAGAACCCCGGCACGCTGAAGGACCAACTGCGCGTCGCACTGGAGAACATCGGTGCCAGCAAGGGGAGCGGCAGCGGCGTCATCGCAAACAGCACCTCGTTGTCACTGGATACGTTCGTGTTCCAGGCCACCTTCAACCCTGAAGGCTGGTCCGGCGATCTGGTGGCCTACCAGGCGTCGAACGATGGGGTAAGCAATCAAACGTCGTGGAATGCAGCGAGCAGGATTCCGCCTGCAAACAGCCGCCGCATCGTCTACAACTCCGACATTAGCGGTCCCAACAAAGGGAAAGTCTTCCTTTGGGCCAATCTTTCTCCGGCAGAGAAGGCACTGTTCAACAATTCTGAGAGCCTGTTCAACTTCGTACGCGGCGACCAGACGAATGAAATCGGAAGGGGCGGTGCAGCAATCTATCGCAGCCGCGGAACGACGGTTCTGGGTGACGTTGCGCACTCCTCCCCCGCCTACAGTTCGTCGACAGAAACCGTATTTGTCGGCGCCAATGACGGGATGTTGCACGCCTTCCACGCGCCCAAATCCATCGTAGGGGCCACGCCCCCGGCAGGCACGGAACTCTTCGGCTACATCCCCAGCTCCGTCATGCCGCGCCTCAAAGACCTGGCCAACACCTCCTACACCGCCAACCATCAATACTACGTCGACGGGGACATCGCCCTCACGCCCAAACGGCTGCCATCGGACCGCGTCTACCTCGTCGGATTGTTGGGCAGAGGCGGCAAAGGGCTGTTCGGTCTGGATGTCACCGATCCCGCAAACTTCGGCCCAGCGGACGTGAAGTGGGAGTACTTCAACGCGACAGACAACGACCTGGGTTACATGTTGGGACGGCCCATCGTGACCCGCACCAACAACGACCGCCTGGTGGCCCTGGTGGGCAATGGCTACAACAGCGCCAACGGCTCCGCCGCCCTGTATGCATTTGATGTGGCCACCGGCGAAGTCATCCGAAAGATCGTCACGCCCGTAACGGGCTCCAATGGCTTGGCGACCCCTGGCCTCTTTGACCAGAACAACGATGGCATCACCGACCTCGTCTACGCCGGCGACCTGTTCGGCAATGTGTGGAAGTTCGATCTGAGTTCGGCCAACCCCGCCGACTGGGGCGTGGCCAACAATTCAGCCCCGGTCTTTGTGGCGAGGGATTCCTCCAACCGACTCCAACCCATCACGGCGCCCATGACGGTCATGGTCAACCCCGTGCAATCGGACGCGAACTTCGGCCAGCGGTTCGTCTTCTTCGGCACCGGCAAATACATCGAAGGCGGGGACCCGGTCAATACCGACACCCAGACCTGGTACAGCTTCATCGATCGAGGCATGGCCGTTGGCGGGCGGGCCAACATGACGCAAAGAACGGTGCTCATCAGCAGCACGTTCAGCGGAAGGAAGGTGCGGGCCTTCAGTGCTTCGAGTGCGGGCGACATGACCAACCGGGATGGCTGCTACATCGATCTCCCCGAGCGCGGGGAACGCATGGTGTCGGCCTCGCAAGCCTACAAGCTGGCCGAATGGACGCTCGTCGGCAGCAGCATCATTCCGGACGCCAGCAACCTTTGCGAGCCCGGTGGCAATGGCTACCTGAACGCCATCAATCCGTTCACCTGCGCTCGCTTGAGCCTGCCATTCTTCGACATCAACGAATCCAACGGATTCAACGACGACGTCATCCGGTTGCCCGACGGCACCTCGGTGTATATCGGATCGGTTGACTTGGGCGTGGGCATGCCGGGGCAGGCGCTGCTGATCGGGGACCGCCTCGTGGTTGGGGGCTCCAAAGGCACCGTCGAAGACGTCAAGGTGAACACAGGCATCGTGGCTCAAAAAGGCCGCTTGTCATGGCGTGAAATCATCCGGGACTGAGCCGCATGAAACCGATACATCCCCTGCCTCGACGTGTCCGTGGCTTTACCTTGATTGAACTGATGATTGTGGTGGCGATCGTGGCCATTCTGGCCTCGGTCGCCTATCCCAGCTATCAGTCCTATGTGCAAAAGACCCGGCGTGCGGCGGCGGCAGGCTGCATGATGGAACTGGCGCAATGGATGGAGCGCAACTACACCACGTGCCTGCGGTACGACATGACCGGCGCGAATTGCGGCACGGCAGTGACGACGGCCCAGTTGCCCGCGCTCAGTTGTAGAACCGACCTGGGCACTACGTACACGCTGCAGTTCGCTCCGGGTTTTCCCACCACCACCGCTTTCACGCTGGAGGCGATCCCAGGCGCCGCCCAGGCCGGAGACACCCGATGTGGCACCCTGCGATTGGACCAAACGGGCGGCAAGACCGTCAGCGGAGCCGGAGGTCGGGCAGCCTGCTGGTAGGCTTGCCCACATGAATGCTCATTGGACGAAGAGCCTTTTTCTCTCGGAACGGAGTCTGCTCCTCTCGAACCCAAACCCGCGTGTCGGCTGTGTGTTGGTGGCCTCCGGGGACCGCGTAATTGGCGAGGGCCACACTCAGCAAGCCGGCGCCCCGCACGCTGAGGTGATGGCCTTGCGCGACGCCCGCGCTCGTGGCGAGTCCGTGGCGGGCGCCACCGCCTATGTCACGCTGGAACCTTGCTCCCACTTTGGCCGCACCCCGCCATGCTGCGATGCCTTGATCGCAGCGCAGGTGTCGCGCGTCGTCGTGGCGACGACCGACCCCAACCCCCGCGTGGCAGGCCAGGGGCTCGAGCGCCTGCGCGCCGCGGGCGTCCAGGTCGATCTGCTCCCCACCGACCACCCCGCCGCCATCCGCAGCCGCGAACTCAACATCGGTTTCTTCAGCCGCATGATCCGAGGCACGCCCTGGGTCCGCATGAAGGTCGCCGCCTCGCTCGACGGCATCACGGCCTTGCCCAACGGACAAAGCCAATGGATCACGAGCGAGGCCGCCCGCGAAGACGGGCATCGGTGGCGCGCGCGGGCCTGCGCCGTGTTGACGGGCGCAGGCACCGTGCTGGAAGACAATCCCCGCCTCGATGCACGACTGCCTGGTCTCGTGCGGCAACCGCATCTGGCCGTGATCGACAGTCGCCTGGATACGCCGCCCACGGCGCGGCTCTTTGAACCACCCCATGGAGGCCTGCCGCGCAACCTGTGGTTCTTCCATGCCGATCCTGCCGAATCGCGCGCCAAGGCGCTGCAACAGCGCGGCGCCCACACCATCCCCCTGCCCGGAGAGAAAGGCAAAGTCGACCTTGGCGCAGCGCTGCGCGAGCTGGCTCTGCGCGAGGTGAACGAGTTGCACGTCGAGGCCGGAGCCAAGCTCAATGCCTCGCTGCTGCGAGAAGCTTGGGTGGACGAACTCCTGGTGTACCTGGCGCCCCGCCTGCTCGGGCAGGGCGCGGGCATGGCACCCCTCGGCCCGCTGGAGCGCCTCGCCGATGGCGTCGCCCTCCGGTGGCTGGACAGCCAAGCGATTGGCGCGGACCTGCGGCTGCGCGCCAGGGTCGAAGGGCGCGACGCGTTTCTCACGAACCTCTGATTGCCCCAAGGCGACCGCTCAGGCCAGATCTACTTCAAACAGAGTAGGACTTTGTTCTACATCCGTTTGACCAAACAGCCCATCGCTGAGCAGGGGCGCTTGCCTCCCCAGGACTGAACCATCGCGGGCCATGACCCGCTCTCAGGGCGTCCTGCCCAACCATCCATCCGTTTCACACCACGCTCGCCACCGAGGTGCGACAGGCCACGGCCTCGCCCTGATCGAGCTGCTGACGGCTATCGCCCTCCTGGCCATCCTTCTCGGCATCGGCATACCTTCGTTCACTGGCTTGCTGCAGCGCTGGCGTACCGACGCCACCATCGAGAGTCTGACGGCGGACGTACGCCTGGCCCGCTCCACCGCCACCCGCACCTCCCGCCCGGTGGTGATGTGCCCCCGGGCCGCGGACGGCACGTGCAGCGCAGGGGACGACTGGTCCATGGGCTGGATGGTGTTCTCCGACACCAACGGCAACGACGCCCTGGACACTGGCGAGCCGGTGATCCGGGAGCGCCAGGCGCCGACAGGCATTGCGTCAATGGCGGACGACAACAGGCCCGCACTGCTGACGTTCAGGGCGAACGGCACCCTGCGCAAAGGCCGGACCTCAGTCGCCATCCGACCAAGTCATGCAGCAGAGGCCACCGCCTCCGTCGTCATCAACGCCATGGGACGCGTCTATGTACAGGCTGGCAACTGATTCGCGACGCCGGTCAGGGTGGTCCTGCATGAAGGGTGCGTCCCTCGTCGAGGTGCTCATCGCCATCCTCCTGCTCGGCATCGGCCTGCTGGCGATGGCGCGCTTGAGCAGCGCTGCCATCGTCCACCAGAAGTCGGCACAGGTTCGGCTGACCGCACAGGCGCTGGCCCAACAGTACGTCGATCTGGCGCGCCTCAATCTCTATGGATTCGATTTGGGGGAGTACGCCATCGAGGCGACGGACGACTCGCCCTCCGCCATTGCTTTGAGCGTGGACGAGCCGGATCCGAAGACGGCCGCCGAACAAGTGGCCAGCGAAGCCCGTCGCGAGTGGCTGACGGCTGTCGGCAACGCCCTGCCCGGCGGCCAAGGCGTGGTGGTCACGCGACCGGACGCCCCCTTGCGGGAAATCGATGTCTGGATTCTGTGGGCGGAGGCATCGGCAAACGATGAGGCTTTGCGCGCCTCCGTTCAGGACGCCTGCCCGGCACACCTTGACGAGGAAGCTCTGGCCGGCATGGCCTGCCTGCATTTCCGGAGCGGCTTGTGAACAGGCGCTGGCATGGCCGCCTCCGTCGCGCGCAAGGCCTCGGCCTCGTCGAGCTCCTGATGGCCATGGTCATCGGACTCGCCGTGGTGCTGGCCGTCACCGTGACCTATCTGCAAACGGCGAGCGGCACACGGCACGCCATCCTGCAGGCCCAAATGAATGAGGACGGTGCGATCGCCCTCGAGCTTCTGGCCAGCCATCTGCGATTGAGTGGCTATTCAGAGACCGGAACGGGTGGCATCCGCCTATTCAAAGGCTTGCCACTAAAGGGTTGCGATGGCGGCTTCACCGCCGCCACCGACAGCGCCAGCTTCGATCTGCTGGCCTGTACGGGCGGTTCCGGCAGCGACGCCATAGCGGTGCGGTACCACGCCACACGGCTGAACAGCCCGGTCGTGAATTCCTCTGGCTCACCCAACAATCCTCTGCCAGCAAACTGCGTCAACGAAGGCATTCGGGATATCGACACCGGGGGTGGCCAGATGGCCTCCATCGCCGACAACCGCTTCTATGTCCAGAACGACGCCACAAATGACGACACGCCCACATTGTTTTGCCGCGGCAGCAACGGCGCGGGCTTCAGCAACGCGGTCGCCCTGGTGCCCAACGTCGAGTCGCTGCAACTGCGCTATGCAGTGACACGCGTGCCCGTGCTGGGCGCCATACCGCCGCATCAAGTCACCGCGCTTGTGCCAGCCAGTGATGCGTCCCTGACGCCGCCGATGGGGGATTGGACCCGCGTCGCCGCCGTGGAGCTTTGCGTGCTCGTGCGTTCGCAGCGGCCAGCACCACACAACGAGCTGAGCAACAAGGACATCTCCCGCTACCTGGACTGCGGCGGCACGGCGATGTCGGCCAACGACGGGCGCCTGCGTCGCGCGTACCGAACGGTGGTGCACCTGGCGAACCTGCGTCCGGCCCAAGCGATGCCTTTCGAGACCGACGGCACCACCGCCCGCAACCCTTACCGGAACCTTGACCCGCAATGAATCATCGTGTCGGCCTCAACGGGGTGGTACTCCCGGTGGTGCTCATCATGCTGGTGGTACTGGCTTTCGCCGGCTTGCTGGCGGCCAGGCGCGGCGCAGGCCTGCAGGAAGTCAGCACCAACGCGAGAGTCCGCCAATCAGCCGAATTTTCTGCACAGACAGCGCTCCGCCAATGCGAAGCCATCGTGATCGACGTGGTGGACAACCATGGCGCGGTCCACGGCGAACAGCACAAGCGCTTTGGCAGCAAGGAACTCACCGATACGAACGATGCCGATGCGCTCTGGCGGAACCCAGACAACTGGATGGAGGGCGCAGCCCATCCCATCCGGGTGGATTCCACGAACACCGAGGTCAGCAGCGCCGCGCAGCGCTTGCCCCCGGCCCATTGCCTGATCGAGCCCATGCGAGGCGACCGATACCTCATCACGGCTCGCGGCCTGTCGGCAGGCGCGCGTTTCGACAAGGACGGGCGGCTCGAGGGCGGCTCCGAGATCTGGCTCCAGTCGGTGATTTCTCCCAAAGTACCGGTTCGATCCGGCGAAGGCGGCTATGAGTGACTTTTCTTCCCGGTTTCGCGGCCTGCTGGTGTGTGCGCCGCTGATGCGCACCCTCTTTGCCCTGGCGATTGGCGTGGCCGCCATGGCCCCCGAGGCCCACGCCAACCCGTCGCAACAGCCCCTGTTGGTGAACACCGCCGGCGCAAGGCCCAACCTCGTGGTGACGCTGGACAACTCCGGGTCAATGTCCTTCCCCTATGCCGACGGGTACTCGATGACCATCGACGGTGGCAAAGGAACGGACATCTTCGCTGCCCAGCGTTCGGCGGAATTCAACTCGCTCTACTACAACCCGCGCATTACCTACCGGCCCCGCGTCGACGCTCAAGGCAAGCCCCTCGTGCCTTCCGATGGTGTCGAGTTCATCTCCAACCAGGCGAGCACCAAGTTCAACTACGCCGTCTACTCCCCTGGCAACGAGGCGCCGAATGAATCCACCACCTTGCTGGTCAAGCACAGCAGCTTCGAAGCAGTCCCCGCAGAAACGCCTGCCGGGTACCAGCGGATCTACGAGTACCCCTGGGACCCGAAGTGGCCTGGCATTGACTACGTGCCGTATCACCGGACCTACATCAAGGGCCAGGTGCCCGATCCCAACCACCCCGCAGAACCCTTCACCTATTTCACTTGCTCTCCCAACCTGGGCATTGCAGGTTGCAGCAATGCCAAACCGGTGTCGATCGACAAAAACACCACGGGCATGATTCCGCTGCCGAAAACGGGCAGTCAACGAACCGACCCTGGCTGCAGCGAGACCCAATGCACGGCGGAGGCCGAGCGGGCCAACATCATGAACTGGTACCGCTACTACCTCACCCGCATGGCCGCCACCCAGACCGCCTTGGGTCTGGCGTTCAACGACGAACGCCTGAACAGCACGCTGCGCATCGGCTACATGCGCATCAATTTCCCGAGCCGGGCCATCGGTCTGCAGCTCGGCAGCGACGTATCGCAAGAGCGTGTGCTGCGCGGCGTGCGCCTGTGGTCTCCAGGATCCACCGCCAATCAACAGTTTTATGACTGGTTGTATGGCACCGTTGCGATGGGTGGCACACCGCTGCACAACAGCGTCGACAAGGTCGCCAGCTACCTGCGCGTCCCTTCTGGTGCCAAGGAGAATCCCTGGACAGGCCGCCCCAACCAGCCCGCAAGCCCCGACAACCCCGAGCTGGCGTGCCGCCGCTCCTATCACGTGCTCTTTTCGGACGGCGCCTGGTCTCCCGATGACGCCACAAAAAATCAGGTGGCCACGGACGACGACAACCGCACAGGCAAGGAATTCACCCGCGCACCAGGCGTCGACGCGAGACCTGAAAAATTCAGGTACGAACCCAAGGGCAACGACACGCAACGCAAGTGGTACACGCCCTACCCCGGCACAGGGACCCGAGGTCTGGCCGACCTCACGGCCAGGTACCACTGGCATGAGGATCTGCGCCCCGATCTGGCCAATCGTGTAACCACGCGCGTCGGCCAGCCCGTCTTCTGGCAGAACATGACCACCTACACCGTGGGCTACCTCATCAGCCCCTCCGGCGGCGATGCGGGTCTGAGCTTCGATCAGATCGACAAGTACCGATTCGACTACCTGATCAAGGGCTACGAAAAGAGCCTTCTACCCCGCTGGCCCAGCGACGATCTCAATTCAGCCATCGATGCCAAGCGCATCGACGATTTCCTCCACGCGGGCTACACCGGTGGTGGGCGAGGCTTCAGCGTGCGCAGTGCCGACGACGTCAGGACGGTGATCAACAACATCGTCTCGTCCATCCTGTCCGCCATGGGCAACGACGCAGGTGTGGCCGTCGGCGGCAGCGGCGATGTCCCGCAAGGACTTCAGGGGCAACTCAAGTATCACGTCGAGTACAGCACCGTCGACAACGAGGGGGACATCACCGCCTCGGTGATCGACGAGAACGGAAACACGAAAGCCCTCGCCGTGGACGCCAACGGTCAGCCGCTCACGGCACCTGACAACAAGGAGTACTGGTCGGCCAGCAAGCAGTTGCCCAAGCCAGCCGATCGGCGCATCTACAGCATCCGCCCCGACAACACGGGATTCGAGTTCAAGGGCGCCCTGAGCTCGCTGCCCATCGCAACCATCCTTGCACTCAAAAGCGACGACCTCGACAAGCGAATCCCCGACGACGATCGGTTCGTCGAGTACCTCCGAGGGGGTGATCCCGTGCTGGACGCCAAAGGCCAACCGTTCAGGCTGCGGCTGTCCGGCCTCGGCGCGGTCGTCAACAGCCCGCCGCTGCTGATCGACAAGGGAGCTGCCTACATGGGGTACGACCTGCATGGAGATGTCGATGGCAAGATCAGCTACGCCAGCTTCCGCTCACAGGTGGACAGCGCGCCGAATGCCCTGGTGGTGGCCACCAACGCGGGCCTGGTGCACCTGCTGGACGCCAGCAAGGGCAAGGAACTCGGCGCCTTCATGCCCCGTCGCAGCATGGGCCGGCTGATCGGTCAGGCGGATCCGGACGCGCCCTTCCGCTACGTGCTCGACGGCCCGCTCTCACTCCACGACATCTACCACGAAGGTGCCTGGAAACAGATCGCCGCCGGTACAGGCGGGCGCGGCGCGCAGTTGATCTATGGCCTGAACGTGCCTCTCAATGGAAGTCAGCCGCGCACACCGTCGGCCAAGGACTTTCTCTGGGAAACCGGGGCGGATCTCATCAACGACGCGCCGTTCACGGCGGGGCACATGACGACGCCGATCCGGAGCGGGCAGACCGATAGCGGCGCATGGGTACTGATCACAACGACAGGTCACCACAATGGCGTTGCCAACGGCAAGGGCCACGGCCTGTTGGTGCTCGATGCCGCCACCGGCGCCGTCTTGCGCCGGCTGGCGCTGCCGACCGGTTTCGACGCCGGACGCGGCATGGGCGCCGTCTCCCTGATGTCGGACCATCGTCAGCGCATCGTGGCCGCCTATGCGGGCGATGCCAACGGTCAACTGTGGCGCTTCGACTTGCGGGGCCGTCCCACGGAATGGCGCGTTGCCTACGACAAGCCCTTGTTCGTCACCGAATACCGTCGCCCCATCTACGCGGGGCCGGCCTGGCAGCCTCACCCGCGCGGTGGCCACATCGTGGTGATCGGCACCGGCATGCTGCTCGATGACAGTGATCTCATCGCATCCACGCAGCCTGAAAGCATCTACGGCATCTGGGACCCGACGCCGCGGGACAAATCCTCGGACGGACGGAGTCTGGAGCCCGTCCAGGCGTCGGAGTTGCTGGAGCAGGCCGTGGAGTCGCTCGTCACAACGAGCGGTCAGAACAACTTCTTTGGCACCACGCGCCGCGTCATCGACTGGACCCGGCACCGCGGCTGGCGGCTGCAACTGGGCAAAGCCACACCAGGCGAGCGGGTCATCGAGCAAGTGGCCAACATCAGCACCAGCGTCAGCGTCACCACCGTCGGCATCGACCGGGGGCAGAGTGCAGCCGAAAGCTGCACGGACGACAGTGTGCCGCCGACCCGGACCTACATTCTCAATGCACTTGACGGCCAGGGCAGGCCGGCGTTTGACGTCGACGGGGACGGCAAGCTCGAACCCGCGTCCATGGTGGAAGTCCTGTCGGGCGGCTATCCACGAGGCCTGGCCTATCGCAACGCCACGCCATCGAGCGACGCCACGGCCAAGGTATTCGTGCACGACCTCAATCTGGGTTCACAAGGTGGCACCCTTGTCCCGCCGCCCGAATCGCCCGGGTCGACCGACTGCAAGGAGGTGGAAACCGAGGTCTATGGCACCAAGGACGGCAAATTCAAATTCAAAGTGCCGTGCAACAAAGTCCGTTCCTGGAGCCGCCAGCAATACCAACTCTCGAGGGTGCCGCAATGAAACCCTTGCGCGCCCAGCGCCGGCAGCCTTCCGGCTTCACCCTGCTCGAGCTGATGGTCACCTGTGCGATCGTCGCCATCCTCGCCAGCATCGCCTACCCGAGCTACACCGAGCACGTGCGCAAAGGCCGGCGCGCCGACGCACAGCGCGCCCTCGAAGAGGCCAGCCAGTTCCTGCGTCGCCGCTACAGCAGCATGGACACCCACGTGGGCGCGACCTTGCCCACGGCGCTCAGCCAAAGCCCGCGCGAGGGCTCCGCTGCCTACACCATCACCCTGGTCGAGGACGGCGCGGCTGTGGCCGCGGCCACCGAGGCGCACCGCTACACCCTGCGCGCCGTGCGCGCGGGCGCCATGGCCGATGACCGCTGCGGCGACCTCGATCTCGCCCACACCGGCGCGCGAGCGCAGCACAACGCCGCCGCGACTGCGGCACTCGCGGACTGCTTCCGCGGCAACTGACCCCGTGTCCTAGGGGGCTGCCGCCCCCCCCGCGACCGCCGGCCCTACCAAACCCTGCGAAAATAGCCGGATGTTCACCGGCATCATCACCGGCGTGGGGCGCATCGCCGACTCCCATGCGCTGGGCGGTTCTTTGCAGCACGGGCGGCGCCTCACCATCGAGGCCCCGGCCGGGTTTCTGGCCGACGTCGGCCTGGGAGACAGCATCGCCCTCAACGGCGCCTGCATGACCGTCACCACCCTCGACGCCCCGCAGAACCGCTTCACCATCGACATCTCCGCCGAATCGCTGGCCCGCACCGCCGGGCTCGACGCCGTCGGCGGCCGCCTGAACCTTGAAAAAGCCCTGCGCGCCCATGACCGCCTGGGCGGCCACATCGTCTCCGGCCACGTGGACGGCACCGGTACGGTGACCCGCTTCTCCCCTGTGGGCGAAAGCCACGAACTCGCCGTGCTCGCCCCGCCCGAACTCGGCAAGTACCTCGCCTACAAGGGCTCGATCACCATCAACGGCGTGAGCCTCACCGTCAACCGCGTCGCCGACCGGCCCGACGGTTGCGAGTTCAGCATCAACCTCATTCCCCACACGGTGCAGCACACCACGCTGGGCGACCTCGCCGCCGGCAGCACCGTCAACCTCGAAATCGACACCGTGGCCCGCTACGTCGAGCGCATGCTTGGCGCGGGCCTGCACCCGGCCAAGGAGGCCACACCATGAACGCCCCGGAAACCCTGGCCCCTGTGGCCATCTCCCCCGTCGAAGCCATCGTCGCCGACATGCGCGCCGGCCGCATGGTCATCCTCGTGGACGACGAGGACCGCGAGAACGAGGGCGACCTCGTGCTCGCGGCCGAGCACGTCACGCCCGAGGCCATCAACTTCATGGCCCGCTTCGGCCGCGGCCTGATCTGCCTCACGCTCACCAAGGAGCGCTGCGAGCGCCTGAACCTGCCGCCCATGGTGCCCCGCAACGGCACCAAGATGGGCACGGCCTTCACCGCCTCCATCGAGGCCGCCGAGGGCGTGACCACCGGCATCTCCGCCGCCGACCGCGCGCGCACCGTGCAAGCCGCCGTGGCGCCCAACGCCAAGGCCAGCGACCTGGTGCAGCCCGGCCACATCTTCCCGCTGCAGGCCGTGGAAGGCGGCGTGCTCATGCGCGCCGGCCACACCGAGGCCGGCTGCGACCTGGCCGCCATGGCCGGCTGCTCGCCCGCCGCCGTCATCTGCGAGGTGATGAAGGACGACGGCACCATGGCCCGCCTGCCCGACCTTCAGCAATTCGCCGCCGAGCACGGCATCAAGATCGGCACCATCGCCGACCTCATCGAGTACCGCAGCCGCACCGAATGCCTGGTGCAGAAGGTCGGCAGCCGCCCGCTCAAGACAGCCTTCGGCGACTTCACCGCCCACGCCTTCCGCGACCAGCCCAGCGGCGCCGTGCACATGGCCCTGGTGATGGGGCAGTGGCAGGCCGAGGAGGCCGTGCCCGTGCGCGTGCACGAGCCCCTGTCGGTGCTCGATGCGCTGGAGGTCGGCCGCGCCATGCACAGCTGGAGCCTGGAGTCCAGCCTGCGCCACCTGGCCAAGGCGGGCCGCGGCGTGGCCGTGCTGCTCAACTGCGGCGAAAGCGCCGACCAGTTGCTGGCCCAGTTCGACGGCACCGCGCGCTCGGCCCAGGCGCCCGAGCGCGGCCGCATGGACCTGCGCACCTACGGCGTGGGCGCCCAGATCCTGCGCGAATGCGGCGTGACCCGCATGGAGCTCATGGGCACGCCGCGCCGCATGCCGAGCATGCAAGGCTACGGCCTCGAGATCACCGGCTTCATCGGCCACCCCAACTGACCCCACACCCCACGGAAACGGACGCCCCCATGTTTGGCGCAGACAAAGGCACAGCCGACCTGCTCGACGGCAAACGCCTGCACATCGGCATCGTGCAGGCGCGCTTCAACGAAGCCATTACGGACACCCTGTTCAGCGCCTGTCAGGCCGAACTGCTCGCCCTCGGCGTGCAAGAGAAGAACATCGCCCACGTCAAAGTGCCGGGCGCGCTGGAGGTGCCCGTGGCCCTGCAGGCCATGGCCGAGCTCGACGAGTACGACGCCCTGATCGCCCTGGGCTGCATCATCCGCGGCGAGACCTACCACTTCGAACTCGTCGCCAACGAGTCCGGCGCCGGCGTCACCCGCGTCGCCCTGGACCACCAGATCCCCGTGGCCAACGCCATCCTCACCACCGAAAACGAGGCCCAGGCCCTCGCACGCCAGGTCGACAAGGGCCGCGACGCCGCGCGCGTGGCCGTTGAAATGGCCCTGGTGCTGGACCGCATTGGCTGATTCCATGAGCACCTCTCCCGATACCGCCTCCAACAAGCCGCGCAAGGCCGCCGACAAATCGGCCCGCACCCGCGCGCGCGAATTCGCCCTTCAGGCGCTGTACCAGCATCTGGTGGGCCGCAACCCGATCGATGACATCGACACCTTCACCCGCGACCTCTCCGGCTTCCACAAGTGCGACAGCCTGCACTTCGACGCCCTGGTGCGAGGCTGCATCGAACAGGCCGCCGAGCTCGACGCATTGATCACCCCACACCTGGACCGCCCGATGGCCGAGATCTCGCCCATCGAACACGGCGTGCTGTGGATCGGCACCTACGAGTTCCGCCAATGCCTGGACGTGCCCTGGCGCGTGGTGCTCAACGAGTGCATCGAACTCGCCAAGTCCTTCGGCGGCACCGACGGCCACAAGTTCGTCAACGGCGTGCTGCACCCGCTGGCCGAGCGCTTGCGCCCCGCCGAAGTGGCCGCCTCGCCGCGCGCCGGCGGCGCCCGCCGATGAGGGTCTCGCGCAGGGCCGAACGCATCGAGCCCTTCTACGTGATGGAGCTGGCCAAGGCCGCCACCCGCCTCGCGGCCGAGGGCGCTGCCGGCCAGCGCCCGATGATCTACCTCAACATCGGCGAGCCCGACTTCACCGCCCCGCCGCTGGTGCAGCAGGCCGCCGAGCGCGCCATCCGTGATGGCCGCAGCCAGTACACCCAGGCCCTGGGCCTGCCCGCGCTGCGCGAGGCCATCGCCGGCTGGTACGGCACGCACTTCGGCGCCACGGTCGATCCGTCGCGCATCGTCGTCACGGCTGGCGCCTCGGCCGCGCTGCAACTGGCCTGCCTGGCCCTGATCGACGCGGGCGATGAAATCCTCATGCCCGACCCGAGCTACCCCTGCAACCGCCAGTTCGTGCAGGCGGCCGAGGGCACGGCGCGCATGGTCCCCTGCGGCCCGGAACAACGCTTCCAGCTCAGCGCCGAGCAGGTGCGCACGCACTGGGGCGAACGCACGCGCGGTGTGCTGCTGGCCTCGCCGTCCAACCCCACCGGCACCTCCATTGCGCGCGACGAGTTGCAGCGCATTGCCGCCACCGTGCGCGAGCGCGACGGCGTCACGCTGATCGACGAGATCTACCTCGGTCTGAGCCACGACGCCGCCTTCGGCCAGACCGCGCTCACCCTGCCCGAGGGCCTGGGCGACACGGTCATCAGCGTCAACAGCTTCAGCAAGTACTTCAACATGACGGGCTGGCGCCTGGGCTGGCTGGTGCTGCCACCGGCCCTGGTGCCCGCGGTCGAACGCCTGGCGCAGAACCTCTTCATCTGCCCCAGCGCCATCTCGCAGCACGCCGCACTGGCCTGCTTCGAGCCCGACAGCCTGGCCGAGTACGAGCGCCGCCGCGCGGCCTTCAAGGCCCGGCGCGACTACTTCATCCCCGAACTCAATCGCCTGGGCCTCACCGTGCCCGTCATGCCCGACGGCGCCTTCTACGCCTGGGCCGAGGTGCGCGCCCTGTGCGAGCGCTGGGGCATCCCGCCGACGGCCGACACGCCCGAAGCCGGCGGCAGCTGGCCCCTGGCCTTCGAACTCATGCGCCGCTGCCAGTTGGCCGCCACGCCGGGGCGCGACTTCGCCCAGGCCGAGCCCGGGCGCTACCTGCGCTTCTCCACCGCCAACTCCATGGAGCAACTGCAGGAGGCCGTGGCGCGGCTGGAGGCGGCCTGGTGAGCGGGGACCCACTCACCACCCCCTTCGAGTGGCGCGTGCGCGTCTACTGGGAAGACACCGACGCTGGCGGCATCGTCTTCTACGCCAACTACCTCAAGTTCTTCGAGCGCGCCCGCACCGAATGGCTGCGCGCGCTCGGCGTCGAACAGCAGCGCCTGCGGGAGGCCGAAGGCGCCATGTTCGTGGTGAGCGCCACCGACGTGCGCTACCTGCGCCCCGCCCGCCTGGATGATTTGCTTCTGGTTACCGCCCAGGTCACGGAAGCGGGCCGCGCCTCGCTCACAATCGCGCAGTCGGCACGCCGGGACTCCCCGGCGGGGGACTTGCTGTGCGAAGGCACCATCCGCATTGGCTGGGTGGACGGCGGTACCCTGACACCCCGGCGCATGCCGCCTTCCCTGCGCCAGGCCCTGGGCCTGGGCTGAGCGCTGCACCGGTGACAGACCGAAACCTTTTTCACCTGTTCCGATCCCTGCACCATGACCCCAGAACTCTCCATCGTCCAGCTCATGCTCCACGCGACCTGGGTGGTCCAGGCCGTGGTCGCGCTGCTCGTGCTGATGTCGCTCATCAGCTGGGCCGCCATCTTCCGCAAGATGGGCACGCTCAAGCGCGTGCGCTCGCGCAACGAGGCCTTCGAGCGCGAGTTCTGGTCGGGCACCAACCTGAACGAGCTCTACGCCGCCGCGGCGCAGAACGCGCGCAGCGCGGGCCCCATGGAACGCATCTTCGCCAGCGGCATGCGCGAGTTCAACAAGCTGCGGGAGCGCCGCATCACCGACAGCGGGGCCCTGCTCGACGGCGCGCGCCGCGCCATGCGCGCCAGCTTCCAGCGCGAGCTCGACATGATGGAGTCCAACCTCTCCTTCCTCGGCACCGTCGCCTCCGTCGCCCCCTACGTGGGCCTGTTCGGCACGGTGTGGGGCATCATGCACGCCTTCACCGGGCTGGCCTCGCTGGCCCAGGTCACGCTGGCCACGGTGGCGCCCGGCATCGCCGAAGCCCTGGTGGCCACGGCCATCGGTCTCTTCGCCGCCATTCCCGCCGTCATCGGCTACAACCGCTTCGCGCACGACATCGACCGCGTGGCGAACAGCCTGGAGACCTTCATGGAAGAGTTCTCCAACATCCTGCAGCGCAACCTCGGTTCGCACCACCCGCAGGCCGCCACCGCGTCCACCTTCTGAGGCACTGAACCATGGCCAAGCTCGCCGCCCGCGGCCGGGGCCGCCGCACGATGAACGAGATCAACATGGTCCCGTTCATCGACGTCATGCTGGTGCTGCTGATCATCTTCATGGTCACGGCCCCACTCATCACGCCCAGCCAGATCGCCCTGCCCACCGTGGGCCAGGCCCAGCGCCAGCCCGACCGCTTCGTGCAGGTCACCATCGACAAGTCCGAGCAGTTGCGCGTGCGCGAAGGCAGCGCCAGCGGCGAGGGCGCGCTGGTGCCGCTGAACCTTCTGGCCGCTCGCGTGCTCGAACTGCAGGGCACGGGGGCCGACCAGGCCGGCGTGCCCGTGATCATCAGTGCCGACAAGACCGTGCAGTACGACGCTGTGGTGCGCACCATGAACGAACTGCAGAAGGCCGGCGTGCAGCGCGTCGGCCTGTCGGTGCAGACCACCCGCTGAGCCTTTGCCCGAACCACCCGATGCGATCCACCGCCGACCACCTCGACCTCGCCCCGCCGCCGCAAGGCCGCTGGGGCGGCGCGCTGGGCAAGGCCATCGGCGTGCACGCCCTGCTCATCCTGGCGCTCACCTGGGGCGTGAGCTGGCGCCGCGACGCCGACACGCCGGCCGTGGAGGCCGAACTGTGGTCGCGCCTGCCACAGCAGGCGGCGCCACGCGCCACCGCGCCACCGCCGCCGCCCAAGCCCGCACCGGTGCCACCGCCCCCGGCGCCTGTGCCGCCGCCGCCCCCTCCACCCGCACCGGCCCCCGCGCCGCGCCCGGCTCCGCCGCCCCCGCCCGCCCCGGCGCAGCAGCAGGCCGACATCGCGACACAGAAAGCCAAGGAGAAGGAAAAGGCGGAACGCGAACGCGCGGAGCGGCTGGCGGCCGAGAAGAAGGCGGCCGCCGAGAAGGCCGCCGCCGAAAAAGCCGCGGCGGAGAAGAAGGCCGCGGCGGACAAGGCCGCCGCCGAGAAGAAGCGCGCCGAGGCCGAGCGCCAGGAAAAGCTCGCCGAAGAAAAACGCGAAGCCCAGCGCAAGGCCGCGCAGGAAAAGCGCCAGGCCGAGCTGCAGGAGCAACTGCGCAAGGAGCAGCTCGCCCGCATGATGGGCCAGGCCGGCGCCAGCGGCTCGCCGCAGAGCACGGGCGCCGCCCAGCAGTCCAGCGGGCCTTCGGCCAGCTATGCCGGCAAAGTGGCCGCGCGCATCAAGCCCAACGTGGTGTTCACCGAATCCGCGCCGGGCAACCCGCGCGCCGAGGTCGAGGTGCGCGTGGCCCCCGACGGCACCATCACCAGCCACAAGCTCGTCAAGAGCAGCGGCAACGCCGCCTGGGACGACGCCGTGCTGCGCGCCATCGACCGCACCGGCACCCTGCCACGCGACGTCGACGGCCGGGTGCCGTCATCGCTCGTGATCGGCCTGCGGCCGCTGGACTGATCAGCGGCGCCGCTCGCTGTTTCGCCTGATCCACTCGGCGAGTGCCGGCTCCGGCACCGAGCCGTCGGCCACCCCCAGCATCGTCAACGTGGCTTCTGCCTGCGTGGCAACGAGACGATAACCGTTCAGATAGAGGAACAGACCCATCGCCAGGAAAGCGGCTCGCTTGTTCCCATCGACGAAGGCATGGTTCTTGGCCAAACCGAGCGCATAGCTGGCCGCCAGGTCGGCCACATCCGGCGATCCATATGAGGCCAGGTTCCTCGCCCGCCCCAGGGCGGATTCGAGGAGGCCTTCATCGCGGATACCCGCCCGTCCGCCATGTTCCGCCAGGCTTTCGTCGTGCAACAGCACCAGGGCACTTCTGTCCACCCAGCGCCAGTTCATTTGGCCAACTGGTGAAAGGTGTCTCGATAGTCCCGCATGAAGGCCCTGCCAGCCTCGATCTGCTCTTCGAGAGCAGGGTCATAAGGCGTCAGCACCAGCCCCTCGGGAGTCTCCGTGAGGAACACTGTCTGGCCTTTCTCAAGACGCAATTTGGCCAGTGCTTCCTTGGGCAGGATGACGCCCACGGAATTGCCGATCTGGGTGAGTTTGAGCGTGTGCATGGCGGCGCCTCATTCGTTATAACGAACGTAATACTACGTTCAATTGCCGCACCCCGTCAATCGAACACGATCTCCGCCCGCTGCTCGTGCGCCTGCGCCGTCCAACTCGCCAGCGCCGCGTCCGTGGGGAAGAACAGCGCCCGGTCATCCAGTTGCAGTTCACAACGCGCGCCGTCGCGCTGCAGCGCCAGGCGCACCGGCAGACCGCGCACGAACTCGCCCTGCTCGCTCATCTCGCGCCTGGGCGGAAACTCGCGCACCAGTTGCGCCACCGCCGGCGCGTGGCCGTTGACTGCCACCCGCAGGTACTTGCCGAAGCGGCAGCGCGCGCTGGCCAGATCCCAGATCTGCTGGATCTTCAGGCGCAGGCCACCCGAGAAGCGGTCTGGCTGGGCCACCGCCTGCACCACGATCAGCTCATCGTCCTTCAGCAGCGCGCGGTGCGCATTGATCAGGTTCTCGTCGGCGCTGGTCTCCAGCACGCCGGTCTTGTCATCGATCTTGAACAGCGCGAGCTTGCCGCGCTGGCCGTTGATGACGCGGAAGTCGGTGACGATGCCCGCGAGGATCACTGGGTCGCGGCTGTCCACCACGTCCACCAGGCGCGTGCGCGCGAAGCGCCGCACCTCGCGCTCCACCTCGTCGAACAGGTGGCCCGAGAAGTAGAAGCCGATCGCGCTCTTCTCCAGCGTGAGCTTTTCCTTCACGCCCCAGGGCAGGGTCGCCACCAGCTCGGGCTCCTGCGTGCTGGAGCCGTGGTCGTCACCGCCCAGCATGTCGAACAGCCCGCCCTGGTGCGCGTTGGCCTGCGTGGTGGCGGCGTACTCGAAGGCGATGTCCAGCGTGGCCAGCAGTTCGGCGCGGTTCAGGTGCAGGGCGTCGAAGGCGCCCGCCTTGATGAGCGCTTCCACCGTGCGCTTGTTGATGCGCGTGCGGTCCACGCGCAGGCAGAAGTCGAACAGGCTCTTGAACGGGCCGCTCTCGCCGCCATTGGGGCCTTCGCCGCGGCCTTCGCGGGCCGCCACGATGGCCTCGATCGCCTGCTGGCCCGTGCCCTTGATGGCGCCCAGGCCGTAGCGGATGAGCTTGTCCGTCACCGGCTCGAAGCGGTAGCCGCCGCGGTTCACGTCGGGCGGCTCGAAGGCCATGCCCATCTTCTGCGCGTCCTCGAACAACACCTTGAGCTTGTCGGTGTCGTCCATCTCCACCGTCATGTTGGCGCAGTAGAACTCCGCCGTGAAATGGACCTTGAGCCAGGCCGTGTGGTAGGCCAGCAGCGCGTAGGCGGCGGAGTGCGACTTGTTGAAGCCGTAGCCCGCGAACTTCTCCATCAGGTCGAAGATCTCGTCGGCCTTGTCCTGCGGAATGTTGTGGGTCTTGAGCGCACCGGCGCGGAATTTCTCGCGGTGCTCGGCCATCTCCTCGGCCTTCTTCTTGCCCATGGCGCGGCGCAGCAGGTCGGCGCCGCCAAGCGAATAGCCGGCCAGGATCTGCGCGATCTGCATGACCTGCTCCTGGTAGACCATGATCCCGTAGGTCTCGCTGAGCATGTCGGCCACGGCCGGGTGCGGGTACTCCACCGCCTCGCGCCCGTGCTTGCGCGCCACGAAGCTGGGGATCAGGTCCATCGGGCCCGGGCGGTACAGCGCGTTGAGCGCGATCAGGTCCTCCAGGCGCGTGGGCTTGGCGTCGCGCAGCATGCCCTGCATGCCGCGGCTTTCAAACTGGAACACGGCTTCGGTCTGCCCGCGCGAGAACAGCGCATAGACCTTGGGGTCATCGAGCCGCACGTCCTCGAAGCGGAAGTTCTCGCGGCCCTTGTGGCGCTTGACGATGAACTCGCGCGCGATCTCCAGGATGGTGAGCGTGGCCAGCCCCAGAAAGTCGAACTTGACGAGGCCGATGGCCTCCACGTCGTCCTTGTCGTACTGGCTCACAGCCGATTCGCTGCCCGGCTGCGCGTACAGCGGGCAGAAGTCGGTGAGCTTGCCCGGGGCGATCAGCACGCCACCCGCGTGCATGCCCACGTTGCGCGCCATGCCCTCGAGCTTCTGCGCCAGCTCGATGAGCGTCTTGACGTCCTCTTCCTGGCGCACACGCTCGGCCAGCACCGGCTCCATCTCCAGCGCGTAGTTGTTCTTGTCGCCTTCCTTCTTGGGCACGGGCGGGTACTGCAGCGTCACGCTCATGCCGGGCTTGTTGGGCACGAGTTTGGAGATGCCGTCGCAGAAGCCGTAGGACAGGTCCAGCACGCGGCCCACGTCGCGGATGGCCGCGCGCGCGGCCATGGTGCCGAAGGTGGCGATCTGGCTCACCGCGTCCTTGCCGTACTTCTGCTTCACGTAGTCGATGACGCGGTCGCGGTTGCCCTGGCAGAAGTCGATGTCGAAGTCGGGCATGGACACCCGCTCCGGGTTCAGGAAGCGCTCGAACAGCAGCTTGTACTGCAGCGGGTCGAGGTCGGTGATCTTCAGCGCATAGGCCACCAGCGAGCCCGCGCCCGAGCCCCGGCCCGGGCCCACCGGGCAGCCGTTGTTCTTGGCCCAGTTGATGAAGTCGCCCACGATCAGGAAGTAGCCCGGGAAGCCCATCTTCAGGATGGTCCCGATCTCGAACTCCAGGCGCTCGACGTAGCGGGGCCGCTGCCGCTCGCGTTCCGCCTCGTCGGGGTACAGGTGCTTCAGACGTTCCTCCAGGCCCTCGAAGGACGACTGGCGGAAGAAGTCCTCCATGGGCATGGGCACGCCGTCGATGAGCGGCGTGGGGAAGTTGGGCAGTTGCGGCTTGCCCAGCACCAATGTGAGGTTGCAGCGCCTGGCGATTTCAGCCGTGTTGGCCACGGCCGACGGCAGGTCGGCGAACAGCGCGGCCATGTCGGCAGCGGGCTTGAACCACTGCTCGCGCGTGAAGCGGCGCACGCGGCGGTTGTTGGCCAGGATTTCGCCCTCGGCGATGCACACGCGCGCTTCGTGCGCCTCGAAGTCGTCGGGCTCGAGGTACTGGACCGGGTGCGTGGCCACCACCGGCAGGCGCAGGCGCGCGGCCAACTGCGCGGCCGCCACCACGTGGCGCTCGTCGTCGGCGCGGCCGGCGCGCTGCACCTCGATGTAGAAGCGGTGCGGGAACAGAGCCGCCAGCGTCAGCGCCGTGTCGCTGGCGCGCTGGGCGTCGCCGGCCACCAGTGCCTGCCCCACGGGGCCGGCCTGGGCACCCGACAGCAGGATCAGGCCCGCGTTGAGTTCCTCGAGCCACTCGCGCTTGAGCACGGCCTGGTCGCGCACCACGTTGCGCGTCCAGGCGCGCGCCAGCAGCTCGCTGAGGTTGAGATAACCCTGCTTGTCCTGCACCAGCAGCAGCACACGCGGCAGCGGCGGCTGATGGGCACCGGGCATCGCATTGGGCGTCTCCTCGGTGAAGCCTTGCAGCAGCACCTCGGCACCGATGATGGGCTTGACGCCGGCGTCGCGCCCGGCCTTGTAGAACTTGACGGCGCCGAAGAGGTTGTTGAGGTCGGTGATGGCCAGGGCGGGCTGGCCGTCGGCCGCGGCGGCGGCCACGACCTCGTCGATGCGGTTGGTGCCGTCAACGACGGAAAACTCGGTGTGCAGGCGCAGGTGAACGAACATGCGCCTGATTCTAGAAGGGGCCTTCTGTCCCCTTTTCAGAGCCCGATCAGTCCTTGAGGATGTGCAGCACCTCGGAGCGGAACTCCCGGCTGTACAGAATGGCGGCCACCACGGCCGTGGCGATCACCATCGCCAGCGGCGAGACGAACCAGCCCAGCAGGGCGAATGAAAAGTAGTACGCCCGCAAGCCGTCGTTCATGGTCTCGGCCGCCGAGGCCACGAGCGAGGCCGCCCGGTCCACGTACGCGATGCGGTCGAATCGGCCAGACGCGAAGTCCTCGGGCGGCGGCATGGACCCGATCACCAGCGCCACGAAGGTGTACTGCCGCATCGACCAGGAAAAGCGGAAGAACGAGTACACGAAGATCGCCACCAGCACCAGGATCTTGAACTCGAAGACGATCAGCGTGGTCGCCTGCGCGAACGGGATCTCGCTCATCAGCTCGGTCGCCTTGTCGGTGGTGCCCAGCAGGGCGAACAGGGCACCGACGATCAGGATCGAGGTGGACGAGAAGAAGGCCGGCGTGGTCGACAGGTTCTGCGTGATGATGCCGTCGAGCATGCGCGGGTCGCGCTCGATGGCCTGCTCCATCCAGTAGCGGCGGTAGCGGTTGGTGGTGCGCAGCAGCGAGGGCCGGGTCTTGGCCCAGGCTTTGGCGAACACCGCGTAGCCGATCCAGATGGAAAAAAAGCAGACCAGCGCGAGCCAGTCTGCCCAGGGAAGGATGCTGAAGATCTTCATGAGGCCGCGATGCTACGCCTCATGAAGACCGGTGCTCAAGCCGTGAACCGGGCGGCCACCGCCGCGATGCGCTCACCGAACAGGCGCGCCGTCTCCAGGTCGCCCGGCAGCATGTCCTGCGCGCCCGCGTCGGACGGGCTTTGCGCGATGGCGCCGCTGTACGACACGAGGTAGTTCACGTCGTTGCGCTGCGCGCCCTTGGTGTTGGCCGGCATCAGGCCCTGGCTCACCCAGAGCATGCCGTGCTGCATGGCCAGGGTGAACAGCGCATTGAGCGTGGACTGCTTGTCGCCGTTCATGCCGGCGCTGTTGGTGAAGCCGGCGGCCAGCTTGTCCTTCCATTTCTGCGCGAACCAGGCCTTGCTGGAGGCGTCGGCGAACTTCTTGAACTGCCAGCTCACGCTGCCCATGTAGGTGGGTGTGCCGAAGACGATGGCATCGGCCGCATCCAGGGCTTCCCAGCCGCCCTCGGGGAGGTTGCCATCGGCGTCGATGGCGATGAGCTCTGCCCCCGCGCCGTCGGCCACCGACTGCGCCATGCGCTGGGTGTGGCCGTAGCCGGAGTGATAAACGACAACTACCTTGGTCATGGAATGGTTCGCAAAAAGTGTCAGGAAGGGAAGGCAATCAGCCGCCGCGCTTGGCGTCCAGGCTGAAGGCGCCGGCACCGTGGGCCGCGATCGCGAGCAGGCCGCCGACGACGGCGATGTTCTTGTAGAACATCAGCGACTGCATCATCTGCGCCTCGGCCGGCATGGACCAGAAGGCGTGGAAGAAGAACGAGGCCACCAGGGTGAACACCGCCAGCACCAGCGCGGCCGGGCGGGTGAACAGGCCGATGATCAGCAGGATCGAGGCGCCCACCTCCACCAGGATCGCGATCGCCGCGCCCACCTCGGGCATGGGAAGGCCGACCGAGCCGATGTAGCCGGCCGTGCCCGCGAAACCGCCGATCTTTGAAATGCCGGCGGGCAGGAACAGCAGGGCCATCAGCAAGCGGGCCAGCAGGGCGAAGGGGTTTTGCAGAGCGGTCATGGGAGGGTTCTCCAGGGTTGAAAAAGCGGTTGAGGGAAATCAGTGGGCCAGGTCGAAGACCAGCACCTCGGCGTCCTTGCCGTGCGCGAGTGTCAGCGAAGTCTCGCCGTCCATGACGGCAGCATCGCCGCCGGACAGCCGCTCGCCATTGACCTCGAGTTCACCGCGGACCACGTGCACATAGGTCTTGCGGCCGGCGGCCAGTTCGATGCTGGCGGTTTCCTCTCCGTCGAACAGCCCCGCGTACATGGCGGCGTCGGCGTGGATGGTGACCGAGCCGTCCTGGCCATCGGGCGAGGCCACGAGGCGCAGCCGGCCGCGCTTCTCCGCGTCGGCGAAGCCTTTCTGCTCATAGCTGGGCGGGATGCCGCGCTGGTTCGGCTCGATCCAGATCTGCAGGAAGTGCGTCGTGTCGTTGGGCGCATGGTTGAACTCGCTGTGGCGCACGCCGGTGCCCGCGCTCATGCGCTGCACGTCGCCGGGCGGGATGCCCTTGACGTTGCCCATGCTGTCCTGGTGCGCCAGGTTGCCCTTCAGCACGTAGCTGATGATCTCCATGTCGCGGTGGCCGTGCGTGCCGAAGCCGGTGCCCGGGGCGATGCGGTCCTCGTTGATCACGCGCAGGTTGCCCCAGCCCATCCAGGCGGGGTCGAAGTAGTCGGCGAAGGAGAAGGAGTGGTAGCTCTTGAGCCAGCCGTGGTCGGCGTAGCCTCGGGCGTCGGAGCGGCGGATCTGCATCATGGCGGTTGTCCTTTCTGCGTGGGGCCAGCGGGGCTGGCATGGGCTGAATTCTGGGCAAGCCACCCCCGCTCAGGGCCTCAGGGTTTTGATGGCATCATTCAAAATCTTTGAACACCAATACCCGCTGATGCCTGCACCCATCACCGCCCGCAGCGCCCTGTCGGCCGAGAACCTGGCCTTGGTGGAGGCCGTCTCGCGCCTGGGCAGCATGGCCGCCGCCGCGCGCGAGCTGGGCATGGTGCCCAGCGCCCTCACCTACCGCATCCGCCAGATCGAGGATGCGCTGGACGTGCTGCTGTTCGACCGCAGCGCGCGCCGCGCCGCGATCACCCCGGCCGGGTCCGAACTCCTTCGCGCGGGCGAGTTCCTGCTCAACGAATTCGACGCCGTGGCCCAGCGCGTCAAGCGCGTGGCCACGGGCTGGGAGCCGCAGCTCACCATCGCGGCCGACGCGCTGATCTCGCGGGCCACGCTGTTCGAGCTGTGCGAGTCCTTCTACGCCACCGGCGCGCCCACGCGCGTGCGGCTGCGCGCGGAAACCCTGTCGGGCACGCTGGAGGCCCTGCAGAACGGCCTGGCCGACCTGGCCCTGGGCGTGGCGGCCGATTCGGTGGGCCCGGGCCTGCAGGCCGCGCCGCTGGGCACGGCGGATTTCGTGTACGCGGTGGCGCCCCACCACCCCCTGGCACGATTGAACGAGACCCTGACCGAGGAGCACATGCGCCAGCACCGCGCCGTGGCCGTGGCCGACAGCACCCAGCGCGGACGCGGCGTGAGCCACAACCTGCTGCCCGGCCAGGACGTGCTCACCGTGCCCACCATGCAGCACAAGCTGGAGGCGCAACTGCGCGGCCTGGGTGCGGGCTTCCTGCCCACGGCGCTGGCCCAGCCCTACATCAATGCGGGGCGGCTGGTGGTCAAGCCCGTGCAGCAGGGGGAGCGCAGCTTTCGCGTGTCCTACGTCTGGCGGCAGTCGCGTCCTGCCGCGGACGGGGCGCGCGCCCTGCGCTGGTGGCTGGACCACCTCAAGCACGCCGGCACGCGCGAAGCACTGCTCGCTAACCATCACCAGAGCTGAACACCGCCGCTGCTACATTCACCAGATGAACTCGTCTACCGCTTCCCATCCGCGCGCTCCCTTGCATGTCGCCGTGGTGGGCGCGGGCATGGCGGGCGTCACCGCCGCGCGCACCCTGCTGCAGGCCGGCCACCGCGTCACGCTGGTCGACGCGGCCTCCACCGTCGGTGGGCGCATGGCCACGCGGCGCACCGAGTTCGGCGGCTTCGACCCGGGCGTGCAGTACTTCACCGTGCGCGATGCGCGCTTCGAACTGGCGCTGCGCGCCACCGCCACCCGCGCCGTGCGCGCCTGGAGCGCCAGCACCGTGCGCGTGCTGGACGAATTCGGCCACGTACTGGCCAGCGCCCCACCGCCCACCGAACCGCACTTCGTGGCCGCGCCGGGCATGAACGCCCTGGTCGCGCTGTGGGCGCAGCCGCTGCTCCAGCCCGAGCCGAACGGCCTGCCGCACGCGCAGGCGCTGATGGACACGCCGGTCTCGCACATCGAACGCGACGCCCTGCACCCCGAGCAATGGCAGTTGCGCACCGCCGACGCCGATGGCGGCCAGCGCGTGCTCGGCGGCTTCGACCGCGTGGTGCTCGCCGTGCCGCACCCGCAGGCGCACGCGCTGCTGCTGGCCTCGGGCCTGGCACCCGAACTGCGCGCCGCACTGGCGCCGGTGCACGTGGCGCCGTGCTGGACGCTCATGGTCGCCTTCCCGCAGGCCATGCAACCCGGCCTGTACCACCTGGGCCCCCAGTGGAGCGCGGCACGCAGCACGCACCACCGCATCAGCTGGCTCGCCCGCGAATCGAGCAAGCCTGCGCGCGACCCCATCGAGCGCTGGACGGTCCAGGCGAGCCCGGCCTGGTCCACCAAACACCTGGAAGACGACGCCGAGCGGGTGAAGGCCAAGCTCCTCAAGGGCTTCGCCGAGATCACCGGCATCCGCGCCACGCCGCCCTTCGCCGAGGTGCAGCGCTGGCGCTACGCGCAGACGCAGACCCCGCTGGGCCGCAGCCACCTGCTCGACACCCGGCTGGGCATCGGCCTGTGCGGCGACTGGTGCCTGGGGCATCGCGTGGAAGACGCCTTCGTCTCGGGGCTGGAGCTCGCGCTGGCGCTGGCCTGATCGCCCGGGCCCGCATGGCCTACCGCGGACGCTTCGCCCCCTCGCCCACCGGCCCGCTGCACGCCGGCTCGCTGGTGGCCGCGCTGGCCAGCTGGCTCGACGCGCGCGCCCACGGCGGCACCTGGCTCATGCGCGTCGAGGACGTGGACACGCCGCGCTGCATTCCCGGGGCCGACCGGCTCATCCTTCAACAGCTGGCCGCCTGCGGGCTGGCGAGCGACGAGCCCGTGGTCTGGCAATCGCAGCGCGACGCGCTCTACCAGGCGGCGCTCGACCGCCTCATCGCCCAGGGCGGCGCCTACCCCTGCGCCTGCTCTCGCCAGGACATCGAACGCGCCCTGTTGGCCAGCGGCGCGCCGCGCGAACGCCACCAGGCCGCCGTGTACCCCGGCACCTGCCGGCCAGAGAACGGCGGCCTGCAAGGCCGCGCGCCGCGCGCCTGGCGCTTTCGGGTGCCCGACGCGGCGCGGGTGGACTGGACCGACTGCCGTCTCGGTCCCCAGTCGCAGGACGTGGCGCGCGCCGTGGGCGACTTCATCCTGCGCCGCGCCGACGGCCTGTGGGCCTACCAGCTCGCCGTGGTGGTGGACGACGCGGCGCAAGGCATCACGCACGTGGTGCGCGGTGAGGACCTGGCCGACAACACGCCGCGCCAGATCCTGTTGCAACGCGCGCTGGGCCTGCCCACGCCGGCCTACCTGCACACGCCGCTGGTGCTGGGCGACAACGGCGAGAAGCTCAGCAAGCAGAACGGCGCGCAGGCGCTCGACCTGAGCGATCCGATGGCGGCGCTGAACGCGGCGGCGCGGGCGCTGGGCCTGCCGGCGCGCGGTGACGAACCGGACGCGGCCCTGCGCGGCTGGACAAGGGACTGGGCACTGTCCACGGCGCCCACGCGTTGAGGGTCAAGGGCCACGCCTTGCAAGCACGGCCCTTGCCGTGAGCTTTCCATGAGGAGCAAGCGCTCCCAGGGCGATCACACAGCCCCGCCCCCGTTCGTTGGGTCGCGCCTGGCCAAACGGCGCCCCCCGCTCCACAGGATCTTCGTCTTGAGTTCACGTCACACGATCGAATCAGCCACCCATCGGCCACCCCGCCCCCTCTCGCAGGCACCTCTGCGGCCGCCACAGCAACGGCAACCGCAACAGCCCGCCCCGCATCAAACACCTTCAACCGCATCAGACGACCGGGATCGCGCCCACACCCCTATGCCGAACCGGAGTGTTCGCCTGCATAGCACGATCGGTACGCGACGGTCGCAGGCGCCTGGCCAAACGGCTCTCGTCAGCCCCCGCGGCGGCAGCGCACGCCAGCGCTTGCTCGCAGGCGATCCACCCCTCCTGGCTCGCGACACCTCGTCACCGACACAGCCGAGCTTTCGCGTCGCGCACGACATCGATCCACAGCGGCACCATGCCCTCGTCGTCGAGGCCTGCGTCGAATGGTTCGCCTCGCCACAGGGCGTCGAAGAGGGCCTGGCGTTCATCGATGCCCTCATCGACCAGATCGGCGTGGTTCCCCTGAGTCAGCAACTGCTGGCGGAGCACGGCGCCCGCCTGCTCGAACACGCGCCACCGCCGTGGTCAGCGCCCCGCTTTCCCGCCATTGCCGAAGCCATCGAATGGCTCGGCAACTGCTTGACGCCACAGACACCGGCAGCGCTTCGGACACTGGTGCTGGCCGTGCACCCGGGCGCCGACGTCGCCGAACGTCTGCGGACGCTGCAAGCGCAGGTGGTGCAGCAGGAGCAATCGGGTCTGGCCTTGCCGCGCGACGAGGCCTTGCGTCTGGTGCGGCGCCTGAGCGAACAAGCCGAGGCGGCGCTCGCCCTGCAGGCCGACGCGCTCGTCAGAACCGCCGTGGACCTGGCGCAGCGCGTGGCCAATGCCTCTGCGCCTGCCGGCCAGGCGAACGACGCCGCGGTGCAGGCACTGGTCAACGTGCTGACCAGGGGCGTCCCCGCGCGGGTCGGTGCCCGCGCCGCGCAGCGGGTCTTCGACTGGCTTCTCGTGGACAGGACCGTGCCGGCCGGACAACCCGTGGGAATACGCCTCAAGCGCACGGCCATCGGCAACGACCTCCAGACCGCCCGCCAGCAGTTGCTGCAATGGATTCAGGAGCAACAAACGCGCAGCACCCATCCACTGCCCTGGCCCTGCCTGGTGGAACTGCTGGCCGAGGCGGGTCCCATCCTGCACTGGACGCCCAGCACGTCGGACTGGCTGCGGCTCTGCCAGGAAGAGGCCCTGCGCCACGGCAACCCGCAGCCGCTGCGCAATCTGCTCGTCACCCTCTTCGCCGATGGAAGCCAGGCAGATGCCGAATGGATCCGCGAATTGCTGGAGCGCCACGGTGAACCGGGCGTCGCAGCCGAGCACCGGGCCGAACTGCTCCACACCATCCTGCCGTTGCTGCCCCACCCCTACGACGATCCCCGGTTGCACCTGGCGGTGCGCCGCTTGATGGAAACCCTGCCCGAGGGCCGGGAGAAGAACGAGCTGCTGAATCAGCACGAGGCGCTGGTGAAGCCGGCGCGCGCCACGGGAAGCACGCCATCCAGCCACGTGGCCGGGCAACTTCAGGCGCGCGCCTTCGTGCCGGCGCCGGAAGACGCACTGCAAGCAGCGCTCAGGGACGACCCCGTCCTGCCCTCGATCGACCCCAACGCCTGGTTCGCCCCTTCATCCAGGGCAGACGTCGACCAGGCCTACGCCAAGCTGTTCGAGAACCACCCGGCGCCCATCCAGCTCAACACCGCCGACCCCGACGAGCCATTCGTGGTGCTGCAGGCCGACAGGCTCAAGGGACTGGCGACGGACATCACGCAGCTGTGCCACGACTGGTTTTGCACCGGGCGTGAGCACGACGCGATGGCATTGCTCGCCGCGGTGCTCTGCGCCATCCCCGACGCGGCCTGGCGGCGCAAGCTGCTGGAGGCGAACACGCGCGACCTGGCCAACTGCCCGGCAGCTGCCTGGGCCAAGGGCGAAGGGATCCTGCGCGTCGCTGGCGAACTGGCCACCGATGCCTGGTTTCAGGAGGACAGCCCGGCCCATGTGAACGGGGCGACGCGCCTGGTCTTGCTCAAAGCCCTGACGGGCCTCCATCCCCTGCCCGCCATCGCCTTCCTTGCCAGCGAAGTCCGTCACAGGCTCGAAGCGGCCTCGCCCGAACCGCTCCCGCCCGCCGACGCCAAACACCTCGCCGAACTGTTGAATCTTCTGCTGCCACTCGGCACGCAGCAAGGCGATGTGGACCTGCTCAAACGAACCCTTGCGTGGGCCCGAACGCTGGCCCACGGGTGCGGAACCGCGCCCAAGGGGCACCTGGCACTGCTGCAGGCACGCGTCAACCTCCTTTGCACAGCCTGCCACCAGGCCCTGGCGCAGTGGCATATCGACCGACTCTCGCCCTGGCTCACGCTGCGCTGGCAACACGGCAGGGGCAAACAAGCCGATTCACTGATCGCCATCCAGATCAAGACCCGCTGCGAGGCGCTCGACACGCCAGACAAGCGGGCCAGCGCCTTCGCCGCTCTGCTCGGCCTGATCGAGGGGCAGCTTCAGAACCCGCACGGTGCGCCCTGGCCGCAGCTGCTGCGCCTCCTCTCGGAGGCCACACCCGCCCTGGGGGCCACGCTCGATGCGTCCGACCATTGGCGTCTGAGCCTGCTGGAAGCCCATCGCACAGGCAACGTCCAGCCCTTGCTGTACCAGCTCGAGCACCACCAGTCGATCGACGAACCCGACAGCCCCTTGTTCTCCGACGTGCTCGCCGCGTGCGCCGCAGCGATCGTGAGCGATGCCGGGCGCGCCGCGCTGCTGCAAGCGGCCTGCGAGACCCTGCTCGACGCCTCGGCGAACGCCGATCCATCGCACCAGCCGCGACGCCTCTCTGCGCTTCGTGTGGTGCTCATGGACTGGATGCAAGGACAGATCCGCGAGGCGCAAGGCCTGTCGCTGGCGTCCATCCAGGCGCTGGCGCAAGCCACACCCTGGCTGCTCGAGGGCGACGATTGGCTGCGGCTCTGCCTGCTGGCGCTCACGCACCGGGCCGATCCGTCCTACCTCATCGACTGCCTGGAAAACGCCGAGCGCTTCGCCGAGTTCCTGGACGATGCGCTGTTTCGCCAAGTGCTGCGGCTGAGCCAGGAAATTTCGCTGAACAAGGCTTCGCTCCATCGCCTGCTCGACGCCGCCCAGGTCCTGGTCCAGCGGCACTCGACCGACGTGGCATTGCGCAGCGACTACACCCGCGCCGTCAACCGATCGCGCACGCCCCGCCAGGGCAACATGGACCCTGAGCAAGCCCTTGAAATGCTCTTCACCGGAACCGCCGCGCTCGTCGCTCCGCCGCCGGACCCGCTTCCCGCGGCATTCGCGCTTCGCCGAAGCTCGCTGACGGCGGACGAAGTGCAGGCCCTGATCGCGGTCTGCGACCACTGGGCCGGCCACTTCAAGGTTCAGGCCGTGCGAACCCTGCTCGACGCCGTGCTGCGAATCCCCGATCCGGCGCTGCACCGCCAACTGCTGACGCGCCATGCCGACGCCCTGGCCACACTGCTGCCCGATGCGACGCAGGCCGCCCAGTGGCAGGGTATCGTGGCCGCCATCGCCGAACTGGCGGCCAACGGCTGGGCCACGGCCGGCCACCCGCTCGAAACCGACCCGGCCACGCGACTGGTGCTCATGGCACTGGTGCGCTCCATCGACTGGGGCGACTACGCCAGCATCGAACTCCGGGCCATCGAACACCAGTTCAGGCACCTGCCGATCGAGCGGCTTCTCGAAGGAACAGGCGCGGCGCAGTTGGCCGTCGTCATACAGCTCGCCAAAGGCAGTGTCGCCAAGGGCGACACCGCCCTCGCCCGCCGCGCCATGGACATCGCCCGCTTGCTGGACGCCCGCCTGGCACAACGCCCCGACCACCCCCACGCCCGCCCCCTGCGGGACAAGGTGAAGGCCTTGCTGCAGGAAGTGCCGAAGTCCCAGTCGGAGAAAGCCCGAGCGGCCATGCGTCCCTGGTTCACCCTGAGCGCCCCCGGCACGGGGCACGCGCCGCTGAGGCTGCGGGTGAACCCGGACAACACGGCGCTCGCCCAGAGCGCCGACCGATCCGCCGCCTGGCACGCCCTGCTCCAATGGGTCCGCCTGGAACTGGAGAACCCACAGGGCACGCCGTGGCCGGAGCTGCAGGAGGCCATCGAGACCGTGGAGCGCACCTGGAAGCAGGGCCTGGACCCGAGACAATGGCTGGCCCTGGCGCTGAAGGAAACCGAACGCACGGGCAGCCTGTCGTCCCTGGACCGGCTGCTGGCCATGCAAGGCGGCACCCGGCTTGACGAGGCCATGCTGCGCAAACTGCTGGAGCTCGCCGGCGACGCCCGCTACCCCCTCAGCGGTCGAACGGCCCTGCTGCGGCACATCGTCGGCTTCCTGCCAGCCCACCAGCCCGGCAACTCGCTGCACGAGCACTTCATTCGCACGCTGTTCACCGTGCGCGACAACGCCGCTCGCACCCCGGTACTCAAGGCCTACGGGCGTCGACACCCGCAGGCCGAACGCGACGGATTCATCCCTCTGATCGAACTCATGTCCCGGCTGGGTGACGAGGCGCAGCGATCCAGCCTCGAGACCTGGACGCGACTGGCTGCCGTCCCACGGCCCGGCGCTTCCGTGGATTGGGCGCGCTGGCGCCGTCTGTGCCAGGCGCTGGCGGATCTGCTGGCCGCTCGCATCCAGGAAGTTCAGGCCAGCGAGATTCGCTCAACGAGCATGCAAAGCTTCCAACAGGCGTTCAACGATCGCATCGTTCTGGTTCTGCAGCGCTTGTCGAGCGCCGCCGAGGCCGATGACTCGACCACCGTTGACCGCCAGTTCGACCTGCTCCGCGAGCTCACGCAGGCCCTGCCGGCCGCGCACCGCCGGACCTTCCTGCAGCAACTCGACGCCAGCCTGAGCGGCCACATCGAACAGGCCATGTCGCCGAGAACGGACCAGGCGAAGCCGCCACTGCCCGTCAGGCTGCTGGCCATGCAAGGCGCCACGCGGGCCCTTGCCGCCCAGCTCAACGGCGACGCCATGCCCGCCGCCACCGCCGCGCGACAGGCCGCCGTGGAGCGCAGCGTGCACTTCTTCGCCCGCCTGTTCCATGCCGTCCTCGAACGAACGACAGCGGCCCCGAAGGGCGCGCACCCCCTCAAGCTGCTGCGCAGCGTCTACGACCACGAAGCGACGGTGTCACCGTTCCCCACCCGAGTGGCTGACACCCTGGAGGGCCTCTTCGCGCGGCACAAGCCCCGTTGACGCCGGCTTGCGGGCGCACGATCGCCCGTGAGGCCGAACGGTCGGCCACCTACAATCCCCGCCCGACCATGACCGACCCTCGCCACGCGCAGCCGCGCCCCTCCCCCGACGACGCGCCCTTCCTGCGCAAGATCAAGAGCTACGTGCTGCGCGCCGGCCGCACCACGGCCGCGCAGGCCAGGGCCTACGAGGTCTACGGCCCGCGATTCCTGCTGGACTACGCCCCCACGCTGCCCGAACGGCCCTTCGACGCCAAGGCCGCCTTCGGCCGCGAGGCCCCGCTGGTGCTGGAGATCGGCTTCGGCATGGGCGGCGCCACCGCCCACATCGCGAGCCTGCGACCGCAGGACAACTTTCTCTGCTGCGAGGTGCACGAGCCCGGCGTGGGCGCCCTGCTCAAGCTTGCGGGCGACGGCGGGCTCGAGAACATCCGCATCCTGCGCCACGACGCCGTCGAGGTGATGGACCGCATGCTCGCCGACGCCAGCCTCGATGGCGTGCACGTCTTCTTTCCCGACCCCTGGCACAAGACCAAGCACCACAAGCGACGCCTCATCCAGGGCCCGTTCGTGAACCGGCTGGCGCGCAAGCTCAAGCCCGGCGGCTACCTGCACCTGGCCACCGACTGGCAGCCCTACGCCGAACAGATGCTGGAGGTGCTGCGCGCCGAACCCCTGTTGCGCAACACCGCGGACGAGGCCCTGGGCGGCTACGCACCCAAGCCCGACTACCGCCCCCTCACCAAGTTCGAGAACCGCGGTCTCAAACTCGGCCACGGGGTGTGGGACCTCGTCTGGCGACGGGTCTGAAGCGCCACACCACCGGCCGCGCGTGGCGCACCGTCCCAAGAACCCCCTGATCCCCACGCGCGAGGGCGTGTCGCCCAGTTGCGTGGCCGTGCCCTTCACCAGGCCCGTGCCCTGGGCCTCGGTGCTGCAGTTCCTCAGTGAACGCCTGCCCGTGGTCGGCCCCGCCGAATGGGCGCAGCGCCTGGCGCGCGGCGAGGTGCTCGACGACGCCGGCCAGGCGGTGGCGCCCGACGCCCCCTGCGAGCCCGGCGCGCGGCTCTACTACTGGCGCCACCTGGACGACGAGGCACGGATCCCGTTCGAGCCCGACATCCTCTTCCAGGACGAGCACCTGCTGGTGGCCGACAAGCCGCACTTCATGCCCGTCACGCCCACGGGCCGTTACGTGCGCCACAGCCTCATGGTGCGGCTCAAGCAGCGCACGGGCATTCACACACTCAACCCCATCCACCGCATCGACCGCGAGACCGCGGGCCTGGTGGTGTTCAACCTCCGCCCGCAGGACCGCAACGCCTACCACGCGCTGTTCCGCGATCGCGTGGTGGAGAAGGCCTACGAGGCCATCGCGCCGCACGCCCCCGCACTGGCGATGCCACTCACCCGCCGCAGCCGCATCGAGGAGGACGTGGAGGCCTTCTTCCGCATGGTGGAGACCGAGGGCGAGCCCAACAGCGAGACGCGCATCGAGCGTCTGGAGGTGCGCGGCGCCTGGGCGCGCTACGACCTCAGGCCGCTCACCGGCAAGCGCCACCAGTTGCGCGTGCACCTGGACGCCCTGGGCCTGCCCATCGCGGGCGACCAGTTCTATCCGCGCGTGCGCCGCGGCCCCGGCGAGCCCGAGGACTTCGCCGAACCGCTGCGCCTGCTCGCGCGCGCCATTGCCTTCACCGACCCGGTGACGGGCCAGCCCCGGCGGTTCGAGAGCGCGCGCTCGCTCGACTGGCCACCCGCCTGACCGGCGGTCGCGCGCAGGCGCACGCGAGCCGGCGAAGGGGAACCACGGGTCAAGAAAGCGTCGAACCTGTCGACTTGAGTGGCAGGCCGCTCTCGCCTTTTTGTCCGCTGTCGCGCTTTCGTTTTACATGCCCCGCACCACCATCGACACGCCCCCCGCCGTCGTGCAGGCCCTCAACCACGACGGTGCCGTCCTCCCGCCCCGCAGCTCCTGCGATGTCTTCTCCAAGGCCGAGGCCAAGGTGCAATGCATGGTCTGCATCGCGCCGGCCATGAAACGCTCGGTGCCCCACGTGGTGGTGGTGCTCATGGGCGCCGACCGCCACGACCAGCGCGAGGCCGCCACGGTGCTGCAGCGCCTGCTGGGCGAAGGCTCGCCCAGCCCGGTCGACCTGCGCATCCTGCAATCCGGTGGCGTCACCTTGATGCTGGCGCCCTGGGCCGCGCGCGAGCTCGTGCGCGGCGTGGCCGATTCGGTGTCGGCGAGCTGGCACCCGCAGCGCGTCAGCGTGGACAGCGCCCGGCTCGACAGCGGCAACGTGGTCGTGGTGCCCGGGCCGGGCTCCCAGGGGGACATGGCGGTGGAAATCCGCCAGGCCCTGGAGTCCTTCGTGGCCGACAACGGCAGCCTCTGGGAACACGCTCGGCGCCTGCTCTCCAGCAAGGCCGAGCCCAAGCGCTGGGCCCTTCCGCTGGGCTGCAGCGTGGTCGAGCGCCACGAGGGCCGGCAGGTCTGCTGGGACATCGGCTTCGAGGACGTGAACAAGCTCGAGCGCGCGGTGGCGCTGGTCGACGCGCGCCTGTCCCTGGGCCGCGACCACCTGCTGCGCACCTGGGCCCCGGCCGACGAGGACGCGGTGGAAACGCGCCTGCCCTCGATCTCGCTCATGGCGCTGACGCCCTCGCGCGAAGCGCGCGCGCAACTGGCGCGCCTGCTGCGCAACGTGCTGTTCCAGATCGGGCGGCTGGGCTTCGTGGCCTCGCGGCCGGCGGACATGGGGGACACGATGGGGCAGCCGGGCTGACCCGGCAGACCCTCAGGCCAACTGCCGCGCCAGCAAGCGGCTCACGTGAACCGCCTCGCGCCGCGCGCCGTCGTGGATCTGGTGGCGGCAACTGGTGCCGTCGGCCACCACGATGGCGTCGGGCTGGGCCCGCACCGCGGGCAGCAGGCTCAACTCGGCCATCTGCATCGACACCGCCTGGTGCGCGGCCTCGTAGCCGAAGCTGCCCGCCATGCCGCAGCAACTGCTCTCGATCAGCGTGGGCTTCGCGCCCGGCACCCAGTTGAGCACCTCCATCGCGGGCGAGACGGCATCGAAGGCCTTCTGGTGGCAGTGGCCGTGCACCAGCACGGGCTGTGACACGGGCCGCAAGCGCGACTTGAGCGCGTCGAGCCGGCCGTCGCGCGCCTCGCGCGCCAGGAACTCCTCGAACAGCAGGGCCTGGTCCGCCACCACCTGCGCGCCCTCGCCCAGTCCCAGCACGAGGCATTCGTCGCGCAGCGTGAGCAGGCAGGACGGCTCCAGGCCCACGATGGCCAGCCCGCGCTCGGCCAGCGGCCGCAGGCTGCCCACCAGCTCACGCGCTTTCTCGCGCGCGGCGTCGACCATGCCCGCCGCCAGGTAGGTGCGCCCGCAGCACAGGTGACCGTCACCTTCTTGCTTCGCGGCCACGTGCACCGTGTAGCCCGCCGCCTGCAGCACGCGCACGGCATCGCGCGCGTTCTCGTCCTCGAAGTGGCCGTTGAAGGTGTCCACGAACAGCACCACGCCGCGCTCGGCGGCCAGCACCTCCTCGCGGGTGGCCGTGCGCGGCGGTTCGTTGAAGAAATGGCGGCGGCGCCAGGCGGGCAGGCTGCGCGCCGCGCTCAGGCCCAGCCAGCGCTCGCCCAGCGCGGCCAGCCAGGGCCAGCGGTTGCGCAGATTGAGCAGCGGCGCCAGCGGCGCCACGCGGCGCGCGTAGTCGGGCAGGTGCGCGATGAGCCGGTCCTTGAGCGAGTGCCCGTGGCGCGCATGGTGGTGGTGCAGCCACTCGAGCTTCATGCGCGCCATGTCCACGCCGGTGGGGCAGTCGCGCTTGCAGCCCTTGCAGCCCACGCACAGGTCCATGGCCGCGCGCACGGCCTCGCCGGTGAAGGCCTCGGCGCCCGACAGGCCGTCGAGCTGCCCGCTGAGCGCCAGCCGCAGGGTGTTGGCCCGCCCGCGTGTGAGGTGCTGCTCGTCGCGCGTGACGCGGTAGCTCGGGCACATGGTGCCGGCGTCGAACTTGCGGCAGTGCCCGTTGTTGTTGCACATCTCCACGGCCTTGGCCAGGCCCTGCGCAGGATCGCCTCCGCTGCCCGGGGCGCTGGTCTGCTCGGTCACCGGGTCGTTCTGCACGTTCCAGGCGCTCCAGTCCAGCGCGGTGCGGATGGGCACCACGCGGTAGCTGGGCGGGAAGCGCATGAGCCGGGTGTCGTCCATCCGGGGCGGGTCGACCATGCGGCTCGGGCACAGCAGGCCCTGCGGGTCGAAGCGCTGCTTGATGGCGCGGAAGGCCTCGTTCAGGCGCGGGCCGAACTGCCACCCGATCCACTCGCCGCGGCACAGGCCGTCGCCGTGCTCGCCGCTGTAGGCGCCCTTGTAGCGGCGCACCAGCGCGCTGGCCTCTTCGGCGATGGCGCGCATCTTCGCGGCGCCGTCCGTTCGCATGTCGAGGATGGGCCGCACGTGCAGCGTGCCCACCGAAGCGTGCGCGTACCAGGTGCCGCGCGAGCCGTGCCTGCGGAACACCTGCGTCAGCGCATCGGTGTACTCGGCCAGGCTCTCCAGCGGCACCGCGCAGTCCTCGATGAAGCTCACCGGCTTGCCGTCGCCGCGCAGGCTCATCATGATGTTCAGGCCTGCCTTGCGCACCTCCCACAGGTTCTTCTGCGGCGCGTCGTCCACCATCTCGACCACGCTGCCGGGCAGGCCCAGCTCGCCCATCAGGTCCACCAGTTCGCGCAGCTTGTGGCGGATGGCGTCCTTGCTCGGCCCGCTGAACTCGACGAGCAGCACGGCGTCGGGCTGGCCGCCCTTGATGTGCGGCGACAGCGCGGTGCGGATGGTGGGCGCGAAGGCGGGGTTCTTCAGCGAGAGCTCGATCATCGTGCGATCGACCAGCTCCACCGCCGTGAGCTGCCCCTGCGGCATGTTCTCGCCCAGCTTCACGATGTGCTGGGCGCTGTCCATGGCCTGGTAGAAGGTGGGGAAGTTCACCACGCCCAGCACCTTGGCCCTGGGCAGCTCGCTCAGGCGCAGGGTGAGCGATCGCGTGAGCGCCAGCGTGCCCTCGCTGCCGATCAGCAGGTGCGCCAGGTTGACCGAGCCATCGTCGGTGTAGGGCCTGGGGCTCTGGTTGCGAAAGACGTCGAGGTTGTACCCCGCCACGCGGCGCAGCACCTTGGGCCAGTGCGCGTCGATCTCGCCGGCGTGCTGCGCCGCCAGCTCGCGCACGAAGTCGCCGATGGCGCGCGCCTCGCCACTGGCGTCGGCGTAAGCGCCGAAGTCCAGCAGTTGCCCATCGGCCAGCCAGGCCTGCGCGCCCAGCACGTTGTGCACCATGTTGCCGTAGGCGATGGAGCGGCTGCCGCAGGAGTTGTTGCCGGCCATGCCGCCCAGCGTGGCCTGCGCGCTGGTGGACACGTCCACCGGGTACCACAGGCCCAGGGGTTTGAGCTGCGCGTTGAGGTGGTCGAGCACGATGCCCGGCTCGACCGTGGCCGTGCGGGCCTCGGCGTCCACCGCGAGCACGCGGCGCATGTGCTTGCTGTGGTCGATCACGAGGCCAGCGCCCACCGTCTGCCCGCATTGGCTGGTGCCGCCACCGCGCGGCACCAGCGGCACGCGCAACTGGCGGCAGACCTGCAGCGCGGTGGCCACGTCGTCCGCCGTGGCGGGCACGAAGACGCCCACCGGCATCTGCTGGTAGATGGAGGCATCGGTCGCGTAGCGCCCGCGGTCGGCGGGCGAGAACAGCACCTCGCCGCGCGTGTGCTGGCGCAGCTCGCGCGCCAGTTGCCCCGCCACCTCGCCGCCCACGCGCGCGGCCTGTTCGTAGGAGCGGTCGCCGTCGGCGCGGCCGAGGCCGATGGGGTCGGGTGCGTTCATGCGGGGCTGTCGTGGTGGGCGGCGCGCATCTGCTCGATGACGACGTCGCGTTTGTGGTGCAGGTGCTGCGTGAGCACGCGCGCCAGCGCCGCGCCGTCGCGCGCCTTGAGCGCGGCCACCATGGCCTCGTGCTCGGCGACCGCGCGCTGCCACTTCTCGCCGTCCTGGTTGGAGCGGAAGCGCAGGGCCTGCAGGCGCGCGTTGACCTGGTTGTAGGTGCTGGTGAGGACCGGGTTGCCCGCGGCCACATTGATCGCGCGGTGGATGGCGGCGTTGAGGCGGTAGTAGGTGGAGAGGTCGCGCCGCGTGTAGGCGGCCAGCATCTCGAAGTGCATGGCCTCGATCTCGGCCACCTCGGCGGCGCCGATGCGCTCGGCCGCCAACTGGCCGGACAGGGCCTCGAGCCCGGCCATCACCTCGAAGGTGTGGCGCACGTCCTCTTCATCAAGCTGCACCGCGACCGAGCCGCGGTTGGGCAGCAACTCCACCAGGCCCTCGGCCGCGAGCATCTTGATCGCCTCGCGCAGCGGCGTGCGCGAGATGCGCAGCGCCTCGCACAGGGCGCGCTCATTGAGCTTGGCGCCGGGCGGGATGTCGCCCTCCACCAGCATCTGCCGCAGGCGCGCGGCCACCTGTTCGTGCAGCACGGTGCGGGGGATGCTGGGGGCTTGGGAACTCATATGCGCAAATTTTGTATGCAAAAAAACAGCCGTCAATTGGGGCGTTTCCGGGTGATTCTAGGGCGATTGCCCTTGACATTTGAATTTTGAATACAAAAAATGCCCCAAGACCTTTCACCTGGCTTTCCACATGTTCACCACCGACGCCCACCCCACCGGCCGCCATTTCCTGCAGATCCCCGGCCCTTCGCCGGTGCCCGATCGCATCCTGCGCGCCATGAGCCTGCCCACCATCGACCACCGCGGCCCCGAGTTCGGGCGCCTGGGCCTGAAGGTGCTGGCGGACATGCAGAAGATTTTCAGGACGCGCCACCCGGTGATGATCTACCCCGGCTCGGGCACCGGCGCCTGGGAAGCGGCCCTGGTCAACGTGCTGAGCCCTGGCGACCACGTGCTGATGTACGAGACCGGGCACTTCGCCTTCCTGTGGAACCAGCTCGCCACGCGCCTGGGCCTCAAGACCGAGGTGCTGGGCCTGCCCGGCGCCGAAGGCTGGCGCCACGGCGTGCAGGCCGATCGCATCGAGCAGCGCCTCAAGGCCGACAGCGGCCACAGCATCAAGGCCGTGTGCGTGGTGCACAACGAAACCTCCACGGGCGTGACGAGCGACATCGCCGCCGTGCGCCGCGCCATCGACGCCGCGAAGCACCCGGCGCTGCTGCTGGTCGACACCATCTCGGGCCTGGCCGGCGCCGACTACCGCCACGACGAGTGGGGCGTGGACGTGACCGTCAGCGGCTCGCAGAAGGGCCTGATGCTGCCGCCGGGCATCGGTTTCAACGCGCTCTCGCCCAAGGCCATCGAGGCCAGCGCACGGGCCACCATGCCGCGCGCCTACTGGGGCTGGGCCGAGATGATCGAGATGAACAAGACGGGCTACTGGCCGTCCACGCCCAACACCAACCTGCTCTATGGCCTGAGCGAGGCCTGCGACATGCTGCTGGCCGACGGCCTGGAGCGCGTGTTCGCGCGCCACCAGCGCTGGGCCGCCGGCGTGCGCGCCGCCGTGCAGGCCTGGGGCCTGCCGATCCAGTGCGCCGACCCGGCGGTGTACTCGCCCATCCTCACCGGGGTGATGACGCCCGAGGGCGTGGACGCCGATGCGGTGCGCAAGCTCATCTATGAACGCTTCGACTGCTCGCTGGGCACCGGCCTGGGCAAGGTCAAGGGCCGCATGTTCCGCATCGGCCACCTGGGCGACAGCAACGACCTCACGCTGGTGGCCACCGTGGCCGGCTGCGAGATGGGCCTGAAGCTCGCCGGCGTGCGCCTCGCCGCCTCGGGCGTGCAGGCCCTCATGGACCACTTCTCGGCCCACCCGGGCGGCCTGCTGCAAGGCGCGCCCACCGCGAAAGAAAAGGCGCAGCCCGCGATGGCCTGAGCACCGACGAAGCGGCCCCGCAGCGTCCGTGGGCGGGGCCTGGCGTTTTCAGCGGACGACAACCACACAGGAGACAAGCATGCCAACTCGCCAACCTTCCCTGGCGGCCCTGACGCGACGGGCCCTCACCACCGCGCTGGGCTCCGCGGCGCTGCTGCTGGCCAGCGGCGCCGCGCACGCGCAGTTGGAGATCAAGCTGGGCCACGTGGGCGGGCCGGGCTCGCTGTTCGAGCGTTCGGCCAACGAGTTCGCACGCCTGGCCAACGAGCGCCTGGGCAACAAGGCCAAGGTGGTGGTGTTCGGCTCCAGCCAGCTCGGCGGCGACACGGAGATGATGCAGAAGCTGCGCCTGGGCACGCTGGAACTCTCCATTCCCTCGACGGTGATGTCCTCAACCGTACCGGCCTTCGGCATGTTCGAGATGCCCTACCTCGTGAAGAACCGCGATCACATGATGGCCATCGAGAAGGCCGTGGTCTGGCCCGCACTGGCGCCCATGGCCGACGAGAAGGGCTACAAGATCCTGGCCGTGTGGGAGAACGGCTTTCGCCACGTGACCAACAACGTGCGCCCCATCAACAAGCCCGAGGACCTGAAGGGCATGAAGCTGCGCGTGCCCCAGGGCGTGTGGCGCGTGAAGATGTTCCAGGCCTACGGCGCCAACCCCTCGCCGATGGCGCTCTCCGAGGTGTTCGTGGCGCTGCAGACCGGCGTGATGGACGGGCAGGAGAACCCGCTCACGCAGATCTACTCGTCCAAGTTCCAGGAGGTGCAGAAGTACCTCTCCATGACCGGCCACGTGTACACGCCGGCCTACCTGACCGCTGGCTCGCGCAAGTTCGCCTCGCTGCCGGCCGACGTGCGCGCCGTGCTCGAGAAGACCGCGAAGGACGTGCAGCCCTTCGTCTACAAGACCGCGGCCGAGCTCGACAAGGAGCTCGTCGACAAGATCAAGGCCGCCGGCGTGCAGGTGAACGACCCCGACAAGAACGCCTTCATCGCCGCCAGCAAGGCCGTCTACGCCGACTTCGGCAAGGAGGTGCCCGAAGGCGCCAAGCTGGTGGACACCGCCGTCGACCTCGGCGCAAAGTTCTGAGGCCGCGACACCGTGCTGCATTCCCTGCGACTCGCGTTCGAACGCACGCTCACGGCGTTCGTGATCTTCCTGCTGGGCTCGCTCGCGGTCATCGTCCTCATGGGCGTGGCCTACCGCAAGCTCGGCATTCCCATGGTCTGGTACGACGAGGTCGCCTCGATCGCGCTGGCCTGGCTCACCTACTACGGGGCCGGGCTGGCCGCGCTCAAGCGCTCGCACATCGGATTCCCCGGGCTGGTCAACGCCATGCCGCCGCACCTGCGCGTGCCCCTGGTGCTGCTGGGCGAAGGCATCGTGATCCTGTTCTTCGCCCTGCTCGGGTGGTTCGGCTACGAGGTGCTGGTGATCCTCGAAGGCGACGCCATGGTCAGCCTGCCCTGGGTGCCCACGCGCGTGACGCAATCGGTCATTCCGATCGGCTCGCTGGTCTTCATCGTGGCGCAACTGCTCACGCTGCCGGAGCTGCTGCGCCAGGCGCGTGGGGAAGGCGTGATCGATGCCGAGAAGCAGGAAATGCAACGCGAAATCGAAAAGGCAATGCAATCATGATGGCGCTCGGCATGTTCGTCGGCCTGCTGGCCCTCATCCTCATCAACGTGCCCATCGCCGTGGCGCTCGGCGCGGTGGCCATGGCGGCCATGGTGCTGCACGGCGGCATGGAGTCGCTGCTGGGCGCGGCCATCACCATGTTCAACGGCGCCACCAGCTTCCCGCTGCTGGCGATTCCGCTGTTCGTGCTGGCCGGCGCGATCATGAATTCCTCCAGCCTGTCGCGCCGGCTCATCGCCTTCGCCTCGGCGCTGTTCGGTTTCATCAAGGGCGGCCTGGCGATGGTCAACATCGGCACCTCGCTGTTCTTCGCCGAGATTTCCGGATCGGCCGTGGCCGACGTGGCGGCCATGGGTTCCATCCTGGTGCCCGCGATGAAGAAGAAGGGCTACCCCAAAGAATTCGCGGCCGCGGTCACCTCGTCCTCGGCCACGCTGGCGATCATCATCCCGCCCTCGATCCCGATGATCCTGTACGCGGTGATGGCCGAGGCCTCGGTGGTGCAGCTCTTCGTGGCCGGCATCGTCCCCGGCATCCTCGGCGGCGGCGGCATGATGGCCCTGGCCTATTGGTACGCCAAGCGCTACAACTACCCGGTGGAAGAGGTGTTCAGCTGGGCGCGCCTGAAGACCACCTTCAAGGACGCGGCCTGGGCCTTCCTGCTGCCGATGATCATCCTGGGCGGCATCTTCGGCGGCGTGGTCACGGCCACCGAAGGCGCGGCGCTGGCGGTGCTGGCCGCCCTGTTCATCGGCGGCGTCATCTACCGCGAGCTGAACCTGAAGCACCTGTACGAATCCATGGTCGAAGGCAGCGTGCAGACCGCCGTGGTGATGCTGCTGGTGGCGGCCTCCGCCCTGCTCGGCCACCTGCTCACCGAGCAGCAGATGCCGCAACAGCTGGCGGCCTGGATCGCCTCGCTCACCGACAACAAGTGGGCGGTGCTGGCCATCCTCAACATCTTCTTCCTGGTGGTCGGGCTCTTCCTGCACTCGGCGGCGGCGATCATCCTGGTGGTGCCGATCGTGATGCCGCTGGTCAAGGCCGTCGGCATCGACCCGGTGCACTTCGGCCTCATCGTCACCCTCAACCTGGGCATCGGCCAGCAGACGCCCCCGGTGGCCAGCGTGCTGGTCACGGCCTGCTCCATCGCCAAGGCCGACATGTGGAAGGTGACGCGCGTGAACCTGCCCTTCATCGGCGTGCTCATGGCCCTGCTGCTGCTGGTGACCTACGTGCCGGCGGTGCCGATGTTCCTGGTGGACGTGTTCTACCGATGAGCAGCGACGACCACAGCGGCCGCGTCGGGCTGAGCATCGACGCCGGCATCGCCACGCTGGTGTTCGACCGCCCCGCGGCGCGCAACGCCATGACCTGGACCATGTACCAGCAACTGGGCGAAGCCTGCGAGCGGCTGGCGAACGACGCCACGGTGCGCGCCGTGCTGCTGCGTGGCGCAGGGGGGCAGGCCTTCGTCGCCGGCACCGACATCGCGCAGTTCGCGGACTTCCGCGACGGCGAGGACGGCATCGCCTACGAGCGGCGCATCGACGCGGGCATCGCGCAACTGGCCGGCCTGCCCATGCCCACCATTGCCCTCGTGGAAGGCTGGGCCGTGGGCGGCGGCCTGGCCATCGCCACCGCCTGCGACTTCCGCCTGGCCACGCCAGGCGCGAAGTTCGGTGTGCCGATCGCGCGCACCCTGGGCAACGGCCTGTCGATGGCCAACATCGCGCGGCTGCGCGCCGCCTGGGGGCACGAGCGGGTGAAGCGCATGCTGCTGCTGGCCGAGATGGTGCCGGCCGAGGAAGCACTGGCCTGCGGCTGCCTGCACGCCGTGGTGACGCCCGAGGCGCTGGGCGAGGAAGGCCTGGCCCTTGCGAAGCGGCTGGCGGCGCTGGCGCCGGTGACGCAGCGCGTGAGCAAGGCCGCGCTGCAGCGCCTGGCCGTGCACGATCTGCCCGAGGGAGACGACCTCATCCGCGCCGTCTACGGCAGCGCCGATTTCCGCGAGGGCGTGCGCGCCTTCATCGACAAACGCCCGCCAGTCTGGAAGGGACAGTGAACACGCAGCGGCCCGTTTCCGCCGGCCCGCTGGCCGGTCTGCGCGTACTCGAACTCAGCCAGATCATGTCGGGCCCCACCTGCGGCCTGCTGCTGGCCGACCTGGGCGCCGAGGTGATCAAGATCGAGAAGCTGCCCGGCGGCGACGACTCGCGCGGCTACCGCGACCCGCAGGTCAATGGCGTGTCGGCGCCGTTCATGATGCTCAACCGCCACAAGCGCGGCCTGGCGCTCAACCTCAAGCTCGAGCGTGGCCAGCAGGTGCTCAAGCGCCTGGTGGAACGCGCCGACGTGCTGGTCGAGAACTTCCGCCTGGGCACCATGGACAAGCTGGGCCTGGGCTACGACGCGCTGGCCGCCATCAACCCCGGCCTCATCTATTGCGCCATCACAGGCTACGGGCGCACCGGGCCCTACGCCGACAAGGGCGGCTTCGACCTCATCGCGCAGGGCTTCGCGGGGCTGATGTCGATCACCGGCGAGCCCGGCAGGCCCCCGGCCAAAAGCGGCAGCGCGGTGTCGGACATGAACGCCGGCATCCTCGCCACCGTGGGCATCCTGGCGGCGTACATCCACCGCCTGAAAACCGGCCAGGGCCAGATCGTCGACACCTCGCTGGCCGACGCCGCCTTGCAGCAGACCTACTGGCACGCGGCGGTGTGGTTCGCCACGCAGCGCTCGCCGCAGCCCACGGGCTCGGCCCACCTGCTCACGGCGCCCTACCAGGCCTTCGAGGCCAGCGATGGCTGGATCAACATCGGCGGTGCCAACCAGGCCAACTGGGAGCGCATCTGCGAGGTGCTGGGACACCCTGAATGGCGCGAGGACCCGCGCTTCGCCACCAACAGCGAGCGCATGGCGCACCTGGACGAACTGGTGGACCGGATCAACGCCGTGGTGCGCACCCGCAGCCGCGCCGAGTGGCAGGCCGCCTTCGACACCGCCGGGGTGCCGGCCGGGCCGGTGCACAGCATCGGCGAGGCCCTGAGCCACCCGCAGACCCTGGCGCGCGGCATGGTGGTGGAGACCGTGCACCCGCAGGCCGGGCCCACGCGCGGCGTGGGCTGCCCCATCCACTTCAGCGCCACGCCCACGCCGGCCAGCACGGCGGCGCCGCTGCTGGGGCAGCACACGCGCGAACTGCTGCGCGAGGCCGGCTACGGCGATGCGCAGATCGATGCGCTGATCGACGAAGGGGTGGTGGCGCAGGCGGCCTGAGGGCCGCGGCGGGTCAGACCCGCTCGGCCACCCAGCCCTGCACGGAATCCAGCGCCTTGCCCAGCCCGCTCGGGTCGGTGCCGCCGGCCATGGCCATGTCGGGCTTGCCGCCGCCCTTGCCGCCCACCTGCTGGGCGACGAAGTTCACCAGATCGCCCGCCTTGAGCTGGCCCACGCGGTCGGCCGTGACGCCGGCGGCGAGCTGCACCTTGCCTCCGTCCACGGCCGCCAGCACGATGGCCGCGCTCTTGAGCTTGTCCTTGAGCTTGTCCATGGTGTCGCGCAGGGCCTTGGCATCGGCGCCGTCGAGCGTGGCGGCCAGCACCTTCAGGCCCTTCACGTCGACCGCGCGGCCCAGCAGCTCGTCGCCCTGGTTCGAGGCCAGCTTGCCCTTGAGCGCGGCGATCTCTTTTTCCAGCGCCTTGATCTGCTCCAGCGTCTGACCGACGCGCGTGGTGAGCTCGGCCACCGGCGCCTTCAGAGCGCCCGCGGCCTGGGCCACGGTGCGCTCCAGCGACTGCAGGTAGGCCAGCGCGTTCTCGCCGGTGACCGCCTCGATGCGGCGCACGCCGGCGGCCACGCCGCCTTCGCCCACGATCTTGAACAGGCCGATGTCGCCGGTGCGCTGCACGTGCGTGCCGCCACAGAGCTCGCGGCTGCTGCCGATGTCGAGCACGCGCACGGTGTCGCCGTATTTCTCGCCGAACAGCATCATCGCGCCCGTCTTCTGCGCCGACTCGATGTCCATCAGGCGCGCCTGCGTGGCCGCGTTGGCCAGGATCTCGGCGTTGACCAGGGCCTCGATGCGGCGGATCTGCTCCTCCGTCAGCGGCGCGTTGTGCGCGAAGTCGAAGCGCGTGCGCTCGGCGTTCACCAGCGAACCCTTCTGCTGCACGTGATCGCCCAGCACCTCGCGCAGGGCCTTGTGCATGAGGTGGGTGGCGCTGTGGTTGCGCACCGTGGCGGCGCGTTGGGCCGTGTTCACGCGCGCGGTGACGCTGTCGCCCACCTTGAGCGTGCCCTGCGACAGGCTGCCGTGGTGGCCGAACACGTCGGCCTTGATCTTCTGGGTGTCGGCGACGTCGAAGCGCGCGCCCGAACCCGCGGCGATCTCGCCCTGGTCGCCCACCTGGCCGCCCGCCTCGGAATAGAAGGGCGTGCTGTCGAGCACGACCACGCCGTTCTGGCCCGCGCGCAGTTCCTGCACCGCCGCGCCTTCCAGGTACAGCGCCACCACCTTGGCCGGCGCCTCCAGGGCCTCGTAGCCCACGAAGGCATTGCCCGCGCCGCTGTACTCCAGCGCCTTGTCCATCTTGAACTTGCCGGCGGCGCGCGCCTGCGCCTTCTGGCGCTCCATCGCGGCATCGAAGCCGGCCTCGTCCACCGCCACGCCGCGCTCGCGGCAGACGTCGTTGGTCAGGTCCAGCGGGAATCCGTAGGTGTCGTGCAGCTTGAAGGCCACCTCGCCGGGCAGCACCTTTTGATCACCGGCGAGCGCGGCGTCGAGGATCTCCATGCCGTTGGCGAGCGTCTCGTAGAAGCGCTCCTCTTCGGCCTTGAGCACCTCGGTGATGCGCTGCGCCTGCTTCGCCAGGTTCGGGTAGGCTGCGCCCATCTTGTCCACCAGCACGGGCACCAGCTTGTGGAAGAACGGCGTCTTCTGGCCCAGCTTGTAGCCGTGGCGGATGGCGCGGCGGATGATGCGGCGCAGCACGTAGCCGCGGCCTTCGTTGCTGGGGATCACGCCGTCGCTCACCAGGAAGGCGGTGGCGCGGATGTGATCGGCGATGACCTTGAGCGAGGGGTTGGCGAGGTCGGTGGTGTGCGTCTCGCGCGCGGCCGCCGCGATCAGCGCCTCGAAGATGTCGATTTCATAGTTGCTGTGCACGTGCTGCAGGATGGCGGCCAGGCGCTCCAGGCCCATGCCGGTGTCCACGCAGGGCGCGGGCAGTTTCACCACGCTGCCGTCTTCCTTCATGTCGAACTGCATGAACACGTGGTTCCAGATCTCGATGAAGCGGTCGCCGTCTTCGTCCGGGCTGCCCGGCGGGCCGCCGGGAATGTGCGGGCCGTGGTCGTAGAAGATCTCCGAGCAGGGGCCGCAGGGGCCGGTGTCGCCCATCATCCAGAAGTTGTCGCTCTTGTACTTGCCGCCTTTGTTGTCGCCGATGCGGATCACGCGCTCGGGCGGCAGGCCGATCTCCTTCGTCCAGATGTCGAAGGCCTCGTCGTCGTCGATGTAGACGGTGGCCAGCAGGCGCTCCTTGGGGAGTTTGTAGACCTCGGTCAGCAGCTCCCAGGCCCACTCGATCGCCTCGCGCTTGAAGTAGTCGCCGAACGACCAGTTGCCCAGCATCTCGAAGAAGGTGTGGTGGCGCGCGGTGTAGCCCACGTTCTCCAGGTCGTTGTGCTTGCCGCCGGCGCGCAGGCAGGCCTGCACCGAGGCCGCGCGCACGTAGGGGCGCTTGTCGGTGCCCAGGAACACGTCCTTGAACTGCACCATGCCCGAGTTGGTGAACATGAGCGTGGGGTCGTTGCCCGGCACCAGGGGGCTGGACGGCACCACCGTGTGGCCCTTGGAGGCGAAGAAGTCCAGGAAGCTCTTGCGGATGTCGGCGACGGAGACGGGGGCGGTCATGGGGGCCTGTCGGTGAGGGTCGGGTCGGTGGGGGTCGGGCGCGTGCCATGCACGCGAACCCGGTATTTTCCAACATGCCGAAGGACTATGCTCATGCGCTGAAACAGGCGCACAATCGCCCCATTTATTTAATAAGTTAAATTTCCTGCTTTCCCGCCACGCGCGACCCGACGGAGACCCCCATGGACATGAAAACCTCCCCCCTGGCCCTGCTGAAGGACCCCAGCCTGCTCAAGACCGACGGCCTGATCGACGGCCAGTGGGTCAAGGGCGGCGCCCGCTTCGACGTGAACGACCCCGCCACCGGCCTGAAGCTGGCGGACGTGGCCAACCTGGGCCCCGCCGACGCCGAGGCCGCCATCGCCGCCGCCGACAAGGCCTGGCCCGCCTGGCGCGCGCGCAGCGCCAAGGAACGCGCCAACCTGCTGCGCAAGTGGTACGACCTGCTGATGGCCAACCAGGAAGACCTGGGCCGCATCCTCACCGCCGAGCAGGGCAAGCCCTTCGCCGAGGGCAAGGGCGAGATCGCCTACGGCGCCAGCTTCGTGGAGTGGTTCGCCGAAGAGGCCAAGCGCGTCAACGGCGAGACCCTGCCCACCTTCGACCCCAACCGCCGCCTGCTGGTGCTCAAGCAGCCCATCGGCGTGTGCGCGGCCATCACGCCCTGGAACTTCCCGCTGGCCATGATCACGCGCAAGGTCGCGCCGGCCCTGGCCGCGGGCTGCCCGGTGGTCATCAAGCCGGCCGAGCTCACGCCGCTGACGGCCCTGGCCGCGGCCGAGCTGGCCATGCGCGCGGGCATTCCGGCGGGCGTGCTCAACGTCATCACCGCCGACTCGCAGCAGAGCATCGCCGTGGGCAAGGCCCTGTGCGCCAGCGACACCGTGCGCCACCTGAGCTTCACCGGCTCCACCGAGGTCGGCCGCATCCTCATGGCGCAGTGCGCGCCCACGGTGAAGAAGCTGAGCCTGGAGCTCGGCGGCAACGCGCCCTTCATCGTCTTCGACGACGCCGACGTCGATGCGGCCGTGGAGGGCGCGCTGGCCAGCAAGTACCGCAACGCGGGCCAGACCTGCGTGTGCGCCAACCGCTTCTACGTGCAGGCGGGCGTGTACGACGAGTTCGTGAAGAAATTCGCCGCCAGGGTCAAGGCCTTCAAGGTCGGCAACGGTTTTGAAGACGGCGTGGTGCAGGGCCCGCTGATCGAGGACGCGGCCGTGGAGAAGGTGCAGCGCCATGTGGACGACGCGGTGGCCAAGGGCGGCACCGTGGTGGCCGGCGGCAAGAAGCTGCAGGGCCAGTTCTTCGAGCCCACGGTGGTGGCTGGCGCCACGCCCGACATGCTGTGCGCGCGCGAGGAGACCTTCGGCCCCTTCGCGCCGGTCTTCAAGTTCGAGTCGGAGCAGGAGGCGATCGACGCCGCGAACAACACCGAGTTCGGCCTGGCGAGCTACTTCTACAGCCGCGACGTGGGCCGCATCTTCCGCGTGAGCGAGGCGCTGGAGTACGGCATGGTCGGCATCAACGTGGGCATCCTGGCCACCGAGCACGTGCCCTTCGGCGGCGTGAAGCAGTCCGGCCTGGGCCGCGAGGGCTCGCACCATGGCATGGACGATTACGTCGAGATCAAATTCCTGTGCCTGGGCGATGTTCTGAAGTGACACACCCGATGCGCTTCACCTGGAACAACCCCTACCCCGTCTCGCGCGCGCCGGTGATGGCGCGCAACGTGGTGGCCACCACGCAGCCGCTGGCCGCGCAGGCCGGGCTGCGCATGCTGCTCAAGGGCGGCAACGCCATCGACGCGGCCATCGCCACCGCCGCCGCGCTCACCGTGGTGGAGCCCTGCTCCAACGGCCTGGGCAGCGACAACTTCGCGATCGTGTGGGACGGCGAGCGCCTGCACGGCATGAACTCGTCGGGCCTGTCGCCGGCGGGCTGGAGCACGGACTACTTCGAGCGCAAGCACGGCGGCCAGATCCCGCTGCGCGGCTTCGACGCCGTGACCGTGCCGGGTGCCGTGGGTGGCTGGGCCGCGCTGTCGGAGCGCTTCGGCGCCCTGCCTTTCGCCGACCTGATGGAGCCCGCCATCGAACTCGCCGAGCGCGGCCACGCGGTGGCACCGGTGATCGCGCACAAGTGGGCGCAGGCCGTGCCGCTGCTGCACGACAAGCCCGGCTTCGCCCAGGCCTTCCTGCCGCACGGCCGCGCACCGCAGCCCGGTGAGCGCTTCAGCTTCCCCGACGCCGGCCGCGCGCTGCGCGCCATCGCCGACACGCGCGGCGAAGCCTTCTACCGCGGCGAGATCGCCGCCGCCATCGACGCCTTCGCGCGCGAGCACGGCGCGCAACTGCGCGCCAGCGACCTCGCCGCGCACCAGGCGCTGTGGGTCGACCCCATCGCGGTGAACTTCGCCGGCCACACCGTGCACGAGCTGCCACCCAACGGCCAGGGCATCGCCGCGCTGATGGCGCTGGGCATGCTCGAACAGCTCGACATCGGCCGTTTCGAGCCCGACAGCGTCGAAGGCCAGCACCTGCAGATCGAGGCGATGAAGATCGCCTTCGCCGACACCTACCGCTGGGTGGCCGACGAGCGCTTCATGACCGAGGTGCGCGCAGCCGACCTGCTCGACCCGGCTTACCTGCGCGAGCGCGCGACGCTCATCGACCCCACGCGCGCCATCGACCCCGGCCCGGGCCAGCCGCCGCGCGGCGGCACGGTCTACCTCACCACCGCCGACGCGCAGGGCCGCATGGTGAGCCTGATCCAGTCCAACTACCTGGGCTTCGGCAGCGGCGTGGTGGTGCCAGGCTGGGGCGTGAGCCTGCAGAACCGCGGCCACGGCTTCACGATGCAGGACGGCCACCCCAACCAGGTGGCGCCGGGCAAGCGGCCCTTCCACACCATCATTCCGGGCTTCGTCACGCGCAACGGCCAGCCCGTGATGGGCTTCGGCGTGATGGGCGCCAACATGCAGCCGCAAGGCCACGTGCAGACCCTGGTGCGCATGCTGGTGCACGGCCAGCAGCCGCAGGCCGCCAGCGACGCGCCGCGCTGGAAGTGGAGCAAGGGCCTGGACGTGGACTTCGAATCCACCATGGCCCCCCCACTGCGCGACGGCCTCAAGGCCCTGGGCCACCGCTTCGAACCCACCGCCGACACCTACCTCGATTTCGGCAGCGGCCAGTTCATCGCGCGGCTGAGCGACGACATCGAGGACGGCTACGTGGCCGCGAGCGACTCGCGGCGGGATGGGCAAGCGGTGGGGTTTTGAGGCGCTCCAGCCGGGGCACGCCAGGATCGGCCCCGGTCATTGGATCGGGATGAGTTCGAGCGCGCCATCCCCTTCGCGGACGACATCGGTGGCCAGTTTCTGATCCATCGTCGCGAGGCGACCGCGATGGGCGTGTGCCAAGGCGAGCAAGTAGCTGTCGGTCACGCGAGCATGGCTGCTCAGCAGTTGGGTTGCGAACAAGGACTCATCGGCAATGCTGAGCTTGTCGGGCCAGAACCGATGCCCTGGCAAACCACGGATGGCCATGAGCGAGGGAAGGACAGCGCTGGGTGGCCCCGGTGAGTTGGGGTATTTCGGGTGACCAACGATGCGGACAAGGCCGTTCTCGGTGAGTGGACAGGTGGCAAAGGCCTTGTGGCCCACGCGGTGGAACCAGTCGTGTGCAGCGTCATGCTGGACATGGGCCGGGTCGACGAGCGCGATCAGGACATTGACGTCCAGCAAATACGCCGTCACGGCAACTCGTCACGCAGCTGGTTGACGAGTTCCGGCGTCACGGTAGCGCCGCCGCGCTTGGGCAACAGCGGCACGCCATTGCGTTGTGCCCGCGCCGGGCGCGAGGCCCGCTCCAGCCCCTGACGGGCCAATGCGGAGATCACTTCGCCCACCGATTTGTGCTCGCGCTCGGCGAGGTACCTGGCCGTCGCCAGGATGTCGTCGTCAATGGCCAGCGTGGTTCGCATCGTCTTCTCCTGATGCTTTGCATCATACATCACGCATCAACCGATGTGTCCGAGGAAGCCCCTCTTGCGCACACGCCCCTCCCATCTCTTGGGCCGCTTCGCCGGCGGCTCCGCTCGCGCGAAGCGATATCGCGTATCGCACCGAGCGATGCGCCTGCGCCACCCGGGCCCGTAGACTGCCGCGTTCCCTCTTACGACGCGGCAGACCATGAACACCAGCCAGGACGGACAAGGACCCACGGTGGTTCTGAGCCACGCACTCGCCCTCGACCGCCACATGTGGGACGAGATCACGGCCCTGCTCGCCCCGCGCTACCGCGTGGTCCGCTACGACCACCGGGGCCACGGCCGGGGCCCCTCTCCCGAAGCGCCCTACAGCATCGACGACCTCGCCGACGACGCGGCCGAGGTGATCCGCTCGGTCTCGTCCACACCCGTGGTGTTCGCCGGTCTGTCGCTCGGGGGCATGGTGGGGCAGGCCCTGGCGGCACGCCACCCTTCGCTGCTGCGCGGCCTGGCGGTGATCAACTCCGCCCCGCACTACGCCGACCGCACGCTGTGGGACACACGCATCCAGGCCGTGCGCACCACCGGCATGCCCGCCGTGGCCGATGCGTCCATCGACCGCTGGCTCACGCCGGCCTTTCGCCAAAGCGCCGCGGGCCAGGCCGTGGCCGCGCGCCTGCGCCAGACCCTGCTCGACACCGACTCGCTGGGCTACGTGCGCGCCTGCGAAGCCATCGCCGCCATGGACCTGCGCGCCGGTAACCGGCGCATCACCACGCCCACGCTGATCGTCGCGGGGCGGCACGACCTGGCCACGCCGCTCGCGCAGTCGCAGGCCATCGCCGCCGACATCGCGGGCGCTCGCATCGTCGAGGTGGAGGCCGCGCACATCAGCGCGGCCGAATGCCCGGATGAACTTGCCCGCGTGCTGGACGATTGGATGCGCACGCTGCCCGCCGTGGCGGGCTGAGCCTCATTCCCGAGGCGCGTTGGCCGCGCGGCCATTGCGGTCATACGCCCGCGCCTGCAGGCGCGGAAACTCGCGGATCAGCGCCTGGCGCAGCCACTGGTTGGCCGGGTCGGAATGCGCGCTGCGGTGCCAGTACAGGTTGGCCTGAAACGTGGGCGGACGAAACGGCAGTTGCACCTGCCTGATGCGCGGGTGGTCGATGATGAAATCGGCCAGGGCCTGCGGCACCACGGCCACCGCGTCGCTCTCGGCCACGATCACCGGCACGCTCATGAAGTGCGGCGTGCGCAGCACCACGTCGCGCTGCAACTGGCGCCTCTGCAGGAAGCGGTCGAACACCTCCTGGCTGCGGCCGGTGGCCTCCACCACCACATGCGGCAGGCGCGCGAACTGATCCGGTGTCATGCGCTCGCCCAATTCCGGGTGGCGCGCGGCGGCGATGCAGGCGAAGGAGTGCAGCGCGATGCGCCGGTGCATGAAGGCCGAGCCCTTGATGTCGGGGTAGAAGCCGGCCGCCATGTCCACCTCGCCCGCGGCCATGGCCTCTTCCAGTTCGCGCGGCGACATGAACACCGAACGCAGGCTCATGCGCGAGGCGGTTTCCTTCAGCGCCCGCAGCGCGATGGGCAGGTAGATGCCCTCGGCGATGTCGGTGAGCGCGATGCGGAACTCGCGCGTGGAGGTGGTGGGGTCGAACACCGGCGGCTTGAGCACCTCGGCGTCCACCGACCGCATGATGCCGCGCACCGAATCGGCCAGGCTGCGCGCGCGGCTGGTGGGCTCCATGCCCGTGGCGCCGCGCAGGAACAGCGGGTCGCCCAATTGCCGGCGCAGGCGGGCCAGGGCCGTGCTCAGGCCGGGCTGGCTCATGTTCAAGGCCTGCGCGGCGCCACCGACGCTCTTCGCTTCGTACACCGCGAGAAACACCCGCAACAGGTTGAGATCGAATCGGGGTGTGGCGTCTTGTCCCATCTGCATTCCAGATATCGCTGATCGCCTTCATCTTATCGACTTATGGATGCTGCGTCCCTAGCATCCGCTGCTCCCATCCCTTCGAGCCCCCACGAGACATGGAAACGACCCCTTGCGATCTGCGCTGGCCCGCCGGCGGCGCCACGCGTGTGCCCTACCGCGTCTTCTCCGACCCGGCCATCTACCAGATGGAACAGGAGAAGATCTTCCGCGGCCCGATCTGGCACTACCTGTGCCTGACGGTGGAGGTGAAGAACCCCGGCGACATCCGCACCTCGTGGATCGGCGACACGCCCATCATCGTGACGCGCGACGAGAACGGCGAGCTGCACGGCATGGTCAACCGCTGCGCGCACAAGGGCGCGCTGGTGTGCCTGAAGGAGCGCGACAACAAGAAGTCGCTGACCTGCGTCTACCACGCCTGGAACTACAAGCTCGACGGTCAGTTGCGCGGCGTGGCCTTCCAGAAGGGCGTCAAGGGCAAGGGCGGCATGCCCGAGGACTTCGACGTGTCGAAACACCGACTGCAGCCGATCCGCGTGTCGGTGGTGGCGGGCATCGTCTTCGGCACGTTCTCGGACGAGGCGCCGCCGCTGGAGGAGTTCCTGGGCGATCGCATCACCGCCTTCCTCAAGCGCAACATGGACCACCCCTTGAAGATCCTCGGCACGCACAGCCAGATGATCCACAACAACTGGAAGCTGTACGCCGAGAACGTGCGCGACTCTTACCACGCGACGCTGCTGCACACCTTCTACACCACCTTCAAGGTGAACCGCCTCGACATGGACGGCGGCATCATCCTGTCGGAGAAGAAGTGGCACCACATCAGCTACAGCAAGCGCGCCACGCTGGACGCCGCGGCCGAGTACACGAGCGCGGACGTGCACTCCGCCAAGTACAGCTCCGAGCTCGACGGCCCGCAACTGCTGCAGGCCTGGGACGGCTTCGACGACCAGATCACGCACAGCATCCAGACCATCTTTCCCACCCTGGTGAGCCAGCTCACGCTGAACTCGCTGGCGGTGCGTTTCGTGGTGCCGCGCGGCGTGGACAAGACCGAGCTGTACTGGGTCTTCCTGGGTTACGAGACCGACACGCCCGAGCAGGAAAAGATGCGCGTGATGCAGGCCAACCTCACCGGCGCGGCGGGCCTCGTCGCGCTGGAAGACGGCTGCATCAACTCCTTCGTGCAGCGCGGCACGCGCGGCTCCGACGACAAGGCCTCGTTCATCGAGATGGGCGGCAGGCTCGCCGAGTCGAACGAGTCCTCGCGCGCGACCGAAGCGGCCGTGCGCGGCTTCTGGCATGGCTACCAGACCATCATGGGGTTCCACGAATGAGCGGCAGCACGGACGAGATCGCCGACTTCCTGGAGCGCTACTGCCACACGCTCGACGATGGCCTGTTCGAGGACTGGAGCGCCTACTTTGAAGAAGACGCCAGCTACTTCGTGACCACGCGCCAGAACGTCGAGGCGAACATGCCCATCGGCATCGTGCTGTGCGAAGGGCGCGGCATGATGGACGACCGCATCAAGGCGCTGCGCATCGCCAACATCTTCGAGAACCACACCCACCGCCACGTGGTGGGGCGTCCGCTGATCGAACCGAAGCCCGACGGCCAGTGCGCCGTGCGCTCGTCCTTCGTGATCTACCGGACCATGCACACCGGCCAGACCGAGGTCTTCGCGACCGGTCGCTACGACGACGTGCTCAAGCCGGGCCCCCAGGGATGGCGAATCGCGCAAAGACGCGTTGTGCTGGATTCGCGGATGGTCGACACCTTGATGGTCTATCCGCTCTGATCGCCCCTGCAACATTCCGGAGACACACCCCATGACACCCACGCTCTCGCGCCGCCTCGCGGCACTGGCGCTGCTTGGCGCCGGCCTTTCGCTCACGAGCCCATTCGCCCTGGCCAACGAGCCCTGGCCGACGAAAGCGATCCGCATCGTCGTGCCCTACGCGCCGGGCGGCATCGGCGACATCGTCGCGCGCATGATCCAGCCCGCGCTGCAGGACGGGCTCAGGCAGCCGGTGATCATCGAGAACAAGCCGGGCGCGGCGGGCAGTCTGGGGACCGAGTACGTGGCCAAGGCCGCGCCCGACGGCTACACCCTGCTGCTGGCCCTGGCCGCGCCGCAGACGCTGAACCAGTACATCTTCAAGGTGGGCTACGACGGCGTGAAGGACTTCGCCCCCATCACGCTCATCAACACCAACCCGCTGGTGCTGATGGTCAACCCCTCGCTGCCGGTGAACAACTTCCAGGAGTTCGTGGCCCACGCCAGGGCCAACCCGGGCAAGCTCAACTTCGGCGGCGCGGGCGGCCTCACGCAGTTCGCGGGCGAAATCCTCAAGCACCAGTTGGGCCTGAAGATGGTTCACGTGCCCTACCGCGGCGGCGCGCCCGCCGTGGCGGCGGCCGCGGCCGGCGACGTGCACATGAGCTTCGCGAACTACTCCGACGCGCTGACCTGGATGCAGTCGGGCAAGCTGCGCCCCATCGCACTCACCAGCGCGCGCCGCTACCCGCAGACGCCCGACATCCCCACCATTGCCGAGTCGGGCGTGCCCGGCTTCGACGTGACCGGCTGGAGCGGCCTGTTCGCACCCGCCGGCACGCCACCCGCCGTGGTGGAGCGCATCGCCAGCGTGCTGCGCCCGGCCCTGCAGACGCCCGAGATGCGCAAGCGCATGGAGACCGTGGGCGCCGAGCCCGGCGGCAACTCACCGGCCGAGTTCGGCAGGCAGGTGGCGGACGACGCGCGCAAGTGGTCGGAATTCGTCAAGACCAGCGGCATCCAGGTCACGCAGTAAGCTCGCTGCATGGTCCACCCGCCCCAGCGCCTGCTCCCCCTCACCGTGGGGCTGGCCTTTTTCATGGAGCAGCTGGACTCGACCATCATCGCGCCGGCCATCCCGGACATCGCGGCCAGCCTGGGGGTGGACCCGCTCAGCCTGAACCTCACGATGACGGTCTACCTGCTGTGCAGCGTGGTCTTCATCCCCACGGGCGACTGGCTGGCCTCGCGCTTCGGCACGCGCACGGTATTCCAGGCCGCGCTGGCCGTCTTCGCGCTCAGCTCGCTGATGTGCGCGCTGTCCACCAGCCTGCCCATGCTGGTGGCGGCGCGCGCCATCCAGGGTGCCTCGGCCGCGCTGATGGTGCCCGTGGGCCGCACGTCCATCGTGCACGTCACGCCCAAGCCGCAACTGGTGAACGCGCTGGCCTGGATGATCACGCTCGCCATGGCCGGCCCCATGCTGGGCCCGCCGCTGGGCGGCCTGCTCACCACCTGGCTGTCGTGGCACTGGATCTTCCTCATCAACGTGCCCATCGCGCTGCTGTGCCTGCTGGGCTCGCTGCGCGCCTTCCCGCAGATCCGCCAGAGCGCCGACGGCCGCTTCGACGCGCTGTCCTGGCTGCTGCTGGGTGGCGCGCTGGCCATCGTGGTGGTGCTGCTGGAGGGCGTGCGCGAAGGGCGCCAGGACCTCGTCGTCTGGCTGGTGCCGATGGCGCTGCTGGTGCTGGCCTACTGGCAGCGCAGCCGCCGCGCGCGCCTGCCCATGCTGGATTGGTCGCTGCTGCGCGTGCCGACCTTCGCGGCCTCCTTCTGGTCGGGCTCGCTGCTGCGCGTGGGCTACGGCGCCCTGCCCTTCCTGCTGCCGCTGATGCTGCAACTGGGCCTGGGCTACACGCCGGTGCAAAGCGGCCTGGTGCTGCTGGCCAGCGGCGTGGTGTCCATGCTCACCAAGACCCAGACCACGCCCATGCTGCGCCGCTGGGGCTTTCGCCGCGTGATGCTGGTCAACGGCTCGCTGTGCGTGGCCGGGCTGGTGGTGTGCGCGCTGTTCCGCGACCACTGGGGCCTGGGCGCCATCGCGCTGGCCGTGTCCATCGCGGGTTTCTTCCGCGCGGTGCAGTTCAACGCCGTCGCGGCCATCGCCTACGCCGAGTTGCCGGCGCAGCGCATCGGTGCAGCCACCACGCTCAACACCATGGTGTGGCAGCTCGCCATCATGGTCGGCATTTCGCTGTCTTCGGTGGTGGTCACGCTCGCGGCGCGCGCCGCCGGCCGGGCCGAGGCCGCGCCGCTGGACTACGGCATCGCCTTTCTCGTCCTGGCCTTCATCGGCGCCCTGGCCACGCCCGCCTGCCGGCACCTGCCGCGCGATGCGGGCAGCCAACTCAGCGGCCACAAGGCCTGAACCCCTTCTCTCCATGAACCCCAGCACCCTCATCAGCGCCAGCGAGCTCGCCCAGGCCCTGCGTTCTCCGCAACCCCCGGTCGTGCTCGACTGCAGCAGCGAACTCGGCGACGCCGACGCCGGCGTGCGCGCCTACGAAGCCGGCCACATCCCCGGCGCGCACCACGTGCACATGCACCACACCCTGTCCGGCCCGCGCAGCGGCGACAACGGACGCAACCCCTTGCCCGACCCACTGCTGTTCATGCAGGCCATGAGCGCGCTGGGCATCGGCACCGACACCCGGGTTGTGGCGTACGACGGCAGCGCTGGCGTGTACGCCGCGCGCCTGTGGTGGACGCTGCGCTGGATCGGCCATGAAGCCGTGGCTGTGCTCGATGGCGGCCTGGGTGCATGGAAGGCGGCCGGGCAAGCCGTGAGCACCGAAGCACCGCCCCGCCCCAGGCCTGCGCCGCTGAAGGCTCGCCCCTCGCTGGAGAAGACCGTCAGCTACGAGCAGCTGCGCGCCAACATCGACGCGCCGCGCTGGCTGGTGCTGGACGCGCGCGCGCCCGACCGCTTCCGTGGCGAGAACGAAACCGTGGATCCGGTGGGCGGGCACATCCCTGGCGCGCGCAACCGCCTGTTTCGCGACAACCTGCAAGCCGACGGCCGATTCAAACCCGCCGCGCAGCTGCGCGCCGAGTTCGAGGCCCTGCTCGATGGCCGCTCGCCCGAGGCCATCGTGAACCAGTGCGGATCGGGTGTCAGCGCCTGCCACAACCTGCTGGCCATGGCCGTGGCGGGCCTGGGCGGCGCCGCGCTGTACCCGGGCTCGTGGAGCGAGTGGTGCGCCCGCCCGGGCGCCCCGATCGCGACCGGGGCGGACTGAGCGCGAGACGCTAGAATCCGCCCCTGCTGCGGGTGTAGTTCAATGGTAGAACGGCAGCTTCCCAAGCTTCATACGAGGGTTCGATTCCCTTCACCCGCTCCACCGCCTCCGCGCGCGAACGCCGGCCCCCACGACCGTTGACGTTCGCCCACACCTCACCAGGGAGGGCACCCCAATGAAACCGACATCCCTCGCCGCCGGCGCCGCCGCCTTGCTCTGCATGGGCCTCGCGGCCTGCCAGAGCCCGGCCCAACCCGCGCCGGGCGGCCCCGCCAGCCTGTGCCGCCCCGACGCCGCGCAAGCCCTCGTCGGCAAGCCCGCCGTCAGCGACGCCGATGCCCGCCGGCTCACTGGCGCCACCCTCGTGCGGCAGATCCAGCCCGGCCAGGCCGTGACGATGGACTTCCGCCAGGAGCGGGTCACCATCGAGACCGACACCAAGTCCGGCAAGATCGTTCGCGCCGCCTGCGGCTGAGGCCCCGCCGGGCCAGGCCCCGGCGGCGCGCCCCTCAATCCCACGCGGGCGCCAGCCCTTGCGGGTTCACCTCGCGCCCATTGCGCTCCAGCGCCACGATGCGCGCCATGTCGTCGTCGTCCAGCCGCAGTTGCTGTGCCAGCAGGTTGCTGGCCAGGTGCTCGCGCTTCGTGGACGAGGGAATCACCGCGTAACCCAGGCGCAGCGCCCAGGCCAGGGCCACCTGCGCGGGCGTGGCGCCGTGCTTCGCGGCGATGGCGGCGATCACCGGGTCCTTGAGCACCTTGCCGTAGGCCAGGGTCATGTACGAGGTGGGCGTGATGCCTTGCGAGTGCAGGAAGCTGGCCAGGGCGCGGTTCTGCAGGTAGGGGCTCAGCTCGACCTGGTTGGTGGCGATGGCGTCAGCGCCCAGCCGTTCGATGGCCTGCTGCGTCAGCGCGATGTTGAAGTTGGAGACGCCGATCAGGCGCGTGAGCCCCTGCGCTTTCGCGTCGGCCAGGGCCTGCAGCGTGTCTTCCAACGGCACGCCACTGCCCGGAGCCGGCCAATGGATGAGCGTCAGGTCGACCCGCTCGGTGCGCAGCTTGCGCAGGCTCTCGCGCAGGCTGGGCGCCAACTGGTCCTTCGCGGCGTGGTCCACCCAGATCTTGGTGGTGATGAAGACCTGCTCGCGCGGCACGCCGCTGTCGGCGATGGCCTGGCCGACCTCGGCCTCGTTGCCGTAGATCTGCGCGGTGTCGATGGCGCGGTAGCCGAGTTCCAGCGCCTGGCGCACGGAGTCGATGACGGTCTGACCCTTGAGACGGAAAGTGCCAAGGCCGAAGGTTGGGATGTTCATGGCGATGTCCTTGTGAAAACCGGTTCAGGCACAGGCGGCCTGCGTGTGGGGCAAACGGCGGTCCAAGCGTCCGCTGAGCACCGTCAGCCCATAGGCCGCCAAGGTCACGAGCGCCGCGATCCAGGGCGTGTGCGCCAGCCCCAGGTGCGCGATCACCTGACCGCCGGCCCAGGCGCCGCCCGCGATGCCCAGGTTGAAGGCCGCGATGTTGAAGCCCGAAGCCACGTCCACCGCCTCGGGCGCAAAACGCCGCGCCTGCTGCACAACGTACACCTGAAGCCCCGGCACATTGCCGAAGGCCACACCGCCCCAGGCCAGCACCGTCAGCGCCACCAGCCAGGGGTGCGGCGCAGTGAAGTTGAGCACCAGCAGCACGGCGGCCAGCAGCAGGAAGATGGTCTTGAGCGCACTCACCGGCCCGGCGCGGTCCGCCAGGCGGCCGCCCCACACATTGCCGACGGCCACTGACACGCCATAGAGCAGCAGCAACACGCCCACCAGGTTCGGGCTGAAGCCGGCGATGTCCTGCAGGATGGGCGCCAGGAAAGTGAAGGCGATCATCGAACCGCCGTAGCCCACGGCCGTCATCGCATAGACCAGCAGCAGGCGCGGCTGCAGCAGCACACGGGCCTGACGGCGCAGCGGCGCGGGCGGGGCCTGCTCGATGCCGCGCGGAACGAAGGCCAGCGCCCCGATCAGCGCCACCAGGCCGAAGAGCGAGACCACGAGAAAGGTGGCGTTCCAGCCGAAGCGCTGGCCGATGAAGGTGCCCAGTGGCACGCCGGTGACGAAAGCCACCGTGAGGCCGCTGAACATGGTGGCGATGGCGCTGGCCGCCTTCTCGCGCGCCACCAGGTTGGTGGCGATGATGGAACCCACCGAGAAGAACACGCCGTGCGTGAGCCCCGTGAGCATGCGCGCCACCACCAGCGTTCCGTAGCCCGGCGCCTGCCAGGCGATCAGGTTGCCCAGGGTGAACAGCGCCATCAGGCCGACCAGCAAGGCCTTGCGGGGCAGGCGCCCGGTGAGCGCGGTGAGCACCGGCGCGCCCACCGCCACGCCCAGGGCATAGAGACTGACGAGCAGACCGGCCGAGGGCACGCTCACGCCGAGGTCGGCGGCGATGGTCGGGATCAGCCCGACGATGACGAATTCGGTGGTTCCGATGGCGAAGGCGCTGATGGTCAGCGCCAGCAAGGCAAGGGGCATGGCGGCTCCGCGTTGGGGGTGAGGAATGGCGCGCAGTCTCGTCCGTTTGCGCTTGCATAAAAAGCCGTCTATAAGCCAAATAATATTGATCCGGAATCAATAATGAAAACCACCCTGGACGAAATGCAGGCCTTCACCCGCGTGGTGGACACCGGCTCCATCACCGCCGCCGCCGAGCAGTTGGGCCAGACCGTCTCGGGCGTGAGCCGCGCACTGGGCCGGCTCGAGCGCAAGCTCGCCGCCACCCTGCTGCGGCGGACCACACGGCGCCTGGAGCTCACCGAAGAAGGCGAGGCCTTCCTGCAGCACGCGCGCGCCATCCTCGCCTCCGTGGACGAGGCCGAGGAACAGATGGCTGCACGCCTGGAACAGCCCTCGGGCCGCCTGCGCGTGGACGCGTCCACGCCCTTCATGCTGCACGTCATCGCCCCACTGGCGGGCGGCTTCCGCGAACGCCACCCGCAGGTGTCACTGGAGCTGCACAGCAACGAAGGCTTCATTGACCTGATCGAGAAGCGCACCGACCTGGCCTTTCGCATCGGGACCTTGAAGGACTCGACGCTGCGCGCGCGGCCCATTGGCACCAGTCGCCTGCGCGTGCTGGCCAGCTCGGGCTACCTGAAGCGGCACGGCACGCCCACCAAGGTGTCGCAGCTCGCGCGCCACTCGCTGCTGGGCTTCACACAGCCCGAGACGCTGAACGACTGGCCGCTGCGCGACGCCGACGGCAACACCCTGCACATCCGCCCGAGCATCGCCTCATCCAGCGGCGAGACCCTGCGGCAGCTGGCGCTGGCGGACGCCGGCATCGTCTGCCTGTCCGACTTCATGACGCGCGAGGACCGGCAGGCCGGCCGGCTGGTGCCCCTGTTCGCGCGCCAGACGCTGGACGTGCGCCAGCCGATCAACGCCGTGTACTACCGCAACACGGCCCTGGCCTCGCGCATCAGTTGCTTCATCAACCACGTGGTGGCGCAGCTCGGACCGCGCGCGTTCGACGACTGAGCGCTTGCGCCGCTTGCCACGTCGGCGCCCGACGCCAGCGGGACACGGGTGCGTCGGCGTCGGCACGGTCGAGTGCGGCGATGAGGGACGAGGCGCACCTTGGGTCTCGCATACCCCCCTGACCACCAATGCAATGCCCTACGGCCAAATTGCTAGGCCAGCTGCATGTGGCCGTTAGGCAGTCCGGCGAATGGTGGCCTGTCTGGCCCTCGCATTCAATGGTTCGCCCTCCCTTCTTCTTCAGCGAAACACTGACATGAACATATTCAAGATCAAGCGTTATGCGGCCATCGCCGCGCTGGGCGTAAGCGCCTGTGCACTGATCGCCTGCGGCGGCGGCGGTAGTGGAGGCGGCGGTGGTGGAGGCGGAGGCGGTGGTGGTGGAGGCGGTGGTGGCGGTGCCGACACACCATCGGCCCCCACGCTGAGCCTGACACCACAGAGCACCAAGACCTTCCATTTCAGCTGGGCGCCGGTGAGCGGCGCCACGCGCTACGTGCTGCTGGAGGACCCGGATGGCGGCTCGGGCTACCAGCCCGTGCCAGATGGCGACCTGCCCGCCGACACCAGCACCTACGACCACGCGGTGTTCCTGCCGGCGCGTGTGAACGCGCGCTACGTGCTGCAGGCCTGCAATGCCGCGGCTGCGCGGACTCGGCGGCTGTCGGCGTGTCGGGCAACCTGGCGGCGGCCACGGGCTATGTAAAGTCATCCAGCCAAACAGAGAACGGCCGCTTCGGCCTCAGCGTGGCGCTTTCGCGCGATGGCCAGACGATGGCCATTGGCAACAACAGGGACGCGGTCCACGTGTTTGCGCGCCATGGTGGCGCCTGGGTACAGCAAGCCCTGGTGACCGGCGCCAACACCGAAGCGGGCGATGGATTCGGCAGCTTCGCGGTGGCCCTGTCGGGCAACGGCGACGTGCTGGCGGTCGGCGCCAAGGGCGAAGACAGCGAGGCCAACGGCGTCAACAGCATCGACCCGGCCGACAACTCCCTGCACGAAAGCGGGGCGGTCTATGTATTCAGGCGCCAGGGCACAAGCTGGGCCCAGGAAGCGTATGTGAAAGCCAGCAACTCCGGTGCGGACGATGGGTTTGGCCACAGCCTGGCGCTGTCGGCCAACGGCACCACCCTGGCGGTGGGCGCCATCGGTGAAGACAGCAACGCCATGGGCATCGGCGGCAGTCAGGCCGACAACAGCGCCACCGACAGCGGCGCCGTCTACGTGTTCTCGCACGACGGCAGCGCCTGGGCGCAGCAAGCCTATGTCAAAGCGTCCAACACGGGAGCGGGCGACGTCTTCGGCCGATCCGTCGCCCTCGCCGCCGACGGCAGCACCCTGGTCGTGGGCGCCGACCGCGAGGACAGCAACGTCACCGGCACGGCCGGCGGCAATCAGGTCGACAACAGCGCCACCGACAGCGGTGCCGCCTATGTCTTCACGCGCAGCAGCGGCACCTGGAGCCAGCAGGCCTATCTGAAGGCCTCCAACACCGCCGCAGGCGATGCCTTCGGAGGGGTCGTCGCCCTGTCCGCCGATGGCAACACACTGGCTGCATCGGCCTATGCCGAACAGATCCTCACCGGTGCCGTCTATGTGTTCACGCGCAGCGGCAGCGACTGGACGCAGCAGGCCTCTCTGAAGGCATCCAATCCTCTCAGCAATCGATTCGGCGCCGGCATGGCCCTGTCACCCGACGGCCTTACGCTGGCCGTGGGCGCCCCCTTCGAGCGCAGCGGTGCCATCGGCATCAACGGCAATCAGGCCGACAGCAGCGCACCGGACAGCGGCGCCGTGTATGTCTTCGTCCGCAGCGGCGGCAACTGGGCACAGCGGGCCTACGTGAAAGCCCCCAACACGGACGCGGATGACCGGTTCGGTGGCGGCCAGGGCCTCGACTTCTACGGTGTGGGCGGCCTGGCACTCGGCGGCGAAGGCAAGGCGCTCACCCTGGCCGTCGGCTCGATCCAGGAAGACAGCAACGCCACCGGCATCAACGGCAACCAGGCCGACAACAGCCTCAGCAACAGCGGCGCCGTCTACCTCTACTGAGCCCCCAGCAGCGTGTTCGCGCCCCACAGCGCGAACACGCCCAGCGCCGCGAAGATCAGCGCCGCGACCGCGTGCACCACCTTGATCGGCACGCGCCGCGTGATCGCGTCGCCGAAGAACACCACCGGCGCGTTCGCGATCATCATGCCCAGCGTGGTGCCGATCACCACGGCGAACAGCGGCTCGTACTGCGCACCCAGCGCGATGGTCGCGATCTGCGTCTTGTCGCCCATCTCCGCCAGAAAGAAGGCCCAGGTGGTGGCAGCGAACACACCCAGTCCGCGAGAAGCCTTCACCTCATCCGCATCGAGCTTGTCGGGGATCAGCATCCACACCGCCATGGCGACGAAGGACAGGCCCAGAACCCAGCGCATCACCGTGGGGCCCACCGCGGCCATGATCCACGCCCCGGCCGCGCCCGCGAGCGCGTGGTTGAGCAAGGTGGCGACGAGGATGCCCGCGACGATGGGCCAGGGGCGCTTGAATCGCGCGGCGAGCACCAGCGAGAGCAATTGCGTCTTGTCGCCCATTTCGGCGAGCGCGACGATGCCGGTGGACAGGAGGAAGGCTTCCAAGGAGAACTCCAACGGCCGGCGTAAAAAAACCAAAGACCGCAGCGCCTCCCCGGCGCGTGCGGAGGCGGTGCGGTCAAAGGTCTTGCCAGGCTGGAAGGCTGTTCGCGCCATGGCCTGCGGGCCAAGTGTGTTGACGCGAACCCCGGCGCATGGCGCCGGACGGCTACTCCCCAATGACGGGTGCGGGCGGCAGTATACCCGCCACCGGTATCAGACCAGGGTCACGCCGGTCTTGGACTGGATGAACTCGCGCGTGACGCCGGGCGCCAGCTCCACGAGCTTCAAGCCCTGCGGCGTCACGTCCATCACGCCCAGGTCGGTGATGATGCGGTCCACCACGCCCACGCCCGTGAGCGGCAGCGTGCACTTGGGCAGGATCTTCAGGTCTTCGGTGCCGTCCTTCTTCTTCGCCACGTGCTCCATCAGCACGATGACGCGCGGCACGCCGGCCACGAGGTCCATGGCGCCGCCCATGCCCTTGACCATCTTGCCCGGGATCATCCAGTTGGCGAGGTCGCCCTTCTCGCTCACCTGCATGGCGCCCAGGATGGACAGGTCGATCTTGCCGCCGCGGATCATGGCGAAGCTGTCGTGGCTGCCGAAGATCGACGAGCCCTTGATGGTGGTCACCGTCTGCTTGCCGGCGTTGATGAGGTCGGCGTCGACCTCGTCCTCCGTCGGGAAGGGGCCGATGCCCAGCATGCCGTTCTCGCTCTGCAGCCACACCTCTTTGGTGCCGGTGTGGTTGGCCACCAGGGTGGGGATGCCGATGCCGAGGTTAACGTAAAAGCCGTCCTCGAGCTCTTGCGCCGCGCGCGCGGCCATCTGGTCTTGGGTCCAGGGCATATCAACCTCCCGCTTTCTCGGTGATGGTTCGCTTCTCGATGCGCTTCTCCGGGCTCGCGTTGTGCACGATGCGGTGCACGTAGATGCCCGGCAGGTGGATCTGGTCGGGGTGGATGTCGCCGGTCTCGACGATCTCTTCCACCTCGACGACGCAGACCTTGCCCGCCATGGCCACGGCGGGGTTGAAGTTGCGCGCGGTGTAGCGGAACTGCAGGTTGCCGCTCTTGTCGGCGCGGTGCGCCTTCACCAGCGACACGGCGGGCACCAGCGAGCGCTCCATCACGTAGGTCTCGCCATCGAACTCGCGCAATTCCTTGCCCTCGGCCACCAGGGTGCCCACGCCGGTCTTGGTGAAGAAGGCAGGGATGCCCGCGCCGCCGGCGCGCAGCTTCTCGGCCAGCGTGCCCTGGGGCGTGAATTCGAGTTCGAGTTCACCGGCCAGGTACTGGCGCTCGAACTCCTTGTTCTCGCCCACGTAGCTGCTGATCATCTTTTTGATCTGGCGCGTGTCGAGCAGCTTGCCCAGGCCGAAGCCGTCCACGCCCGCGTTGTTGGAGATGACGGTGAGGTTCTTGACGCCGCTGTCGCGCAGGGCGTCGATGAGGGCTTCGGGGATGCCACACAGGCCGAAACCGCCCACGGCCATGAGCTGGCCATCGGCGACCACGCCCTGGAGCGCGGCGGCCGCGCTGGGGTAGATCTTGTTCACGGGGATTGCCTCCGGAAGGTCTTGCTTGCTGGGGATGCGGAAAACCGCAACGATACTACGTAGCGGCTTACGTAGTATTTCGTAAAGGGCAACCATGATGGACATCGATTACCGGCTGGCCTTCGACCTGGCGCCCGTGGGGCTGGCGCTCTCGCGCGAGCGCTTCATGGTGGACTGCAACCAGGCCCTGTGCGAGATGTTCGGCGCCACGCGCGAACAGCTGGTGGGGCAGAGCTTCCAGATCCTCTATCCCAGCGCCGACGAGTACGAGCGCCTGGGCGCGCGCATGGCGCCGCTGTTGGGGCGCAGCGGCACCTATGCAGACAACCGCATCATGAAGCGCGTGGGCGGGCGCCAGGCGGGCGAGACCTTCTGGTGCCACGTGACGGGGCGCGCGGTGGACCGCCACGCGCCGCACGCGGCGGGCATCTGGAGCTTCGAGGACCTGAGTTCGCACCGGCCGGTGCGAGCCTCGCTCACGGCGCGCGAGCGGGAGGTGGCGGCGCTGATCATGGACGGGCTCACGAGCAAGCAGATCGGCAAGCTGCTGGCGATCAGCCACCGCACGGTGGAGGTGCACCGGGCGCGCTTGATGCGCAAGTACCAGGCGCACAGCACGCCTGACCTGGTGCATCGGTTGATGGTGGGGTAACCCTCTGGCGGCCCTGAGCGCGGATACCGGGGCTCCGAGCGCCTTTGCGGACCGAACGCCCGCCGCTACACTGGCCGGGTGCATGCATTGATCGAATCCCACCGCGAACAACTGTTGTCGCTGGCGCGTCGCCGCGGCATCACCAGTGTTCGCGTCTTTGGTTCCATGGCCCGAGACCAGGCGCGCGACGACAGCGACGTGGACCTGCTGGTGACTCTTGCCCCCGGGACCAGCGCTCTTGCGCTCGGCGGCCTGTTGCTGGACGCGCAGGACCTGTTGGGACGGCCGGTGGACATCGTCACCGAAACCGGTCTTCACCCCGCGCTGCGCGACCGGGTGCTCGCTGACGCGGTGGCCTTGTGATTCCCGATTGGGACAGCGACCGAATCCTTCTCGCGCACATGCGCGAATGCATTCGGCGCATCCGCGAGTACACCCGGGATGAGCAGGCTCACTTCGAGGCGTCGCGTCTGGTCCAGGACGCGGTGATCCGCAATCTCCAGACCCTCATCGAACAGGACTTGCCAGCGCTGACCGCGGCCCTGGAGCGCATGCAGACACGCATGGGCGAACGGCCCTGAGGTCATCAAGCTGCGCGCTTGCTTGACGACGAATTCACAGTGCGCGTCGGTGTCCTGGCCGCGAGGCGCCCGAGCGAAACACACCGGCCAACAATCGGGCCGACAAAAGTCACCGCCCCGCCGGCACCCGCCCCAGCAGCCGTTCGATCGCCATCCCCAGCGACACCAGCCGCCGATCGCTCCCCGCCGGCCCGTCCAGCTCCAGCCCCACCGGCAGACGAGAAGAAGCGCCCAGGCCCACCGGCACCTGCACCCCCGGCAGCCCCGCGTTGCTCCCGGGGTCGGTGTTCTGGATGAACAGGCCGAATGTCTCCACGCTGCTGCTCTGCGGCCCCGCGTCGGCTGCCACCCGCGGCACCGTGGGGAACACCAGCGCGTCGATGCGGTGCTGCGCGAAGGTGTCCGCATAGAGCTTGATGAGCGCCGGCCGGTGCGTCGCCATCGCGGCGCGGTACACCGGCTCGGTGTCGGTCAGGCCCGCGGGCGCTGGCAGCTTGCGCGGTACCACCAGGGCCTCGTACGTCCCTTTCACGTCCGGGCTGGCGATGCCAGCGACCAGCTGCTGCAGGCTCACACCGGTGCCGCGCTCGCGCAGGTACTTCACCATGTCGTCGTGGGCCTCGTACATCGCCACGGGGAAGCCCACCATGCCGTTGAGCTGCATCAGCGTGGGCATGGGCACGTCCACCACCGTCACGCCCGCGCCGCGCAGGCGCACCAGCGCGGCATCGAAGGCGGCGCGGGTGTCGGCGTCCAGGTTGGCCATGAAGGCCTGCGACAGGCCCAGGCGCACACCACGCAGATCGGCCGCGGCGACCGGCGCGCCGCCCGCGATGACGCGGTCCATCAGCTCCACGTCGTTCATCGACACCGCCATCGGCCCTGCGGTGTCACGCGTGTGCGAGATGGGTGCGATGCCGGTCTGCGCATAGCGCCCCATGGTGGGTCGCAAGGACGCACAGCCGTTGAGCGCGCACGGCAGGCGCACCGAGCCGCCGGTGTCCGTGCCCAGCCCGGCCGGTGCCATGCGGCTGCCGATGGCCACCGCCGTGCCCGATGAGGAGCCGCCCGCCATCTTGGAGGGGTCGTAGGCGTTTCGCACACCCGGCTGCGGCCCGGTGTTGTAGGCCGGGTTGAAGCCCGAGATGCCGAAGGCCAGTTCGTGCATGTTGGTCTTGCCCAGCACCACGGCGCCGGCTTCGCGCAGTTTCGCCAGCACGGGGGCATCCGCCTTGGGCACGAAGTTCTTGAGCGCGGGCGTGCCCGCCGTGGCCGGCAGGCCGGCGGCCTCGATGTTGTCCTTCACCACGATGGGTACGCCCTGCAGCGGCAGGCAGGGCGCGCCACTCGCCCGGCGGGCATCGGCCGCGCGCGCCGCCGCCAGGGCGCCGGGCTCGTCGAGCGTGACGAAGGCGTTGAGCGCGGTGCGTGCCTTGGCGCGCTCCAGGTAGGCGCGGGTCAGCGCCTCGCTGCTCACGCGGCCGCTGCACACCGCGGCGGCGGCTTCGCTGGCGGTGAGCGCCGTCAGATCGGGCACGGGGCCGCCGGTGCTGGCGCAGCCGGCGAGCGCGGCGGCCAGGGCCAATGAGGACAACAGGGGAAAGCGGCGCATGGCAAAAGCTCCGGAAGTGGACGACATGGCCGGCGACTGTGCGCCCGCGCGCGCCCGCCGTCTGTCCTGAGGATTGATGACAGACCCGCCACAACCCCCCGTCCGGCACGGCGCTTGCACCGCTGTGCCGTGCCCCCTCACTTGCCCGGATTGACCCGCCCTGCCCCGCGCGCTACGTTCACGCCACTCCCCGCCCGCCATGCACCTCTCGCCCACCGAACAAGGCCAGCTCGCCGCCTGCTTCGCCCTGCTGGCGCAGGACCTGAACGAGCGCGACATCCGCGCGCGCCTGGGCGAGCAGTTGCTGCACCTCTTTCATGCCCAGCACTTCGCGTCCTACGTGTGGGACGAAGCCGCCAACCGCTTCGACCACGGCCTGGCCATCAACATGGACCCGGCCAACCTGGACCGCTACGACGCCTGGTACCAGTTCCGCGACCCGATCACCTTCCGCCTGCAGCAGCGCCGCCAGGCCACGCTGGTGAGCGAGGTGATGCCGCGCGCCGAGCTGCTGCGCTGCGAGTTCTTCAACGACTTCCTCGCGCGCGACGGCCTGCACTGGGGCATCAACCTGCACGCGTTCGACGGCGGCAAGGCGCTGGGCGACCTGCGCATCTGGCGCGGCCGCCAGGGCCGCGAGTTCGGCGCGCACGAGCGCGAGCTGCTGCAGTTCATCGAGCCGGCCTTCTCGGCCGCGCTGCGCCGCGCGCGCGACGCGCGCCGGCCCGACCCCGCCGTGAGCGACGCCGCGCTGGCCCTGCTGAGCCCGCGCGAGACCGCCGTGGCGCGCTGCGTGGGCCAGGGCCTCACCGACAAGGAAATCGCGCGCGAGCTGGGCATCGGCCTGCCCAGCGTGCGCACCTACCTGCAGCGCGTGTTCGAGAAGCTGGGCGTGCACCGGCGCGCGGCGCTGGCGCGGGTGGTGGACAGGCTCTGAGCCTCCGCCTCACTGCGGCTGGTACCCGCTGTCCTTGATGATGCGGGCCCAGACCTCGCGGTACGCACTCTCGCGCTTGCCCAGTTCCGCGCCGCTCATGTAACCCACCGTCAGCCCCATGGCCGAGAGCTTGTCGCGCACGTCGGGCATGGCGATCACCTTCTGCACCGCCGCGCCGAGTTTGTCCACCGCCGCCGCCGGCGTGCCGGCGGGCGCGAAGATGCCGTAGTACGGCACGTCTTCGAATCCCTTGATGCCGAGCTCGCTGAAGGTCGGCACCTCGGGCAGTGCGGCCTGGCGCTGGGTGCCCATCACGGCCACCACGCGCAGCTTGCCGGCCTTGTGGTTCTCGATGAAGTCGGGCACCGATCCCACGCCGGCCGGGATCTGGTTGCCCAGCATGTCGCCCATCATGGGCGCACTGCCGCGGTAGGGCGCGGCCACCAGGTCCAGGCCGTATTGCTTGCCGATGACCTGCACCGCGAACTGCGGCGTGGAGGCTGGCGCGGGAATGCCCACAGTGCTCTTGCCGCCGGCGGCCTTCACGCTGTCGATCCAGGTCTTGAAGTCGCGCGCGGGCGTGCCGCCGGACAGCGCCACGGCGTTCACGAAGGTGGCGAAGCCGGCCACGGGCACGAAGTCCTTCGACGGATCGAAGCCCGGGTTCTTCATGGTCAGCGGCAGGATGCTCACGCTGTGGTCGTGGCTCAGGAAGACCGTGCTGCCATCGGCCGGCGCGGCCTTCAGGGCCTGGCCCGCGAGCTGGCCGCCCGCGCCGGGCTTGTTCTCCACCACCACGGAGGTGCCCAGTTCGGTGTGCAGCTTCTCGGCCAGGATGCGCGCGATGGCGTCGGTACCGCCACCGGGCGGGAAACCCACCAGGATGCGGACATTGGACTGCGCGTGCGCGAAGCCGGCGGCCAGGGCCAGGGTGGCGGCGATGGCCGCGCGGCGGGACAGGATGGGGTTCATGCGGTGGGTCCTCCAGAAGAAAAAACGGGTGATGGGTCAGGCGCCTTCGCCATCGACGACGCTGGCGGCGGTGCGGAAGGCCTCCACGGCGGTGGGAATGCCGCAGTAGGCCGCTGCGTGCAGCAGCACCTCTTGCAATTCCTGGGCCGTGGCGCCGTTGTTGAGCGCACCACGTACGTGCCCTTTCAGCTCGTGCTGCTTGCCCAGTGCGGCCAGCATGGCCACGGTGATGAGGCTGCGCGTCTTGAGGTCCAGCACGCCGCGCTGCCACACGTCGCCCCAGGCCCGGCGCGTGATGTGGTGCTGCATGGGCTCGGTGAACGGCGTCATGCCGCCGAAGGCCTTGGCGACGAAGTCGTCGCCCATCACTTGCGTGCGCATGGCCAGGCCACGCTGGAATTCGGGGTCGTCGGGCAGGTTCATGGAGAGGGCCTCGCGGCATGTGGTTCGATGACGAGCGCAACGATACCGCAGGCCTCGCCGATACTCGGCGCTGGCCGAACCCCATGACCAGGAGACACACCATGCCCCAGAAAAACCGCTACCCCCTGCCCGACCTCAACACCCTGCCCGAGGACATCCAGGCCCGCATCCGCGAGGTGCAGGAGAAGTCCGGCTTCATCCCCAATGTGTTTCTCGCGCTGGCGCGCCGGCCCGCCGAGTGGCGCGCCTTCTTCGCGTACCACGACGCGCTGATGCTCAAGGAGACGGGCAGCCTCACCAAGGGCGAGCGCGAGATGATCGTCACCGCCACCAGCGCGGCCAACGGCTGCCTTTACTGCGTGGTGGCGCACGGCGCCATCCTGCGCATCTACGAGAAGAAGCCGCTCGTGGCCGACCAGGTGGCGGTGAACCACCGCAAGGCCGACATCACGCCGCGCCAGCGCGCGATGCTCGACTTCGCGATGAAGGTCTGCCTGCGTTCCAACGAGGTGGACGACGCCGACATGGACGCCCTGCACGCGCACGGCTTCGACGACGAGGACATCTGGGACATCACCGCCATCACCGCCTTCTTCGGCCTCTCGAACCGCATGGCCAACGTCACGGGCATGGCGCCCAACCCCGAGTTCTACCTGCTCGGACGCGTGCCCAAGGCCAAGTCGGCCGCGTGAACCCGGCCCTGTAGGACAAGGCCTCGTTTACGGACGGACACGGCAGAACCGCCGCAAATGGCGGCACGATGCGTGCAGCTCGATTCATGAGCGCACCATCACTTAGGAGGTTCACCATGTCCACCCACCACAAGTTCCGCACGCACGCCTTCCTGCTGGCCTCGGCCCTGGCCCTGGGCGTGGGCGCCGCGCATGCGGAAGACATGAAGGGTCGCATCCAGTCCATCGACAAGACCGCGCGCAGCTTCACCATCGCCAGCGAGGTGATCTACGTCACCGACAAGACGGACTACGAGAACGACTACAAGCGCTTCGAAGACCTGCGCGAGGGCCACTACGTGGAAGTGGACATCGAGCGCCGCGATGGCCGCCTGTACGCGGACGACATCGAGTTCAAGAAGAGCAAGCAGTAAGACCGGTGGGCGGCGCTCACGCGTTCACGCGCAGCAGCCGCCCGCTGTCGGTCAGCAGGTACAGGCGCCCGTCCGGGCCCTGCTGCACGTCGCGGATGCGTTCGCCCAGGGAGGCCAGGAAGCGCTCGCGGCCCACCACCGTGTTGCCGTCAAGCTGCAGGCGCCACAGGGCCTGGCCCGCCAGCGCGCCAACGAACAGGCTGCCCTGCCAATGCGCGGGCCCGCTGCCGGTGAAGAAGGTCATGCCGGCGGGCGCGGTGGAGCTCTTCTGACCGGACGTCCAGGGCGTGCCATCGCGCGTTTCCCACACCGACACCGGTTGCTCCATGCCGGCCTTGGCCGTGCCCTCGCCCCACTGGGTGGTGGTGCCGTACTGCTGGCCGTGGCTGATGACGGGCCAACCGTAGTTGAGACCCGCGAGCACTCGGTTGATCTCGTCGCCGCCCTGCGGTCCGTGCTCGCTGATCCACAGCTCGCCCGTGCCCGGATGAAGGGCGGCGCCTTGCGGGTTGCGGTGTCCGTAGCTCCAGAAGTGCGCCTGCGGGCCGATCGCCGCGAAGGGGTTGCCCGGCGCGGGATCGCCGTCGGTCTCGATGCGCGCCACCTTGCCGTTGCCCCGTGAAAGGTCCTGCGCGAACGGGGCCTGGTCGGCGTTCTGGCGGTCGCCCAGCGTGACGAACAAGTGGCCGCTGTTGTCGAACACCAGCCGCGAGCCGAAGTGGCCGCTGCTGGCCACCTTGGGCAGTTGGCGGTAGATCACCGTGAGGCCGACCAGGCTCGATGAGCCGGTGTCGAGTTCGGCGCGCGCCACCGCGGTGCCGTTGATGGAGGCGTTGCCGGGATCGACCTCGGAAAACGTGAAGTAGACGCGCCGGTTGGCCGCGAAGGACGGGTCGAGGGCGACGTCGAGCAGGCCGCCCTGCCCGCCCGTGCTCAGACCCGAGGGCAGACCCGAGATGGACTGGCGCGTGGACCCGTCGGCCGACAGCAGCCACAACTGCCCCGTGCGTCCCGTGATCAGCATGCGGCCATCGGGCAGGAAGGCCAGGCCCCAGGGATTGGACAGGCCCGCGGCCACTTCGGTCACGGTGACCGGCGTGGTGGTGGGAATGAAGGCCGGTGTGTTGCCCGAGCCCGGAGGCTGGCTTCCACCGCCACCACCCGGCTCACCGGAGTCCCCACCGCCGCCGCCCCCGCAGGACCACAGCGCGCCGCACAGCCCCAGCGCAACGAGGGCGTGGCTCAGACCTGGGAGGGGAAAACGGACCATCGGTCCATGCTAGGCCCCATCGCCGCCCGGGGATGCAAGCATTTGTGACCCGCGCGCGAGCGGCAGGCCCGGTGCCGACATGGCCACGCGCAGCACCGAACCGCTCACCGATTCCGTGCAGTACAAGGTCTTGCGCTCGGGCCCGCCAAAGGCCACGTTCGTCAGCGACGCGCCCGCCGGGCTGCGGATCACTTCCACCGGCTCGGCGCGCGCATTCAGCACCCAGGCGTAACCCAGGCCCGGGTTCGCCACGATCACGCGGCCCAATGCGTCGACCGCCAGGCCGTCCGGCCCGCTGGGCCCGTACGAAGTGAAGAAGGCGCTGACCTTGGACACGCTGCCGTCCTCGAGCAAGGGCACGCGCCACACCGCGTTGCCCCGCGTCACGCCCAGGTACAGCACGCGCTCGTCGGGCGACAGCGCCACACCGTTGGGGCTGGGCACGTTGGACAGCAGCAGGTCGAGCCGCCCATCGGGCCGGAGGCGGTACAGACGCCCGGTCGGGTCGTGCAGGCCGGTCTGGCCCTGGTCGCTGAAGTACAGGTTGCCCCGGGTGTCGAAGACCAGGTCGTTGATGCCCTTGAAGCGCTCGCTGTTTCGGCGCTCCAGGTAGGGCCTCACGGCGCCGCTGGCGAGTTCGCACGCCATGAGCCCGTTGCGGTAGTCGGCGATGAGCAGCTCCCGCTCGTTGAGAAACTTCATGCCGTTGGGCTCGCCGTCGTATTCCGCCACCAGCGACCAGGCGCCGCTCGCGTCGACACGGAAGATGCGGCCGAACGGGATGTCGGTCACGTACAGATTGCCTGCCGCATCGAACACCGGCCCTTCCAGGAAGCTGTCGGTCACCTGCCCCGGGCGGTTCGCCTCGCCCCAGCTCGAGCGGCTGTCCGGGCGCCGGAAGCTGTCCGGCAGTCGGGTGAAGACCTCGGCGTCGCGCAAGGCGGGGGGGTGCGGCAGGAACATGGCTTCTTACTGCTTCTCGAACGCGGAATGGGCCGCGATCTTGCCCCAATACGCCGTGCGGTCCTTGAGGTTGCGCGCGAAGGTGGCCGCGTCCCAGTGGCCGGGCTCGGCCGCAATGCCTTCGGCATAGGCCTTCATGTCGGCCGAGGCCATGGCGGTGGCGATCTCCTTCTGCAACCGGTCCATCACGTCCTGCGGCGTGCCTTTGGGCGCCCACAGGCCGGTGAAGTTGATGACACCGAAGTCCTTCACGCCCGCCTCGGCAAACGTCGGCACCTGCGGCAGCGCCGGCAGGCGCTTGTCGCCGCTGATGGCGAGCAGGCGGATGCGGTTGCCCTTGACCGGGCCGATGACGCCGGGCGTGGACGCGATCTGGTAGTCGATGGTGGCGCTGAGCAGCGCCTGCGTCGCCTCGCCCGCGCCCTTGAACGGCACGTGCAGGAAGCGCGCACCGGTGGCGATGCCCAGGGCTTCGCTGGCGAAGTGCGGCATGGTGCCGGGGCCGCCCGTGCCATAGCTCAGCTTGTTCGGTTCGGCCTTGGCGGCACGCAGCATCTCGTCGAGCGACTTGTACGGCGACTCGGCGCGCACCGCGACCGCCATGGGCGCGAACACGAAGGCGCCCACGGGCTCGAGGTCCTTGTCGTGGTCGAAGGGCAGCTTCTTGAAGATGTGCGGCAGCAGCGCAAAGGTGGTGTCGTTGGCCACCAGGGTGTAGCCGTCGGGCGCCGAGCGTGCGGCCGCGGACACGCCGATGGTGCCTGTGGCGCCGGGCCGGTTGTCGACGATGAAGCTCTGCCCGGTCTGCTCCTGCAGCTTGGCGGCCATCTTGCGCGTCACGGCATCCACCGCACCACCGGGTGCGTAGGGCACGATGATCCGCACGGTCTTGGTCGGCCAGTCCTGGGCGTGGGTGGCCGAGGCGGCCAGCATCAAGGCAATGGCCAAGAGGTGTCGGGTGTTCATGGGGTGTCTCCTGTTCAGTCGATGGTGATGCGGGCGGCCTTGATCACACGCGCCCACTTGGCGGTTTCTGCGGCCACGAAGTCGTCGAGTTCCTTCGCGCCACCGCTCGCGGGCAGCGCCCCCTGGCCCTGCAGCCGTTCGCGCATGGCGGGCGATGACAACACCTCGCGCATCTCGGTTTCCATGCGTCTGACGATGTCGGGCGGCGTGCCGGCGGGCGCGAAGATGCCGTTCCATTCGTAGGCACTGAAGCCCTTGAGGCCGGTCTCGGCGATGGTCGGCGTCTCGGGCATGCCCTCCAGGCGGCTGTCGTAAGCGGTGGCCAGCGCCTTGATCCGCCCCGCCTTCACCAGCGGGCCCGACGCGGTCACGGCGCTGAACATCAGATCCACCGTGCCGCCCGACAGATCGGTGAGCGCCGGGGCGCCACCGCGGTAGGGAATGTGCACGATGGCCAGGCCATGGCCTTGCTTGAAGAGTTCGCCGCTCAGGTGCGCGGCGCCACCGTTGCCCGCCGAGGCGTAGGACAGCTTGCCCGGGTTGGCTTTGGCGTACGTCACCAGCTCGGCCACGCTGTTGAAGCGCGAGTTGGCCGGTACCACCAGCAGGGTCGGGATGCGCGCCACCATCGCGATGGGCACGAAGTCCTTGCCATAGCTGAAGCCGAGCTTGGGGTAGAGCGAGGGATTGACCGCGAAAGCCGTGGCGTCGTACAGGAAGGTGTGGCCATCGGCGGGCGCCGAGGCCACGGTCATGGCGCCGATGGTGCCGCCCGCGCCGGGCTTGTTCTCCACGATCACCGACTGCTTCAAACGCTGCGTCAGCTCGGTGGCCACCGTGCGCGCCAGCGCATCGGCCGCGCCGCCGGCCGCGTAGGGCACGACGAAACGGATGGGTTTCTCGGGCCAGGCCGCGCGGGCCGCAGGCGCCGACAATGCGGCGGCCGCGAGGCAGGCGGTCAGCAGGTTCTTGAGGCCTTGTCTCATGGGTGTCTCCTTGTGGTGAAGGGCTGGGAGAGCCCGGGGGTGTCAAACCGTGGCGATGGGCGTGGCGGGCGAACCCACCGCGCCCGGCAGCCGCAAGGGCGGCGCCGTGAGCAGGAAGCGGTGGCGCGCGTGCGCGCGCAGCCAGCGGGCCAGCGCCGTGAGGTACCAGAGCTCACCGAGGTGAATGCCGTTCTTGAACAGACAGTGCTCATGCAGCGGCAAGCGCGGCTGGCGCAGCGCGGGGCCGCCCGCGGGCCGGGCCAGCTTGGGCACCACCAATTCCACCGCGGGGTTGTCGGCGAGCAGGCAGGCCAGCTTCACGTCGACGATCCAGTTGAGCAGCCGGCTGTCCCAGCCGTCGAGACCGCTGCCCGTGGCGTGCAGGGTCTGCAGATCGGGCTGGCGGTTCATGGCCAGCAGGGTGTCGGCAAAGCCGGTGTGCAGGCACACCATGTCGCCGCTCTCCACCTCGATGCCGTCGGCCTCGAGGATGCGCATCAGCGCGTCGTAGCCCACGGCCTGGCGGCGGCGGCCCAGGTGGTGTTCGAGGTCGATCATCACGCCCCGGCCCTGGGCGCCGTGCTCCGCGAGGTGTTCGATGCCCAACGCATCGGCCTGCGGCCCGGGGTAGCGCGCGAAGGCCTGCGTGGCCTGCGGGTCTTCGGCGCCGGGCCGGATGTGTTCGCCCGCCCGGTAGCCGTTGTAGAACACCGCCTCGGCCACGCCGTCGCCGTCGGCGTCGAACAGGCTGCCCATGTGGGCCAGGCTGTCCCACTGCGTGGAGTACTGCAGGCTGAGCAGGGCCACGTCGTCGTTGACCACGTCCGTGAGCTCGGGGTCTTCCGACGCGTAGGACCAGCAAAAGCCCTGCTGGCCGGCGCTGGCGCCGTTGCGGATCACCGAGAAGCGCTGCGGCGGCTGGCGGCGCGGGTTCATGCTGGCGCCACCAGGCAGGTCAAGCGGCAGCGAGAGGCAGAAGCTCAGGCCCTCGCGCACCTCGGCCACACCTTGCAGCACCTTCTCGCGCGTCACCAGGTTCATGCGGCCGCGCTGGTCGTCCGGGCCGAACTCCCCCCAGCGCGCGCCCTCGGGCGCGTGTGTCCAACGTCGGGCCATGGCGGGTCAGGCGTGCAGCACCGACAGCACGTTCTCGGCCGCCGCCACGCCCATCTTGACGTAGGCGTCCGACGTCACGCCGCCGATGTGGGGACTGAGGATGATGCGTTCTTCGCCGTGGAAGGGATGACCCGCCGTCATGGGCTCGACGGCAAAGCTGTCCAGGCCGGCGCAGGCCACCTGGCCCGAACGCACCGCGTCGAGCAGCGCGGGCTCGTCGATCAGCCCCCCGCGCGCGGTGTTCACCACGATCACGCCGGGCTTGCACAGGGCCAGGCTCTCGCGGTTGAGCAGGCCGCGGTTGTCCGCGGTGAGCGGGCAATGCAGTGAGATCGCGTCCGACTCGCGCCACAGCGTGGCCAGGTCCACGGCCTCGATGCCGGCGGGCAGGCTTTTCGCGAACGGATCGAAACCGATCACGCGCATCTCCATGGCCAGGGCCATGCGCGCGAAGCGTTGGCCGATGGCGCCCAGGCCCACCAGGCCCACGGTGCGCCCCGCCAGCTCCACGCTCTTGTGCGTGGCCTTGTCCCACCAGCCCGCATGCATGCGGGCGTTGAGCCGGGGCACGGATTTGGCACAGGCCAGCAGCAGCGCCAGGGCCTGCTCGGCCACCGCCGCGGCGTTGGCGCCCACGGCGGCACGGACTTCGATGTGGCGCGCCTGGGCCGCCACCTTGTCGATGGTGTCGGTGCCGCTGCCGTGCTTGGAGATCACGCGCAGCGCGGGCGCCGCGTCCATGGCGGCCGCGCCCACCTTGCCGTAACGCACGATGATGGCCTCGGGGTTGTGCGCCTGGCACAAGGTCACGATGTCCTCGTCGGTGGGCGTCTTGCCCGCGTAGACGATGTGAAAGTCGCTCAGCAGAGCCAGTGCCTGCGGGGCCAGGTCGGCCGCGGTGACCAGCAGCGCGGGCTTGAGTGCCACGGCATGGCTCACAGCCGCTCTCCTTCCTTGAGCACCCCGGCGGCGCGCAGTGCGGCGTCGAGCCACTTGGCGGCCGTGTCACCCTGCTGGATCGCGGCGATGCGCGCGGCCTCGTCCTTCACCTTCCTGTCGGCCAGCGGGATCAGCGCGGCCACGGCCTCGCGCTCGATCACCACCACGCCGTCGGCATCGCCCACGACCAGGTCGCCGGGGCGCACGGTCACGCCACCCACCGACACCGGGTGGCCGATGCGGCCCGGCACCAGCTTGGTGGGGCCATTGGGGTTGGTGCCCACGCTGAACACCGGAAACCCCATCTCCTCGATCTCGAGCGAGTCGCGCACGGCGCCGTCAACCACCACGCCCGCGATGCCCAGCTTCTGGCAGGCGGTCATCATGATGGTGCCCATGAGCGCGGCGGTCTGGTCGCCCTTGCCATCGATCACGAGCACGTCGCCCGGTTTCGCCAGCGACATGGCCGCGTGGATCATGAGGTTGTCGCCGGGACGAACCTCCACCGTGAACGCCGTGCCCGCCACTTGCATGCTCGGGCGCAGCGCGCTGATGCGGCCGTGCAGCGCGCCGCGGCGGCCGTTGACGTCGGCCAGGATGGCGGCCTGAAAGGCGCCCGCCTGTTGCACCAGTTCGGGAGACACGCGATCGAAGTCGCGCACGATATCGGGAAGGGACACGGTGGTTTCCTGAGGGTGGGTCAATCGATCTTGGCGCCCGAGTCCTTGACGACCTTGCCCCAGCGGACGATGTCGTCACGGATCAGCTTGCCGAACTGCTCGGGCGAGCCACCCAGCACGTCGGCGCCCTGGTCACTCAACTGCTTCTGCAGCGCGGGGGTCTGCAAGGCCTTGTTGATCTCGGTGTTCAAGCGGCCCACGACGTCCGCGGGCAGGTTGGCCGGGCCGAGCACGCCGAACCAGGTGACGGCCTCGAAGCCCTTGTAGCCAGACTCGGCGATGGTGGGCGCGTCCGGCAGGTCGTCCACTCGCTTGAGCGAGGTCACCACCAGCGGGCGCAGCTTGCCGTTCTTGATGTGGCCCAGCAGCGTGGGGATGGACGAGACATAGACCTCCACCCGCTCGCTCATCACGTCGTTGATGCCCTGCGCCGCGCCCTTGTAGGGGATGTGCATCAGCTTGATGCCGGCCTCGCGCTGGAACAGCTCCATCGCCAGGTGGGCCACCGTGCCGTTGCCCGAAGTCGCGAAGTTGATCGAGCCGGGCTTGGCCTTGGAAGCCGCGACGATGTCGGACAGGGTGCGGTACTTCGAGTTCGTCGCCACCACCAGCGTCAGCGGCGCGCTGGCCACCAGGGAGATGGGCGTCAGGTCCTTGACCGGGTCGTAGGGCAGCTTGTCGTACAGGGTGGCGTTGATCGCCAGGTTGCTGGTCTGCCCGAGCACGAGGCTGTGGCCATCGGGGGGTGACTTGGCGACGTTGTCGATGCCGATGTTGCCGCCCGAGCCCGGGCGGTTGTCGATCACGAAGTTCCACTTCGTGGCCTCGGTCATCTTCTGCGTGAGTTCGCGCCCGATCAGGTCGGTGCCGCCGCCGGCCGGGAACGGCACGACGAAGCGGATGGGCTTGTTGGGCCAGGCCTGGGCGTGGGCGCTGCCCATGAAGGCAGCGGCGAAGGTGGTGGCGAGGGCGAGCCCCGTGACGGTGCGGCGGGTGATGTTCACTGTCTTGTCTCCATCGTTGTGCAGCGATCGCTTTCGCTGTGGCCCGGATTCTGGACAAGGGTTGCGCTCCGTACAATGCCGTTGCGCACAACGAAACGAGGTGCAGTATGCGAAACCCCGACGACAACGAAGAAGCCGGTGGCCCGGGCGGCGTGACCGCCGTGACGCGCGCGCTCTCGCTGATGGAGGCCTTTCAGGCCGGTGAATCGACGCTCTCGCTCGCCGAGCTGAGCCGGCGCACCGGCATCCACAAGACCACCGTGCTGCGGCTGGCGCGCACGCTCGCGCTGTCGCACTACATGGTCCAGGAGGACGACGGGCAATGGCGCCTGGGCCCGGCCACCGGCTGGCTGGGCGCGCGGTACCAACGCGGGTTCGACGTGAACCTCGTCGTGGAGCCGGTGTTGCGCGAGCTGGTGGCGCTCACCGGGGAAAGCGCCTCGTTCTACGTCAGGGAAGGGTCGATCCGCGCCTGCATCTCACGCGTCGAAGGCCCGCATTCGGTGCGGCACCACGTGCGCATCGGCGAGCGGCTGCCGCTGGACAAGGGCGCGCCCGGGCGCGTCATCCTGGCCTTCAGCGGCGAACGGGGCGAACCCTACGAAAGCATCCGCAAGCGCGGCTACCACCTCTCGCTGGGCGAACGCGAGCCCGAGGTGTCGAGCGTGGCCGCTCCGGTGTTCGGCCTGAGCTGGCGCCTGCTGGGTTCGATGTGCATCTCCGGCCCGAGCTCGCGCCTGCAAAAGAGCAAGCTCGACAAGTACGCGCAGCACGTCATCCGCGCAGCGAACGAACTGTCGTACGCCCTGGCGGGAAGCCGTTCGGCGAACACGCCGCCCGTGGTCTCGAACTGGCATCCGTGAGCGGGCTGGCGCGCCGCTCGCGGATCAGCCCTCCAGGTGCTGGCGCAGCAAGGGCGGGATCGGAGCCGACTTCTGCTGCGGGAAGTTCACCCACACCGTGGTGGCCCCGCCCGAGGCGTAGACCGTGTCGGGGTCGTCGGCGCGCGTGAGCGTGCACCAGCTCTCGAAGCTGCTGCGGCCCGCGTCGCTCACGTACATGGTGGCGATCACCTCGCCCGGGAACTCGAGCTGTTTGTGGAAGGTGCAGAAGGCGTTGATGATCACCGGGCCTTCGCCGCGCGGGTCGGGTTCGCAGCCGATGGAATGCATCCAGTCGATGCGGATGGTTTCCAGGTAGCGGAAGTAGACCGTGTTGTTCACGTGTCCCATGGCGTCCATGTCGCCCCAGCGGATGGGGATGCGCATCTGGTGGACCTGTTTCTTCTTCTCGGGCAGTTCGAATTTCATCGGTGGGCGCGGATGGAGGCGAGGATGCCCAGCACGAACAGCGCGCACGCCAGCCACTGCACGGCGGCGGGCCACAGGCCGTTCCAGACGAAGGTGTAGAGCAGACCGAACACGGTCTCGCTCACGATGAGTTGGCCCGCGAGGCTGGGGCTGAGCCGGCGGCTGGCCATGTTCCACAGCACCGAGGCGACCCAGGCCGCGCCGATGCCGGTGACCAGGCTCACCACCACGAACAGGCCGACGCGCGGCTGCGCGATGAGCTCGGCGGGCGCGCTGCCCGCCACCGCCGCGATGCCGATGGCACCCAGCCCGGCGGCCACGCCCAGCCAGTTGGCCCACAGCGTGGAGTTGACCTCGGGGTGGCGCGCCAGCCAGCGGGCGTTGAGCAGGCCGAAGGCCGTCCACGACGCCGTGGCCAATGCCGCGAGCAGCACGCCCAGCCACAGCCTGGAACCGGCGCCTGCGCCGCCACCGTGCGCGCTGGACTGCATCATCAGCGCGATGCCCGCGGCCGTGAGCAACAGCCCCGGCAGCAGCGCGCGCCAGCGCAGGCCCTGCGGCTTGCCCAGCAGCATGACCCACAGCGGAATGGTGCCGATGATCAGCACCGGCAGCGCCGCCCCCGCGGCCTGGATGGCCAGCACCAGCAGCAGGTAATAGCCCGTATAGCCCAGCAGGCTCAGGCCCAGTGCGGCCCAGGCCTGCGGCGCCGTGGGCCAGCGCGCCTCGCCACGCAGCGCGGCCCACAGCAGCAGCACGATCGACAGCAGCCCGCAGGCGAGGAAACGGCCCACGGTGAGATCGACCGTGCCGAACTCGGGCAGGACCAAAGGGGCGACGAACGTGGTGCCCCAGAAAGCGCCAGCCCCGAGGCCAGCGAGGACCCCAACCCCGGACACACCGCGGAACGGGCTTTGCCCGGCCGCAGGTGTTGCCCCTCGGGGGGTGACGCCGAAGGCGGCGCGGGGGGTGCCCATCTACGCACCGAAGCCGTCGTCGGCCGCGATCACGGCGCCGTTGACGAAATGGCTTTCGTTCGAGCACAGCATCACCAGCAGCGCGTCCAGGTCGCTGGCCTGGCCCAGGCGTTTGCGCGGCGTCATCTCGATGAGCTTCTTCCCTTGCTCGGTCTGCCAGTGCTCGTGGTTGAGTTCGGTGTCGATGTAGCCGGGGCAGATGGCGTTGACGTTGATGCCGAAGCGGCCCCACTCCACCGCCATGGCCTTGGTCATCTGCACCACGGCGGCCTTGCTCATGCAGTACACGCCGATCTGCGGCAGCACCTTCAGCCCGGCCATGGACGCGATGTTGACGATGCGCCCACCCACAAAGGTGCCCGGTGCCGCGCCCTTGGCGCGCGCGATCATGCGCTTGCCCACCTCTTGCGCCACGAAGAAGGCGCCTTTGGTGTTGGTGTCGAAGACGAAGTCGTAGTCGGCCTCCGTCACGTCCTGCAGGCGCTGCGTGGTGCTCACGCCCGAGTTGTTGACCAGGATGTCGATGGGACCGACCTCGGTCTCCGCGTGCGCGATGGCGGCCTTGATGGAGGCCAGGTCGGTCACGTCGAGCGCCACCACGTGCGCCGCGCCGCCCTCGGCCTCGATGTGCGCGCGCAGGTTCATGAGTCGGTCGGTGCGGCGGCTGGCCAGCACCACGGCCGCGCCGGCCTGGGCCAGGGTCTTGGCGAACTGCGCGCCCAGTCCGCTGGACGCGCCAGTGACGAGGGCCACGCGGCCCGAGAGATCGAGGGTGTAGGCCATGCTGAGGCTCCCAAATGTGAACGGTCGTTCGATTTTGTGCGCTCGCCGCATAAAATGCGGTCCACTCCGGGACAAGAGCCCTTCGCAAAGGAGAGCGGCCGGAGGCTGTCAAACATTATGAGCGAGACCCCCCATGACGCATGACGAGATCCTGGCCCGGTTCGGCCCCCGCGAAGCCATGGAATACGACGTGGTCGTGGTCGGCGCCGGCCCTGCCGGCCTGTCCACCGCCATCCGCCTGAAGCAACTGGCCGCCGAAAAAGGCACCGAGGTCAACGTCTGCGTACTGGAGAAAGGCTCCGAGCCGGGCGCGCACATCCTCTCCGGCGCCGTGATGGACCCGCGCGGCATCAACGAACTGTTCCCCGACTGGAAGGAGCGCGGCGCGCCGCTGAACCAGCCCGTCACCGGTGATGACTTGCTCATGCTCAGCGAGACGGGGTCGAGCCGCACGCCCGACTTCCTGATGCCGCGCAACTTCCACAACGACGGCTGCTACGTCATCAGCCTGGGCAATGTGGTGAAGTGGCTGGCCGAGCAGGCCGAGGCACTGGGCGTGGAGATCTTCCCGGGCTTCACCGCCGCCGAGATCCTCTACAACGACGATGGCTCGGTGAAAGGCGTGGCCACCGGCAATCAAGGCATCGGCAAGGATGGCGAGCCCACCGAGGCCTTCCAGCTCGGCATGGAACTGCACGCGAAGTACACGGTGTTCGCCGAAGGCGCGCGCGGCCACCTGGGCAAGCAGCTCATCGGCAAGTTCGACCTCGACAAGGGCAAGGACCCGTCGAGCTGGGCGATCGGCGTGAAGGAGCTGTGGGAGATCCCGGCCGACAAGGCCAGGCCCGGCCTGGTGGTGCACACCGCCGGCTGGCCCATGACGGACGACACCTTCGGCGGTGGCTTCCTCTACCACCTGGAGGACAACAAGGTCACGCTGGGTTTCGTCATCGGGCTGGACTACAGCAACCCCTGGCTCTCGCCCTTCGAGGAGATGCAGCGCTGGAAGACGCACCCGGCCATCAAGGCGCACATCGAGGGCGGCAAGCGCCTGGGCTACGGCGCGCGCGCCATCAACAACGGCACGCCGCAGGCCATGCCCAAGACCGTGTTCCCCGGCGGCGCGCTGGTGGGCTGCGACGCGGGTTACCTCAACGCCGCGCGCATCAAGGGCAGCCACGCGGCCATCAAGAGCGGCATGCTGTGTGCCGAGGCCGCGTACGAGGCCGTGACCGCCGGCCGCTCCAGCGACGAATTGAGCGCCTACCCCGCCGCCTTCGAGAAGAGCTGGCTGCACGAGGAACTCTGGCAGACGCGCAACTTCAAGGCCTGGTTCAAGAAGGGCCCGCTCATGGGCAAGCTCATGACGGGCATCGAGCAGTGGCTGCTGCCCAAGATCGGCGTGAGCGCCCCGCCCTGGACCCTGCACCGAACCAAGCCCGACCACGAGTACCTGAAGCCGGCCGACCAGATGCCGAAGATCGCCTACCCCAAGGCGGACGGTGTGCTCACCTTCGACCGGCTCTCCAGCGTCTTCGTCTCCAACACCAACCACGAAGAAAACCAGCCCGCGCACCTGACGCTGAAGAACAGCACGGTGCCGGTGCAGGTGAACCTGGCGACGTACGCGGGTCCCGAGAGCCGCTACTGCCCGGCCGGCGTGTACGAATTCGTGAAGACCGACACCGGCGAGGACCGCCTGCAGATCAACGCGCAGAACTGCGTGCACTGCAAGACCTGCGACATCAAGGACCCGACGCAGAACATCGTCTGGGTGACGCCCGAGGGCGGCGGCGGGCCGAATTACGCGGGGATGTGAGCGCCCGTGGCGTGACGTCCCTCACGCGATCCCCGAGAGGCCGCCCACGGGCGGCCTTTTTGCGTCCGCTGTAACGCAACCGTCATCCGGCCTGCCCAGAGTGCTGCTTATTCTGCAGCACCCTGCGAAACGCCATGCTCATCAAGACCGACAAAGGCCGCAGCGAACTCCTGCCCGGCCAGCGCACGCTGGGCCAACGCGAGCGCGCCATCCTGCTCGTGGCCGACGGCCGCAAGTCCACCGATTCCCTCAACGCCCTCTTCCACGGCGAAGGCCGCGCGATGGTGGAGGCGCTGATCGCCGGTGGCTACCTCATCGAACAGGCGCCCGCGGCACCACCCGCGCGCCCGGTGCCTCCGCCGCCGCGCGGTTCGGTCGATACCTTCAGCGGCCCGCGCTCCCTCGCCAGCGCGCGCATGTTCCTGTTCGACCTGTCGGACCGCATGTTCGCCGCGCGCGACCGCGCCCTGGCCGACCGCTTCCGTCAGGCGCTGCGTGAAGCGCGTGACGCGAACAGCATGATGACCGTGGGCCAGGAGATGCTCACCGAGATCGAGCGCGTCGCGGGGGCGGAACGCGCGGCGTCGATCCGTGAGCGCCTGGCGAAGGTGCTGCCGGAGTCGGCGCTGCAGGAAGCCTGAGCGGCCCGCCCCGGCGCGGATCAGGGTCGGGCGCCGTGCACGCCGGCTTCCCGGCTAGAATCCGCCGCATTGTCAGGAGAGCGTTCCTTCGAGGAACCGCCGAAGGCGCAGGAGGCTGGAACGGCCCCGAACGCTCAGGCAAAAGGACTGGCAGACGCCCGCCGAACGGCAGGCGATCCCCCCTGGAGAGAGGCCCCACCCGATGGGGTCCACCGAAGGAGCAAGCGCGGCATCGCCCGCGTGAATCTCTCAGGTAAAGCGGACAGTGGGGCAGCGCACGGATGAGCCCGTGTCCCGCCCCGCGAGGGGCCTGCCCCCGCCAGCGAGCCCGCCTTGTCCGCCTCCGACGCCTCCTCCGATCTCCTTCAGACCCCGCTGCACGCGCTGCACCTTGAACTGGGCGCGCGCATGGTGCCTTTTGCGGGCTACAGCATGCCGGTGCAATACCCGGCGGGCCTGATGGCCGAGCACCTGCACACGCGCAGCGCCGCCGGCCTGTTCGACGTCTCGCACATGGGCCAGCTGCGGCTGATCGGCCCCGACGCGGCCGCCGCCTTCGAAAGCCTGATGCCGGTGGACGTGATCGGCCTGGCGCCCGGCAAGCAGCGCTACGGCCTGCTGCTCACCGACGAGGGCACGGTCATCGACGACCTGATGTTCGTGAACCGGGGCGAGGATCTCTTCGTCATCGTCAACGGCGCCTGCAAGCACGGCGACCTCAAGCACATCGCCGATCGCATCGGCGCGCGCTGCACCATCGAGCCGCAGTTCGACCGCGGCCTGCTCGCGCTGCAGGGCCCGCAGGCCGTAGCGGCGCTGCAGCGCCTGGTGCCCGGCGTCGAGAAGCTGGTCTTCATGACCGGTGGCTCCTTCGCCTGGCAAGGCCAATCGCTCTTCATCACGCGCAGCGGCTACACCGGCGAGGACGGTTTCGAGATTTCCCTGGCCGCTGCCGACACCGAGGCCTTCGCGCGCGCCCTGCTCGAACAGCCCGAAGTGAAGCCCGTGGGCCTGGGCGCGCGCAACTCGCTGCGCCTGGAGGCCGGCCTGTGCCTCTACGGCAACGACATCGACACCACCACCACGCCCGTGGAGGCCGCGTTGAACTGGGCCATGCAGAAGGTGCGCCGCACGGGCGGCGCACGCGCGGGCGGCTTCCCCGGCGCCGATCGCGTGCTGGCGCAACTCGACGGCACCACGCCGCCGCAGCGCGTGCGCGTCGGCCTGATCGCCCGGGAACGCGTACCGGTGCGCGAGCACACCGAATTGCAGAGCGAGGCCGGCGAGCGCCTCGGTGAAGTCACCAGCGGCCTGCTCGGCCCCAGCATCAACCAGCCCATCGCCATGGGCTACGTGCCACCGGCCTTCGCCGCCGTGGGCACGCGACTGAACGCCATGGTGCGCGGCAAGGCCGTGCCCATGCAGGTATCCGCCTTGCCCTTCGTCCCCAACCGTTACCACCGTGGCTGAACGCCCAGGAGACCGACCATGACCGTCAAATACACCCCCGATCACGAGTGGATCCAGCTCGAGGACCACGAGGCCGCCGTCGTCGGCATCACCCTGCATGCGCAGGACGCGCTGGGCGATGTGGTGTTCGTCGAACTGCCCGAGGTGGGCCGAAGCTACGCCAAGGGCGAGGTGGCCGGTGTCGTGGAATCGGTGAAAGCCGCGGCCGACGTCTACATGCCGCTGGACGGCGAAGTGACCGAGGTCAACGAGGCCCTGCGCGCCGACCCTTCGCTGGCCAACAGCGACCCGCTGGGCAATGGCTGGTTCTTCAAGGTCCTCATCAAGGACATGAGCCAGTTCGATCCGCTCATGGACGAGCCGGCCTACCAGAAGTTCGTCAAGGACAACGCCTGACCTTTTCTCCGCCACCGAGGCCCGCCATGCTCATGCCCTCCGTCAAGCCCCTGGGCGAACTCGAGAACCCCAGCGAGTTCGTCGCGCGCCACATCGGCGTCACCGAAACCGACGAACGTCACATGCTCTCGGTCATCGGCGAGGCCTCGCGCCGCGCGCTCATCGACAGCATCGTGCCGCGCGCGATCGCGCGCCGCCAGGGCATGCAATTGCCTGCGCCGCTCACGGAGGCCGCCGCGCTGGCCGAACTCAAAGGCATTGCGCAGAAGAACAAGCTGCTCAAGAGCTTCATCGGCCAGGGCTACCACGGCACGCACACGCCGGGCGTCATCCTGCGCAACATCCTGGAGAACCCGGCCTGGTACACCGCCTACACGCCCTACCAGGCCGAGATCTCGCAGGGCCGCCTGGAGGCGCTCCTCAACTTCCAGACCATGGTGACGGACCTGACGGGCATGGCCATCGCCAACGCGTCCATGCTCGACGAGGCCACGGCCGCTGCCGAGGCCATGACGCTGGCCAAGCGCTCGGTGAAAGCCAGGGGCAATGCCTTCGTGGTGTCGGGCGACGTGCACCCGCAGACCATCGAGGTGATCCAGACGCGAGCGGCGCCACTGGGGCTCGAGGTGCGCATCGCCATGTCGGGCGAGGAATGGAATTCGATGCTCGCGGCCGATGATTACTTCGCCGCCTTCACGCAGTACCCCGCCTCCAGCGGCTGGCTGCACGACTGGACGCAGGACGCCGCCGCCGTGCATGGCAAGCAGGCCGCCTTCATCGTCGCCGCCGACCTGCTGGCCCTGACGCTGCTCAAGCCGCCCGGCGAGATGGGCGCCGACATCGTCGTCGGCACCACGCAGCGCTTCGGCGTGCCCATGGGCTACGGCGGCCCGCACGCCGCCTACATGGCCTGCCGCGACGAGTTCAAGCGCAGCCTGCCCGGCCGCCTGGTGGGTGTGAGCGTGGACGCGCACGGCAAGCCCGCCTACCGCCTGGCCTTGCAGACGCGCGAGCAGCACATCCGCCGCGAGAAGGCCACCAGCAACATCTGCACCGCGCAGGTGCTGCTCGCGGTGATCGCCGGCATGTACGCCGTGTACCACGGCCCGCATGGGCTCAAGCGCATCGCGCAGCGCGTGGCGGCCTACACCGCCATCCTGGCCAAGGGCCTGGCGCAACTGGGCTACACCGACACGCACCACGGCGAACAGGGCGTGTTCGACACCGTGTGCCTGCACACCGACAAGGCACGGACGGACGCCATCGCCGCGCGCGCCGTCGCCCATGGCGCCAACCTGCGCAAGGCCTGGGACGAGTACCTCATCGTCACCCTGGACGAGACCACCACGCGCGAGGACATCGTGCTGCTGTGGCGCATCTTCGCCAAAGACGGCCAGGCCCTGCCCTCCTTCGACGCCTTCGAGAAAGGCGTGGAGCCGCTGATCCCCGAGGCCCTGCGCCGCAGCAGCGCCTACCTCACCCACCCGGTCTTCAACACGCACCACAGCGAGACCGGCATGCTGCGCTACATCCGCATGCTGTCCGACAAGGACCTCGCACTGGACCGCAGCATGATCCCCCTGGGCTCCTGCACCATGAAGCTCAACGCCACCAGCGAGATGATCCCCATCACCTGGCCCGAGTTCGCCAACGTGCACCCCTTCGCGCCCGCCGACCAGCGCGAGGGCTACACCCTGCTCGACCAGCAGTTGCGCGACTGGCTGTGCGAAGCCACGGGCTACGCCGGCATCAGCCTGCAACCCAATGCGGGCTCGCAGGGCGAGTACGCGGGCCTGCTCGTCATCCAGGCCTGGCACCGCTCGCGCGGCGAAGGCCACCGCAACATCTGCCTCATCCCCAGCAGCGCGCACGGCACCAACCCCGCCAGCGCGCAGATGGTGGGCATGCAGGTGGTGGTGACCAGGTGCGACGAGAACGGCAACGTGGACCTGGCCGACCTGAAGGCCAAGTGCGAGCTGCATTCGAAGAACCTGGCCGCGGTGATGATCACCTACCCCAGCACGCACGGCGTGTTCGAGACGCAGGTGAAGGAACTCTGCGCCCTGGTGCACCAGCACGGCGGCCGCGTCTACGTGGACGGCGCCAACATGAACGCCCTGGTGGGCGTGGCCGCACCCGGCGAGTTCGGCGCCGACGTGTGCCACCTCAACCTGCACAAGACCTTCTGCATTCCGCACGGCGGCGGCGGACCCGGCGTGGGGCCGATCTGCGTGGTGGAGGACTTGGTGCCCTTCCTGCCCGGCCACGCGGCGGGAGGCCTGCCGGTCAATGGCGTGGGGGCCATCTCGGCCGCGCCACTGGGCAATGCGGCCGTGCTGCCCATCTCGTGGATGTACATCCGCATGATGGGGGCCGAGGGCCTGCAGCGCGCCACCGAGGCCGCCATTCTCTCGGCCAACTACATCAGCACCCGTCTGAAAGACCACTTCCCCACGCTGTACGCCAGTGCCAACGGGCACGTCGCGCACGAGTGCATCCTGGACCTGCGCGACCTCAAGGACAGCAGCGGCGTGATGGCCGAGGACGTGGCCAAGCGCTTGATCGACTACGGCTTTCACGCGCCCACGCTGTCCTTCCCGGTGGCCAACACGCTGATGGTGGAGCCCACCGAGAGCGAGACGCTGGAGGAGATCGACCGCTTCATCGACGCCATGATCGCCATCCGGGAGGAGATCCGCCGCATCGAGAAGGGCGAATGGCCGCAGGACGACAACCCGCTGAAGCACGCGCCGCACACCGCGGCCAGCCTGCTCAAGGGCGAGTGGACGCACGCCTACCCGCGCGACGCGGGCGCCGCCGTGCTCGACACGCGCGCGCACGCCAAGTACTGGCCGCCGGTGGGCCGCGTGGACAACGTCTACGGCGACCGCAACCTGTTCTGCAGCTGCGTGCCGATGGGGGATCTGGCGGATTGAGTGGCTAGCCAGGGCCTCAGCGCCCCTGACCCCACTCCCGCCGCCAGATCGCGTTCAGGTCGATAAGCAACGGTCCGGGCGGCGAGCCGAAGGTCTGGGTCTTGCCCTTCTGCTGCAACAAGCCATACACGCGGCCCTGCGCCGCGTCGTACAGCAACACGGCGTTGTTGTCGCCGCAGTCGTGCGGCTGGCAGAACGCGGCCACGGTGTAGTTCACGCCGCCGATGCGCTGCTGCCGCAGGTCGGGCGCGGGGCCGTTCATCTCGCTCAGCCAGGGTATTCGCGACAACGGCCCGAGCGCGCGCCGGTAAGCGGGCTTGAAGCGCGGGTCGCGGATCAGCTCCGAGGGGTGCTTCGCTGTGCCCGGCGCCACGGGCGCGCGGGCCGCGGCTTCGGCCTGTTTCGCTGCCTGCTGGTCGGCCACCGCCTGGCGGTTGGCGGCCTCGTTGCAGTGGCGGAACTTCGCCTGGCCCAGGGCGCCCAGGTTCGCCATCACGGTGCGGTCGCCATCGAGCGAGAGGTACTGCCCCTTGCCGTCGGCGTTCACCAGGGCAATCACCTCGTGCCGCCCCTGCACCTGGCCCAGCAGCGCCACGCGAAAATCGGGCGGTGGATTCCGGCCGAAGTAGCTGAACGCCGAATCGAGCGTGCCCACGGTGATGCGTTGATTGCCCTGCTCGATGCGCATCTGTCGCGCCTCGACCAGCACGCGCGGCGACTCGGCCTTGGCGCAATCGAGCGCGTAGCGCCCGCCGAACATCGCCAGCGCATCGGGTCGCAGACCCTGGGCGCCAGCGGCACCTGCCATGGTCAGCGCCGCCATGGCGAGCATGGTTCCGGACAGTGTCGACATGGTCCACCTCCTGCGGCGCGATCCTAGGCTTGCCGCCGGGTGAGCGTCCACTCCCAAACGAGGGCCGGGCGCCCCGCCGTACACTGCCCGCCGACCCCACGCCTTGCCATGACCGCCTCCGCTTTTCGCGTGCTCAGCGTCATCCCGCCGATGACGCAGCTCAACACGCCCTACCCCTCCACCGCGTACCTCACGGGCTTCCTGCGCTCGCGCGGCATCGACGCGGTGCAGACCGACCTGGCGCTGGCGCTGGTGCTCAGGCTGTTCACGCCCGCCGGGCTGGACGCGATCCGCGAACGCGCCCTGGCGCAGCCCGAGGCACGGCGTTCGGCCAGCGTGCACGCCTTCCTGGACAACTTCGCGCGCCACCGCCGCGCCATCGGGCCCACCATCGCATTCCTGCAAGGGCGCGACAGCACGCTGGCGCACCGCATCGCCGCGCGCGAGCTGCTGCCCGAAGGCCCGCGTTTCGCCGCGCTGGACCAGTACGACCACCTGAACGACGACGACAGCGGCGACCCGCTCGGCTGGGCCTTCGGCGCACTCGGCACGAACGACCGCGCACGCCACATCGCCACGCTGTTCCTGGACGACCTGGCCGATGTGATCCGCGACGCCGTGGACGAGCGCTTCGCCTTCGTGCGCTACGGCGAATCGCTGGCCAGCAGCCAGCCCAGCTTCGAGCCGCTCGCGCAGGCCCTGGCCGCGCCGCCCACCCTGGTGGACGACACGCTGCAGGCGCTGGCACTCGCGGCCGTCGAGCGGCACGCACCGCAACTGTTGCTGCTCTCGGTGCCTTTCCCGGGCGCGGTCTATGGCGCGCTGCGCATCGCGCAGGCCGTCAAGGCGCGCTGGCCGGACATGCCCATCGCGCTCGGTGGCGGCTACGTCAACACCGAGCTGCGCGAGCTGAAGGAAGCGCGCCTGTTCGACCTCGTCGACTACGTGACGCTGGACGCCGGCGAGCGACCGCTGCTCGCGCTCATCGAACACCTGCAGGGCCAACGCGGTCCGCAACGGCTGGTGCGCACCTTCCGGCGCGACGACGCCGGCGCCGTGAAGTACGTCAACCTCGCCGAACCCGACGTGCCCTTCGAAGACGTGGGCACACCCACCTGGGACGGCCTGCCCCTGCACGACTACCTGAGCCTGCTCGACATGCTCAACCCCATGCACCGGCTCTGGAGCGACGGGCGCTGGAACAAGCTGACGGTGGCGCACGGCTGCTACTGGAAGAAGTGCAGCTTCTGCGACGTGGGGCTGGACTACATCGGCCGCTACGAAACCGCCGAGGCGCGCACGCTGGTGGACCGCATCGAACGCATCGTCGACGAAACGGGCCAGACGGGCTTTCACTTCGTCGACGAGGCCGCGCCGCCGAAGGCCCTGAAAGCCCTGGCCGAAGAGCTGCTGCGCCGCGACCTGGCCATCAGCTGGTGGGGCAACATCCGCTTCGAAAAAACCTTCACCCCCGAGCTCTCGCAACTGCTGGCCGACAGCGGTTGCATCGCCATGAGTGGCGGGCTCGAGGTGGCGAGCGACCGCCTGCTCACGCTCATGAAGAAGGGCGTGACGGTGGACCAGGTGGCGCGCGTCACCAAGGGCTTCAGCGACGCGGGCATCCTGGTGCATGCCTACCTGATGTACGGCTTTCCCACGCAGACCGTGCAGGACACGGTGGACGCGCTGGAGTACGTGCGCCAGCTTTTCCTCAACGGCTGCATCCAGAGCGGCTTCTTCCACCGCTTCTCCTGCACCGTGCATTCACCGGTGGGCCTGAACCCGGGCGATTACGGCATCGAACTGATCCCGCTGCCGCCGGTGAGCTTCGCCAAGAACGACGTCGGCTTCATCGACCCCACGGGCGTGGACCACGACGCCCTGGGCATCGGCCTGCGCAAGGCGCTCTACAACTACATGCACGGCACCGGGTTGGAGGAAGACGTGCGCGCCTGGTTCGAGCATTTGCCGTTTCTGGTGCCGCGCACGACGGTGAAGAAGCACTTCATCGACCGCGCGCTCACCCGGCGGGCAAGCGTTTGACGGACGTCAATGGCGGCTCGGCGAGGCAGCCACACCCAGTGTCTGAGCCAGAGCCGACAGGCGCTTGTCGTTCGTCCATAGCCGCGCCCCGGGCGTCAAACGAACGGACGCCAGAAGATGGGCGTCGATCCAGCCGATGCCGCGACCAAACAAGCGGTGCTGTTCAATCAGGAGCATCACCTCGTCGTCCGCGGCCACCACGGCCATGGGCAGCGCCTGCAAGGATTCGATGATCGCGCCACGTTGCCGCAGGCTGCCCAGGCCAACCTCACCCACCACCGAAGGATGGCTCAGCACCTCGCCGCGTTCCAGCAGACCCACCAGGCGTTGATCGCCGCTGCGCAGATGGTCGATCCAGACCGAGGTGTCGACCAGAATCATTTCGCCGCCGAGCCGCGACGCGGGGCGGCTCTTGCCTTCGGCTCGGTACCGCCCAATCGAGCCAGGCGGCGCGCACTCTCCCGCTGGATCAGCGCCTGCAAGGCTTCGCGAACCAGGGCCGTGCGCTCCTTGAGGCCAGTCAGTTGCTGGGCACGGGCCAGCAACTCGTCGTCCAATGCCAGGGTGGTTCGCATGCGGTGCCTCCTTGAAGTCGAGGCATCGATTCTGGCATCAATTGATGCCGTATGAAAGCATCAAGCCTTGCGCCAGTTCGAGGACGCCGGTCATGCGGGCGATGGTAGCGCTGAGCGCAGCAACTCCGCCATGCGCTCCAGCCCAGCCGCGCGCGCACGCCGCAGCCTCGCTTGCAGCTCGCCCCAAGCGGGGTCGGCCTCTTTCGCCGCCTGCTCGAACAAGGCGCTGTAGGCCTCCAGCCGGCTGTGGCGGAACCAGTCCTGCAGTTCGGGGCGTTGCGCCCAGGCCAACTGGTTGCGCGCGGTGTGCAAGTGCATGCGCAGCCAGTCGAGCGGCTCGTTGGGTATGGGCACCGGCGCGCTCAGGGCATTGCGCTGCTCGTCGTCCAGCGGGCTGAGCGCCAGGTGCGCGACGAAGGCGGCGCTGAAGGTGGGCGAGCAGCGGCGCACGTACTGCGGCACGATGCGCTCGCCCTGGAAGATCGGCTCCATCGGGCCACGCGGCAGGCCCCCCGCGCTGCAGTGCACATGCACCTGCTGTGTCGAGGTGGCGATCTCGCCCCGATCCAGCACGATGCGATCGCGCTCGATGGCGCGCACATGGCCCAGGCGCACCACGCGGCGGATGCGGCGCAACTGCGCCAGCTCGGCTTCGCTGAGGATGGCGCATCGGAACATCGTGGGCTCCACGCCGGTGTCGATGCGTTGCAGCAGGCGCGCCGCTTCGAGCCGTTCGAACAACTCCGACAAGGAGCCCGCATCGCGAGCAATCTCCAGCTCGTTCACCATCGCGGCCAGGGTCGGCAGGGCGAAGGGCGCGGCCGGCTGCACGTTGGCGCGGTTGAGCACCCAGGCCTCGCGCGGGCGGATCCAGGTGATGGTGTCCGGGTCCACGCCCCGCCCCAGCAGCCACAGGGCCGTGTCCATGGCCGTCTTGCCGCCGCCCACGATGACGAACCCTGCCGCCGGCTCGCGGTGGTGCACCAGTTCGGTGGGTGTGAGGCAGCGCACGCCCTCGGCCACGGCGAAGCGCGGCCCGTGCGTGGCCGGCACCTGGGTATCGGCCCGTGACGCGTCCACCCAGCGCTGGCTGGCCACCAGCGGCCGGCGCTCGCCGTTCACGAGCGAGACCGCCACGCCCTGCGCGTCCACGTCGTGCAGCGGCAGCCAGTGCACGCGCCCGCTGGCCAGCAGGCGATCATTCAGCACGCGCTGGTAGTAGTCGAGGATCTCGGCCCCGCTGGCCAGCTCGTGCAGGCCCCGGTTGAGCCCGGTCTCGTCGATCCGTCCGCTGCCCAAGGGCATGGAGTTCACGCCGTAGATGGCCGAGGGGCCGTGCAGGCGCACGAAGGGGTAGGCGTCGTTCCAGTGGCCGCCGGGGTGGGCGCGGCGGTCCACCAGGACCACGCGGGCCTCGCTCTCGGTCACCAGCGTGTCGGCCAGGGCCATGCCCACGGCGCCCGCGCCGACGACCACGTAATCGGCGGTCAGGGGGGGAAGGTTCATGTCGGTCTCCTGAGGCCCCGCGCGGCGGGGCCTTGTGCAGCGTTCGGCCAGTCGATCAGGCCCTGGTGATCACGACTTCGAAGTACTCGCTGGGCACCACCAGCGACCCCGGTGCGGTGTTGAGTTCGTCAAGCAGCGCGGTGATCCCGCGTTCCAGCGAGGCAGCGCCCGCGGCGTCCAGCGCGGCAAAGGCCTTGTGCGTGGGACCGTACAGCTCGCGGAACACCTGCACCCAGTGCGCCGCCGAGCGGTAGCGGAAGTTGAAGTGCCGACGCTCGCAGCGGATGTTCGCCGCCTGCGCGCCGAAGAGCTCCACGATGTGCGGCTCGGTGCCCCACAGCGAGGGCGGCTGCACACCCGCAGGCGGCGGCACGTGCGCGCCGATCACCTTGAACAGGCGGCCGATGAAGCCGGCCGGCGTCCAGTTGGCCAGGGCGATGCGGCCCCCGGGGCGGGTCACACGCAGCATCTCGCTGGCGGCTTGCTGGTGATCGGGCGTGAACATCACGCCGAAGGTGGACAACACCACGTCGAAGCTCGCGTCGCCGAAGGGCAGCGCCTCGGCGTCGGCGGTCTGAAACTGCACGTTCAGGCCCTCCGCCTGGGCGCGCGCCCGTCCCTTGTCGAGCAGGGACTGCACATAGTCGGTGGAGGTGACCTTCGCGTGGCGGCGCGCGGCGGCCAGGGTGGCGTTGCCGTTGCCAGCGGCCACGTCGAGCAGGGCCTCGTCGGCGCGCACGTCGGCGGCTTCGGCGAGCGTCTCGCCGACGATCTGCAAGGTGGTGCCGATGGCGGCGTAGTCGCCGCTGGCCCAGGTGGCCTGCTGGCGCAGCTTGATGGCGGTGAAGTCGGGGGCGGGGGTGTCGATGACGGCGTTCACGGGAAAGCTCCTCAGTCTGGGGGATGGTCGGATCGGGGTATCGGCCGGGTTTGCGCCGATGGAGGTGATTCTTCGAATTCGCGCCCGTTGACGCTTTCCCCGGCGTCGGGCAAATTTGCTCGCGCGTCCGCCGAACCGCCGTGGGCCCGGCGGGGACGCTGCAACGGGCTCACACCACCCCAGCCGCCGCGCGGAGGTCCCCGTGAGCCACGACCCCTTGTCCGATGTGCTTCGCAGCGTGCGCCTGCGCGGCGCGGTCTTCTACTACGTCAGCTTCAACGGCGACTGGGCGGCCGAGACCCCCGCCTCGCCGCTGCTGGCCAGCGCCCTCATGCCCGGCGCCGACCACGTGCTCGCTTACCACCTGTTCGTGCGCGGCGAAGGCTGGGCCGCCGTGGACGGCGTGCCCCCGGTGCGCATGAGCGAAGGCGACATCGTGATGTTCCCGCGCGGGGACCTGCACGTGCTCTCCAGTGCGCCCGGCCTGCGCGCCCAGGCCGACGACAGCGACTGGCGCTTCACCACCCGCAACGACCCCAAACCCATTGCCGTGGCCTACCACCGCGGGGTGCTGCGCCCCGGCTCACCCGGTCCGGCAGACGACGCGCGCACCGTGGTGGTGTGTGGCTTCGTGGCCTGCGACACACGACCTTTCAACCCGCTGGTGAATGCCCTGCCGCCGGTGATGCACCTGAAGGCGGGTGAGCTGGGCCCGTGGACCATGCAACTGCTCGACCAGGCCGTGGCCGAGTCCCGCGAGCACCGCGCGGGCAGCGCGGCCGTGCTGGAGCGCGCCAGCGAATTCGTGTTCGTGGACGCCGCGCGCCGCTACCTCGACGGCTTGCCGCCGGGCAGCGCCGGCTGGCTGGGCGCGCTGCGCGACCGGCATGTGGGCCAGGCCATCCGCCTGCTGCACGAGCGCCCGGCCGACCCGTGGAGCGTGGAGGACCTGAGCCACCAGGTGGGCCTGTCGCGATCGACCCTGCACGAGCGCTTCGTCGAACTCACCGGCCAGGCGCCCATGCAGTACCTCGCCAACTGGCGCATGCAATTGGGCGCCAGCCTGTTGCGGCAGGGCCAGGCCAAGGTGGCCACCATTGCTCAGGACGTGGGCTACGAATCCGAGGCGGCTTTTGCGCGCGCCTTCAAGCGCATGACCGGGCAGCCGCCCGCGGCCTGGCGAAGGGCGCAGGCGGCGGCTTGAGCGCACCGATCAGAAGCGGTGCCGAATGCCCAGCGAATAGCCGTTGCCGCTCGACAGGCCGTCGACCTTGTCGCTCATGGCCACGGCGTACAGCTCGGTGCGGCGAGAGAGGTTGTAGAGGTAGCCCAGCGACAGGGTCTTGCGCTCGGCGCCCACGCGCGGGTCCATGGTGCCGTACTGGGCGACGAAGGCGCCCGCGCCCAGCGGCACGCGCGCGCCCAGACCGGTGATGTCGGTCTTGTTGTTGGTGGTCTCGTTCTTCACCTCGCCGTACTGCAGGAAGGCCTTGAGCACGCCGAAGTCCCAGGACGCACCGAACTGGGTGGTTTCGGTGTCCTGCACCGGTGCGGCCGCGTCCTTCTTCACGGTCTGATGCACCGCGGTCACCGCCAGCGGGCCGCCCGCGTAGCTCAGGCCCGCGCTCCAGTTGCCGCCGTTGCTGCCTTCCTTGAAAGCCGAGCTGGCGCCGAAGCGGAAACCGCCCAGACTGGGGCTGGCGTAGGCGATCGCGTCGCTCCAGCCCGTGTCGCCCGTGACCGCGCCCTGCCCGCCCGCGAAGTAGTGGCGGATGCTGGGCGAGTAACCGAAGGAGTCGCCGAAGGCGTTGAACATCAGCGTGGAGACGAAAAGCTGCGTGGTGTTGCGGCCGAAACTCAGCGTGCCGTATTCCTTGTGCGCCAGGCTGACGGACGACGTGCGCGCGAAGAAGGGGTCACCGCCGAAGCGGCCGGCCTCGCCAACGTCCGCGCGCATGAAGGACTCGATGCGGAACTGCGCCGACAGGCCGCCGCCCAGGTCTTCCGTGCCACTGAAGCCGAAATAGCTGGTGGTCATCTTGCCGCTGTCCACGCCGCTGATGGATGTGCCGCCCGGGTTCTTGGTCGAACCGACGCTCATGTCGACGAGACCGTAGACCTGCACCGCGCTCTGGGCGTTTGCACCAAGAGCGGTCAGGCCCAACAAGGCAATGGCGAGCATGCTGCGCTTTTGAAAGCGCTTGTTCATTTGGTTCATGGAATTGGAGACGATTGTTGTGTGGAGAGATGAGCCTCTGGCCCAACGACGGAACGGCCCGCTGCAAGCGTCTCGGGCCGCTTCACTCAAAGCACATCGCGTGCCCGGGCCCTACACTTGCTCCCCATGAGCCTCAAGATCACCGTCTATTCCAAGTCCGCCTGCCCGCAGTGCGAATCCGCCAAGATGCTGCTGAAGTCCCGCTCCATGGACTTCGAGGAGATCCGCATCGACGACGAGGCCGAGCGCCTCGCCTTCTTCGAGAAGTGCGGTCCCTCGGTGCGCCAGATGCCGCAGATCTTCATCAACGACCAGCGCGTCGGCGGCCTCGCGGGCCTGCAGGCCGCGCTGGTGCAACTGGGCCGCTGACGGCACCGCGCCCGCGGCACACCGCGCGTGTGCTGCGGTTTTCAAAGCACCCAGGCTTGCGTGCGATTTGGTTCGCTGGTTACCCTGCCCACGCATGGACGCACTGAACTGGTTGCCCGCCCCCTTCCTGGCCTGGCTGCCCTCGCTGGGCAGCATGCTCATCGGCGTGCTGATCGCGGGCCTGGGCTTTCGCATCGGCGAGCGCATCGTGCGCCGCGCCACGCGCGACGCGCCCGTGGCGGCCAGCGTGGCCCGGGCCATCCGCGCGCCAGCGCAATGGGGCCTGCCGCTGTTGCCCATCAACGCCGTGCTGCAAGGCACGCCGGCCGAGACGCCGGGCCTGGGCATGGCCCAGCAGCTCTGTGCCCTGCTGCTGATCGGCGCGCTGACCTGGCTGGTGTCCAACGCCGTGCGCGGCGTGGCACAGGGCGTGATCGATGCGAACCCCACCACCGTTGCCGACAACCTGGAAGCGCGCCGCATCCAGACGCAGACGCGGGTGCTGGCGCGCACGCTGCAGGGCCTGGTGTGGCTGATCGGACTGTCGCTGATGCTGATGACCTTTCCGCAGGCGCGTCAGATCGGCACCAGCCTGCTGGCCTCGGCCGGGCTGGCCGGCCTGGTCGCGGGTTTCGCTGCGCGCCCCGTGCTGGGCAATCTCATCGCGGGCCTGCAGATCGGCCTGAGCCAGCCGATCCGCCTGGACGACGTGGTCATCGTCGAAGGCGAATGGGGCGTGATCGAGGAGATCACCGGCACCTACGTGGTGGTGCGCATCTGGGACCAGCGCCGCCTGGTGGTGCCGCTGCAGTACTGGATCGAGAAGCCCTTCCAGAACTGGACGCGCACCACGTCCGAACTCATCGGCACGGTGTTCCTGTGGGTGGACTACCGCACGCCGCTGGCCCCGCTGCGCGAGGCCTTGCAGCGCATCTGCGAGGCCTCCGCGCACTGGGACAAGCGCCTGTGCCTGTTGCAGGTGACGGAGGCCGGCGAGCGTGCCTTGCAATTGCGCTGCCTGGTGACCGCCGCCTCGGCAGGCGCGGCCTGGGACCTGCGCTGCGAGGTTCGCGAGAAGCTGGTGGACTTCCTGCAGCGCGAGTACCCGCAATACCTGCCGCGCCTGCGCGCCGAAGTGGCGGTGGACCCGGCGCCCGCGGAGGGCGCCGCGGGCGACGGCCGCGCGCCGCCGCTGGCTTGAGCGGCGCCCGGCCGATCAGCCCGCCTGAGCGGCCGCGATCTGCCGCAGCGCCTGCTCGAACACCGCCGCCGGCTGCCCACCCGAGATGAGGTGTCGGTCGTTGATGATCACCGCCGGCACCGAATGGATGCCGTGCGACAGGTAGAACTGCTCACGCTCGCGCACCTCCTGCGCGAACTCGTCGCTGGCCAGAATGGCCTGGGCACGCGCTTCGTCCAGCCCGGCCTCGCGCACACAGGCCAGCAGCACGTCGTGGTGCCCCATGGCCTCGCTGCGCGTGTGGCAGGCGGCCAGCAGCGCCTGTTTCAAGGCCGCTTGCTGGCCGGGGGCGCCCTCTTCGGCCGCCCAGTGCAGCAGGCGGTGCGCGTCGAAGGTGTTCCAGATGCGGCCACGCCCGGCCGGGTTGAAGGTGAATCCCACCTCGGCCCCGCGCGCGGCGATGGTCTCGCGGATCTTCGCCTGCTGCTCCGGCGTGCTGCCGTACTTCTCGGTCAGGTGCTCGCCGATGTCCTGGCCCTGCGCGCCCATCTGCGGGTTGAGCTCGAAGGGCTGGAAGCTGATGTCGGCGGCGACCTCGCCGTCGAGCCGGCGCAAGGCCTGCTGCAGCCCGCCCAGGCCGATGGCGCACCAGGGGCAGGACACATCCGAGACGAAATCGATTTTGAGGCGTGGGGTGTTCATGGGGCGGCATTGTCCCGCCGGCCGCTGCGAGACAATGCCCGACGCCCCCAAGACCCTGCCCGCCACAAGCCCTCCCATGACCGACCGCTACGCCGTCATCGGCCACCCGATCTCGCACAGCAAGTCCCCGCAGATCCACACCGCCTTCGCCCAGGCCACGGGGCAGGACATCGCCTACACCGCCATCGAGGCGCCGCTGGACGGCTTTGCGGCCACGGTGCGCGCCTTTCGCGAACAGGGCGGGCGCGGGGTGAACGTCACCCTGCCCTTCAAGCTGCAGGCCTGCGAATTCGCCACTGACCCGAGCGAGGCCGCGCGCCTGGCCGGCGCGGCCAACGCGCTTCGCTTCGACGGCGAGCGGGTGTTCGCCGAGAACTTCGACGGTGTCGGCCTCGTCAACGATGTCCAGCGCAACCTCGGCCATGCGCTCAAGGGCCGGCGCGTGCTGCTGCTGGGTGCGGGCGGTGCCACGCGCGGTGCGCTGCTGCCCATCGCGCAGCAGGGGCCCGCCGTGCTGGCCGTGGCCAACCGCACTGCCGACAAGGCGCATGCGCTGCGCGGCGACTTCGCGGCACACGCCTCGATACAGAGCGGCGGCTACGCCGAACTCGCGGGCGAGTCTTTCGACGTGATCATCAACGCCACCTCCAGCGGCCTCGTGGGCGAATCCCTGCCCCTGCCGGCCGGCCTTTTCGCACCGGGCGCGCTCGCCTACGACATGGTGTACGGACGGGGTCTGACCCCATTTCTTCGGCAGGCGCGAGAGGCGGGCGTGACGGCCCTGGCCGATGGCGTGGGCATGCTGGTGGAGCAGGCGGCCGAGGCCTTCGCATGGTGGCGCGGCGTGCGGCCGGACACGCGGGAGGTGATCGCCCGGCTGTCGGTGCCACTGGTTTAAAGTTGACGGAACAACACAGGGAGACGCCCCCATGCCCGCCATCCTGCTGCTCAACGGCCCCAACCTGAACCTGCTCGGCACGCGCGAGCCGGGCACCTATGGCGCCGCCACCCTGGCCGACGTGGAGGCCAGTTGCCGCGCAGCCGCCGAGCGCCTGGGCCACACACTGGAGGCACTGCAAAGCAACCACGAGGGTGCGCTGATCGATGCCATCCACGCGGCGGGCCGGCGCTTCAAGGCCGGTGAGCTGCTGGGCGTGGTGATGAACCCCGGCGCCTACACCCACACCTCCATCGCGCTGCACGACGCCATCGCGGGCGTCGCACCGCTGCCGGTGATGGAAGTGCACATCTCCAACGTGCACGCGCGCGAGGCCTTCCGGCACCACTCCTGCATCTCGCCGGTGGCGGCGGGCATCGTGGTGGGCTTTGGGGTCGCGGGCTACGAACTCGCGATCGACGGGCTGGTCCGCAAGGCCGGCCGGTGAAGACCCGCCACTTCGCCCAGCTCGTCGGCTTGTCGGCGCTCTGGGGTTCCTCCTTCCTGTTCCTGCGCATCGCCAGCCCGGCGCTCACGCCGCTGCCGCTCGCGGGGCTGCGCGTGGCCCTGGCCATGGTCACGCTGACGCTGGTCATGCGCCTGCTGCGCCAGCACTGGCCCTGGCGCCACTGGCGCGAGCTGATGCTGCTGGGCCTGCTCACGGTGGTGATGCCCTTCCTGCTCTACGCCTGGGCGCTGCTGTACCTGCCCGCCGGCTACAGCGCCCTGCTCAACACCACGGCGGTGCTGTTCGGCACCCTGGCCGCGGCCTGGACGAAGGAGGACACGCTCACGCCGCACAAGGTGGCCGGCTGCGTGCTGGGCTTCATCGGCGTGGGCCTGGTGGTGCAACTGGGGCCGGTGCAGCTCGACGCGCCCACCATCGCGGCGGTGCTGGCCTGCATCTTCGCCTCGGCCTGCTACGGTTGTTCCACGCCGCTCATGAAGCGCGCCACCACGCGCATGGAGCCCCTGGCCATCGCCACCGGCATTCACGCCACGGCCGCGCTGTTCCTGGCGCCGGGCGCGATCTGGGCCTGGCCGCAGGCCAGTTTCACCCCGCAGGCCGTGGCCGCGCTGGCCGTGCTGGGGCTGGTCACCTCGGGCCTGGCGCACTGGATCCACCTGCGCGTGCTCCGGCACGTCTCACCCGTGGCGGCCATCAGCCCGGCCTTCATGATCCCGATCTTCGGCGTCACCTGGGGCCACGTCTTCCTGGGCGAAGAACTCTCCAGCGGCCTGTTCCTCGGCGGCGCGCTGGTGCTGGTGGCCACCGGGCTGGTGACGGGCTTCAACCCTTTCCGCCGCTGGCTCGCGACAACGCCCGCACCCTGAGCGCGCAAACCACCGCCGCCAGGCCGCAAAGCGCGGCAAGCCAGAACACGCTGGGCAGCCCGAAACGGCTGGAGACCAGCCCGCCCAACAGCCCACCCGTGACGCCCGACAGGCCGTAGCCCAGTACCGCGTACAGCGCCTGCCCGCGCCCGCGCAGGCGCCCGGGAAAGTGCTCGCTGATCCAGGCGATGCACACCGTGTGGTGCGCCGCGAAGGTGATGGCGTGCAGCAGCTGCGCCAGTGCCAGCAGCGGCCACAGCGAGGCCAGCCCTGCCGTGACCGACATGCGAAACGCCATCAGCGCGGCGGCCAGCACCAGCCAGCCAGGCAGGCTGAGCGCGGGCATCCAGCGCCCCTGCGTCAGGAACCAGCCGATCTCCACCAGCACCGAGGCCGCCCAGAAAGCCCCGATGGCCGACTTGGGGTAGCCCAGCGCGTCCAGGTGCAGCGAGAAGAAGACGTAGATGAAGACATGCGCGAGCACGTGGAAGAACACCGCCGCAAAGAACCAGCGCATGCGTGGTTGGCGCAGCACGGGGCCGATGGGCTCGGCCTTCTCGTGGTGAGCGGCGCTATCACGCGCGTCGGGCAACAGCCAGGTGCTCAGCGCCACGGCGGCCAGGCTGAAGCTGGTCCAGGCGGCGAAGCTGCCCATGCCGAAGGCCTGGAACCACGCGCCCGCCGCCAGCACCGTGATCAGAAAGCCCAACGAGCCCCAGACGCGCACGCGGCCGTAGCGGCGCACGTCCAGGCGGCCGTTGCGGCTCACTTGCTGGGCCAGCACGGCCTCGCTCATGGGCATCATGCCGCTGGTGTGGGTGAACATCAGCAGCAGCACCACGAACAGCACCGGGCCGCTCAAGTCGAACCACAGACCCAGCGAGCACAACAGCGCCACGCCGGCGCCGATGCGCAGCAGGCGCACGCGCTCACCGGTGTGGTCGCTCAGCCAACCCCAGCCGTAGGGCGCGAACAGGCGCGTGGCCGACTGAACGGAGGTGAGCACGGCGATGGCCAGCAGGCCGAAGCCCAGGTCCTTCAGCCAGAGCGGCAGGTAGGGGTTGAAGAAGCCGATGTGGGCGAAGTAGCTCGCCGAGAGCGCGGCGAAAGGCAGCAGCCGGCCGCGTTCAGCCACGGCCACGCGCGGCGATGTCCGGCGTGTCGGTGCGCACGTCGCCGCACTGCGCGCGGTGCAGCAGCGCGTGGTCCATCACCACCAGCGCCAGCATGGCCTCGGCGATGGGCGTGGCGCGGATGCCCACGCAGGGGTCGTGGCGGCCCTTGGTGATGACTTCGGTGCTCGCACCGGCGAGGTCGATGCTCTCGCGCGGCACCAGGATGGAGCTGGTGGGCTTGATGGCGATCTGCACCTCCAGGTCCTGCCCGGTGCTGATGCCGCCGAGCACGCCGCCAGCCTTGTTGGCCGCGAAGCCCTCGGGCGTGAGGCTGTCGCCGTGCGTGCTGCCGAAATCGGCCACGCTGGCGAAGCCGGCGCCGATCTCCACGCCCTTCACCGCGTTGATGCCCATCATGGCGTGGGCGATGTCGGCATCGAGCCGGTCGTACAGCGGCTCGCCCAGGCCCACGGGCATGCCGGAGGCGGTGACGCGCAGGCGCGCGCCGCAGGAGTCGCCGCGCTTGCGCAGGGCGTTCATGTAGTCCTCGATGGCGGAGACGTCGGCCACGGGCGCGAAGAAGGGGTTGTTGGGCACGTGGTCCCAGCTCTCGAAGGGAATCACCACCTCGCCCACCTGCACCATGCAGCCGCGGAAGCTGGTGCCGAACTTCTGCGCCAGCCACTTCCTGGCCACGGCGCCGGCGGCCACGGTAGGGGCGGTAAGGCGGGCGGAGGATCGGCCGCCGCCCCGCGGGTCGCGGATGCCGTATTTCTGCCAGTAGGTGTAGTCGGCGTGGCCGGGGCGGAAGGTCCTGGCGATCTCGCTGTAGTCCTTGCTGCGCTGGTCGGTGTTGCGGATGAGCAGGCAGATGGGGGTGCCGGTGGTTTTGCCCTCGTACACGCCGCTGAGGATCTCGACCGTGTCGGGCTCGTTGCGCTGGGTGACGAACTTGCTGGTGCCGGGACGGCGGCGGTCCAGGTCGCCCTGGATGTCGGCCTCGGACAGGTCCATGCCGGGGGGGCAGCCGTCGATGACGCAGCCGATGGCGGGGCCGTGGGATTCGCCGAAGTTCGTGACCCGGAACAGGGTGCCTAGGGTGTTGCCGCTCATAGGGCGCCGATTATCGGCGAGGGGCCTGGCGGGCCCCGGTCGGGGTGCCGACCGGAACGCTTCGTGCTTCGTGCTGCATAGCAGCAAATCCACTGCTGTCACGCCCCAGAAAGGAGCACGCCATGCTGGACCGGACCGGAACCCTGTTCTCCCACGTCAAGCCCGCCGACACGTCCTACGAGGGCGGCGGCCTGCGCGATTTTTTCCTCTACCGAGACCTGGGCATCGCCAAGGCCACGCACGGGAAAGTGATCGCGCACCTGGTGAAGGCCAACCTGCCGCCGGAGGAAGGCACGGGCTGGCACCGCCACGAGGCGGACTTCCAGATCGTGATCATGCTCAAGGGCTGGGCGCGCTTCATGTACGAGGACCAGGTGACGCTGGTGGAAGCCGGGGACTGCGTGCACCAGCGGCCGGGGGTGCGGCACTTTCTCTTCGACTACTCGCCGGACATGGAGTACCTGGAGATCGTGTCTCCGGCGGATTTCAAGACGGTGGACGTGGATCCGGTTTGTGAGATTCCGAAGCCGACGCCCTGGACGTCCTGATTTTTCGTGCCTGCTGGTTTGGCGGGTGTCAGGCGAGGGGCTGTGCCCGGGGTGGCTTCACTGCAGCGCCCCTCGCCTGACGGCGAACGGGTGGGCGCTCCGTCATTCGGGGGCGTGGCGGGGAACGGACAGGAGCTCTTCGAGCGACAGGTGCAGCGCCACAGCCAACTTGGCGAGCGTGTGCAGCGAAGGGTTTCGCGCCTGACGTTCGATGTGGGCGATGACGTACATGCTGACGCCGGACTGCTGACCCAACTGCTCCTGGGTCAAATTCAGATGCTTCCGCGCTGCCATGAGGTTCAGTGCCAGCACCTCCTCAATCAAGCTGGCGCCCTCATCTCGGGTGACGGGCCTCGCCGTGAAAAGCGAACTGGTCGTGACACCCAAGGCCTCAGCCATCTTGTCGACGGCACTCAAGGTCAACTTGGAGCGCCCCTTCTCCAGGTTGGCCACGAAGGTCCGGCTCAACTGCGCTTGTTCGGCCAATGCACGGATGCTCCAGTTGCCCTTCGCGCGGAGAGCGATGACGTTGGCGACCAATTGGTCGAACGGATCAGCGGATTGAGGGGCGGGATGGGTCACCCCAAAAGTGTTTGCCTGCTGCTCAGGAACCCGGCATTCCTGAGGCAGAATGAAGCATCTTTCAGGGAGCATCCATGTTCATCACCGCCAACGGCTCCGCTTCATTCCTCCATCCCTCCAACGTCACGCGCCAGCAGCAACACTGGACCGTCGCCACCCGCGCCCTGGAGGCCCCGTGGTACCTGTTGGTCTACGACGTGACGTGCCACAGACGCCGTCGCGTATCGCAGACGTCCCTGGTGGCATGGGACGAGACGCTGGTGGACATGCTGGCCAGGATTCCCGCGGCCGATGTCACCGGCATTGGCCGCCTCGATCGGCGCCATGGGGCCGGCCCTTGCTGGAGCCTCCGGTGGGTTGACGCCTTGTGGCAGCCCGCACCCAATGAAGCGCGGGCGGTGGGGCCCTTGCTGCTCAAGCTCGGCGACGATCCGCAGGTGCGCGATGCGTTGCTGCGGCCTGTGGGGGACATGCAAGGCAGGCGCCTGCTGTACATGTCATCGCATGACTCGTCATCGGGAACTTCAACGCCATTGCTTCTTGAGCCGTACACCCTTGAGCCATGAGCCTCAGCAGCCACCTGAAATCCTGGGCCAAGCGAGTCAAGCGCGATGGCGTGACGCTGTGGTTTGCAGCAAGGAACCCGCGCCCCGACCCTCGCGGTCATGCCTTGGCACCGGGCTTGACGTTGTGGATGGTCTCGCCGCGCGCGAGCATCTCCACCAGCTGGGCGATGCGCCTGGCGCGCGTCTCGGCCTTCACGGCCGTCTGTATGCGCCACAGTATGGCGTAGCGATTGGCCGCGTTGATCGTTGCAAAGAAGGTCTTGGCCCTGGGCTCGGCTTCCAGCGCGGCCAACAGATCTTCCGGCACCGCGGACGTGCGCGCTCCGTCGTAGGCCTGCGCCCAGCGTCCGTCGGCCTTGGCGGCCTCGATCTGCGCGTAGCCCGGCGCCTTCATGCGGCCCGCCTCGATGAGGGCCGCGACCTTGTCGACGTTGATCTTCGACCAAACGCTGCGCGCGCGCCGCGGCGTGAAGCGCTGGAGAAAGTGCTGGTCGTCAAGGCCCTTCTTCTGGCCGTCGATCCAGCCCCAGCAGAGCGCGACCTCCACCGCCTCGGGGTAGGTGACGCTGGGTTCATTGGCGCCCCGCTTGGCGATCTTGAGCCAGAGCCCATCGGAGGTGGCGTGATTCTTCTTCAGCCAGGTCTCGAAAGCCTTGGCGCTGTTGAACAAGGTCGGGGAGGAGTCGGGTTGGATGGCGGATTTGGCGGTGGGCATCGCATGGAGTGTGCTGCAAGAGAGCCAGCGCGGTTCGCTGCACAGTGGCATGCACCTTGGTGCATCGACACTGCTTGGCCAGAGCCTCGGCATCCGGTCGCGATGCCTGCGAGTAGTCGTATATGAACGGCTGGTCTTGGCCGAATGGCGCCATCCTATTCGACGAAAACCGACCCTTCAATCGCCAGACCCGCACCCCGCCCCGCTCGCCCACCCGCCCCTGGCCGAGGGCTTGGGCTGTGCCGCTGGGGGCGCCTATGCGCTGCCGAGGAGCGCAGGGCAGCCGGCCCGCGCGCGCAGCGCGCTTCGTGAACTGATTGGCGGCATCTGTTTGAACGGAGCGCGCGAAGCGCGCGCAGTGAGTTATGCCGCGGGCCGGCTGCCCGAGCACCGCAGGGGACCCTTCGCGAAGCGAAGGGCTGCGCATTTGAAGCCCCCAGCGGCACAGCCCAAGCCCTCGGCCCGCCAGCCAAGGAACGAGCGAAGCACCCTCAAGGACCGGGGGATCAGATCAGAACTCCGCGTCCAACTCATCGATCTCATCCGGCTCCGCTTCCGCAGCGGAAACCCATTCCTTCATCGCCGGCAGATCCATCACCGTGTCGCAATACGCCACACACACCGGATCCAGCGCCACCTCATACGTGATGAAGCGCGTCACCACCGGCGCGAACATGGCGTCTGCGATGCAAGGCTTGGCACCGAAGAGGTACGGGCCCCCATACGAAGCCAGGCACTCCGTCCAGATCGCCTCGATGCGGTCGATGTCCGATTGCGCCCGGCTCCACAGCTTGAACCCCGGAAAGTGCCCCTTGATGTTCATCGGCAGCGACGAGCGCAGCGCCGTGAAGCCCGAGTGCATCTCCCCGCAGATCGAGCGGCAGTGCGCCCGCGCCGCCCGGTCCGCCGGCAGCAGGCCGGCGTTGGGCTTGATCTCGTTCAGGTATTCGCCGATGGCCAGCACGTCCCACACATGCACCTTCTCGTGCACCAGGGACGGCACCCGCATCGACGCCGACAGCAGCAGCATCTCCGCCCGCACCGACGGGTCGTCCGGCGGAATCACCTTTTCGGTGAACTTCAGCCCCGCCAGCTTGCACATGAGCCAGCCGCGCAGCGCCCAGGCGCCGTAGTTCTTGCTGCTGATGGTGAGTTCCGCGGTGCTGGCCATGGGGCGTCTCCGGTGAGTGCCCACGCACTCAGCAAAGCCTGTGCCATCTGGTGAAACCGCGCAGGCACCGCCCCGGTGCACCGCGCGGCTGGCCCGGGACTTGCCTGCACCCGGCGCATCCCTCCACAAGAGGCACGACGCCCATGCTGTACCAGGCCTACCAGACCCAGTCCGACCTGCTGTCGCCGCTCCGACTGGCCGCCCAGTCCCTGGCCTCCGCCTTCTGGGTGCCCCGAACCGAGCGCACCTGGCTGCGCCAGATCGCCGCCGCCTGCGACCTGATCGCTCGCCTGCGCCTCACCCACAGCCGCCCGCCCTACGGCATCGGCGAGGTGCTGGTGAATGGCGAGCCCGTGGCCGTGGACGAGAAGCTCGAACTCACCCTGCCCTTCGGCAGCCTGCTGCACTTCGCCAAGCGCACGGCCGAGCCGGGCCCGCCGGTGCTGCTGGTGGCGCCGCTGTCGGGCCACTTCGCCACCCTGCTGCGCGAAACCGCGCGCACCCTGCTGCAGGACCACGACGTCTACATCACCGACTGGCACAACGCGCGCGACGTGCACCTGCGCCACGGCGCCTTCGGGCTGGACGACTACATCGACTACATGATGCGGTTCTCCGAAGCCATCGGCCCGGGCCACCACGTGATCGCGGTCTGCCAGCCTTGCGTGGCCGCGCTGGCCGCCACCGCGCTCATGGCCGAGGACGAACACCCCGCCACGCCCGCCAGCCTGACGCTGATGGCCGGGCCGGTGGACTGCCGCGTGAACCCCACCGAAGTGAACCGCCTGGCCACCGGCAAGCCCATCGAGTGGTTCGCCAAGAACCTCATCAGCCACGTACCGCTGCCGCACGCGGGGCACATGCGCCGCGTGTACCCGGGCTTCGTGCAGCTCACGGCCTTCATGAGCATGAACCCCGAGCGGCACCAGCAGTCCTTCCGCACCATGGCGGAGCACTTGGTGGAAGGCCGCGTGGAGGAAGCCCGCACCATCCAGGACTTCTACGAGGAGTACCTGGCGGTGAACGACCTGCCGGCCGAGTTCTACCTGGAGACGGTGGAGAAGGTGTTCCAGACCTTCGATCTGGCGCGCGGCGAGCTGATGTGGCGCGGGCGGCGGGTGAACCCGGCGGCCATCCGCCGCACGGCGCTGATGACGGTGGAAGGGGAGCGCGACGACATCTGCTCCATCGGCCAGACCGTGGCCGCGCAGGACCTGTGCACCGGCATCCGGCCCTACCACAAGACGCACCACATCCAGACGGGTGTGGGGCACTACGGGGTGTTCAGCGGGCGGCGCTGGAACTCACAGATCTACCCGCGCGTGCGCGAGCACATCCACTCCGCGATGGGCTGAGTTCAGCGCGCCGCGCGCAACTGCGGCGGCGGGTCCGCGGGCGTCTCTTCCTCGGGCCAGTCGCGGATGTAGGCCTTGAGCATCCTGTTCTCGAAGTTCTGGCTGTCCACCACGGCCTTGGCGACGTCGTAGAAGCTGATGACGCCCATGAGCATGCGGTTGTCCATCACCGGCATGTAGCGGGTGTGCCGCTCCAGCATCATGGGCCGCACCTGTTCGAGTTCGGTCTCGGGCGTGCAGGTCATGGGGTGGTCGTCCATCACCGTGCGAACGATGCGCCCGCCGAGCTGGCCGTTGTTGGTGGCCAGGGTTTCGATGAGCTCGCGGAAGGTCAGCATGCCCACCAGTTCGCCGTGTTCCATCACGGCCAGCGAGCCGATGTCGTACTGCGCCATGGTCTGCACCGCCACCTCGAGTCGCTCGTCGGGCGAAATGGTGTACAGCGTGCCGCCCTTGACGCGCAGGATGTCGCTGACTTTCATGATCGGTCTCCTCGGGAATGTGTCGCTTCCGCTCAAGGCGGGTGGGCCAATATAGCCCACAATGCCCCGGAAATCACAGAGGAGACCGTTCCCATGGCAGGCCACGCCGACCCCGGCTTCGACACGCTCGCGCTGCACGCGGGCGCTGCGCCCGACCCCGCCACCGGCGCGCGCGCGGTGCCCATCCACCTCACCACCTCGTTCGTCTTCGAGTCCAGCGACCACGCGGCCTCGCTGTTCAACCTGGAGCGCGCGGGCCACGTCTACAGCCGCATCAGCAACCCCACCAACGCGGTGCTCGAGGAGCGCATCGCCGCGCTGGAGGGCGGCGTCGGCGCCATCGCCACCGCGAGCGGCCAGGCGGCGCTGCATCTGGCCGTCGCCACGCTCATGGGTGCGGGTTCGCACATCGTGGCCAGCACGGCCCTGTACGGCGGCAGCCAGAACCTGCTGCACTACACGATGCGCCGCTTCGGCATCGAGACCACCTTCGTGAAGCCGGGTGACATCGACGGCTGGCGCGCGGCCATCCGCCCCAACACCCGCCTGCTGTTCGGCGAGACCGTGGGCAACCCGGGCCTGGACGTGCTGGACATGCCCACGGTGGCGCAGATCGCGCACGAGGCCCGCGTGCCCTTGCTCGTGGATTCAACCCTCACAACCCCTTACCTGGTCAAGCCGCTGGAGCTCGGCGCCGACCTCGTCTACCACTCGGCCACCAAGTTCCTCAGCGGCCACGGCACGGTCATCGGCGGGGTGCTGATCGACGGGGGCAGCTTCGACTGGGACGCCGCGGGTCACTTCCCCGAGTTCAGCGCCCCCTACGAGGGCTTCCACAACATGGTGTTCACCGAGGAATCCACGGTGGGCGCCTTCCTGCTGCGCGCGCGGCGTGAGGGCCTGCGCGACTTCGGTGCCTGCATGAGCCCGCACAGCGCCTGGTTGATCCTGCAGGGCATCGAGACCCTGTCGCTGCGCATGGAGCGGCACATGGGCAACACCGAGAAGGTGGTGCAGTTCCTCGCCAGCCACCCGCTGGTGGGTCGCGTGGGCCACCCGCTGATCGAATCGCACCCCAGCCACGCGCTGGCCGAGAAGCTGCTGCGCTTCGGCGCGCGCGGCGCGGGCTCGGTGTTCAGCTTCGACATCAAGGGCTCGCGCGCGCAGGGCCGCGCCTTCATCGAGGCGCTCAAGCTCTTCAGCCACCTGGCCAACGTGGGCGACTGCCGCTCGCTGGTGATTCACCCGGCCAGCACCACGCACTTCCGCATGAGCGACGAGGCATTGGCGGGCGCGGGCATCGGGCCGGGCACGATCCGCCTGTCCATCGGGCTGGAGGATGCCGACGACCTCATCGATGACCTCAAACGCGCGCTGAAGGCCGCAGAAAAGGCAGGTGCCTGATGGAACTCACCGTCAACGGCGCCAAGACCTACTGCTACACCGGCGGCAAGCCCTTCGACGCCGCCAAGCCCACCGTGGTCTTCATCCACGGCGTGCTCAACGACCACAGCGTCTGGGCCCTGCAAAGCCGCTACCTGGCCAACCACGGCTTCAACGTGCTCGCGGTGGACCTGCCGGGCCACGCGCGCAGCCAGGGCGAAGCACCGGCATCGGTGGAGCAGGCGGCCGATTTCATCGCCGCCCTGCTCGACGCAGCCGGCGTGCAACGCGCCGCGCTGGTGGGCCACAGCTGGGGCTCGCTGATCGCGCTGGAGGCGGCGGGCCGGCTCAAAGAGCGCGTCACGCACGCGGTGCTGGTGGGCACGGCCTACCCGATGAAGGTCTCGCCCGCGCTGATCGAGGCCTCGCTGAACGAACCCGAGAAGGCGCTGAAGATGATCAACGTGTTCAGCCGCAGCACGCTGGCGGCGCCCCCGTCGGCGCTGGGCCCGGGCACCTGGGTGTACGGCGCCAGCATGGCCCTGGGCCGCCGCGTGCTGCGCAGCAACCCCAAGGTGAACGTGTTCCACCGTGGCTTCGTGGCCTGCGACACCTACGCCAACGGCGAGTCCGCCATGAAGGCCCTCACCTGCCCCGTGCTGTTCGTGCTGGGCGCGCAGGACCAGATGACGCAGGCCAAGGGCGCGAAGACGCTGATCGACACCGCGAAGGCCGCCGGCAAGGCCTTCAAGGTGGAGACACTGCCCGTGGGCCACCACCAGATGACCGAAACCCCCGACGCGACGCTGTTCGCGATCCGCGATTTCCTGCAAGCATGAGCATCACGCCCGACGACATCACCCCGCCCATGGCGGCCGACCGCGCCCAGGCCATCGCGCAGGCCTTCGACCTGCGCGCCCTGCCGCCCGACTTCTTCACCAATCCCTACCCCGTGTACCGCGCGCTGCGCGAGCAGGATCCGGTGCGCCGCATGCCCGATGGCTCGGTCTTCCTGACGCGCTGGGCCGACCTGGCCGCCGTGTACCGCGACGCGGCCTCGTTCAGTTCCGACAAGCACGTGGAGTTCGCGCCCAAGTACGGCGCCGGCACGCCGCTGTTCGAGCACCACACCACCAGCCTGGTGTTCAACGACCCGCCGCTGCACACGCGCGTGCGCCGGCTCATCATGGGCGCGCTCACGCGCCGCGCCATCGCCGACATGGAGGCCGGCCTGGTCGAGCTGGTGGACCGCCTGCTCGACAGCATCGCCGCGCACGAGGGCGGTGACCTGATCGAGGACTTCGCGGCCGCCATTCCCGTGGAGATCATCGGCAACCTGCTGGGCGTGCCGCACGCCGAGCGCGGCCCGCTGCGCGACTGGTCGCTGGCCATCCTGGGCGCGCTGGAGCCCACCATCACCCCCGCGCAGGCCGAACGCGGCCACCGCGCCGTGACGGAAATGTGCGACTACCTGCGCACCCTGGTGGCGGCGCGCCGCCAGGCGCCCGGCGACCCGGAGCGCGACGTGCTCACGCGCCTGATCCAGGGCGAGGCCGACGGCGAGCAACTGAGCGAGGTGGAGCTGCTGCAGAACTGCATCTTCCTGCTCAATGCGGGGCACGAGACCACCACCAACCTCATCGGCAACGCGCTGGTGGCGCTGCAGGAGCACCCCGCCGTGCGCCAGCAACTGCTGCAGCGCATGGGTGGCGAGGACGAGGTGGCCGTGCTCGACCGCGCGGTCGACGAGTTCCTGCGCTACGAGTCGTCCAACCAGCTGGGCAACCGGCGCGCGGTGAAGGACGTTCGCATCGGCGACCTGGAGCTGCCGGCGGGCACGCTGGTGACGCTGTGCATCGGCGCGGCCAACCGCGACCCGGCGCAGTTCGCCGAACCCGAAGCGCTGGACGTCGCGCGCGAACCGAACAAACACCTGGCCTTCGGCTTCGGCATCCACCAGTGCGCGGGGTTGAGCCTGGCGCGGCTCGAAGGCCGCATCGCCATCGGGCGCTTCCTGCGGCGCTTTCCGGGGTATCGCTTGACGGCAGCGCCCACGCGGGGCGGGCGGGCGCGCTTCCGGGGGTTTCTGGCGGCGCCGTTCGCGGTGGGGTGATGGCACCTTCATGAATCACCCACTGACATAGTCGAATCTGATCGCTAGCATCGCGCTCCTTGATTTGGGGAGAGGAGCGCATGAAGCCGGAACATCCTGCTGGCACGACCGCACCGCCCTCGCACTATGTCGATGCGTCGGCACGCCTTCGCTTCTGGCTGCTGTGCGCGAGCACCTTCCTCATTTTCCTGAGCAACTCGGCCACCGCCTTGCTCGCGGTGCTCTTTGAGCAAGCCGGCCACAGCGACTTGGCGGTCGGCCAGCTTCTGGCGGTCTACGGCCTCGGGGCCCTGGCCGGCATCCTGGCCTCCGGCTTCGTCGCCCGCAGCCTCGGCGCACTCACCACCGCGCGGCTAGGCACAGCGCTCATGCTGGGCAGCTACCTCAGCTACGCCCTGAGCCTGCACAGCTTCCCCCTGGCGTTGGCTTCACGCCTGACCCATGGCTTCGCCTACGGCCTGATGCTTGCGCCGGCCATGCTGCTGGCCAAGGCACAGCTCTCACCGCGCTACTTCGTCACGCTCTTCGGCGTGTACGCCAGCATGATCCCCTTGCCCAACGCCTTCGGGCCTTCAGCGGCGGCCTGGCTGCTGGAGCGCCTCGGCACTGACGGCTTCTTCGTCCTGAGCGCGGTGCCCATGGCACTCGGCGTGCTGGGCCTCCTGTGCGTGCGCCATGCGCGGCCACACCGCACGCTCGCGCCGCACTGCCGGTACGGCCAGCTGATCCGGCACGTGGCCCTGCAAAAGCTCTGCGCCATCGTGTGCATTGTTGGCCTCATGTTCGGCGTCGTACCCAGCTACATGGCCTCGTTCCTGATCGCACACGGCATCCCGCTGGCGGCGTTCTTCACCACGTTCTCCACCACCATGTTTGCCGGCCGCTTTCTGGTCGCGCCCTTGATCGAGAAACTGCCGCATGGCGGTGTGGTGGGCGCGGGCATTCTGGCGATGGGACTGGGCTTCCTGGTGCTGGGCCATGCCCCCACCCTCCCGCACGCGCTGGCGGCCGGCGTGTCCTTCGGTCTGGGTTACAGCCTGTGCTACCCGCGCCTGAGCGCGATGCTGGTCGCGTCCTTCGCGGACAACGAGCGCGAAAAGCCTCTGGCACTGTTCAACATGGCTTTCGTGGCCGGAACCTACGCCATTCCCTGGCTCGTCGGCGCCCTCCACAGCCACATCCCCCTGACGAACATGCTGCTGATCCTGGGACTGGGAGCGGCGGGCCTGGGCCTGGCGCAACTGGCCACCGCCCTGTTCCGCCCTTCGGCGGCCAAACCCCTCGTTCACACACGCGAACCTCACAGATGAAGAACGGCCTGCACCGCTTCCAGGGGTCGATGACCGCCCTGGTCACCCCGTTTCAAAACGACGGGCGTCTGGATCTGCCCGCACTGGCCGCACTGGTGGATTGGCAGATCCGCGAAGGCACCCAGGCACTGGTTCCCGCGGGTACCACGGGCGAGACATCGACGCTCGATCACGACGAGCACCGGCAAGTGATCGAAACCTGCATTGAGGCTGCCAATGGACGTGTGCCTGTCATCGCTGGCACCGGGTCCAACAGCACCCGGGAGGCGGTCGATCTGGCGCGGCATGCGCAGGCGGCGGGCGCCGACGCAGTGATGGTGGTCACGCCGTACTACAACGCACCCACGCAGGAAGGCCTGTACCAGCACTTCAGGCGCGTGGCCGAAGCGGTTTCAGTACCCGTCTTCATCTACAACATTCCTTCGCGTTCGGCCGTGGACATGGCGCCGGCCACCATGGCGGCCCTGGCTCGCGACTTGCGCAACATCGTCGGCGTGAAAGACGCGACCGGTCGGCTCGAACGTGTTGACGAACAACGCGAGGCCTGTGGACCCGACTTCATTCAACTGTCCGGCGAAGACACCACTGCCCTGGGGTTCAACGCGCATGGCGGACGGGGCTGCATCTCCGTCACGGCGAACGTGACGCCCGGCTTGTGCGCCGCGTTTCAGCGGGCCCTTCTGATGGGCGATTTCAAGGCGGCGCTGACGCTGCATGAACGCCTGCTGCCCTTGCACCAGGCGCTGTTCATCGAACCGGGTGTGTGCGGCGTCAAGTACGCGCTATCCACGCGTTACCCATGGTCGAACGTGGTGCGACTTCCCCTGGTACCTGTGACGGCTGCAACGCAGCGCGCGATCGATCTCGCCATGCAAGGCCTGGATCTGCACGCCGACTCCCTGCCGCAGACCGGCGCCCACGCCAGGCTGCGTCGGTGACTGCCTGGCGAGGCACATCGAAGCGCCTCAACGCAGCATCATCGGCTCCGGCAGCGCCTCCGCCACCGTCATCCCCGCCCAGCGGCTCTGGTCCCACAGCCGCGCCGTGGTGCCCTGGCGCGCCAGCAGCAAGCGCTCCATCAAGGGGCCCAGCGCGGTTTGCGTGGGGTCGATGAGCAGCACATAGCGCTCGCCCTCCTCGTCCAGCCGCCCCAGCCAGTCGAGCGCGACCAGCGCCGCCACCGGTTCTTCCAGTTGCAGCGCCTCCACGCGCAGCGAGGCGGCAAGCGCCTCCAGGCTCTGGCCGCGTGGCGCATCCGTGCGCGCAGCGCTGAGTTGCGCCAGCACCTCCAGCGCAAGCTGGAAGCTCCAGCCCGGCGAATCGCCCCGCCGTGCCACGCCTTTGAGCAGGCTGGGCAGGTAGGCCGCGATCACCGCGCCCAGCAGCACGATCACCCAGGCCAGGTAGATCCACACCAGCAGGATGGGCGCCGTGGCGAAGGTGCCGTACAGCACCGAGAAGGTGGGCACCTGCTTGAGGTACCAGGCCAGCAGTTCCTTGGCCAGTTCCAGCGCCACGGCGGCGAAAAAGCCGCCCACCAGCGCGTGGCTCCAGCGCACGCGCGTGTTGGGCACGTAGCGGTACAGCGCCGCCAGGCCGCCCGTCACCAGCATCAGTTGCGCCGAGTCGAGCAGGAAGCCCAGTGGCGCGGGCAGCGCTGCCACGCTGCGCGCGTTGCCGATGGCGTAGGTGGTGGCCGCCGTGCTCACCGTCAGCAGCAGCGGCCCCAGCGTGAGCACCGCCCAGTACACCAGGACGCGCTGCGTCACCGGACGCGGCTGGCGCACGCGCCAGATGTCGTTGAGCTTGCGGTCGATGGTGAGGATGAGCGCCAGCGCCGTGACCAGCAACGCCAGCGCGCCGGCCCCGCCCATCTGCGTGGCCTTGGCCGCGAACTGGTTGAGGTACATGAGCACCGGGCGCGCGATGCTTTCGGGTACCAGGCTTTCGACCAGGTTGCGCTGCAGGCTGCGCTGCAGCCGGTCGAACATGGGAAAGGCGCTGAAGATGGCCAGTGCCACGGTGAACAGCGGCACCAGCGAGATGGTGGTGGTGAAGGTGAGGCTGCTGGCGGTGATGCCGAGGCGGTCTTCCCGAAAGCGCTCGCGCAGGGTGATGGCCGTGGTGCGCCATGGAAAACGCAGCGCGCCGTTCCAGACGTCGCGCGCCAGTTCGCGCAAGGTGTCGAGCCGCTCGGACAAGGTCATCCCGGTATCATGCCAGCCTCGTTTTTCGTCGGGCCGCCATGTCTTCCCCAGCTTCCGCCACGGCCGCGCGCGTGGCCCTCACCCGCCGCCTCGCGGCGGCCAGTCTCGTCGGCCTGATCGTGCTGGGCCTGGCCTGGGAACTGTGGCTCGCCCCGCTGCGCGAAGGCGGCTCCTGGTGGGCACTGAAGGTGCTGCCGCTCACCCTGCCGCTGGCCGGCGTGCTGAAGAACCGCATGTACACCTACCGCTGGCTGAGCCTGCTGGTGTGGCTGTACTTCACCGAGGGCGTGGTGCGCGCCACCAGCGGCGAAAGCGCCATGTCCACCACATTGGCCGCCGGGCAGACCCTGCTGTGTCTGCTCTTGTTCGTGGCCTGCGCGCTGCACGTGCGGCTGCGTCTGCGCGCCGCCGGACCCGAGGCCGTGGCGGCCGATGTGGCCGCCGCCAACGAGGCCGCCGACCGCGCGCTGGCCGACAAGCAATGAACGATACCCTGCTGACCGCTTTGCGCGAGGCCGTGGGCGCCGCCCACGTGCTCACCCGAGACACCCACGACCTGGCCGCCTACGAACGCGACTGGCGCCAGCGCGCCCACGGCCGATCGCTGGCGGTGGTGCGTCCGGGCAGCACCGCCGAGGTGGCCGCCGTGGTGCGGGCCTGTGCCGCGCACGGCGCGAGCCTGGTGCCCCAGGGCGGCAACACCGGCCTGGTGGTGGGCTCGGTGCCCGATGCATCGGGCACGCAGGTGGTGCTGAGCCTGCAGCGGATGAGCGCCGTGCGCGCCATCGACCGCGCCAACCTCACCATGACGGTGGAGGCCGGCTGCGTGCTGCAGGCCGTGCAGCAGGCGGCCGAGGCGCAGGGCCTCCTGTTCCCCCTGAGCCTGGCGGCCGAAGGCAGTTGCACCATCGGCGGCAACCTGGCCACCAATGCCGGCGGCACGCAGGTGCTGCGCTACGGCAACGCGCGCGAGCTCTGCCTGGGCCTGGAGGTGGTGACACCGCAGGGCGAGGTGTGGAACGGGCTCACCGGCCTGCGCAAGGACAACACCGGCTACGACCTGCGCGACCTGTTCGTCGGCAGCGAGGGCACGCTGGGCGTCATCACGGCGGCCACGCTCAAGCTCTACCCGCAGCCGGCGGCCACGCTCACGGCCTGGGCCGCGGTGCCCACGCTGCAGGCGGCGGTGGACCTGCTGGGCCTGGCGCAGCAGCGCCTGGCGGCGGGGCTCACCGGCTTCGAGGTGATGGGTCGGTTCGCACTGTCGCTGGTGGACCGGCACATGCCGCAACTGCGTGTGCCGCTGTGGAAAGAGTCCCCGTACTGCGTTCTGCTGGAAAACAGCGACAGCGAAAGCGAGGACCACGCGCGCGCCCAGTTCGAAGGCCTGCTGGAAGCCGCCATCGAGCAAGGCCTGGTGAGCGACGCCGTGGTGGCCGAGTCCATCGCGCAAGCGCACGCCCTGTGGCACATCCGCGAGAGCATTCCGCTCGCGCAGGCGCAGGAAGGCCTGAACATCAAACACGACATCAGCATCCCGGTGTCGCGCATCCCCGCCTTCTGCGACGAGGCCGACGCCCTGCTGCAGCGCGAGATACCGGGCGTGCGCCTGGTCAACTTCGGGCACCTGGGCGACGGCAACCTTCATTACAACGTCCAGGCACCGGCCGGCGAAGACGCCAAAAAATTCCTCCAGATGGAGGAAACGCGGGTCAACCAACTGGTGTTCGACACGGTGGCTCGCTACGATGGCTCGATCAGCGCCGAGCACGGCGTGGGCAGCCTGAAGGCAGAACACCTCCCGCACTTCAAGGACCCGGTCGCGCTCGCCTTGATGCGCCGCATCAAACAGGCGCTGGACCCCGACAAGCTCTTCAACCCCGGCCGTGTACTGACACCATGAATGCCTTGATGCCACTGCGCCGCGTCTTGCTGGCCCTGAGCCTGCTCACAGGCATGGCGCAGGCGGCCGACGTGGCCCAGCGCCAGGCCTGGCGCGAGCAGGCCATCGCCCTGGAGCATGGCGAGGGCGTGCCCCGCGACACGGTGGCGGCCATGGGCCTGTACTGCCAGGCCGCGCTCGCGGGCGACGCGGTGTCGGCCTACAACCTGGGCTGGATCCACGCCAACGGCCGGGGCGTGCCGCGCAGCGACGGCCTGGCCGCCCACTGGTTCGCGCGCGCCGCGCTGCTGGGCGACGACAAGGCCGAGGCCATGTTCAAGCGCCTGGGCGTGCCGGCCGACAAACCCGACTGCGTGCGCGAGGTGGAAGAGCGCGAAGCGCGCGTCGCCGCCGCGCAGGCTGAGGAAAAGCGCCTGGCCGACGAAAAGCGGGCGATGGCCAGCGCCTACCGCGCCCACGTGGACACGGCCGAGCAGCAACGCATCATGAAGATCGTGTACAAGCTCGCGCCGCGCTATGGGCTCGAGCCCGGCCTGGTCTATGCGGTCATCCGCGCCGAATCCAACTTCAACGTGCACGCCGTGTCCGACAAGAACGCCCAGGGGCTGATGCAGCTCATCCCCGAGACGGCGGCGCGCTTCGCGGTGAGCAAGCCCTTCGACGCCGAGCAGAACATCCGCGGCGGCATGTCCTACCTGCGCTGGCTGCTGTCGTACTTCCGCGGCCAGGTGCCGCTGGCCGTGGCCGCCTACAACGCGGGCGAAGGCGCGGTGGACCGCCACGGGGGCATCCCCCCCTTCGCGGAAACGCGCGACTACGTGCGCCGCATCCAGCGCTTCTACGCGCTCACCGAGCACCCGTTCGACGCCGCGCTCACCCCGCCTTCGCCCCTGCTGCTGCAGCCGGTATCCGCCCAGCGCTGAAGGCGGCGGCGCGGGCCGGTGCACAATGCCGGCCAGTCCCTTTTGGCACCCCGCGCCACCGCCATGACCTCCCCCCGCCCCGTTCGCTCCCAGTACGAAGACTTCATGCGCCACGTGTTCACCACGGGCGTGCCCAAGACCGACCGCACCGGCACCGGCACGCTCAGCGTGTTCGGGCACCAGATGCGCTTCGACCTGAACGAAGGCTTCCCGCTGGTCACGACCAAGAAGGTCTTCACCAAGGCCATCATCGTGGAGCTGCTGTGGTTCCTGCGGGGCGACAGCAACGTCAAGTGGCTGCAGGAGCGCGGCTGCACCATCTGGGACGAATGGGCGCGCGAGGACGGCGACCTCGGTCCCGTGTACGGCGTGCAGTGGCGCAACTGGCCCGCCCCCGACGGCCGCCACATCGACCAGATCGCCGAGGTGGTGAAGCAGCTCAAGACCAACCCGGATTCGCGCCGCATCATCGTGAGCGCCTGGAACGTGGCCGACCTGGACCAGATGGCGCTGCTGCCTTGCCACGCGTTCTTCCAGTTCTACGTGGCGCCCTCGCAGACGCCCGGCGGGCGCGGCAAACTCAGTTGCCAGCTCTACCAGCGCAGCGCCGACATCTTCCTCGGCGTGCCTTTCAACATCGCCAGCTACGCTCTGCTCACGCACATGCTCGCGCAGCAGTGCGATCTGGACGTGGGCGAGTTCATCTGGACGGGCGGCGACTGCCACATCTACAGCAACCACCGCGAGCAGGTGCAGGAGCAGCTGTCGCGCACGCCTTTCCCCTACCCCACGCTGCGCATCAAGCGCCGCCCGGCCTCGATCTTCGACTACGAGCCCGAGGACTTCGAGATCCTGGACTACCAGCACCACGCGGTGATCAAGGCGCCGGTCGCGGTCTGAGCGCGCGATGCTCAGCCGCCGGCAACTCTGGGCCCTGGTGGGCCTCACGCTCATGTGGGGCGTGAACTGGCCCATGATGAAGCTCTCGCTGCAGGAGCTCACGCCGCTGTACTTCCGCGCCAGCACCATGCTGCTGGGCGCCGCCTGGCTCTTTGTCTACGTGCAGCGGCGTGGCGAGCGCATGTGGCCGACGCGCGCGGAGTGGGTCACCATCGCCTGGCTTGGCCTGCCCAACGTGCTGGGCTGGCACACCTTCTCGATCTTCGGCGTGCAGGAACTGGCCTCGGGCCGTGCCGCCATCGTCGGCTTCACCATGCCGATCTTCACCGTGCTGCTGGGCGCGGCCTTTTTTGGCGAACGCACCACGCCGCGCGTGCGCCTGGCCGTGGTGTCTGCCGGCATCGCCATCGCCTTGCTGCTGTGGCACGAGCTCAGCAGCCTGAGCGGGCGGCCCGTGGGCATTGCGTGGATGCTGGGCGCGGCGGTGAGCTGGGGGCTGGGCACGCTGATGTTTCGCCGCGCGCGCTTCCAGCTCTCCCCCATGGTGGTGACGGTGTGGATGCTGCTGCTCGGCGGCCTGGTGCTGTGGCCGCTGGCGATTGCGCTGGAGCCCCTGCCGCATCCCGAAGCCTTCAGCCTGCCGATGTGGCTGGCCCTGGCGTATGGCGTGCTCATCAACTACGGCGTCGCCCAGCTCATCTGGTTCGGCCTGGCGCGCCACCTGCCACCGGCCACCAGTGCCATGAGCGTGATGGCCATCCCCCTGGTGGGCACGCTCTCCGCCACCTTCATCGTGGGCGAGATCCCGCACTGGCAGGACTGGCTGGCCATCGTCTTCGTGATGGTCGCCATCGCCAGTGTGCTGCTGCCCTCGCGCGCTGCGCGGGCCGCCTCGGCACAATAGGCGGATGCCCCGTCTGAACCTCATCTATGCGCGCGCCGCCAACGGCGTGATCGGCAAGGACAACGCCCTGCCCTGGCACCTGCCCGAGGACATGGCGCATTTCAAGCGGCTGACCATGGGCTGCCCGGTGGTGATGGGCCGCAAGACCTGGGACTCCCTGCCGCCGCGCTTTCGGCCGTTGCCAGGGCGGCGCAACGTCGTGCTCACGCGCGACCCGCAATGGCAGGCCGAAGGCGCGAGCCGGGCGGGCTCCATCGACGAAGCATTGGCGCTGTGCGCCGACGCGGCCGAGGTCTGGGTGATCGGCGGGGCCGAGGTGTACCGCCAGGCCCTGCCCCACGCGCAGCGCGTGGTGGTGACCGAGATCGCACGCGACTTCGAGGGCGACGCCTTCATGCCGGCGCTGGGTGCGCAATGGACGGAGAGCTCGCGCGAAGCGCACACCGCGGCGAACGGCCTGCCGTTCGCCTTCGTGACCCACGACCGCAAGGAATGAGCATGCCGATGCGACTCGCCACCTGGAACATCAACTCCCTCTCCGTGCGCCTGCCCCAGGTGCTGGACTGGCTGGCCGCCAACCCGGTCGACGCCCTCGGCCTGCAGGAACTCAAGCTGGTCGACGAGAAGTTTCCGTACGACGCCTTGAAGGAGGCCGGGTATCACGCGGCCGTGTTCGGGCAGAAGACGTACAACGGCGTGGCGATTCTCAGCCGCACGCCGGTGACGGACGTGGTGCGCAACATCCCGCAGCACACCGATGACCAGTCGCGCGTGATCGCGGGAACGCTGGACACGCCGGACGGCCCCTTGCGCCTGGTCAACTGCTACTTCGTCAACGGCCAGGCGCCCGGCACCGAGAAGTTCGCCTACAAGATGCGCTGGCTGGAGGCACTGCACCGCTGGCTGCAGGAGGAGCTGAAGGTGCACCCGCGCCTGGTGCTGCTGGGCGATTTCAACGTGGCGCCCGAGGACCGCGACTCCTTCGACCCCGTGGGCCTGAAGGACACGATCCACCACACGGTGGAAGAGCGCCAGCATTTCCAGGCGCTGCTGCAGCTCGGCTTGACGGACGCCTACCGGATGTTCGAGCAGCCCGAGAAGAGCTTCTCGTGGTGGGACTACCGCATGCTCGGCTTCCAGAAGAACCGCGGGCTGCGCATCGACCACATCCTCGTGAGCGAGGCGCTTCGCGGCTCGGTGACGGCCTGCCAGATCGACCGCTTGCCGCGCAAGAACCCGCAGCCCAGCGACCACGCGCCGGTGGTGGTCACGCTGGGCGGCTGAGCCCGTTCACTCCATCCCCAGTTCCTGGATCTTGCGCGTGATGGTGTTGCGCCCGATGCCCAGCTTGTGAGCCGCCTCGATGCGCCGGCCGCGCGTATTGGCCAGCGCGGTCTGGATGAGCCGGGTCTCGAAGCGGCGCGTGAGCACGTCCCACACGTCGGTGCGTCCGGTCTCCAGCAGGGCCATGGCCTCGGCCTGCAGGCCGGCCTCCCAGGTGGCCGTCGAGCCTTCCGGAACCACGGCTGCCGGCACCTGCGCGGCCACAGGCATGGCGGGCGGTGAAGCACTGGGCGCCACCACCACCGGCGCCGACACGGCGGGCTCGCTCATCGTCACCACCGGCTCCGGCGCGCGCATGGGCGTCGCTGCGCCGGCCACCTCGGCCTTACCGACGGCGTTGAGCACCTCGGGGGGCAGATCCTTCACCTCGATCACCTGGGCCGGCGCCATCACGGTCAGCCAGTGGCAGAGGTTCTCCAGCTGGCGCACGTTGCCGGGGAAGTCGAAGTTGCCCAGCAGCTTGAGCGCCGACTCGGCGATGCGCTTGGGCTCGACACCGAGCTGCTTGGCGCTCTGCTGCAGGAAAAAGCGCGTGAGCATGGGCACGTCCTCCCTGCGCTCGCGCAGCGCGGGCAGGCGCAGGCGGATCACGTTGAGGCGGTGGAACAGGTCCTCGCGGAACACGCCTTCCTTCACGCGCTGCTCGAGGTTCTGGTGCGTGGCCGCGATGACACGCACGTTGGCGCGCACGGCGCTGTGGCCCCCCACGCGGTAGAAGTGCCCATCGGACAGCACGCGCAGCAGGCGCGTCTGCAGGTCGAAGGGCATGTCGCCGATCTCGTCGAGGAACAGCGTGCCGCCGTCGGCCTGCTCGAAGCGGCCGCGGCGCATGGTCTGCGCGCCGGTGAAGGCACCGCGCTCGTGGCCGAACAGCTCGCTCTCCAGCAGGTCCTCCGGAATGGCGGCCGTGTTGATGGCGACGAAGGGGCCGTCCGCGCGCGGCGAGTGCTTGTGCAGCGCGCGCGCCACCAGCTCCTTGCCCGTGCCCGACTCGCCCGTGATCAGCACGGTCACCTGGCTCTGGCTGAGGCGGCCGATGGCGCGGAACACGTCCTGCATGGCGGGGGCCTGGCCCAGCATCTCGGGGGCGGCGCTCAGGCGCTCTTCCGACACCTCCTCGCGCTGGCTCTCGTCCACCGCACGGCGGATCAGCTCCACCGCCTTGGTCAGGTCAAAGGGCTTGGGCAGGTACTCGAAAGCGCCGCCCTGGAAGGCCGCGACCGCGCTGTCGAGATCGGAGAAGGCCGTCATGATGATGACCGGCAGCGTGGGGAAACGCTCCTTGACCTTCTCGAGCAGGTCCAGGCCCGAACCACCAGGCATGCGGATGTCGCTCACCAGGATCTGCGGGCCGTCCGCATCGTTCGGTTCGTTCAGCGCCTTGAGCACCTCGGGCGCGCTCGTGAAGCTGCGGGTGGGCAGGTTCTCGCGGAGCAAAGCCTTCTCGAGAACGAAGCGGATGGACTGGTCGTCATCCACTATCCAGATCGGCTTCATGTATCAGGGGTCCCTTCAGTCGCGCGTGCGTGGTTGCTATCGGTCAGGGCAGCGGGATCAGGATCTTGAAGTCCGTCTCCCCCGGCACGCTCTCACACTCGATCAGGCCATGGTGCTGCTGCACGAAGGTCTGCGCCAGCGTGAGCCCCAGGCCGGAGCCACCGTCGCGACCCGACACCAGCGGGAAGAAGATGCGGTCCTTGATCGAGTCCGGCACGCCGGGCCCGTTGTCGATGACATGCAATTCCAGTGCCAGCCGGTAGCGCTGCTTGCCGAAAGTGAGCTGGCGGCCCACGCGCGTGCGCAGGGTGATGCGCGCGTCGCCCGCCTCGATGCGCTCGGCGAGCGCCTGCGCCGCGTTGTGGGTGATGTTGAGCACCGCCTGTATCAACTGCTCACGGTCGCCGCGGAATTCGGGAATGGAGGTGTCGTAGTCGCGAACGACCTTCAGGCCCCGCGGGAACTCGGCCAGGATGAGCGAGCGCACGCGCTCGCAGACCTCGTGGATGTTGACGTCGCCCACCACGTGCGGCCGCCGGTGCGGTGCCAGCAGCCGATCGACCAGCGACTGCAGGCGGTCGGCCTCGTGGATGATGACCTGCGTGTACTCGATCAGCTCCTTCGCCTGCAGCTCCATCTGCAGCAACTGCGCGGCGCCGCGAATGCCCCCCAGGGGGTTCTTGATCTCGTGCGCCAGGTTGCGGATCAGCTCTTTGTTGGCCTGGGCCTGGTCGAGCAGGCGCGCCTCACGCTCCTGGCGGGTTTGCTGCTCCTGCGGCAGCATCTCCACCACCACCTCGCCCGCGTTCTCGTTCTGGGCCACCACCACGTGCACAGGCAGGGAATCGTGGTTGAGCCGGCGCAGGTGGGCGTCGTAGCGCAAGGCCGCGAACTCGTTGTCGCGCGCACCTTGCAGCGCGTTGTCGAGCAGCACCGGCTCGGTGAAGACATCCTGGAGGTTCGCACCGGTGATGCTGCGCCTGGACATGCCCAGCGCGTCCTCGAGCACGGCGTTGGCGTACAAGACCTTGCCCTGGTGGTCGACCACTGCGACCAAGGTGGCCAGCAGGTCGAGCGCCTGGAAGCGCGGGCTCACGGCGGGCTCCTTGCGGGCGGCACCGCGCCGGGCAACGAGGTTGAAGAGGGAGGAGGCGTCTGGCTTTTTCAAGCCGCCCATTGTGCGGCAGTCGGGCGGCGCCAGCGCAGGGCCGGCCCTGGGGGGCCGCAGCAAAAACGCTCAGTTGGCGGGGGGCCCCAGCCGCTGCAGCTCTCGGCGGATGCCGGCCACGTCGTTCTCGGCCCGGCCGACCGCGGCCTTGAGTTCGGCCACGCGGTCGAGGTAGCGCTGGTGGTTGCGCCCCTCGATGCCCTGCTTTTCGGGTTCGCCGTTTGCGTAGGCCTTCTGCGCCTCGGCCAGGCGCTCTTCGGCCCGTCGCAGCTCGGTCTCGAGGATGGCACGGGCGTCGGCGTCACGTGCGCGCTGCGCGGCGCTGTCCACGCGCGGCGCGGCGTTGCCGCTGCCGGCCCCGCTGCGCGGCGTGGCGGCTGGGCTGGGACGGGTGCCTTCGATGACGGTGACGTTGCCGCCCTGCAGCGGCGTGCAGCCGCGCTGCTTGGCCACGGCGGGGTTGTTGGTGTACTCGTTGCCGCAGCGGTAGATGGTGTCCTGCGCCAGGGCCGGCGCGGCCATCAGGGCCGCCAGCATCAGCGGCAGGTGGGGCATCGGGCGAGACAGGGAAACGGACACGGAACCTCCAGCAACGTTCGGCGCGGGGCAGTATGACGCAATTGCCTGACGAAAGTGCCACGGGCCTACCCGCATCGACGTGCGCCCAACAAAAAGGGACGGCCGGAGCCGTCCCTGCTGCATGGGCGGGCCCGCTGTCGCGGGCCGGCGATCACAGGCTGTAGTACATGTCGTACTCGACCGGGTGCGGCGCCATGCGGAAGCGGGTCACCTCGCCCATCTTGAGCTCGATGTAGGCGTCGAGCATGGAGTCGGTGAACACGCCGCCCTTGGTGAGGAAGGCACGGTCCTTGTCGAGGTACTCCAGGGCCTGGTCCAGGCTGTGGCACACGGTGGGGACCAGCTTGTCCTCTTCGGGCGGCAGGTGGTACAGGTCCTTCGTGGCGGCTTCGCCCGGGTGGATCTTGTTCTCCACGCCGTCCAGGCCGGCCATCATCAGGGCCGAGAACGCCAGGTACGGGTTGGCCGAAGGATCGGGGAAGCGCGCTTCGATGCGGCGGCCTTTCGGGTTCGCCACGTACGGGATGCGGATGGAAGCCGAGCGGTTGCGCGAGCTGTAGGCCAGCTTCACCGGGGCTTCGAAGCCGGGCACCAGGCGCTTGTAGCTGTTGGTGCCGGGGTTGGTGAAGGCGTTGAGCGCGCGGGCGTGCTTGATGATGCCGCCGATGTAGAACAGCGCGATCTCGGACAGACCGGCGTAGCCGTCGCCGGCGAACAGGGGCTTGCCGTCCTTCCAGATCGACTGGTGCACGTGCATGCCGGAGCCGTTGTCGCCGGCGAAGGGCTTGGGCATGAAGGTGGCGGTCTTGCCATAGGCGTTGGCCACGTTCCACACCACGTACTTCAGCACCTGGGTCCAGTCGGCGCGCTCGACGAGCGTGCTGAACTTGGTGCCGATCTCGTTCTGGCCGGCGCCCGCCACTTCGTGGTGGAACACCTCGACGGGGATGCCCAGCGATTCGAGGATCAGGGACATCTCGGCGCGCATGTCCTGCGTGCTGTCGACCGGGGGCACGGGGAAGTAGCCACCCTTGACAGTGGGACGGTGGCCGCGGTTGCCGCCTTCGAGCTTGGCGCCGCTGTTCCAGGGGGCTTCGTATTCTTCGATCTCGAAGCCGACGCGACCGGGCTCGTTGCTCCAGCGAACACCGTCGAAGATGAAGAATTCGGGTTCCGGCCCGAAGAAGGCGGTGTCGCCCATGCCGGTGGCCTTCAGGTAGGCCTCGGCGCGCTTGGCGATCGAGCGCGGGTCGCGGTCATAGGCCTTGCCGTCGCTGGGCTCGACCACGTCGCACTGCAGGAACAGCGTGGTTTCTTCGAAGAAGGGGTCGATGTTGGCGGTGTTGGCGTCGGGCATGAGCTGCATGTCCGAGGCCTCGATGCCCTTCCAGCCGGCGATGGAGGAGCCGTCGAAGGCGTGGCCCGAGGTGAATTTGTCCTCGCTGAACGCCGAAATCGGCACGGTGACGTGTTGCTCCTTGCCTCGGGTGTCGGTGAAACGGAAGTCGACGAATTTGACTTCGTTGTCCTTCACCATCTGCATCACGTCTGCGACGGTCTTGGCCATCAATTGCTCCTGTGTCTGGAAGGGTGGGTTGAAAGGGTAATACGCAGGGGTGGCATGCAGTTTCCATGCCATGCGGGCGGGGCCGCCGGCTGGCGCGCACCGCCTTGGCACGGTTGCCGCGGCCGATTTCGCACACTAATGGTGCATTAACGCACCAATTTAAGGATTTTCATGGCCGCACCAATTCAGGGCCCGTTTCGGCGCCCTGTGCACGCAGGCCGGCCAGCAGCTCGACAAAGGCGGGCTCGACCGCCTGCGCCGCGCCCTTGACACCCAGTTCGATGTGTCGACCGTAGGTGGGGTGGTCCACACTGGGCAGGCTGAACACCTTGACCGCGTGCGCGGCCTCGATCCGCTCCATCAGCGGCGTGAGCGCGGCTTCCATCGCGCCCATCACGATCACCGAGTGTTCGCGCCAGGCGCCTTCCTGGTGCAGATGGGCGTAGTGCTGATCGAGCACCCAGGCCAGCATGGGCCAGGCCATCACGGGAAAGCCGGGCACGAAGTGCACCTCGGCACCGCCAGGCCCGCGGCAACTGAAGCCCGGGATCTTGTTGTACGGGTTGGGGATGAGGGTGGCCCCCACCGGGAACACGCCCATGTTGTACCGGTGCACGTTGTCCGGCCGCTCGGGCTCGAACGGCACGCCCTGCTCGGCCGCCACGTCGCGCATGCGCTCCTCGATCAGCCGCGCGGCCTGCGGGTGAAGCTCAAGCTCGACACCGAGCGCGGCCGCCGCGCACTGGCGGGTGTGGTCGTCCGGGGTGGCGCCGATGCCGCCGCAACAGAACACCGGGTCGGCGCCGGAGAAGGCCGCGCGCAGCGCCGAGGTGATGCGCGCGCGGTCGTCGCCCACCACCTGGGCCCAGTTGAGCGACAGGCCGCGCTCAGCCATCAGCTCGGCCACCTTGGGCAGGTGCTTGTCCTGCCGCTTGCCCGACAGGATCTCGTCGCCCACGATGATCAACCCGAAGCCGGTGCTCATGGCGCGGGCGACTCCGGCGGCAGTGGCAATGGGCCGGGAGCGGGCGGGGCCGGCGGATGCAGCGCCGGCTCGACCGGCACCACCTCGACCGGCACCACGGCACGCAGGCGCTCCAGCACCGCCAGTGCGTAGTGCGCGAACCACAGCGAGGCGAATGCGAAGACAAGGGTGTAGACCCAGATCGCCACCGGCACCAGCAGCGGCGCCAGGGCAATGAACATCGCGCCGGACGCCCACAGCAGGCTGGGCGCGGCACCCAGGTAGCCGCACAGCACGCCCATCACCAGCAGGGTGCTGCGGTGCTCGCGCATGATCCGTCGGCGCTCGTCGGCGCTGGCGTGCGTGGCCAGGGCGTCGAAGGCAAATACGCGGTAGGTGAGCCAGCCCCAGATCAGCGGCGGCAGGATGAGCACCAGGGGCGGCACCAGCCACAGCGGCATGGACAGCAGCAATACCACCACCGCCAGCAGCGTGGAGCCCAGCGACCACAGCACGCTCACGACGAAAGAGCCGCCGCGCCGCTTCTCCAGCTGCGGAAAGCGGCGCTGACCCACCAGATCGACCATCGCCGGTGTCATGAAGGCCGCCACCAGCAGCAGGCACAGCAACACGATGACCGGCGTGGCGAGCACCAGCACGATCAGGGGCGCGAACACGGCACGCAGCGAGCCCATGCCCAGGCCGTCGAGCCAGCCGAGGAAGGCCTGCACGAGTTGGAAAGCCTCGAACCACGCCATGACGGAGGCCACCGCGCCATCCCAGAAGAAATAGCCCAGGGCGAAGGACAGCGCCACCATCAGCACCAGGGGTAGGAAAGACAGCGCGATCACGCGCGGGTGCATGCAGTACGCCACCGCGCGCCAGAAGGCATCGAACATCGCTCGCATGGCGCGAAGAATACCCGCAAGCGCTGACAACCCCGCCGCTAGGATGTCGCCCATGGATCGCATCGATGTTCATGGCGTGCGGCTGGAAGTCGCGCAGATTCCCGGCGACCCCGCCCTCGCCCCTTTGGTCTTCCTGCACGAAGGTCTGGGCAGTGTCGCCATGTGGACCCAACGGGGCCTTTGCTGGCCCGAAGTGCTGTGCCAGGCCAGCGGGCGCGCCGGCTGGCTGTTCTCGCGCCGCGGCTACGGCCAGTCCGATCCCGTGGCCGACGTGCGTGGCGCACCGCGCCAGGAGGGCTTCTGGCACGTCGGGCGCCACGAGCCCGACTACATGCACCGCGAGGCTTTCGAGGTGCTGCCGCTGCTGCTGTCCCGGCTGGGCATCCGCGAGCCACTGCTCGTGGGCCATTCCGATGGCGCCACCATCGCCCTGCTCCACGCGAGCCGGCATTCCGTGGCGGGCTGCGTGGCCATCGCCCCACACGCCTTCGTCGAGGATGTGTCGATCCGTTCCATCGCGCAGGCTCGGGACCAGTACCAGGCCACGCTCGACGACCCCCGGGGACTGCGGCAGCGCCTGGCCCGGTACCACCGCGACGTGGACAACGCCTTCTGGCAATGGAACGACGTCTGGCTCAGCCCGGCCTTCCGCGGCTTCGACATCCTGGACACCTGCGCCGACATCCGCGTCCCGCTGCTGCTGGTGCAGGGCCGGCAGGACGAATACGGCACGCTGCAACAGTTACACCGTGTGCAGGAAAGGGCGCCGCACGCCGACATACTGGCGCTGGACGACTGCGGACACAGCCCGCACCGTGACAAACCGCACGAACTCACCGAGGCACTCGACCGCTGGTTCCGGTCTTCCATCACGACATGAGCCCGGGTTACCCCATCTGATGGACGAACGCCTCCATCCACCCCCTCACAATCGGGCACGCCGAGTGCCGGTCGCAGCCTGCCGGCCACAAACGGGCGCCCAAATCCCCAACGAAATCACGAGCCGTCACGCTTTGGTCAGGACGTGCAGTCGGCAGGGCGGCCGAATCTATACACTTTGATACATCTTGGTCACGCCCTCCCCGACCGCATGAGCATCTGGACCCATCCCTGGCTGATCGCCGCTCTCGTGCCCGCCCTGCTGGCGGTGGGTGCGCTGCTGCATCGGTACTGGGCGGAACGGCAGGCGCGGCAGAAGCGCCGCCTGCCCAAGCACTGGCCGCTGGCGGGCCGGCCCCTGGCCAACAGCGAGGAAGCCCGCGTCTGGCACTGGCTCTCGCGCGCCTTCTACGACCACCACGTCATGATCAAGCTGCCGGTGACGCGCTTCACCCTGCCCCGCCAGCGCGAAGAAGGCATGGAGTGGTACCGCCTGCTGGGCGGCGTGTACTGCACCTTCACCGTGTGCAAGTCCGACGGACGTGTCATCGGCTGCCTCGACGTGCCCGGCCCGGCGGGCATTCCTCGCAGCACCCGCGCCCTCAAGCACTCGCTGCTCAGCCAGATCGGCCTGCCCTACTGGGTGGTGCGCTCCAACAGTCTGCCCACGGTGGCGGAGATCCGCGCCGAGTTCCTGGGTGAATCCGAACTCAACCGCGCCATGCGGGAACGCGAGATGGAAGAACGCGCCATCATTGCCGCGCAAACCAATCTGCGCAGCGCGCTCAATCGCCAGCGCAGCACGCGCTCGCACAGCGACTTCAACCCGCTGTCCAACTGGCCCAACAGCGCGCAGGACGCGCGCAGCAGCGACTACCACTCGCAGTGGCAGGACAACAACTCGTTCCTGATGCCGCTGGACAGCCGCAAGGGCGATCTGCTCTGAGCGAACTCGGGACCGGATCCCGGGTCTGCCGGAGAGACAATTCCCGGATTTGCTCCGTTCCGTGACCCAAGGCCTCCTGCACCGGCTCAAAGCCTGGCTGCCCTCCCCCGACACGATCCGCAGCCAGCGCTGGCTGCGCTGGCTCGCGCCATTCATGTCCCACCCGCGCCTGTGGCACCTCAGCCGCAAAGGCGTGGCCATGGGCGTGGCGCTCGGCGTGTTTTTTGGCCTGCTGATCCCCATCGCGCAGATGCCCGCGGCGGGCGTGGCGGCGGTGGTGCTGCGCGCCAACCTGCCGGCGGCCATGGCCAGCACCTTCGTCACCAACCCGGTCACCTTCGGGCCGGTCTACTACGCGGCTTACCGGCTCGGCAAAGTGGTGCTGGGAGAAGACGCGCCAGCCCATCAACGGGCTTTGGACGAGGAGCGACTGGTGGAAGAACTGACCGCCACGCCCGAAGAAGCGCCCGAGTCGCTCGGCCTCGTCGAACGCCTGCAGCGCTGGCTGGCGCAGATCGGCCGAGTCGGCAAGCCGCTGTTCACGGGGCTGGTGATTCTGGCCATCGCCTGTGGCCTGACGGTATATGTGCTGACGGACGCCTTGTGGCGCCTGCGCGTGCGCTGGAATCGCCGTCGGCGCCTGGCGCAAAGGGCATCGGCGGGCCCTGGGCCCGCCGATGGAAAAGGTGGTGGAGCTGGGGGGAATTGAACCCCCGTCCGCAAGCCTTCTTCGAGCAGTTCTACATGCGTAGCCATCTGTTTTGGGTCTCGCCAGCCGGATCGCGCAGTGGCACGCTACCCGGTCAGCCAGCAGCCTTGGATCTCATCCCGCGCCAAGCTGCCCGGCGCGGGACCAGTCGATGTGAATGACCTCGCGGCGTCAGGCCTTGCGGCCTTCGGCTCAGCCCATCGACGAGCTGTTGCGAGGATCGGGGAGTTTAGGCCCCGAGTACGCACCATTTAAGCCGCTTTGAGGGCGGAATAAACGGGAGCGTTTGCTGCTTCAGTATTGGCAGTTGGTTTGTTTCTGCGGTTTTACGAGGTGACAGAACCTCGGCATGCCCTGCTGCGCGTCCGAACCCACGTCGAAACCGGTGCAGCCCCAGGAGGAAGGGATTTTAGGGCAGATGGATCAGTTTCAAGAGGTCCAGCGGCTGTTCGATATGCGCATTGGCCCCCCAACTCGTGAGATCGGCGTCTGCACCGAGATAGCCATAGCAAGCCGCCACCGTGGACATGCCCGCCGCGCGACCCGCGACGATGTCGCGCAGATCGTCGCCCACGTACAGGCAGTGTGCCGGCTCCACGCCCAGGCGCTGCGCGGCCTCGAGCAGTGGCGCGGGATGCGGCTTGGGGTGAGGCGTGGTATCCCCGCAGACCAGGGCGCCTGCCGAGTCGAACAGGCGCAGTGCCTGGACGATGGGATGCGTGAGGCGTTCCATCTTGTTGGTCACGACACCCCAGGGCATGCCGGCCCGGTTCAATGTGTCCAGCAGCGCCGAGACCCCCTCGAACGGCCGCGTGAGTTCCAGCATGCGCACTTCGTACGCGTCAAGGAAAGCGCTGCGAAGCTCCGCGAACTCGTGGTGATCGGGTGTGATGCCGAATGCCACCCGAAGCATGCCGCGCGCCCCCGATCCGGCATGCGCACGGTAGTCCTCCAGCGGCAGAGGCGGCAGCCCGCGTGCCCGGCGCAGGCTCTCGGCCGCGCCGCCCAGGTCGGGCGCGCTGTCGATCAGGGTCCCGTCGAGATCGAACAGAACGGCTTGCAAGCCGCTGAATCGCGGGGCCATGGATCAGATCTTTCGCGTGCCGAAGAGGTAGTTCACGCTGGTGTCGCCGCTGAGCCAGTAGCGCCGCGTGAGCGGGTTGTATTCCATGCCGCGTGTGTGCTGCAGGTCAAGGCCCGCGGCGCGGCAATGTGCCGCGAGTTCGCTCGGGCGGATGAAGCGCGCGTACTCATGCGTGCCGCGGGGCAGCAGGCCCAGCACGTACTCGGCCCCGAGAATGGCGAACAGGAAGGCCTTGGCGTTGCGGTTGAGCGTGGAAAAGAAGACATGGCCGCCCGGCTTGACCAGAGCGGCACAGGCACGGACCACGGATGAGGGGTCGGGTACGTGCTCGAGCATTTCCATGCAGGTCACCACGTCGAACCCTTCGGGCTCTTCGCGCGCCAACTCCTCCACGCTGATCTCCTGGTAGCGCACGCCCGTGGTACCCGCTTCCAATGCGTGCAACTGGGCCACGCGCAGCGCCTTCGAGGCGAGATCGATGCCGAGCACGTCGGCGCCCAGCCGCGCCATGCCGTCTGACAGAACGCCGCCGCCACAACCCACGTCGAGCACGCGTTTGCCCGTCAGGCCGGCAATGCCATCGATCCACGCCATTCGCAACGGATTGATCTGATGCAGCGGGCGGAATTCGCCATCGGGGTCCCACCAGCGATGGGCGAGATCGGAGAATTTGGCCAGTTCGGCCGGGTCGGCATTGATTTGCGCAGTCATTGGACGATTATCAAGAAGACAACAAAAAACCGCGCCGAAGCGCGGTTTTTTGAGTGAAACCGAGGTGATCAGTTCTTGCGGGTACCAACCACTTCGACTTCCACGCGACGGTTCTTCGAGCGACCTTCGCGGGTGGCGTTGTCGGCCACCGGCTGGGTCAGACCCTTACCTTCGGTGTAGATGCGGTTGCTTTCGATGCCCTTGCTCACCAGGTAAGCCTTGACGGCTTCTGCACGGCGCACCGACAGGGCCTGGTTGTAGGCAGCGGCACCGGTCGAGTCGGTGTGGCCGACGGCGATCACCACTTCCAGGTTGATGCCTTGAACCTTGCCAGCCAGGTCGTCCAGCTTGGCGCGGCCTTCGGGCTTGAGCACGGCCTTGTCGAAATCGAAGAAAGCGTCGGCGGCGTAGGTCACCTTGGTGGCGGCGGCCACGGGAGCGGCGGCGGGAGCCGGGGCCGGAGCCGGGGCAGCGGCAGGAGCCGGGGCCGGAGCGGGCGCCGGGGCCGGAGCGGCCATGGGCACGATCGCGCCGTCGCAACCTTTGGCAGCGGTCGCAGGCGTCCAGGAGGCGTCACGCCAGCAGAGTTCGTTGGTGCCGTTCTTCCACACCAGCTCGCTGGTGCCATTGCGCCAGTTGTCGATGGTCTGGGCGCCAGCAGCCGTTGCCATGGCGGCGGTTGCAAACAGCATTGCCACTCGGTTGAGTTTCTTCATGGTTTTCCTCTAGGTAAGCCGCAGACGACCTGCGTGACGTAATTAGATTAGCGGCGCCTGGATGTGAGCACTCCAAAACGCTCGGGGCATTGTGCCACAAGGATCATCGCGCCAATCCCGGGGGTCCAAGATCAGACAACGCCTACGACCCCGATGCGACATCCGTTGCCGACGTACAACATGGAGTCCCGGCCGGGCATCCTGACCGCGCCGATTAAAATCTTCTGTTGCATTGCAGAGTCACCCCCAGCGCCGTTCTTCCATGACCTCATTCGCCAAAGAAACCCTGCCCATCAGTCTGGAAGAGGAGATGCGCCGGAGCTATCTCGATTACGCGATGAGCGTCATCGTGGGACGCGCCCTGCCCGACGTGCGTGACGGCCTCAAGCCGGTGCACCGGCGCGTGCTCTACGCGATGCACGAGCTCAGCAACGACTGGAACCGGCCCTACAAGAAGTCGGCCCGCATCGTCGGCGACGTCATCGGTAAATACCACCCGCACGGCGACTCCGCGGTGTACGACACCATCGTGCGCATGGCCCAGGACTTCTCCCTGCGCTACCCGCTGGTGGACGGCCAGGGCAACTTCGGCTCGGTCGACGGCGACAACGCCGCGGCCATGCGCTACACCGAAGTCCGCATGTCGAAGATCGCCCACGAGATGCTGGCCGACATCGACAAGGAAACCGTCGACTTCGGCCCCAACTACGACGGCAGCGAAAAGGAACCCCTGGTGCTGCCGACGCGCCTGCCCAACCTGCTGGTCAACGGCAGCGCCGGCATCGCGGTGGGCATGGCCACCAACATTCCGCCGCACAACCTCAACGAGGTGGTGGACGCCTGTCTGCACATGCTCAAGAACCCTGAGGCGTCGATCGACGAACTCATGGAGATCATCCCGGCGCCCGACTTCCCCACCGCCGGCATCATCTACGGCGTGCAAGGCGTGAAGGATGGCTACCGCACGGGCCGTGGCCGCGTGGTGATGCGCGCCAAGTGCCATTTCGAGGACATCGACAAGGGGCAACGCCAGGCCATCATCGTTGACGAGCTGCCCTACCAGGTCAACAAGAAGACGCTGCAGGAGCGCATGGCCGAGCTCGTGCACGAGAAGAAGATCGAGGGCATCAGCCACATCCAGGACGAGTCGGACAAGTCCGGTATGCGCCTGGTGATCGAGCTCAAGCGTGGCGAGGTGCCCGAGGTGGTGCTGAACAACCTCTACAAGCAGACCCAGCTGCAAGACACCTTCGGCATCAACATGGTGGCGCTGGTCGACGGCCAGCCGCGCCTGTGCAACCTGAAAGACCTGATCACGGTCTTTCTCGAGCACCGGCGCGAGGTGGTCACGCGGCGCACCATCTTCAACCTCCGCAAGGCGCGCGAACGCGGCCACGTACTCGAAGGCCTGGCCGTGGCGCTGGCCAACATCGACGAGTTCATCCGCATCATCCGCGAGTCGCCCACGCCGCCGGTGGCCAAGTCGGAGCTCATGAGCCGCAGCTGGGACAGCCAGCTCGTGCGCGAGATGCTCACGCGCGCCAAGGCCGACGGCGGCACGGTGAACGCGGACGATTACCGCCCGGATGGGCTCGACCGCCACTACGGCATGCAGGGTGACGGCCTGTACCGCCTCTCGGAAACGCAGGCCCAGGAGATCCTGCAGATGCGCCTGCAGCGCCTCACCGGCCTCGAGCAGGACAAGATCGTCGCCGAGTACAAGGACGTGATGGCCGAGATCGACGACCTGCTCGACATCCTGGCCCGCCCGGAGCGTGTCTCGACCATCATCAGCGAAGAGTTGATCGCGGTGCGCCAGGAGTTTGGCCAGACCAAGCTGGGCGCGCGCCGCAGCGAGATCGAACACAACGCGCAGGACCTGGCCACCGAGGACCTCATCACGCCGACCGACATGGTCGTCACCTTGAGCCACTCGGGCTACATCAAGAGCCAGCCGCTCAACGAATACCGCTCGCAAAAGCGCGGCGGGCGCGGCAAGCAGGCCACGGCCACGAAAGAAGACGACTGGGTCGACCAGCTCTTCATCGCCAACACGCACGACTGGATCCTGTGCTTCTCCAATCGCGGCCGCCTGTACTGGCTCAAGGTCTGGGAGGTGCCCAGCGGCTCGCGCGGTTCGCGCGGCAAGCCCATCGTCAACATGTTCCCGCTCGCCGAAGGCGAGAAGATCAACGTGGTGCTGGCGCTCACGGGCGAGTTCCGCAGCTTCCCGGCCGACCACTATGTGTTCATGGCCACGGCGGGCGGCACGGTCAAGAAGACGGCGCTCGACGAGTTCAGCAACCCGCGCAAGGCCGGCATCATCGCGGTCGATCTCGACGAAGGCGATTACCTGATCGGCGCCGCGCTCACCGACAGCCACCATGACGTGATGCTGTTCTCCGACGGCGGCAAGGCCGTGCGCTTCGACGAGAACGACGTGCGCCCCATGGGCCGCAACGCGCGTGGCGTGCGCGGCATGATGCTGGAAGATGGCCAGAGCGTGATCGCCATGCTGGTGGCCGAGGACGAGACGCAGAGCGTGCTGACCGCCACCGTCAACGGCTACGGCAAGCGCACGCCCATTGGCGAGTACACGCGCCATGGCCGCGGTACCAAGGGCATGATCGCCATCCAGCAAAGCGAGCGCAACGGCAAGGTCGTGGCCGCCACGCTGGTGCACACCGACGACCAGATCATGCTGATCACCGACAAGGGGGTGCTGGTGCGCACGCGCGTGGCCGAGATCCGCGAGATGGGACGCGCCACGCAGGGCGTGACGCTGATCTCGCTCGACGACGGTGACGAGCTGTCTGGTCTGCAGCGCATTGTCGAGAACGACGCCAACGCCCCCGAGGGCGGTGAACCCGACAGCGGCGAACCCGCACCAGCCGCGTGATGGCGCGGCCCTACAACTTCTCCGCCGGCCCGGCCGCGATGCCGGCCGAAGTGCTCGAGATCGCCGCGCGCGAAATGCTCGACTGGCACGGCAGCGGCATGAGCGTGATGGAGATGAGCCACCGGGGCAAGGCCTTCGGCGAGATCGCGACGCAAGCCGAAGCCGATCTGCGCGAATTGCTGGCGGTGCCGTCGCACTTCAAGATCCTGTTCATGCAGGGCGGCGGCCTGGCCGAGAACGCCATCGTCCCGATGAACCTCTCTCGCGGCGGCGTGGTGGACGTCGTGGTCACCGGCAGCTGGAGCCAGAAGTCGCTCAAGGAGGCCGCTCGCTACGCGAGCGCGCGCCTCGCGGCCAGCAACGCCGACAGCCAGCACACCACCTTGCCCGCACCGGCCAGTTGGCAACTCTCGCCCGACGCACAGTACGTGCACGTCTGCAGCAACGAGACCATCCACGGTGTGGAGTTCCAGGAGCTGCCCGACCTCAAGGCCCTGGGCAGCGAGGCACCGCTGGTGATCGACTTCTCCTCGCACGTGGCTTCGCGCCCGGTCGATTGGTCGCGCGTGGGCCTGGCCTTCGGCGGCGCGCAGAAGAACCTCGGCCCCGCCGGACTCACCCTGGTCGTGGTGCGCGAGGATCTGCTCGGCCACGCCCTGCCCATCTGCCCCAGCGCCTTCGACTACAAGACCGTGGCCGACAACGCGTCGATGTACAACACGCCGCCCACGTATGCCATCTACATGGCCGGCCTCACCTTCCAGTGGCTCAAGCGCCAGGGTGGTGTCGCGGCCATGGAGGCGCGCAACATCGCCAAGGCCAAACTGCTCTACGACTTCCTCGACCAGTCGCCGTTTTACGAGAACCGCGTCGCGCCCGAGTGCCGTTCGCGCATGAACATCCCGTTTTTCCTGAAGGACGAGTCACGCAACGAGGCCTTCCTGGCCGGTGCCCAGGCCCGCGGCCTGTTGCAGCTCAAGGGGCACAAGTCGGTGGGCGGCATGCGCGCCAGCATTTACAACGCCATTCCCATCGAGGGCGTGCAGGCCCTGGTGAACTACCTGCGCGACTTCGAAAAGGAAATGGCCTGACCCCATGGCATCCAATCCGCAACAAACCGAAGCACTGGGCGAGCTGCGCGTTCAGATCGACGCGATCGACCAGCAGTTGCTGAGCCTGCTCAACCAGCGCGCACGGGTGGCCGAGCAGGTCGGCGAGCTCAAGCGCAAGGAAGGATCGCCCTTCTTCCGGCCTGACCGCGTGGCCCAGGTCATCGAGAAGATCCAGACCGCCAACCCCGGCCCGCTGCTCAACCAGCACGTGGCCTCCATCTGGCGCGAGATCATGTCCGCCTGCCTGGCGCTGGAAACGCCCCAGCGCGTGGCCGTGCTGGGCCCGCAGGGCACCTTCTGCGAACAGGCGGCGGTCGAGTTCTTCGGCAGCGCGGCCAACCTCATCCATTGCGCCAGCTTCGACGAGGTCTTCCACGCCACCGCCGCGGGCACCGCCCAGTTCGGCGTGGTCGGCGTCGAGAACACCACCGAGGGCGTGGTCGCCCGCTCGCTCGATCTGTTCCTGCGCTCGCCCGTGCATGTGGTCGGCGAAGTGAGCCTGCTGGTGCGCCACAACCTGCTGTGCCGTGGCGCCTCGCTCGACGGCATCGAGGTCGTCATGGCCCACCCCCAGGCACTCGCGCAGTGCCAGGGCTGGCTGTCGCAGCACCTGCCGAACGCCGAGCGGCGCGCCGTCTCCAGCAATGCCGAAGGCGCCCGCCTCGCCGCCGAGGACCCGCGCTTCGCCGCCCTGGCCAGCGAGCGCGCCGCCGCGCAGTTCGGCCTGCACATCGTGGCGCACGCCGTGCAGGACGAGGCCTACAACCGCACGCGTTTCGCCATCATCTGCCTGCCGCAGACCCTGGCCATGCCACCCGCCAGCGGACGAGACTGCACCAGTCTCGTGGTGTCCGTGCCCAACCGCCCTGGCGCCGTGCACGACCTGCTGGTGCCGCTCAAGAACCACGGCGTGTCCATGACGCGCTTCGAATCGCGCCCCGCCAAGTCCGGTCAATGGGAGTACTACTTCTACATCGATCTCGCCGGCCACCCCTCGCAGCCGCACGTCGCGGCCGCGCTTGACGAACTGCAACGCCTGTGCGCCTTCTACAAGGTGCTGGGCGCCTACCCGGTGACGGAATGATGTTTGAGCAACTCGGACTGATCGGCTGCGGCCTCATGGGCGGCTCCTTCGCGCTTGCGCTCAAGCGCGCCGGCCTGGTCAAGCGCGTGGTGGGCTACAGCAAGTCGCCCTCCACCACCGAACGCGCCCGCCAGCTCGGCGTCATCGACGTCGAAGCCCCGTCCGCGCTGCTCGCCGTCTCGGGCGCCGACCTGGTGCTGCTGGCCGTGCCCGTGGCCGCCACCGAAGCCACCTTCAAGGCCATCCGCCACCTGGTGCGCAACGACGTGCTGATCATGGACGTCGGCTCCACCAAGCGCGAGGTCATCGACGCCGCGCGCCGCGTGCTGCGCGACCAGGTGGGCGTGTTCGTGCCGGCCCACCCCATCGCGGGCAAGGAACTCGCCGGCGTGGACCACGCGGACCCGGATCTCTACACCGGCCGCCAGGTCATCCTCACCCCCATCGAGCGCACCATGCCCGGCCACGTGGACAAGGCGGAAAAGGTGTGGCGCGCGCTGGGCTGCCAGGTCAAGCGCATGACGCCCGAGGGCCACGACGCCGCCTACGCCGCCATCAGCCACCTGCCGCACCTGCTGGCCTTCGCGCTCATGGGCGCCATCCAGAAGCAGCCCGAAGGCAACGATTTCCTGGCCCTCGCCGGCCCGGGCTTTCGCGATTTCACCCGCATCGCCGCCAGCGACGCGGCCATCTGGCGCGACATCCTGCTCTCCAACAAGGAAGAGCTGATCACCCAGTCGCGCCATTTCCTGCGTGCACTGCAGGAACTGGAAACGGCCATCAAGAACAACGACCCCGACGCGCTCGAAACCCTGATCGACCAGGCCAGCGAAGCGCGCGCGAACTGGCGCATGACGGCCATCAAGCCTCAAGGCTGATCCGCCCACTGCGCATGTTCGACATCTCCAGCCTCGACATCCCCTCGCTGGTCAGCGCCGGCGGCCACGTACGCCTGCCGGGCTCCAAGAGCATCTCCAATCGCGTGCTGCTGCTCGCAGCGCTGAGCGAAGGCCCCACGCTGGTGGAAGACCTGCTCGACTCCGACGACACGCGCGTCATGCTCGCCGCCCTGCGCCAGCTCGGCTGTGCCATCGACGAAACCGGCCCCGCCAGCGTGCGCGTGCAGGGGCTGGGCGGACAGTTGCCAGTGCATGAGGGCGAGCTGTTCCTCGGCAATGCCGGCACCGCCATGCGCCCGCTCACGGCCGCGCTGGCGCTGATGGCCACGGCCCAGGGCGCACAGTTCGAACTCGCCGGCGTGCCCCGCATGCACGAGCGCCCCATCGGCGACCTGGTGGACGCTCTGCGTCAACTCGGCTGCCCGGTGGAATGCCTGCAGAACGAGGGCTACCCCCCGCTGCGCCTGGGCGACGGCGCGCCCCACCCGCTGCACCTGAGCGAGCCCATCCGCGTGCGGGGAGACGTCTCCAGCCAGTTCCTCACCGCGCTGCTGCTCGCACTCCCGCTGGTGGCGCGGGACACAGACGTGGTCATCGAGGTGGTCACCGAACTGATCTCCAAACCCTACATCGAGATCACGCTGAACCTGTTGCAACGCTTCGGCGTGATCGTGCGCCGCGAAGGCTGGCAGCGCTTCACCATCCCGCGCGGCAGCCGCTACGCCTCGCCCGGGCGCATCGCCGTCGAGGCCGATGCGTCTTCCGCCAGTTACTTCATCGCGCTCGGCGCCATCGCGCCGGCCACGCCGGGCACCGACGGCGTCGTCATCGAAGGCGTGGGCCTGGACTCCATCCAGGGTGACATCCGCTTCGTCGAAGCGGCACGCCTCATGGGCGCCGAGGTCGCGGACGAAGGCAAAGCCCTTCGCGTGCGCCGCGGCGCCTGGCCGCTCAAGGCCATCGACCTCGACTGCAACCACATCCCTGACGCGGCCATGACGCTGGCCGTGATGGCGCTCTACGCCGACGGCACCACCACGCTGCGCAACATCGCGAGCTGGCGCGTGAAGGAAACCGACCGCATCGCCGCCATGGCCATTGAAGGCCGCAAGCTCGGCGCCACGATCGAGGAAGGGGCGGACTTCATCCGCGTCACGCCACCTCAGGCCTGGAGAAGGGCCAGCATCCACACCTACGACGACCACCGCGTCGCCATGTGCTTCTCGCTGGCCGCCTTCAACCCGGCGGGCTTGCCGGTGCGCATCGAAGACCCGAAGTGCGTGGGCAAGACCTTCCCCGACTATTTCGAAACCTTCTTCAGCGTTTGCCACACCCCGGCCGAGCGCATCCCTGTGATCTGCATCGATGGCCCCACCGCCTCCGGCAAGGGCACGCTCGCGGCCGAGATCGCCTCGCGGCTCGGCTACCACCTGCTCGACTCCGGCGCCCTGTACCGCCTGGTGGGCCTGGCGGCCGAACGCGAAGGCCTGTCCACCACCGAAGCCGACCTGCGCGACCCGGTCCACGCCGAACGCATGGGCCGCCTGGCTGCCGGGCTGGACGTGCGCTTCACCCCTGGCAAGACCTGGCTCGATGGGGAAGACGTCACCGAGGCCCTGCGCGCCGAGTCCGCCGGCATGGCCGCCTCGCGCGTGTCGGCCGTGCCCCAGGTGCGTGCCGCCCTGGTCGACCTGCAACTGCAGATGCGCCGCCTGCCTGGCCTGGTGGCCGACGGACGCGACATGGGCACGGTGATCTTCCCGGCCGCCCCGCTCAAGATCTACCTCACCGCCAGCGCCGGGCAGCGCGCCCAGCGCCGCCATAAGCAGTTGATTTCAAAGGGAATACCCGCTATACTCGCCGACCTTCTGGCCGATCTTCAAGCACGCGACGCACGCGACATGAACCGCGCGCACGCCCCCCTGAAGCCGGCCGAAGACGCGGTGCTGCTGGACAACTCCGAACTGGACATCGAGCAATCGGTGCAATTCGTGTTGAAACGCTGGCACGGCCAACAGGCTTTCCCGGCTCGCTGAGAAAGCCCCCCGCAGGCCCCGAAGACCCCGCCGGATGTTCCCCGTCCGCAGGTCCGAGGGATCGTCAACCAACCCGCCGTGTTCCGCACGGCACAACGTCACACCGCCCAACCGTCGTCACCCGCGCCGCCCTTGCCGGGCATCCTCGCGCCGACGCCAAGCGGTTTCAGGAAATCTCCATGTCTGAATCTTTTGCCGCCCTCTTTGAAGAGTCCCTCAAGCGCGCCGAAATGCGCGCGGGCGAAGTCATCACCGCCGAGGTCGTTCGCATCGAACACAACCACGTGGTGGTCAACGCCGGTCTGAAGTCGGAAGCCTACGTCCCGCTGTCCGAATTCAAGAACGACCAGGGCGAACTCGAAGTGCAGGTCGGTGACTTCGTCTCCGTCGCCATCGACTCCGTCGAGAACGGCTTCGGCGACACCCTGCTCTCGCGCGACAAGGCCAAGCGCCTGGCCTCGTGGATGGCCCTCGAGAAAGCCCTCGAATCGGGCGAATTCGTCACCGGCACCACCACCAGCAAGGTCAAGGGCGGCCTCAAGGTCATGGTCAACGGCATCAGCGCCTTCCTGCCGGGCTCGCTGGTCGACAGCCGTCCCACCAAGGACCTCACCCCCTACGAGAACAAGACCCTGGAATTCAAGGTCATCAAGCTCGACCGCAAGCGCAACAACGTGGTGCTGAGCCGCCGCGCCGTGGTGGAAGCCTCCATGGGCGAAGAGCGCGCCAAACTGATGGAAACGCTGAAAGAAGGCGCCATCGTCAACGGCGTGGTCAAGAACATCACCGACTACGGCGCGTTCGTCGACCTCGGCGGCATCGACGGCCTGCTGCACATCACCGACATGTCCTGGGGCCGCGTGCGCCACCCCAGCGAGGTGGTGCAGGCCGGCCAGGAAATCACGGCCAAGATCCTCAAGTTCGACACCGAGAAGCAGCGCGTCTCGCTGGGCCTCAAGCAAATGGGCGACGACCCGTGGCTGGGCGTGAGCCGCCGCTACCCGCAAGGCACCCGCATGTTCGGCAAGGTCACCAACATCGCCGACTACGGCGCGTTCGTGGAACTCGAGCCCGGCATCGAAGGCCTGGTGCACGTTTCCGAAATGGACTGGACCAACAAGAACGTGGCCCCGTCCAAGCTGGTGTCGCTGGGCGACGAGGTCGAGGTCATGGTGCTCGACATCGACGAAGACAAGCGCCGCATCTCGCTGGGCATGAAGCAGTGCAAGGCCAACCCCTGGCACGAGTTCGCCGAGCAGACCAAGCGCGGTGACCGCGTCAAGGGCCCGATCAAGTCCATCACCGACTTCGGCGTGTTCGTCGGCCTGGCCGGCGGCATCGACGGCCTGGTGCACCTGTCCGACCTGTCCTGGAACGAAGCCGGCGAACAAGCCGTGCGCAACTACAAGAAGGGCCAGGAAGTCGAGGCCGTGGTGCTCGCCATCGACGTCGAGCGCGAGCGCATCAGCCTGGGCATCAAGCAGCTCGACGGTGACCCGTTCACCACCTTCGTGTCGGTCAACGACAAGGGCTCCGTGGTGACCGGCAAGGTCAAGACCGTGGACGCCAAGGGCGCCGAGATCGACCTGGGTGAAGACGTGCTGGGCTACCTGCGCGCCTCCGAGATCAGCCGCGACCGCGTGGAAGACGCCCGCAACGTGCTCAAGGAAGGCGACGAGGTCTCGGCCGTGGTCGTCAACGTGGACCGCAAGACGCGCAACATCCAGCTGTCGATCAAGGCCAAGGACAACGCCGACGCGCAGGAAGCCATGGCCAACCTGAGCCAGAGCTCGGGCAACGCCGGTACCACCAGCCTGGGCGCCCTGCTGCGCGCCAAGCTGGACAACACCGGCAACGGCCGCTGATCCGCGTCATCGATGACCCGCAGCGATCTTGTCGAAGCCCTGGCCGCCCGGTTCGGCCAGCTGACCCACCGAGATGCCGAGTTCGCCGTCAAGGCGATCCTCGACGCCATGGGCGACGCCCTGGTGAAGGGCCACCGCATCGAGATCCGGGGCTTCGGCAGTTTCTCGGTCAATCGTCGCTCGCCTCGCATCGGACGCAACCCGCGTTCGGGCGAGAGCGTGATGATTCCCGAGAAGCGCGTGCCCCACTTCAAACCGGGCAAGGCCCTGCGCGAGCAGGTCGACGAGCGCACCGCCCTCATGCAACAGCATGAGGACCAGCAGCGCACCGGCTGAAGACCCCATCGCTACAATCGTCCCCCACCACTTGAGGGGATGTTTTGAAGTACCTCATGTGGCTGCTCAACGCGGCCATTTTTTTTGTCCTCTTCGCTTTCGCGCTGAACAACCAGGACAGTGTGACCCTGAAGCTGTTCTTCGGGCACAGCTGGGAGGCGCCCTTGGTGCTGGTGCTGCTGCTGGTGCTGCTCATCGGCGTGTTCCTCGGCGTCATCGTCATGCTGCCCCTGTGGCTGCGCGCGCGCCGGAACCGCCAGCGCAGCGGCAACACCACCCTGTTCGGCAACGAGACCACGCTCATGCCGCAAGACCCCGTCGATCGCCGGCATGGACTTTGACCTGACCTGGCTGCTCTGGGGCCTGCCGCTGGCGTTCGCGCTGGGCTGGGTCGCGTCACGCCTCGACCTGCGCCAGTGGCGCATCGAAGGCCGGCAGGCGCCCAAGGCCTACTTCCGCGGCCTCAACCACCTGCTCAACGAACAGCAGGACCAGGCCATCGACGCTTTCATCGAGGCCGTGCAGGGCGACCCCGACACCACCGAACTGCACTTCGCCCTGGGCAACCTGTTCCGCCGCCGCGGCGACTACGACCGCGCCGTGCGTGTGCACGAGCACCTGCTCTCGCGCGCCGACCTGAGCCGCAAGGAGCGTGAGCGCGCCCAGCACGCGCTGGCGCTCGACTTTCTCAAGGCCGGCCTGCTCGACCGCGCCGAATCGGCGCTCAGCAAGCTCGAAGGCACCGCCTTCGAGAACGAGGCGCGCCTGGCGCTGCTGGGCATCTACGAACGCTCGCGCGACTGGGCCCGGGCCCGTGCCATCGCCGACAAGCTCGACGCCGTGGAGCACGGCGCCTTCACCACGCGCATCGCGCACTACCTGTGTGAGCTCGCCGAGCTCGCGCACCGCGAGGGCCAGGCCGAGCGCGTGCGCGCCCTGCTCGACGAGGCCGTGCGGCGCGCGCCCACGCTGGCGCGCGGCTGGATGGCGCGATCAGCCCTGCGCAACCAGCAGGGTGACGCCACGGGCGCCCTCGACGACCTGCTGGCCCTGGCCGAGCACGCCCCCGCATCGCTGCCACTGGCCGCACGCGCCATGGCCGAGCTCGCGCAACAGACGGGCCGCGTCGATCCCATCCTGCGCACCCTGGGCAATGCCCAGGCGCGTGCACCTTCCATCGACATCACCGAGGCACTGGCCCGCCTGGCGACGGCACCCGATGGCGCACGCGGCATGTACCTGCGCCACCTCGAGGCCGAACCCTCGCTGGTCATCGCGAGCCAATGGCTCGCGGGCGAAACCCTGTCCGACCCGCAGGCCCAGGCCAGCGTTCAGCGCGCGCTCGACCAGGCGAGCGGCCCCCTCAAGCGATACCGCTGCGCCGCCTGCGGCTTCGAGGCGCGCCAGCACTTCTGGCAATGCCCCGGCTGCCAGGCCTGGGACAGCTACCCCGCCCGGCGCGTCGAAGAGCTCTAGGCCGCGCCGTAGCCACCGCCTCCGGGCGTGTGGATCTCGAAGATGTCGCCCATGGCCATCTCGGCCTGGCCGATGTGCTTCAGTTCCTCCGTGCGCCCGTCGGCCCTCACCACGCGGTTGATGCCCAAGGCCCCCGGCTGGCCACCCGCCATGCCGAACGACGGATGCACCCGGCCGTTGGACAGGATGCTCGCCGTCATCGGCTCCAGGAAACGCACGCGGCGCACGCCGCCATCGCCCCCACGCCAGCGCCCCGCACCGCCCGAGCCCTTGCGGATCTCGTAGCTCTCCAGCCGCACGGGGAATCGGAACTCCAGCACCTCCGGGTCCGTCATGCGCGAGTTGGTCATGTGCGTCTGCACCACCGCCGTGCCGTCGAATCCTTCGCCAGCGCCCGAGCCGCCCGAGATCGTCTCGTAGTACTGGTGGCGCGCGTTGCCGAAGGTGAAGTTGTTCATCGTGCCCTGGCTCGCCGCCATCGCGCCCAGTGCGCCGTACAGCGCGTTGGTGATGCAGGTGGAGGTCTCCACGTTGCCCGCCACCACCGAGGCCGGCGGGTTCGGGTTGAGCATGCAGCCCGGCGGAATGATCACCTCGATGGGCTTCAAGCAGCCCGCATTGAGCGGGATGTCGTCGTCCACCAGCGTGCGGAACACGTAGAGCACCGCCGCCATGCACACGGCCGTGGGCGCGTTGAAGTTGTTGGTCTGCTGCGGGCTGGTGCCGGTGAAGTCGATGCGCGCGCTGCGCTCGGCGGCGTTCACGCGCACCGCCACCTGGATCTGCGCGCCGTTGTCCAGCGGCAGCGTGTACGCGCCGTCCTTCAGGCGCGTGATCACGCGGCGCACCGACTCCTCCGCGTTGTCCTGCACGTGGCGCATGTAGGCCTGCACCACGTCCAGGCCGAACTGCTCCACCATCTTGCGCAGCTCCTGCACGCCCTTTTCGTTGGCCGCAATCTGGGCCTTCAGGTCGGCCATGTTCTGCTGCGGGTTGCGGCTGGGGTACTCGCCGCTCTGCAGCAAGGCGATCATCTCGGCCTCGCGCAGGCGCCCGCCCGCCACCAGCTTCACGTTGTCGATCTGCACGCCCTCTTCCTCGATGCGCGTCGAGAACGGCGGCATGGAACCGGGCGTGGTGCCGCCGATGTCGGCGTGGTGGCCGCGCGAGCCCACGTAGAAGGTGGGCTGGTCCGCACCGCCGATGTAGACCGGCGTGATCACCGTCACGTCGGGCAGGTGCGTGCCGCCGTGGTACGGGTCGTTGAGCACGTACACGTCGCCCGGTTGCATGCGGCCCGCGTTCTTGCGGATCACGGTCTTGATGCTCTCGCCCATCGAGCCGAGGTGCACCGGCATGTGCGGCGCGTTGGCGACCAGGTTGCCCTCGGCGTCGAACAGCGCGCAGGAGAAGTCGAGCCGCTCCTTGATGTTCACCGAGTAGGCGGTGTTCTGCAGCAGCAGGCCCATCTGCTCGGCGATGTTCATGAACAGGTTGTTGAACACCTCCAGCAGCACCGGGTCCACCGTGGTGCCCACGGCGTGGCGCGTGGCGCGCGGCACGCGTCGTTCCAGCACCAGGTGGTCCAGCGCGGTGAGCTGCGCCTCCCAGCCGGGCTCCACCACGGTGGTGGCGTTCTTCTCGGCGATGATGGCCGGACCGGGGATCACGTCGCCGGGGCGCAGGTCCTCGCGCACCACCAGCGCGGCGTCCAGCCACTGGCCTTCGGCGTACACGCGCACCGTGTCGCGGCGCGGCACCTCGCGCGGCTCGTGCAGGGCGTGGCGCGGCTCGGCCGGCGCGTCGCCCGCCACCACGGCCTCCACCGACACCGCCTCGGCGATGAGGCGCTTGCCCGGCATCAGAAACGCGAACCGCTGGCGGTACGCGGCCTCGAACGCCGCTTCGATCGCCGCGATGTCGCCGAACGGCACGATCAGCGCGGCGTCGCTGCCCTCGTAGCGCACGTGCACGCGGCGGTGCAGCTGCACCTCGCCCGCGCTCACCTGCTGCGCGCGCAACTCGTCGCCCGCGGACCGGGCCAGGGTGTCGAGCTGCGCGGCAATGGCGTCGAGCGCGCCCGCGTCCAGCACACGCTCCACCGCCTGTTCCTTGATCACGTTCTGGTCGGCCAGGCCCATGCCATAGGCGCTCAGCACACCGGCCAGCGGGTGCACGAAGACCCGGCCCATGCCCAGGGCGTCGGCCACCAGGCAGGCGTGCTGGCCGCCCGCGCCGCCGAAGCACTGCAGGGTGTAGCGCGTCACGTCGTATCCGCGCGCCACCGAGATCTTCTTGATCGCGTTGGCCATCTGCTGCACGGCGATCCGGATGAAGCCCTCGGCCACGTCCTCGGCGCTGCGCCCGGTCTGTTGCGCGAGCTCGGCGAACTTCTGGCGCACGGCCTCGGCGCTCAGGGCCTCGTTGGCCTGGGGCCCGAACACTTTGGGGAAATGCGCCGGCTGGATCTTGCCGAGCATCACGTTGGCGTCCGTCACGGCCAGCGGGCCGCCGCGCCGGTAGCTCGCGGGCCCGGGGTTCGCGCCCGCGCTCTCGGGCCCCACGCGGAAACGCGAGCCATCGAAGCTGAGGATGGAGCCGCCACCGGCCGCCACGGTGTGGATGCTCATCATGGGCGCGCGCATGCGCACGCCGGCCACCTGGGTCTCGAACTCGCGCTCGAAGGCGCCCGCGTAGTGCGACACGTCGGTGGACGTGCCACCCATGTCGAAGCCGATCACCTTGTCGTGCCCGGCCAAAGTCGCCGTGCGCGCCATGCCGACAATTCCGCCCGCCGGGCCGGAGAGGATCGCGTCCTTGCCCTGGAAACGGTGCGCATCGGTCAGGCCACCACTGCTCTGCATGAAGAACAGCGGCACACCGGGCATCTCGCTCGCCACCTGATCCACGTAGCGGCGCAGGATGGGCGAGAGGTAGGCGTCCACCACCGTGGTGTCGCCCCGGCTCACGAATTTCATCATCGGGCTGGTCTCGTGCGATGTGCTGACCTGCGTGAAGCCGATCTCCTTCGCCAGCCGCGCGGCCGCGGCCTCGTGCGCGCTGTAGCGGTAGCCGTGCATGAACACGATGGCCACGCTGCGCAGGCCGGCGTCGAACGCGGCCCACAGGCGCTCGCGCAGGTGCGCCTCGTCCAGCGCCTCGATCACCTCGCCGTGCGCGGCCACGCGCTCCTGCGCCTCGATCACCCGGCTGTACAGCAGCTCGGGCAGCACGATGTTCCGGTCGAACAGGCGCGGGCGGTTCTGGTAGGCAATGCGCAGCGCGTCGCGAAAGCCGCAGGTGGTGACCAGCAGCGTCGGCTCGCCCTTGCGCTCCAGCAAGGCGTTGGTGGCCACCGTGGTGCCCATCTTCACACAGGCCACCTGGTCGGGCGTCACCGGTTCGCCGGCCTTCAGGCCCAGCAGGTGGCGGATGCCCGCCACCGCCGCGTCGCGGTATTGCTCGGGGTTTTCGGAGAGCAGCTTGTGCGTGGTCAGCGTGCCGTCGGGGCGCTTGGCCACGATGTCGGTGAAGGTGCCGCCACGGTCAATCCAGAACTGCCAGCGGGGGTCTTGCGTCGGGGTCATGTCGGTCGGGCGCGTGCGCCGTGAAAGAGGAAGGAATGAAAGGAAAAGCCGGTTCCCCGCGGTGGAGGCGTCCCGCGGATCGTAGCGAGTCGCGTGCCCCTGCGGTGCTCAGCCCTGCATGTGCGAGGGCAGCCACAGCGCCACGCCCGGCACCACATAGGTCAACAGCACAGCGGCCATCATCAGCACGAACAGCGGCAGCGCCGTGCGCGCGATCCAGGTCACCTCGCGCTGCGTGAGGCCCTGCAGCACGAAGAGGTTGAAGCCCACCGGCGGCGTGATCTGCGCCATCTCCACCACCAGCACGATGAAGATGCCGAACCAGATCAGGTCGAAGCCGGCCGCCTGCACCGTGGGCAGCAGCACGGCGATGGTCAGCACCACCATGGAGATGCCGTCCAGGAAGCAGCCGAGCACGATGAAGAACACCACCAGCAGCAGCATGAGGGCGAAGGGCGAGAGCTGCAGCGCGCCGATGAACTCGGCCACCTGGCGCGGCAGGCCGATGAAGCCCATGGCCAGCGTCAGGAAGGCCGCGCCCGCCAGGATCAGGCCGATCATGCAGTAGGTGCGGCAGGCCGCGACCAGGCCCTCCCGAAAGCTCGCCCAGTCCAGCGAGCCCTCCAGGCGCGACAGAAGCAGCGACCCGGCCACCCCCAGCGCCGCCGCTTCGGTGGCGGTGGCGATGCCGCTGTAGATGCCGCCCAGCACCAGCGCGATGAGCGTGACCACGGGGATCAGGTGGCGCGAGGCGTGCAGCTTCTCGCGCAGGCTCGTCGCGGGCTCCTTGCCCGGCAGGCGCTCGCGGTTGAGCAGCGACCACACCACGATGTAGCCGCTGAACAGCGCGGCCAGCATCAGCCCCGGGATGACCCCGGCCAGGAACAGCTTGGCGATGGACACGTTGGCCGCCACGCCATAGACGATCATGATGATCGAAGGGGGGATCAACAGGCCCAGCGTGCCCGCGCCCGCCAGGGTGCCGATGGCTTGCGCGTCCGGGTAGCCGCGTTTCTTCAACTCGGGCAGCGTGATCTTGCCGATGGTGGCGCAGGTGGCCGCCGAGGAACCCGAGATCGCCGCGAAGATGGTGCAGCCCACCACGTTGGTGTGCAGCAGCCGCCCGGGCAGCCAGTTGAGCCAGGGCGCCAGTCCCTTGAACATGTCGTTGGACAGCTTGCTGCGGAACAGGATCTCGCCCATCCACAGGAACAGCGGCAGCGCGGTCAGGGTCCAGCTCGAGGTAGAGCCCCACACCGTGAGCGCCATGCTGTCGCCCACCGGGCGCTGGGTGAACAGCTCCATGCCCACCAGTGCCACGCCCAGCAGCGACAGGCCGATCCACAGGCCCGATCCGAGCACGGCGAACAAGAGCACGATGAGGGTCAAGGCGATCAGGGCTTCCATGGGTCCGGCTCCTTCAAGGGGTTCACTCGGTGCGGGCGGCCGTGCCCGGCGCCAGCAGGTCGGCGCCGTGCCAGCGGTGCAGCACGGCTTGCAAGAAGGCCAGCGTGAGGCCCAGGCAGCCCACGGCCATGGCGGTCTGCGGAATCCACAGCGGCGTCACGTCCGCCGCGGGCGAGACGTCGTGCGTGATGTGCGACACCCACACCAGGCGCGCCGCGTACCAGCTCAGGTAGAGCGAGAGCGCCGTGCCGGCGAGCAGGCACCACCATTCCAGCGCGGCGCGCCCCCGGGCGGGCAGACGCTCCAGCACCAGGGTCACGCGGATGTGCTCGCCCCGCAGCAAGGTGGCCGGCAGCGCCAGAAACAGCGAGGCCGCGATGGCGTAGCCCGCGTAGGCATCCAGCCCCGGGATGTCCCAGCGCAAGAGGCGCGCCAGGATGCCCAGGGACACGGTGGTGAAGGCCGCGAGCATGCCCACGCAGGAGAGCGCCAGCAGCCAGCGGTGAACGGTACGGACGAACGCATCCATCGTGCCCTCCGGCATCGGTTCAACAGGATGAGAAAGGAAGCGCGATCGGCGGGGCGAGGCGGCCTGCGCGGGCCGGGCCCCGCCGTGCGCGGCGAACGGATTACGGCTGCTTGCGGTACGCGTCGACGATGGCCTGGCCCTCGGGGCCCGCGGCCTTGATCCACTCAGCGGTCATGGTCTCGCCGATGGCCGCCAGGGCCTTCTTCACGTCGTCGTTGGGCTGGTTGATCGACATGCCCGCCGCCTTGAGCTGCCCGATGTACTCGCTGTCCAGCTTCTCGCTCAGGGCCCAGCCGCGGGTTTCGGCCTCGGCCGCGGCCTTGGTCAGCGCGTCCTGCGTCGCCTTGTCCAGGGCGTTGAAGTCCTTGAGGTTGACCACCGTCACGTTGCGCGGCAGCCAGGCCGACACCGGGTAGAAGTGCTTCACCTGCTCGTGCAGCTTGCTCTCCACGCCGCTGGCGCTGGAGGTGAGGAAGTTCTGCACCGCGCCCGTGGCCAGAGCCTGCGGCAGTTCCGCGAGCTGGATCGTCACCGGCTGTGCCTTGAGCAGTTGCGCGATGCGCGTGGTGGCCGGGTTGTAGGCGCGCATCTTGGTGCCCGCCAGATCGGCTGCGTAGTTCACGGGCTTGATGGAGTACAGCGACTGCCCCGGCCAGGGCACCGAGAACAGCACCTTCAGGCCCTGCTGGGCCAGCAGCTTTTCCTGCGCGCCACGGGACGCGTTGTACAGGCGGCGCGCGTCCGCGTAGCCGGTGGCCAGGAAGGGCACCGAATCCACGCCGAACAGCGGGTTCTCATTGGCCGCGCCCGACAGGATGAACTCGCCGATCGGCGTTTGCGCCGTCTGCACGGCGCGCTTGATCTCGTTGGCCTTGTAGAGCGAGCCACCCGGGTGCAGGGTGATCTTGAGCTTGCCGCCCGTGGCTTTCTCCACGTCGTTGGCGAACTGCTGCAGGTTCTGCACCTGGAAGGTGTTGCCGCCGTAGCCGCTGGGCAGGTCCCACTTGGTCTGGGCCTGGGCCGCACCGGCCAGGGCCAGGGCGCACAGGCCGATTGCCGTCTTGATCATGGTCGCTCTCCTTGTTCGCTTGCGAGTTGCTGGTTGAGAAGGTCGGTGATCAGCATCGCGCCGGGGGCGTGCGTGATGCAGAACGCGGGGCGGGCCTGGGCGATCGCCGCCTGGGGCGTCACGCCACAGGCCCAGAACACGGGCAGCTCGTCGGGCAGCACCTTCACCGCGTCGCCGTAGTCGGGGCGCGAGAGGTCCTCGATGCCGATGGCCGCCGGGTCGCCCACGTGCACGGGTGCGCCGTGCACGTCGGGAAAGCGCGAGGTGATCGCCACCGCGCGCGCCGCGTCGGCGGCCTTGAGCGGGCGCATGCTCACCACCATGGGGCCCGCAAACGGGCCCGCCGGCGCGGTGGCCAGGTTCGTGCGGTACATGGCCACGTTGCGGCCTTCGTCCACGTGGCGCAGGCGCATGCCGGCGTCCATCAGGGCCTGCTCGAACGAGAAGGAGCAGCCGATCACGAAGGTGACGAGGTCCTCGCGCCACAGGCTGGCGATGTCGGTGGGTTCCTCGACCAGTTCTCCGTCGCGCCACACGCGGTAGCGCGGCAGGTCGCTGCGGATGTCGATGCCCTCGCCGAGGCCGGGCAGCGACGGATCGCCGGGCTGGCCCACCGCCAGCAGCGGGCAGGGTTTGGGGTTGCGCTGGCAGAACAGCAGGAAGTCATCCGCCAGCGCCCGGGGCAGGATCACCACGTTGCCCTGCACCAGTTCGTCGGCCAGGCCGCTGGTGTGGCGCGTCCATTCGCCGCGGCGGATGGTGCCGCGCACGCGGCGTGCCAGGGCCTGCGCGTCCGCATCGATGCGGCGCGTGGCCAGATCGTCCAGGAATCCCACGTCGTCTGCCTCCGGTCCTTGCGTTTGTGACGGGCCTGTCACATTGGGGCCGGATTGTGGTCAGTGCGTCGCCCCACCACAAACGCAAATTTTCTTGCTCAGCTCATCGATTTTTTCGATGCCTTGCCTTGGGGCGCTTGTTGGGGTGTTCTGGCGCGCCGCCGCCCCAATGCGGTGCTTTCCCGCGCCCCGCTCCACGCTTCGACGAACGCCTGCGCCGAACGCATCACCGTCTCCACCGCCTGCGCGGAGGGGTCGCTGCGGTAGCTGGCGTGAATGGGCAGGGGCTGCAGCGGCGCGTCGCAGGGCAGCTCGCGCAGATCGGCCACCACGAACAGGTGGCGCACGGCCTCGCGCGGCAGGGTGGCCACGCCGAATCCCCCCTGCGCCATCTGCAGCATGGCCGATACCGAGGAGATGGTGTGCACGCGCCGGGGCTCCACACGCGCCGCGCGGAACAGCTCGAGCAGCGCCACGTGCGGCAGCGAGCCGCGCTGGAAGGTCAACAACTCCAGTTCGGCCAGTTCCGCCAGCGTGTAGCGCCGCCGCCGGTGCAGGCTCGCGCTGCCCACGAAGACCATCTCCATCGACGGCAAGGCGCGCGAGCGCACGCCGTCGCTGGTGGCCGGCAGTGCCGTGAACACCAGGTCCTGCGTGCCGCGGCGCATCTGCTCGATCAGAACGGGCGTGGTCTCCACCGACAACTCCAGCTCCAGGGCCGGGTTCTCGGTGCGCAGTTGTTCCATCCACGGGATCAGCCACGAGTGCAGCACCGATTCGATGGCGCCGATGCGCAGCGACACCGCCAGCGCATCGCCCGAGCCCATCTCGGCCTTGGCCTCGCGCTGCAGCTCCAGCAGTCGCTGCGCGTAGACCAGGAAACGCGTGCCGGCCATGGTCAGCCGGAACTGCTTGTCGCGCCGGTCCAGCAGCAGCACGCCCAACTCCTCCTCCAGCGCGGCGATGCGGCTGGACATGGCCGACTGCGTGAGGAAGAGCTTCTCGGCCGCGCGCGTCACGCTCTTGAGGGTGGCCACCCAATAGAAGGCTTCCACGAAGCGCAGGTTCATGCCGGCCTCCGGGGAAATACGGACGGGCCTGGCCCGGCTTTTGCAACTATGCTGCCCGTCTTTGTCATCCGTTCAACTTTCTGGAGCGACCATGAAATTCAAGCTTGCCCTGGCCAGTGCGGCCTTCGCACTGAGCGCCGGTGCCCAGGCCCAGACCGCCTGGGACCTGCCCGCCGCCTACCCGGCCACCAATTTCCACTCGGTCAATCTTGCCAGCTTCGCCAGCGACGTCGACAAGGCCACGGGAGGCAAGCTCAAGATCACGGTGCACCCCGGTGCCTCGCTCTTCAAGGCGCCCGAGATCAAGCGCGCGGTGCAAGGCGGACAAGCCCAAGTGGGCGAGATCCTGCTCACGGCCTACCAGAACGAATGGCAGATGTTCGGCGCCGACGGCATCCCCTTCCTGGCCACCAGCTACGCCGAATCGAAGAAGCTCTACGCGGCGCAGAAGCCCATCCTGCAGAAGAAGCTGGCCGAACAGGGCATGGTGCTGCTCTACGCCGTGGCCTGGCCGCCGCAGGGCCTGTACAGCAAGAAGCCCGTGGCCAGCGCGGCCGATCTGAAAGGCAGCAAGTGGCGCGCCTACAGCCCGGCCACCTCGCGCATCGCCGAACTGGTGGGCGCGCAGCCCGTCACCGTGCAGGCCGCCGAGCTCTCGCAGGCCCTGGCCACCGGCGTGGTCGAGAACAACATGACCTCGGGCGCCACCGGCGTGGACAGCAAGCTCTACGAGCACCTGAAGTTCTACTACGACGTGCAGGCCTGGCTGCCCAAGAACGCCGTCATCGCCAACAAGAAGGCCTTCGACGCGCTCGACAAGGCCACGCAGGACGCGCTCATGAAAGCGGCCGCCGACGCCGAGGCCCGCGGCTGGGCCGCCTCCGAGAAGGTCAACACCGACACGCTGGCCACGCTCAAGGCCAACGGCATGACGGTGGAGCCGCCTTCGGCCGCACTCAAGGCCGACCTGCAGAAGGTGGGCGCCACCATGCTGCAGGAATGGCTGGGCAAGGCCGGCCCCGAAGGGCAGCAACTGATCGACGCGTATAGGAAGTAACACCCCCGCCGCGCTTCGCGCGACCCCCTCAAGGGGGCGGCACCTGCGGCCTGGCGAAGCCAGTTCCGCGGTGCCCTGGGTTGCGATGGTTGGTGCGCCTCGGAAGTCTTGAATGCGCAAATCACTTGATGTTCTGTACCTCGGCGCGGGCTGGCTGGCCGCGCTCTTCATGATCGGCGTGCTCGCGATGGTGCTGCTGTCCATCGTGAGCCGCCTCGTCGGCTTCTACGTGCCGGGCACCGACGCCTACGCGGGCTACGCCATGGCGGGTGCCGGTTTCCTCGCGTTGGCCCACACGCTCAAGCACAACGAACACATCCGCGTCACGCTGATCATCGGCAAGCTCACCGGCGGCGCGCGGCGTGGCATGGAACTGTGGGCGCTGTCGGTGGCCGTTCTCATGAGCGGCGCGCTGGCCTGGTATTCCTGGCGCCTGGTGTGGCAGTCCCACTCCTTCCACGACATCTCCACCGCCGCCGACGCCACGCCCTTGTGGATCCCGCAGCTCCTCATGGGCATCGGCTGCACGGTGCTGCTCATTGCGCTGCTCGACGAGTGGGTGCTGGAGTGGCGCGGCCAGCGCGTGCGCGCCGAAGGGGACACGCGCCATGAATGAGTTCATCGTCACCACGTTGCTCATCGTGGCCCTGTTCGCCCTGCTGGGCAGTGGCGTGTGGATCGGTCTCACGCTCGCCGGCGTGGCCTGGATCGGCATGGAGCTGTTCTCCTCGCGCCCCGCGGGCGACGCCATGGCGCTCACCATCTGGGGCTCGGCCAGCAGCTGGACGCTCACCGCGCTGCCGCTGTTCGTGTGGATGGGCGAGATCCTCTTTCGCACCAAGCTCTCGGAGAGCATGTTCAAGGGCCTGGCGCCCTGGGTGAACGCCCTGCCGGGGCGGCTGCTGCACACCAACATCCTGGGCAGCACCATCTTCGCGGCGGTCTCGGGTTCGTCGGCGGCCACCTGCGCCACCATCGGCAAGATGACCATTCCCGAGCTCACGCGCCGCGGCTACCCGCCCGAGAAGATCGTGGGTTCGCTCGGTGGCGCCAGCACCCTGGGCCTGCTGATCCCGCCCTCGATCATCATGATCGTCTACGGCGTGGCGGCCGAGGTGTCCATCGCCAAGCTCTTCGTCGCGGGCGTCATCCCGGGCGTCCTGCTCGCGGCCCTGTTCAGTGGCTCGATCATGGTGTGGGCGCTGATGAACCCCGCCAAGGTGCCCAGCGCCGACGCCAGCCTGAGCTTCGGCCAGAAGCTGCGCGAGGCGCGCCACCTCATCCCGGTGGTGCTGCTCATCGGCAGCGTCATCGGCGCCATCTACAGCGGCATCGCCACCGCCACCGAGGCGGCGGCCATCGGCGTGGTGGGCGCGCTCATCCTCTCGGCCTCGCAGGGCTCGCTCAACTGGGTGAGCTTTCGCGACTCGCTGCTGGGCGCCACGCGGCTGTACTGCATGATCGCGCTGATCCTCGCGGGCGCGGCCTTCCTCACGCTGTCCATGGGCTACATCGGCCTGCCGCGCCACCTGGCCGAATGGGTCGGCGGCCTGGGCCTCACGCCCGGCATGCTGCTCATCGCGCTGGCCGTGTTCTACATCGTGCTCGGCTGCTTCCTCGACGGCATCTCCATGATCGTGCTCACCATGGGCGTGATCCTGCCCACCGTCACCGCCGCCGGGATCGACCTCATCTGGTTCGGCATCTTCATCGTCATCGTGGTCGAGATGGCGCAGATCACCCCGCCCGTCGGCTTCAACCTCTTCGTGCTGCAGGGCATGACGAAGCGCGAGATCACCTGGATCGCAGTGGCCTGCCTGCCCTACTTCCTCATCATGGTGGTGGCGGTGCTGCTGCTCTACTGGTTTCCCGGTCTGGTCACCTGGATGCCCTCGAAGATGTAGGTACGCGAAGCCACTAAGATGCCCACCCCGCCCGCGTTTCCCGCGAGCGGGGTTTGTTTTTCCGGAGACCCCTTTTCGTGTTCAAGAACCTCACGCTCTACCGCATCGGCCCCGGCTGGGCGCCCAGTCTCGATGCGATGGAGAAGGCCCTCGACAGCGCGCGCTTCGTGCCCTGCCCCGCCACGCAGGACAAATCCGTCGGCTGGGTGGAGCCGCGCGGCGAAGCCCACGGCCCGCTGGTGGAAGCCATCGCCGGCCAGCGCATCCTCAAACTGCAGATCGAAACCAAGTCCGTTCCCGGCGCCGTGGTGCGCCGCAAGGCGCAGGAAGCGGCTGACCACATCGAGGCCACCACCGGCCGCAAGCCCGGCAAGAAGGAAACCAAGGCCCTGCGCGAGGACGCCCTGCTCTCGCTCTTGCCCCAGGCCTTCGCGCGCCAGCAGAGCCTGTGGGTCTGGATCGACCCCGAGCGCGGCTGGCTCGCCACCGACGCCAGCAGCCAGGGCAAGGTCGACGACCTCATCACCGCGCTGGTGCGCGCCTTCGACGGCCTGGTCATCACACTCTTCAACACCCAGGTGACGCCCCAGGCCGCCATGACCCGATGGCTCAGCGTCACCGACGCCGAAGAATGGCCCGAAGGCCTGGCCGTGGAGCGCGACTGCGAGCTGCGCTCCAGCGACGAAGAGAAGTCGGTGGTGAAGTTCACCCGCCACCACCTCTTCAACGACGAGGTGCGCCGCCACATCGCCGAAGGCAAGCTGCCGGTGCGCCTGGCGCTCAACTGGGAGGGCCGCGTCGGCTTCACGCTCACCGAGAGCATGGCCCTCAAGAAGATCAACTTCCTGGAAGGCGTGTTCGAAGACCGCGCGGCGAACGACGAGGAAACCTTCGACAGCAACGTCGCCATCGGCACCGGCGAACTGCGCGGCGTGCTCGACGCCCTGATCGCCGCGCTGGGTGGCGAACTGCAGCCGGGCCAGGTGCCCGGCCACGAGCCCGCACCGGCCGGTGCCACCCCGGCGCCTGACACCGCTGCGGCCAGCGCCGGCGACGGCGCGCCGTTCTGAGCATGGCCTCGGTGCTCGCCATCTGCCTGGGTGCCTGCGTCGGCGCGCTGCTGCGCTGGCGCCTGGGCCTGTGGCTGAGCCAGCCGCACAGCCTGCTGCCCTGGGGCACGCTGGCGGCCAACTGGGTCGGCGCCTACGCCATCGGCCTGGCCGTGGCGTTGTTCCACGCCAACCCGCACCTCGACCCGGTGTGGCGCCTGGCCATCGTCACCGGCCTGCTGGGCGCGCTCACCACCTTCTCCACCTTCTCCGTCGAGGTGATCACGCTGCTGCAGCAGGGGCGGCTGGCGCTGGCGCTGGGCGTGGCCTCATTGCACTTGCTCGGTTCGCTGCTGCTCACCTGGCTGGGGCTCAAGACGCTGGGCTGAGGCGTGCGGCTGCCGGGCTCACGTCGACCGACCGCCCAAGGGGGTCTCATGCGTGCGCCCTCCCCCAGGTGTCACGGTGAAACCCGCGGTGCCTTCGACGTCGACGATGGTGTCCACGCCGCCAGGGCGCCCAGGCTGAAATAGATCCCCGCCGTGGCGTAGCGCCCCCAGCGCACGCCCGCGCGGCCCGGCCGCCAGCGGCGCGCCACGGCGCGCGACAGCAGCACGTAGGCGATGTCGCTGCAGGCGGCGATGCCCACGAACAGCGCGCTCAGGCTCAGCGCCTGCGCGGTCGCACCGCGCGCCGGGTCGATGAACTGCGGCAGGAAGGCCGCAAAGAACAGCGTGGTCTTGGGGTTGAGCAGCGCCACGACCGCGCCCTCGCGGAACACGCGCCACGCCGCCACGGCGGTGGGCGCGTCCGGCGTGGCGCTGGCGCGTGGCGCGCGCAGCGCCTGCACACCCAGCCACACCAGGTAAGCCGCGCCCGCGTAACGGATCAGCGCGAACGCCAGCTCCGACGCCAGCAGCACCACCGCCAGCCCCAGCGAGGCCACCGCCGCGTTCATCAGGTTGCCCAGCGCCACGCCGGCCACCGAGGCCAGCCCGGCGGTGCGGCCTTGGGACAGCGTGCGGGTGACGATGTAGAGCACGGCAGGGCCCGGCGTGATGGCCAGCACCAGCGCGGCGGCGACGAAGGCCAGCAGCAGCGGCCAGGGGGGAAGGAAGTCGGGCATGGGTGTCTCCTTGAGGGGCGGCGTTCAAGCGGGTGCTTGATGGCAGACCACGCAGAGCTTGTTGCCCTCCGTGTCGCGGAAGTAGGCGCCATAGTAGTGGGCGTGGTACTCGGGGCGCGGGCCCGGCGGGCCTTCGCAGCGGCCGCCACTGGCCAGCGCCACGGCGTGCGCACGGTCCACGGTGTCGCGACTGTCGGCCAGGAAGGCCGCCATCTGCCCATTGCCAACGGCGTGGGCTTGCGCGTCGTGTGGCCGGCCAATGAGGAACAGCGGGCGTGGCCCCGGCTCGGACTGCCAGCCCGCCCAGGGACGCTCGGGCTCGCAGAAGCGTTCGCGGATGCCGAGCACGGGCATGAGTCGGCGGTAGAACGCCAGCGCACGGTCGAAGTCGCTGACGCCGACGTGGATGTGGGAGAACATGGCGCCCCTGTTCAGGCCGACGCCGCGCAGCCCTGCGGCTTGAAAGAGCAGATGCGGGCGTTGCGGGCATCGGGCGGCAGGACGATGTTGCAGCACTCGCCGTTGGGGCGCAGTTGGAGCATGGGTGAGCCTCGGCAGGTCGCGGACGGAGCGGCCAGTGTAGGACGACTGCGAGCAAGAAGCATCGCTGCGACGACACGGCGGCCCCACGCGGATGAGGGGATCGGGCACGCGTCGTGCCCCCATCGTCCGGTCGGGTTTGTCCATCGGCCAACAATGGCCCGTCCCGGCAAACCACAGGAGAAACCCAATGGCCCAGCACAAGGTCGGCATCATCATCGGCAGCATCGCCAGCGCTTCCATCAACCGCCAGCTCAGCAAGGCCCTGGTCAAGCTCGCACCGGCCGAGCTCACCCTGACCGAAATCCCCATCAAGGACCTTCCCTTCTACAACTACGACCTGGACGCGAACTTTCCGCCCGCCGCGACGGCCTTCAAGCAGGCCATCGCCGACGCCGACGCCCTGCTCTTCGTCACGCCCGAGTACAACCGCTCCATCCCGGGCGTGCTCAAGAACGCCATCGATTGGGGCTCGCGGCCCTACGGCAAGAGCGCCTTCGCGCGCAAGCCGGCGGGCGTGGTCGGGGCCTCCGTGGGCGCCATTGGCACCGCGCTGGGCCAGGCGCACCTGCGCGGCGTGCTCAACTACCTGGACATGCCGCAATTGCTGCAGCCCGAGGTCTACCTGCAGTTCAAGAAGGGCCTGTTCACCGAGGACGGCGCCTGCACCGACGCCAGCACCGAGGAATTCCTGCGCAAGTACATGAAGGCCTTCGCAGAGTTCGTGGCGGCGCACAAGTCCTCCTGAATCGGCCGGCGCCCGCGCCGGTGATGGGTATGTCGATTGCCGCGGCGGCGATCGACCACCCCTTCAGGAGAACCCCATGGCCCGATGCGACGTTTGCGGCAACAACTACGACCGCTCCTTCCAGATCGTCACGCAGGACAAGACCGTCACGGTCGACAGCTTCGAGTGCGCCATCCACGCCTGCGCGCCCACCTGCGCCCATTGCCAGTGCCGCATCATCGGCCACGGTGTGCAGGACGGTGAGCGCATCTTCTGCTGCGCCCACTGCGCGCGCGAATCGGGCGTGACCGAGCTGCAGGACCGGGCCTGAGAATCAACCCGTGCCCGGGCCCTTGCGGGGCGCCCTCACCCGATCCGGCGCAGGCCGGTCAGGCGAATCGTCGATCGGGCGCTCGAGCCCTTCGCGCACGTTGTCCAGGGCGTCTCGCGACTGTTGGCGCAGGCGACGCGCCTCGTCGCTGAGCGGCTCGCGGGCGGGGCCTGCGGGCCGCCCCTCTTCCTTGGCCTTCGGGTCGTTTCGCTGCTGCATGCTTGGCTCTCCTTCACCGCCCGCAAGCCGCACCGGCCAGCCGATCAGGGGCGAGGCCCCTGCCTGCAAACGGCGTTCCCGCCCACGGCCTGCGCCTTGGGTTCAGACCACGCCCAGGCACAGCGGCAGCAAGGCGGGCACCAGGGCCTGGCTGGCGCAGCCCAGGTGCGCCAGCACCAGCAGCACCGTCAGGCGTGCGAGCCGCAGCACGACGAAGCTCCTTTCACCACCGCAGCGGCCTCGTACCGGTCGTGGTGCCGCACCCAGCTCATGGTGTCGTCCAGCCCCTCCTCGCGGCGCCCGCCCGGGGTGAGGTCCAGCATCCGGTAGGTGCCCATCATCACTTCCACGCCGCGCCCGTAGGTCGAATAGGTGTGGAACACCTCGCCCGCGCCGTTTTTCGCGAACACGCTCACGCCGGGCATCTCGTCGTTGGCATAGGGCCGTTGCGCGTAGTTGTAGTGCATGGACTGCGCGGCCACCTCGGCCGGCGTGAAGCTCACGCCGAAGTCGCGGTTGAAGTCGCTGCCGTTCGAGGACACCCAGCGGAAGTGCCAGCCCATGCGCTGGCGGAAGCGCTCGATCTCCTCCAGCGGCGCGCGCGAGACCGCCACGAAGGCCACGTCGCGCGCGGCCAGGTGGGGCAGCATGCCCTCGGTGTGGTCGGCCATGTACGAGCAGCTGCGGCAGCCCTGCGCCCAGCCCGGGCCCAACATGAAGTGCTGCACCAGCAACTGGCTGCGGCCCTCGAACAGATCGGCGAGTGCGCGCGGGCCGTGGGGCGTGTCGAACACGTAGCGCTTGTCCATGCGCACCCAGGGCAGCGCGCGGCGCGCCTCGGTGAGCTCGTCGCTCAAACGGCTCAACGCCTTCTCGCGCTCCAGCAGCGCCAGGCGCTGCTCGAGCCATTGTTCGCGGTCGGTAACGGTGGGGGTGATGGTGGTGGTCGGGTTCATGTGAAGCGCCTGTTTCAGGATTGAAGGGACTTCGGCCGGCGAACGGCGCGCACCTTGCCGCTGCCGCCACCGCCGCAATAGAAGAGGTCGGCGCCGTCGGACTCCAGCCCGCTCACGCCCTCGCCCGCCGGCATGCGCAGGCGCTGCAGCACCTCGCCACTGGCGGGGTCGATGCGGCGCAGCTCGCTCTCGTCGGCCTCCCAGGTGCCGTGCCACAGCTCGCCGTCCACCCAGGTCACGCCGGTGACGAAGCGGTTCGATTCGATGGTGCGGCGGATCGCCCCCGTCTCGGGGTCGATCTGGTGGATCTTGCGGTCGCGGTACTGGCCCACCCACAGGCTGCCTTCGGCCCAGGTGAGGCCCGAGTCGTAGCCATTGCCCGGCGCGGGAATGGAGCCGAGCACCTTCCCCGTGGCCGGGTCGATCCTGTCGATGCGCGACTCGGCGATCTGGTAGAGGTGCTTGCCGTCGAAGGCGGTACCCGCGTCGCCGGGCAGTTCGACGCGGCGCACGGTCGCGCCGCTGGCGGGGTCGAAGGCCACGAGGCGCGGGCCGGTGGCGGCCCACACATGGCGGCCGTCGTAGCTCACGCCGTGCACGTTGGTGGCGCCGTCGAAGGGGCCGTACTCGCGCACGACCTCGGCGGTCTGGATCGTTGGCTTGCTGTTCATCCGGTGCTCCTTGTGGGCGCCACACGCGGCGCCTTGAGGTGCACTCTAGTCAAGCGGCAGCGAAGCGGGGAGTAACAAGATCGTCGTGAATCCCGCCAGCGGTGGCGCCAGCCAGCGGCGCGCGCGGGCCTGGCCGATGGCGCGCACGCGGCCTTGTTCCTGCAGCTCGGCCAGGGCGCGTTGCACGGTGCGCTGGCTCGCGCCCAGCGCCAGGGCCAGCGCCGAGGTGGACCAGGCCGCGCCATCCGACAGCAGGGCCTGCAGCGCGGCCTGCTCGCCATCGATGGGCGGCGCCAGCACGATGACGGGCCGCTCGTCGCGCGGCACGAGCTGGAAGCCACGCGGTGTGGCCTCGATGTCCGCCACCTCGGCGGCCAGCGCGCGCAGGCGGCCGATCTCCACGCGCAGGCGCGCGCGGTGGGTCTCGTCGGGGTGTCGGGTGCGAAACGCGCGCGCGATGAGCGCCTGGCGGTCCACGTCGCCGGGCCAGGCCTCGGCCAGTGCCAGCGCCAGCGTGAACAGCACCGGGCGCCCCGCCAGCGACTGCCACGCGGCGCCCGCGCTCAAGCCGCGCCGGCAGGCGTCCACCACCAGCGCGCGCGAGGCCAGCAAGGCCTCCACCTCGTCCAGGCGCAGCACCTGTTCCCCACCCGGTCCCACGCGGCGCGCGGCCGGGCGCTCCAGTGCCGCGCGCGCCTCGCCCACCTCGGCCTGCAACGCGGGCACACCCGCCCGCTCGGCGGCCTGCTTCGCGCGCACCAAGGCCTGGCGCGCGGGGCCGGTGAGCAGCGAACGCAAGGCCAGCTCGGCCGACATGAGGTGGGCGACGGCGGCCAGCAGTGGCGGCAGGGCCTGTCCGTTCAAGGGTTCCAGTTGCTCGGCCGCCTGATCGAGCCGGCCCATCAGCAGTTGCCAGCGCGCCGCGATCAGGTGCGCCTGCCAGGCATTGGCCTGGTCGCCGCGCGCGGCCAGGGTCTTCGCGGCGGCCATCAACGCGCGCGGCGAGCCGCTCAACTCGCGCAGCGCCAGCGCCACCTCCGCCTCGGCCACCGCACAGCGCGCGCGCGCCAGCGCCTCGTGCGGCCCGAAGCCCTTGCCCGCGCGGCGCAGCAACTCGCGGGCGCGCGCGTACTCGCCCAGCTGCGCCATCGCGATGCCGCGCAGCGCCAGTGCGGGCGGGTCCTCGCGCAGCGCCACGCGCTGCAGCGCGGCCAGCGGGTCACCCGTGGCGAGCGCGCGGGCGGCGGCGGCGATGAGGGAGTCCATGGGCGGCGTAGCTTAGCGGCCTCGGCCTCACCTCCGTCCGACGATCACACCGGCGCGTAACCCCCCAGCCCGTCCGGCCAGTGCGTCAACACCTCGCACCCCTCGGCCGTCACCGCCACCATGTGCTCCCACTGCGCCGACAGCGAGCGGTCTTTGGTCACCACCGTCCAGCCGTCGGCCAGGGTGCGCGTGTCGCGCAGGCCTGCGTTGAGCATGGGCTCGATGGTGAAGACCATCCCCGCCTCCAGCCTGAGCCCTTCGCCGCGCTGTCCGTAGTGCAGCACGTCCGGCTTCTCGTGGTAGACCTGCCCGATGCCGTGCCCGCAGTACTCGCGCACCACGCTGAAACGCTCGCGCTGCGCCACCGTCTGGATGGCGTGCCCGATGTCGCCCAGCGTCGCCCCGGGCCGCACCTGCCGGATGCCCGCGCACATGGCTTCGTAGGTCGTCTCCACCAGGCGCCGCGCCAGCACGCCCGGCTCGCCGACGAAGAACATGCGGCTGGTGTCACCGAACCAGCCGTCCTCGTTGACGGCCACGTCGATGTTGACGATGTCGCCCTTCTTCAGGATCTTGTCCGGCGACGGAATGCCGTGGCACACCACCTGGTTGACGGAGGTGAGGATGGTCTTGGGGTAGCCGTGGTAGCCCAGGTTGGCGGGAACGGCGCGCTGCACGTTCACGATGTGCTCGTGGCAGATGCGGTCGAGCGCCTCCGTGCTCACGCCCGGCTTCACGTGGGGCGCGACGACGCTCAACACCTCGGCGGCCAGTTGGCCCGCGCGCCGCGCCTTCGCGATGTCCTCGGCGGACTTGATGGTGATGCCGCGGGCCATCAGCGTTTTCCGTTGGACGGCGCGCGCGGCTTGCGCCCCTTGTCGGCGGGCGCCACAGCCACCGTGATGTCCAGCCCCCCGTCGAGCTCGGCGCGCACCAGCATCTGGCAGATGGCCTGGTGGTCCAGGCCCGGGTGCATTTCGGCCAGCATGCCCACACGCATCCAGTGCTCGGCCTGGGCGTTGATGGAGCGGCTGAGCGCATTGCCCGCCACGCGCAGGTTCTCGTGCATCTGGTCGGAAATCTTCACGATGCCCATGGTCAATCAATATATGAAACGTATACGGATTATATAGACCCCAGCCGATACACCCTCAGACGAGATCAACATCTGGGAACACAGGAACCGCGCCCGGGCGGGCAGACTGGACGCCGACTTCCGATCCGAGCCGATGAAACTTCTGCCCCTTGCCCTCGCCCTCAGCGCCCTCGCTTGCCCGCCGGTGGCGGTGCTTGCGCAAACCACCAACCCCAAGCCCGCCAGCACCGCCCAGGAGCCCACCAAGAAGCGCGCGCCGCTCAAGCGCTCCGCTGCCAAGGCCGTGGAAGAGGTGACGCCGATCGAGGAAGACAGCAGCGTCTCGCTCACCGAGGCCGATCTCGCGGTGGCGCAGCGCGTGTACGTGGGCAAGATCCCTTGCGAGCTCGGCGCGGCCGTGGAGATCACCCCCGCCAGGCGTCAGGGCTTCTTCTTCGTGCAGGTCGACAAGCCGCGCCAGACGCGCTACTACATGCACCCGGTGGAAAGCCGCACCGGCGCCATCCGCCTGGAAGACCCGAAGCGCGGCGCACTCTGGCTGCAACTGGGCAACAAGTCCATGCTCATGAGCCAGAAACTCGGCCGCCGCGTGGCGGACGAGTGCATGAGCCCCGAGCAGGTGACCTTCGCGGACGAGATGAAGCGCAACCCGCCGCGCAGCCTGCTGGAGCCGGCGGAGCCTGGGGGCGTCACGCCGCCTGCGACGCCTGCGCCGCCCGGCTCATGAGCTCGCGGCTGATGTTGAGCATGCGCTCCCCCAGCGCCGCACGCCGCGTGGGGTGCAGGCGCGACTCGCTCGCCACCAGCACGATCGCACCCACCGGCCGACCGTCGCGCTGCAGCAGCGGCACCCCCAGCGCCCAGTAGCCCGGCACCACGATGCCCGGGATCACCGCGTAGCCGCGCTCGCGCGTCTCGGCCACCAGGTGGCGGATCACCGCCACCGGCGACTTCGGGAAGTGCTCGTCGATGTAGGCCTCATTCACCCGCAGCGCGTTCTCCACCTCGTCGTCGGGCAGTGCCGCCAGAATCGCCAGCCCGCCCGCGCCCACGCCCAGCGGGTGGCGGTCGCCCAGGCGCAGCGCGTCGCTGGGAATGGGGCCATGCCCCGTCTCGCGTGAGAGGCAGATCGCCTCCAGCCCCTGCACCACCGAGAAGAACACCCAGTCGCCGGTCTCCAGCGCCAGGGCGCGCAGCGAGGCCGTGGCCAGGCGCTGAAGCGAGTAGCTGGGCTCGGCCGCCAGTCCCACCACGAAGGACTCCGGTCCCAGCCGGTAGCAGCGGCTCGCCGCGTCGTGCACCACGAAGCGCTCGTCCGCCAGCGTGTGCGTCAGCCGCACGGCCGTGGCCTTGCTCAGGCCCAGCCGGCGCCCGATCTCGCCAATGCGCAGCCCCTCGGGCTGGTGGCGCGCCAGCAGCTTGAGGATGCCCAGTCCCCTTCTCAGGGTCTGCGCGCCAGCGGTTTCGCCGGGCGGTGCTTCGGGTGCGTTCATCTCGGTGAAAACCCGCAAAACGCGGACCACATAGTGAACCGCTTTTGCGGAGCGATTCAGGGTTTTCCTCTGACGCAGCGCCGGGTTGTGCTGCGAACATTGGCCAATCGATTCACATTCTGGACATTCAACCTCACAAGGGCGAGATGGACAACCCCAATCAGCACGGCGGGCGCGTGGCCCTGGTCACAGGCGCCGCCAGCGGCATCGGTTTGCAGATCGCGCAAGACCTGGCGCAACAGGGCGCCACGGTCTGCATCGTGGACCGCAATGGCCCCGCGGCCGAGCAGGCCGCGCAAGGCATTCGCGATGCCGGCGGCCAGGCCGAGGCCTTCGTGGCCGACCTGGCCGACGCCGAGGCCATCGAACGCACCATGGCCGCGCTCATGCGCCGCTTCCCGCGCGTGGACATCCTCATCAACAACGCGGGCGTGGTCTCCACCCAGCCGCACGACGAGGTCTCGCTGGCGCAGTGGAACACCACGCTGGCCATCAACCTCACCGCGCCCATGCTGCTCACGCAGGCCGTGCTGCCCGGCATGAAGCGCCAGCGCTGGGGCCGCATCGTCAACGTCTCCTCCATCAGCGGCGTGCGCGCGGGCACGGGGCGCCTGGCCTATGGCAGCTCCAAGGCCGCGCTCATCGCCATGACGGGCCAGTTCGCCATCGAGGTCGCCGAGCAGGGCATCACCGTCAACGCCATCGCGCCCGGCTTCGTGGACACGCCCATGATCCGCTCGCTGCACGGCAGCTCCAAGGCCAACACCTACCTCGACGTCTGCCCCATGCACCGCTTCTGCTCGCCGGCCGAGGTGTCCGCCGCGGCGGTCTTCTTCGCCTCCGAACAGGCCAGCTTCGTCACCGGCCAGACGCTCGGCGTCGACGGCGGCTACCTTGCCAGCGGCCTGTACATGCGCCAGTTGTTCGACATCCCCGCCGCCACGCCGCAGGCCGCCTGATGCCGCAGACGGCGTGAAGCGCGCACCCCCTTTCCCCCGAGCCAGCACCCCAACCAGAGGAGACACACCATGACGATTTCCCGCCGCACCCTCATCAAGGCCACGGGCATCACCGCGGCCAGCGTCGCCGCGCCGCTGAAGCTGGCCTATGGCCAGAGCGCCGAGTTCACCTTCAAGTACGCCAACAACCAGCCGCCGCAGCACCCCATGAACGTGCGCGCCAAGGAAGCGGTGGAGGCCATCAGGAAGGAAACCAATGGCCGCATGGACATCCAGCTCTTCCCCAGCAACCAGCTCGGCTCCGACACCGACACGCTGAGCCAGTTGCGCTCGGGCGGCGTGGAGATGTTCAACCTCTCCGGCCTCATCCTGTCCACCCTGGTGACGCCGGCCGCGCTCAACGGCCTGGGCTTCGCCTTCCCCAACTACGACACCGTGTGGAAGGCCATGGACGGCGACGTCGGCGCCTACATCCGCGCGCAGATCGCCAAGGCCAACCTGGTCGCGCTCGAGAAGATCTGGGACAACGGCTTCCGCCAGACCACCACCTCCACCAAGCCCATCAACACGCCGGCCGACTTCGAGGGCTTCAAGATCCGCGTGCCCGTCTCGCCGATGTGGACCTCCATGTTCAAGGCCTTCGGCTCCTCGCCGATCTCGATCAACGCGTCCGAGATGTACACCGCCCTGCAGACCAAGGTGGCCGACGGTCAGGAGAACCCGTTCGCGGTCATCTCCAACTTCAAGCTGTACGAGGTGCAGAAGTACTGCTCGCTCACCAACCACATGTGGGACGGCTTCTGGACGCTGATCAACCGCCGCGCCTGGGACCGCCTGCCGCCCGACGTGCGCGACATCGTCGCCAAGCACATCAACGCCGCCGCCGTGAAGGAGCGCGCCGACGTGGCCGCCAACGAAGCCACGCTGCAGAAGGACCTCACGGCCAAGGGCATCGTCTTCAACTCGCCCAACACCGCGCCCTTCCGCGACAAGCTGCGCAGCGCCGGCTTCTACGCCGAGTGGAAGGGCAAGTTCGGCGACGAGGCCTGGGCGGTGATGGAGAAGTACACCGGCAAGCTGGGCTGACATGACCGAACTCATCGCCGGCACCTCCGCCGACGCCGACGGTGCCTACAAGGGCACCGTCCTTCACGACACCCGCCGCAGCCCGCTCTGGCTCAAGCCGCTGGAGGCGGCGTCGGCCCTGCTGATGCTGGTCATCACGGTGCTGCTGCTGGTGGGCGTGGTCTCGCGCTACGTGTTCAACCAGTCGCTGGTGTGGTCGGACGAGGTCGTCTCCATCTCCTTCATCTGGCTCACCATGCTGGGCGCGGCCATCGCCGTGCACCGCAACGAACACCTGCGCCTGGGCCTGTTCGTCGACCTGCTGCCGCAGCGCCTGCGCGAGTTCGTGCACGCCTTCGCGCTGGTGGCCATCGCGGCAGTGCTGCTCGCCCTCATCGGCCCGGCCATCGACTACGCGAAGGACGAGTGGTTCATCCACACGCCCGCGCTGGATTTGCCCAACACCTTTCGCGTCAGCTCCATCGGCTTCGGCTTCGCCGTCATGCTGGCCCTCGTGGTGTTGTACGCGGGGCGCTCCGCGCGCAAGGCCGATCTCCTGCTCGCCGCCCTGCTGGTTGGCGCCGTCGCGGGCCTGTGCTGGCATTTCTCGCCGCAGCTCATGAAGCTGGGCGCCGCCAACATCGGCTTCTTCCTCATCGGCTTTGCCGCCATCTGCCTGGTGGCGGGCGTGCCCATCGCCTTCTGCTTCGGCGTGGGCGCGGTGTGTTACCTGGCCTTCACCACGCACGTGCCGCTCACCGTCGTCATCGGGCGCATGGACGAAGGCATGTCCAGCCTGGTGCTGGTCTCGGTGCCCATCTTCGTGCTGCTGGGCTGCATTCTCGATGCGACCGGCATGGGCAAGGCCATCGTCGACTTCCTCGGCTCCCTGCTCGGCCACGTCAAGGCCGGCATGTCCTACGTGCTGCTGGGCTCGCTGTTCATCGTCTCGGGCATCTCGGGCTCCAAGGTGTCCGACATGGCCACCGTGGCCCCCGCCCTCTTTCCCGAGATGAAGCGCCGCGGCCACAAGCCGCGCGAGATGGTGGCCCTGCTGGCCACCGGCGCCGCCATGGCCGACACCGTGCCGCCGAGCATCGTGCTCATCGTGCTGGGCGCGGTGGCCGGCGTGTCCATCGCGGGCCTGTTCCAGGCCGGCTTCGTCATCGCCATGGTGCTGCTGGCCGTGCTGCTGGTGCTGGCGCGCTGGAAGGCCCGCAACGAAGACATGCACGACGCGAAGCGCGCGCCGCTGTCGCTGGTGCGCCGCTTCCTGCTCATCGCCGCGCCCGCGCTGGTGCTGCCCTTCCTCATCCGCGCGGCGGTGGGCGAAGGCGTGGCCACCGCCACCGAGGTCTCCACCGTCGCCGTGGTCTACGCGCTGTTCGTGGGCCAGGTGATGTACGGCGGCATCGGCCTGCGCAAGTTCTACGACATGCTGGTGGAAACCGCCGCGCTGTCCGGCGTGGTGCTGCTGGTGCTGGGCGCGGCCTCGGCCATGGCCTGGTCCATCACGCAAAGCGGCGTGGTGCAGCAACTCTCGGGCTTCATGACCACGCTGCCGGGCGGCTGGGTCGGCTTCATGGCGGTCACCATCGTGGTCTTCGTGGCCCTGGGCTGTCTGCTGGAAGGCCTGCCCGCCGTGCTGCTGCTGGCGCCCATCATGTTCCCCATCGCGCACAAGCTGGGCATCAACGACGTGCACTACGCCATGGTCATCGTCTGCGCCATGAACATCGGCCTGATGATGCCCCCCATCGGCGTGGGCTTCTACATCGCCTGCCGCATCGGCGACGCGCCGCCCGACGAAGTCATCGGCGCCATCTGGCCGTACTTGGTCGCGCTGCTCGTGGGCGTGCTGATCATCGCGGCCGTGCCGGGCATCACCACCATGGTCTTGTGAGCGCGCCCATGATCGATCTGTACCGAACCATGGCGCGCATCCGCGCCTTCGAACTCGCGGCCGAAGTGGCCAGCCAGGGTGGCGTGGGCGTGCTCGGCGCCAAGGTGGACGAGCGCGCCAAGGTGCGCGGCCCGCTGCACCTGTCCATCGGGCAGGAAGCCGTGGCCGCCGGCGTGTGCGCCCACCTGAGCCGCGAGGACCTGCTCACCAGCACGCACCGAGGCCACGGTCACACCCTGGCCAAGGGCGGCGACATGCGCCGCATGATGGCCGAGTTGTTCGGCCGCGCCGGTGGCAGCAACGGCGGCAAGGGCGGCTCCATGCACATCGCCGATTTTTCGGTCGGCATGCTGGGCGCCAATGGCGTCGTCACCGCCGGCCTGCCCATCGCCTGCGGCGCGGCGCAGGCGCTCAAACTGCAAGGCAAGCCGCACCTGGTGGCCTGCTTCTTCGGCGACGGCGCCACCAACCGCGGGCCGTTCCTGGAAGCACTCAACTGGGCGGCCGTCTTCAAGCTGCCGGTGCTTTTCGTCTGCGAGGACAACCGCTACTCCGCCACCACCGCTACCGCCGGCCTGAGCGCCGGCCCTGGCGTGGCCGCGCGCGCGGCGGCGCTGGGCGTGCCCGGTGAAACGGCCGACGGCAACGACGTGCAAGCCGTGCACGCCGCGGCCGGCCGCCTGGTCGCCAAGATCCACGCGGGCGAAGGCCCGCAGCTGCTGCACGCCCTCACCTGGCGCGTGCGCGGCCACGTGTCGGTGGACACCCAGGGCTACCGCGACCCGAACGACCTGCAAGGCGCCATCGATGCGGACCCGCTGCGCCGAGCGCGCGAAGCCGCCCTGGCCGGCGGCGCCACGCTCGCGCAGCTCGACGCCATCGACGCCGAGGTGCGCGCCGAGATCGACGACGCCGTCGCCTTCGCCGACGCCTCGCCCGCGCCCGATCCGGCCGCGGCCTTCACCGACATCCAGACCACCGGAGCCGGCGCATGGCACTGATCCGCACCACCTACGCCGACGCCGCCGTGCGCGCCCTGAGCACCGCCATGCGCGCCGACCCGCGCGTGGTGGTGCTGGGCGAAGACGTGGGCCGCGGCGGCATCTTCCAGCAGTACAAGGGCCTGCAGGCCGCCTTCGGCCCCGATCGGATCATCGACACGCCCATTTCCGAAGCCACCATCGTCGGCGCCGGCGTGGGCATGGCGCTCGTCGGCATGCGTCCTGTGGTGGAAATGCGCGTGGTCGACTTCGCGCTCTGCGCCATGGACGAGATCGTCAACCAGGCCGCCAAGATCCGCTACATGTTCGGCGGCCAGGGCCGCGTGCCACTGGTGATGCGCCTGCCCATCGGCTTCTGGTCCAACTCGGCCGCGCAGCACTCGCAAAGCCTGGAGGCCTGGTTCGCCCACCTGCCCGGCGTGGTGGTGATGTGCCCCGCGACACCGCAGGACAACTTCAGCATGCTCACCCAGGCCCTGCGCGGCGAGGACCCGGTGATCTACATGGAGAACAAGGAGCTCTGGGGCCTGGAGGGCGAGGTCGACGACACGCTGACCGCCACGCCCGGCCGCGCGAACCTGCTGCGGCGCGGCGACGACCTCACGCTCGTGAGCTGGTCTGCGGCCGTGCACACCGCGTCTAAAGCCGCCGACGCTCTCGCCGCGCAGGGCGTGCGCGCCAGCGTCATCGACCTGGGCACCCTGTGGCCCTGGGACCGCGAGGCCGTGCTGGCCGATTGCGCGCGCACGCGCCGCCTGCTGGTGGTGCACGACGCCGTGCAGGCCGCCGGTTTCGGCGCCGAGGTGGCCGCCACCGCCGCACAGGCCACGGGTTGCCGCATCGGCCGCCTGGGCGCGCCGCGCATTCCCGTGGGCTACGCCACGCGGCTCGAATCCGTGGCCCGCGTGTCTTCCGACGCCGTCGTCGAGGCGGCGTTGTCCCTGATGGCCGACGCCCCGCAGGCAACGGCCGCCTGATCCCTTCCCTCTCACCAGCAACAAGACCATGAAAGTTTTCTACGACAAGGACTGCGACCTGTCCCTCATCAAGGGCAAGACGGTCGCGA
>NZ_WVZN01000014.1 GCF_011772445.1 Hydrogenophaga sp. | reverse complement strand
GCTCGCGCACGAGGCGCTGTTCGAGGAAGCCATCGCCCAGGCGTTTCTGGAGGGTGTTGGGGTCGAGCGCGAGCAGCGCGAACTGGGCGCTGGCGTCGGTCCATCGGCGCTGCTGGATGAAGTTCGGGTCGGTCTGGAAGAGGACGCCGGCAGCCGGGTCAGGCACGGGCTGGAACAGCGCTGAGCCCAGGTTCACCGAAGGAGCGCTGGGCGCGTCGCTGGCGTGCTGCTCGTGGCGCAGCGCGCTGACCTGCAGGGTGGTGGGGATGCGCTGGTCGATGGCCGATTCGAGCCAGCCGTACTTGGGGTCGCAGCCGCTGACGAAGGAGCAGCTCTTGCCGATCACGCCCCAGGTGTAGGCCGTGCCGGTGCGGATGACCTCGGCCGGCACCTGCGTGGACTGGTTGTTGGCGGTCACGCCCAGGGCGCTGAGTGTGCCGCCGGCGATGACTTCGCTGTCCTGGTTGGTGAACTGTTCGCGGATGTTCAGGCGGGCGTTGCCGCCCGAGAGGATCTGCCCGGGCTCGCTGTGAACGGTCTTGAGCGTGGGCTGGGTCTCGGTGACGCGCTGGTAGATGTCGAAGGGCTGCAGCTCGGCGTTGATGGCGCTGCGCAGCGTGGCGAGCTTCTCGCCCAGGGCCACCCAGGGGGCGGCCTGCGCCTGCCATTGCTGCAGGGCTTCGCGGTACTGGGGCGTGTCGCCGCTGACTTCGCTGTCGCCGCTGAGGGGGCGCGGCATGGGGCCGGGGGCGTCGCCCGCGGGCGGGGCGATGCCCAGGGCGGCCCAGATGGGGTCGTCTCGGGTGTAGGCGAACTGGGCCTCGGCCCAGACGAGGGTTTCGCTGTCGCCGCTGCCTTGGGTGACCATGCCGGCGGCCACATACGGCTGGGGGCCGTGGTACCAGGTGGCCAGGCGCGGGTCGGCGTAGACGGGGTCGGATGCCGCCAGGGCCTGCGCGCTGGCCTGGGTGAACAGCCAGGAGCGGCCGTGGGCGCTGTACTCGTCCCACTCCCCGTCGCCGAAGATGGACCCCACGGGCTTGACGGCCATCCAGGCGACTTCGGTCGCATCGACTGCGCCCGTGGCGGTGAAGTACAGGGTGCGCGTGGTGGTGGCGCCGCCGTTGCGGATGACTTCGGTCTGCAGGTGCTCGTTGGCGTTGAGCAGGGAGCGCGCGTCGATGTCCAGATCGCCCAGAGCCTCGATGCGCGCGGAGCGGTTCTCCACCCGGTCGGCCGAGAGCGCCATGTCGCCTGCGCTGAGGATCAGTGCGCCCCGCTGGTTGACGATGGCATCGCCCGCCTGCACATCCAGGCGCTCTCGCGCGGCAATGACGGCGTCTTCGGCGTTGACCACGCGCTCGGCGGTGACGGCCAGTTGGTCGCCGTAGAGGCGACCCGTGTTGTGAACACCGCCGGCCGCAACGCTCACATCGACGCCGTCAATCAGGCCCGCGTTGTGAACGCTGCTGGCTCGCACGTCCACCTCGGCCCCACTGATCAGGCCCGCGTTGTTCAGTTCTCCCTCGGTGCTCACCGAAACGGCCTGCTGCGCGGCGATCTGTCCGCTCTTGGCGTTCTCAATGCCCTGGGCGCGCAGCTTCAGGTCGCCCCCGGCAATGAGCGCGCCTTTGTTGATGAGGCGCCCGTCGGCGTGCAGCTCCAGGTTGCTCGCCGCGCTGGAGAGCACGCCTTCGTTGTTCAC
>NZ_WVZN01000046.1 GCF_011772445.1 Hydrogenophaga sp. | reverse complement strand
TCGCGCGGCGATGACGGCGTTCTCGGCATTGACCACGCGCTCGGCGCTGATGGCGAGCTGGTCGCCGTAGAGGCGACCCGTGTTGTGAACAAGCGCCGCCTGAACGCTCACGTTGGCGCCGTCGACCAGGCCGGCATTGTTCAGCTCGCCCGGGGTTTGCACCGACAAGCCCTGGCGGGCCACGATCTGGGCGCCGGCTGCGTTGTCGATGCCGGCGGCCTTGACGCTCAGGTGCCCGTCGCTGTGCACGCTGCCCTTGACCACGAGGCGGCCATCGGTGAGCAGTTCCATCTCTTTCCGGGTAGCCAGGGTGCCGTCCAGGTTGACGCCCAGGCCTTTGTCGGTGCCTCGCAGGAAGATGTGGCGGGCGTACATGCCGCCGATGGCGGCCACGTCGAGCAGGAAGTCCGGTGCGGACCCGGTGCCGGCGATGGGGGTGGCCGTTGCGTCGGCGCCCGAGGCCAGGGCCTTGACTTCGTTGCTGCCGGTGAGCACGGTGAGGTGATCGGCCCAGAGGCCGGCGTTGACTTCAATGGCCCGCGCGAGGATGCGGGCGTGGTCGGCGCCGCTGAGGTCCAGGCCCAGGCCTTCGATGCTGACCATGCCCTGCGTGACACGGAACGCGTCCAGGTGGCCGTTGCTCATCACCGGGACGCCGGTCGTCAGCGTGGCGCCCAGGGCGTTGATGAAGCTGGCGCCGTTGGCGCGGATGCCCGCGGGGTTGGCAACGATCACTTCGGCGCGCTGACCGGCGACTTCGATGGGGCCATTGAGGTGGCTGGGGTGCTGGGAGTTGACCTGGTTGACGATGACGCGGGCGGAGCCGGTGGCCAGGTGCGGGTTGCCCGGAACTGCGCCGCCGATCTGAGTGGATGCGCCCTTGCGGCTGTTGTTGAGAACGGCGCCTTGAGGGCCGATGTCGAACTGGCTGTAGCGGTTGAGCGAAACGCCGCCAGCACTGGGGGTCTGGATGTTGACCAAGGGCACGCCGTTGGCGGTGGAGAGCACCGTGGGGCGGAGCTGGCCGGGGGCATTGCGGTCGGTGATGATCTGCGACCAGGCTTGGCGGCTGGTGAGCGGGCTGCTCAAGGCCAGTGCCACGATCCAATGCAGGGCGCAGGGCAGCCCGTGCGCGGGCTTGCGCTTTTGCTTCTTCTTCACTTGCTCCCCCCCTGATGTCAATCGCCGTGCCCACGCATGGTTCGGGCGATGACATCAGGAAGAGCGCGCGTCCGACATACCGCAGCAGCGGTAGTTCAGCCAGGCTTCATGAATACATCAGCAAAACTGTCGTTCGCCGGCCTCAGAACGAAGCGCTCAAGCTGAAGCCGGCCACGACGGGCGTGGGGCGAAAGGCCGCGGGGCGGCTGATCGGGCGGCCGACGAAGACGTCGTAAGCGAGGACACCGGCACCGCCGCGAATGCCAAGCACGGCGCCCGCCAGGTGATCGCCCGCCAGCCATTCAGCGGAAGGACCGCTGACCTGGCCATAGTCGATGCCGACGTACGCCTCGTGCGCGGTGTCGCCTATTGCTACGGCGAACTCGTTGCGCATCAGCAGACCACGGTCAGCGGACAGGCTGGTCTCGCCGTCGAAGCCTCGCACGGTGTAGCGCCCGCCAATGGCGAAGCGGTCCGGCGCGGCGAGCGGGGTGCCGTTCCATTGGCCGCGCAGCGAGAGTTGGTAGCGCCCACGCCTGTCGGCCAGTCGCCATGGCACCTGCAGACTGGCGTCGAAGGAGGTCACGCGCAGGCGCGAGGTGCCCTCGGCGAATTCTTCTTCCGGCGCCGGCCGCGCATTGAAGGCCGCAGTGCCACGACGGTGCTCGATCTGCAGGTCGAGTGTGGCGTGGTTGAACGCCTGCCGATGGGCGAGGCCGAGCGCCCAACCGCCGGTGGCGCGGCGTTGCGGTTCCACCTCGGCGTCGTTGATGAAGTTGTCGGAGCGCCTGGCCCAGGCCTTCAGGCTCAGGCTGGTCTTGCCGCGAGCGTCGCGATGCAGCACTCGCGAGAGGGTGAGGTCCGCGTTGTCGCTGGAGCCGCTGTAGGTGAAGATCTCGAACGGCCCGGCCACGTTCTGGTGGTAGTTGCTGTGGGACGCCGTGAACCCGAGCAGCCAGCGCCCCCAGGGCAACGAGTAGTGCACGGTCTTGCCGTTGGTGCCGCGAATGCCGGGCACGCCGCCACCCAGGTCGTGGGTGTAGGTCACATAGAACAAGTCATTGAGCGTCCACCAGTGGTCGTAGCTCACGGTGACGCTGCCCTGGTACCGGCCAGTGGCCCGGGTGCCGCTGTCGTCGAGCGAGGCATTCAAGCGCAACGGGTTCGACTGCTGCCAGGCGATCACGAGGTCGCTTTCGTCGGGTGCCACGGCCGGCTCGATGACGATTTCGCTCTCGACGGAGGGCACGCGCTTGAAGTTCTCCAGCGCTTGTTCGATGTCGCGCAGGTTGAGGATGTCGCCCGGTCGTGCGGGCACGGCGTTGATGGCGGTGGCTCGCGCGCTGGTGCCATCGGCGAAGCGCGACGCGCGCAGGCGGCCGGGCACCACGCTCAGGACGAGGCGCCCGGCGTCGAAGCTCTGCGGCTGAACCAGCAGGCGCGTGGTGACGTAGCCGTGAGCGACGAGCGCCCGCTGCGCGCGTTCGGCGGCCACGTCCACCCCCTTGGCGCCCAGACACCTGCCGATAGCCGGGTCGGGGCCGGCGATGAGGTCCTGGAGGATGAACCGGAAGCGATCGCTCCCGGCACCTGTCAGAACGATGTCCCGGATGGGAAAGCACGGCGTTTCCTGCGCAGGCCACTCCAGCGGCGCCAGGGGGGCATCGGTTGCGCCACGCACATCGGCTCCACGCTGAAGCATCTCGCGCTGGCGCTGCTGGCGTTCAGCGGCGCGTCGGTGTTCGATCTGGTCGCGCGAGGCGGTATCGCTAGCGGTCTGCGCCCAGCCAGGCGCGGCGAGCAGATAAAGGACAAAGGCGAGCGAGCGAAGCACAGAGCGGGGTAGGCGGTCCTGAAAGGACGCGCATTACAACCGCTTCGCGCCGTGAAAACCGGTGGGGGGTACGCTGGATCGGCCATTCGCCCGTGGGCCGGTGCGCCTGCATCGCCCACTGTCGCGAACGGCCCCCCCTGGAGCTCGGGGCGTTGCGCCCCGTCACGCCTATTGACGCGGCGCGGTGCCGGCCGGCGCGGCCGGCTGCTGCTGCGTCCCGCTCGACGGCTGCACCGCCGGCTCCGGCGCCAGGCGCTTCAGCTCATCTTCCGACATCACCTCGAACACCCGCACCACGCGCTGCACGCCGTCCACGTTGCGGGCCACGTGGGTGGCGCGCTCGGCTTCCTTGGGCGTCACGCGCCCCATCAGGTAGACGACGTTGTTGTGGGTGGTCACCTTGATGGCGGTGGTGGGAATGTCGCGCGCGTCCACGAAGCCGGCCTTGACGCGGCCCGTGATCAGCGTGTCGGAGGTGCGCTGCGAGAAGCCCGGAGAATTGATCACCTGCAGCTCGTTGACGATGGTGCGCACGTTGTCCACGCCCGAGACGATGCTCTGGGCCTGGGCCTTGGCGGCGTCGTTCTGCACCTCGCCGGTGAGCAGCACCTGGCGGTTGTAGCTGTTGACGTAAACGTTGGCGCGGCCTCCAAGCTGATCGCGCAGGCGGCTGCTCGCGCGCATTTCGATGGTCTGGTCCTCGAGCTGGGTGCCCGAGCTGCGGCGGTCGGACGCCACCAGCGCCGTGCCCACGGCCGCACCGCCCAGCACCAGCGGCGCGCAGGCGGACAGCAGGACGGTGAAGCCGACCGCGCCCAGCACGGCGGTGCCCAGGCGGGATCGGGTCGTGGAAGCTTGAGGCTTGGTCATGCGGGGTTCTCCGTGTCGATGGGGGTGGAATCGGGCAGGCCGAGCAATTGGGAGTCCAGGCCGTCGGCCAGGCAATGCAGCACAAGCAACTGCACCTCGAGCACGCGCGAAGCTTGCTCGTGGGGCACGCTGATGTGCACGTCTGTGTCGCGCAACAGGGTGGCCACGCGGCCGCCGCGCGCGCCGGTGAGGGCCACCACGGTCATCTCGCGCTCGTGCGCGGCCTCGATGGCGGCCACCAGATTGCCGGCCTGGCCGTCGGGGCTGACGACCAGCAACACGTCACCCGCCAGGCCCAGGGCGTGGACCTGGCGCGCGAACATCTGGCGGCCGTCGAAGTCGTTGGCAATGCCGGTGAGCACGGCGGCGTCGGCCGCCAGCGAAAGCGCGGCCAGCCCGGGGCGGTCGCGCTCGTGGCGGCCGAGGATGTGCACCACGAACTGCTGGGCCAGCGCGGCACCGGCGCCGTTGCCGCAGGCGAGGACCTTGCCGCCGCCGGTGAGCCCGGCCAACAAGGCCGACACCGCGGCCTCGACCACAGGGGCCAGGGCCGGTGCGCTCTGGTACTTGAGGTCGGCGCTGTCGATGAATTGCTGCTGAATGCGCTGCAAGAGCATGGGGTGATGATAGCCGTGGGTTTCGTGTCAAAAAGCAAAAGCGTCGCCGGCGTCGAATGCGGCGCGCAGCCATTGAAGTTCGCCACCGTCGCCGTCGATGAGCACGGCGTCGAAGCGCATACGTGGCATGGACCGCTGCCGCGCCAGAAAGTGCCGCGCCGCGAACACGATGCGCCGGCGCTTGGCCAGGCCGATGCTCGCGGCCGCGCCGCCGTAGGCCCCGGAGCGGCGCTGCCGCACCTCGACGAAGACCAGCGTGCCGTCGGGCTCCCGCATAATCAGATCGATCTCGCCGCCACCGCGCCCAGGCGTGCGGAAGTTGCGCTGCACCAGCCGCAGCCCCTGGCGCTGCAGGTGCGCCAGGGCCCTGTCCTCGGCCCGTTGGCCCGCCTCGCGCGTCGCCTTGGGCGCCTCTGATTGAAACCACCGCACGTGTCACCCCCTGTCCTTGAACTGCTTCACGCCGCGCGCGCCGCGGCGGGTGCGCAGCATTTTCCCCAGGGCACGCTGTACATGCTGGCCACCCCTATCGGCAACCGCGCCGACATCGGCCTGCGCGCGCTGCATGTGCTCGATCTGGTGGACAGCGTGGCCTGCGAAGACACGCGCCACACCGCCTCGCTGCTGCAGTCCTATGGCCTGCACAAACCGCTGATCGCCGCGCACGAGCACAACGAGAGCGAGGCCGCGCAACGCGTGATCGCGCTGTTGCGCGAAGGACAGCGCGTGGCCTACGTGAGCGACGCCGGCACACCGGGCGTGAGCGACCCCGGCGCGCGCCTGGTGGCGGCCGTGCGCGACGCGGGCCTGCGCTGTGTGCCCGTGCCTGGCCCGAGCAGCCTCACCGCGCTGCTGAGCGTGAGCGGCCACGCGGGCTGGGACGGCAGTTTCCGTTTCGCGGGCTTCCTGCCGGTGAAGGGGGCCGAGCGCCAGCGCGCGCTGCAGGCCATCGCCGACGACCCGCAAGCCTGTGCGCTGCTGGAGGCACCGCACCGCATGGAGGCGCTGGCGCGCGATCTGGCGGCGGCGCTGGGCCCGCGCCCGGTCACGCTGGGGCGCGAGCTCACGAAACAGTTCGAGGAAGTGGCGCACCTGCCCGCTGACGCCCTGCCCGCCTGGCTGGCCGCCGACGCCCACCGCACGCGCGGCGAATTCGCCTTGCTGGTGCACCCACGCGAGCGCGACACCGACAACGGAGGCGCGCTGCCCGAGGCCGCGCTGCGCGTGCTCGACCGCCTGCTGGTGGACCTGCCGCTCAAGGCGGCCGTGAAGGCGGCCGCCGACATCACCGGCGCACCGCGCAACGCGCTGTACGACGCCGCGCTGGCGCGCCGAGGCGCGTCGAAGAACTAGGGCTCAACCCTGAGGCCGGCGCGGCTCGTCGACCTCCCGGGCCTCCACGTCCACCACTTCACCGCGCGGCGCAGTGTTCGACGACGCCGGGCCGGCGCGCCACACGCCTTGCGAGTACTGGCGCGAGCGCTCGCGCAGGCGGCCGAACACCACCAGCGGCGCGGGCCGGCGCCCGGTGATCAGGGCCCACAACGACATCCCCGCCACCGCCAGCACCGAGGCCAGCAACAGGCTGATGAGGAAGACCGCCGCCGCCAGGCCCAGCGCGAGGCGCAGCACAAGGCCCGCCACACGGCCCAACAGATCGGCGAATGCATTCATGGGAGAAAGAGCGGAAGGGGTCACGTGAGTTCCGGCGTCCCGTGAGGGAAAAGCGAATGAAACCCGCACCTGGGGACAGGCACGGCCATTGCAAGCGCCACCTGTCGGTGCCGCTCATTGGCCACCGGGGACTGCTATTCTCCCCCGGACCCATCCCACACCCATGAAAACGACGCTGACCCGAACCTTCCTGCGCGGCCTGATCACCTTCCTGCCGGCCGCGCTCACGCTGTACCTGCTGTACCTGCTGGTGGTGTGGACCGAGTCGCTGGCCCGCGCCCTGTTCAGCCCCTTCCTGGGCGACTTCTACCTGCCGGGCCTGGGCATCGTGCTGCTGGTGGGCCTGATCTTCGGGCTGGGCGTGCTGGTCTCGCGTCCCGAAGTGACGCGCGTGCTGTCGATCGCCGAACTGCCCTTCACCAACCTGCCGGTGGTCAAGAGCATCTACTCCTCGCTGAAGAACTTCGCCGACTACTTCGCGCCCCACGACAAGGACCAGCCACAGCAGCAGGTGGTGCTGCTGCGCGCGCCCGGCGGCGAGATGTCCATCGTCGGCCTGGTGACGCGCCAGAGTTTCGCCGGCCTGCCCGGCGCCCTCGGCGAGCTCGATCAGGTCGCCGTCTACCTGCCCATGGGCTACATGATCGGCGGCTACACGGTCTTCGTGCCGCGCAGTTGGGTCACGCCGGTGGACATGTCGGTGGAGGAGGCCATGCGCTCCTCGCTGATCGCCTGGATGTCCTCGGCCCGGGAAAACATCCGCGAGCCCTCGCCCGAACCGGGGCGCGAGCCCTACTGAGCCTCCGCGCGGAACTCGCCGGCCCGAACCGCTTCGAAGCGCCATGGCCACGTCCGCCCGCACCCGCCGTTCCCTGCTGCTGGGCAGCGCCGCGCTCATCGCCGCGCCCGCCTGGCTGAGCCCGGCCGTGGCGCAGAAGCCCGGCCTGCGCCCCACCCCGCGCCAGACCGAAGGCCCCTTCTACCCCGTGGCGCTGCCCGCCGACACCGACGCCGACCTGCTGCGCAACGGCCAGGTGCGCTACGGCAAGGGCCAGGCCGCCCGGGTGGAGGGCACGGTGGTCGACCTCGACGGCCGCGCGCTGCAGGGCGCGGTGGTCGAGATCTGGCAGTGCGACGAGGCCGGCCACTACCACCACCCGGGCGACGGCAACCGCGCCGACCCGGCCTTCCAGGGTTTTGGCCGCGTGGCGGTGGACCGCGAGGGCCGCTACCGCTTCCGCACCATCCGACCCGTGCCCTACAGCGGGCGCACGCCGCACATCCACGTGAAGGTGAAGCTGGACCGGATGGAGCTGCTCACCACCCAGCTCTACGTGCACGGTGACCCGGGCAACGAGCGCGACGGCCTCTGGCGCCGGCTCGACGAGTCCGGCCGCGCGGCGCTGACGCGGCCGTTCGAGCCCGATGGCGAGGGCGTGAAGGCCAGGTTTCCCATCGTCGTGCAGGCCTGAGAGGCACGGCAACCCGCGCGCAGCGGCGTGGGGGCCGATACCATCGGCGCCCATCATGGATTCACTCACCCAGATCGCCCTCGGCTCGGCCGTGGCCGTCGCCGTCATGGGCCGGCGCACCGCCGTGTGGAAATCGGCCCTGTGGGGCGCCATTGCCGGCACCCTGCCCGACCTCGACGCCTTCATCGACCATGGCGACGCCGTGCTCAACATGGTGTTGCACCGGGGCGAATCGCACGCGCTGTTCTACCTGACGCTGTTCTCGCCGCTGCTGGCCTGGCTGGTCTCGCGCCTGCACGGCGAGGGCGCGCTGTTCAGACGCTGGTGGCTCGCGCTGTGGCTGGTGCTGATCACCCACCCGCTGCTGGACACCATGACGGTGTACGGCACGCAGCTGCTGCTGCCCTTCACCAACCACCCCTTCGGCGTGGGCAGCGTGTTCATCATCGACCCGGCCTACACGGTGCCGCTGATCGTGGGCGTGGTGTTCGCGCTGGCGGCGCCGCGCATCGGCCTCAAGGCCAACGCCATCGGCCTGCTGCTCAGCAGCGCTTACCTGCTGTGGAGCGTGGCCGCGCAGCAGCACGTGGCCCAGGTGGCGCGCGAGTCGCTGCGCGAGCAGGGCATCCCGGCCGATCGCCTGCTGGTCACGCCCGCGCCCTTCAACACCGTGCTGTGGCGGGTGGTGGCCATGGGGCCGGAGCGGTACGCCGAAGGCCACTACTCGCTGCTCGATGACACGACCACGATCGACTGGCGCCGCTACGACCGCGGCGCCGCGCTGGCCGAACACCACGCCAAGGTCGACGGCCTTCGGCGCATCGCCGCCTTCACCCACGGCTTCTTCCGCGTGCAGGAAGAAGAAGGCCGCCTGTACGTGACCGACCTGCGCATGGGCCAGGAGCCCACCTACACCTTCCATTTCGATCTGGGCACCAAAGCCGAGCGCGCCAACGGCCCACGCCCCGCGCGCCTGGACGGCATGCGCATCGACGTGGAGAAGGGCCTGGACTGGCTGTGGCGGCGCCTGCAAGGCGAGCGCCTGCCGCCGCCTGGCCTGGCGGCGCAGGACGGCTGAACGCCCGGACCGGCGAGCGGCACCGGCGTTCGATACCGGTCGCCGCGATCAGCTCATCAGCAGCGCGATGGCGATGACCAGCACGCCGATGACCAGGTTGACCAGCACCCACTGGCGGATCGAGGCCATCGCCGCGCCGGCGGCCGGCCAGTCGCTGGCCTGCACGGCACGCGACATCCGTTTGAAGAGCGCGAAGCGGATGTGCCCGAAGATCGCGATCATCACGATGCCCAGCGTGGCCATGACCGTCCAGTCCAGCGGCATGGCGAAGTCCACGCCCGCCTGAACCGACTCCTTCGCCACGCGGCCGATCATCCACAGGCCTGTGGCCAGCGCCAGCAGCGCCGCCAGCAGCACGCCGGCAAAGAAGCGCTTCATCACCGCCTGCAGCAGGCGCAGGCGATCGGGCGGCTCCAGCAGTTGCACCGACGGCCGCAGGCACAAGTGCGCGAAAGCCATGCCACCGACCCAGAAGACGATGGACAGGACGTGGAGGAGTTTGAGAACGGCGTAGATCATGGGGGTGCACTATGCCTCACACGTCCGCCGTCACCCCGGCCTGCCGTCGCTGCAGCCGGTAGGGCGGAAGCCCTTGCAGCATGCGCCGGCCGTACCCCTGGCGCAGCAGGCGCGCGTCGTAGCAGACCACCGTGGCTTCGTCGGTCTCGGTGCGCAGCGCGCGGCCGGTCCACTGCAGCAGTCGGGCGCCGGTGGCCGGCACCACCAGCTCGCTGAACGGGTCGCGCCCCTTGCTCTTGAGCCATTCCGCGCGCGCCTGGCCCACCGGGTCGCTGGGCGACGCGAAAGGCAACTTGGTGATGAACACCCACTCGCAGAGCTCGCCCGGCAGGTCCAGTCCCTCGCCGAAGGACTGCAGGCCGAACAGGATGGACGCCTCGCCGTCGCCCACGCGCTGCGCGTGCCGCTTGAGCAGCACCGTGCGCGAGGCCTCGCCTTGCGCCAGCACGCGCTCGCGCAGACGCGCGTGTTCGCCACGCTCGAGCAACTGCTGGGCCGATCGCATCTGCGCGCGCGAGGTGAACAGCACCAAGGCGCCGCGCTTCACCTCACGCAGGTCGGCCAGCAGCAGATCGAGCATTTCCCGCGTGTAGCCGTCCACGTCCTTGGGGTCGGCGCGGGTCTGCACCACCACCAGACGGCCCTGCTTCGCGTGGTCGAAGGGGCTTTGCACCTCGCGCGTGGCCACGGCCGCGTCCCAGGCCAGGCCGGCCTCGTGCAGGAAGTGGTCAAAGCCGCCGCAGGTGACGAGCGAGGCCGAGGTGACCACCGCGCCGCGCACCTGTTGCCACAGGTGGCTGTGCAGCAGGCTGCCCGGCTGCAGCGGGCAGGCGTGCGCGCTCATGGCCACCAGGCCGCGGTCCACGCGCGCCTGCAGCCACTTGGCCTGGGGCGGCGCGCCCTCGCTGGCCATCAGCAGCCACTGGCTCGCGGTTTCGTGCAGGCTTTGCAGGCGCGGCGCGAAGCGGCCGATGCGCGCGTAGTGCTCGGCGCTGCGCGCGGCCTCGCCGGGGTTGTCGCGCGCGTTGGCGCGCAGTTGCGTGGCCAGGGCCTCGGCCAGCTTGAGCAGCCCATGCGCGTGCGCCTGCAGGCTGCCCAGGGGCTCGGTCCAGCCGGGGGGCAGCAGCCCGGCGTCGAAGCGGTGCACCAGCGGCGGCGCCTCGGCGGGCAGCTCGCGCACGGCCGGGCCCAGCAGGTCCATGCCCAGGCGGGCGAGCTCGGCCAGGGCGGCCTTGGCGGCGCGCGCGGCCTCGGCCACGTCGAGGTTGTGCCGGTGAGAAATGGCCTTCGCCACCTCGTCGAAGGCTTTGGGCAGGGGGTCGAGCCAGCCCGGGCGCATCAGGTCCATCTGCGAGGTGAACTGGCCCTGCGCCACGCCGGGCAGGTGGTGCGCCTCGTCGAGCACGAGGTAGCAGTCGGACGGTGCCGGCAGGGCGTGCAGGCCCAGGGTGGCGAGCAGCAGGTCGTGGTTGACCACGATCACCTGCGCCTGCGCCAGGCGGTTGCGCGCCTGGTAGTAACTGCAGCTGTTGTAGGCCGGGCAGTGGCGCGCGGTGCAGGTGTGGCGCTCGGCCGCCACGGGCGCCCACAGCGCGGCGTCGGGCGGTTCGTCCAGGCGGTCGCGGTCGCCGTTCCAGTCGCCCTGGTCGAGCGCGATGGTCCATTGCGCGTACTGGCGCGCGCGCTGGGCCCAGTCGTCTTTCGCGGCGGCGCTGGCCGCGCCTGCGGCTTCCTCGCCGAACAGATCCGCGTCCTGCGCGCCGCCTTCGGCGAGCTGGTCGAGCTTGAGTCGGCAGACGTAGCGCCCGCGGCCCTTGGCCAGCGCGAAGGCAAAAGGCTGCGGCATCAGCGCCGCCAGGGCCGGCAGGTCCTTGTTGATGAGCTGTTCCTGCAGGGCCACGGTGGCGGTGCTGATGAGCACGCGCTTTTGCTGCGCCAGCGCCAGCGGAATCACGGTGGCCGCGTAGGCCGCCGACTTGCCGACCCCTGTGCCGGCCTGCACCACGGCGATGCCCCGGTCGGGCGCGCCCGCCTCGCCCGAGACGCTGTCGTCGCCCAGCTTCACGCCCGACAAGGTCTCGGCGATGAACGCCGCCATCTCGCGCTGACCGGCGCGCGCCCGGAACCCCGGGGCGTGCGAGACCATGTGGTCGAACGCCGCCAGCGCGATGGCCTCGCGCGCCAGCGCCCCCTGGGGCAGGTCCTCTTGGTCGTGGCGGGGCTCGGCGTTCATCATGAAGCCCGGCATTGTCCCAGAGCCGGGCTTTCACCCCGGATGCATGTTGCAGTGCAACAATGGCTCATGGCCACGCTCCCTTCCCACTCTGCGAAAACCTCGCTCGATCTCGCCCTCCAGGGCGGCGGTTCGCACGGCGCCTTCACCTGGGGCGTGCTCGATCGCCTGTTGGAGGACCGCTCGCTGCGGCTCACCGGCATCAGCGGCACCAGCGCGGGCGCCATGAACGCCGTGGCCCTGGCCAGCGGCCTGATGGAGGGCGGCCGCGAAGGCGCGCGCGCCGCGCTGCGCCGGCTGTGGACACGCATCGGCGAGATCAACCCCTTCGGCGGCCTGGCCCACGCGCCCGGCGCCCCGTGGGTCGACCCCGACAGCCCCTGGGCCGCGCCCTGGCTCGGACCCATCCGCTCGTACGCGCAGTGGCTCAGTTCGCAGGCCTCGCCCTACCAGCTCAACCCGCTCAACCTCAACCCGCTGCGCGACATCCTGCGCGACACCATCGACTTCGACCGCGTGCGCGCCTGCCACCGCACGCAGCTCTTCATCGCTGCCACGCGCGTGAAGACCGGCGAGCTGCGCATCTTCCGCCAGGACGAGCTCTCGCCCGACGTGATCCTGGCCTCGGCCTGCCTGCCGCTGCTGTTCCAGGCGGTGGAGATCGACGGCGAGGCCTACTGGGACGGCGGCTACGCAGGCAATCCGTCGCTGCTGCCGCTGGTGCTGGAGAGCCCGGGCGACGACCTGCTGCTGGTACAGATCAACCCCGCCCAGCGCGATGAGCTGCCGGTGCGAGCCAACGACATCCTGGACCGCATCAACGAGGTGACCTTCAACGCCAGCCTGCTCAAGGAGCTGCGCAACATCGTGCTGCTGAAGCAACTCCTGGCCGCCGAGGGCTGGGCCGCGCGCCGACTGCGCAGCCCGGTGTTTCGCCGCATCGCGGCGCTGCGGTTGCACCGGGTGGATGGCGGCCCCGAACTCGCCGCACTGGGCGCGGGCAGCAAGACGCGCACCGACGCGGCCTTTCTGGAGCGTCTGTTCCAGCAGGGCCAGGCGGCGGCCCAGGCCTGGCTCGAACGGCACCGCGCCGACATCGGCACGCGCGGCACGCTGGCGCTGGACCTGGACGCGGCCGGCATGAACTGAGCCAGGCGTCCCCGCTACCCCGGCGAGCGTCTCCCCCGCCAGGGGTAGCGCAAGCGCCCAAGTGCTGATAAGGTCTGCGCCCCTGTTACGTTCGGTCACGCTGATGGGTAAGCACTCGCCGCCCGCCGACACGGGCACCCGACTGCACGCGCTGGACAACCTGCGCGCGCTGCTCATGTGGCTGGGTATCGTGCTGCACGTCGAGGCCATCTACGCCGTGCAGCGCATGCCCAACGCCTGGCGCGACGACCAGCGCACCCTGGTCGCCGACGTGGTGGTGTCGTCCATCCACGCCTTCCGCATGCCGGCCTTCTTCATCCTGGGCGGCTTCTTCGCTGCCTTGCTGGTGCGCTCGCGGGGGCCGGACGGCCTGCTGCGCCACCGCCTGATGCGCCTGGGCCTGCCCTTCGCGCTGTTCTGGCCGCTGCTGTGGCTGGCCTCGGGCGTGGCGGCGCTGTTCTTCATGAACCTCATGGTCCGCGACGAATGGGGACTGGACACCCATGTGGTGCCGCGCCTGCCCATCCTGGACAGCCCCAACACCATCCACCTCTGGTTCCTGTGGATGCTGCTGTGGTTCTGCGTGGCCACGGCCGCGCTGTGGCGGCTGCCGCGCGCCTGGTTCGCGCCCATCGAATCGGCGCTGGCCTGGCTGGCGCGCCAACCGTGGGGCTTCGTGGCGCTGGCGCTGCCGCTGATGCTGGCCAGCGCCGCCTACCCGCGCGGTGTGCTCGCCCCCGCCGGCGCCTTCCTGCCCGAATGGAACGAGTGGCTCTACCACGGCAGCTTCTTCGTCTTCGGCCTGATGCTGCACGGGCGGCAGGCCGAGCTGTTCGCCTTCTTCCAGCGCCACTGGCTGGCCTATGCGCTGGGGGGGCTGGTGTGCTACCTCCTGGCCACCGCGGCCGCGCTTGTGCAGGCCCCGATGCTCCTTTGGGCCTATGCCTACCACTGCATCAGCTGGCTCTGGAGCTTCGCCGCCATCGGCCTGGCGCTGCGCCTGGTGCCCCGCCGCCACGTGGTACTGGGCTACCTGTCGGACAGCGCGTACTGGGTGTACCTGATGCATTACCCGCTCACCATCCTGTTCGGCGCCCTGCTCTTCGAGCTGAGCCTGCCCGTCACAGCCAAGGTGCTCATCAACATCGCCGCCACCACGCTGGTGTGCCTGGGCAGCTACGAGCTGTTCGTGCGCCACGGCTGGATCGGCCAGTTGCTCAATGGCAAGCGATACCCGCGCCGATCGCCCGAAAGCGGCCGCGAGCACCGCGTGACCTGACGCATGCGGATCTCGGCCAGCGTCACGAACCGACCCGGCCAGCACCGGGTCGTGCTGCGCACCGGCGATGCCGAGCACACGCTGGACGTGGCGCCCAAGGCCTCGGGCGCCGGCTCCGCCACCAACGGCGGCGAGTTCCTCATGCTCGCCCTGGCCACCTGCTACTGCAACGACCTTTACCGCGAAGCCGCGCGCCTGGGGGTGGCGCTGGACCGCGTGGAGGTGTGGGCCGAGGCCGAGTTCGAGGGCATCGGCCTGGCGGCGCGCGACGTGCGCTATCACGCCCGGGTACAGTCGCCGGCATCCCCGGACGCCATTGCCCGGCTGCTGCGCGAAACCGACGCGGTGGCCGAGGTGCACAACACGCTGCGGCAAGGCGTTCCGGTCCAATGGATCGCCACCACCCCAGACACCCCATGACCCAGCCCATCGAGCACCAGGAAGCCAACTCCACCGGCGCCTTCTTCGTCCAGCAGAACGGCGAGCGCCTGGCCGAAATGACCTACAGCCGCACCAACCCCACGCTGATCATCATCGACCACACCCACGTCGACGAGCGCCTCAAGGGCCAGGGGGTGGGGCGTCAGCTGCTCGACGCATTGGTGGCCTGGGCACGCGAGACGAAGACGCGCGTCGTGGCCCTGTGCCCGTTCGCCAAGGCGCAGTTCGACAAGGACCCGTCGATCCGCGACGTGCTGGTCTGAGCGCGCTCAGAAGGCGGCTGTCGGAGGACGACTGCGTGGGTCGGCCTCGGGTGTCATCGGCAATGTGCCTCCTCAGGGCTTCGGCGGCTCGACCATCTCCCGCATGCGGCGGCGCAGCGCGCGCTCGCGTCGGGCTTCCTCGCGCCAGTCGTCGCGCACGCCGCGCCACAGTGCCACCGCCATCAGCACGATCACCATCGCGAAGGGCACCGCGAACACGATCGTGGCTGTCTGCACCGCTTTCAACCCACCCGCGAGCAGCAGCGAGATCGCGATGCCGGAGATCAGCGCGCCCCAGATGATCTTCACGCGCGCCGGCGGGTTCTCATTGCCGCCCGTGCTCATCATGCTGAGCACCAGCGTGGCCGAGTCGCCCGAGGTCACGAAGAACACGATCACCAGCACCGTGGCCACCACGCTCATGAGCGCGCCCAGCGGCAGCGCGTCGAACATGGCGAACAGCGCGGTGGACACGTCGGCACTCACCGCCTCGGCCAGCGGAAGGCCGCGCATCACCTCCAGCGTGAGCGCCGTGCCACCGAACACCGAGAACCACAGGAAGCCGGCGAGCGTGGGCGCCAGCACCGTGCCCAGCACGAACTCGCGGATGCTGCGCCCGCGCGAGACGCGCGCGATGAACAGGCCCACGAAGGGCGACCAGCTCACCCACCAGGCCCAGTAGAAGATCGTCCAGCCGCCCACCCAGCCGCTGTCGCGAAAGGGCGTGGTGCGCAGGCTCATGCGCACGAACTCGCTCACGTAGCTGCCCAGCGTGGTGGTGAAGGTGTCGATGATGGCCACCGTGGGACCGAGCACGAACACGGTGAGGGCCAGCAGCGCGGCCAGCACAAGGTTGGTGTTGGACAGCCACTTGATGCCGCGCCCGACGCCGGACACCGACGACACCACGAACAGCACCGTCGTCACCACGATGATGCCCACCTGCCACGCCGGGTTCACCGGCAGGCCGGCGAGCGCGGCCAGGCCGCTGTTGATCTGCAGGGCGCCCATGCCCAGCGAGGCCGCCACGCCGAAGGCCGTGGCGATGACGGCCAGCACGTTGACCACCGGCCCCAGGCCCTTGGCGAAACCCCAGGGCAGCGATTCAACCGCCGTGCTCACCAGCGCCGAGCCGCCCCTGCGGAACTGGAAGAAGGCGATGGCCAGCGCCACCACGCTGTACACGGCCCAGGGGTGCAGGCCCCAGTGGAAGAAGCTGTAGCGCATGGCCGCGTTGGCGGCCTCGGGTGTCTGCGGCGCGATGCCTGGCGGCGGCGAGCCGTAGTGCGAGATCGGCTCGGCCACGCCCCAGAACACCAGGCCGATGCCCATGCCGGCCGCGAACAGCATGGCGAACCAGGACATGAGCGAGAACTCGGGCTCTTCGTCCTCGCCACCGAGCTTGAGGTCGCCGTAGCGGGTGAGGGCCAGTACCAGGGCCATGATCACCAGGCCCAGCACCACCCACAGGTAGAGCCAGCCAAAGTCGCGCGTGATGACGGCCAGCAGCGTGTCGAACACCGAGCCCAGCGAGGCCGGCGAGATCACGCCCCACAAGACGACGGCCAGGATCAGGCCGACCGAGACGATGAGTTGCATGGTTCTTCTCCTCGAATGCGGGACCACACCATACACGCCTGCCCGGCGGAAAAGTCTTTTTCAGGGCGCCCGTCGCGGCGCATCGGAGCGATTCTGGCGGTCCAATCGCACATCGGCCAACAACGAACAGAGGAGAACCGGTGAAGGAGTTGCAAGACGCGCAGCGCAGTGGCGCAAGGATCGAGGTAGACGTGCTCGTCGCGGGCGCGGGCCCGTGCGGGCTGATGCTCGCCAACGAACTGGGCCTGCGCGGCATACGCTGCCTGCTGGTGGACCCGAAGGCCACCACCGCCTTCAACCCGCAGGCCAACGCCACGCAGGCGCGCACCATGGAGCACTTCCGCCGCATCGGCATCGCCGACCAGATCCGCGCCCTGGGCCTGCCGGGCGACCACCCCACCGACATCGCCTACTTCACGCGCTTCGCCACGCACGAGCTCGCGCGGCTGCGCCTGCCCACGGCCGCGCAGGCCAGCGAGCACGTGCGCGGCCTGCGCGGCGCCTGGAACGCGGCCGAGCTGCCGCACCGCGTGTCGCAGAAGTTCGTGGAGGCGGTGCTGCGCGAACACGCGGAGGCCCGCACCGGCCGGCCCGTGGCCTTCGGCTGGAAACTGGTGGACTTCGATCAGGACGACGAAGGCGTCCATGCGCGCGTGGCGCCGGCCGGCGATGGCGGCCCCGCCGTGACGGTGCGCGCGCGCTACCTGGTGGGCGCCGACGGCGCGCGCAGCGTGGCGCGCCAGGCCCTGGGCATTGCCTATGGCGGTGCCACGGGCGTGCAACGCCAGTTCATGGGGGGGCGAATGTTCGCGGTCTACCTGCGCGCGCCCACCTTCTATCAGGCCCTGCCGCACGACCTGGCCTGGATGTACGTCAGCGTGAACCACGAGCGGCGCGTGTTCATGGCCTCGGTGGACGGCCAGGGCGAATTCGCCTTCCACGCCGCCGTGCACGCGCACGAGGACCCGTCCGACTGGACGCACGACGACGCGAAACGCCTGTTCGCGCAGGCCAGCGGCATGGACATCCCCATCGAGGTGCTGTCCACCGGCACCTGGATCGCGGGCCACTCGCTGGTGGCCGATCGTTACCAGCAGGGCCGCGTGTTCCTGGCCGGCGACGCGGTGCACCTGTTCACGCCCACGGGCGGGCTGGGCTACAACACCGCGGTGGGCGACGCGGTGAACCTGGGCTGGAAGCTCGCCTCGGTGGTGAAGGGGCATTCGAGCCCCGCGCTGCTCGACAGCTACGAGACCGAACGCCGCCCCATCGGCCTGCGCAACACCAGCTACGCGCGCGGCTTCGCCGATTCGATCGGCCTGTTCCAGACCACGGCCACGCTGGAAGCCGAAGGCGCTGAAGGCGAGGCGCTGCGCGCACACGCCAGCGAGGTGCTCAACGCGCACGTGCGGCGCGAGTTCAACATCCCGGGCGTGACGTTCGGCGAGCGCTACGACGACTCGCCCATCGTCGTGAGCGATGGCGGTGCGCCGCCACCGGACAGCGCGAACGACTACCAGGCCAGCACCTGCCCCGGTGGGCGGCTGCCGCACGTGTGGCTGGGTGGCGAGCGCTCGCTGTACGACGAACTTGGCTTCGAGTGGACGGTGCTGGCGCCGGGCACGCGGCGCGATGCGGCGCAGGCCCTGGCCGCGTCCGGCGCGGCGGTGGGCCTCGACGTGAAGCTGCGCCTGTGCAACGAACCCGAGGCGCACGAGGCGCTGGGCGACACGGTGCTGCTGGTGCGGCCGGACCAGGTGGTGGCGTGGCGCGGAACGACCGCCGCGGACCCGGGCAAGCTCTGGCAGCGGGTGGCCGCTGGCGCATGAGCGGCCGCCCGCCCGTGTCGACGACAAGGGCGGGCCCGCCATGAGCGCTTGGGTCGGGCGCGCGGGCGTGGCACGATCCACCGCACGCACAACCACGCCCGTCCTGCCATGACCCTGCTGCTGTTTATCGCCGGCCTCGTCGGCCTCATCGCTGGCGCCGAACTGCTCGTGCGCGGCGCCTCGAAGCTCGCGCTCTCCTTCGGGCTGTCGCCCCTGGTGGTGGGGCTCACCATCGTGGCCTTCGGCACCAGTTCGCCGGAGCTGGCGGTGTCGGTCGGCGCGGTGGCCGGCGGCCAGAGCGACATCGCCATCGGCAACGTGGTCGGCAGCAACGTGCTCAACGTGCTCTTCATCCTGGGCGTGTCGGCCCTGATCACGCCGCTGGTGGTGCACGTCCAGCTGGTCCGCCAGGAAGTGCCCATCATGATCGGCGCGGCCCTGCTGCTGGCGCTGTTCGCACTGGACGGCCGCGTGAGCTGGTACGAAGCGGCCATGCTCACCGCGGCCATGGTGGCCTACACCGTGTTCCTGGTGGTGCAGTCGCGCCGCGAGAGCCGGCAGGCGCAGGGCGACTACGACGCCGAGCTGAAGCCCGCGACCGCCGGTGCCTGGGATTCGACACCGCCGGTGCAGATCGGCCTCATCGTGGTGGGCCTGGCGCTGCTGGTGCTGGGTGCCGAGGGTCTGGTGCGAGCGGCGGTGGTGTTCGCACAGCACCTGGGTCTGTCCGAACTCGTGATCGGCCTGACCGTGGTGGCCCTGGGCACGTCCATGCCCGAGGTCGCCACCTCGCTCATGGCCGCGTTCAAGGGCGAGCGCGATCTCGCGGTCGGCAACGTGGTGGGCAGCAACACCTTCAACATCCTGGGCTGCCTGGGCATCTCCGGCCTGGTGGCCGGCGTGGGCGGCCTGCAGGTGCCGGCCTCGGTGCTGGCCTTTGACCTCTGGGTCATGCTGGCCGTCTCGCTGGCCTGCCTGCCCGTGTTCATGACCGGCCGGGAAATCGCGCGCTGGGAGGGGGCGGTGTTCGTGGGCTACTACCTGGCCTACGTCACCTATCTCATCCTCGCCGCGCAGGACCACGCCGCCCTCGGCGCCTTTTCCGTCGCCATGCTCAGCTTCGTCGTGCCCCTCACCGTCGTCACCCTGGTGGCGGTGATGCTGCGGCATACGCCGCGGCCGTGATCCGCCGCGCCTCAGGCGCGGGGCGGGGGCCGGTGACCGCGCCAGTCGTCCCACAGCGGCACCAGCGCCACCACCGTGAGCGCGACGGCGATCGGCACCGTGAAGCCGAAGCCCAGGCGCTTGAAGCCGTAGGCGCCCACCACGCCACCGCCCACGAAGGCGGCCAGCAGCCCGCCCAGCACGCGCATGCGCTCGCGGTCGGCGCGCACGAAGGGGGTGATGTCCTTCACCCGGTTCCAGTACAGCAGCTTGCCCAGCTCGATGCCCAGATCCGTCACCACGCCCGTCATGTGCGTGGTGCGGATGACCGCGTTCGACAGCTTGGTCACCACCGCGTTCTGCAAGCCCATGATGAAGCACAGCAGGGCCACGGTGGCAGGGATCAGCAGGCCCTCGAACCGCGCGAGCCAGGCGCCCATCAGGCCGAAGCAGAGGATCAGCAGGGCCTCCAGCAGCAGCGGCAGCGCGTACTCGCTGGCCAGGGCACGCCGGCGCGCGAAGTTGACCATCACCGCGCAGCACATGGCGCCCAGCAGGAAGGCCAGCACCGCCGCCAGGGCCGCGGCCACCAGCTGGCCTTCGCCCAGCACCAGGTGGTCGGCCACGGACGAGACCAGCCCCGTGACGTGCGAGGTGTACTGCCGCACCGCCAGGAAACCACCCGCGTTGATGGCCCCGGCCACGAAGGCCAGCAGCCAGCCGACCTGCCGGTTGGCGGCCACCGTGCGGTCTCGGCCAACGAGGAAGCGGGCGTAGCGCAAGGGCATGGCGGTATCCAGTTCACAAGGGCCAGACGATGAGCAGCAAGGGCAGGCTGACCGCCACCACCAGCGCCTCCAGCGGCACGCCCAGCCGCCAGTAGTCGCCGAAGCGCAGGCCACCCGGCCCCAGGATCATGGTGTTGTTCTGGTGCCCGATGGGCGTGAGGAAGGCGCAGGAGGCCCCAATGGCCACGGCCATGAGGAAGGGGTCGGCGTCGACCCCCAGCGTGGCGGCGCTGCCGATGGCCACCGGGCACATCACCGCGGCGGTGGCGGCGTTGTTCATCAGGTCCGACAGGAACATGGTCACCAGCAGCACCGTGGCCAGGGCGATCACCGGGTCTCCGCGCGCCACCCAGTCCATCAGCGCGCGGGCCATCAGGTCGGCCGCGCCGGTGCTCTGCATGGCGTTGGCCAGCGGGAACAGCGCGCCCAGCAGCACGATCACCGGCCAGTCGATCGACTCGTAGGCCATGCGCAGGGGCAGCGTGCGCAGCACCAGCGTGGCCAGCACGCCGCCCATGAAGGCCACCGCCGCCGGCACCAGGCCCAGCGCCGCCACGCCCACGGCCAGGGCCATCACCAGCGAGGCCTGAATGGCCTTGCGCCGGTTGGGGATCTGCAGGTCGCGGGTGGCCAGTGGCACGCAGCCCGCTTCGCTGGCGAACTCCGTCATGGCGGCCGTGGGCCCCTGCAGCAGCAGGATGTCGCCCGCGCGCAGGGACATGGCGCGCAGCCGTTCGATGGAGCGGCTGCCCTGTCGGGAGACCGCCAGCAGGTTCAGGCCGTGGCGCGTGCGCAGGCCGATGTCGCTCGCCGATCGCCCCACCAGGGCCGAGCCGGGCAGCACCACCACCTCCATCAGGGCAATCTCTGCGGCATCGCCGCGCGGCTTGTCCGATGCGCGCTCGCCGTCCGACTCGCCTTCGTCACGGCCTTCATCGCGGCCTTCGTCGGCCGATGTCGCCGCGGCCTGGGCCGCCTCCGCCGGATCGGCACCGCCGCCCTCGCCCTCCTCCTCCTCGCGCGCGGGCGGACGCACGGACTCTTCCAGCTTGAGCCCGAGCGAGGACAGCACGGAGGACAGGGAATCGGCCGCCGCCTCGATGACGAGGATGTCGCCGGCCCGCATCACGCGCTGCAGGCTGGGCGCGGTGATGCGCATCTCGTGGCGCACCAGGCCCACCACCTGCGCGCCGGACTTCTCCAGCACGGCCTCGATCTCGCCCAGGGTCTTGCCGACGGACGCGCCGTCCTCGAGCAGGCGCGCTTCGGTGAGGTAGGCCGCGGTGTCGAAGCCCTCCATGCCGGCCGGCTGGCGCCGGGGCACCAGCCGCCAGCCCACCAGCGCGATGGCCAGCACGCCCAGCACGGCCACCGGCACCCCGATCCAGGCGAAGTCGAACATCGCGAAGGGTCCCGGCCCTCCGTCCAGCCCCGCGCGGAAGCCGGCCACGATGAGGTTGGGCGGCGTGCCGATCAGCGTGGTCATGCCGCCCAGGATGGTGCCGAAGGCCAGGGGCATCAGCACCTGGCCCGGGGGCAGCTTCAGGCGCTGCGCCAGCTTGATGCCCACCGGCATCAGCAGGGCCATGGCGCCCACGTTGTTCATGAAGCCCGACAGCAGCGCGCCCACGCCCATCAGCGCGGCCAGGCTGAGCACCGGCCCGGCCTTGTCGGGCAGGGCGCGGCGCGCCAGCACCTCCACCGCCCCGGAGGTCTGCAGCGCGCGGCTCATGATGAGCATGCAGGCCACGGTGATCACGGCCGGGTGGCCAAAGCCCTGGAAGGCCTGCGCGGGCTCCACCAGCCCGGTGAGGACGCAGGCGAGCAGCGCGCTGACCGCCACCAGGTCGTGGCGCCAGCGGCCCCACAGGAACAGGCCCACCACCAGACCGAGAATCGCCAGAACGCTGATCTGATTGCCGGTCATCAAAGCTCGTCGTCCGGGTTGTCGCGCGCCAGGGGCGCGGCCCCTTCGATCAGGGCGTCGGCCCTGGATTGCACGTGCGCCACCATGGCGTCCAGCGCCTGGCGCTGCGGCGGTGAAAGCCCCTCCACCAGCGCGTGGTTGATCGCCGCGATGCGGGGAAAGATGTCGCCGTGCACGCGCCGCCCCTCTTCGCTCAGGTAGATCTGCACCTCGCGCCGGTCGTGCGGCTTGGGGCGGCGCTCGATCAGGCGCTTGCCCGCCAGCGAGGTGATCGTGCGCGAGGTGCGCGCCCGGTCCAGCATGGCGCGCTCGGCCAGCTCGGACGACAGCACGCCCTCGTTCTCGGCCAGGAAGGACAGCACGCGCCATTCGCGCCGCGTCATGCCGTGCCGCTCCTCGCACATCTGCACCACCTTGCGCCCGGCGGTGATGTGGATGCGGTACAGGCGGTAGAGCAGGAAGTCGGCCTGGCGCGCGGGATTGAGCAGGGTGTCGGGGGCGGGCATGGCAGGGACCGAGGGTAATCCCGTAGTACGGTTGATTTCTGCAATCGATTGTGAATCCCTAGCATGGCCGATTCCAAGCGGGACCACCCGCGGCCTGTGCCTGCATCGACACCACACAACGGAGACAAGACCATGACCCTCACCCGCCGACTCATCCACGCCAGCCTGCTCGCCGCCCTCACCGTGGGCGGCAGCGCCTTCGCGCAGGACAAGACCCCGCTGAAGATCGTGGTGGGTTTCCCGCCCGGTGGCTCGGCGGACACCCTGGCGCGCCTGCTCGGCGAGCACCTGAGGGACCAGTACGCCCCCATCGTGGTGGAGAACAAGCCCGGCGCGGGCGGACGCATCGCACTCGGCCAGGTCAAGCGCGCCGAGCCCGATGGCCAGACCGTGATCGTGCTGCCCAGCGGCCCCATGGTGCTGTTCCCGCACGTCTACAAGAAGCTTGACTACGACGCGGTGAAGGACTTCACGCCGGTCTCGCTGATCGCCAACTTCCAGTTTGGCGTGGTGGCCGGCCCGGCCAGCAAGGCCACGAAGATCGGCGACATGGTGCAGATGGCCAAGGCGCAGCCGGGCGTGGCCTCGTACGGCACGCCGGGTCTGGGCACGCTGCCGCACTTCATGGGCGTGCTGTTCGAGCAGCAGGTGGGGGCCAAACTGAACCACGTGCCTTTCCAGGGCGGCGGCCCCGCCAACACCGCGCTGCTGGGCGGCCACATCGACTACAAGTTCGACGTCGTCTCCGAAACCGCCGAACTGCACCGCACGAACAAGGTGCGCATCCTGGCCGTGACGGGCGCGCAACGCGACCCGCAGGTGCCCGAGGTGCCCACGCTCAAGGAAAGCGGCATCGACATGGTGGCCACCGCCTGGTTCGCCATGTACGGCCCCGCCAACATGAACCCCGCCGCGCGCGACCGCCTCTCCAAGGCCGTGGCCGCCGCGGTGAAGGCGCCCGCCCTGCGCGAGCGCCTGCTCGGCCTGGGCTACGAGCCCGTGGGCTCCACGCCCGCCGAACTGGCCGCCGCGCAGGCGGCCGACCTCAAGCGCTGGGAGGCCCCGATCAAGGCCACCGGCATCCAGCTCGACTGAGCATCCGTTTCGATCCAAGGAGTTCTCTTTCATGACCGCACGACGCGCCTTCCTGGGCCTGGCCCTCGCCGCCGCCTTCGCCAGCCCCGCATTGCACGCGCAGGCCAACTGGCCCACGCAGACCGTGCGCTTCGTGAACAACTTCCCCGCCGGCGGCCCCTCGGACATCCTCGCGCGCTCCGTCTCGCAGGTGCTGCAGGAGCAGTTCAAGCAGAGCTTCGTGGTGGACAACAAGCCTGGCGCGGCCGGCAACATTGGCGCGGCCGACGCCGCCAAGGCCGCGCCCGACGGCAACACCCTGCTGTTCGGCATCGACACCACCTTCACCATCAACCCGCACCTCTACCCCAACCAGGGCTTCAAGCCGACGGACCTCAAGCCCGTGATCATCATGGCCTCCTCGGGCCTGCTGATCGGCGTGCACCCGTCCACCAGCCTGAAGACGCTGCCGCAACTGGTGGAGCAGAGCAAGTCGAAGAACTTCAACTTCAGCTCGGCCGGCAGCGGCAGCCCGGGCCACCTGGCGGTGGAGGTGTTCGCCGAGGCCACCAAGCACAAGCTGGGCCACATCCCCTACCGCGGCAACACGCCGGCCGTCACGGCCGTGCTGGCGGGCGAGGTCGACGGCGGCACGCTCGCCACGCCCGGCATGCTGCCGCACGTGAAGGCCGGCAAGATCACCGCCCTGGCCGTCACCAGCCGCCAGCGCTCCACCCTCGCGCCCGAGATCCCCACCGTGGGCGAGCTCGGCCTCACGAGCCTCGAGCAGGAGGTGCTGTACCTGGTGATGGCGCCCGCCGCGACGCCCGACGCGCTGGTGCAGCAGATCGCCAAGGCCATCGCCGACGCGCTGCAACGCCCCGACGTCAAGGCCCGCATGGCCAGCCTGGACCTGTTCTCCGAAGGCCTCACCGGTGCCGCGGCCAGCAAACGCCTGGCCGACATGAACGCGCGCTACGGCGCGCTGGTGAAGGCCACCGGCATGAAAGTGGAATGATCTCGAGATGAGCCGCCCCAACATTCTTTACATCGTCTGCGACGACCTTGGCTACGCCGACCTGGGCTGCTACGGCGGCCGCCAAGCCGGCTTCGGCCGCGTCTCACCGAACATCGACGCGCTGGCCGCCGGCGGTCTGCTGTTCACCGAGGGCTATGCCAATTCGCCCGTGTGCTCGCCCACGCGCTTTGCGCTGATGACCATGCGTTATCAGTACCGCTTGCGCGGCGCGGCCGAGGAGCCCATCAACAGCAAGGCCCGCAAGAGCCAGACCCTGGGTCTGCCGCCCGAGCACCCCACCCTGCCCTCGCTGCTGCGCGCCTCGGGCTACCGCACGGCCCTCATCGGCAAGTGGCACCTGGGCTACCCGCCGGCCTTCGGGCCGCTGCGCTCGGGCTATGAAGAGTTCTTCGGACCCATGGCCGGCGGCGTGGACTACTTCACCCACTGCGCCAGCACCGGCGACCACGACCTGTGGTTCGGTGAAGAGGAGAAGGCCGAAGAAGGTTACCTCACCGACCTGCTCAGCCGCCGCGCCGTGGACTACGTGGACCGCATGGCCGAGGGCGCCAAGGCCGGCACGCCCTTCATGCTGAGCCTGCACTACACCGCGCCGCACTGGCCCTGGGAAACGCGCGACGACGCCCACGTGGCGCCGGACGTGGCGAAGAACCTGTTCCACCTGCACGGCGGCAACGTGGAGAGCTACCGCCGCATGATCCACCACATGGACGAAGGCATCGGCTGGATCATGGACGCGCTCAAGCGCCATGGCCTGGCCGACAACACCATCGTCGTCTTCACCAGCGACAACGGCGGCGAGCGCTTCTCGGACAACTGGCCCCTGGTGGGCGGCAAGATGGACCTCACCGAGGGCGGCATCCGCGTGCCCTGGATCGTGCACTGGCCGGCCCAGGTGCCGGCCGGCGGCAGCACCGCGCAGCACGGCATGAGCATGGACTTCTCGCGCACGCTGCTCGACGCGGCCGGCGTGGCGCCGGCCGACACGCACGCGCCCGACGGCGTCTCGCTGCTGCCCGTGTGGCGCGATCCGCAGCAGCGCATCGAGCGCCCCATGCACTGGCGCATGAACCACCGGGGCCAGCGCGCGCTGCGCGAAGGCGACTGGAAGTACCTGCGCGTGGACGGCCATGACTACCTCTTCAACATCGCCAGCGACGCGCGCGAGCGCGCCAACCTGGCGACGCGCGAGCCCGATCGCCTGGCCGCCATGCGCGCGCGCTGGGAGGCCTGGAACGGCACCATGCCCGCCATTCCCGATGACGCGACGGTGAGCCTGGGCTATTCCTACAAGGACATGCCGCAGCGTTGAGTCGGGCGGGCGCACCCAAGCGCCCGCTACGATCGCCCCCATGACCCGCTGGCACCGCCTGCTTCCCTTCCTGCACTGGCCGCGCCCCGACGCGGCCCTGCTGCGCAACGAGGCACTCGCCGGCCTCACCGTCGGCCTGATGGTGATCCCGCAAGGCGTGGCCTACGCCGCGCTCGCCGGCATGCCGCTGATCACCGGCATCTACGCCGCGCTGCTGCCGGCGCTCATCGCCGTGCTCTTCTCGGCCTCGCCGCGCCTGTCGGTGGGGCCCACGGCCCTCACCTGCCTGCTGGTGAGCGCGTCCCTCACGCCGCTGGCCACGCCAGGCAGCGCCGACTGGGTGCAACTCGCGGTCTGGCTGGCGCTGCTGTCGGGCGTGCTGCAGGTGCTGCTCGGCCTGGTGCGCTACGGCTGGCTGCTCAACCTCGTCAACTCGCCGGTGCTCATGGCCTTCACGCAGGCCGCGGCGGTGCTGATCATCGCCTCGCAGTTGCCGGCGCTCACCGGCTTTCGCAGCTGGCACGCCATTGCCGAACAGGCCGGCTGGCACGCGCCAGGCCTGGCCTTCGGACTGCTGTCGCTGGCCGCGCTGATCGGCGTGCGCCGCCTGCGCCCGGGCTTTCCCTCCGTGCTGGCGGTGGTGCTGATCAGCGCCGGCGTGAGCCGCGCGATCGGCTTCGAGGCAGGCGGCGGCGCGGTCATCGGCACCCTGCCTCAGGGCCTGCCGGCGCCGTTCCTGCCCGGCTGGCCCGGTTGGGAAACCCTCGGCGGCCTGGTGCTGCCCACGCTCATGATCACGCTGGTGAGTTTTCTGGAAACGGCCAGCAGCGCCAAGGTGGACAACGCGCGCCAGGGCCGGCGCTGGAACCAGGACCAGGACCTCATCGGCCAGGGCCTGGCCAAGCTCGCCGCCGGGTTTTCCGGCGCCATGCCCACCAGTTCCTCGTTCTCGCGCTCGGCGCTCAACCTCTATGCCGGGGCGCGCACCGGCTGGGCCACGGTGTTCTCGGTGGTGGTGGTGGCGGTGGCGCTGCTGGTGGCCATGCCGCTGCTGCACCATGTGCCGCTGGCGGTGCTGGCGGCCATCGTGGTGCTGCCGGTGTGGGGCCTGCTGCAACCGGCGTCCTTCGTGCGCCTGTGGCGCCTGTCGCGCGTGGAGGCGGTGATCGCCGGTGCCACCTTCGCCATCACCCTGCTGGCGGCGCCGCGCCTGTACTGGGGCGTGCTGGCGGGCGTGGTGATGGCGCTCACGCACTTCCTCTATCTGCGGCTGCACCCGCGCATCATCGAGGTGGGCCTGCACCCCGACGGCAGCCTGCGCGACCGCCACCTGTGGCAACTGCCGCCACTGGCCCCGCGCCTGTATGCCCTGCGCATGGACGCCGCGCTGGATTTCGCCACCGCGAACGCGCTGGAGCGCGCCGTGGCCGAGCAATTGCAGGTCTACCCCGGCACGCAGCACGTGCTGCTGATCGCCCACCCCATCAACTGGATCGACGCCACCGGCGCCGAGGCCTTCGGCCGCCTGCGCGAGCAGCTCGACGACCGCCGCGTGCACCTACACCTCGTGGGCGTGAAGCTGCCGGTGGAACGCGTGCTGGCCGCGGCGGGCCACCTGGACCCGAACGAGCGCCTGCACCTCTACCGCACCGAGACCGAGGCGCTGCAGGCGATCGCGGGGGGCGCCCTCGTCGGCCCCGGGCACGCGCCCACGAACTGACGCCGACCTGTCGATCGGCTCAAGACCGGCGCGGTCGCGCCGAAATGGCGGTTGGTCGTACATTTCGAAACAGCCCGGTGCTCACACCCGCTCGGAGGAACGGTTGAACCTCGTTCACGGATCCGCGGAGGCTTCAGACGAGTTCGCTCAGCTCGACGCGTTCGCGCAGCTCGTGCAGGGCGCGCTGCTGCGCTACGACTTCGACGCCCGGGGCCAGGGCGCGCTGGTCTACATCAGCGAAGGCTGCGTCGACCTGTGGGGCGTGGACGCGCGCACCATCCTCGCGCACGAGGCGGTGATCTGGCTCATGGCGCCGCGTGAGCAGCGCCGCCTGCTGCGCGGCGGCTTTCGCGAGGCCACCCGGCGCGGCACCCCCTGGGCGCACGAGTGGCGCATCGTCGACGCGCAGGGCCGCCACAAGTGGCTGCGCGGCATGGGCAAGCCGCGCCCCCAGCCCGATGGCCGCGTCCACTGGACCGTGCTGGTGAGCGACGTGACTGACAGCGTGCGCGCGCGTTCGCTCGACCTCGCCAGCGACGACCGTTTCCGCCGCATCTTCGACAGCCTGCCCAGCGTCGCCGTGCAGGCCTACGGGCCCGACATGGTGGTGCGCTACTGGAACAAGGGCTCCGAGCGCGTCTACGGCTACCGCGCCGACGAAGCCATCGGCCGCAGCATGCTGGAGCTGGTGATTCCGCCGGCGCTGCGTGGCAGCTTCGACCGCAACTTCCACCGCTCGCTGGACGGCCGCGCCACGCTCAACACCGGCGTGCACTGGCTGCTGCGCAAGGACGGCAGCACGGTCGAGGTGCACGCCAGCGAGATCATCACCGAGCACCCCGAGCGCGGCGTCGAGATCTTCTGCATCGACTTCGACCTGAGCGACCGCCGCAAGGCCGAGGACGAGCGCCTCACACTGGAGGCGCAGCTGCGCGAATCGCAGAAGCTGGAGGCCCTGGGCACGCTGGCCGGCGGCGTGGCGCACGACTTCAACAACATCCTCGCGGCCATCCTGGGCAACGCGCGCCTGGCCCTGGACGACGCGCGCGATATGCCTGCCGTGGCCGAGAGCGTGGGCGAGATCCTCAAGGCCGGCGCGCGCGCCAAGGAACTGGTGCGCCGCATCCTGGCCTTCAGCCGGCGCCAGGCCTTGCAGCGGCGCGTGATGCCGCTGCAGTCGGTGGTGGACGAATCGGTGCGCCTGCTGCGCGCCACCATCCCCAAGGGCGTGGAGCTGCGCGTGCTGTGCGACCCCGACACGCCCTACGTGCTGGCCGACCCGACGCAACTGCAGCAGGTGCTGCTGAACCTGTGCACCAACGCCTGGCAGGCCATGCCCGAGCGCTCGCGCGGCTGCCTGCAGATCGAACTGCAGCCGCACGCCGGCCCGCCGCCCGCCGCCGCGGGCGTGGTGCTGGCCCAGGGACCGGCCGAGGACTGGCCCGCGCTCAACGTGCGCCTGAGCGTCAGCGACAACGGCGTGGGCATGGACGAGGCCACCATGGCCCGCCTGTTCGAGCCCTTCTTCACCACCAAGCCGCCGGGCGAAGGCACGGGCCTGGGGCTGGCGGTGGTGCACGGCATCCTGCGCGACCACCAGGCGGCGGTGCAGGTGCGCAGCCGGCCCGGCGAGGGCACGGTGTTCGACCTGTATTTCCGCGCGGCGGCCCTGGAGGCGGGCGAAGGGGAAGCGCCTGCCGTGCCGGGCCCCGCGCGCGCCACGCCGGCGGCGCGCGGCACGCGCATCCTCTACGTGGACGACGACGAGCTCATCGCCGACCTGATGCAGCGCCTGCTGCGCCGCGCGGGGCACGAACCGCGCGTCTTCACCAGCCCCATCGAGGCGCTGCGCGCGGTGCGACACGACGAGGTGGACTACGAACTCGCGATCCTGGACTACTCCATGCCCGGCATGAACGGCGTGGAGCTGGTGCGCGCGCTGCGCGAGCGCCACCCCGGCGTCGCGGCGGCCATCACCTCGGGCCACATCAGCGCCGAGCTGCGGCGCGAGGCCTCGGCGGCCGGCGTGACCGAGCTGATCGACAAACCCAACACCGGCGAGGACCTGCTGGAGGCGATCGACCGGCTGATCGAGCGGCTGCACCAGCCCTGCGCGCCGGAGTGAGGCCGTCGGCCGGCGCCTCAGGCGGTGCTGCCGTCGCGCGCGCCCAGCGCGTCGTCGAGCAGGCGCCGCGCGGCAGCGAAATCCAGGTCGTCAATGGCCCGCGCGAGCGCCCGCACACGCTCGTCACCGAGCCGCACCGCGAGCGCGGCTCGGCAGGCTTCGAAGGTCTCCACGCCGTCCAGGTCCTGCGCCTGCAGTTGCTCGGCCAGGCGCTCGATCCGCGCGGCGGTCGCGGCGGTCTCGGCTTCACTGGCGGGTGCCGCCGACACGGGCGGTGGTTTCACCGCCCCGTCCGCGGGCGCGGCAGCCCGCACGGCGTCGAACGCGGTGCGCACGGCGGCCAGCGCGGGCGTGGCTGGAGCGGGGTCGGCGCCCGGCTCCAGCGCGGCCTCCAGCGCGGTGGCTGCGCGGGCCAGGCCCTGAGCCCCCAGCACACCGGCGCTACCGCGCAAACGGTGGGCGCGGGCGCGCCAGACCGCACGGGCGGCTGCGTCCCAGCCGGTGGCGACGTCGGGTGTCAGCGCAGCCCAATCGCCGTGTTCGGCCAGCAGGCGCGTGAGCAGGCGCTGGAACAGCACGTGGTCGCCACCGAGCTGGCGCCGCGCGGCCTTGATGTCGATGCCGTCGATGGCCGGCCAACCCGCTGGCCCCGGTGGTTGCGGGACCGGCCGCGGCTCGGCGGGCACCGCCAGCGGCGCGGGCGCCGTCGTGGCCCGGCGCGCCGAGGCGGCGCGGCGCACCGCCTCGATCAGTTCCTCGGGGTCGATCGGCTTGGCCAGGAAGTTGGTGAAGCCCGCCTGCAGCGCGCGGCGGCGCTCGTCGGCCAGCGCGCCGGCCGTGAGCGCGATCACCGGCAGGTCCACCAGGCGCAGGTCGTTGCGGATGCGGTCGGTGGCCTCCAGGCCATCCATCACGGGCATCTGCACGTCCATGAGCACCACGTCGAAGGCGGCCGGCGAGGCGCGCAGCCAACCCAGGGCCTGTTCGCCATCGCCACAGGTCTGCACGCGCGCGCCCTGACGCTCCAGCATGCGCCGCGCGATGTCCAGGTTGATCTCGCTGTCGTCCACCAGCAGCACGGTCAGGCCCGCGAGGCTGTGGGCGTCGCTGGACGCCGGGGCCGGCGCGGGCTGCGGCAGGTCCGAGGCCTCGGCCGGGCGCAGCGCCACGCGCAGCCAGAATTCGCTGCCGCGGCCGGGTTCGCTGTTCAGCCCCACCTCGCCGCCCATGAGCTCGACCAGGCGGCGCACGATGGACAGGCCCAGTCCGGTGCCACCAAAGCGGCGGGTGGTGGTTTCGTCGGCCTGGGTGAAGGGCTGGAACAGCCGCGCCTGCACCTCGGGCGGTATGCCGATGCCGCTGTCGCGCACGCTCAGGCGCAGTTGCGGGCCCTCGCCGCCGCCCAGCACCTCGGCGCTGATGACGATGCCGCCCTGCTGCGTGAACTTGAGTGCGTTGCCCACCAGATTGACGAGCACCTGGCGCAGCCGCGCGGCGTCGCCACTCACGTAGGGCGGCACGTCGTCGGGTACGCGCAGCGACAGCGTCAGGCCCTTCTCGCGCGCCGGCAGCGCGTAGACCGATTCCACCTCGCGCAGCAGGCCGCAGAGCGCAAAGGGCTCGTCGGCCAGGCGCATTTCGCCCGCCTCGATCTTGGCCAGGTCGAGCACGTCGTTCACGATGCCCAGCAGCGAGCGGCCCGCCGTCTGGGCATTGGCCAGCAGCGCGCGCTGCTGGGCGTCCAGCGGCGTGTCGGCCAGCAGGTGGGCCACGCCCAGCACGGCGTTGAGCGGGGTGCGGATCTCGTGGCTCATGTTGGCCAGGAAGGCACTCTTGCTCTGGCTGGCGGCCTCGGCCGCGCGCGTGGCTTCGCGCAGGCTCTGCTCGATGGCCTTGCTCGCGCTGATGTCCTGCGCGGTGCCATACATCCATTCCGGTTCACCGTCGGCGGTGCGCGTCTGCAACTGGCCGCGGTCGAGGACCCAGATCCAGTGGCCATCGGCGTGGCGCATGCGCACCTCGCACTCGTAGAACGGCAGCTCGCCCTCGATGTGGCGCCGCAGGCGCTGGCGCGCCAGGGCCAGGTCCTCCGGGTGCGCGTGGTCTGCCCAGGCCGTCACGTGCGAGGGCCGCAGCTCGTCGTAGTCGTGGCCCAGCATCTCGGCCCAGCGCTCGTTGAACCGCGCCTCGCCGGTCTGGATGTTCCATTCCCAGGTGCCGGCGTTGGTGCCGGTCAGGATGCTCTCCAGGCGCCGCCGTTCCGTGGCCTGCAGCGCCAGCGCCGCCTCCAGTTCGCGGCGGTTGCGGTTGCGCTCGGTCACGTCGTCGACGATGGCGTACCAGCCGTGCACCACGCCGTGGCGCGCGTCCGGCAGGTAGTTCAACCGCAGTTCGCGCGACTCGCCCGTGGCGGGGTTGGCCACGGACACCTCGAACACCTGCTGGCGGCCGTCCAGCACGGCCTCGATCCGTGGCCGCAGGCGCTCGTAGATCGTCTCGCCCACGGCCTCGCGCACGCTGAAGCCGGCCAGCGCGCCGCCACGGGGCCGGTGCCAGCGCAGGTTGGCGCGGTTGGCCACCCGGTTGATCTGATCGCGGTCCCAGTAGCTGATCATGGACGGCACGGCATCGAGCACCGTGCGCTGGAAGCGCTCGGCGTCCTCCAGCCAGCGCGTGCGCTCGGCAACCCGCTCTTCCAGGTGGGCGTTGAGTTCGGCAGTCAGGCGGTGGCGGCGGCGCAGGCTCAGCCAGAGCCACAGCAGCGCGGCGACCAGCAGGGTGCCCAGCGCCCCGATCCAGGCCACCAGGGCCGGGCTCGGCAGGTTGAACTGGGCGGCAAAAGAGGGCCGCGCCTCCGTGTGGATGGCCCAGGAGCGGCCGAACGGCACCCGCAGCAGGGCCTGGGTCGCGGCACCGGCCTGCGGCGCTTCTCCCAGGGCCGCCGTGCTGAAGAAGGGCTCGGCCCGTTCGGGCTCGGTGATGTCGGTGAGCGTGAGCGCCAGGTGCTTCTCATGCAGGGCCAGGCTGTCGATCACCTCGCCGAACACGAGCGGCGCATAGACCCAGCCGTAGGCGGCCGCGTCGCGGGCCTGCGGGGTGTCGATGGGCGCACCGCGGCGAAACACCGGCAGCATCACGACGAAGGCGGGCGCCCCGGGGGCCTGCACCAGCGTCGTCGGGCCCGTCATCAGCGGCCGGTTGCGCTGCACGGCAGCGCTGGCCATGGCGCGGCGGCCCGGCTCGGGCGCGACATCCAGGCCGACCGCCTGGTGGTTGCGTTCCAGTGGCTCCACCAGCTCGACCACGATGCGCTCGCCCGTGTTCGGCTCGTGGCTGCGGATCGGTGCGTCCGCCACGCCCAGGCGCTGGCGCAAGGCGCGGTAGGCCGACTCGCCGCCGGCCGGCACGCGGCGCATGAAACCGAAGCCGCGCACGCCGGGGTACTCGCGTTCGAGGTCACGCGAGCGGATGTAGTCGCGAAAGTCCGCCACGTCGAGTCCGTACTCCCCGGCCTGCTGGGCCACGCCGCGCGCCGCCCGCAGGCCGTGTTCGACGAGGTCGAAGCGCTGCGCGATGTCGTCGGCCAGTTCGCGCGATTGCTGTTCGAACCGGGCCTTCACATAGGCTTCATTGGCGCGCTCGCGGTGCGCCACGGCGGCGGCCGTGAGCAGGCCGCCGCACACGATGGTGAGGCACACCCACAACCAGGAGCGGGAGTCGACGCGCCAGATCTGCATGCGGCGTTCAGAGTTTGAAGACGCGCACGGTCTCGGTGACGGTGGCGGCCTGGGTCGCCAGCGAGGCGGCGGACGCGGAGAGTTGCTCGACCATGGCCGCATTCTGCTGCGTCAGGCTATCCAACTGCGCCACGGCCGCGTTCACCTGACTCACCCCCTGGGATTGTTCGTTCGAGGCGGCGCTGATCTCGGCCACCAGCGCGCTCACGCGGCCGATGCTGCCGGCGCTGTCCTGCACGGTCACGCGCGTCTCGCCCACCAGCTGCGCGCCGGCCTGCACCTGCTGCTGCGAGGCCTGGATCAGCGACTTGATCTCTTTCGCGGATTCGCGCGCGCGCGCCGCCAGCGAGCGCACCTCGCCCGCCACCACGGCGAAACCGCGGCCGTGTTCGCCGGCGCGCGCGGCTTCCACTGCCGCGTTGAGCGCGAGCAGGTTGGTCTGGAAGGAAATGCCATCGATCACGCCCACGATCTCGGTGATGCGCTCGCTGGCGGACTGGATGTCGGCCATGCGCCGCGCCACCGCCTCGATGGCCTCGCCACCGCGCTCGGCCTGGCCGCGCGCCTCGCGCGCCAGCTCGGCCGCGCGGCCCGCCGAATCGGCGTTGGCCTTGATGGTGGCCGTCATCTGTTCGAGCGAGGCCGCCGTCTGTTGCAGGTTGCTGGCCTGCGCCTCGGTGCGCGAGCTGAGGTCGGCGCTGCCCGCGCTGATTTCGCGCGTGGCGTGGTGCATGCCCTCGACCTGCGTGCGCACGTCGCTCACCACGGCCTGCAGGTTCACGTTGAGTTGGGACAGGCCGCGGTGGATGCGCCCGATCAGGCCGCTGGCGCTGTCGGCGCGGCGCGTGGCCAGGTCGCCGGCGGCGAGCCGGTTGGCCGACTGAAGGATGCGGCCCAGCGGCTGGTCGCCCCGGCGCTGCAGCCAGGCCCCCGCGGCCAGCGCGGCCACACTGGTGATGCCGATGGCGGCGGCGTGGCTGGGCAGGTACGCGCCCAGCAGGGCGCCGGCCGCGCCCATGGCCAGCAGCGACAGCGAGGTGCGCTGCGCGAACACCCACTGCGCCGCGCGCCCCAGGCGCGCCAGGGGCGCGCGGCGCTGCAGCTCGCCGGCGGCCAGCACGTGCACGGGGCGTCCGGCGGCGGCCTCCTCGCGCATGCGGGCGTACAGCGCCTCGGCGGCCTGCACCTGTTCGCGCGTGGGCTTGGTGCGCACCGACATGTAGCCCGTGGTGCGCCCGCCGTCGATGACCGGCGTCACGTTGGCCAGCACCCAGTAGTGGTCGCCGTTCTTGCGGCGGTTTTTCACCAGGCCGGACCAGGGATGGCCGCCCTGGATGGTGGCCCACATGTCGCGGAAGGCCTCCTGCGGCATGTCGGGGTGGCGGATCATGTTGTGCGGATGGCCGATGAGCTCCTCGCGCTCGTAGCCGCTGACCTCGACGAACGAGGGGTTGCAGTAGACGATGCGGCTCTTGAGGTCGGTGGTGGAGACCAGGGTCTGGCCTTCCTGCATCGGGTACTCGCGCTGCGTGACGGGTCCGTTGTTGCGCATGGGGGTCTCCAGTGGGGATGCCAGGGCTTTCGGCGGAAAAACGACCAGCTTGTGTCAGGAAACCCGGATTCCGACGGCCGGGAGGCCACCCGGGCGCCGCGCGGCGCCTCAGGCGGCGCGCGCCAGGGAGTCGAAGTCGGCGGGCGGGCGGCTGTCGAACAGCGGGGCGCGCGGCAGCTGAAGCAGGTGGCGCCGCGCCCACCAGCGCAGCACGCGCGGCAGTTCCGACCAGTGCCACAGGCTGGGTTGGGCGCGCAGGCCCTCGGCTGGCGGGTCGTCGAAGGCAAAAACCTCCAGATCGGCGCGCCAGCGCGCCAGCTGGCTCACCAGCGCCCGGCCACCCGCGCGATCGAGCCGCGCGTCGACAACCACCAGCACCGGGGGGTGCAGCAAGGCGATGCGCAGCGCGTCGATCGGGTCGGCCGTCCAGCGCACGCAGGCCGCCACGGGCCAGGAGGCGACCTGGGCGCGCACGTCCTCCAGGATCTGGCCACGCGGACACACCGCGAGCACCACCAGGGCGTCGTCCTGCGGCAGCGGCAAGCTCGGGTTGTGCATGTCGATCTCCTGGTCCATGGCGAGCGATGGTGCGCGCCGCGCCGCCGCGGCGCTGCGGGGAAATCTGGATGCGCGGGCAGCGGAAAAGCCCACTGCGCGTGTCAGAGGTCGTCCGCGCTGATCAATCCTTCACGGATCGCCAGCCGCACCAGCGCGGGCAGGTCGCTCACGCCCAGCTTGGCCATGAGCCGGCTGCGATAGCTCTCCACCGTCTTGGGCGAGAGGTGCAACTGCTCGCCGATGGCGGCGCTGGTGTGGCCCTGCACCACGAGCTGGATCACCTGGCGCTCGCGCACCGACAGCGAGGCCAGGGGGTTGCTGTCGTCGGTCTGCGTGAGTCCTTCCACCGCGAGCTGGGCCACCGGGCCGCCCAGGTGCTTGCGGCCGCCGGCCACGGCCTCCACGGCCTCCAGCACCTCGCGCGCGGGCGAGCCCTTGAGCACGTAGCCGAAGGCGCCCAGGCGCATGGCCTCCGCCACGTGGCGGGGCTGGGCCGACATCGTGAGCATCACCACGCGCGCGGGTGACTTGCGCTGCACGAGCTGCTCCAGCAGCTCGAAGCCCGAGCGCAGGCCCAGGTGCAGGTCCAGCAGCACCACCGAGGGCGAGAGCCGCACGATCTCGGCCAGGGCCGCGGTGGGGTCGGCGGACTCGCCGACCACGCGGTGGCCGGCGTCCTCCAGCACGGCCTTCAGGCCATCGCGCAGCATGGCGTGGTCGTCAACCAGGTAAATGTCGCTCATGGGTCTCCTCTCTGTCGTGCGTGTCAGTTCTCGGGGTCGTTCAGGGCGTCCAGTTCGCCGAAGACGCTGTCGGGGCGGGCCGTCCAGATCAGGGTGACGCGTGTGCCGCCCCCGCTGCGCGCGCGCGCGTTGAGCCGCGCGCCGATGGCCAGCGCGCGCTCGCGCATGCCAACCATGCCCAGGTGACCGGGCCGGCCGAAGGCCATCTCCTCGGCAAGCCCCGTGCCATCGTCGACGACGTCCAGCCTCAGGTGGGTCGCGTCGCCCTCGATGCGCACCACGATGCGGCTGGCCGCGGCGTGCTTGAGCGCGTTGGCCACGGATTCGCGCGCCACCATGAAGGCGGCGTACTCCACATCGTCGGGCCAGCGCTGCGTGATCACCTCGCCCACGGTCTGCAGGTGCAGCGTCACGGGGTCGGCCTCGGCCACGCGCTGGCGGATCTCGTTGTCCAGCGCAGCCGTCAGGCCCAGGTCTTCCAGCATGGGCGGGCGCAGGCGCACCAGGGCCTGGCGCACCTCGGCGATGGCGTGGTCGATCTGGCGGCCCACGGTGGCCGAGCGTTCCTGCGCGCGCGGCGGCAGCAGCTCCCGGCTCATCTGCGCCAGCGAGTCGAAGGACAGGCGGATCGCGCCCAGGGTCTGGCCGAGCTGGTCGTGCAGCGTCTGGGCCAGCTCGCGCGTGGTGTTCTGCTCCTGCGTCAGCAGCCGCTGGGTGAGTTCGGAGAGTTCGAGCTGGTAACGCGCCAGGGCCTGCTCCGCGCGCACGCGCTCGGTCACGTCGCGCAGGATGGCGGTGAGCAGTTTCTGGCCACGCACGGTGATGTGCGAGATGGAGGCCTCCAGCTCCAGCTCGGCGCCGTCGGCGCGCACGCCCTTGACGCGGCCGAAGCCCATGGGCCGGGTGCTGGTGGTCGACTTGGAAAAGCGCTGCATCAGCGCCAGGTGCTCACCGCGGTGCTCGGCGGGCAGCAGCGTGTCCAGCGGCTGGCCGATCATGGCCTCGGCCTCGCGGCCGAAGATGCGCGCGGCCGCCGGGTTGAACAGGCTGATGCGCCCGTGCAGGTCCACGCTGATGACGGCGTCGCTGGCGGAGTTGATCAGCGCCGACAGCACCTCGCCCTGCTCGCGCAGGCGCATCTCGCTCAGGCGCTCCACGGTGAGGTCGCGCACCTGGGCCAGCAGGCCGATGGGTTCGCCGTCGGCGCCGAACACCTTGGTGAGTCGCCACTCGCCCCAGATGTCGCTGCCGTCGCGGCGCAGCAGGTGGGTCTCGAAGGTCCACGGCCCTTGCCCGGCGATCATCGCCGGACGGATGGCATGGCGCGCGCTGTTGGCCGGGTCCTTGTCGCGAAAGATCTCGTCCACGTGGCGGCCCTCGGCCTCGGCCGCGCTCCAGCCGAACATGCGCTCGGCGGCGTCGTTCCAGAACAGCACGCGAAAGTCCATGTCCACCAGGTACACGGGCGAAGGCAGGTACTGCAGCACGGCCTGCAGGCGGCTGGCGTCGTGCAGCACCTGGGTCAGGGTCTGCTCGCTGCGCGAGCCGCCGCTGCCCTGCACCGGCAGCCGGCGCATCTGCTCGGCGATGACGCGCAGCACCGTGCCGGGCGCGGCGTCCGACTGCGGGCCCAGGCGCTCGGCCACCACGTCGATCATCTGGTTGAAGGGCCGCGCGAGCCGGCTGGAGAGCCAGAACCCGCCCAGGCCGACCAGCAGCACCGTGAGGCCGCCCCACACCAGCACGTAGCGCTCCAGCTCGCGCACGGGCGCCAGCGCCTGGCCCAGCGGCTGCCAGGCCACCACCTGCCAGTCGGTGCTCAGCGGCAGCAAGGGGCGGTCGACCACGTGGCGCACCAGCAGGATGGCGTCGCCGTCTTCCGTCTCGAACACGCGCGGTGTCCCCGTGGGCGTGCCCAGCAGATCCAGCCACTGCGCCGGCGACAGCATGGGCCGCTGGCCCAGCAGGCGCTGACCGTCCACGTTGGCCAGTTCCAGCTGCAGGCCGCGGCGGGCCTGGGCCGGGCCCAGCACGTCTTCGCGGATGCGGTCGTAGAAGCTGGCGTCCAGGTGCGCGGCCAGCACGCCGGCCGGGGCGCCCGTGGTGTCCAGATAGGGCATGGCGATGTCGGCGAGTTCCGCGGGCACCGGCCGGTCCAGCGCGGCCAGGGGCTCGCGCAGGGCCACGGGCGGGTGCAGGCTGCCGAACCAGGCGCCCTCGCGGCCTTTGAGGAACACGGGCCGCGGCGCAATGGAGACGCCTTCGAGCAGGCCGTCGCTGGCGGCGAGCACCTCGCCTTCGGCGTTCGTGGCCCCGATCCACACGTAGCTGCGGTTGCGCTCGCGCAGCCGGTCCATCTGCGTGCGCCAGTGCGAGGGCGAGGCCAGTTGCTGCGGCAGCAGCGCCAGCAGGTCCATCTCGGCGGTGGCGCGGGAGAGCGAGCGCGCGAGGCGGTCGGCGTAGACGGACGCCGCCTGCTCCACGCGCTGCCCGGCGCGGCGCTCGAGTTCGTCGCCCACGACACGCTCCACCGACCACACCATCAGTGCCAGCAGCAGCAAGGCCACCGCCGCGGGCAGCAGCGGCAGCCAGAGTTGTACCGAGCGTTTGCGGTTTCCCGCCATGCCGGGGTGTCCTCCTCACCCGCCCCGCCAGCCTCCCTGACGGTCATTTGATCGGGCGTGCGGCGACTCTACGTGACAGAGCGCGATGTGCACAGGGGGTATACAGACCTTGCCGGGCACAGCGCTCGCCCGATGCGCGGAGCGTGCGACAGGTCACGCCTCAAGGATGGTGTCACACCGGCTCGGCCGCACGGCGCGCCGGCGGGATCGCGCCCGCCTCGGCCAGGCGCCTCAGGGACTCGTCGTCGAAGCCGAACTCGCGCAGCACCTGTTGTGTGTGCTCACCCACCAGCGGCGCGGGACCGTTGCGCGTGGGGCTGTGGCCGTCGAAGTGCACCGGACAGCCCACCGCCTTGTCCAGGCCGGTGCGCCGGTCGGGGTTGTCGATCACCATGCCCACGGCGCGGGTTTGCGGGTGGCTCAGGGCCTGGCCCACGTCCTGCACAGGGCCTACGGGCACGCCAGCGCCAGCCAGGGCCGCCGTCCAATGGGCCACGGTGTTCGTGCGCAGCACCTCGGTCATCAGGGCCTCCAGCGCGTGCCGATGGCCCAGGCGCGAGGCGCCGGTGCCAAAGCGCGGGTCGTCCGCCCACTCGGGGTGGCCCAGCGTGGCGGCGATGCGCAGCCAGTTGGCCTGGTTGCCGCCGCCGATGGCTATGGCGCCGTCGGCACAGGCGAAGGTCTGGTACGGCGCGATCAGCGGGTGCGCCGTGCCCATGGGTTTGGCCACCACGCCCTTGGAGAAGTACGCCGCCGCGAACCAGTAAGTCTGCTGCAGACAGGCCTGCAGCAACGACGTGTCGACCCGCCCGCCGCGCCCGGTGCGCAGGCGGCGGATGTAGGCAGCCAGCACGCCCAGCGCGGCCAGGATGCCGGCGTTCACGTCGGCCACCGAAATGCCGGGCTTGACGCCCGCGCGGCCCTCCTCGCCAGTGACGCTGATCAGCCCCGAGAAGGCCTGCAGGATCAGGTCGAAGCCACCCTGCTGCGCCAGCGGGCCGACGCGGCCGTAGCCCGAGATGGCGGCGTAGATCAGGCGTGGGTTGGCCTGCATCAGCACCTCGTGTCCCAGGCCCAGGCGCTCCATGGTGCCCACACGGAAGTTCTCCGTCACCACGTCCACCTGCGCCACCAGGCGCAGCAGCGCCTCGCGGCCCTCGGGTGTGCGGATGTCCAGCGCCACCGAGCGCTTGCCCCGGTTGATCATGGTGAAGGCTGGCGACAGGCCCGGGTCGCCCGGGCGCTGGTAGCCGCGCGCGTCGTCGCCGCCCGGGAAGCGCTCCAGCTTGATCACGTCGGCGCCCATGTCGGCCAGCATCAGGCCGCACACCGGGCCGGCCATGATCTGCGACAGCTCCAGCACCTTCAGGCCCGCGAGCGGGCGCTCGAAGTCCTCGGAAACGTCGTTGGATTCATTCATTGGTGTTGACTTGATGTGGTCCAGGTCAGGGCGCCGCGGAACCGGCTTTGCCGGGCCGCAGGTGCCGCCCCCTGGGGGGTCGCGCGAAGCGCGGCAGGGGGTGTCAGTTGTCCATCTTGATGCCGGCGGTTTTGATCACGCCGCCCCACTTGGCGTGGTCGGCGCGGATGCGCTCGACGAGCCAGGCGGGCGTCTGCGCGACCGCGTCCTCGACGCCGTAGCGCTCCAGCGTGGCCACCACCTCGGGGTCGGCGATGGTCTGGGCCATGGCCTGCTGCAGGCGCTGCGCGATGGCCGCGGGCAGTTGCGGCGGCGCCACCATGGCGAACCAGGGCGTGGCCTCGTAGCCCGCCACGCCCTGCTCGGCGATGGTGGGGATGTTCTTCAGGCTGGACGAGCGCTTCGCCGAGGTGACGGCGATGGCGCGCATGCGCCCTGCCTGGATCAGCGGCAGCGCGGGCGCGATGGTGGCGAAGGCCACCTGCACCTGGCCGGCCATGAGGTCGTTCATCGCGGGCGCTGCGCCCCGGTAGGGCACGTGGCGGATCTGCGTGCCGGTGAGCTGCTTGAACAGCTCGCCTGCAAGCTGATGCGGCGAGCCGATGCCGGAGGACGAGTACGCATAGGCCTCTGGTTTCTCCTTCAGCAGCTTCACCAGCGAGGGCACGTCGGTGGCCGGCACCTCGTTGTTGACCAGAAGCACCAGGCCACTGGCGCCCACGTAGCCCAGCGGAGTGAAGTCGCGCACCGGGTCGTAGGCCACGCTGCGCAGGTTGGGGATGATGGCCATGCTGCCGGTGTCGGCCAGGTAGAGCTGGTAGCCATCGGCGGGCTGGCGCGCCACGTAGGCCGCGGCGATGGCGCCGCCCGCGCCGGGGCGGTACTCGAACACCACCGGCTGGCCCAGCAGCTTTTCCAGCCGCACGGCCAGGGTGCGGGCCACGATGTCGGCCGCACCGCCGGTGCTGTAGCCGATATGCAGCTTGAAGGCCTGCGAAGGCCAGGTGTCGGCGTGCAGCGCGGGCAGGGCCAGCACCGCCGGGGCGGCGCCCGCCAGGCGCAACAGGGTGCGTCGTTGAATGCTCATGTCTTGTCTCCTTCGTTGTGATCGATGGCGGGGGCTCTGCGGCCCCTCGCGCTTCAGCGTCCCTTGAACACGGGGGCGCGGCGTTCCTGCCAGGCGGCCATGCCCTCGCGCAGGTCCTCGCTGGCCAGGCTGGTGCGGTGGCGCTCGTCGCTGGCGGCCACGTCGAGTTCGCCGCGCGCGATCTGGTTGAGCGAGCGCTTCATGCCCGCCACCGCCAGCGGCGCCTGCGCGGCCAGGGTGCGCACCAGGGTGTCCACCGCGTCGTCCAGCGCCTCGGGGGCCACCACATCGGTCAGGTAACCGATGCGGTGCATCTCCTCGGCCTTGATGGTGGTAGACGTGAGAAAGAGGCGGCGCGCCGCGTTGGTGCCCAGCCGGTGCGACCAGCGGATCAGGCCCTCGGTGTAGTAGTGCAGACCCAGTCGGCTGGCGGGCATGAACATCTCGCAGTCGCTGCGGCCGACGCGGAAATCGCAGCTCAGCGCCAGATCGGTGGCGCCGCCATAGACCGGGCCGTTGAGGCGGCACACGGTGGGCACGCGAAGGTTCTCCAGCTCCAGCGTCATGGCCGGGAAGTCGGGCAGCGGACGCTCGGCCCGGCCCGCGGGGGCGATGGCGCCGCTGCGCTCGCCGAGTTCGTCCAGGTCGTAACCGCTGCTGAAGGCACGGCCGGTGCCCGTCAGGACGAGCACGCGCACGGACGGATCGCGTTCCACCTCGGCCCAGATCTCGCGCAGACGGATCACGTCTTCGGCCTGCAGGCGGTTGAGTACGCGCGGGCGGCGCAGGGTCACGGTGGCCACGCCATCGGCGATGACCAGTTCGGGAAGATCGCTCAGACCTTCTTCTCTTGCATTCATCTTGGTCTCCGTACTGTTTGTATAAATTTATATGGCTGACTTTTAACCGTCAAGTGGATTTTCTATCAGGGTAAACCGCGAGGCATGAATTCCTGCATGGCGCTGGCCCCGTACACTGCCCACCCATGAACGACACGACGACCCTGGCCGAACCCACGGCGGCCACCGTGACCGACGAGGTGCGCCGGGCGCTGGAGGACGACATCCGACAGGGCCGCCTGCGCCCCGGCGACGCCCTGGACGTGAAGGCCGTGGCCGAGCGCTTCGGCATTTCGCGCACGCCGGCCAAGGAGGCGCTGCTGCAATTGGCCGCCGCCGGTCTGATGAATTTCTCGCCGCGGCGCGGCGCGGTCGTCACGCGGCTGGAGCCGCGCGAGATCTTCGGCATGCTGGAGGTGCTGGCGGTGCTCGAAGCCGAAGCGGCCCGCCTGAGCGCGCGCCGCATGAGCAACGAACAGCGCCACGCGCTCGAGGCCGTGCAGGTCGAGGCCGGGCAGGCCGCCGAGCGTGACGACATCGCGGCATACACCGAGCTCAACGTCCGCCTGCACGGCCTCATCTACCAGGGCTGCGACAACGCCTACCTGGCCGGCCAGATCGTGCGCATCCGCGAGCGGCTGGCGGCCTACCGGCCGGTGTCCTTCGAGCGCCCGGGCCGCATGCTGGCCTCGCACCGCGAGCACGGCGCCATCGTGCGCGCCATCGTGCGCGGCGATGAGCCCGAGGCGCAGCGCGCCATGACCGAACACATCACGGTGGGCGGCACCGCCCAGGCCGAGCTGATGCTGCGCATGCGCTGATCGGCGCGGGCCTCGCCGATCAGCCCAGCCCCAGCAGGTGCGCCAGGTCCTTGCGCGGCGCGGGCTTGTCCAGCATCAGGTGCCGCTCCAGGTCGCGCAGGTGCCGGTCCATCAGCGCCACCGCGCCATCGGCGTCGCCGCGCGCGATGCGCTCGACGATGCCCTCGTGCTCGTCGTGCTCGCAGGCCGCGTTGCCCGGTGGCTGGTGCAGCGCCACGATGAGCGAGCAGCGCGAAACGATCTCCACCAGGTAGCGGTGCAGGATGGGGTTGCCCGAGAGCTCGGCCAGGCGCAGGTGGTAGGTGCTGGCCAGGCGCGCCCAGGCGGGCTGGTCGTGCCGGTGCATCACCTTCGTTTCAGCCTGCAGCTGCGCGCGCAGGGCCTTCAGGTCCGCCGGGGTGGCGCGCTCGGCCACCAGGCGCACGATGGCCGCCTCCAGCGCGCGGCGCGCCTCGAAGATCTGTTGCGTTTCCTCGCGCGTGGGCACGGCCACGGTGGCGCCGCGGTTGGGCCGCAGCTGCACGATGTGGTCGTGCGCGAGCCGCTGCAGCACCTTGCGCACCACCGCGCGGCTCACGCCGAAGAGCTCGCACAGCGGCGCCTCGGGCAGCTTGGTGCCGGGCGGCAGGCGCTGGCTCATCACGCTCTCGAACACGGCGCGGTAGATGCGCGCCTCGACGTCGTCGCCCTCGGCGTCGGCCAGCGCACCGGCGGCACGCGGGGCGGGCGGGTCGAGGTCGAGATCGGCCGCGCGGGTGGCGGCGCGGCGCGGCGGCTTTTTCTTTGACGGGGCGGCGGCGTTCGGCATGGCGCGCAGTCTGCACCAAATGGCGGGGTCAGAGGGCGGCGTGGATCTCGCCCGCGAGGCGGATGAGGGCGAGGTCGCTGCCGGGCGCGCCGAGCAGGGAGACGCCCACCACCTCGCCCTCGGGCGTGTCCACCGGCAGGCTCACCTGCGGCAGGCCCGCCAGGCCGGCGATGCAGGTGATGGCCATGGTGCGCAAACGCACCGCGTCCACCTCGGCGGGCGCGGCGTCGCGGCGCGGTGCCAGGCTGGCGGCCGAGGGCAGCACGGCCACGCCGTCCTCACCCAGCAGGTCGCGCACGGCGGCGCGGATGCGCGCCCACTGCACTTGCGCGGCCTGGGCCTGCGCATCGCTCACGCGGCTGGCGCCGGCCCAGCGCCCGGCGATGGCCTCGCCGAACGACGGTTGCGCGGAGGTGATCCACCCGCCGTGCACGCGCCAGCCCTCGTGCGCGCCGGCCGTGGCATAGACCTGGCGCCAGTCGGCCAGGGCCTGCTCGCCGGCCCAGCGTGAGGCCTCGGGCACCACGCCCAGGCGCGCGGCCAGTGCGTCGCGCACGCGCGCCAGCGGATCGGCGAACAGCGGGTCGGCCAGTTCCCAGGCGTCCATGGGCAGCAGCACGCGGCGCGGCGACCAGGCGCTGGCGGGCAGCAGCACGCGGCCCACGCGCTCGAAGCTGTCGAAAGCGTGCGCCAGCCAGGTGACGGTGTCGAAGGACGGGTGCAGCGGCACCAGGCCCTCGGCGCTGACCAGGCCGTGCGTGGTGCGCAGGCCCCACAGGCCGCCGTAGCTGGCGGGCACGCGGGTGGAGCCACCGGTGTCGGTGCCGAGCGCGAAGTCCACCAGGCGCGCGCCCACGGCCGCGGCCGAGCCGCTGGACGAGCCGCCGGGCACGCGGTCCGGGTAGCGCGTGTTCAGCGGCGTGCCCAGGTGCGCGTTGTCGCCGTGCAGGCTGTAGGCCAGTTCGTCGGTGAGCACCTTGCCCATGAGCGTGGCGCCGGCGCCGAGCAGGCGCTCGACCACGGGCGCGTGCGCCGTGGGCACGGGGTGGGTGGCCAGCCAGGTCGGGTTGCCCGCGCCCGTGGGGTGGCCGGCGACGTGGAACACGTCCTTGGCCGCGAATCTCAGGCCGCTCAGCGGGCCCTGCGGCGCGCCGTCGACGACGAAACGCCCGTGCGGCACCCAGGCGCCGACGCTGTCTTCAATGGGAAAGGTGGTCACTGAACAATCCTCCGTGCTGCGCACTGCGGGGCTGAGCGCCTTGGGAACGGCCCGGCGGCGCTCATGCCAATGCCTTGGGTTCGTGCGCGGCCAGCGTGGCCATGTGTTGGGCGATCTCGCCGGGCGTGGTGAACCAGACCTCGCCCCGGTCGCGCGCCGCGGCCAGGTGCTGCAGGGCGCGGCGCAGGTGGCGCAGGCGGTAGGGCTGGCCCACCAGGTAGGGGTGCAGCGCGATGCCCATCACCAGCGGCTGGGCGCGCGCCTGATCGAGCATCTCGTCGGTGTTGTCCACGATCATCTGCGCGAAGTCCTTTCCGTCCATCTGGCGCGCCACGATCATGGGAATGTCGTTGAGCTCCTGCGGGTAGGGCACGGACCACAGCGTCTGCCCGCCGCGCGTGCGCATGGGCACGGGCTGGTCGTCGTGGCACCAGTTGAGCGTGTAGTGGTAGCCGGTCTCGGCCAGCAGGTCGGGCGTGAGCCGGCTCTCGGATATCCAGGGCGACAACCAGCCACGCGGCTCCACGCCGCTGTGCACGCGCATCTGCTGGCGGCAGTGCGCCAGCAGCGCGCGTTCGCCGGCCTCGTCGAGCGCGGCCTGGCGCTCGGCGTTGCTGTGGCCGTGGCCCACGAGTTCGTCGCCGCGCGCCACGAAGGCGGCCACCAGTTCGGGGCAATGCGTGTAGAGCGCGGTGTTGATGAGCACGGCCGTGGGCAGGGCCAGGCTGTCGAACAGCTCCAGGCAGCGCCAGGCGCCGACGCGGTTGCCGTACTCGCGCCAGCTGAAGTTGAGCACGTCGGGTTGCGGCGATGCCGGGCCGATGGCGGCGCCCAGGCCTTCGCCGAAGGCGAAGTGCTCGATGTTGAAACCGATGTACACCGCCAGGCCTGCGCCGTTGGGCCAGCGGTAATGCGGGCGCTGCGTGATGGCGCGGTAAGGGAAGCGGCCGTGGTCCGGCAGGGGGCCGAGGTACTGGGCAGTCACTTCAGCGGCCTCCGGTTCAGCGAGGGCTCCAGCAGCCACTCGGCGCTGTCGTTCCACACCTGCATCTCGGTGATGAGGCCGTGGCTGACCACGTAGCGGTCCACGTAGCGGTTGGCCTCGAAGGGCGTGCCGTCCGGCCATTCACCGTACAGCGTGCCCAGGCTGTAGACCACGGTCTCGGCCGCGCTGCCACCGGCCACGGTTTCGGTGCGCTCGATGCGCTTCTTCACCCAGCGGTAGCGGCCCGCGTTGAAGGCCGCGCACTCGGCGGGGTCGGCCATCTCGCGGTGGCCAGTGAAGCGGATGCGCAGGCCCGGCGCGACGAAGCGCCGCGCGCCGGCCGGGTCGGGGACCATGAGGATGCGCAGGTACTCGTCCACGACCTGCGCGGGCGTGAGCTGGGCTGTGGGGACAGCGGTGTCGGACATGGGGCGGCTCCACGGATCGCGGCCGGTGCGGCGCACCGGCCTGGGGCGTTTCGCACCGACACGGACCCGCGCCGGCACGCTATCGGTGTGTTCGCAAGTCGTGTGCCAGATTGTCAACAATCCATATTCAGGAATGAAAACACCACAAAAGCAAAATTGAGAACACTGGCACAGGACTTGCGACCGGGCGCAGCGTTTCCCCCCACCGTCCCCGTCCCCCTTTTCAGGAGTCCCCGCCATGTCCCTCTTCTCCTCCTTCCCCACCCGGCGCGGCGCGCTGGCGGCTGGCATCGCCCTCGCGGCGGCCTCGTTCGGCGGCGCGGCGCTCGCCAACGAGCCCATCAAGTTCGGCCTGGTCACCGCGCTGTCGGGCCAGTCCGCCCTGGCCGGCGAGGCCATCACGCGCGGCATGCAGATCGCCATCGACGAGATCAACGCCAAGGGCGGCGTGCTGGGCCGCAAGCTGGAACTGGTGCGCCGCGACGACGAGGCCAACCCCGCCAAGGGCGTGGTGGCCGCGCGCGAACTCATCTACCGCGAGAAGGTGGCCGTGGTCTTCGGCGGTCTGGACACGCCGGTGTCCATGGCCATCGTGCCACTGATGAACCAGGAGAAGGTGCCCTTCATGGGGCCCTGGGCCGCGGGCACGGGCATCACGAAGAACGGCGCCAACCCCAACTTCGCCTTCCGCGTCTCGGCGGTGGACGAGATCGTCGACGAGGGCATGCTGGCCTACGCGCAGAAGACCTTCGGCGCGAAGAAGCCCGGCCTGATCCTGGTGAACAACCCCTGGGGCGAGAGCAACCAGAAAGGCCTGGCGGCGGCCATGGCGGCGAAGAACGTGACGCCCGCGGGCATCGAGAAGTTCGAGGCCAACGACGTGGACATGGTGCCGCAGCTCACGCGCCTGAAGGCTGGCGGCGCGGACGTGCTCTTCATGGTGGGCAACGTGGGCCCCTCGGCGCAGGTGGTCAAGTCGCTCGACCGCATGGGCTGGAAGGTGCCCGTGGTCTCGCACTGGGGCCCGGCGGGCGGGCGCTTCACCGAACTCGCCGGCCCCAGCGGCAAGGACGTGCACTTCGTGCAGACCTACAGCTTCTTCGGCAAGCAGTCGCCGGTGGGCGAGCGCGTGATCAAGGCCATGGTGGCCAAGTACCCGAACGTGAAGGGCCCGGCCGACATCACGCCCGCCGTGGGCGTGGCCAACGCCTACGACGGCACGCACCTGGCGGCGCTGGCCATCGCGGCGGCCGGCTCCACCGAGGGCGACGCGGTGCGCCAGGGCTTCTACAAGATCGGCAAGTACGAAGGCCTCATCAAGACCTACGACAAGCCCTTCAGCGCCACGCAGCACGACGCGGTGCTGAGCAGCGACTACGTGTGGGCGCAGTTCATCGACAACCGCATCGTGCCCGTGGGCATGACCACGAACTAAGCCCCCACGCTCCGCCGCTGCGCGGGTCGCTGCCCCCCGAGGGGGCTGACCCGCCTTGGGGCGGCCCGGCGGCGGGTCGTTCACTGAAGAACCAAGGAACTTCATATGTTGGCGATCTCCGCGCTCATCAGCGGCCTCGGGCTGGGCAGCATGTACGGCCTGATGGCCCTGGGCTTTTACGTGACCTACGCCGTCAGCGGCACGGTCAACTTCGCCCAGGGCAGCTCGATGATGCTGGGCGCGGTGCTCACCTTCAGCTTCGCGCAGACCTTCGGCTGGCCCCTGTGGGCGGCCATCGCGCTGGCGCTGGCGCTGTGCGCGCTCTACGGCCTGCTGGTGGAATGGCTCGCGGTGCGGCCTTTCGTGAACCGCGGCTCCGACGCCTGGCTCATGGCCACCGTGGCCCTGGGCATCGTGCTCGACAACCTGGTGATGTTCACCTACGGCAAGGAGCCGCGCAGCCTGGCCTCGCCCCTGGCCCAGTCGCCGCTGGAGATCGGTGGCCTGGGGCTGGGGGTGTACCCGCTGCAATTGCTCATCCCCGTGGTGGGTCTGGCGCTGGCCGCGCTGCTGCACACCCTGTCGCGTCGCACGCGCTGGGGCACGGCCCTGCTGGCGGCGGTGCAGAACCGCGCGGCCGCGCGGCTCATGGGCATTCCCATCCGGCGCGCGGTGGCGCTGGCCTTCGCGCTGTCGGCGCTGTTCGCGGGCATCGCGGGCGTGCTCATCGCGCCGCTGTTCAACGTGGCGGCCGACATGGGCACGCTGTTCGGCCTCAAGGCCTTCGCGGTCGCCATCCTGGGCGGCATCACCAGCGCCTGGGGCGTGATGATCGCGGGCCTGATCTTCGGCCTGGCCGAGGCCACCATCACCGCCACGCTGGGCTCGGGCTACACGCAGATCCTCAGCTTCGCGCTGGTCATCGCGGCGCTGGCCTGGCGCCCCAACGGCCTGTTCGGCCGCGCGGAGGTGAAGAAGGTATGAGCCTTGCCGTTTCCCGCACCACGCCCCGCCCGCTGGGCCTGGGCACGCCGTCGCAGATCGCGGCCGTGCTGGCGCTGCTGGCCGTGGGCGCCGTGCTCGCGCTCACCGTCAACGGCTACTGGGTCTTCGTGCTCGCCAACGTGGCCCTGCTGGCCATCGTGGGCATCGGCCTGAACGTGCTGCTCGGCCTGTCGGGTCAGGTGTCCTTCGGCCACGTGGGCTTCTACGCCATCGGTGCCTACACGGTGGCCATCCTCACCACCCAGGCCGGCTGGAGCTTCTGGGCCGCCTGGCCCGTGGCCGCGCTGCTCGGCGGCTGCGCGGGCGCGCTGCTGGCGCTGCCGGCGCTGCGCGTGAAGGGGCCCTACCTGGCCATGGTCACCATCGCTTTCGGCTTCATCGTGGAGCACGGCATCGTGGAGGCCGGCGCGCTCACCGGCGGGCAGAACGGCATCATGGGCCTGGCAGCGCCTTCGCTGGGCTTCGCGCAGGGCGAGCGCGCGGTCGCCCTGCTGGCCATCGCCACGGTGGGTGTCGCGCTCGCGGGCTACGCCTGGTTGTCGCGCGGCACCTGGGGCGCGGGCCTGCGCGCGGTGCGCGACGCCGAAACCGCCGCCGAATCGATCGGCCTGAACCCGCTGTTCATCAAGACCGTGGCCTTCGCCGTGTCGGCCGTGCTGGCCGCCGCCGCGGGCGCGCTGTTCGCGCCGCTGTCGGGCTTCGTCACGCCGCACACCTTCGGCTTCCTGCAGTCCATTCTGTTCGTGCTGGTGGTGATGCTGGGCGGCGCGGGATCGGTGGCCGGGCCGCTGGTGGGTGCCGTGGTGGTGGGCCTGCTGCCCGAGCTGCTGTCGGGCCTGGAGGAGTACCGCCTGCTGTTCTTCGGCGCCCTGTTGCTGGTGGTGCTGTGGGCCGCGCCCGACGGCGTGGTCGGCGGCCTGCAGCGCCTGCGCGTGCGCTTGTGGCCCGCGGCCCCACCGGCGGCCGAGCCCGGCGCGGCGGCACTGGGCCTGCACGCACGCGCGCGCGCCGGCCTGGCGGCCCGAGGCATCACCATGCAGTTCGGCGGCGTGCGCGCGGTGGGCGACCTGAGCCTGCGCGCCGAGGCCGGCCAGGTGACCAGCCTGATCGGGCCCAACGGCGCGGGCAAGTCCACCGCGCTCAACGTGCTCGGTGGCTTCTACCAGCCCACGGCGGGCGGCTTCTCGCTCGGCGCGCGCGAACTCGCGGGCCAGTCGGCGGTGCGCATCGCGCGGGCCGGCGTGGCGCGCACCTACCAGACCTCCCAACTCTTCGGTTCGCTGAGCGTGCTCGACAACGTGGTGCTGGCCATGGGACGGGGGCGCCTGGGCCCGCTGCTGGGCGCGTCGCGCCGCCGCGCACCCGGGCACCTGCGGCGCGCGCGCGAGCTGCTGGCCTTCTGCGGTTACACCGGCTCGTCGCACACCCTGGCGGCCGACCTGCCGCACGTGGACCGCCGCCTGGTCGAGGTGGCGCGCGCCCTCGCCACCGATCCCGACGCGCTGCTGCTCGACGAGCCGGCCGCCGGCCTCTCGCGCGAGGACAAGGAACGGTTGGGCGCGCTGCTGCGCCGCATCGCCGACGCCGGCCTGGCCGTGCTGCTGGTGGAGCACGACATGGCCCTGGTCATGGACATCAGCGACCAGGTGGTGGTGCTGGACGCGGGCGAGCGCCTGGCCGCGGGCACGGCGGCCGAGGTGCAGGCCGACCCGGCCGTGCAGGCCGCATATCTTGGCGAGGGCCTCGACGCTGGCGTCGCAGCGCAGGCGCGGGTACCGCTGGACAGCGAGGAAGCCCTGGGCGTCGGCGCCCTGGTCGCCGGCTACGGCGCCGAGCCCGTGCTGCACGGCATCGACCTGCGCGTGCGCCGCGGCGAGGCCGTGGCCCTGCTGGGCGCCAATGGGGCCGGCAAGTCCACGCTCATGAAAGCGATAGCGGGCCTGCACCGCCCGGTGCGCGGTGGCATCCACCTGGACGGCGCGGCCTTGCACGAGCTCGGCGCCGAGCAGGTGGTGGCGCGCGGCGTGGTGCTGGTGCCCGAGGGCCGGCAGGTGTTCCCCGAGCTGAGCGTGCTCGACAACATCCGCCTCGGCGCCTTCCTGCGGCCCGAGGACCGCGAGGCGCGCGTCGAAGAACAGCTCGAGCGTTTCCCGCGCCTGCGCGAGCGCCTGCACCAGCGCGCCGGTCTGCTATCGGGCGGAGAGCAGCAGATGCTGGCCATCGCACGCGCGCTGATGTCGCGCCCCCGCGTGTTGCTGCTGGACGAGCCCTCCCTCGGCCTGGCGCCCAAGGTCATCGCCGAGCTGTTCGCCGCGCTGGACCGCCTGCGACGCGAGGGCATGACCCTGCTGCTGGTGGACCAGATGGCCGGCCTGGCGCTGGCCCTGGCCGACCGCGCCTATGTGATGGAGGGCGGGCGCATCGTGGCCCAGGGCACCGCGGCCGAGATCGCGGCCGATGGGGCGCTGGCCGCGGCCTACCTGGGCGAGCGCGCGGTGGTGCCGACGGCGGCCATGGCCGAGGCAGGGCTCGAACGCGTGGCCTGAGACCCGCCACGCGCCGACCGCCCGAACCCGGACGCGGGCCTCCCGCCACGGGCGATTTGCACGCCTGGCGATCGGCCGCTAGAGTGGCCCTTTCCGGGGATGCACCCCACACAAGGACCCGCGCCACGACGCGGGTGGGAGGCCAGACATGCAACCAGCCAGCAGCGAGCGAGCGATCGTGGAAGGCCATGCCTTGTGGGACGACGCGCCCTGCGGCCTGCTCGCACTGGACACGGGCCTGCGCGTGCAGGCCATCAACGACACGCTGCTCGGCTGGCTCGGCCACAACCGGGCGGACATCGAGGGCCTGTCCAGCGGGGCCGGCGCGGATTTCCCCACACTCGCCCACCTGCGCGACGAGAGCGACCTGCGGCAACTGCGCGACCACCTGCACGAACTCCGCACGCACGGCCGCGCGCTTCCCATCACGCTGCGCCTGTTCGGCAAGGACGGCGCCTTCTTCACCGTGGAGCTGATCTCTCATGCGGTGCGCGACGCGAGCGGCCGATTCCTGCGCTCGCACACCGCCGCGGTCGACGTCACGGGCCGCGACCGCATCGAACGCCAGATCATCGCCCGCCTGCGCCTGCTGCAGGCCATCACCGACCGCACGCCCTCGCGCCTGGCCTACTACGACAAGGACCTGGTCTGCCGCTTCTGCAACGCCGCCTACGCGGCCGGCTACGGATTGAGTCCCGACGAAGTCATCGGCATCGACCTCAGCCGCGTGCTCTCGCCCGAGGTGCTGCCCGAGGTGCTGCCGCGCGTGGCCAAGGCGCTCAACGGCGAATCGCTGAGCCACGAAGCCGAGCGCCCCGGCGCGGACGGCACGCCCCACTACTACGAGGTGCACTACCTGCCCGACAGCCACGATGGCGGCGTGCACGGCTTCTTCATCGAGCTCATCGACATCACCGAGCGCCGCCGCACCGAAGACTTCGTCTTCAACGCCAACCTCGACCTCGAAGAACGCGTGGCCCAGCGCAGCGCCGAGCTCCACGCCAGCGAGCAGCGCTTTCGCCTGATGTCGCACGCCATCCGCGACCACGCCATCTTCTTCCTCGACCCCGACGGCGGCGTGGCCGACTGGACCGACAGCGCGCAGCGCCTGCACGGCTTCGATCGCGGGCAGATCCTCGGCCGCTCGCTGGACGCGCTGTTCGAGCCACAGGACGAACAACTCGCCGGGGCCGACACGCAGGTCATGCTGGACGTGTGCCTGGAGGAAGGCCACGCCGAGCACGAGGGCTGGAGCCACCGGCAGAACGGCACGCGCTTCTGGTCACACGCCACGCTGACGGCCCTGCGCAACGAACAGGGCGAGCTGCAGGGCGTCTCGGTCATCACGCGCGACCTCACCGAGTCCAAGCGCCTGGCCGACGTGATGGCGCGCCTGAACGAGGAGTTGCAACACCGCGTGACCGAGCGCACCCGACAGCTCGACGCGGCCAACCGCGACCTCGACGCCTTCTCCTACACGGTGGCACATGACCTGCGCGCGCCGCTGCGCCACATCGGCCAGTACGTCACACTGACGCAAGAGGGGCTGGACCCGGCGCAGCACCACGAGCTGCTGCAGTTCCAGACCGCCATCGGCAACGCCGGCAAGCGCATGGGCCAGATGATCGACGGCCTGCTGGAGTACGCGCGCCTGGGCCGCGTGGCCATCGAGCCGGTGCCGGTCTCGCTCACGCCGCTGATCATGGGCATCGTGGGCCGCCTGCGGGCCGAGAACGCACCGCGCGAGATCGAGTGGGTCATCGACCCGGCGCTGCCCGTGGTGGCGGGTGATCCGATCCTGCTCGCCGAGGTCTTCGGCCAGTTGCTCGACAACGCGGCCAAGTTCACGCGCCGTGTGCCCCAGGCGCGCATCGAGGTGGGGCAGCTGCCCACCGTGGGCGGGGTGCGCACGCTCTTCGTTCGCGACAACGGCGTGGGCTTCGACCTGGCCAAGGCCAAGTCGCTGTTCGTGATGTTCCAGCGCCAGCACCACTCCATGGACTACGACGGCGTGGGCATGGGCCTGGCGCTGGCGCAGCGCGTGGTGCAACGCCACGGGGGCCGGCTGTGGTGCGAAACGGCGCCCGACCAGGGCTGCACCTTCTTCGTGGAGCTGCCCGCGCCGGCGACGGATCTGGCACTGCCTTAGGGCGGACCGCAGTCCGTGCCCCCGGCCCCATCGGCGGCCAGGAGGACCCGCCACAGCGCGGGCTGCACCGGGCCGCCGGCCGGCCGGTGCAGGCCGTGGTCGGCCCCGGCCCAGCGCCGCGCGCACAGGCGCACCGGGCGATCGGCCGCCTCGCGCGCGAAGCGCTCGTGGGCCTCAGGGGGAATCAAGGCGTCGGCCTCGCCCCACCAGTGCCACAGCGTCCAGGGCTCGGCCGTGAGGGGCCCGAACAGGCGCCAGGCCAGCAGGTCCCGCCAGTGGCCCAGGCTGCGGCCGTGCAGCAACTCCTCGTCGGGGCGCGCGCTGCGGCTCGCCGTCCGGATCTCGTCCCAGGCGAAGGCCTGGCCCAGCCGCTGCGCCTGCAGGCGCAGCGTGTCGGCCGGATCGAGCCCCGTGGCCGACAGCAGCACCAGGCCGCGCAGCGACGGGCCCAGGGCCCGGCCCAACGCGGGCAGCAGGTCGCCACCCTCCGAGATGCCCACCACCCAGGTCGGCCGCTCGGGTTCGCGCGCGCGCAGCGCGGCCAGCGCGGCCAGTGCATCGGCCTGCCAGCGGCTGGGCCGGTCGTCGCGCGCGAAGGCCTCGCCGCAGCGCTCGGGCGCGGTGCGAACCCAGGGGTTGGTGAAAGGCTTGTGCAGCACCCAGAGTTGCGCGCGCTCCAGGCCCTCGAAGTAGGCCGGGGCAATGGGGCCCAGGCCGTCGCAGCCCGAACCGGGCACCACGACCACGCGCGGCGCGCCCGCGCCCGCCGAGGCCTCACGCCGCAGCACGGGCACGCGGCGCCCCGGCGCCGAGCCGGGCAGGTCCATGCGGGTCCAGAGCGCGCGCGGCGCCGATGCCGACGCC